>JBHGBD010000024.1:0-72877 GCA_041946825.1 Terriglobia bacterium | reverse complement strand
GGTAGCGCGCTTGCCTTGGGCGCAAGAGGTCCCCGGTTCAAATCCGGGCGCCCCGACCAGAAACCTTCGGTTCGTGTGATGAAACTCCGAGCATGGGTCCGCCCGCGCAGAGACCACCCATATCCTCTGCCCAGTTCGCCTCGTTCCGGGTTTCGATCTTGAAACTCAGATTGATTCACAAGCTAACCGCATGGACGGGGTCAGGGCCCCAGGTATGCGTCTGAAGGCGAGACACGGTTTCCCGTCGATGGTACAGTAAAGCACATTGGAATGGCTTACGAGGACAGATTCCGGCGGGGGAAGCTGATCCGGACCGCCATGTTACTGCTGACCAGTACTGCCGCAGCGGCGGGACAGGTGGAGCGCGCCGCCCTGCCAGAATTGCCGGAACTGCCGTCCGTCGTTCCTGACAGTTTTCCATCGTCCGTTCGCGAGAAAGTCCGAGAGGCTTTTGCCGGCGCGGTCGATCATCCCCACGATCCGGTCGCAGTGGGAAAGCTGGGAATGATCCTGCACGCGTATCAGTCCAACGACCACCGAGCGGAGATTTGCTACCTGCGCGCCCGCGCGCTTGACCCCAAGTCGTTCCGGTGGGCCTACTATCTGGGCTCCGTTCAGGCTGCCCAAGGGGAACATGCGGCAGCCGTGCGCACTTTTCGCGATGCCCTGAAGCTCGATCCCGGGAACCTGCCCGCGCAATTGAAATTGGGCGACTCCCTTCTGGCTTCGGGCGACATTGAGGGAGCGCGCGGGTGGCTCGAGTCGGTGGTCCGCCGTCACCCTGACAGCGCTCAGGCATATTACGGATTGGGACGGGTGCTTTCCGCGGCCAAAGATACGCCGGCCGCCCTCGAGGCGCTGCGCAAGGCTTGCGAACTCTTCCCCAATTTTGGGGCCGCGCACTATGCACTGGCCCTGATCTACCGGCGGCTCGGCAAGCCCGAGGAGGCGCGTCAGGAAGCAGCTCTCTACGAAGAACACCGGTTCGACATCGCCGGCGCGGGTGACCGCTATCAAGCCGAATTAAATGAGCTTTTCACCAGCCCTGCGACTCTCATTGGTTTGGGAATCGAATTCGCCCGCCAAGGAAAGCTGGAACAGGCCGCAGCCAACCACGAACAGGCGCTCGCCATTGACCCGCAACAGATTTGGGGGCATATCAACCTGATCTCCATTTATGGCCGCCTTGGTCAGTTCGACAAGGCAGAAGAACACTACCGGGCCGCACTCCGGCTGGATCCCAACTCGGTGGAGAGTCATTTCAACTACGGAGTATTGCTCCTTAACCAGGGCAAATACCAGCAGGCCGAAGAAGCCTTTCGAAGTGCGCTCAAAACCGACCCTCAGCACGCCGGCGCACACCTCAATCTTGGCGACATTCTTCAGCGGGAGGGTAAGCTTGAGCAAGCGGTGACGGAGTTTCGCAGCGCCATCGCCGCCAAGCCCGATTTCCCGCAGGCGCATTTCAACCTGGGACGAATACTCATTAACCAGCGGAAATTCAAAGAAGGGATCGAGGAGCTTGCGAAGGCGGTCGATACCAAGGACCAGGCGAGCCAACCGACATACGCTTACGCTCTGGGCGCCGCCTACGCGCGCTCGGGCGATCGAGAGAACGCCTTGCGGTACATGCGGCAGGCGCGCGAACTGGCCATCGCACAACGGCAGACCGGCTTGCAAGACAAGATCGACCGGGATTTGCGCCGGCTGGAAGGACCCGCCGGAACGCAGCACTGAATCCGAATTCCCCTCTACGGGCGCCCATTCTCTTCAACCGGAAGGATTTTCCCCACTCACTCAGGGAGTGGCAGGGAGCGCTCGCCCGCTATGTGATCGTCCGCGAAGAATGAAGGTCCCGGTGGCCAGTTGTCAGTTCCCTGTGAAAAACGCAGGAAAGTGATCTCATCTTAAAGCGGAATTTCTATCGTCGGCGCGGACCCCGCAACGATGTACCGCACCAGCGCATCAAGCAAATACGTTGCGTACGGATCGCTGCCGTAAGTCGTGCCGAGCGAAAAAGTACAAATCACCAGCTTCCCTGTTCCAGCCTTCGCCTGAATGAGCGTGGCGACGTTCGAGTGAACCCAACCATAAAAAATTCCCGAGAGCACATCGCCGAACGCCTCGGGCTTCAGCCCCTGGACCACGGTGTTGGGGGACACGGATTGAATCTCGAAGCCCGGCAGCGTCTCGAAGCCGATGGCTTTGAAGGGCTCCTGGGCCTTGCGGATCCAGAGATAGCTCGAGATCCAGTTGCCATCCAGAAACGACCCGGCGCGCGGCACAATTTCGATTCCCGGAGCGATGGTTTGTTTGTCCGAGGGCAGCAGAATCACCCGCCCGCCCGACCGAAGCTGGTTTTTGACTTCGTCATCGAATACGGAGGTAACCAAGACCGGGAAGGTCTCCGAGCCGCTGGGCTGCAGATAGTTTCGCGCGCGCATCTCGATTTGCAGCCTGCGCAGCCGCCCGGCGGGATCGTGAAACGAAACCGGTGGCGGCAAATCCGGCGACTTGCGCGGATAAATGTAGAAATCCAAGGCGGTCTCGGAAATCACTTTCGCTCCTGACGAAAGCCGCGCCATCAAACGCCGCCGCGCCGGCGCATCGACTTCCGGAGCGACGAATTCGATTTTCCCAACGCTCCCCGCGGTCCCCGGCGCCACCGCGGGAAATACGAGATTCCCATTCACCGCCGTGCCTTCGAGTTCCCAACTCAATCGCACGGCCGAAGGCGCTTCGGCTCCATAGTGTGAAAAGGAAAGGTCGACCTGCCCTTTCTCTCCCGGGACGAGGTTGCGTTTCTCGGCGCGCGCCACGAGTAAATCGTCCTGCTGGAGCTTGCGCAATTCGCTCGCGTGAGCCTTCGGCTTGCGCCACATGTCGAGCAGCCCGTTGGCTTCCCAATTCAGATCCGTGAATTCCGTGATGACGTAACCCTGCAACTCCGGCCGCGCACGGATGGCATCGATTTCATATTTCAACGCGCGGAACTGATGCCACTGGGCAGCATCCGCCAGAGCGTTGTAGTCGCCAAAAATCTTGTCAAGCTGGTACGATTTGAAGCGCTCTTCAACACCGGCCGGAAGGGTGACCGGCTGGTCTTCCGTAAACGGCCGCGCGAACCACCAAGGCTTTTCCTCCGGCAAGCGCGGCAGGCCCCAGTTGCCGAATTCGGAGAGCACCAACGGCTCGTCGCCCCGCGGCGACGAGTCGTTGTACCGGCTGAAAAGCCATCCGGGCCGCCGCGCCATGTCTTCCACGAAACGGTCGAAATCGGACGCGTGGTCCGGAACGGCGTTGTACTGGTGAAAGTCCGCAATGTCGGTGACCATGTGGAAGTTGTCGCAGCACGGGCTGTTGTCCACCACCAGCCACGGGACCATGGCTTTCGCCTCGTGGTAAGCGTGATCCAGCCACGAACGCTGCGCCGCGTCTTTCAGGTCGATTCCCCAGCTCTCGTTAATGACACTCACGACGACAATCGAAGGATGGTTCCAGTCGCGCTCCGCCATGCCGCGCAGCGTCTCCATGCCGCGCCGCTTCGAGTCTTCGGTGAGCTTGTCCCAGTTGGGAATCTCGTACCAGATCAGCACGCCCGCTTCGTCTGCGGCCTGCAGATAACGCGGGTCGGGCACCTTGATGTGGCAGCGGAGCATGTTGAGCCCCAGCAACTTCGCCTGCTCCATCTCGTTTTTGAGGAACTCCAATGACGGCGGTGTGTAAATCGTTTCGGGGTAGAAATCCTGGTCGAGCGCGGCGCGAAGATAAACGGCGCGGCCATTGAGAAGGAATTTTCCGCCTCGGGTTTCGAACGTCCTGAAACCGAAACGCTCCTCACGCGTATCGCCGGTCGGCAGAGTGGCGCGCAAAGTGTAGAGCGAGGGCCGCCCGATGTCCCAGAGCGCAGGATTTGCGACGACTCCGGAAAGTTCGTAACTTTCCTGGCCGCGCTTCAAATCGGCGGCCCCTGTCCAGACCGTCTTGCCGGCGGCGTCGCGAATCTCGGCCTTCAGTCGCAGCGTTTCGGCGATGGGGAGATCCACCGTCAAGTTGCGGACCGACGCCTGGATTTTGAAATTCCCGCTGGCGCCCGCACTGATGTGCACCGACCCGAAATGCATGCGCGGGCGCACGTCCAGTTCCACGTCCTGCCAGAGCCCGCTGGTCTGGACGTACCAATTCTGTTTGCCGTGGGGAATCTCCGCGTATCGAATCCCTTCCACCTCCTTCGCCGTCGGACCGGGATCGACCACGCGTACGGCAATCTGGTTGTCTCCTGTGATGAGCAACTGGCTCACATCAAAATCGAATGGCAGGTAGCCGCCTTCGTGCGAGCCCACTTTCTGGCCGTTCACGTAAACATCGGCGAGATAATCCACCGCCCCAAAGCGCAGCAGCGCGACGCTCTGTCTGGAATCGGGCCGCGCGTCGAGCTTGAGCACGCGCCAGTACCACGCCACGCCGGCGTAGTCGCGCAAGTCGTCGAATTGCTGTTGCCACGACGAAGGAATGCGCGTGGGGCGGGCGTTCGCCACGGAAGCCAGGTCCGTCAGCTTCATCGCCCCCGCCGGGTCGGCAACGAAATTCCAGTCGCCGTTCAGGGAGATTTTCTGGCCCTCGGCCGCCGGCGACACACCGGGCGCGAAGCCAGTCACGATGAAGAGGAAAACACAGAAGTAGTACTTCAGTTGACGCATCAACCCAACTCCCGACCGAAGCAGATTGTGAGCAGAGGCAATCCAGGACTACGTGCGTGCCCCGAACTCCGAAGCCGCGAGTCTATGCGGTTCGATTCCCGCAAGTCAAGACAGCGCGCTCAAGCTCCGCTCTCCGCGTGAGAGCTGAAAACTTCCTTCAGCGCGTCTTCGCAGGCCTGGAGCGTCCGGTCCACGTGCGCGTCGGTATGGGCGTAGCTCACGTGGTTGCGCTTGAGGTTGATGGGCATCTTGAAGACGCCGCGCTCGATGAGCTTGAGCCGATAGTCAACAAACCGCCGCTCGTCGTTGCGCAGCAGGTCGCTGTAGTTCTCAATCGGCCCTTCCATGAAATAGGTGAGAAAGACCGAGCCGAAACCTGCGACCGTGGCGCGGATTCCGAGACGCTCATGAATCTCGCGCAGCCCCCGGCGCAACCGCTCGCCCAGGCGGAACGTGTGCTCGTGGACGGGCTCGCGCTCCAGGATCTCAATCGTGGCCAAGGCCGCCGCGCAACCGACAGCGTTGCCGTTGAACGTGCCGGCAAAGAAGGTGTCGCCGCCGGTGCGAGTCTTGAAGCGGTCCATGATCTGGGCTTTGCCGGCCAGCGCCGCCATCGGAAACCCGTTGGCGATGGCTTTCCCGAGAGTCGTCAGATCCGGCGTAACCCCGCAGATCGCATGGTAACCGCCCAGGTGGTGCCGGAATCCGGTGATGACTTCGTCGAAGATGAGGACGCAGCCATGGGTGATGCTCAATTCCCGCAGGCCCTGCAGAAATCCGGGCTTGGGAAGCACGCAGCCGATGTTGTGCGGAATCGGCTCGAGGATGATCGCCGCCACGTCGCCCGGATGCGCTTTGAGCGTGCGTTCCACGTCGTCGAGGTCGTTGAAGGCGCAGACCAGCGTCTGTTCGAGAACCTCCGGGAGGATGCCGGCGGAACCCGGATCCAGCTTGCCCACTTTTTCAGGCGGGCTGATGATGTTCCTCAGCACATAATCATGCATTCCATGATAGCAACCCTGGAATTTGATGAGCTTCTTACGGCCGGTCACGGCGCGCGAAACCCGGATGGCGTGGTAGGTGGCCTCTGAGCCGGTATTACACAACAAGACCTTTTCCGCCGCGGGCACGTGCTGCTGGATCTTTCGCGCCACGGCAATTTCCAGTTCGATGGTTCCCACGCCCGGCAGCAGCGGCCCGTTGAGCGCCTCGGCCACCCGGCGGTTCACCTCGGGATGGTTGTGCCCGAGCAGCGGCGGGCCGAAGGCCGCCTGGTAGTCAATGTACTCGTTGCCGTCGGCGTCCACGATGATGGCGCCGCGGGTTTCCTTGAAGACGAGATGCGGGACGACATTCCTGAGGGAGCTGTTGACGCCGCCGGGCATAACCTGGCAAGCCTGTTCATAAAGCTCCTGGCTGCGCGCGCGGCTGATGGCTTTCGTGGGCATAGGCTCCTGGTGGCTCCCCCTTGAATGACTTGGCAGTATAACTCCAACAATTCGATTTTGTGGGGTAGACTCTTGCCGATTCTCGAGACGTTTGATTTTCAGCGCTCGCTATGACTGACCAGTTCTTCCAACGCACGCTGCGGGAGTTGAGTCGCCGCTCGCGCACCAAGAAGTTTGATCTCCTGATGCAGGTGTTTCGGCCTCGGCCGCAGGACCGCGTGCTCGACATCGGAGCGAGCGGCGAAGTTTTCCTCCGCTACACGCTGGAGGACGTGTATCCGTATCCGGAGCGCATCATCGCGGGCGGTTACGAATTCGGCGAAGTCACCAGTGCGCGACGTTACTACCCCAGATCGCTTTACGCGGTTTTCGACGGCTGTTCCCTGCCCTTTCCCGACAAAAGTTTCGACCTGGTTTTTTCCAACGCCGTCATCGAGCACATTCTCGGCGCGGGCCGCCAGGAAATGTTCGCGAAGGAAGTCATGCGCGTCGGTAAGAGTTGGTTCGTCACCACACCCAACTACTGGTATCCCTTCGAGAGCCACTACCATTTACCCTTCATTCAGTTCCTGCCGCGGCCGATGCAGCGCGAATATAACCGCCTGTTCGGCACGCATATTCCCAAGGGAACTGTGCAGGATTTGGGGTTGCTCTCCGCCCGCCAGTTGCAGCAACTCTTCCCCACCAGCCGCGTCGCCCGGGTCCGCGTCACCATCTGGCCGGAGACGTTAGTGGCGTATTACGTGGATCCGGCGAGGTAGAAGTCAGAAGCAAGAAGCCAGAAGGGAATTCAGAAGCGGACTAGGAAGCATGCTCGCCGTTTGCCTTTTGACTTTGGACTTTGGACTTTCGACTGTCGACTGTCAACTTTTGAGCCTTTCGACATTCAACTGCTTTCCCCGCCCTCCCTTGACCTGCGCCGAGCACAATGCCAGAATCCACTCAATAGCGAGGTGACCATGTCGATGGGTTTGCCCCTGGGCCTGGCGCTGGCGAGCGGACTCAATACTTACCTGCCGCTCTTTGGGTTGACGCTTTTCGCGCGCTTCAGCGGCATGGTGCACGTTGACCCGCGATTCCAGTGGCTGATTTCCGACGAGGCCATCGTCGTTCTTGGCGTTCTCTGCGTGGCCGAGATTCTGGCGGACAAATTCCCCGTCGTCGATCATGCCTGGGATTTTGTCCACACGCTGTTGCGCCCGGTCGCCGGGGCTCTGGCGGCCGGAGCTACCGTGAACGCCGACGACCTTCCTCGCCTCGTCCTCACCATGCTGACCGGCGCGACGCTGGCCACCGCCGCGCATTCCGCCAAGTCGAGCGTGCGTCTGATGAGTACCTCGAAGACGGCTGGAATCGCCAACCCGCTTTTGAGCCTGGGCGAAGATGTTGTGGCCGCCGGAGGGACAGTCCTTTCCGTATACGCTCCGTGGCTCATGCTGGGGATCGTGGTGATTTTCGCCGTGGTCTTCGCGCTGGTCGGCCCCTGGCTGCTGCGGACCTTGTGGTTCAACCTCCATATTCTCGGCTCGTGGCTGAAGTACCTCTTGCGGGGATTGCTCGGGACGCCTGATCCACGCGAGTTGCGGGAGAGCCTGCTCGCCCTGCCCCCGGGCCGCCTGCAAAGCCTCGGGGCGAATCTCCAAACAGGCGAGGAACTTGTCGGCGCCCTGAGCGGCTGGAAACGGGCGCGCGGCCCGCGGCCCTGCTGGTTGCTCCTCACCTCGCAAAGGCTGCTGGTAGTTCAGCCGCGACTCTTCCGTAAACCCAAGATTCTCGCCACGCTGCTCGGCGATGTGGTTGCGGTTCGCGAGCGGAATTTCGGACCCTTCGTAAGGCTCGATGTGCTCACGCGACGGCACGAGAGTTTGACGATTCATCTCCCCAAAACTCAGGGGCAATTCGGAGCGATGGTGGCAAACCGGATGCGGGAGTTCTCCGACATCGCCGCACTAACCTCAGCGGCGGCGGTAGCCTCTGTGGTTTCAGGGAGCTGATTACTTTCCAGCCTTTTTGGGGACCCAATAGACTTCCTGGCGAACGAATTCCTTGGGAAATCCCCGCCGCAGGAGGATCTCACGGGAATTCTCCACCATCTGCGGCTGTCCGCAGACGTAAGTCGTCGTGTCGGAGGGGTCCAGCCCAAAAGAGTCGAGGTATTTTCGGAGCACGTCTTCAATTCGCCCGACTTCGCCTTTCCACGCTGTGTCTTCCCACGGCCGGCTGATGGTGGGAACGTATTTGAACCAGTTGGAATTCCTGGCCAGCGCCGCCAACTCCTCGTGATAAGCCAACTCCCAGGAGCGGCTGGCGGCGTGCAGAATCACCACCTGGTACTCCCCGGAGCGGCCTCGTGCTTCCTGGGCAAGCGTGCGTACCATGCTCACAAACGGCGCGACTCCCGTAACGGTGGCGGCAAGAAAGTGATTCTTGCGCCCGCTGGATTTATCAAACGTGAAGCGGCCTTTGGCCTCGCGCCGGATGAATAGCTCATCCCCGACGCCCATCTTCCACAGCGCCGGGGTCAGCCCGCCCCGAGGCACGAGCTCAAAGAAGAATTCAATCTCCGATTCCAGCGGGCTGGAAACGATGGAATATGGCCGCTCGATGAAGCGCCCTCCACCCTTCCAGGCGAGCGTGGCGTACTGGCCGGGTTGAAAGAGCAAGGGTACTTCCGGCCGGACGCGGATGGTGCACAGATCCGGGGCATGGTCCTGGCGCGAAGTGATTTTGATTTTCTGGAACTTGTCCAAGCTTGCGGTCATGAGATGGTGATGCGTTCCCCTTTGAGCTCAGCCAAAAATGTCTGCACTCCAGCCGTGTCGCAAGCGAAAAAGCAGGCACAAGCCCTAAGACCATTGTATCAGACTGTTATGAAAACCCCCGGGCGCAGGAGCGTGATCCTCGCTGTTTCTGTTGTGTGCTCGGAACCAGCCGATCAGGCGAGCTTCGGATTGGCGGGCTCAGCAGACTGGCGGAGAGGTGACGACGATTGGCGATGGTGCCTCCACGGGAAGCCAATCCCCCCGTACGCCCACGGACCTCCGCTGTGCCTGCCCTCAGCCGGCGATGCCGCGCAGGTACCAGACCGCCAGTGCCACCGCGTAGATGATGGACACGACCAGTGAGATTCTAAAGGTCCGCCCGAAAAGCTTTTCAGTCACTTCTTTGTTCCAGGCGCGATAGCTGAGGATGACAAGTAGCACGCCCGCCAGGCGAGCCAGCGCGTGGAGGGGGGTATCGAGCGGGCCGATCTCCTTCATCGTCAGGTAACTGCCCAGGACTTCAAAGTCCTGGAAAAATCCACCCACGATGATGTCGGCCAAAAACCAGACGGGAGGAGCCACCATTCCCAGCATGTAGGTGTATCGGTCCTCGCCGAAGAACACCAGGACTGCGATGGCGATGAAGATCGTGGATTTGGCCAGTTCGAAAAAGAAGAACTGGGGCAACGCAAAGGCGCCGGCAACGATCAGGACGACTGTGAGCGAAGCTGCGACAAAGACGCCGCGGTCCGACATGGCGTGCCTCCTGGTTCAGATTTTCCCGCCGGGCTTCGAGGCCGGCAGGAGCGGAACCCCTGGGCAATCGTCCGCGCGTGAGCCAAACCGTCCCCACGTGCGGCGCGATCGCAGGGAGTGGCGAGATTATGCAATAGGGAAAGAGCCAACACAACTTGAAGTTGCTTTTTTCCCGCGCGGGCGGGCTGAATTCCGTGATAGCTCGTTTTGCGCGAATATGCCCCGGGGCGGGAGAGGGGTTGCGACCGGCCGCGGCCTACCGGCCAGTCGGTAGATGGCGTTTTAGCTCGCTGCTGGACGCTGCAATCTCGCCTGGCGAGGGACGAGGCATCGCAAGGCTGATAGCCCGCGCGGGAGGCTGCGCAGGGGCAACTCTACCCTTGGCCAGACAGCCGGACGATGCCGCGCGAACGCGATCCTGCTTGCGCGCGCCAGAAGCCCGCACGTGAACCGTTTTCCTTCGTGCCTGGGCGCAACTCACACGGACAGCGTCCGCGCCGCAAACGTCCTACGCGCAGAGGTTGCTTCCTCGAGGCTGCTTACGCGTGGGCGGAGCAAGCCCGGCCCGGCGCCCGGTCATTGCCTCTTCGCGACTTCCTCGAAGACCCAGAGTGGATCGGTTACGACGAGGTGTACCTCCTGGAGCGCCGCGTTGCCGGAAATCGCCCCGAACTCATGGGCCGTCTGGCCGAGCGAATTGTGGATTTCAGCGGTCGTTGTGCAGTCGGACTCCACGGTGTATGTGCCTGTAAACGTGACGTTGGGCACGATCAGTCCGTTCGCGCTGGCCGTTAATTCGCCGGAGAAATTCCCCGCCCCGTCGAAACTGATCAGCCCGCTGCGGGCGACTCGAAAAGAGGGCAGGGTAAAAAGCTGTGGACTGACCGTACCTTCGCCGAAGAGAGCGTAGTCGCCTTTCAGAGTGTCCAAGGAACAACCTTCCGGCCGTGTCTTCCTGGACGTCCCGGACATGACGATGCCAGCATCTGTGCCAACGTAGTGGATTTCCTGGAACATCCCCTCGCCGGAAATAGACCCCGCCGTGTGCAGGACCAGTCCAGGCCCGGGGCTGAACTCGTCCGAGTAGGTGCAATCAGGATCTACGAGATACGTACCGGTGAAAGAAGCCGAGGCGATGTAACCGCCAAAACTCCCCGTGTATGTGCCCGAGAGGTTTCCCGCGCCGTCGTAAGAAATGCTCCCCGCTATCGCCACCGGAAATGGTCCCGGTGGAAACTGCCCAATCTTGCCCACATACGTACCCTGCTCAAAGAATCCATAAGCGCCCTCGAGCGTGGCCAGCGAACAGACCTTCGGCGAATCCCCGCCGGAAGCCAGTCCGGGGGCGGGGCCTTTTCCTCTTGCCTCGACGAGCGAAGCCGGCACGAAAAGGAGCAGTGCAATCAACACCAATAACCAAGCCGCTTTTCTTGTGGTCATTTGACCCTCCTCCCTCGATCCCCAACGCGGCCGTGGGCGACAGCGCCAGGGCTGGATTACGAAGCCTTCCCGCACCTCGCGCGGCATGATGAACAGACTTTTTCAGGAGAGGCAATAGACGCGGGCTTTATTAACTCTGTAATTTTCCTTTCCGCGCAAGCTGGTGAGTTCGTGGGACTTGACTACTGCGCCAAGAGAGAGTACTTTGCAGTCAACCCTCCCTCGCCGCGCGGAGCTATGTCCAGCCTCATTCGGTTCGACGGGTTCGAGGTTGATCTCCCTGCCGGCCAGATCCGCAAGCGCGGTATCCGGCTGGGCCTGCGCGATCAGGCTTTCCAGGTGCTGGCTTCGCTGCTGGAGCACCCCGGGCAGGTCGTCACCCGCGAAGACCTGCGCCGGAGGCTTTGGCCCGGCGATGTTTTCGTGGACTTCGACAACAGCCTGAACATCGCCATTGCCCGCCTGCGCACTGTGCTGGGCGACTCAGCCGAGCATCCGCGCTTTATCGAGACGCTGCCCAAGCGCGGCTACCGGTTCATTGGCCATGTGTCGTCACTGCCTTCGGCGGCCGGAGCCGGAGCGCCCCGGAAGCCTCGGCTGCTCGTGCTTCCCTTCGTGAACCTGAGCGGGGACGCCGGCCAGGAATACGTCAGCGACGCGGCGACGGATGAGGTCATCACGGAACTGGCCGCCCTGGCACCGGAAAGTCTCGGGGTGATCGCGCGCACGACGGCCATGCGTTACAAGGGCGCCCGCAAAGACGTGGCGCGCATTGGGCGCGAGCTGAACGTTGACTACGTGGTGGAAGGCGGGGTCCGGCGCGAAGGAGATCGCATCACCATCACCGTGCAATTCGTCCGGGCGGGCGACGAGACGCACCTGTTTGCTCGAAGGTACGAATGCGGCCTGCACGAGGCCTTCGATCTGCGGACCCGCATTGCCGAGGAGATCGCCGCGCATATCGAAGCTCCTGGAGTCGCTCACGAAGTCCGCGGGCGTCTGGCCTTGGCGCGCGGAAAGAGGAAACCCACCGCCAACCTCGCCGCGTACAACGAGTACATTCAAGGGAGGTACCTCGCGGAGCGAATGACTCCCGAAGCAACGGCGGGCGCCCGTCAGCACTTCGAGGAGGCCATCCACCGCGACCCCGAGTTCGCGCTCGCATACGTTGCCCTGGCCGACCTTTACTCGCAGGTGGGGTACCTCGGTTACGTGCGCCCCAGAGACGCGTACGCGATGGGTTTCCCTTGCGCGCTCCGGGCGGTCGAGCTCGACGACGCGCTGGCCGAAGCGCACGCGGTGCTCGCCGAATATCACAAGCAACTCGACTACAACTGGCCGGCCGCCGAGCGCGAGATGGCCAGGGCGCTGGAGCTTAACCCCACATCGCCCCTCGTAAGGTTGCGTCATGCCCTCGCAATTCTCATGCCCCACGATCGCATGGACGAGGCCCTTGCAGAACTCCAGTGCGCCTTGGAATTAGATCCGCTGGCCGGCCTCACGCGCGCCTGGTTCGGGATCATGTGGGCCCTGGCGCGGGACTACGACCGCGCCATCGAGGCAGCCCGGGTCCTGCTCGAACTGGAGCCGGCCTCGTGCTGGCCGCCTTTCATCAGGGGGATTACGTACCGGCAGAAGTACTTCGAAGCGTCACTCCGCGGGGAGGTTCGGCCGGACTTCGCGGAGCAAGCCATCGCCGGCCACCGCAAGGCGGCCCAATTGGGCTCGGGAGCGGAAGTGTTTCTCGGCTGGCTCGGCCTGGCCCTGGGGGTTTGCGGATGTCAGGACGAAGCGCGCGCCATCCTGGAGAAGCTTCAACAGTCGCCCCACTACGTTCTTCCGAGCTGCATCGCCCACGTCTACTACGGCCTGGGAGAGTTGGACGCCGCCTTCCAATGGTTCGACCGCGCCGTCGAAGAGCGCGACCAGAACATGATGATGGTCCTGAGCTTTGGGCACCTGGATCCTGTCCGCAATGATCCCCGCCTCTGGGCGCTGCTTCACAAGATGAAACTGCAGCCCCAGCCAGAACACCCTGCCCCGAGCCCCGGCTAGCCTTTTGGGATAGCCCGCCAGGCGGCGGAAACGGCCCGAGGAGCTCCCGAAACGGCCCGACCCATACGTCTAGCCTAAGAACTCCCGGAAGGGGCCTCAAATCGCCCGCAAACGCGAAATCGGCGGTTTGCGGACATTGTGTCAAGGAGACAGGGCCAAAAAGTCGGGGGAAGGGATCCATGACCACGGAAAACCGGAAATTGGAAATTCGAAATTGGAAACTGGAAATTCGAAACTCGGAGAACGAATCCCTAGCCCCGAGTCCCGAGTCACGACTCCCGAATCGCGAGCTCGGAGGAATAGACGCGGCCGGTCCCAGCCAGGGTGGCGAATGCGGCCGTAGTCGCTGAGGGGGAATTGCGGTACACTGGGACTTCGCGCCTGTAGCTCAGATGGATAGAGTCCGCCTCGGCGGACCTTCGAAGCTGAAGGTCGGGGGTTCTCCGCCACGGCGGACCTCCAGGCGCGCCAGGGCGTTGATGTTTTCTGTTTACGTCATTCGCAGCAGGGCAACAGGTCGGTTCTACACAGGGCTGACCTCGAATTTAGCCAAACGACTTGCGGAGCACAATTCTGACCTGAGCCGATCGACCAAGCATCGTGGCCCTTGGGACCTGGTCCATCAGGAATCCTTCCTCACACTCTCGGAAGCGATTCGCCACGAACGCTACCTCAAGAGCGGACGCGGGCGGGATGAAGTGCGACTGATTCTGGCGAAGAAACCAATCCAAGACTGGGATCGATAGACACCGCAGAGCCTGGCCATCGCAGGGTTTGCGGCCGTAGTCGCTGAGGGAGAATTGCGGTACACTAGAATTTCGCGCCTGTAGCTCAGATGGATAGAGCGGCAGCCTTCGAAGCTGAAGGTCGGGGGTTCGAATCCCTCCAGGCGCGCCAAGCCTCCGACCGGACTGCCGGCATTTCCGCCTCACAGCCCGGCGTTGCGCGTGCTTCGAATCGAGCACGCTCTTCCGCAGCGCCGCCCCTCCGGGCGGCATGGCGGGCTGAAGGTACGAACCCAATCGAAGCTCGGACCCCGGCAGGCCGCGAACTCTCAGCGGAGCGCCCAGGATAAGGATCGACTTAGGCGAACCTAGCCTTTGCCAAGCTTCAGCGCCAGCATCATGAGCGCCTTGCGGTTGGAGCTAGACATGCTGTCAAAGAGCTTCACCAGTTTCTTGGCGGGTTTGGAAAGCGCCGCGTGTTCGGGCATTTTCAGCGCGACCGCTCGTCCTTCACCTTTGTAGAGAAGCTGGTAAGGCTCAACCTCCAGCGCCTTGGCGAATTTCTCCAGAGTCGCCAGCGAAGGCGCGGTATAGCCGCCCTCAACCCGGGAGATATAAGACCGCAGGAGGCCCGACCGGCGTTCGATGTCCCCCTGAGACAAACCTCTGGATTCGCGTAACTCTCTTAAACGTTTTCCGATGTCCATAGGGGCATTCAATCACAAATGCCACGTCTCGTCAATAGTGTCGATGGCAAGAAATAGCGTTTTCCTAAACGGGGCGGCGCGAGGTGCCTGAATCGCCGTTTCGAGAATTGGAATACGTCCAACGCGCAGGTAATGACAGTATCGCAACCTCAGGGGCACGGCTTGGCGGCGGGCACGCTTCGTTGGCAGGCGATCCAGTCGAGCAGCGCCAGGCTGAGCAACGCGCCCACTTCTTCCGTCAGAACCGGAAGCAGAATCGCCAGCGATGCGCGGCGCGAGATCTCGGGGTCGTTCTTGTCGGTGAGCGCCAGGAATTCCCTTCCCGCCCGCCTGGCGCTTTCCGCCAGCGCGTGCATCGTTTTCCCGCCCCGGCATCGGGAACCTGATAACAGAACTACGATTTCATCGGGCGCGTGAAGCGTGGGACCGCTGAAAGTGTCTGCCAGTCCGTCGCAGGCGCGCGCGGCGGTTCCTTTCAACCGCCCCAGCGTTTCCGCCCAATGCAGAGCGGCGGGAAAATAGAAACCGCCGCCGATTACCTGAAGCCGCGGCGGCGATTCGAGCCTGGCAGCCAGGGCGCGCACGGCGTCGGAAAGCTGCGTGAACGCCCACTCGACGTGATCGGGAAGTTTCACGAATTCCTCTTCGAGTTCGCGCAAATAATCACGCGGGCGCTTGAGGGCGCGGGCCGCGGCCAGTCCCAGGTAGCAACCCATCGCGTGCCGGCAAATCTCCGCCCGCAGGCTCCCGGGCGGCGCCTCCGCCGTGCAGACCTGAAACACGCCATCTGCAATCTTCGCCAGTTCGCTTTGCGGATGCGCGGTCAGCGCCAATATCCTTGCCCCGCGTGACTTGGCGGCGCGCGCCACATCGAGGATCTCCGGCAAGGACGGGGCGGGCTCGATGACCAGCAGGAGCGAACGCGGCCGCAGAACCGACAGCGAATAGGCCTGGAAATCCGCCGCCGCGCGAACGATGGCGGGCAAACCAACCAGCGTTTCGAACGCGCAGGCCGTTGCCAGGGCCGTCGCCCGTGTAGCGCCTGCCGCGAGCACGTAGACCGGCCCGTCGCCCCAGTGCGTCTGGCGCACCAGCTTGTCGTATTCTGGCCCGCCCTTTTCAAGGGCGTTGCGCAGGGCGCGCGGCAATTCGAGGAGATCGTTCTTGGGGTCCATCTAGCGCTCCTGCCCTCCGGAGTCGACGGAACTGGGAAGTCTCTTCAACGTGAGGTCGCGGGTGAATAGCTCGTCCCAGAAACTCTGGACCGAAAGGTGCGCGCCGAACAGCAGAATCAGCGCGCCCACATACGCCCAGAAGAGCAGTGTCACGGACAAGGCGAACGGCCCGTACACTTCGCGGAAGCGGAACAGCGGCAGCGTCAGAACGTAGATGAAACTTGCCCCGATCGTCAACACGCCGGTCAGCGCCGCCGCCGGCAGCACGCGGCGCGTGGGCAGCTTGGCATTGGGAAGGAACGAATAAATCGCATAGAAAATCGAAATCGCGAAGGGGATGGAAACCACTTCCAGTAATCCGCGCGAAGCTCCGCGAAGGACTCCCGGCGCGGGCATCCAGTTGAGGAGAAACGTAAGGAACCACTGCGCGGTGGTCGCGAGCAGCACCCAGAAGAGCGCGAGGATCCCGGTCATCACCGCCAGCGCGAACGAAACCGCCTGGTTGCGCAGGAAGCTGCGGTTGCGCTCGATCTTCCAGACCTTATTCAGCGCCACTTCCAGGGGCAGGAAAACTCCCGCCGTCGTAAAGAAAAGCATCAGGAGTGACATGACCTGTAAACGTGGCCTGGCCTGAACAAGCACGTCGAGGTTGCGTATGACGGATTCGGTCCCCGCGGGCAGGCGGACGCGCAGCAGTTCGAGGATGATCTTGTAGGCGCCCTCCCAGTGCAGCCAGCGCCGGCAGACCGTCAGCAGCATCAGGCAAAACGGGAAGAAGGAGAGATAGGCGTTGGCGGCAATCGAAAACGCGTAGGCGTGGACTTCCGTGCTGAAGAGATACTGCAGGCTGGGCAGCAGGAAGCGCGACCCCTTCCCGAGCCGCGCCCGCGCTTGAACCAGGTTTTCAGTCCACGAGGCCATTCTGTGATTCTACGGCGGTGACTTCACATTCCCGCGACCGGCCATCATGCGACAGCGGCGGGAATGATTCAACGGTTTTCATCGGAGGGAGCGCGGTGGGTTAGGGCGCGAAGAGGCCTCGAAAGCCCAACTTTTACGCCAGGGAAATATTACAGATATTGTGATATAGTGCTCACATGGAAAGGACAATGCAACTGAGGCTGGTTCGGCGGGCCCGAGGGTGGAGCCAAAAGCAAGCCGCCGCCCGGCTGGGTCTGTCGCAGTCTTATTTCTCCATGCTGGAAAGCGGCAAAAGAAGACTTACCCCTCGCCTGGCTCGACGCTTGCGCGTCGTGTTTTCACTTCCCCCGACGTTTGTCCCCCTCCCCGACGGACACCCAACGGCGCAGGTGACCGAGGCGGCCAGGCCCTTGGCCGAGGAACTGGCGGCGCTGGGCTACCCGGGCTTCGCTTACCTTTCCCACAAGCGCCCCGTCAGGAATCCCGCCGAGGTCCTGCTTGCGGCTCTCCGCCAGGATGAGTTGGAGGCGCGAGTGCTGGAAGCTCTTCCATGGCTGCTGGTCAAGCACTGGGACATGGACCGGCATTGGCTGGTGCAGAACGCCAAGCTCTGTGATCTTCAAAACCGCTTGGGCTTCGTTGGAAGTCTCGCGCGCCGGGTGTCAGAAAGAACCCATCCGCCAAATAACTCCCGCCTTCGCGCTCTCGCTGAACTTGAGGCGGTGTTACTGCACAGCCGGCTGGCTCGCGAAGATGTGCTAGGAAAGCGATCACTCACGGCCCGTGAGCGCCAATGGCTCAGGCGGCATCGCCCGGCGACCGCGCGACGGTGGAACCTTCTCACCGACTTGCGAGTGGAGCATCTCCCTTATGCCGACTGAGCGTTTTCATATTCTCAACCTCCCCCCGCCCTGGGCGCGATTCTTCCGAGATTTTGATACGCTCCTCCCCGCGCCCGTGAGGCTGCACTGTCTTGGCGGATTCGTCCTGGCGGTGCGCTACGGACTTGCCCGCCCCACCGCCGACGTCGATGTCGTTGCCGTATTCCCGATGAGCGAACTGCCCCGCCTGGAAGCGCTGGCGGGCCGTGGGTCGCCGCTCGCCCGAAAGCATCATGTGAACCTTCAGTACGTCGGTGTCGCCTCACTTCCCGAGAATTACGAAAAGCGGCTGTTCGAGCTCCTTCCCGGAAGATTCCGCCACCTCCGTCTCTTCGTCCCTGATCCCTATGACCTCATGCTCTCGAAGCTGGAGCGGAACAGCCCAAAGGATCGTGAAGACGTGGAATTTCTGGCGAAGCAGGCTTCGCTCAGACCTCACATTCTACGTCGCCGCTATCAGAAGGAACTCCGACCCTATCTCGCCAGAGCCGCCTGGCACGACGCGACACTTGAGCTCTGGTTGGATACCTGTTTCCCCGGAATCATGGGCGGGAAGACCAGTTAACCCAGCCCGGCAGGCTGGTCCTCACCTTGCGATGAATAACAAAATCGTACTTTTACATAGGCAGGGGAGTGTTATAATGCGCCCTTCGGAAGTCCAAGGCATTCGGGGATCTGGAACTGAGGGCTGAAGCACTCGCAGGACAGCGAGCCCTTTCGTCAGCCGCTCGGAAGACGACAAAACTAAGGAGCGAATCATGAGCCGGAAAAAGGAGAAGCCGCGGAAGCCCGTCATCAACGAGGCTTTGTCGCGGCGCGACTTTTTGAAGGGAGCCGGAGTCACCGTCTCCGGAGGCTTATTAGTCGGCGATGGCGTCGCGACCGCGGCATCGCCGCCGCCCGAGACGCCGGTTCTGGGCCCGGGAGCCGTGCCGGTCACATTACGGATCAACGGCAAGCCGAAGAAGCTCAGCCTCGAGCCGCGCGTCACGCTGCTCGACGCGCTGCGCAATCATCTCGACATTACCGGCGCCAAGAAAGTCTGCGACCGGGCCGCTTGCGGCGCCTGCACGGTCATTGTGGACGGCAAGCCCGTTTATGCCTGCGGCGTTCTGGCCATCGAGGCGCAGGGCAAGGACATTCAAACCATCGAGAGCCTTTCGGCGGGCGGCAAGCTGCATCCGGTTTCCGCCGCCTTCGTCGAGCACGACGCCCAACAGTGCGGCTTCTGCACGCCCGGATTCGTCATGGCGGTCAAAGCGTTTCTCGACCATCATCCGAACCCCACGGAGGCGGACATCGAAAAAGGGCTGGGCGGCAATCTCTGCCGCTGCGGCACCTACGCGGGAATCCGCCACGCCGTCCTCGACGCGGCCAAGGCCATGAAGGGAGGGAAAGCTCATGCCTAGTTGCAAATACGATTGGCCGGAAGCCGGCCAGCGCAAACTGATTGGCAAGCGCTTCAACCGCATCGACGGCCCGGCGAAGTCCAGCGGCCAGGCAAAATACAGTTACGACATCAACCGCCCGGGCATGCTCTTCGCCAAGATTGTCGGTTCGGCCCACGCGCACGCCAAGGTTAAGGCGATTGACACTTCGGAAGCGGAGAAGTTGCCGGGCGTCAAGGTGCATATCGTGCAGGGCGTGGGCAGCGAAATCCATTGGGCCGGCGACGAGATCGTTTACGTCGCGGCGCCCAGCGAGGAAGTCGCCAAAGACGCCGCGGCGCGAGTCAAGATCGAATACGAAGTCCTTCCTCACCTCGTGCACGAGCAGGATTTGAGCAAGGTCGGCGACCACGGCAAGCCCGCTGCCGAGCAAAAGAGCGGTGACGCCGCGGCGGCGTTCGCCGCGTCGGACTCGGTGGTTTCCGAAGGTTTCTACGGCGTGCCGGTCATCACCCACTGCTGCATGGAAGCCCACGGACAGGTGGTGGAGTGGCCCGACGCTCAGAACCTGACGGTCTGGGCGTCCACGCAAAACGTCTCGGGATTGCCGGGCGGATATGGCGAAGCCGTCGGAGTTCCCGCCACCAACGTTCAGATTCTCACTCCTTACATGGGCGGCGGATTCGGGAGCAAGTTCGGCCCCGACCGCTGGGGCACGGAAAGCGCCAAATTCTCGAAGACGGTGGGCAAACCCATCAAGCTGATGGTCGAGCGCGATTTGGAATTGATGATGGCCGGCGCGCGGCCGTCACACTACGCCAAGATCAAGGTCGCCGCGAAGAAAGACGGGACCATCACCGCCTGGGAATCGGAATCCTGGGCGACTGGCGGCCCGGGCGGCAAAGGCAAGCCGCCCATTCCCTACGTCTTCGAAATTCCCAATCAAATCTCGCGCCACATTTCGGTGGCAACGAATACTGGGCCAAACCGGGCTTGGCGCGCGCCCGATCACCCGCAGGCGTGTTTCCTGACGATGTGCGCGCTGGATGACCTGGCGGATAAGCTCGAGATGGATCCGGTCGAATTCTTCTACAAGAACGCGGGCCTGACCGGCGACCGCGCGGAGGCTTACCGGCAGGAGCTGCGCAAGGCGTCGGAACTGGCCGATTGGAAGAAGCTCTGGCATCCGCGCGGCGACAAGGCCTCGGGCCACATCAAGCGCGGCCTGGGCGTCTCACTCCACACTTGGGGCGGGCGCGGGCACAACAGCAACTGTAATGTCACCATCAACCCTGACGGCTCGGTTGAAGTGGCGCTGGGCAGCCAGGACCTTGGCACCGGAACGCGCACGATCATCGCGCTGACGGCGGCGGAGACGTTCGGCCTGAAGATCGAAGACATTACGGTGAAAATCGGCGACAGCAAATTCCCCGCCTCCGGCGCTTCCGGCGGCAGCACGACGGTGGGCGGCGTCAGCGCCTCAACGCGACGCGGGACGATCGATGCTCTCGAACAACTCTTCGCCGCCGTGGCCCCCGGCCTCGGTGTCCCGGCCGATCAACTGGTCGCCGTGGACGGAAAAATCCAGGCCAAGGGCGATTCCTCGAAGAGCCTCGCCTGGAAGCAAGCCTGCGCGAAGCTGGGCGTCAAGTCGATCCAGGTAACCGGGAAGAATCCCGGCCCCTGCTCGCTCGGTTCGAGCGGCGTGGGCGGAGTGCAGATTGCCGACGTTTCCGTGGACACGGAAACCGGAATCGTCAAAATGAACAAACTTGTGGCCGCGCAGGATTGCGGCCTGATTCTCGATCTGAAGACCGCGGAAAGCCAGTGCTACGGCGCCATGATCATGGGCATCACCTATTCGCTCTTCGAAGAAAAGATCATGGACGCGCAGACCGGCCGCATGGTGAACCCCAACATGGAGTTCTACAAGCTGGCGGGCATCGGCGACATCGGCGAGCTGGTGGTCCACATGATGACCGGCCCCGGCTACGACGAGCGCGGAGTGATCGGCCTGGGCGAGCCGCCCGTTATCTCGCCCGGTGCGGCGATCTCAAACGCCGTGGCCAACGCCATCGGCGTGCGGGTGCCCACTATTCCGATTACTCCCGACAAAGTCCTGGCGGCACTGGCGAAAGGAGGGATGGCCTGATGGAAGCCTTCGAATACGCAAGCCCGACTACCAAGGAAGGGGCGGTCAAGCTGCTCGGCGCGAAATGGGGCGAGACGGAAGTCCTGGCCGGCGGCACCGACCTGCTCAGCCTGATGAAGGATTACGTGACCAGCCCCAAGCGCCTGGTCAGCCTGCAGGGTGTGAAGGAACTGAAAGGCATCGAGTACAAGCCCGCTACCGGCCTGAGGATCGGCTCGATGGCCACGTTGGGCGAGCTGCTCGACCATGCTGAGGTGAAACGCCAATACCCCGCGCTGATCCAGGCCGCGGAAGGCGTGCGCAGCCAGCAACTCCAGAGCGTCGGCACGGTGGGCGGCGACCTCCTGCAGCGGCCGCGCTGCTGGTATTTCCGCGCGCGTTATGGACTGCTCGCTCAGGATAATGGCAAGTCGCTCGTCCCCGAGGGCGAGAATCAGTATCACGCCATCCTGGGGAATTCCGGCCCCGCTTACTTCGTCAATCCTTCCAGCTTCGCGCCCATCCTGATTGCTCTGGGCGCGAAGGTCCGCTTGCTCGGACCCGGCGGCTCGCGCGAAGTTGCGCTCGACAAGTTCTTCGTCACCCCGAGCAGCAACGACCAGCGAGAGTACGACCTGAAGCCGAACGAAATCCTTACCGATATCATCGTCCCGCCCGCCGGCGGAGCGAAGATGGCGGTTTACGAAGTTCGGCACAAGGAAGCGCTCGACTGGCCGTTCGCCGCATCCGCAGTCGTGTTAGATTTGAGCGGCAAGTCGGTGAAGTCGGCGCGCGTCGTGCTTGGCCACGTGGCGCCGGTGCCTTGGCCGTCGGCCGAGGCGGAAGCGGCGCTCAGCGGCAAGTCCGTGGATGAGTCCACGGCCGACGCGGCGGGCAAAGCCGCCGTCGCCAAGGCGTCGCCGCTCTCCAAGAACGCTTACAAAGTCCAACTGGCGCGGGTGGCCGTCAAGCGCGCTATCCTCGCCGCCGCAGGAGGTGCTTAGCCATGGCTGAACCCACCAATCTCCCTGTGCAGAACCTCTGCCGCTTCCTGCGCTCGAAAGAAATGTACATCCACGTCGAGCCGGACCCGAGCGTCCCCGGCGGGCGCAGCGGCCATTTCTGGTGCGTCCATACTCAAACCATCCTCGGCCCGGACGGCAAAATCGTCAACGACGAGGAGTGCGGCTCCAGCCGCATGTGCTTTGAGTCAGTCTGAGAAAGCAGTAGGCAGTCTGCTGAGGGCAGGACGCAGTCCGCAGGGGAAGCATTCACCCCGAACTTGCCCTGATGAAATCGGGGTTGCTTCAGACCTCATGCTGGACCCATTCCAGTCATCCTGAGCCATTTCCTGTCATCCTGAGCCCTACCCCTGTCATCCTGAGCGGAGCGAAGGATCTTTTTCATTTCCAAATGCCTTGATTCTTCGCCCGCCGCGGCGGGCTCAGAATGACACTGACCGGCGACCGCAGATCGCCGCTGCAGTTCGGGGGCTCGCGGGCGAACCCTTTCCGACCGTTCATGGCATCTGGAGTGCTCCTCCAGCGTCGCCGAATAATCCGCAGGCCAAACGAGCGGTAGAATTTCGGGTTGATGCTGCTTCCCTTCTCGCGTATCATAAGAACTGGTCAAGGGCGACCAAAGACAGGCAAGGGAGGTACACAACATGCGGAGAATTCTAACCGCAGGGGTCATGGGTTTATTGCTCATGGCAGGGGCCGCGTTGTCGGCGACGGCGGCCATTCAAGGCGATTACATGGAAGTTCGCAGCGCGGATGTTTACACCGGCCCGTGCGTCGCCAACGGCGAAGTGGGCCTGGTGGGCAACGAGGCGATTCTAGCCTGGAAAGTGAAGTCCGGAAACTGGCAAGGGGTTGATGTCAGCGGCCTCGGTGTCGTGGCCGTGGTCAAAGCGAGCGCCACCCTGGGCGATCCTTACCACACTCCTTATCCGGCCAAGTCCGTGTTGATTCTCGATGAGCGCGCCAACAACCAGCAGCGCCAGGCACTCACGGAATTCGCGAAATCCATGGGTGGCCAGCTCCTTGCAGACGTGGTGCGAGTCGAAACCGCGCCCATCAATCTGGAAGTAAGCGGGTCCCATCACGACGCTAGCGCCAAGATGGTGGCCGGCAAGCTGGCGCGCATCGAGACCCGGTCTCTCTGCGCGGGCGACCACCTGTGCGGCAACGAGTTCGTCTATTACCCGCCGCTCACCGAGGTCGCGCATGCGATGCCGGCGTTCACGCTGGAAGAAGCATTTACCGGACAGGGGCTGAATACGGTCTGGCGGCGCGCCGACAAGCGCAGCGCGTTCGTCGCAACCTTCGCGCGGTAGGCGCCCTCGCTTGTCATCCTGAGCCCGCCTGCGGCAGGAAGGCGGAGCGAAGGATCTGCAGTTGTTCAAAAGGCAACGCAACTGCGGATTCTTCGTCCCGATAACGTGCATCGGGACTCAGAATGACACATTAAGGTCTGTAAGTTTGTCCCTCGCTTGATCCTCGCAACGAGAAACGGGAAGTCCGCCGAGCGACGGACTTCCCGTTTCTTGCTTTCTGCATCATAATTCTAGCTGGAGGTTTTCTCATGATGCGATCATTCCGACTGACCCTCTCCGCTCTTCTGTTCTTCAGCCTGGCGGCCTGGGGACAAGGCAACTACAAGGTTGAATCGGTGGCCGCTCCCGCCGCTGCGGATGTTCCCAAGGCTTTGGTCGACGTCCTCGACGCGCAGGGCGCGCGCGTCGTCGGCGACCAGGGTCCCCTTTGTGAAGTGTGGCTGCGCAAGGGTATCGCGCTTGGTCAAGCTGCGGGCGGCCTGGGCGATATTCTCTACGGACAACTCACTGCCGGCACGATCGTCGGCGTGCTGCATTTTCCGAACGCGGGCGCGGATTTTCGCGGCCAGCCGGTGAAAGCGGGATATTACGTTTTGCGCCACGCGCTGATTCCCCAGGACGGCGCGCACATGGGCGCCTACGCGACGCGCGATGCCCTGCTCCTCAGCCCGGTGGCTGCCGATACCGAAATCACCAAAGACCTGAGCTTCGATGAAATGGTCAAGCTCAGCCGGCAAGCTTCCGGGACTCCGCACCCGGCGTTCCTGGTTATGAGCGCGGTAAGCGACGGCGCGACCTTTCCCTCGGTGGTCAAAGACGATATGGGCCATTGGAACCTGCAACTCAAGGTCTCGGGCCAAGGCGGCGAATTGCCCATCGGCATTACGGTGGTCGGGAAATGGGAAGGAGCGTAGTGAAGGACAGTAGGCAGTCGGCAGAAGGCAGTAGGCAGAAAGCAGGGTGCCGTGCGATGGATGGAGCAAGAAAGCTGGGAGGGAGTTTGTATCGCGGCTTGATCGGTGGCGTTTGCTTCGCGTGTTGTCTGGTTGCTTCCGCTCATGCAGCGCAGAACGTTTCGCCCAAATCCGTAACCTTGCAGGGGAAACTGATCCGAACGCCCGGCGCTCCGCCAATGCTGAAGACGAAAGCCAGGTTGCTTCCTCTTTCCGGGCGGGAGGAATGGCTTCTGCACACGCTTCAGGACAAGCGCCTGGCCGACCGCGAAATCCGCGTCGAGGGAGAGTCGCAGCCCGACGGCTCGCTGAAGGTCAATCACTTCTTCACGGTGCACGACGGAAAGCTTTATCGGGTTCGATATTTTTGCGAGATCTGCAACATTGAAGCGCTCGAGCCGGGCAATTGCGTCTGCTGCCAGCAGCCGACGGAGTTGCAGGAGATTCCTGTCGAAGGCAAGTGACACCGGGCTGTCCACCAGCGTGCCCGCCTTTTCTCACCGCCGAGACGCAGAGTCCGCGGAGAAGACTCCGAGGCAGCGTGATGGCGATTTTCAGGTCTGGGCGGGGGCTCTGCGATCTCCGCGCCTCTGCAGTGGCAGTTGCGTGGCCGGCCGACGTTGACAGTTCTCCCCGCCGGATGTTACAAAGGTAACAAGGCCTCAAGTCAATGCCGCGCCGAGGTGGTGAGCGTAGCTCAGCTTGGTAGAGCGCCAGACTGTGGATCTGGACGTCGCGGGTTCGAATCCCGTCGCTCACCCCAACATTCTGCAAGACTTGCGCTGTTTCTCTCTCGTCAATCTCTTTCGCAGATTGCGGATTGGCGCCGCCATGCCGGAGTCGAGGATTGCCCGCCGGCAGATGCCTTGACAAAATATCACATTAGATTTAGTCTAAGCCCTTCATGGATGCCGAGACGATTCGAAAATCCCTGGAGGGTAGCGGATTGCGGTGTACGCCACAGCGCTACGCCGTAATGGCATTTTTGCTGGAGCACACCAGCCATCCCACGGCTGCGGAAATCTTCGAAGCCGTGAATCGCGCCGATCCGCGCTGTTCAAGGGCCACGACTTACAACAATCTGCGGGACTTGGTGGAGGCGGGTCTGGTGCGCGAAGTGGCCGTCGAAGGCCGGGCGGCGCGTTTCGATGCGAAAAACCTGCGGCATCACCACTTCATCTGCGACCGCTGCGGAAACGTCGAGGACATGGAGTGGTACAACGTGCGCAGGCCTCCTTCGAGTTCCCTGGGCAAGCGGATTCTCCGCGAGTGCGAGCTCATTTTCCGCGGGCTCTGCGTGAAGTGCGCGGCGCGGCACGCTTCCCGCTCAGTGGCGTAGAAGTTCAGGTTTGGAAATTATGACGCGCGCCGGAAAGCACGGCCGCCGGCGATGGCGCGAACTAAAAAGTCATTCGGAGGAATACATGGACAATAAAGTTGCTATGGCGGGGGCGGGCGCCCCCGTTCATCAGGAGCAAAGCTTGTCAGCCGAAAGCAAGTGCCCGGTCGTGGGTCACCGACACGCGGCGACCGAGGCCGTAACCAATGCGGACTGGTGGCCGAATCAGTTAAACCTGAAAATCCTGCATCAGCACTCCGACCTGTCGAATCCGATGGGCAAGAAGTTCAATTACGCCAAAGCATTCAAAAGTCTTGACCTGGACGCCGTGATCAAGGACCTGCACGCCTTGATGACGAATTCTCAGGCCTGGTGGCCGGCCGACTTTGGCCACTACGGACCGCTCTTCATTCGTATGGCGTGGCACAGCGCCGGCACCTACCGCATCGCCGACGGTCGCGGCGGAGCAGGCTCCGGCTCACAGCGATTCGCGCCGCTCAATAGCTGGCCCGACAACGTGAACCTCGATAAGGCGCGCCGGTTGCTCTGGCCGATCAAGCAGAAGTATGGCCGGAAGATCTCCTGGGGCGACCTCATGATTCTCGCCGGCAACGTCGCCTTGGAGTCGATGGGTTTCAAGACTTTCGGATTCGGCGGCGGCCGCGAAGACGTCTGGGAACCGGAAGAGGACATTTACTGGGGGCCGGAGGGCGAATGGCTGGCGGACAAACGCTACCGGGGCGATCGTGAACTTGAGAATCCACTGGCCGCGGTTCAGATGGGCCTGATTTACGTGAATCCGGAAGGGCCCAATGGCAAGCCGGATCCCGTCGCCGCGGCGCGGGATATCCGGGAGACGTTCGCACGCATGGCGATGAATGACGAGGAGACCGTGGCGCTGATAGCCGGCGGGCACACCTTCGGCAAAACGCACGGCGCGGCCGATCCGAAGAAGTATGTCGGCCCCGAACCGGAGGGCGCACCTATCGAGGAGCAGGGCCTCGGGTGGAAGAGCACTTACCGAAGCGGCAGCGGCGGCGACGCGATCGGCAGCGGCCTGGAAGTCACTTGGACCACGACGCCTACCAAGTGGAACAACAACTTCTTCGCGAACCTGTTCGGCTACGAATGGGAACTGACCAAGAGCCCGGCGGGCGCCCATCAGTGGGTCGCCAAGGGGGCCGACGCAACGGTTCCGGACGCGCACGATCGGTCGAAGAAGCACCTGCCGACCATGTTGACTACCGACTTGTCGCTGCGGTTCGACCCCGCCTACGAGAAGATTTCACGGCGCTTCTACGAGCATCCGGACGAGTTCGCCGAAGCGTTCGCCAAGGCATGGTTCAAGCTGACGCACCGCGACATGGGACCCATCTCTCGGTACCTTGGCCCGCTCGTTCCCAAAGCGCCACAGTTGTGGCAGGACCCCGTACCGCCTGTGGATCACAAGCTCATCGGGAAGCAGGACATTGCTGCTCTGAAGGCCAGGATCCTCAAATCCGGCCTGTCGATTTCCGAACTGGTCACGACGGCCTGGGCGTCGGCGTCGACGTTCCGCGGCTCCGACAAGCGCGGTGGGGCGAACGGCGCGCGCATCAGCCTGGCGCCGCAAAAGGATTGGGAAGTGAACCAGCCGGCCGCGCTGGCAAAGGTGCTGAAGAAACTGAAGGCGATACAGAAAGAATTCAACAGCTCGAAGTCCAGCGGGAAGAAGCAGGTTTCGCTGGCCGACCTGATCGTGCTGGGCGGATGCACAGCCATCGAGGAGGCCGCGAAGAAGGCCGGGCACAACATCCAGGTTCCTTTCTCTCCGGGGCGCACGGATGCCTCGCAAAGGCAGACTGATGTGCAATCATTCGCCGTGCTCGAGCTGACCGCAGACGGCTTCCGCAATTACCTCCGCAACGGAGACGCGAGATCGGCGGAGGAGCGGCTGGTGGATCGGGCGGAGTTGCTCACGCTGACTGCTCCCGAAATGACGGTTCTGGTCGGCGGCATGCGCGCCCTCAATGCCAACTTCGGGCAGTCGAAACACGGCGTCTTCACCCATCGACCCGGGACACTGACGAATGATTTCTTCGTCAACCTCCTCGACATGAATACGACGTGGCAGGCCTCCCCGACATCCGAAGGCGTGTTTGAGGGACGCGATCGCGCGACGGGCAAGCTCAAGTGGACCGGCACGCGTGTTGACCTTGTCTTTGGCTCGAACTCCCAGCTCCGGGCGATCGCGGAAGCCTACGCGTGTGACGACTCGAAGGAGACGTTTGTGAAGGATTTCGTGGCGGCATGGAACAAGGTGATGAATCTGGACCGCTACGACCTTGCGTAGGCCCGGCGGAAGGGGGAGCTGGCGAGGCGGTCCCTGACTCAAGTCCCATCTGCCTGGATTGGCAAACAGAACTTGTCTCTATTCGCGGCTCCCGTGGGTCTCTCACAAATCTGACAGCCTCGATCAACTATTGATTCTTCAACTTTCCTCGGCCGCGATTCTTCCATTCGGGCACTTCACCTATGCCAGTGTCTTGCTGAATCGCCTCGAGGCAAGCCAGAGCGTCGCGACTCCGATACTCATTAGGGCGAGCATCTCCGGCCAGAGTACGCTCACGCCTACGCCCTTCAAGAACGACTCACGAATTATCACCAGGAAATAACGCATGGGATTCAGATAAGTCAGCCATTGGACCGGCCGGGGCATGTTGGCGATGGGGAACATGAAGCCTGAGAGCAGCATCGCCGGCATGTAGAAGAAAAACGTGCTCATCATCGCCTGCTGCTGGGTTTGGCTGATGGTCGAAATCAGCAGGCCGATGCCGAGCGCGGTCAGCAGGAACAGGCCGGTTGAGAACAATAGCAGTACCAGGCTTCCGCGGACCGGCACGCCAAACCAAAGCACCCCCACTGCCGTAACCATCAGAACATCCAAAAAGCTCACCAGCGCGAAGGGCAGGGTTTTGCCAACAATGAACTCCGCGGGACGAATGGGCGTCACCAGGATCTGCTCCATGGTGCCGATTTCTTTCTCGCGCACGACCGCCATGCTGGTGAGCAGCAGGGTCACCAGCGTGACAATGATGACGATGACGCCGGGGACGTAAAAGTGGCGGCTTTCCAGGTTTTCATTGAACCAGGCGCGCGTCAACAGTTCCACGGTCCCGGGCCGCTTTACCGCTCCCAGCAGCCGCGCGGACCGCTGCCTCAGCAGTTCTTCCGAATAGCGGTTCACGATGGCCGCCGCGTAGTTCATGACGATGCCGGCAGTATTCGAGTCGGTGCCGTCGAGGATGAGCTGAATCTGCGCCGTACGCCCGGCGCGCAGGTCCTCCTCGAAACCCTTGTCCATGCGGAGGAGCGCGGTAACCTTGCTGCGGTCGAGCAATTCCCGCGCGCGTTCTTCGCTCCCTACATACTCGCGTATCTCGAAGTATCCGGAGTCGCGGAAGCGGCTCACCACTTCGCGGCTCGCTCCACTCGCATCGAGATCGTACACAGCGGTGGTGATTCGATTCACGTCGGTGGTCACGACGTAACCGAAAACCAACAGCTGCACAAGCGGCATAACGAAGATGATGGCCTTCATCCGCCGGTCGCGCAGAACCTGGATGAATTCCTTGATCAGCATTTGACGGATGCGGTCGGACATGCTCACACCAGCTTTTTCTTGAACCGGGCGTTGGCGAGGATGAGCATCGCCGTGGCGAAGATGACCAGCAGTGCGCCCTCGCCGATCAGGATTCGGACTCCCACGCCCTTCATATAGATTCCCTTAACCAGCGTCACCAGATAGCGGGCGGGGACAAAATAGGTGATGAGCCGCACCACCGGCGGCATGTTGCCGATGGCGTAGATGAGGCCGGAAAGAATAAAGGCGGGCAGGAATGTCAGCACCATGGCCAATTGGTTGGCCACCAGCTGGTTTTTGGCGACAATGCTGATGACCATGCCCATCCCCAGAGCTCCCACCAGAAAGATTGCCGTCTGGGTGAAGAGTAGAGCCACGCTTCCGCGCAGCGGGACGCGAAAAAGGAACTCGCCCATCAGCACGGCGAGCACGACATCCACCATGCCCACCGCGAAGTAGGGCGCTAACTTGCCCAGGATCAGCTCGAACCCTTTAACGGGGGTCGAGATGAGTTGCTCCATTGTGCCTCGTTCCCATTCGCGCGCGACTGTGAGCGAGGTGAGAAGCGCGGCGATGATCATCATGAGGACGGCAATGAGGCCGGGGATGATATAGTTCCGCGATTGCATTTCCTCGTTAAACCACACCCGCGGCCGTAGTTCGAGTGGCGTTTGCAGCACAGGTCCGCCCAGCCGCCGGACCTCATGCAAGCTCACCTCCTCCGCGTAGCCCTTCGCCACCGCCGTGGCGTAGCCGATCGCGATCGTGGCCGTATTCGAGTCACTTCCGTCCACGATCAACTGGACCGCTGCCACTCGGCCGCTCCCCACCTTGCCGGCGAAGTCGCGCGGGATGATCAGCGCCATCAGCGCTTCCCGATGATCGATGGCCCGCTCCACCTCGCGGTAATTGCCCACATGCGAGCGCAGCGAGAAATAACGCGAGCCGGCGAAGAGGCTGATGAGTTGACGGCTCTCTGCTGTCTCGCTCTGGTCCCAGACGGTGAGCGGCACCCGGTCCACATCGAGTGTCAGCGCATAACCGAAGAGCAGCAGCAGAACCATAGGCATCGCAATCGCCATCCCCAGGCTGCGCGGGTCGCGCAGAACATGGAGGAATTCCTTGCGGGCCATGGCTCTGATGCGCTGCGCCTTCATAGTTGCACCGCCGGTTGCGCCTCAACGGCCCGGTCGTGGCGTGCGATGAGCGAAACGAAAACATCTTCGAGCGAAGGGACAATCTTCTCGACCCCTTCCACGGCAAGGTCTTTCTGCCTCAGGTGCTCGAGAATTCTGCCCGCTACCGATTCGCCGTCTTCCGCCACCACATGCAGGCCGCGCCCGAACAGCGCTACTTCCTTGACCCCCGGAAGAGGTGCAATTTCATCCATGGCGACCTGCGGCCGGGCGCAGCGGACCTCCAGCACTTCTTCTTGCATCAGTTTGGTTTTCAGCTCTCCCGGACTGCCCAGCGCGATCAACTCGCCGCGGTAGATGAGCCCGATACGATCACAGTACTCAGCCTCGTCCATGTAATGCGTCGTTACGAAGACCGTGACCCCCCGGCCGGAGAGTTGGTAGATCAGGTCCCAGAACTGCCGGCGGCTGATGGGGTCGACGCCGGAGGTCGGCTCGTCCAGAAAGAGGATGGGAGGCTCATGCAGGATCGCGCAGCCAAGTGCCAGCCGCTGCTTCCATCCTCCTGCGAGGGTCGCCGTCCGTGAGTGGCGATGCTCCCCGAGGCCCGCCATCGTGATCACCCACTCCTTGCGCTCCTGCTTCTTCTCTGGGTGGAGGCGATAGATTCCACTGTAGAAATCGATGTTTTCTTCGACCGTGAGGTCCTCGTACAGCGAAAACTTCTGACTCATGTAGCCGATGTGGGACTTGATCTGCTCGGCATCGGTCCGGATGTCGAAGCCCGCCACCGTCCCCGCGCCGCCCGTGGGCGCAAGAATGCCGCAGAGGATGCGAATGGTGGTGGACTTCCCCGCGCCATTCGGCCCCAGGAATCCGAAAATCTCGCCCCTCTTTACCTCGAAGCTGACGCGGTTGACGGCCACGAACTTTCCGAACCGGCGTTCGAGATCTTTGACGACCACAGCGTTTTGGCTTGCGTTGTTGTTCATGCGTAACGTCGCGCCGAGCTTTGGGGCCGCCATGCGGCATCCTAAATGCCGCTATTCGCCGAGCACCGAGACAAAAACGTCTTCGAGCGAAGGCTCGATGGAGCGGGACTCCAGCATTTCCACATTCGCCGCGCGGAGATTCTCTTCCGCTCGACGCTGCATCTCGCGCCAATCCTCTCCCACCACGTGAACGCGATCGCCGAACAGCCCTACCGACCCGCCCGGAAATGCCGCGCGGAGCACCGCAGCCGCTTTTCGGGCTTCGGAGGCCCGGACCTCGAGGATGGAGCCGCGCATGAGCTTCTTGATTTCCTGCGGAGTGCCCACCGCCAGCAAGCGCCCGCGATGCATCAGCCCGACGCGGCTCGCGCGCTCGGCTTCATCCAGGTAAGCGGTGGAAACGAAGATGGTGACCTTCTCACGCAGGAGCTGATACAGGATTCTCCAGAAGTCGCGTCGCGAGGACGGATCAACGCCATTCGTCGGCTCGTCGAGGAACAGAACCTTCGGAGTATGGATTAACGCGCAGGCGAGACCGAGTTTCTGCTTCATGCCGCCCGAAAGGTTGCCCGCCAGGCGTTTCTTGAAGGGGGCCAGGTTGCTGAAGGCGAGCAGGCGCTCCGCTTTCTCCCGGCGGCCTTGCCGGTCCACGCCGTAAACGTCCGCGTAGAAATCGATGTTCTCCTCAACCGTCAGATCGGGATAGAGCCCGAACTGCTGGCTCATATAACCAATTTCTTCCTTGATGGCCTCCGCCTCTTTCACGATGTGACGACCCGCCACCCAGGCATCACCCGACGTCGGGTCCATGATGGCGGTGAGGAGCCGCATCGTGGTGGTCTTTCCGGCGCCGTCCGGCCCAACCAGCGCGAATATCTCGCCCTCCGTGACGTCAAGCGTGAGGTCATCGACGGCACGCGCGGCGCCGAACGTCTTGGTGAGGCGAGTGATGTGGATGGTTGTCATGATCCAAACCCAAACTTACGTTGGCTCGCAACCGCTAACCGCTTCAGGTTCGCGGCGAGCCCCTTTACCCGTTTCGACGAGTCGCGACACCGTCTTCCCGTGCGGCCGGAGGTTGGATTCAAATGAGCGCCCATCCCTCCCCCGCCGGGGGAGTGGCAGGAGCCAGCGGTGCAGCGTGATATCACTTCTCCACCAATGAAATCTCCACGTCCGCGGGCATGCCGGGCTTCAGTTCCATCTTCTGATTGGCAATCTCCACTTTGACGCGATAAACCAGCTTTACGCGTTCCTTCTCCGTCTGCACGCTTCGCGGGGTGAATTCCGCCTGCGAAGCGATGAACGAGACGCGGCCTTCATAGGATTTGCCTGGAAACGTGTCGGTGGTGACACGCGCGCTCTGCCCGACTTTGACGCGCCCCAAGTCCGTCTCGTCGATGAATACCCGAACCCACGGATGCTCGAGATCGCCGACCGTTACGATGGGCGTTCCCGCTGCGACGTATTCCCCCGGCTCGGTGTTTTTGCTCAACACGACGCCGGCGAGTGGGGAGACGAGCGTCGCGTAACCCAGGCGGGTTTCCGCCACGGCGAGCGCCTGCTTCGCCTGCTCGGCGCGAGCTCGCGTTTGTTCAATCTGCTCTCTGCGCGGGCCTTCTTTCACCAGGCGGAACCGCTCTTCGGCCTGCATCCACTGCGCTCGTGCCTGCTCGATTTCCTCCTGGCGGGGGCCCTCACGGACCAGCTTAAGCTGCTCTTCTGCTTGGCGTTGGCGCTCGAGCGCGGTTTCGTAGGAAGTGCGCGCCGCCTCGCGCTGTTGCGCGGAGACGATTTCCTTTTTGAAGAGGCCCTCATAACGCTCCGCATCCTGTTTGGCACGTTCGGTTTCCGCCCGCGCTGCGCGCCAAGCGGCTTCGGCTGCCGCCAGTTCCTGGGGTCGAGAGCCGGCGAGCATCTCGTCGAGCCGCGCCTTGGCCTGGGCGGCCGCGGCTTGCGTCTGTGCGATTTCCTGCTTCCGTGAGCCCGCTTCGAACTCCGCCCGTACCGCCCGCGCGGCCTCGGCCTCCGCTCGCCGGAGCGCCACCTCCTGCGTGAGTTCTGCGTCGTCAAGGCGCGCCACGATATCCCCGCGCTGAACAGTCTGGCCTTCATCCACCATGCGTGCTTGCACCCGGCCCGGGATTTTGAAGCTCACTTCGGCGTCGGTGACCTCAATATTTCCGGATATTCGGATCTTCCCGGAGCTCTTCCGCCCGTACTGGAGCACGAGTTTGAACCCGGCCAGAAGTCCGATCAGAACGAAAACCGTCACAAGGATTAGCCGCTTCTTCATGCCGTTACCTCGACCACGTTGCTTCGTGTTCGCCCGCGGCCCGTGCGGGTCGAACGCGCACCTGCCTGCTCCGGCACTGCCACCCCTGCCCAGAAGAAATCGAACGTCTTGTCGAGCCACGGGCCGAGATCAACCTTGGGGTCAAGCGACCACAAGAGCAGCGCCCCCAATAGCGTCTGCTGAAAGAGTCGTGCAGTGTCCCTGGGATTTACGTCACTCCGGACATCGCCGCCTTCCTGACCCTTGCGAATAAGTTGGGCCAGCATTTCCCGGCCACGGCTGAGCGTTTGCTGGGTCTGATCCATGACGGCACCGTTGGAAACCATGGCCGCGAGCAATCCCCGCGCCAACCCCGGACTGCGCCCCGGCTCTCGCGCCAGTGCGCGTGCCAAGCCCTTCCACACGCCGCGCGGCAATTTGCCCTCCTGCATCGCCTCCTCCAAGGCGTGCTCCACCTTGCTGAGTTGCAGGTCGCCAAAGCCTGCCAGCACATGTTCCTTGGAAGGGAAATAGTTGAAGAACGTGCCCTTGCCGATGTCAGCGGCCTCCGTAATCTGCTCAACCTTGGTTGCTGCATACCCTCGCTTGGCGAAAAGATCGAGCGCCGCGCGCATGATGCGGGCACGCGTTTCGGCCTGCCGACGGGCGCGCCTGCCCGCAGGCTCCGGGGAGGTGGGAACGGGCCGGCCTTTCATCTTGGCTTTCATAAGTGACCTCTGCTCATATATGACCTAAAGTCGAATATGACTATAGGTCACTTTAGTCGGCATGTCAAGGCGAAATTACGGTTCGCTTCAAGCCCCAACGACCTGCTTCACAGGGTCTGAGCGTAGAAATGGCGCCAGGAAGGGCTGAACCCGCCACAAAAACAGAAGACGCGACGACGGCCGCGGTCCAATTGGGCAAATCGCTGTCGGGTCGTCAGCCGGAAACTCGGAACAGCTATCGACACGGTCCGAGTATATAATGTGCAATCCTGCGACACGGATGTTGACGCAGCATTCAGGGCTCTTCAGGAGCGGGCAGCCGGCAGAGCACGGGTGGGGATTGTCACGGAGCCCCACGCACCAGCCGACATGAGAGATCAAAGGCGGGGGTTCGGCAGCGATGAATCGTCTTGAAGGAAGAGCCGCCATTATCACCGGCGGCGGCAGCGGTATCGGAAAGGCTGTGTCGTTGGCCTTCTCCTCGGAAGGCGCACGCGTGGCCATCCTCGACCGCAACGGGCCGGCGGCGCGCGCGGTGGCCGAGGAGATCGCTTCCGCGGGCGGCAGGGCGGACGTCTGGGAAATCGACCTCGCGGACGGGGCGAAGGCTGAAAACACCGTCCAGCAGGTCGCAACCCAGTGTGGCCGGCTCGATATCCTCATCAACAACGCCGCGACCTACGCCCCGGTGAGCGCGGATGACCTGACCCGCGACGAGTGGCGCAATGTCATCGACACAAATCTGACCGCGTATTTTCTCTGCGCGCGCGTCGCCGCACGAACGATGCGCGAGTTCGGAGGCGGGAGCATCGTCAACATCGCCTCGGTGCACCGACTGATTTCTGAGCCAAACTCCAGCGCCTACGCGGCAGCCAAGGGCGGCGTGGCGCAACTCACCCGAAACCTGGCCATCGAGTTCGCGCCGCACAACATTGTCGTGAACTCCATCAGCCCGGGGTTCATCCGCACGCCCATGTCGGTCGTCAACGGCATCGATGAGACCACTACAGGACACTTCATGGATTATTACGTCAAGTCAGGAAGGATCCCTCTGCGCAGGGTGGGATTGCCCGAGGAAGTCGCCGCGGCCGCCTTATTTCTGGCTTCGCGCGAGTGTGGGTACCTGACCGGAGCCGACCTCATGGTCGATGGCGGGCTGACGATTACGCTTTGAGGATTCCCTTCCCCGCAACCGCCTCACCAGTGCACGCGCGAGACCCGAAACGGCGTTCCTTGGACTTTCAGAGGAGCGTCAGTGCCGCGCAAAGAGCTCCGCTGGAATATCGGGTAGGGCGCGCCAGCGGGTAAGAGTTCGGCCACCGTGTCGCCCCGCCAGCGGACGCGATACGGTTTCCCAGCCACAACCTCGGTCCTTTCTACTTCGCGTTGAGGGAAGCGCAAGACAATTCTCGACCCACGCCGATGGCCGCTGAACTTCAGGTAGGGAGCGCCGGATTCGGGCTCGTGACGGACGCGCGACGGCGCCTCGATTCTCACGTCCTCGCGGGACAGCCAGTCGGGATAACGCACAAACAGTGGCCTGGAATCCTGGGGAGTCAGATCCAGCCGCCCTTCGAAAGGCAGAAAACTCGTCACCTCGACGCCGCGCCCGCCTGACGTGAGCAGCAGATTGACACGAACCTCCGTTGGCGTAGCGTGGACGGCGTGGTCGTAGGCCAGGAAAAGCCCGCGCATGCCGCCATTGATGCAGCACCCTTCCACGACCGCGTCCCGCGCCGCGAGCAAGGTGTTGGGCGCGGCATAACTCTCGAACGCGCCCTGCAATCCGCGCGACGTGCGGGGATCTCGGATACCCAACCGCGACACATCCACGAACTGATTTTCCACAAGCTGGTTGCGCGCGAACCGCTCGATGTCGTTCCAGTATTCGTGGTGCCCTTGCTTGATGAGCTCCAGTGCCAGCCGGATGGCGCTCGTAATCGTGTCCGTCTCGCAGGTTTGGGAGCCGACTGAGTCCGCGACCCAGCCAAAGCTGCTGGTGTAATTCGCCTTCACCCATTCGTAAAGCTTGCGTGCACGCGCCAGCACGGCGTCACGGTCCAGGTCGCCACCCGCGAGCGTGCAACGAATGATGCCCGTATAGGTATCCATCCAGGCGTGCAGATGCCCTTCCCAACCCGTCTTTGTAATCACACCTTCGACGGTGACCGTGGGGTCGTGATAGAAAGCCCAGCGCGCCAGGCGCTCCGAATATTTGAGTGCCGGAGCGTAATGTGTGAGCTCATAGAAACGCACGATGGGCAGCACCTGGTACGCCGCCATGTGCGAACACGGGGCGATTTTCGTGGCCACCTGCGGGAACCAAAGGTAATCTCGCTCCTGCACCGCAGCGCGGTTCAACGCCTCGATAAAGCTCTGGATCCGCGCTTCCAGCTTCGGATCGCGGCTGGAGTCGAAATCGGTCACCAGTCCGTAGAGGGCGCTACCTTGAGAGAACATGTGATCGGGTTCGTGGCGCTCAGGGTTGGCAATCAATCCATCCACGCCGAACAGCGAATCGACGAACCGCCGAATGCGGCGCTCGGCGAGGAGCGCGTCTCCGCCGGGCGGCACCATCTGACGCGCCAGGATCAGAGCCTCAAGAAATCGGCCGCTCGTGTCGCCGAAATCCCACACATCGTGCCGCAGCTTCGTGGGCACACCATCCACAACATCGACTGCAAACCAGGGGCGGTAGTTCTGGGCGGGATCCATGCGATTCAGGACACACGCCACAGCCCGCCGCATCGGTTCGCGCAGGTCAAGGGTTGCGGGTATTCGCGCCGTCGATTCCCTGCCCAGGACGGGCCGCGCGCCGACGGCGAGGAGCCCGCTGAGAAAATTACGCCGCTTCATTTTGAAACTCCCGACCTTTGGCAACTCGAAAGACTGAGCCCTGTCCTTGAGAGAGCAATCTTTATAACATTCGTCCCAGCCGCGCACAACACGAACTGAGAAGGCGAACTTCCGGCATCATCCTGTGACAGGTTGTAGTATCATGGCCCCGGGCGAACCCCCTGCAATCCAGGTCGGCAAAAAATGAAGATCACGAACCTCGAAGCTGTCCCCCTGAGAATTCCGAACGTCTCCTCCCAGGCCAACGATGGGGCGCAGGAGACGGTCATCGTCAAGATCCATACCGACGCCGGCATCACGGGCATCGGCGAGGTCGACGCCTCGCCTTCCATGGTGAAGGCGGTGCTCGAAGCGCCCTCGTCGCACAACTGGAGCCTGAGCTTCCAGGACCTGCTGGTCGGCGAGAATCCCCTGGATGTTGAGCGCCTCTGGGACAAGATGTATCAGGGCACAATCTACACCGGCCGCCGCGGCCTGGTCATCCACGCCATCGGCGCTGTCGATCTGGCGCTCTGGGACGTCGCGGGCAAGGCGCTCGGAAGGCCGGTCTACGAGCTCCTGGGGGGGCCGCGGCGCGAGCACGTAGTGCCCTACGCGAGCGTGCATCCGCCTCTCGGAACGCTGGCTGAAACCGAACGCCGCACGCGCGAACTCATGGAGAGCGTTATCCAGATGGGCTTTCGCGCCGTGAAACTCCAGCTTGTTTATGGAGATATTTATACAGACTCGGATATAGTTCGGTTGGTGAAACTTGCCCGCAAGATCGTCGGCGACGCGATGACCTTCATGATCGATGTCGGTTATCGCTGGGCGGACAGCAAGGCGGCGATCTGGACGATCCGCCAACTGGAAGAGTGCAACCTCTATTTTGTGGAAACCCCGCTGCGGATGGACGACCTGGACGGCCACGCGCGTCTGGCGGATGCCGTCACCACTCGCATCGCGGGCGCGGAACTCCTCGCCTCGCGCTGGGAAGCTCTCGACTTGATGGACCGTGGCAAAGTGGATGTGATTCAGCCCGACGTCGGCCGGGCCGGAGGGCTTACGGAGTCGTGGAGGATTGCGCGCCTCGCGGACGATCGCGGGCTGCTGTGCACGCCCCACGGATGGAAATCGGGCCTGACTATCGCCGCGGAAATCCATCTGAGCGCTGCTTGCCCCAATGTGCCCTTTATTGAATTCATGGTGCCGGAGCTTTGGCCCTCCGTCATCCGCAGCGAACTGGTGCGCCCCGAATTCAAGCCCGTGAACGGGATCATCCAACTCCCACGGACGCCCGGCCTGGGCGTCGAGTTAAACGAGGACGTCGTCCGCAAGCTTTCGGCGTCCTGAACTTGGCAAGACTCTATTCCCAAGGTGAATCATGACCCGCTATACAAATGCTTTCCTCTTTGCCCTCGGCTGGCTTTTGCTCACACCGATGCTATTTGCCAAGGATACCCAGCTTGACGTTGCGCCCTTTGGACGCCCGCTCGCCGGGAAGGACTCCGTGGGCGTCGAGTGGCCCGAAATGCGGCGCGTGGCGATCGTCGAAGTCGCCTTCGCAGACGATGGCTCCGCGCTGCCGCCCGCCGGGTCGATGAAGGTCGAGTATTGGCATCGTGTGTGGAAAGGCGGCGCCATCCGCCGCTACGGAGAGCAGAACGCCGGGAGCACGGGTTGGGCGGAAGACGACGATTGGTTCAATGGCGAGTGGAGGACCGCGGACACTCGCGCGCGAGTGGAAGGCCGCAGAGTCATCTTCACGTTTGCTCCGTCCAATGAAAAGGAGTTTCCCGAACTGAAAACGCCCGGAACGACGTACAGACCGACGCTGAAGATCCGCGTGGCGTTCTCCGGCGCGCATCCGCGCGTGCAATCATTAAAGGCGTTGACGGACTCTGTTCTGCAATCCTCCGAGCACTTGCGGATTCAATTTGAAAAGCGCAGCACCTGCAACGATCCTATCGAAGTCTATAACGGCTGGCTGGAGACTGCGTCCAAGCGATCCAGGCTCGAAGGCGGCAACTGCGTTCTTTCCGCGGCGGTGGTGTACGCGCGTAACTCGGAAGACCCTGAGGCTGACCGGACGATCGTCACCGTGCGCTCGCCCTCTAACCCGTTCTCTTTCGCCATGGACGAGGTTGTGCGGGGTGACAGAATATTCATCAAGGATTTCGGCGTCCTCGTAACCCGCGACGCTGATTCTGTCACTCTCGCCGAGCACCGCCGTGCCCTTCAAGAGATCGGCGAGAAATCCGTCTATGACCGCGTGTCGGATCATCCCGAGCAGACTCTCTCCGGCGCGTGGAATGACATGCCGATCAAGCGGCCCTACTATTTCATTCTGGGCATGGAGGGTGGGCGACAGCGTTTCGAGCTTGATCCGACTGGCGACGTCTGGGCGAACCATCCCAACTTCTCCAAGAACCGGCCGGGAAAAGACACGGGCCATTTCCTCTGGCCGGACGGCATGCTTTACCGCTGCGGCCTCCCCGCCTCGCACTTTGCAGACCGTACACTGGCCGAAGGCTACCTCCCCATAGTCACCACGCGCTGGATTGACGGCGATCTTCTCTACGAGCAAGAGGGGTTTGCCGATGTCCTCGCCGCGAACCTGAATTCCGCTCCCCCTATGCAAGGAGACGACCCGACTGTTGCCTTCCTGAAATTTCGCATCGTCAACAGTGGCGCGGAAAAGCGAACGGCAACCCTTACATTGTCGACCGCGGCGCGCGAGGGGCACGACGGCGAGCCCAAGAAGTTTGAAACGATCCGAGTCGACGGCGACACGGTGATGGGCTCCTACGAAGGCCGGGACGTCCTGCGTTTCCTCGTCGACACGCGCGGCGCCGGACTCCTGACCAATTCCACCGATGGCGTTCGATACGAAATCGAGCTGGAAGGCCACAAGGAGCACACTCTCTACATCAAGCTTCCCTTCATCACCCTGACGGAAGACGCCGACGTCGAGCATCTCCGCTCGCTCAGCCCCGAGCGCGAGCGCGAGGAGGTGGCGCGCTACTGGCGAAGCCGAGTCGCCACTGGAACTCAAATTCGGACTCCCGAACCATGGCTCAACGATTTCTATCGCGCTCATGTGACACACTTGCTGATCAATGACGAACGCGAAATCGGCTCGGACCGCTACGTCGCCAGGGTCGGATCGTTTTTCTACGGCGCCTTTGGCAACGAATCGATCATGATGATTTCCGACCTCGACCGGCGCGGGTATTGGAAGGAAGCCGAACGCTCGCTCGAGCTTTTCCTCCACTATCAGGGCACGGTGCGGCTGCCGGGAAACTTCACCACACAAAAAGGGATCCTGTATGGCGCGGGAGGCTACCAGCACGGCGACTACAATCAGCACCACGGTTGGATCCTTTGGGGACTCGCCGAGCACTACTGGCACACGCGCGATCGGGCGTGGATGGAGCACGCCGCGCCGCACATGATCGAGGCCTGCCGCTGGATCACCAACGAGCGCAAGGGAACGATGAAGACCGACGCACAGGGCCATCGCGTCCCAGAGTATGGTTTGCTCCCCGCCGGGTCGCTCGAAGACGTCACGGATTTCTGGTACTGGCTCTCCACCAACGCGTTTTCGTGGTGGGGGCTTTCGAATGCCGCCGCGGCGCTCAAGGATTTCGGAAACCCGGACGGCATGGAACTCGTCGCCGAAGCGGAGCACTACCGCCAGGACATCCTCCGCGCCTTTCGCGAAGCCGCGATTCGGGCGCCGGTGGTGCGCCTGCGGGACGGGACCTACGTTCCCGACTTCCCTTCCAATCCCTATACGCGCGGGCGGGCGCACGGATGGTTGCGCGAGACGCTGGAAGGCTCCATTATGCTGCCCATCACGCGCTTGATGGATCCCTCCAGTCGCGAGACGGAATGGATCCTGAAGGACTACGAGGACAATCGCTACATCTCCGACAAGTTTGGCTATTCCATTCCGACGTTCGACCGTTTCTGGTTTTCGCGCGGCGGTTTCTCGATGCAGCCCAACCTGCTGCATGGCCCGTTGCCCTACTTCTATCGCGACCAGATCGAACATTTCCTCCGGGCTTATTTCAATCCTTTTGCGGCGGGCTATGACCCGACTCTCCGCATGCTTTGCGAGCACCCGCTTCCCGAGCTCGGATACTTTCTGGGAGATCATTTCAAATCATCGGACGAGTCGCAGTCGAATTACTGGCTGCGTCTGATGTTCGTGGCGGAACTCGACGGCGCGCTCCACCTCGGACGCGGGCTGCCGCGCTATTGGCTGCGGGATGGGGAGACCCTCGGTATCAAAAACGCGTCAACCTATTTCGGAGAGACCAGCTTCGAAATCCGATCGCATGTAAAGGATGGAAAAATCGAAATGTCACTCGACCCGCCGTCGCGCAATGCGCCGCGAGAAATCGTAGTTCGTTTCCGCCATCCCGATGCGAAGCCCATCCGACGAGTTAAGGTGAACGGCGTCGAATGGAGCGACTTCGACGCCGCGAAAGGCGACATCAAGCTGCCGGGACCCACGCGGGAGCACACCGAAATTGTGGCGGAATATTGAGAGGGTTATCGTGGCGATGATTCCGACGCCGGCGTCTCGCGCGACAAGAGGATCGCCGCACCGATCGCCAGAACGATCCCCGCAATCTGGACGCCGGTCAGCTTTTCGTGCAGAAAGACAATGGCCAGGACGATGGTGACCAGCGGATAGAGATAAACCAGCGGAATCACAATGGATGCTTTCCCGCCATGCTCGAGCGCCGCGAAGCTGGTGTACGCGCCGAGGCCGTTGAGCGCCCCGCCGATCACGGCCAAGGCGAAAACCTTGGTCGTCAGGTGCCAGTCGAGACTGACGGACGCCAGGATCACCAGGGCGATGGGGACAAACGCAATGGCGAACCACAGGAACGACAACTGCGTGGAGATGTGATTGGTCGAAAGCTTTTGCGTGACACCCGTGATTCCCCAGAAGATCAGCGCGATCAGCGCGTAAATGAGCCAGATCGGAAAATGCATCGGTTCGAATCTCCTCTTTGCCAGGTCAAGCTTCTCCGGGAAGGCCTTTGGCCTCATCGGGCCGCTTATAGGCTCAGTAGATAGATTGCCGCGAGCGCCAGGACCAACCCGACCTTCTGGCTGGCGCTCAGCCGCTCGCGAAGTATTACCAGTGCCATCAAGACAGTGACCAGAGGCGACAGCGCGGTCATGGGAACCACCACGGACGCCTGCCCGCCCATCGTCAGCGATTTGAAGAATGCAATGTTCCCGGTGCCCCCCAGGATTCCCGTGATGAACGCGTAAAAGATTCCCCGTTTGCGGTTATTACCCCCTGACAGCCGTGGAGAACGGAGCACCAAAAGCATGAGCGGAATCAGGCCCAGCGTGAATAGTACTTGGTTCATGTACGCCGTGATGTCGTCGGCGACGGCTTTCGACGTGGCTCCCCACACACCCCAAAGCAGAATCGTCAGGAGCGAAAAGACCAGCCAGGTCGGGATACGCCACCTGTGGGTCGTTGTGGGCACAGATTGAGTGCTAGTGGTCATAGGGAAGAGCTATTTTTGTTTGGATTGCTCCAGCGCCGCCAGAAGATTCTTGACGGCGGAATCCTCCGGACGCAACTGGTGGGCCCGACGCAAGGCTTCCTCCGCCGGACCGTCCTCGCGCAGCAGGTAGAGAACCGTGCCGTAAAGCGCGACCGCCTCAAAAAAGCCGGGACGGTTCTTAACCGCCGAGGCGAGGAAGATCTGCGCATGGGGATAATCCTTCATGCGATAGTAGGTCAGGCCAAGGTCGAAACTCGCTTCCGGCGACTCAGGATCGAGTTCCAGCGCCTTTCCGAACAACTGGAGCGCTCTCTCGTACTGGCCGAATTCCCCGAAGATCATTCCCGCGGCGACCAGGCGGTCGATGTCGTCAGAGGAGAGCGCCGCGCCGCAGGTCTTCCAGGCAACTTCGGGCTTCCCTTGCTCCAGTTCCCGGCGACATTCCATCAATTCGGTTTTGCCCTCGCGGTAGTATTCGTGCAGGCGGCGCGTTTGCTCGAATTCGCGCTCCGCGTCCGCGGGACGTCCCAGCTTGACGTAGGCGCGCCCCAACTGGTCGTGCGCGCGAAAATCCCGAGGGTTAAAAGCAATCTGCCGGCGGAAAATATCCGCGGCCTTCGCGGGCTCACCTTTCTTGAGATAGGCGACCCCAAGATAGTAGAGTTCGTCGGTTAGCGGTTCCGAGCGCTTGAGCGATTGGAACCCGGCAATCGCCGCGTCCGGATTTCCCTCGATGAGATCGAGCCGGGCAAGGTAATAAGTCGTCCAATCCTCCTTGAAATTAAGAGCCGCGAGCTTGTCGAATTCTTTTCGTGCCTCCGCGTAGTGCCGGTCACGGAAATGGCAGACCGCCAGATGGTACCGGGCGTCGCTCATGGCGGGGTCGATCTGGAGCGCCAGCTCAAACTCACGTGCGGCCTCCGGCAGGCGCTGCAGATCGAACAGCTTCATTCCCGCGCCGAAATGGCTCAGCGCATCATCGGGAGCGGCGCGGAGCGCCGCGGGCGCCAGCATCAGCGCCAGCCCGAGACACCAAAGGATGCGCCTCTTCCCCCAATCAACGCGCCTATTGCAGTGATTGGAACACCCGGTTCTCAACCTGATTTTTCTGCTCCTGTTCTTCCTGCAACTTGTTAAGCGCCGCAAAGCGCTGCTGTGCTGCCTTCGCCTCATCCTTTTTCCCCAGTTTGAAATAGGCCTGGGCAAGCTGGAAGTAAGGCTGGGCGTAGTTCGGGTCGAGCTGCGTGGCCATGTTGAAATCCTGCAGGGCTCCTTCGGTGTCACCCACTCCGAAGCGAATCCTGCCGCGCTGGAGGTAGCCCTGGGCGAAGCGCGGGTTCAGACGCAGAGCCTGTTCCAAGGATTCGCAAATCGCCGCGCGGTTCGCGTTGGCGTCGATCCTCTGCAGAACCAGCGCGTGCAGATAGTAGAGGAAAAAGTCCGTGTGCTGCCCGCCCAAGCGCTCTTCAAGCACCTGGCGCGCCTGGGGCAGTTTTCCGGAGGCGTAAAGCAGGAAGGCCAGGGCCTCGCGCGCCGCATCGGCCGCGGGATCGAGTGCCAATACTTTCCGGAACGACTCCGCCGAATCCTCGTATCGGCCCAGCTCGAGCTCATTGAGTGCGAGAGCCGTTCGAATGGGCGTGGAGCGCGGGAGGCGCGCGGCGCAGGGGTCCAGGACGCTCTCGGCCTTGGAAAAAGCTTCACGGCGGAAGTAGAGCAGCCCCAATTCGACGCAGACGCTTTCGTTGCCGGGATCGAGTGCCAACGCCCTCTCAAGGTGTTGCGCCGCATCAGCCAGATTTCCTGATGCCAGTTCAATCCTGCCCCGCAACTGCTGATAGTCCGCATGCGCCTCGGCCTCGGTGTGGTCAATGCGATTCAACACGCCCAAGGCCGCGCCGGCATTCCCCTCCCGAAACATCGCGAACGCGAGATTGAATAAGGCATCGTAAGACCTGGGCCGCATCTCGGCCGCGCGTTCAAACGCCTGACGAGCGGCGGTAAATGCCTCCGACTCGCCGAACGCCGCCCCCGCCTGCATCAAGTCGGGATACGACGCGGACTTCAAGAGCGCCTGAAGCAGCGTTTCGGCCTCTCTCTGCTGTTTCAGATCCCCGTAAAGAAGAATCAATTCTGTGTTGATCGCGGGGTTTCGAGGGTCCAGATGATGCGCCTTTTCCAGCGCCTGCGTGGCCTGCTGGGGCTTCCCCAGCCGCCGTGCGACGGTCCCCATCAATCGCAGCGCCGGCAGGGAGGTCGGCTCGCTCGTCAGGACTGCCTCGAGCCGCCGTTCAGCTTCGGCGAGTTTACCCTGATCAACCATGGCGACAATGCCCCGCAAATCATCATTCCCGCGAGCCACGGGGATCAGGAGAAGCGCGAGCCCCGCGCAAGAAGCGAATTTCGCAAACGACAAGAGCAGCCGGCCATGGATGCACCTAGTGCTCTTCATCCTGCCCCTCTGGTTCCGCAATCCCTTTGAGAGCCTTTTCCAACTCTCGTGAACTCCCTTCTCGCGATGCCTGGATTTCCTTGAAGGCCTTCATTTCCACAGCCGAGGTGGCCTCATCGCCACGCCGCTTGTAGAGTTGGGCCAGCCGATATCTCACCGTCGGGTCATTCGGATCGATCTTGCGTGCCGCCTCGAGCTGGGCTTGCGCTTCGGCGAGGGCACCGCCCGATTCCAGGACTCGAGCCAACAGCGTCCGAGCCGGGACGTGCGTCGGATCGATTTCGATGGCCCGCCGGAGGTGAGCGATCGCCTGGGGCTCATCGTGTTGTTTTGAGTTCACTTGCCCTAACCGGAACTCCGTCCAGGCATCGAACGGGTTGATTTGAATTTCCTGCTCATACTCTCGTTTCGCGGCGCTGATTCCCTCGGGGGTTTGCTCATGAAGCCAGTAAAGCAGGCCGATCTGATAGTGGACCCCGGGAAGGTCCGGCTTCTTGTCCAAGGCGGCTCGGTACTCGCGCATGGCGTCTTTGTACAGTCCTTGCTTGGCCAGCGAATCCGCGACGATCTGGTGGACCCGACACGAATCCGGGTCAGCCTGGGCAATTTCGCGGAACTTTTCTGCCGAGAGTTGCAGGTACACCTGACCGAGATAGTAGAGCGCGTCCAGGTCCTTGGGGTCCCTGCGAGCGAGCGGCTGAAGAACTTCGACGGCGCGGCCATAGTCGCCGCGCGCCATCAAGGCCTCGTGGAGCGCCAGGCGCGCGGTTCGTTCAGCGGAATCGTTCAAACGTGATTTCAGCGCGCGATCGAGCTCCGCGATGGCCTGATCCGCCTTCCCTTCCCGAACCAGGCTGGCTCCCAGCAGGGCCCGAGCGCTCCCCAGCGCGGGATCCAGCTTAAGGGCGTGCCGCAGTGCCTGTTCCGCTGCGGGGTATTTCCGCTGCAAATAGCGGACAATGCCCAGATTGTGCTGCGCCTGTGCAGAGGCGTGGTCAAGTTCGACGACCTTTGCCCATTCCTTTTCCGCCTGCGCGAAATCATGCCTTTGCATCGCGGCCGCAGCCAGGTTCGCGTGCCAGGCGGCTTCAGTTTGCGGATTCTGCTGAGGCCACGCTGAGCCGCGGGCGACGCACAGTAGCGCCAAGCTCATGAGGAAGCCCCCTTGACGTTGCCTCGCCAGCCCTCGGGTCACCGTTAATTGCCCCTGAAAAAACGAAGGTGCCGGCCGCTCGCGGCGACCGGCACCTGGAAGTTTATTCCACGCGGCCATTATAGACCAGACCCAATCATTACCAGTAGAACTTCAGGCCGAACTGCATGGCTCGTGGATCGGTCTGCACGTTGGTGATTTGTCCGAACCGGCAGCCGACAATATGGATGGCGTCCGTCTCGCCATTCGGGCCGGGGGGCAAGCACCAGGAAGTATTCGGCAGGCCCAGGTTCTGGTGATTGAGCGCGTTGAAGACATCCCAGCGCACTTGGAAGTATTTGCTCTCGGAGAGATGGATGTCTTTGGCCAGGCTCATGTCGGTATTCCAGAAGGCAGGACTGCGTCCCGATGGCGGCCGCAGGCCCTCATTCCCAAAGACCCAATTGATGTCACTGTTGTAGTCGAAGGGCGACCCGTCCGGATTGGTCCCGGTGCTGATGCCCTGGATCACCGCCGGGTCAGAACCGAAGGGCGCTTCGAAGGCCGCGGGGTTGTACCACTGTTGCTCGCGTTCCTGGAGAGTCTTGCCGGAGCGCCCAGCCGAAGGGTCACCGATAAGGTTTGGCCGGCAGCTGATGTTGTTACATGGCGCGTTAAAGGTAAGCGGCACTCCGCTTTGGAAATTCCAGTTCTGGACGAGTTTCCAGCCACCCAAGATCCTGTCGGCCACCCCCTTCTGGTTGAGGAACCGTTTGCCTACTCCGAAGGGGAGTTCGTACACCACAGCCATGTTGAGAATCTGGGGGATGTCGTCAGGAGCAAGCGCCCGGTAACGGCGACGATTGTCGGGATCTTCAGCCGCGCCACCGCCCCACGTCGCAGCGCCATTGGCGGAACCACCCGAAATTGCACCTGCCACAAAAGAGCTCCGCCCCACCGTACGGCCGAAGGTGGTGGGCGTCGCGGTATTGCCAATCAGGCTCCCCGTGTTTGGGCTCGACATGGTCTTCTGGATCGTGTAAGCGAGCAGAAATTGCAAACCCTGGGAGTAGCGTTTGTCGAATTTGACCTGCAGAGAGTGATAGCGGCTGTAACCGTCGGGGCTGGTATTCATGGTCACGTCGTTGTATTGCGGGAAGGGCCGGGAGACGAGGTAGGCCGGGCAGGTTGCGCCGTAGCCATAAATCGCCCCAATCGCGGGGTCGCAGGCAATTTCATTGTTGATATTGTTGCGATACTGGAGGCGCGTGGCAGTCGGCACGTAGTCGTAACTGCGGAACTCGTCGCCGTAGAGACCAAAGCCATAGGTACCGACGTACCCCACGCTGAGGGCCATGTTGGAGCCGAGTTCGCGCTGGACGTAAAGGCTCCACTGCTCGGTGTAAGGATCTTTCTTCCCCTGCAGGAACCCGCCGACCGTAGTTCCGAGGAACTGTTCCTGGGTTTGCTTGGCGAAGTCCAGGGCAGGCAAATTGGCCGGCGGCGCGCCATCGCTCAAGCGAAACGCCGGGCGTTGGCCTGTGTAATCACCCGGATATCCGACGTAGTTGGCATAGGCGGGTGAACTGATCGCGCCGTTTTGCGTCCCGAAGGCAACACTGATCCCGTTACTGTATACCAGCCCGAAGCCGCCGCGGATGACCGTCTTGCGGTCCCCAAACGGTGACCAGGAGAAGGCAAGGCGCGGGCCAAAGCTGTTTTTGTGCGCGGGGAAGACGTTGCGGTCCGGATGGCTGGGCGTCCCAAAGTAGCCAAGGCGCCCCGGATACGGTACCTCCGGATTTTGGGAGTTGAAATCGAAATTGGCGACGTCATCATACCGCTCGCGGAACCACCCGAACAGGTCCCAGCGAACACCGACATTAAGCGTGAAGTTGGGGGTGAGGCGGTATTCATCCTGAACATAGAGACCCCAGTAGTCGTTTGTCTGCCACGGGGCATGGTATGTTCCAGTTCCCGAGCCCGGGTCCACGGCCCCTAACAGGAACTGGGCAAGGCCGCTGCCGCCACCCGTCACGGGGTCACTCGTCAGCCCCCCGCCAAACCCCAGCCCGAATCCCCAGTTGGCGTGGTTCCAGTTGTTGTCGCGGCGGAACATGAGGCCGCCCTTCAGTGTGTGCTTGCCCAGGATCTTCGTCACATTGTCAATGAGCGTGTAGGCCTGGACGCCCTGGATGCCGTTCTGCCATTGTTGCGGCCCCCAGCCGACGCCGATGCCCAGGTTAGGTTCACCGTAACTGACGTTGGGAACGACCTGGAAGGGAGGAATCAACACGAAGTTGAGGTCCTTCACGCGATCAATCACTTCCGAGGTCTGTGTGACGTTATCCGGATTGGGAGTGGCAATCTGGTTTTGCCGGCTGAACATCACGCGGGCTTCGTTGATGAAGGTTGGGCTCAGCGTTGAGGTGAGACCCAAGGCAAAAATCTGGTTTATGGTGCGGTAGGGTTGGGCGCCTGCGGCGCCCGTCTGGGTTTGGGCCGTTGCGCCGTTCCAAGGGTATTTGAAATTCTGGTAGTAACTCGGGTTGAAGAGCCACTCCGCGAAGAGCTTGTGTTTGTCGCTGGCCTGATGGTCAATCTTGATTGAGATGTTGTGAGTCGTCTGGCTGCTCCCCACTGCTCCAATGAAGTTGTCGCATACAACCGGAGTCGACGTGGAGCAGGGTGAAAGCGGATCGACAAAATTCGGGTCGGGAAAACTCGAGACATAGAACGCCGCCAGCGGATCGATTCGATCGGTAGGAATGACCGGGGTCGCAAAGGGCGTGCGGTGGAAGAGCCCCTCGGCGTCCGGGCCGGTGGTGGTGTATGGGTCGTACAAGCAGCGTTCGGGATGCCCAACAGGGTCGCAGACATCATCAAAGCGTGGGTCTCCGCGGAAATCTCCCTGCTTCTCGTTCGGCAACGGCACGGTCAGAATCCTGTTCCGCGATTCGTGGAGAAACTGCACGTCGTAGGAGACAAAGAAGAAAGTGCGGTTCTTCCCGTTGTAGAGGTGTGGAAGGTACACGGGCCCGCCCAACGTGCCGCCGAAATTGTTGAAATTGACCTGGGGCTGGAGGAATGGCCGGCCCTGCGCGTCGCGCCGGGCGAAGGGGTTCGTGGCGCTGAAAAAGGAGTTGCGGTTGAATTCGTAAGCGTTGCCGTGAAGTTCGTTGGTCCCCGACTTGAGGACCACGTTGATGACCGCACCGCTGGTGCGGCCGTACTCCGGCGCCAAGCCATTGTTGACAACATTGAATTCGCCAATCGCATCCGGCGAAGGATTCACCACAACATTTTCTGCTCCCAAGGCCGCATTCAAGCTGCCATCCAGATACCACGCGTTCGCTCCCCCTTGGCTTCCATTCACACTGATGCCCGAGCCGACCAGGTGTTGAGGGTCTGGGAACCCTCCAAACTGACTATCGAAGCCAAAGACCGAGCCCGTCGGCCCCGTGGACTGGGTAACACCCGGAATCAGTTGGACGAGCGTCTGCGGGTCACGGCCTACCAGCGGCAGTTCGTTGATCATGCCGGAAGCCAGGGAGGCAGTAGTGAAATTGGAGGCGGCAGTTTCAACCAGTGGAGCCGCCGCCGTCACGGTCAATTTCTCGGTCCTTCCTCCCACCTTCAGGGCGGCGTCCACCGTCACCGTGTCACCGGCTTTCACGATTACTTGGCTAAATTCGACAGGCCCGAACCCGGACGCCTCCACATGGACGGTGTATTCGCCGGGCACCAATTCAATCACGTTGTAAAAACCAGCGTCGTTGGTGGTCACAGTCTGGGTGACCTTCCGCTCGACGTTGGTGATGGTAATGGTGGCATTGGGAACTACGGCCCCCTGCGGGTCCGTGACCGTGCCACGGACGGCGCCACGGTCAATAGCTGCCCATAAACCCGGCAAGAGAAAGAGTGTAGCGGCCGCCACCGCCAGGACTGAGCATGTTTTGCGCATCTTCTTCGGATCCATTGTCTCCTCCCTCGATGACCCGTTACCCAACTCAAAACGCTATGGGACACATTGTTGAAAGATTACGTCAGGGACGAGCTGCCAGCCTCGCTTCGCTCGCCGACTCCGAGTGCTTGGACTCGACTAGCCGCAAGTTGCTGACGTCCTGAACGCGGAATGTTTCCATCATTTCCGTGAAAATTCTTCGAACTTCATCGGGGCCGCCCTTCTGAATGGCCGCTATCAGCGTCTGATGCTCTTCATGGTCCTGGGCGAAATCGTACGTGTCACCCGAGAATAGAAAGATGAGGTACCCGGTGAATATCGATGGACATACGGCGTTCAAAGCACGTTCCAGCCACTTATTCCCAGAAACGTGCCAGATGTATTGATGAAACGCCAGGTCGCATTTCAAGAGCTGCTCAAAATCCCTTTCCTCACCGGCCTTTTTCATCTCCTCCAAAACTCCAGCCAAGTGAGAGTCGTGCTCGGCAGTCCAGTGCTGATGCGCCAACGCAGCAGCAAGGGGTTCCAGTTCCAGACGCACGACGTAAACGTCCTCAACATCTTTTGCCGTCAGCCGGCTCACAAAGGTCCCGTGATTTTCCCGTTTGGTGACCAAGCCCTTGTGTTCAAGTTCCTGAAGCGCCTCCCGCAACGTGCTTTGGGCTACGCCCAGGCGGCGCGCCAACTTCGCCTCAACAATCCGGTCGCCGGGGCGCAGTTCATGCCGCAAGATGGCATCGAAGAGGTGGCCGGAGATACGACTTCGTAGTGTGTTGCGCGGAACAGGCCTAACCATCGCAATCGATTATCGATTGCCGTAAACTACTCTCCCGGCAGCCGTCTGTCAAGTACATTTTGTCCATTCTCTAGTGTCTTTTAGTCATACCCTTGTTCTCAACTCCTCGGAATTCGCCAAATTGGGGACCCGCAACTGGCTTTCTTCTCGGTAGGAGATGCGGAACCCCCGCCTCTTCTCGATGAAAAACCTCGGGACTTCTCAGGATGACATTGCCCTCGGAGTTCTCTGGGACGAATGGATCCGAAGTGACCCCTTATATTCAGTGGAGAACAAAACTGGGGTGCTATCCAAAATCGGCTATATACGGTTTCTGGAAGGAACCTAATTTGAGATGTGGCTCAAAATCAACAACATACAGACTTTGGGGCGAAAAGCGAAGCATGCCACGGCCAGCTCTTCCGGTCAGTAGTAGGCCTTTAATTCCACCTTGTCTTCCCCAGGAGGCAAGCTGATCAATTCCTTTTCGGGATTAAACTGGCTCCATGACGCGCCATTGATTTCGACGCGAGCAATCCGCTTCCCTTCCGGGTGGCGAAGTCGCAACCAAATCTCCTTGGGCTGCCGACGCGTGGGAGGCAAGACCGTCGCCGTGATGAAACCTGCTTCGAGATGCGATTCCACGCGAAGACTCGTCTCGCCGAAAAGTGTCGCCGCGTGACTGATCTCGATCGCCCGGCCCGCCTTGAACCATTCGCGTGGCGCGCCGGCATTCAGGAACAGGCGGTCGCCCGATTCTCGAATCAGGAACAATCGCAGCCAGGCGAGGAATCCGGCTTCATCCGAGGTCTTGAAGAACGGGCCGCCTCCGATTCCAAAGGTGGGAACCCACTCGGTGAAAGCCAGAACATCGTGGTAGTAGCTGGCCGCAAAGGTGTTGTAGAAGGCGCGCAGGGCCTGGGGAATCTGATCGCGCTCCAGGTAAACGACTGGCGTGTTCACAAGATTGGGCTGGAGGGTAATGCCGCCGCGGCTGAACCAATCACGGTCCGGGACGCCGAAGGATTCTTCGCTCATGAAGAGGTTGTCCTCGTAGTCGGCGAGAATCCAACCAGTGATTTCCTCTTCGGGCGCGAACACGCCGCAGTCAACCAGCGCGAGCGGGCCGTAGAGGATGTTGCGGATCCAGCCGTACTCGCGGCCATGCAGGGGCGTTCGCGGTGGGACGTGCGGGACGAAGGTCCCGTCGCGCAGTGGCACTGCCGGCGACACCGCCATCGACCGCATCACGGCGCGGCGGATGTCCTCGCGGTAGGCGGCCGCTTCCCTTCTCAGGTGCACGCCCTCGGCCGGATCGATCTCTTCCATCACCTGTGAGAACGCGTTCAGCCCGCGGTAGGCATAAGCGTTCACGGCATACCAGTAATGCCACTCCTCGTTATCCTCAAGCTGGCCGGGAGGGAGCAGACCGTATTCGGGCACGGGCTGGCCGTCCACGCCGGTCTGCATCGTGGTTTTGCGCTCCGCGATGATCCATTCGGCCCCCTTGCGCAGATGGGGCAGAACGCTCTCCAGCCACCCGCGATCGCGGGTGTAGAGATAGTGCTCAGATGCGGTCCAGAGCGTCCACCCATGATTAAGGTTGTAGCCGGAATGGGTGTAGTCGTGATCGGCATCCACCTTGACGCCATGGAAGATCGCGGAGCCATCCTTGAAACGCCCGGGGAAAGGATGCGACCCTTGCAACTCGACAATTGGCCGGATGCAACGCCACGCCTGATCATGGAGCCCTCGCATATCCAGCAGACGCGCCTCCATCAGGGTCTCGTTGGCGAACATGTTGTAGTCGTAGGTCCCGCAGGGGCACATATCGAGCCCGGTCTTCACGTCGCGCTGGATTGAAACCAGGATGTGCTGAAGCTCCGCGCGGTAAAAGCGGTTGAATTCTTCGTCCGGAACGTGGAGTTGCATTCCTTCGCTCAGCGTCTTCCGCCAGTACGCGAGGGTCTCCTTGAGCCGGTCGGAAAACGTCGCGGCCTTCACGCGTTCCTGGTCGGCGGCGGATTCGAGCGTCCGGAAGGGGATCTTGATTTCCAAGGCCGCGGTCGCTCCTGGCGCGAGGGGAACTTTCCACAGGATTGCCTTCCCCGAGTATGCCGCGCTAGCAGGCAATTCGTGCTGCTCCAGAAGCCCCGCCGCCGGTTGAACCACCGCCCGCAAGCGGGGAAGAGGATACGTCCCGTGCTCGTCGGAGATCCCGAGCACCATTCCGTTCCTGAGCTCCCATTTCTCGGCCGGCGAGATGGCGAACCAAACCCATGATTCCGCGTCTCGGGCTGAAAGATTTTTTGCCTGCAATTTGAGATGGAGCAGGCTCGGCTCATCGCCTCGCAACCGCGCGTCATCGAGTGGAGCGTCGAGCATCGTGGCGTAAGCTTCTTCTTCGTAGTCGATTCCCTCGCCCGACCAGCGGGTCGTCACCAGCGGCAGGTAATCCTCGAGCAAGCGTTGCCGGGCGGAACCCTCGCGCTCGCGAAAGTCCGGCGGATTCCCGGTCGCGACCCGGAAATAGATTTCCGGGCCTTCCCACAACATGCGCGCCAAGTCTTCCTTCATGGCCTTGACGCCGTGCTTGTTGATGAACACGCTGCCGTTGAAGTCGAGTCCGTATTTCTCGCGGCTGGCAGGAAAGCCCAGAGGGATGTAGCGAAGCTGATGGCTGCTCTGGCGCCGGGTGAAGCTCAGCGGGGGAATTTCGGCCGTGGCGCGCTCCAGCGACTGTTCCCCTTCACGCGTAGTCCGGCTAATGATGTCTTCGCCCTCGCGCATCGCGCCCGACTCAACCCAGGACTCGAAACTCTCTCCCGCCGCTCCGTCGCCCACGAAGATCCCGAGCGGCCGCACGTAAACGCCCTTGCGTTGGATCACGTCATCGACACGGACGCCAAAGGCTTGTTCACCCGCTCGGACAGTAAGAATGGTTTGATCATTCGAGGAAGGCTCGTGCTCGCTGTAAAGGATCTTCAATCGGACGCCAGGAGGGTTTCCCTCGAATGCCTCCGTGGACTGAATTTCGCCGTTGTAGGCGGTCGTCGAAACTACCAGCCGCGGTTTTCCTTCGCATCCCGTCTGGAGATTGAGTTCACGAACGTTCCAACGTGAGTTGCCGTAGATGCGCAACGCCGAAAGAGCGGCCGCCTCGCCGGAAAAACGCAAGCGAATCTTCAGCGTTCGGCGAAACGAGGGCGTGTAACCCGGTACATTGGCAGCGTTGGGGTTTTCCGCAACGGAGAGCGGCCGGAAGTGGAAAGAAACGATTTTCCCTTGCACTTCGCGCGAGGCGTCAACGGCGTACCACTTCCCTTGCCAGGGGGATTCCGTATTTGTCCACCCGCCTTGGAACTTGGGCGGCCAGCTCCGCACCCAGTATTCAACCTGGAGCGAAGCGGCGTCAGGGATTCTCGCAGCGTCGGCGAAATCCACTTCCACTCGGCGTACATCCCGTGGCTCATCCCATTCCACTCCGCGGTTTCCGTCCCACGTTTTGGCATGGCCAAAGGGGGCCAGATCAACTTCCTCGCCCGGCTGGGCGGCCATGCTGGCCGTCTGCAAGGCAAGCAACAGGATTGCGCAACTCCAACCTGGACGCGACATGATGACAGCTCCCCAATCGAAAAAGGGTCAGTAAAGGGCGGTGATTCGAATCTGCGCAGGTTTTAACGGCAGCCGGATGCGCTCCCCGGCGGCATCAAAATCCTGCCACGGTTTACCATCGATCTCGACGGCGCGAAGCCGTTTCCCTTCCGGAGCACGCACGACGAGCCACGCGGTTTTGGGCGGATTCCGCCGCGGCAGTTCGACCGTGGCTTCAACCTGGCCGGCGCCGGCTTCCATCCGGTAGCTGACCAGTCCGAAGTATGTCGGCGCGTCGCGCAGTTCGATCTTCTCGCCGGGCGCCAGCCATCGGCGCGGCGCCCCCGCCGCCAGCCACAGCGTCTCACCATCTTCCCGGACCAGGGTGTCACGCAAGCGGCTGACGAACTTGGCTTCGTCGGGGACTTTGTAGAACGGTCCGCTCGGCATGCGCCACTGGCGGAACTCCTCGGTGAACACGTTGACGTCCGGGTAGTAGCAGGAGACGAAGTCGTTGTAGAGATTCCGAATTGCCGCCGGGATTTCGTAGCGGCGCAGGTAAGCAAGGATCGGGTTCTGGAGATTCGCCTGAAAAACCATCCCGCCGCGGCTGAACCAATACTCGTCGTCCACCCAGCCGTGTACATGCAATCCCAGTGAGGTGGACATCGTCGCGTTGTCTTCCCAATCGTCAAGCGCCCAGTCGGCGAGTGGCTCGTCCGCACCGAAGACGCCCGTTGTCAGCAGGATCATCGGCCCGTAGAGAACTTCGCGAGTGGCGGAAAGGCGATAGGTGGGAAGAACCTTCTGCGGATAGCGGGAATAATACGAGACGCGGATCGGTCCGAAGAGCCGGATGCGCTGATAAGGCCGCGTGGGAATATAGGGGACATAGGTATTATCACGAAGGCGGATCACGGGCGCGGCGCGATAGGCGCGCTCAACGGCCTCGCGCAGATCCCTGGTGTAGGCCCCCGCTTCTTGCGAATAACGCGATGCCTCGGGCGCGCCGATATCGGCGAGTGCCTGCGCCATGCGCGCCATTCCCGCCGCCGCAAAGGCGTTGACGGAAAACCAATGACCCCAGTCAGCGTTGTCCTCCAGGTGGCCGGCAGGCAACAACCCGTATTCCGGAATTTTCTCGCCGCCATCAAGGCGCTGGGTCAGTTTTCGCTCTTCGATGATCCAGTCGGCGGCCCGCATCATGCTCGGCGCGACACGCCCGAGCCACCCCTTGTCGCGCGTGAAAAAGTAGTGCTCGGCAAGCCCCCAGAGGACCACGCCATGGTCCAGGTTGTATTGGTGCGCGGTATAGTCGTAATCCGCGTCCACGCGCACGCCGTGGTAGACATCGCGCTGATCGCCCGTGTAAGTCCCGTCGAAGGGTTTGGATCCCTGCAGACGGACAAAGGTCTCCAAGTACTCGCCGGCGAGATGCGAATACCCCGCTACGTCGAGCAACATGCATTGGAACACCGATTCGTTGGCGTACACCTGGTAGTTGTAACTCGCCGCCGGAACCATGTAGAGGCCGCTCTTCGGGTCTTTTGTGGAACTAATCCGGATGCGAGGGATAAGCCCTTTGGCGAAACTCACGAAACGCCGCTCGGGGATGTCGAACGGCACTCCGCCCGCGGTGACCTCGCGCCAGTATTTCTCCACGCGGTCGCGCTCGTCCTGGTAATCGAGCTTCGCGAGCCGCGCGCGCTCCGGTTGAGTGAGCCGGGGGATGAACGGAATCGCAATGAAAATCTCGCGCTGTTCCTTCGGCCCCAGGGGAACATCGGCCCTGATGCCGATAATCGTCTCAGCTCCGGAAGGCAAGGCGGCCAGCGCGACATGGGCGGACTCCGGAAGCTTGACGCGGGCACGCACCAACTGGCGCCCCCCGGCGAGCAACTCGCCGTTTACAAAGACCAGCTCCTCCTCCGGCTCGGTCGCCAGCCAAATGCGCGAATTGCCCGGCTGCGAGGCAGGATTCGTCGCCGTCAGCTTCAACATGAGGACGGCGGGGGTCTGCTCGCTGCGGTTGGGGTCTTCGGAAGATAGTGGCCCGGAAAGCAGGGTCGCGAAAGCTTCCTCTTGGTAATCGACGCCGTCCGTGGTCCAGGTGGCGGTGGCAATAGGAAGGTAATTCTCAAGCACGGAGAGCCTGGAATCCTTCGAGGCGAGTCGAAAGTCCGGACGCTGTCCGGTGCCAATTTTCCACGAAATCCGGTCGCCGGGCCACTCCAGGCGCTTGAGCTCGGCACCCTTCGCCTTCGTGCCGCGTTTGCTGATGGCGACGTTCCCGCCCCACTCGAAGGCGAACTTTTGCCAGCTGGCATCCGCCGCGAGAGGCAGATACAGCCTCCCACCCTGGCGCTCGACAGGATCGAGGGCGGGGATTTCCTTCGAGGCCCGCTCATACGTCTGCTCGCGTTCGACGGCGAGCTTTTCACGAATCCGCTCGCCCTTCCTGACGATGGAGGGCGAAAACGGCTGGGGGTCCGCGGCGAGTGTCACGTAGGCATGAAACCCCGGAACATAGATCGGGCCCTTCTCGACATCGGGCACGGCAAAGGAAAAGGTCCGTTCACCCGCCTCGACCCTCACGATCGTGATGTCATGCGAGCCGGGTAGCGATGGGCTGGCGGCAATACAACCGACCCGCAAACTCTTCGGCGCGCCCTGGGTTTGAATGTTGAAGCCCTGCAGGCTGGCAGAATCCCCGGGCGCGGGACGGCTCAGGCTGAGGCTGCTGAGCGACCCGTTGTAGACGCTCACCCGGCCAGTCCACAGATGCGGTGAAGTTTCGCCCGCGCCGAGTTCAATGCGCACCTCCACCGGCTTCGCCTCAGACCCGCTGAAAACCTCGACGCGCTCGATGCCGGGCGCGGCGGGAAAGACCAGTCGCAGCTTGAGTGTCCGGCGGTAATCCAGTTTCGGAAGATTTGCAGCGTTCGGGTTTTCTTTGACCGCGAGCGGCGCAAACCCGTACCGGCAGGAACGGTTGTCGCAGTCCGTTGTGGTTTCCGCTTTGAGCCACTTGCCCTGCCAAGGATCATCCACCGGATCCTCGATGGTAGGCATGTGCGGCGGCGCATAGGGCCAGTTTTTGAACCAATACTCGACCGTAGCTTGGGGCGGCGGCCCCGAGCTGCGGAAATGCACGCGTACTTCCTGGACGTCACGCTCCTCCGCCCACTGCAATCCATAAATGTACCGGCCGTCGCTGGTCTTCTCCGCATCGGGCGCCGCGCGGCGCGCGGCATCGTAGTCAAACATGGTTTGGAGGGAATATGTATCGGAGACGCAGCAGCGCCGCGCAAACGGTGCGATGTCGAATTCCGCCGCCAACGCGGTCGGTGGTAAAGGAAGGATAAGTGAGAAGACCCAGAGGCTGACAAGCCGTCGGAAACGCATTTTCACCCCCCAAGTCTACGCGACATCAGACAATGAGGCCGGAGCACGGCCTCAATGTAAGAACGAATTTCTCGAGGGTCTGCCCCGGATATCCCGCAAATACTCGCCCATGCCCTCGTGATATTGGACGGACATGGACTGACCGGAGTAATGGACGGTCTTGCGTTCCCTCAACTGCCGAAGTTGCTGTTTTCAGAGGGAGTAGGATGGGTTCGTTGAGAGTGATCCACATTGACAATCTACCCGTCGCGCTCCAGTTAGGACCTGCGAGATCTGCGAAAAGATAGCTGCCAGGGTGATGCTTGTCAATCGATTATCGATTAACGTCCACCCAGGCCGGGTTGGACCATGCCGAAGACCCGTTGCCGCTCAAGGCTCGCACTCGGTAGGTCGCCCGGCGGTCAGCGGGAACGGAGTCGGCAAACTCGTTCTTGCTCGGCCATGTCCGCCCCACTTCTACCCAAGGGCCGAAGGCGATGGACCTTTGTATCTCTGTCCCGTTTATATCTCCATACGATTTCCATTGGAGATTCACCAGATGCCCGGAGCGCGTTGCCCGAAGCTCCGCTGGGGTCTCCGGGACCTCAGGCCAGTCAAGGTAGGAAATATCGGCAACCGCCATCACGCTGTCTTTGAGCGGGACATGCAGAACTCCCGGTGACGCCCATTCGAGCGGGGAAACTGCACCTGTCCTCACATCGATCAGAATCGGGTTACGAATCGCAGAGTCTTTGACTTCGAAATCAACCCCGAGAGGATTGAAACTGTCATGTGAATCAGCCAGAACTGCCAGCCAGAACGCGTAAATCCTCTTGCCGGACACTATGTCGCGAAACGCGTGGGCTTGGAGGGCGCCATGGGTCAACTGTTCGGGGATATGCCGCAAGTCGAACTCCGCCAACCGGTCGAGAACAGTCTGTCCGAATAACGCGGAAGTGGTTTGAAAAGCGTCGAACGACGGCCTCGGCTGGAAAGCATCGGGACCTTTGGTGTCTCCGTGAAGGATGCCGTAAAAGTCATCCTCATTTCCGTCCGTAGATGGAACAAAAGTCCACATCGCACCCCGCACCCCCTGCGCAAGGTGGTAAAGGTAAAATCGTGGTACGTATCGCGCCTGGACGGAATCATTCGAACCTTCCCATTTTGGCGACACATTCCACTCGTTATTCCAAAACTCGGTCCGGTTCTTCATACCCGGAAGGTGCATGAGCGTCTCGCGGAAGACCGACGCCCCCTCTACCGAGTCCGCTTCCTCAGGCATGTGATTGTGGCCGAAACCCGGGTAGGTGTGATAAGCGATGACGTCGACTTTCTCCGGACAGGAGGCGAGCGCCGTTTGCGCGAACACGAGGTCCGGTCCTGCCAGCCCGCCGGAAATGACTTTTGCTTCCGGATTGGTTCCATGAACCGCATCCGCGAAGCGGCACAAGACTTTTCCGTATCCACGGGCTTTGGCGATTAGCTCCTCTTTTGTTTTCGCGTGCGGCCGCCAATAGCCAATGTTAGGCTCGTTCCAGAGTTCCCAGTATCTCACCTGTTGCTTGAAGTGATTCACCATGAAGCGAACATATTGGAGGAAGGCTTCAATCTGGTCGTCAGTCTGCGGGGGAATGAAAATAGGGTTGACGGGTTCATCATCCTGTCCGATCCCTGGCGGGGGAAGAAGTACGCGCCTCGGCCGGGTCAGCGGATCTCCTTGGTATAAAGGGTTCGAGTACTGAAGTTGAATCTCAATTTCGACGCCGTTCTCGACCAGGGAGCGAACCGCTTCGTCAAGCTCAGGGATCACCGCGTAATGGCCTGGTGTCTGCTCGACCCAATCCCAGCTGGTCATATCGGAGGAGTTTTCGTACTGACCGATGCGCACCCACTTAACCCCGGAATCGAACAGGCGCGTCCACCATGGGCGTGACCATGGCAGACGAGGCTCGCGGGGAAGCGATTGGTTCATGCCGAAGCCAGCAGCCAGTTGTGTGGAGCGCCGCGCGGGTACCCGACGGGGGATCCCCTCACCGGCATGCAGCGCGAGTATCCCACAGAACTGCACGACGAGGACTCCGATTACTAGGCGCATAGACTGCCTCGCTCTTTTTGCATGGAGAATCGGCGACGATACCACAATTCTCGGATACTGGCTCCGGCTTCCTGCCAGTCGCTCCCACGAATTCTTCCTCAAATCTTGGCGTACTTTCAGGCCACGACCGTGCCGTGCGCCCCGTTGTCGGCTCGATTCATAATCAGAGTCTTCGGTTGACGGTTAGCCGTAGTTTGGGATGGCGACGGGCGTGGGGGAAGGCGCCCCCTGCGCCGCCGCGGGGCAGATACGAGAAAGCCCGGCCGATCATTCTAGAGTACACTCTCCTTTCCTCGGGCGCGGAGTTCGCGTCGGGACGCTCTGCAATTCTATCCGGCCGCGTGTCGATGGCCGGTATTCATGAACTCCGAGAGAGGGATCTCAAGCTTGGGTAGAATCCGGACTGCAACCGAAGTATTGACCGCAGATGGAGGAACGGTCCCTTCCTCGGCAAATCCAGAGGTCTTCATTATGAAACGACGTAAATGGGCAGCGGCTTCATTATGGGTTCTATCGTTGGTTACGGCCGCTATCAGCCTGAAAACTGCATTCCTTGCTGCAACGCCCCAATCGAACAGGCCGTCACAAGACTCTCGGAACTGGACGCACTTTGTGCGAATAGGTGGATACGGTCTGAGCCTGGACCGGGTAGACGCCATCATCAAAGATGCTAAAGATTCTCACGTCTTCGGAATTGAGACGGACAATGACATTACCGGGCGCTACGAAAGCTTTCTCGATCCCACAGAAAAGCTAGAGGCCATTCAGGCGGTCGCGCAAAAGGCTCACGCGGCCGGAAATCGAGCATTCGTTTACATCGCCGGCTTGGAATGCATCACTGCCAACGCGGACCGACAGAAGCACACATTGTTTAAGGACCACCCCGACTGGGTCCAACGAAAGCTCACGGGCGAACCGGCGGTTTTTGGCGGCGGCGCGGCCTTTTGGATCGCGCGGGGCGACGAGGACGCTTGGATCAGCCCGTACGCATCCGAGTGGCGGAAGACCTACATGGCGCGCGTGCGGCAGATTGCCAAGACGGGAATCGATGGCATCTACGTGGACATCCCGTATTGGATGACCCATTTCGATGGCTGGGAAAGCAGCTGGGCGAGCTTCGATGATTACACGGTCGCGGCGTTCAGGAAAAAGACCGGCCTTGACGCCAAGACAGACTTCAAGCTCGGCGACTACGCCGATCCAGGCTTTGTTCAGTGGATCGACTTCCGTATTGAGACGATTACAGATTTCATGAGGGAAATCGATGAGAACGCGAAAGCTGCGAATCCTGAATGCATGACCATCGCGGAAATCTATCCGGGCATTGAGGAAGCATCACCGCGGGTGGGAGCCGACGTCTACGAGCTTTATCCGGTCGTGGACGCGATTGCGCATGAGTACGAATACGGAAGCGGCGATCACATGGCGGCCTCACGAACGCCTCTTGATTGGTTCGGTTATATGACCGGGATGTTTTCCTTCAGAGCCTTCGCTGGGGGGAAAGCATCCTGGATGCTCAATTATTCCTGGGACAACAACGAGAAAATAGACCGGCGCGAGGCGATGAAGAATCTGGCGATGCCAGAGCTGATGGCTGGCACCAACGTTTGGGACGCGCGCGGGCATGTAATGTCAGGCTCAAATGACATTGACACTCGAAAATTGATATTCAATTGGATCGCCGACCATCAGCAGACCTTCTTTTCGCCCCGCAAACCGGTCCGGCCTGTTGGCGTTTATTTTTCACCCAAAACCCGTGATTATTTTCCTGAGGAATTTATAGAGTCCTTTCGAGGAATGATGTATCTGCTACTGCAGTCGCACCTTGAGGTTCAGATTGTCACACCCCGCGATCGGAAGGATTTCCATGGCGATCAACTCATCCTGCCCGACGTCCGTTGTTTGAGCGAATCTGAATTGGATTGGCTGCAAGCGCTGGTCAGAGACGAGAAGGCACTCATGGTCACCGGCGAAACCGGAATGTACGACGAAAAACGCCAACCGCGGTCCACGAACCCCCTGCATGCCTTCCTGGGAATTACCGACCCGGCGCGCGAACAGACCTCTTTCTCGCCGACGCGCTTTATTTACGCCCCCCGATGTCCCGGCAGGGCTTACTATGCCGAAGTCACGAAGCAATTCAATGACTTCGCAATCAAAGGAGACTATAGGGAGGCGAATTTCGAGAAACTGCGACAACGGCTGTCTGCTCAAGTTTTGCGACTCTCCGGTACGAAGCCCACAGTCAGAGTCGATGCTTCTCCCTTCCTGGCAACCCAGATCGCTGAGGTCAACGGCAGAATGCACGTTTTCATGGCGAATTTCCGGGGGCTGAAACGCAACGAAGTGGCGGACCAAACGCCGGAGCGAAACGTTCGGGTCGTATTTCCCGCGGCGCGAAACTCAAAGCTGCAGGTGCTTCCATTTTTGGGCCAGGCCGAGCAGCTTAACGGCAGATGGAGTCAGGGAAGAATGACCTTTACCATTCCCGAAGTCGCCAAAGGAATGGTGGTGTGGTGTTGCGACTGAAGATTGGGTGAGCAGTCGCCGGCGGTGCGAGAAACGAGCAGCAAGCAAGGGAGGGAGTTCAGCGTGGCCGACAAGACAGCCTTAGTTCCCCGGATTGAAGGATGTCAAAGACCAAAGCGCATCGCTTTCCCGAAATAAGGAGGTCAGTGAATGGAAAGACCTTCCGGCCGTTATTCGAGCAATGAAGGGTCTGGAAACTCCGGCGATCTGGCGAGGAACGGGCAACCAAACCCCGAACCACGGTTCCCCACGACACTGCGGCGACGGGATGTCCTTCGGGCAGGCATAAGCAGCTCGCTAAGTTTGTTGACCGGGCTCGCCGTTGGCGGCAAAACATCTGCCGCCCCTCAAAAGGTTCAGGAAATTGAAAAACGGGCCCCGCTGCACCGCATCATCGACGCCCATTGCCATCCCCGTTGGATCGGTTACGACGGGGGAAGAATGGTCGAGAACATGAATGCCGCCGGCATCGAGCGAGCCTGGCTTTTAAGCTGGGAACTACCGGAATCCGAAATGGATCCTACCTACTACTCAACGACCAATCCCACCGGCGTGTCGATTCCCTTCCGTGATGTCATCGACGTTGCTGAGCGCTATCCGGGGCGGTTCATTCCCGGGACGACCGTTGACCCGCACGACCCTCACGCCCACCAGAAACTCAAGGCCGCAGTGGAGATCTTCCGGGTCCGCGTCTTCGGTGAGTTCAAGCGCCGCATGCGCTATGACGATCCCGACGCGATCCGGCTATTTCACTACTGCGGCGAATTGGGCCTGCCGGTTGTATTTCACCTGGACCCCACATTTCCTCGCCAAGGGGTTCCGAATGATTGGCAATGGTGGTATGGCGGCGGCCTTGAAGTGATGGAGGCCCCGTTGCGCCTTTGCCCTCAAACGCAGTTTCTAGGACACGCGCCCGGTTTCTGGCGTGAGATTTCGGGCGATGCCGACCAGGAACCACTCGCCTACCCGGAAGGCAAACCCATTGTCGGGCGCGGCCGGCTTCTGGACTACCTCGATAAATATCCGAACCTCAATTGCGATCTGTCCGCCGGCTCCGGGCATACCGCGCTCTCTCGGGATTTGAGCTTTACGCAAAAGTTCCTCATCGAGTACCAGGATCGAGTGTTCTTTGGCCGGGACCTGTTTACAAATCAACTTTACGATCTCCTGATCTCGCTCAACCTGCCGTCCGCAGTGCTGGCCAAGATTCTGGCAGGCAATGCTTTGCGGCTGGTGCCGCTATGAACGCGACCAAGCTGAGCTAATCTCGCAGATACAGCCCGGCTTCTGAAGGAGGCAAAAGCGAATGTCAAATCGCAGAACACTGGTGCGACTGAGCGTGGCGATGCTCCTCCTCACCGTGCAGGGTGTGTCACAGGAATCCGTACCTGCCAACAAGCTGCGGTCCTATTTGCAGGGCATTGCGATGCAGCAACTCGCATCCAGAAAAACACAGGTTTCCGAGATCCGCACACCCGAGCAGTTTGAGAAGCGCAAGGCGGAAGTGCGCCAACGACTCCTGGCACTTATAGGGGGACTTCCCCAAGAGCGCACCACTCTGAACATTCAGAAGATGGGAACAATTGATCGGGGAGACTATCGCGTCGACAAGCTCGTCTATCAGAGCCTGCCGAACTTCTATGTCACGGCTAATCTGTACGTCCCGCAAACGGGTAAGTCACCATACCCCGCAGTCCTTCAACCCGTCGGCCACAGCCCGGCCGCCAAGGCGAGGGCGTTCTACCAAACCCTCTGCCTGGGGTTGGTGAAGAACGGATTCGTAGTGCTTATTTACGATCCCTTGGGGCAGGGCGAGCGGCGCATTTTCTACGATGCGTCACTGGGCGATTCCAAGGTAGGCGGTCCGACAGCGGAACATGAAATGGTGGGCATTCAAAGCTTGCTGGCCGGGGAAAGCATTGCCAGATATCGAATCTGGGACGGCATGCGCAGCATTGATGTGCTGCAGTCGCTCCCTTATGTTGATCCAAAACGTATCGGCATTTCGGGGTGCTCAGGAGGGGGCACGCTCACGGCTTATCTGGCGGCGCTGGACGATCGCCTCCAGGCGGCCGCGCCGTCCTGCTATATCACCGATTGGGAAGACCAACTCTTAGGCACCGGGCCGCAGGATGCCGAGCAACAGTTTCCGGATCAGTTGAAGAGCGGCCTGAACCATGCCGATCTGGTGGAAGCGTTCGCGCCCAAACCCTACCTCATTTGCTCCACCACTGAGGATTTCTTTCCTATCGCCGGATCGCGTAAGACATTTGAGGAGAGCCGTCGCATCTATTCCTTACTCGGCGCGGATGAAAAGATCGCGACAGCTTACGACTCGGGCCCCCACGGCACCACCCGGCGACAACGTGAGGCGATCTATGCGTGGATGAACCGTTGGTTGAAAGGCCAGAAAGGAGAGATTGCTCCGGAACCCGCTGTCCAAACAGAATTCGAAGAAGACTTACTTTGCACACCGACCGGTCAGGTCTCCACATCATTGGGCGGGGAGACTGCAAGCACACTGAATATGACTCGATTTTCCGGGCTCGTCCCTCCCCGGCCTCCCCTCAAGGGGAAACCGGGGTTGGAGCAACTTCAGTCGAGGTTGCGGAAGGAGATCGTGCGCTTGACACGATATGAGGCGTCGCGGGGGCCGCTACGGATAGAATTTCTGGACTCGACCGAACGCGAGGGATACCACCTCTCATCCCTCACTTACCAAGCCGGGCCAGGCCGCACAGTTACGGCTTATCTCGCAGAACCTCAGCCGGACAGGGTGCGCCGGAAGGCGATTTTGTTCGTGGACGGACGCGGCAAGGACTCAGCAAGATCCGGTGGGGACTTCGATCAATTGGCACAGCTCGGTTACACGGTGTTGGCAGTCGATCCCTCCGGAACGGGCGACACGGCACCACAATCATCCGATGACTCCGATTCCGCGTACGGCCTGGGCAAAATCACCTGGCTGGCCTTAATGATCGGCAAACCGCTCGTGGGTCTACGGATCGACGATATTCTGCGCGGCGTAGATCTATTAAGCGAAAAGGGCCTCCTCTACGACGGTCGATGCCTGGGATTCGGGAAGGGCTTCGTGTCTGTAAGTCTCTTGCATGCCGCTGCGATGGACCAACGCATTGCGGAGACCGTGATCGAAGACGGCCTTCTCTCCTATGCCTCAATCGCGCGCACGCCGATTCACCGGCAGGTCTTTGACTCGGTAGTCCCCGGCGTGCTGGGAGTATACGACCTCACAGACTTGGTGGCATCCCTGGCGCCACGCCCCGTTAAGCTGGTGAACATGCGGTCTCCATTGGGAAACCTGGCTCTTCTCAGGGAAACACAAAACGAGTACGCCTACGCGCAGGGGAGCTATGCAGCACTCGGATTCGCAGAGCGGTTTAAGTTGGGGCGACGTCGCGAGGGCGAGAACGTCGCGAACACTTACCCCGATTTGCGGTAATCAAACAACGATTGAGGTGGGGAAAAAGCTTCCCGGTGGCTCGATCATGACCAACCAACCCTCCCTAAAGGGATTTGCCGAGTTTCTCTAATGATCTGATTTAGAATGATATGGGGCTTCGAGGTTGGGGGTTGGGACGCCGCAGGGCCGACTCCCGGCAGGTCGCCTGCAGCTTCCTCCGGTAATCCTGAAACCAAAATGGCACAAGGAAAACTTCTGGTCGGCATCGACATCGGCGGCACAAAGACCGCCGTGGTGTTGTCGCATCAGCCGCCCGAGATTTTGGGCCGGGCAGAGTTTGCCACCCGCCCAGCCAAGGGCCCACAGCACGCCTTGAACCTGATCAAGAAATCCGTGCGCGACTTGCTGGCCGAGAAAGACCGCCAACCGGCTACCATCTCGCGGCTCGGGGTAAGCTGCGGCGGCCCGCTGGATCGTGTACGGGGGATCATCCAGGCGCCGCCCAACCTGCCCACGTGGGATAACATTCCTCTCAAGTCGATTCTGCAGGAAGAGTTCAAGGTCGATTGCCTGGTGGAAAACGATGCGAATGCGGGCGCTGTCGCGGAGCATCGCTTTGGCGCGGGCCAGGGCTGCCAAAGCATGGTGTTTCTGACGATGGGCACAGGCCTGGGCGCGGGCATCATCGCCGACGGCCGGCTTTATCGCGGTGCGAACGATCTGGCCGGCGAGATTGGGCATGTGCGGTTGACGCGGTCTGGGCCCGTCGGCCACAACAAAGCCGGATCGGCGGAGGGCTGGGCAAGCGGAGGAGGAATGGCTCAACTTGCCGTCCAAAGCATCGCAGAGGCACAACGCAAAGGAAAAAAGACACTGCTCGCGGATCACATCCGCACAGGGAGGCCCATCACTGCCCGCGAAGTGGGCGCGGCGGCGCGGAAAGGCGACGCCGTCGCCATCGAGATTCTTCGCGCCACGGGTGAGCGCCTTGGAGAAGTCCTCGCAATCCTCACCGACGTGCTTAATCCCGAACGGATCGTCATCGGTGGACTGGCGATGCGACTGGGCGACCTTTTGCTTGAATCTGCGCGCCGCGTGATGCAGCGCGAAGCGCTGCCCCAAACCGTCGGCGTTTGCCAAGTCGTTCCTGCCGCTCTTGGAGAATCGATCGGGGATGTCGCCGCCCTGGCGGTGGCGATGGGAATCTAGGAATTGATCAATTTGAATTGGAAGCGGACGGTCATCCTACAACTGTTCCCTGCCGCGGGTTTGTGCCCCGCCATCCGCGATCAGGCAAGTGCATCTGATACTCGATCGGCCCAAACCGGTTATTTGAAGCTAATGAAAGTTTCCGAGGAGTTGTATTGAGTTCGGAGTTCCGCTTTCAGGAGCATCGTCCCTTCACGGGTGATGTTAACCTCTTTACGCCAGGGGGCGAAACCCGGAAGGCGCAATTCGATGACATGATTCCCGTCTGGAAGCTTGATGTCGGCGGGAGTGTAAGCCACCGGGGCGCCGTCCACTGAGACGGTCGCCTTTGCGGGAACCGACTCGACATGTAACGAGCCGGCTTTCGCTCCGCCTTTTACCTCGAGTTTTTGACGGTTCTCTGCGAGGACGTCACCCAGGGTCGGTGAAGTCGAGCGCGAGCTATTCTTGGCAAGCGGTGTCGCTTTAGACCTGACAAGCGGCTTCGCCTTCGAGGCAAGTGGCTTCGCTGCCCCCACGCCCATTGCGGTCGATTTGCTCGCCGCAGCGGCGTACCCGGCAGCAGCCTGCGCCAGCGCGGCGGACGACCAGCTCCCGCCCATCGCCAGCAGCGCAGCAACAATTAGTGCCCTTCGAGCCATCGCGGTTCCATCAGGCCGGGTCCGACTCTCCCCGGCTTCTTCTATTAACCCCCCTCCAAACACCAAAGTCAATACCCATGTCCCCCCGGGGATCGCGCCCGGGTTCCATACTTCACCCGATGAAGTTGTCCTGGCACTGTGGCCGGGCTATGTTTTCGAATCTCATCGGCAATACTTCCCCGGCAAGGAAAACCAATTCGCCTATCGGATCTCGGACAGGCTCGACGACCGGCAGAAGGAACACTACTACATCCCCTCGAAAACCGCCTTCCTGGATGCTGTTAGCAACCGCGCCGTGCGGATCGTTGTGGTCGGGGCATGGATGCAGTTGTTTCTCCCCCAATCTCTCGGGCCAGGAGATTGGAGTGTTTAAGCGGTTGGTGGATGCCAACTACCTGCCGATTCGAACCGTAGAACAAGTGACCGTCTATCAGCGGCGCAAGCAGACTGTTACCGTCATGGAGCCCGAAGGCAGGTGTGATTAGGCTCTCTCCTCGGTTTACGGTATGATGATAGGGACGCTCGGGCGTGTAGCTCAGTAGGATAGAGCATCGGATTTCTAAAGCGTGTCTCGACAGTTGGGCTACGCAGAATGAGTCGGTTACGTCGGTCTGAGTCGGCGTCAACTTGCATATTTGGGCATAATTGGACAGGTTTGTGCAGTAAATTGTGCGGTAATTCGGGCCGTTTCGCCAAGCTGGATTGCGGCAAAGTTGCTGTCGATGGCCCGCGATGCGGCCCGATTTATTTGGCAACTCAGTTGGAATTGCTGGCATCGGAGAAAGCGGCGGCATATTGCGCGATGGTTTGGTACTACCTAGGCGCGATGGCCGATAACACGCTACGCAGTCTAATGGGACTATCGGCTGCGCTGACGTTGACGAGAAGCTACCACAAGTACGGCCAAGTGCCGATGGCGCAAGTGTTCGGCCTCGTTCCCCAAAACAATTGAATAGCGCGACGGCTCTGACGCGGGCAGTCCATCTTCGCTGACGCCGGATTTCTTCGTGACGGGGGACTTTCCCAAGCGATGGCGACAGACCGGGCAGGCCCGCGTTAGGGCCGCGCGCATGTCGAGGGGCCGATGATGGCAAGGCGCAAGATAAGCCGACGCGAGAAATGGGATATTCACGCGGCTTACCACGAAGCTGGACACGCTGTAGTAGCTGTCGTACTGACTAAAGATTGGCTGGACAGTGTTTCGCTGTTTGACCCCGATGCGTTCATACCCGCCGTGAGATTGAATCCCGCACATTCTGAAAGACAGTCCGTAGCCATCAACACAAGGAATGATGCTCTCGAATTCTGGCGCGTACAATTCATCATCATCATTGCAGGTGAAATTGCGGGGCATAGGAAATACCGTAAGTGGGATACCGCGTCGAACCTTGAAATAGACAGAACGCGCGCCCACGCCGCTAAGCTATTCCTGTACCTCGACCTACTTCGGACTTCGCTCGATCCAAAGCACACGCCTAGGAAAGCACACCGCGCGGAAGTCAATCACTTAATTAAGTCATGGAGAACCGAAGCGAAGGCATTGGTTCTTAAACATTGGGTGGCTATTGAAGCTGTCGCAACTGCTTTGATACAGCGCCGTCGATTGTCCAGTGGAGAAGTGCGCGAGATTGTCAACGCGCATTCGATAACAGAACGCCAATCACGTATCGAGGGGGCCGCATGTCCGGCTTAAGTAGTGAAGAATACAAGACGCTGGCAGAAAGTCAGAAAGTCAGTGCGAAGATTGTTGAGGAAGAATGGCGCGAGAGTCTGACGCCAGAGCAACGGAAAGCGATTCGGCTACGCTCTGGCATGGGGCGGCTGACTTCGGTTGACGGATGGCAGCCCGCCGATGAAAAGAGCGCGGAATTACAGCCTCAAAACAATATCGACAGTGCTGATGAAATTCTGACGCGCAAAGTTTTGACGCGGTCAGATGATCCGCGCGGGCAGTCGGCGGACAAGGCGCGGGAAGATGCCGCCGACACTATTGGGAACGTTCTGAGCCAAACCACGCAAGCAAATCGCAGAGTTTTGATTCGTGTGTTAGAAGTCGGCGGGCCAGACGAATCGCTTGGCAGCACAGCGGCGGGTATTGATGCTCAACCAATGCAGGTCAAACGTGCCTTCGATGATGCTCGCGAAATCCTCGCAAACGAAGCGCGGCGCATCAAGCGGCCAGTCGTGGCAGTTCATAGGGTCTTCGATAATCTCACCCCGTGGGTACCGTGGGATGAATTGACACATGTTCACTATGGCAGCGTTCTGACTCATTGGACACCTACAGTACGCCGCGCGACTATTCACCCCCGCATAGAACCCGTCGTTGTCGAGCCTATCAAAGACTTATCAAGGCCAAAGAAAGCAGCTCGCGTTTATGTGGAGCATCCGTCATTCGGGCGCTGTCTGATCCTGCGCGAACGGCAAATTGACTCGGGGCCAGTGCTCGATATTGAATGCGAAGATGGCGCGCGGCGAACCGTCTTGAAATGTGCTTTCGCAACAGTGAAAACGTAACAGCTATCTTGTCTTTAGATTGAACGGATTAGAAAGAAATTGCCGCGAAAAAGCGGCAAAACTTGACACTATATGAGGGGTAACAAATGACAGAAAAACCAATCATCGCGATTATCGTGAGTCCAGATGGGCCTGAGGAAATTTGGCTCCTTGGCCGCGAAAACGGCTCAGTGAGCAACGAAGATGTTGACTTAGCGGCCCACTGGCTTGACGTATTGTGTGAGGCCGATAAGAGTTTTCTCCCTCGAAGTGCGCAGCGCGGTATTGAAGGCAAGCAGACTGTTCGCGCCGCAATGGTAAGTCACCCCGAGCCGGGAAAGGTCAATTACTCGTTCGTGCCTGATTCCCCCGAATTTCCCGCAGAGAAGTCCATTGACGAATCAAAATAGCCGCCAGTTTGAACATGGGGCAGCCGCAGAACAGAATATGATCCTACCAATGAAAGTTGCCCCACATGGCAATGTCGTTAAACGAGTTTCTGAAAGCCTCCTTTCCGAAGCCGAAGCGCAAACCCCGCAAAAAGTGACCACGACTCCAACGAAGCCCGATCCCTTTGAATTTATCATTGACCAAATTTTGCCTGCCCGTGAAGTCCATATCATCGCGGGGCCAAGTGGAAGCGGCAAAACCACATGGTTACTGCCTACCATCGTCGCATGGAAACGCGGTCAAAAGGTATTGGGCTACAATTCTTTTCCGAAGCCGTTTGTCTATGTAGCCTGTGACCGTAGCGAAGCCGATATGCTGAGAACCTTCCGGCGCTTAGGAATTGACCCCAAAGAGATACCGCATTTCTCCGCGTTGTCGGACGGCCTGAGCAACTTCGATGCGATAGTCACGCGAGCACGTCAGATGGTGTCCGACGTGCGTGTGCTCTTTATCGAGGCACTTCCGGCACTGCTTGGCGCAGGTTCGATTATTGACTACGGGATTGTGAGCAATTTCGTTCGCAAAGCCACGGCGTTGTGTGTCGAGAAAAACTTTACCATCGTTTGCACAGGCCATGCGCCAAAGGAAAAGGAAGGCCAAGGTTACAAAAGCCCGCGCCAAAAAGTCATCGGTAGCAGCGCGTGGGGCGGCTTTGGCAATACCCTCATCATCTTCGAGCCGCAAGGCAGGACGGGCAAGCTCGTCAAAGTCAGCGTACTCCCGCGCAATGCGCCCGACCAAGTTTTGTTTTTCGAGCGCGGTGAGAATGGGCGGCTCGAACCTACATCGGCGCAAAAGTTGGAGCAGTTCTCACACGATTTGTTGAACGATTTCCTTGACAAGCTAGCCCCTGGCGATGAATTCGGAACCTCAGAACTTATCGAGAAGTTCGCAGTTTCAAAGTCTGGTTTCTACCGTTGGCTGAATCAGGCTGAGCAAGAAAACCGGATCGAGCGCGTCAAGCAAGGCACCTACCGGCGATTGCCTGATATGCCAGTCAAGCCCCTACCCCCCACTGTGGGAAAAGTGGGAAAAAGTCCTGTATGTGTATGAATATATATATAGTTATTCATTTTCCCATCGTTTTCCCACGTTGTCTCATGGGAATTCCCACGGAACCTACTGGGAAAACCGTGGGAAAACCGATAACGCTAATGGAATCAGTAAAGTACCATAGTTTTTCCCACTTCTCTACCCCAATGGGCGGCAGGCCGTTGCGCACAGCGGTATCTACGGATGCCCGGCCCGGCCAAGCCGCCTCAGATTCCGATTGAGAGAAGAAAATGAATGAACCCTTGCTCATGTTACTAGCCTCCTTCGTAGGCGTTTGTTTAGCGCGATATTTCTGCAACCTAATTCTGAAACCAAAGAGGTGACTTGTGCCGAACGAAAACCAACCTGTGAATCCGACCCCTGGCGGCTCGACTTCGCTTGAACCCGGCGAAATGAGAGTGCGGGCCGCCCGAACTGAGACGACCGGCGATGCGCTCTCCATGAATGATCTCGACTTCGAAACGCCTGCCTCAGCGCCAAAGGCAGCGCCGTCAAATCAGCCCGCCAAGAGCGCTGAGGAAATGTCCGATGAGGAAGTCGAGCGCCAATGGGTTAAGCAGACCTTCGGCGCTGAGCCGGAAGAAATCAAGGCTCTTGTCGAGGAACGGCGCGCCGTGGTTTCCGCCCGCAGCTTCATCGCGGATCATGCCCAAGATTACGTTCCGACAGACCACAACGGCGCATTGATTACCAGATTTCTGCTAGACAACAACCTAGAGCCAAGCAGGGAGAACATGGAACGGGCGTTTGAGAATTTGCAGGGCCAATTTGAGAAAGCCCCAACAGCGCCCGCACGTCCTGTAGCGCCGCGCAGACCCGCCAGTTCGGGTATCAG
>JBHGBD010000023.1:0-73834 GCA_041946825.1 Terriglobia bacterium | reverse complement strand
GCTGCACGCTCGACGCCAGCGCGTTCGACCCCGATGGCACGATCTGCCAGTAAGACAGCCTGAAACTTCGATGGATTATGACGGGCGGTGAGGTTCAAAGACCTCCTCACCGCCCGTTGTGTTTTCTTGAGAACGGTATTTACGCCTACCCCGGCGCAAGAGTAGACTCTCCACGCATTGGCTTTAGCGGGAAATCCAGACCGCAATGGATCTGACGTGGCTGGCTTTTGTTGAGCTGGTGGGCCTTGGCATGATTGCCGGGGCCGCGGGCTCCCTGACGGGCATCGGCGGAGGGATGATCATCACGCCGGTGTTGACACTGGGATTCGGTGTACCCATTCACCAGGCAATCGCAACCAGCTTGTGTTGCGTGATCGCAACCTCCAGCGGCGCAGCAGCGAGCTACATCGAGCAGCGCCTGAGCGACATCCGCCTGGGCATGACACTGGAGTTGGCCACAACCGTTGGAGCAATCTCGGGTTCACTCGTGGCTGCCCTTTTAAGCCGCGAGTCCCTGGCAGTCGGCTTCGCCCTGCTCCTGGTTTACGCCGGGGCGTCGATGGTTCGACGCAGCCTTGCCGCCGATGGCGCGCACGCGGATTCCGGCGCGCCTTATCAAGTCAAAAGGCTTCCTCTGGGTCTCTGCGGGTCTGGAGCCGCGGGAATCATTTCCGGGATGCTGGGCGTGGGCGGTGGGGTCGTCAAGGTTCCGGTGATGTACCTGGTGATGGGGGTGCCGTTCAAGGTGGCGACGGCGACCTCGAACTTCATGATTGGCGTGACGGCGGCGGCGAGCGCGTTTATCTATTTCGCGCGGGGGGATGTGCGTCCACTCGTGACTGCCCCGACGGCGGTGGGAGTATTCCTGGGCGCTGCTCTCGGCTCCCGGCTGCTTCGCCGCACACCAGGCCGCTGGCTGATCCTGCTGTTTTCAATCATTGCCTTTTATTTTGCGGCGATCATGATGTGGAAAGCGTTGCATGGAGGCTTTGCGCGCTAGCTCCGCTCTGTTCCAGGACAATGCAAACCGGCTCACAAGTTCATGAATACGAAGATCGCGCGCAGGATGCGATTGCCCTTGTCCTACGATATGGTTCGGCCGTCTCGACCGCGGTGATGGCGCTGGGGTTGATCTATGGCCTGCTCCGATCCGGGGGAAGGTTGGCGCGCCCGGTGCCGCCGGCCTCGCCCGCCACGCTGCTTTCGCGGGCGTTGCGATTCGATCCGATGGGCGTCCTGGAGCTAGGAATTCTCTTCCTCCTTCTCACTCCGGTCTTCCGCATCGTTATTGCGGCGCTCGCCTTTGGGCTGGAGCGTGACACAAAATATCTGCTTATATCCCTGGGAGTTTTGGGCGTGGTGGTTTTCAGTATCGCGTATGCTCTGTACTGATTGGCTGAGTCCGTGAACCATTCGACGACACGCGCGACATAAGTTTCTTCGTGGTTTACCGACCTACGGGCTCACCGACTCATTTATTCCGAGATTCGCTTTATCCTTGCCCCAAGATTATTGAGTTTCTCCTCGATACGTTCATACCCCCGGTCAATGTGGTACACGCGGTCAACAAGTGTCTCGCCTTCGGCAGCGAGGCCGGCGAGCACCAGCGATGCGCTGGCGCGCAGATCGGAAGCCTGGACCTTGGCCCCGCTCAAGCGGGTCTTTCCGCGCACGACGGCGCGCCGGCCGTTCACCGTGATGTCGGCTCCCATGCGCAGCAGTTCCAGCGCATGCAGAAAGCGATTCTCGAAAATCGCTTCGGTAATCACCGTCGAGCCTTCCGCCTGAGTCATCAGGGCCATGTACTGAGCCTGCATGTCGGTAGCGAACCCGGGATATTCGTGGGTGGTCATATCCGCCGCAGTCAGTTTCTCCGAACTCTCCACCTCGAGCTCATGCTCAGCGCGGGTGCGAACCTTGACGCCTGCCTCGCCGAGCTTGGCGATGACGGAGCTGAGATGGGCGGGCTCGGTTCGCTCGACGACGAGGTGGCCGCCGGTGATGGCTGCGGCCACGAGGAAGGTCCCCACCTCGATGCGGTCGGGAACGATCGCGTGCTCCACGCCGCGCAGGCGAGAGACGCCGCGAATGCGGATCGTGTCGGTGCCGGCCCCCTCAATCGCGGCGCCCATTGAATTCAGCAAGTGCGCGAGGTCCTCGACCTCCGGCTCGCGCGCCGCGTTCTCGAGCACGGTCTCTCCCGCCGCCATTGTGGCAGCCATCATCAGGTTCTCCGTGCCCGTCACTGTTATGGTGTCGAAATAGATCGTCGCGGCACGCAGGCCATTCGCGCGCGCGTCCACGTACCCATGCTCGATTTTGACGGTGGCCCCCAGCGCTTCCAGCCCCTTGAGGTGGAGGTTGATAGGCCGCGCCCCGATGGCGCATCCGCCCGGCAGCGACACGCGAGCGTGGCCGAATCTTGCCACCAGCGGACCCAGCACCAACACTGAAGCGCGCATCTGCTTCACAAGTTCGTAGGGCGCGACGGGATTGAGCAGTTTACGAGCTTGAATCTCCAGCCGGTTACCATGTTCCTCGTGCGTGACCGAGGAATCCACTCCCAGTTCGTCCAACAGACTTCGCAACGTGCCAATGTCGCGGACTCGCGGGACGTTGCGAAGAATAACCGGGTCTTCGGTCAGCAGCGCTGCGGCCATGGCCGGCAGCGCGGCATTCTTCGCGCCGCTGGCGACCACCCGGCCTTCTAGTCTCCTGCCGCCTTCGATGAGGAATTTGTCCATGTTCGTCAGAGGACTGCCCGTCCGCGAACATAAGTCTGCGTCACGTAGTGATTTTGGTCAAGCACGGCGAGGTCGGCGTCGGCTCCTACCGCGATCATACCCTTCTGCTTTTCTATTCCGGCGATACGAGCGGGATTTAACGTGGCGCATAGCAGGCATTCCTTGTAGCTGAGGCCGGTAAACCTCGCAAGATTGCGAATGGCGGCGTCGAGGGTCAGCGCGCTGCCTGTCAGGTTACCCTCGGTAGAACGCGAAACACCGCCGGACATGTGGATCATGAAGTTTCCCAGGCGAAAGTTTCCGTCCGGCATGCCTGCACCGCTGAGGCTGTCACTGGCCAGCACGACTCGCTCGAGCCCTTTGGATTTCACCAGCAATCGGACGCCGGGCGGCTCGACATGCACGCCATCGCAAATCAGCTCCGCGCTGACGCGATCGTCGGTCAGGACGGCGCCGAGGATCCCTCCGTCGCGGTGCAGAAATGGCCGCATGGAATTGTAAACATGAACCGCGTATGTGGCTCCGGCGGTGACCGCGCGCTCGGCCTCCTCGAAAGTCGCATCTGAATGCCCGAGCGCTACACGCAGGCCGCGCCGACGCGCGAGTTCGAGAACCTGCAGCGCGCCTTCCAGTTCCGGAGCGATCGTAAGCAGCCGCGCGGTGTCGTCGGCGGCGTCAAGAATACGCTCCAGGGTTCGCCCCGACGGCGTTTGAATCTGCGAAGCGGGGTGCGCGCCCCGCCTCCTGACATTAATAAACGGACCCTCAAGGTGCAGTCCCAGCGGTTGCGCGCCGGCGAACTTGTCCGTGGGCCCGGACGCGCTTTGCGCTGTTCGGATGATTTCACTTAAGGCTCGTGCTGAATGGAGTGTGCGGTCGAGGCTCGCCGTAACGGTCGTGGCGAGGAACGACGTCGTGCCGTGACGGGCCAGGTATGCGGCGACAGCGGAGACCGCTTCGCCCGTTGCTTCCATCAGGTCGTGTCCGGCTGCGCCATGGATGTGGACGTCAATAAAGCCCGGCACGACGAGACGGTCTTGATTGTCGATGACGGTCGCGCCGCTGGGAATCTTGACGCTCTCCTTCGGACCGACCTTGGCGATATGGTGGCCTTCGATCACGATGACGCCATTCGTGATCTCCTCCGTCGGCGTGTAGATCGTCCCGGCAAGGATGACTTTGGTGCCCTTCATGGCTTCTTCCGTTTGGATTTTGCGGGGAGCGGCCCTCGCCCTGATCGTTGCCGCCACTTCGCCCATTCCGCGCGCAGCAGGGCGGCGGAGTTTTGCGTATTCGCAAGCAGGCGCGAAGCGTCGGCGCGGGAGATCTCTTTCCAGAGCATGAGCAAAGCCGTGGGCAGATCAAAGCCGGTTTCCCCGAGGGTCCGCTCGGCGCGGGCCGCGCTTACACCGGCAGCGTTCGCCAGGATCGCCGCCGCGCGCCGCCGGAGCTTGCGATTCCTCGCTTGCACGTTAATCATCCAGTTGGAAACCACGCGGCCCCAGCGCACCATGCTCGCCGTGGACAACATGTTGAGGACCAGCTTTTGCGCGGTTCCGGCCTTCATCCGCGTGGACCCGGCGATCACTTCCGGGCCGACGATCGGGATAATGGCAACGTTTGCGCCGTGGCAGATCGGCGAGCGCGGGTTGCACGTTACCGCGATGGTGGCGGCCCCTAGGCGCCGCGCGTAACGGAGGCCGCCCAGGGCGTAGGGCGTGTAGCCGCTTGCCGAAATCACGACCAGCACATCGCGCGTGCACAACTTCACTCGGCGCAGGTCGCGCATCGCCTGAGTGGGGTGGTCCTCCGAGGCTTCGGTGGGTCGAGACATCGCGGTGGAGCCGCCCGCCAGCACGCCGATCACCCGATCCGTTCCGAAGGTCGGAATGCATTCCGCGGCGTCGAGCACCCCCAGTCGTCCGCTTGTGCCCGCGCCGAGATAGACGAGGCGCCCGCCCTCGTGGAGCGCCTCCACGATGAGATCTACGCCGCGCGCGATTTGCGGCAACGTGCGAGCGACCGCTCGCGCCACCTTGCTGTCTTCGCGATTGATGATGCCGAGGATCTGGCGTGTGGGTTTCTTATCTAGGTTCGTGGATGCGGCGAGCGTGCGTTCCGTTATTTTCACTTTATTCGGAATTAGTGGAACTGTGAGCGGTGACCAGGGAAGGATGAGCAGTGATTGGTGAACAGGGGAAGCGGCGCCACCGACCGTGAGGATGTTTTCCTCTTCAACCCCCTTCATTTACAATTTATTCTTCACCCTTCGCGCCCTTCTATCCCTTGCCGGAGAGCGTTTCCCACCCCCGTCGCGAGAAATCCCAGTAAATCGCGTACGCGCACAGGACGGAAATAACCAGGAAGGCGAAGCCCAGCGGCGCTGATCCCAGGAGGATTTTGCCAATTCCGAAAAGGGCCATATAGACCATCACGCAGCCAAGCAGCCAGTCCATCAAATTATACCAACCCTCGTGGGTGTTCGGAATTTCGGGTGCTTGGGCGGCGATGTGTTTCCAGCCAAAATACCCGGGGCGCACGCGCCGGTAGAACTCCAGAAGCTTCGAGTCGGGCTCTGGACTGGTGAGGAACGTGGCGGCGAGCCAGACGGCGGAAGTCACCCCCACCGTGATGAGGATGGATTTCGCGAACACGTCCGCGTCGGAGCCGGTAAGGTGAATCACGGTGCGAAACAGAATCGTGACGATCCCGGCCGCGGCCATGGCGGAAACCTCCGACCAGGCATTGATCCGCCACCAGTACCAGCGCAGGAGGTAGACGGCTCCGGTTCCGGCGCCGATCCCGAGGAGCAATTGCCAGGCGCCGCCCACAGATTCCATGACCAGAGAAACGGCCCCTCCCAGCACGGCCAAGAAAGCCGTGGCGAATTTCGAGACAAACACGTAGTGCTTCTCATCACGCCCGCGCACCAGGAAGCGGCGATAGAAGTCATTGACGACGTACGACGAACCCCAGTTGAGTTGCGTGGCGATGGTGGACATGTAAGCCGCCGCGAATGCCGCCATCATGAACCCGCGAAAAGCTCCGGGAAGGTAATCGACCCAGACCTTGATGTAACCTATTTCCGGATCGGGGAGGTCGGGATAGAGGACGACGGAGGCCAGAGCCGTCAGAATCCACGGCCAGGGGCGCAGCGCGTAATGCGCGATGTTGAACCAGAGCGTTGCCCAGAGCGAATTCTTCTCGTCCTTGGCACAGAAAATACGCTGTGCAACGTATCCACCGCCGCCCGGTTCGGCGCCAGGATACCAATTGGCCCACCAACTCACGCCGATATAGACGACGAAGGTCAACATCGGCAAGTACGCCGAGTTGAAGTCGGGAACGAAAGAGAGGATTGATCCGGTCTGGCCGGTCGCGGCGGCGCGCTGCGCGTCAATCGCGATGAGTTTTTGTTTCATCACCTCGATGCCGCCTACGGCATCCACAGCGTAATACGCGAGGATAATCACCATCCCCATCTTCAGCACAAACTGAATAACATCTGTCCACAGCACTCCCCAGAGGCCGGAGATTGTCGTGTAGAATCCCGTAATGCCCATAACGATCAGGCAGACGGCGAGCGCCCAGCTTTTGGGGATTCCCAGCGCGGTCATGAGAATTTTTTCCATCGCCAGGTTGACCCAGCCCACCACCAGGCAATTCATCAGGATGCCGAAATAGAGCGAGCGGAATCCGCGCAAGAACGCGGCGGGCTTTCCGTGATAGCGGAGTTCGACGAATTCCGCGTCCGTGATAGTCTCGGACCGGCGCCACAGGCGGGCAAAGAGGAAGACCGTCATCATGCCGCTGAAGAGGAAATTCCACCACAGCCAGTTGCCGGCGATGCCGTTGCGCGCCACCAGGCCCGTCACTGCCAGCGGCGTATCTGCGGCGAAGGTCGTTGCGACCATCGAAGTTCCCGCCAGCCACCAGGTGACTTCGCGGCCCGATACAAAGAAGTCTCCGGTGCTGGCGCTGGCCTTCTTGCGGTAGTAAAGCCCGATCAGGAGATTGATGAGGAAATAGGCTGCGACGACAACCCAGTCTAGAAATGTCAGTCTCATATTCTACCCGGCGAAAATGCGCGATTTACGAAAAGCTCTCGTTGACACGCGAGCGGCGGGAGTATATAGCAGGATGCTCCCGGGGCGGAAGGGAAAAGAAGCCAGGTTTCAAAAGTTGAAAGCGAAAGGCGAAACACCGAATCCAAAGGGTCAAGGATGAATGACGCGGCCAAAACGAGTTTCCACACGACAACCCACATTCACAGAGTGAGCCTGGGCGTGGTCGTAAGCCTTGCCGTAACCCTCGCGATAACGGCCGGCGCTCGGCCGCTGGTGGCCCAGGTGCGCGAGGAACAACTCGCGAATATCGACTTCGTCGTGCAGGAAGCGATCAAAGCCGGGAAATGCCCGGGCGCGGTCGTCCTGGTTGGGCACAGGGGGAAGGTGGTTTACCGCCGCGGATTTGGAGAGCGCTCGCTCGTCCCGCATCGCGCGCTCATGACCACGGATACGATCTTTGACCTGGCCTCGCTCACCAAGGTCATAGCCACCACCACCGCCGTGATGCAGCTCGTCGAACAGGGCAGGATTCGCCTTCTTGACCCCGTGACGGAATACTGGCCGGAGTTCAACACCCGTGGCAAGGACGTCATCACGGTGCGAGAGTTGCTCACGCACTTTTCCGGCCTGCGGCCTGATCTGGACCTGAAGCCGGAGTGGTCGGGATACGACACGGCGATGCAGAGGATCCTGGCGGAGGAGCCGGTGGCAGTGCCGGGTACGCGGTTTATATACAGCGACATCAACTTCGAGACTCTCGGCGAAATCGTGCGTCGTGTTTCCGGCGAACCGCTCGATGTCTATTGTGCCGAGCACATCTTCAGACCGTTGGGAATGAAAGACACCAACTTCCGCCCGCCGGCATCACAGTACGAACGAATCGCCCCCACGGAGCAATGGAATGGGAGGATGCTCCTCGGGGAAGTTCACGACCCGACAGCGCGCTTCATGGGTGGTGTGGCGGGGCACGCTGGGCTCTTCTCCACTGCGGACGACCTTTCGATCTTTGCGCAGATGCTCCTGGACGGCGGGACCTATTTGGGCACGCGCGTCCTCAGCCCGCTCAGCGTCGAGAAAATGACGGCCCCGCAGTCCCCCCCCGGTAAGATCGCGGTGCGCGGGCTGGGTTGGGATCTCGACTCGCCCTATGCTTCGACGCGCGGGGAGTTTTTTCCGTTGGGTTCTTACGGTCACACGGGCTGGACGGGGACCTCTATCTGGATCGACCCTGTGTCGAAAACCTACGTTATTGTACTTTCCAACCGCGTGCATCCTGACGGCCGCGGCGACGTCGTATCGCTGCGGGCACGGGTCTCGACGATCGTTGCCGCGTCGCTGGGATTGGAGGGCTCGCGAGCCATCCTCGCGTCACGCAGTCCCATAACCGGTCCGACCGAGCTGGCGCAGAGCTATCGGATCCAACCGCTGCGGAATGGACGAGTCTTGACGGGAGTGGATGTCCTGGTTGCGGAAAAATTCGCGCCGCTCGCCGGGTTGCGCGTTGCGCTCATCACCAATCACACTGGCCGCGACCGCGGAGGCCGGAGCACGATCGACATTTTGCACAAAGCCCCACGCGTCAGATTGAAGGCCATTCTTGGCCCCGAGCATGGTTTCCAAGGCACGGCGGCCGAGGGCACGCCCGTCCCTTCCGGAAAAGATCCTGTAACTGGCTTGCCGGTTTACAGTCTCTATGGGGGCACGCTACGGCCCACCGAGAAAATGCTGAATGGCATCGACGCGCTGGTCTTCGATATTCAAGATGCCGGCGCCCGCTTCTACACTTACATCACGACGCTCGGTTACGCGATGGAGGCGGCGGCGAAGGAGGGAATTCCGATCTATGTTCTCGACCGCCCCGATCCCATCAACGGTCTGGCGGTTGAGGGGCCAATCCTCGACCCTGACCAGATTTCGTTTGTCGGATATTTTCCCATGCCTGTGCGGCACGGGATGACCGTGGGCGAGCTGGCGGAAATGTTCAATCGCGAGAATAACATTGGAGCGAATCTGCACGTTATCAAGATGCAGGGTTGGGAGCGCGGCGACTGGTTTGACGAGACGGGTCTGGTGTGGGTGAATCCCTCGCCTAACCTGCGGTCATTGACCGCGGCCGCGCTTTACCCCGGTGTCGCGATGGCCGAGGGCGCGAATGTCAGCGTGGGGCGCGGAACCGGCACACCCTTCGAATTGCTCGGAGCGCCGTGGATTGATGCCCGCCAGTTCGCAGATTATCTGAACGAACGGCGGATTCAGGGCGTACGCTTTGTGCCGGTGGATTTCACTCCTGAAAGCGGGCCGTTCGCCCGGCAGGCCTGTCACGGAATCAACTTCGTGCTGGTCGATCGCGACGCGCTCAATTCGCCTGAGCTCGGAGTGGAGTTGCTCGGCGCGCTGCATCATCTCTATCCGGAGCAGTTCCAGCTTGAGAAGACCCTGCCGTTGGTCGGAGCGCGCTGGGTGCTGGAAGACCTCAAAAAGGGTAGGGACCCGCGAGCGATCGTACTGCATTCCTACGAGCCGCTCGAGCCTTTTCGCCAGATGCGCATCAAGTATCTACTTTACCCGTGATCCGCGTCGCGCTAACGAGAGTTCGCTTCGACAAAGTCGTGAGGCGGACATGCCCGGCTTGTTTCCGAAGACGCGCAGGAGTAAGATTGGGCCGTCTGAAGTGACCGCGGACGGCCCGAAGTATTTTCAATGTGCAAATACGGATGATTGTGGCGGGGAGGATTTATGAGGCTGAGATCTTCTCACCTGCGGCTTGCAATCCTGGCTCTAGCCGGAATGTGCGTGGTCAGTGCCCCGACGGTGGTCGCGAAAGACAAAACCCCACCCCTCGACCCCAACGATCCTACCTTGCGCTTGTTTCAACTGCTCGACTCGACGCGTGGAGGGAAACTCGCGGGGTTCTTCGTCGTCGCCGATGTATACAAGGACCCGGGTAGCCCGGACGAAGAGCTTCAGCACATTCTGCGCGCCGAGTATGACAAGGACCGTGGTTTCGCCCGATTGAGCCTATACGTGCGGAGCGTGGGGAAGATCGGCCCGGAGCAGATGAAGACTTACACCGCCAAGGAGTTTTACGAGTTTGGGATTGCCGATCAGGAGAAGTTCATGAAGACGGACCCCGGTCCGTTCGGGGTTGCCGGCGACACCTACTTGCACGCCGAGGGTGATCGCCCGCTCATCAGCGCTCCCGTGACAGACGAAGTGCGAAAGACCTATGAGCTTTTCGTGGCGCAGCACCTGCTGCCCGCGCTGCAGAAGAAATAGCGGCACGCTCAAGCGCCACTGGTCCCATCCCCCTACCTTGCCTGCGCCCAGATTCGCTCGAATTCCACTTCAAACCGCGCCACACCCGCCGGATCGGAAATGAACACGGCGTTTTCGAAATTGTAATGGTCGGCGCTCGTCGTCCAGTTGAAGCTTCCAGTAACCGCCAACCGTCCATCAAAGACCGCGAATTTGTTATGCATGATCGAGCGGTCGCCCTTGTAGCCGCGGCTGAGGCGAATCGCCACCCCTTTCGAGCGCAGAAAGGAAATCTCCGAGGAGGGTTCGTTCGCCTGACGCTGGTCGGAGACAATACGGACTTCCACGCCTCGTTGGGCAGCGGACTCGATTGCCGAAGCAATATCCGCGTGCGTTAGGGCGTAGACAGCGATGTGAAGACTCCTTCTGGTGTGATTGATGGCGGCAATGATCCGCTCGGCTACGCGGTCGCGGTCGGAAAAATACGGGCCCTCGATAGGCGCGGCGCCGGGAACCGACACCGGAGTTGCATCCCGGTGCGGCTCGGCCTGCCGGCGCTTGAGGTCAGGATAAAAGCGCGCGGCAGCGATGGCGAGGAGTACCACGACCACGCCGATCAGCGATTTGGATCGTCGCATCTCTTTGCCTTTTAGCGCCGGAGGAACTTACCCCTACCGTGTCAGGAGCCAAGAGTCTTGCCTGCTTCCCCTCCGGGCGCGGCCGGCGCTACTTCCCTAGTACCAAGCGTTGATAACTGGACGGATTTGTTAATCGCGCGTGAAACGCCTGTGCGGCCTTTGAGGAAAACACGATACGCCGGGATTCCTTATCCGCAATTCCCTTGCCGGGCTCGGGAAAAACCTTTTGGGCTCCGTATTCGATCCCTATTTCGTACCCTTCGGAAAATTTCTTACCCTCGAAGAAGGAAACGGGGATGGCGATGTCTCCAGAGAAGCCATTGGCGGTCCTCTTCCACGCCGTGCTGATTTCCTGGGCGTAGTTGTGTGGCTGGGCGCGCGGTGGAAGATAGTCTTCGTCGGAATAAATACTCGGCTCAACGCCGGCGAAGTTTCCTGGGCTGAACAGCAGGCGATATTCATCGCCCATGGGGCGCGTGCTCTCGAAATGCTTACGGAACGCCGTTTCGAGAGTCAGCGTGAAAGCGTCGCCGTTCTCAATCCCTCGTCCTGTGAAGGGCTGGCAGAGCGCGGCGTTGCTCACGTCCACGCCAACGTAGAAGTATTTCTCATCCCAACCGAATGCCACGCGCGCCGAGAACTGGTCGGGGCCCTTCCACCATTTTGATCCCTGGACGATCTGCGTCGCGGCGTTCAGGTCGTACACTTTTGCGGCTCGCCACTTCGCGAATTCGCCGTCATGCGCAACCGGGGAGCTGATCCTGGGAGCGGTCAAAACAGCGTAATCTTCACGCCATTGGAGTCTACCGTCGGCCAGTCCCTCGAACGTCGGGTCCGTTCTCAGCTTGGCGAGGCGTTCGCGGATTCGGCCGGGAAATGGCTCGAGTTCGGCATAAAGTCTCTGGAAACCGCCGCGCATCTGGATTCCTTTGAGCGCGGTTTCGAGTTGGGCGGTTTTCCGCTCGATCTCAGGAACGTCGATCGGGTAGCGGCGCTCCTGAAACAGCGGTGTGAACACGTTCTCGTCCCACCAATAATCGCCGTAGATTTTCAGGATCGGGGCAAGGAGTCGGGGAGCGTCCTTGCCGTATTGGTCAGTCACGGCGTTCGCGAGCGAGCGCTCCGGATCGTAGGCGGCGGGATTCCACAAATAGTCCGCGATCGTGGCCAGCGGGATCATGGAGGCGCGCGGCTGATTCATGGCGTTCGAAATCAATCCGCCGACCGCTTCGGGCAAGCGCGCATCGCGATCGCGCAACGGGCCGAGATGCACGCGCCAGGAGCGGCCATCGTTCACCGGAAAGTTGTCCCAGATAAGCGGCTTGCGACGCAGATAATCTCCCCATTCCTTGGCTTGCTCCAGGGTAATCACGGGCGAAGCCACCTCCGGCCCCGTCCAAACGAGTTCGACGTCCGGGTTGACCGCCGTGCCCAAATCGCGGATGTAATCGCGGCTGCCCCAGAGGTTGGTGTAAGTGGTCGGGGTTACCACCAGGCGGTTGGCCGGAGACTGTTCCTTCAAGTGATCGTCGAGCCTGTTGATGACCGACGCATGAGCGGCGGCGAGCGTCTTGAATTGTTCGAGATCCTGTGGGTTCTGAAGTTCCTGGGGGACATCATCGAGAAACAGGGCGAAACATGAGGTGCCGAGCTTCGCGACGCCGTCGAGTTTCGCGGTGAGCGCCTTGAAATCGTCATCGCTCGAGTAAGTCATCGAAAGCCCCGGGCTGATGGCGAAGCAGAAGTCCACAAAATTCGCGCGCGCTGCCATCACCAGTTCGCCCAGCTGTTTCTGTTCCTCGGGCGGATAGGGATCGCGCCAGAGCTTGCGGTGGTAGGGATCATTTTTCGGCGCGTAGTAATAGACGTTCATCCCGTGCTGGCCCTCGAATCGCAACATGTCGAGCCGGTCCTGATGGCCCCACGGCGTGCCGTAGAAACCTTCAACAATTCCGCGCTCGGGGAAAGAAGGGAAATCCGCCAACGTCACAACCGCCGCCCCCGCCGCACGCGTTACCGCGCAGAGCTTTGGGTTGGGGAATAGATGCGACGGAACCTTCTCCGGCGGGAGGCGGAGCAGGTCGGGGATGCGCATCAATGCATGATGAAATCCTGTGGGAGCGGAGGCAGTGATGCGGATCCGATTGGGCACGGTGCCGCGCGGGTAAGTGACGCTCAGGTCGTAGCCCTCCCGCGCCAGTTCCGGCGTGATAGTTTTGCCGGCGTCGCCGGACAGCAGGCGGAGCGTTGCGCGATACGAGATGGGATCTTTCTCCTGGATGATCTCGAGGGTGAGGTCCCCGGGGCGCAACCTGACGTGGCCCGCATCGCGCGCGCTTGCGAAGTAACGGATCAACGCCTGGTCGTTGGCCGCCAAGGACTCGATATGGCGTCGGATCCGTGCGTCAAGATCCCGACCGGCGATCACGGCCCAGGTGTGGGGAGGGCGTCGGGCGGCGCGCGCCAGAGGCGCGATGAGAATAAGAATGCCTGAGATGAGAATTCTTATTCGCATATCATCGTATCCTGCATATAGGAAGCTGTGGCACTACCGCGAGCCGGTACGGGCTCGCTGCATGGCGGCGCCCCTTTCGCCCCGAGTTGTCAGCTTCTTGGCGGCCTCGGCAGCAATCGCCCAGAATTGCGGGTCCTCGGTGCCCAATCGCCAGGCGGCGAAGCCGCCCAGCCGATGCTGCCGGACCAGGGACAGCTTTTCCCGGTAACTGCGGTCGTTGTCGTACCAGATCGTATGCAATTCCGCCCCGTCGCGAAATTCGAACCATGGCGCCCGCCAGCGCTCGTCCCATCGCGTTTCCAGCCCCGGACGCGCCAGAAGCGGCGTGATATCGCCGAAAGCCATCGAGCGGGAGAGCACTCCCGCAGCGGTTTCGACCCACTCTCGTCCGTAAAAGGGAATTCCCAACAGGATTTTCCGGGCGGGCACGTGCCGCGCGGCGTACTCGATAGCCGCCTGCATCCAGGCGTGACCCGCGACGGGACCAGGCGCGGTGGAGTTGGTGTGATGGTCGTAGGTCATCAGCACCATGAAATCGACCGCGCGGCCGAGAGCCCGGAAGTCGAACGGCGCGCCCCACTCCCCAGTCCGGAATTCCGCAGCGCGCGTGTCGGGATAGAGGTCGGAGAAGCGCGGCACAACGGCGATGCTCAGCAGGCGTCCGTCGCGATGCAGGCGCGCCGCGGCGTGTTGGACAAATCTCGTGTAGAGCGCTTTGTCGGCGGGATCAATAAATTCCAGATCAAGCTGCCAGCCGACGAAGTTTTCGCGCCGGGCGAGGTACGCAAGATAACTGACGGCGCGTTCCTGCGCCTGGGGGCTGCGCAGCACGGCGCTGGCAACGGCACGGTCAAAGCCGGGATTGACCAAGAGCGGCATGATAGGGAGGTTAGCTCGGTGCGCCGCGTCCGCCACAGCCGGGGGAACTTCGCCCCGAATCACTCCGTCCGGATCGATCTTGTAGCACTGCGGACCGAGGACGGTCATCTCTGCCGCGTGTTCGGCAAGCGACAGCAAGCCTCGCGCATCGTCGGAGTAGTAGTACATCGCCAGCGGGCGCGCGCCCATCACCCGCCAACGCGCCTTTGTGAGCGTGGTTGGTTCCGGGCTGTTCGCGGACGCCGTCCGGCGGGCTTTCTGGGCCGCATTCGAGGTTCCGCACAAGGCTAGAACCACGATGAACGCCACCGCGCATCGAACGATTGATATCAGGCTGGAAACCGCCGTCGCCATAGCTTCCAGAGGAAGTACACCGGAACCCCAATCGCCATCAACACCAGGCCCCAGAGGGAATCGGCGCGCTGCTCGAGAAACGTGTTCAAGAGCAGCGCCGCAGACAGCATAACAAAAATCGCCGGAATCAGGGGATACCCCCAGGTCCGATACGGACGGACTAGCTGCGGCTCGCGCAGGCGGAGAATGAAGATTCCTGCGGTCACCAGCATATAGAAGAGGAATTCCGCAAAGATTACCTTCGTGTAGAGCCCGCGGTATTGTCCAGTCAGCGCGAAGAGCCCGGCGATAATCGCTTGCGCGGCAATGGCCACGGCGGGCGTGTGGAAGCGGGGATGAATTGCCGAAAGCACTTCGGGAAAGAGTCCGGCGCGCGCCTGGGCGTAAGGGATCCTAGACCCAGCGAGGATTGAGCCATTAAGGGTCGCGAAAGCGGAAATCATCACGCCCACGGCTACAAAAGCTCCCCCCGCGCCGCCCAGAAACCGCCGCGCGGCGTCGGCGGCTACGGTGCTGGTGACGGCCATTTCCGCGGGCGCGAGGACGTAAAAGTAAGTGATGTTAATCAGAATGTAGACGCCGCCGACGAGCAATGTCCCGGCAATAAGCGCGCGCGGAATGTTGCGCCGGGGATTCTCGACTTCGCCCGCCACCATGCTGAGGTTGTTCCAGCCGTCGTAGGCCCAAAGCGCCGAGACCATGGCCAGTCCGAGCGCCGAAAGGAATCCCATCGGGGCGCCGGAACTGAACGTAGTTGAAAGGTGGGAAAACGAGCCGTTACCGACCGCCAGGCCCAATATAATGATCAGCGCCAGCACTACGAGTTTCGAGGCGGTAAAGACCGTTTGCACCGCGCCAGTGCGCCGCACGCCCAGGATGTTGATCGTGGAAAGAAGCAGGATCATCGCCGCGGCGCCAATTTGCAGTCCCGTCACGCGGATGGTGATACCGCCGGGCGATGCTTCCCACATAATCTCGGTCATACGGGGGAAGAAATAACTCAGGTAAATATTGAAGCCTGTAGCGATGGCCGCGATCGAGCCGGTCTTAGCGACGGAAAACTGCGTCCAGCCGTAGAGAAATCCTATCAAGGGTCCGTAGGCGCGGTGGAGATAGACATACTCGCCGCCCGCCTCCGGGATCGCCGCCCCCAGCTCGGCATAGCCGAGTGCCCCGAAGAGGCTTAGCACGCCAGCGAAGGCCCATACCCCCAGCACGATCCAGGGCGAGCCGACCTCCTGGATCAGGTCGGCCGGGACCACGAAGATCGCCGTGCCAATCATCGTTCCGGCGACGACAGAGGTGGCGGCGTAAAACCCCAGACCCTTTACCAGTTGAGGGCGTTCAGGCATTAAGAAGTGCCTCGCTTCTTCTGTGGAGAAGAACGATAAATGGTGAATTGTGAAGGGCGAATCGTGAATGGGTCCGACCGGATTGCGAGTCGCCGCCGAAGCCGAAAGAAGCTGGATTTTCGCGAACAAATTCACTATTCACGATTCACCGTTCACAATCTACGCTCGCGCGCGAGTTGTGGCGAAGCTTGCGAGCCAGCCCACGCTGAACGTTGCGATCGTGCCGATCGCCGCGTACCACGTCCAGGCGATTGACGTTAGCCCCATCACCGCGAGTAGCGCCGTCAGCCCCGCAAAAGCGCCGACGGCCGTGCCCAGACTCGTCGCTCGTTTGGTGAGCACCCCCAAAAGAAAAGTCCCCAGCATGCACCCGTAGGGCACGGAGGCAATGGTCAGAGCGAGCTCGAGCGCGCTGCGGTGGAGTTGTTGGGCGAGGAACGCGATGACAATCAGAACCGCTCCCCAGACGAGCGTCAGCAGGCGCGAGACGCGCAGGTAGTGTTTCTCGTCCGCATCTGGCCGCACGAAAGGTTTGTAGAAATCCACCACCGAACTCGAGGCGAGCGAATTGAACGCCGCGCTCAGGTTGGCCATCGCCGCGGCGAGGATAGCCGCCACGACCAGGCCCGCGAGGCCGGTGGGTAGAAGGGTGACGACGAAGGTCGGAAAAACCTGATCGCCGCGCGCGAATTCCCCGGCGGGCGGGAAGCGATGATAGAACGCGAAGAGCACCGCTCCGGCAACCAAAAACAGACTGAATTGCAGGAATACAATGACGCCGCTGGCGATCACGGCCGTCTGGCTCTCGCGGAGCGAACGCGCCGCGAGGAGCCGCTGGACGACCAACTGGTCCGTGCCGTGGCTGGCGGTGGATAGAAACGCGCCGCCAATCAGGCCCGTCCAGAAGAGGTAAGGTTGGTGCGCGTTGAAATCGAAATTGAAGACCGCGAGTTTGTCGCCGTTCGCCGCGGCGAGTTGGCTGACTTCCGTCCAGCCGCCCGGCAGCGCGGCGAGCGCCAGCATCACCGCCAGCGCCGTCCCGCTCAAGTAGATGACAAGCTGGATGACGTCCGTCCAGATCACTGCCGTCAGCCCGCCGCGGTAGGTGTAGAAAAGAGTGAGCGCGGTGATGATGACGACGGCCGGAAGCACGCCGGTTTTGAAGATGACTTCAATGACGATGGAGATGGCGAAGACGCGGACGCCTTCGGCGAGCGCGCGCGTCACTAGAAACAGTCCGGCGGTGAGGACTTTCAACTCGCGCCCGAACCGGCGCTCGATAAGCTGGTAGGCGGTGTAAAGCTCTCCGGCAAAATAGCGGGGCAGGAACACCAGCGCCACCACCACGCGCGCCAACAGATATCCGAGAACCAGTTGCAGGAATCCAAGGTTCGATTGGAAAGCGAGCCCGGGCGTGCTGATGATGGTCAGGATGCTGGTTTCCGCCGAGACCACGGAGAAGGCAATCGCCCACCAAGGCAGGCGGCGGCCGCCCAGAAAGTAGTCGTGCAGGGTGCGCTGGCTCTTCCCGAATCGCGCGCCGAAAAGGGTGATAGCGATGAGATAAATCGCGACCACCGCGAGGTCGATCCAGCTGAAAGCCACGCGCGCTCCTTGGCGGGAAGTGTAAAGGGTAACGGCGAGGGGGTAAAGGGCGAAGTCTGAAGGGCGGATGGCGGATGATGAAGGGAGGAGGAGGGAAGGCAAGCACACGCTCTACGGGCTCTTCGGGCGGACCTGCACGGTGGGCGGAGGGGCGATCGTGAGTCGGTTCAGGAGGCTGTACGCGGCGGGCGGGGAATCGATATAAAAGTGGAAGGAAAACAGGCAAAGGGAAAAGGCGGAATCACAGGGGCGAGAATCGAAAAGTCAACCTGGAAGTTCGGAAACCACAAACATCTCCCGATGGCACGCACTTCCCATGAACCCCTTCAGGGTTTCCCGAGAAAAGGTGGCGGGGACTTTGTCTGAAGCCGCCCCAAGCAATGGCTGGCGATGTAATGGCGAACAGAGTCCGGCATTCGGCGGTCGAGGCAGATTTCGCGGAGGTCAGGCACGGCGATGTCGGGGATGAAAGCGAGGGCCTGCTGGAAGGGCGTATGGGGGTTGCGAATGAGTGCCAGACGCACGTAGTAGCGTCGGGACCACTTCTCGTGGCTGGCGAGAGTCCGGACGACGGCGGCGGGCAGGGAATCGAGCGCCAGAGTCTTCATCAAGTGCCCTTCGGTCAGGAAGGGATTCTCGAGCGCGGCGAGAATCAATTCGCGGTCTTCGGTGACGAGCAGGCCCGCGGCGACCCTTCCCGAGCCGCGCCGTGCCAGGCTGATGCGCTCGCCGCGCGGGATCGTGTCGACTTTCTTGAGGATGGTCTCCTCCGCCACCATCTTGACGTCGGTGGGAACAGCGGGTGTCTGGCTGACACGCACCAGGTCGAAGAGGTACAGGAATTTCAGGATTGGCAACGAAACCAGGCGCGGAGTGCGCGGGTGGCGGGCCAGCGCCAGCCGGACGCCGTAGTTGCGCGCGGCCTCCTTGTGATCGGCAACGGCACGGAGAACTTCGCCGGGCAGGTCTTTGCGCTCGAGCAGCCGAAGCAGGTCGCGCTCCTGCAGATTGGGATTGCGCGCCAGGGCCAGAAGGACTTCCTTGGCGGTCTCCTTGTAAAACGGCTCAAGCAGGTGCCGCGGCGCCGCCGCAGCCTTCTCCGCAAGCGCCCCGAGACGGTTGTGGGTACCGGGGGTGGACATTCCAGGTCGATTGTAAACGCGGGCGTAAGCGCGTCGCAAGGTGAGTCCAGCCCGCGGGTGGATCACGCATTTCCCGCGAAGCGGAGACTCCCGCCCCCAGCGGCAACCCCGGACGGAATTCGCCCCAATACTCTTCATCGGGAGGGCGGCTATGGGTGGCACCAGAGTGCTATGGCCGTCTGGCCACAGAACCCACGCCGTCCGCATCTAAGCCAGAGGATAGCGCGATCCGGACCGACACCGCGCGTCGCAGTCCCCGGCGGGGAATGAGGCACCAAGTTTAGTTTCCCGCCAGAAAAGCGAACTTGCGCGGCATGACCGGAGTCAATTATTCCAGGGAAGCTGGGACGGCGGAGGGTGCCCGATGATTTTTCAACAGAGGTGTAACAGATTTTGCTTGAAAAATCCTGCAACTCCTGATATTTGGAGTGACGCACCTGAAACGCGGGCCGTCAGCGGCAGGAACAACCAGCCGAAGCAAAGTCCCTGCGGCGAGCAGGACGGGATGGCCTCCGAACTCGAAGTATCACACCCTAGAGACTTGAGGTCGTGGCGCATGAGCTTGAAGAAAACAACTGTGCTTTTGAGCGTGACCTTCCTGACGGGCATGGGGCTTCCCATCTCTCCGGCAGGAAACAACGCCGCAGGGCCCTCTGTGGCCTGGGCGGCGCCACAGCAGCCCGCGGCTCAACAACCGGCGGCAGGGCAGAGGCCCACCACGTGGAGCGGCCGCGAAGAGTACGACGCCTACACGGCGATGGCCAACGAGAAAGATCCCACCAAGAAGCTCTCGCTGGCGGAAGCGTTTCTGCAGAAGTATCCCAGCTCGTTCGTGGCCGACTTGGTCTACGTCACCATGATGCAGGCCTGTCAGCAGCTGGGCGATGGCAACAAGGCGTTGGAGATCGGCCGTCGCGCGTTGACAGCCAATCCCGACAATATCGACGCGCTCACACTGAGCGCCTATATCTTTCCGTTTGTGTTCAAGGGCAATGACCCGGATGCGGCAAGCAAGCTTTCCGCTGTCGAAAATGATTCCAAGCACGCGCTCGAGCTAGTCCAGAAGATGCAGAAGCCGGCCAACGTGACCGACGAGCAGTTCAACCAGGGTATCAAGGCGCGTCGGGCGCTGTTTAACGGCATGCTGGGATTCGTGGCCCTGCAGCGGAAAGACTACGCCGCTGCGATCGCCTCGTTCAAGACTTCGGCCGAAGATAATCCCTCCGATGTTTACACTTTTTATCGTTTGGGGATCGCCTACATTTCCACCGACCCGCGCGATTACAACAACGCGATCTGGAGCCTGGCGCGCTCGGCTTCGCTGGCCAAAGCTGGGAAGAATCCCGCCGCCGACGAAATCGAACGCTACCTGAAGCAGGTCTATATCAACTATCACGGGAACGACCAGGGACTGGCCGACATCATGAGCCAGGCCGCTGCGTCTCCTAACCCGCCTGAAGGGTTCAAAGTGGCGCAGATGGAAGTTCCGACGGATACCGGCAACGCCAGCGTGGACGCGTTCAACAAGACCTTCTTCCAGCTTAAATACGGCGGGGAGCGCGCCCAGAAACTCTGGGACGCTCTGAAAGGCCAGCCCTTCGGCGTGGGCGGGTTTGTCGAAAGTGTGGAGAAGGCGCCGGACAACGGGGCCTATCTGGTGAGGATCGATATCCTCGACCAGTCGAAGAGCGCCGATGGGGTGTATGACATCGAGCTGAAGGATTCCACGCAGCCCAACGTCAAGAACCTGAGCAAGGGCGATGCCGTGCACTTCCAGGGGACGATCGCCTCCTATGCCGCGGAGCCGGGGCTCGTGATTACCCTCGACAACGGCACTATCAATGAAGACGAACTCCCCGACCAGCCCAAGGTGGCGCCCAAATCTAAGACCGCGCCAAAGCCGAAAGCGCCGGCGAGGAAGGCGGCGCCCAAGCGCCGGGCGGGGTAGGTTTCGCGCAAAATGTATAATAAGTAAATTAAGGTTATATTCCTTGTATAAGGCCGCAAGGCGGGTGCCTTGCGGCCTTCGTTTTTTTGGGGAGAGGCGGGTCGCCTCAAAACCAGGATGGTGACATTCGGGGCGCAGTGGGGGCGGAACAACTGCTTGAAAGGATAGATTGAGGCCCTGCTAGCGGCTGGAGCGCCGGCGGCGCGGCTGGTGGTCAAGCCCCAGCTCTTCGATCTTGCGGCTTAACGTGTTGCGGTGGATGCCGAGAGTCTTGGCGGCTTTCGACTGGTTGCCGTTCGATTTCTCGAGCACACGGCGGATGAAACGCTTCTCGAACTCGCCCACGGCGTCTTCGTAGTCGATTTGGTGGTCTACCATCTGGTCGATGAGCGCGTCGAGTTTCTCTTTCACGTTTGAACTCCGGGCCGTGGGAATTGCCCCGCGTCCACGGCTATTTCTTCGTCGCCTTCTTGTCCGTCTCGATCAGCGCCTGGTGGAAGCGCTCGTAGCCGGCCTGGAATTCCGCCTTCAGGTCGCCGGGCATCATCCAGACAAGCACCCTTGCTCCCGCGCTGACGTAGGGCGCGAGCAACGAGCGCTGGACGGCTTCCGGCTTCAGGTTGAACGCCAGCAAGCTTATCAGTAGGATGCAATCGATCGCCATCCCGCGCACCAGGCCGAAAATAGCACCCAGGAAACGGTCGAACCACTGCAATCCGGCGGTCTTGATGAGCCGCTTCGCCAACGCCGAAACCAGTGCACCGAGGATGAGCGTCCCCACGAAGAGGCTGAGAAAACCCATACCCAGCGCAACTTCGTGCGACCGCGTCAGGTCCTCGAACCAGAGGCCAGCGCGCGTGTAACCGAGCGCCGCCACCACCACGGCCGCGACCAGCGCCGCCAGCGCGATCAATTCCCGGACGAAACCCTTCAGTAAGGCCGCCACCACCGAAGCGATGACCGTTCCGGCCAGAACCCAGTCGAGCCAGTTCCATCCCCCCATGGCGCTTCGGTCGAGGCGGCAAAGTTCTAGTTGAGCTTGTGACCAGTCAGCAGGCGATAAGCTTCGCGATATTTCGCGCTGGTTTTGTCCACCACGTCCGCCGGAAGCGGCGGCGGAGGAGGCTGCTTCCCCCAGCGCAACGATTCTAGGTAGTCGCGCACAAACTGTTTGTCGAACGACGGCTGCGGTCGGCCCGGCTGGTATCCCTCCTTCGGCCAGAAGCGTGAGGAATCGGGCGTGAGCGCCTCGTCGATCAGCAGGAGTTCGCCGTCGCGCGTGCCCCACTCGAATTTGGTGTCGGCGATCAGAATACCCCTTTGCTCGGCGTACTCGCGCGCCCGGCAGTAGAGGTCGAGCGTCAGGTCGCGCAGCTTCTCAGCCGTCCTTTGGCCCACAATCTCGACCGTTTGCTCCCAGGTGATGTTTTCATCGTGTCCGGTCTGCGCCTTGGTGGCGGGCGTGAAGATGGGTTGCTCGAGCTTGGCCGATTCCGTCAGGCCCGCGGGCAGTTTCACGCCGCACACTGCGCCCGTGGCTCGGTAGTCCTTCCATCCTGACCCGGCCAGATAGCCGCGCGCCACGCACTCGACGGGGAAGGGCTGCGATTTCTTCACCAGCATCGAGCGACCCTCCAGTTGGTCGCCGAAGGATTGGAGGGCCTTGGGATATTCGGCGACGTTGGCGGTGAGGAAATGGCTCGGCACGGCGTTGCGGAAGAAGTTGAACCAGAAGACCGACAACTGCGTCAGCACTCGGCCCTTGTCGGGAATGCCCTCATTCATCACCACGTCGAAGGCCGACAGCCGGTCCGTGGCGATAATGAGCAGCGTGTCAGGGTCAACCTCGTACACGTCGCGGACCTTTCCGCGCGAGTGCAATTTGACGCCGGGCAAATTTGTTTCGCGAATGATGGACGGATGAGTTTTGGGGGTCATGGTGATTTAGGAAGGGACATTCTAGAACAACAGAGAGACTTGTCAACGGAAAAAGCGGAAAGGTTTTTCGCACAAATCAGCGGAGCAATCTTATCCTCGCGCTCGGGAGAGAATCGCTTGACAAACGAAGTGAGAGAGTGTAACGGCGGCCTCCAGCCCGGCATGTTTCGCTCCGCGCGACGGCGGAATGGCGGAATGGCGGGCCTAAGCCCGCCGCTACCTCACACCGGCACGGCTACCGCTTCGGATTCGCGTTCCACTTCGTCAAAGCGCACGGAGACCAACTTCGAGACGCCGGGATCCTCCATCGTCACGCCATACATCACTTGCGCGATTTCCATGGTGCGCTTGTTGTGCGTGATGAGGATGAACTGCGTGTGCCGGCTCATTGCCTGGATCATGCGCGTGAACCGGTCCACGTTCGACTCGTCGAGGGGCGCATCCACCTCGTCGAGGATGCAGAAGGGACTGGGCGTGTAGCGGAAAAGCGCGATCAGCAGCGCCAGCGCCGTCAACGCCTTCTCGCCACCCGAGAGCAGCAGGACGTTTTGCAGGCGCTTGCCGGGCGGCTGTGCCACCATGTCGATCCCGCTGTCGGCGTCGCCTTCGTCGCTCAGACGCATCTCGCCGATCCCGCCGCCGAAAAGCGTCCGGAATGACTCGGCGAAGTAAGCGTTAATCGCCTTGAAAGCCTCGAGGAATTGCTGGCGCGAAACCTGATCGATCTCCTTAATAGCCTGCGCGGTGTCTTCGATTGAGGCCAGCAGGTCCTGGCGCTGAGTCTCGAGAAACGTATACCGCTCCTCGGCTTCCTGAAGTTCTTCGAGCGCCATCATGTTGACGGGGCCGAGATTCTCGATACGCGTCTTGAGGTCGCGCACCTGCTCCTCGGCGGCCACCAGGGCTTCGCCTTCGAGCTTCCGCTCCGGCGCCAGCTCCGCAACCAGCGCTTCGGGCTCGGCATGTAGTTCCTGGCGACATTGCTCGACGTGATGGTTGCGGTCGGATTCGGCGCGGGCCAGCGTGACTTCCGTCTCGGAGCGCTTCTCGCGGCGGGCGTCGAGCTCGGCACGCAAGCTATCGAGCAGTGGGCTCAGCTCGTCGCGCCGGGCGCGCACATTGTGCGACTCTTCGTCGAGCAAGCGCTGCCTTTCGCGCGCCGCGATTTGCTCCTGATCGAGCGCCGCCAGTCGTGTGCGATTCTCTTTCGATTCCTGGGCGAGAAATCCGCGCTCTCCCGCCCAGCTGTGGATCTGCTCGTCCAGCCGGGCTCGGCGCCCGCGGATTTCCTCGATCCGCTCGTTCAACCGTGTCCGTTCGGCTTCAAGGGCGCGGAGGCGCTCCTCCAGCATTCCGGCGCGGGTCTGAGCTTCCAGCAGTTCCTGGCTAACCTTGTCAATCTGAACGCGCAGCTCGCGGACTTCGTTCGTCTTAGCGCTGAGTTCTTCCTCGCGTTGCGCGCGGTCGGTCGCGGAAGCGTCAAGCTGGGATCGAAGTTCCGCCTGGCGCGCTTGGTTCGCTTGCCGCTCAACTTCGAGCGTCGCCGCCTCATCGCGCAGCAGCTTCAACCGCTCCCTCGTGCGATCGAACGCCTCGCGTGTCTGCCGTACCTTCTCGTCGGCGAGGACGGCTTTCTTCTCCGCCTCGGTTTTCTCGGTGCTCAGGCGGCGGAGGTCACCTTCCAGCCTTCCCACGCGCGCCGTCACCTCGAATAGGGCGTCTTCTGCGGATTGCAGTTGCGCTTCCAGTTCCACCAGGCGGCGTTCCAGCTCGCGAAAATCGCGCCGGAGCGCCAGTGGCCCCGCGCTCTTACCCTTGCCCCCCGCCACCAGGCGATGGTGAAAGTGCTCGCCGCTGGGGGTCAAGAAGTGGCACTCGGGGAACTCGCCCGCCAATTGTTCGGCGGCTTCCGTGCTTTCCACGACGTAGGCGCTGGCGAGTGCCGGAAGAGCCATGTCGCCGTTCAAACCCAGCCGCGATTCGAATCGCACCAGATCCCGCACCGGCGCGACCACGCCGCGCGCGCCGCGGACCTGCGCGTCGTGCTCGCCATTCGAATGGCCGTTGGAAGGGATGTGCGTAACGAAGAACGTCGAGCGGCCCGTGCCTTCACTCTTGAGCAGCGAGATTCCCGAGCGCGCGTCTTCGTGGCGCTCGACGACCACGCACTCCAGTTCGGTCTTGAGGAAATCCTCCACGACTTCTTCGTAGCCGGCGGCGACTTCCACGAAATCTGCCAGCACGCCGAGTGGATGAAAGCCGTTGCCATTGCCCGAGCCGTTGCCGGAAAGCAGGCGTCGCACGCTTTCGGTGGAATAAGCGTGCCGCGCCAGCGATTCCTCGAGCGCCTGCTTGCGCGCCTGCGCGCCGGAAACCTCCTGGCGAAGATTTTCGGCTTCTGCGCGGCGCGTGACCTGCTCGGCGCGGGCCTGCTCGAGCGCGGCGGTGGTTTCCTCGACCGAGCGCGCCAGCCCGGCCAACGCGCCCTGATCGCGCTCTTGCGCCTGTCCGAAGGCTTCGAGTTCGCTCGCCAGGCGCTGATGTTCCTGCTCGACCGCGTCGCCTTCCGAGCGGGCGCGCGCTACCTGGCGGTCAAGCGCCAGGCCCATCTCCTCGGCCTGCACAAGCTGGTTGCGCAGCTCCGCCAGTTGGCTTACGGCGCCGAGCAGAGCTTGCCGGCAAGTCTCGACCGCGCTTTCGCCGTGCATGAGCTGACTGTTCAATTCTTCCTGCCGCGCCAGCAATTGCCGCACCGCTTCCTGCGCCGCCGTCCAATCGAGCTGGAGCTGTGCAGCCCGCTGCGACTGGGCTTCGGCCGCCTGCTCGAGAACGACGAGTTGCCCTTGAAGCGCCTGGCCCTCGGCGGTGGCTTCCACGCCACGCGCTTCCAGGCTCGAGATCTGCTGGCGCACTTGCTCGAGGCGCGAGTTCAATCGCTCGCGTTCGAGCTCGCCCTGAGCGATCGTCTCGCGCAGTCCGGTCAGCAGGCTTTCCAGCTCGTCGTGACGCGCGGCCGCGGTTCTTTGCTCGTGGTCAATCTCCTCCAGCCGCTGCGCGGCCTCGGCGCAGGCGGACTGCAGCGCCGCCGACTCCTCGCGCAGGCGCTGGCATTCAGCTTCGAGCGTCATCAAGCGGCAGGTCAGAACGATCTTCAACCGCCCGCGCAATTCCTCGTGCATCTCGCGATAGCGCCGCGCCTTCGATGCCTGGCGCTTGAGCGAGTTCACCTGCTTGGTGACTTCTTCGAGGATGTCGGTGATGCGGCTGAGGTTCAGCTTGGAAGATTCCAGCTTCGCTTCCGCCAGCCGCTTGCGCGTCTTGAATTTCGAGACGCCCGCGGCTTCTTCGATAATCAACCGGCGGTCGGAAGGCTTGGAGCTCAGGATCTGCCCGATGCGCCCCTGCTCGATGATGGCGTAAGACTCGGGACCGAGGCCCGTGCCCATGAAGAGGTCCTGGATGTCGCGCAGGCGGCAGAGTTCGCCGTTGATGAGGTATTCGCTCTCGCCGGAGCGGAACAAGCGGCGCGTAACCATGATCTCGCCTGAGCGATGCTTGAGCGCCGCCGGGCGTGCGACTGTCGCGGCGCTGTTGCCATTGGAGGGTGTTGCCTCAGCGTCAGCCGGGATTTCGGCTTCAGAATTTTCGGCAAAGAGGTCTTCGGTCTCCAGTCCCTCGCCGGCTTGTGTGTATTCGGGATCGATCAGGGTCAGGCTAACTTCCGCCATGCCGGTCTGTGGGCGAGCACTCGTGCCGTTGAAGATCACATCGGCCATGCGCTCGCCGCGCAGCGACCGCGCGCTCTGCTCGCCCAGCACCCAGCTGATGGCGTCCGACAGGTTCGATTTGCCGCAGCCGTTCGGTCCTACGACGGCGGCGATGCCGTCGGCGAAGTCCAAGCGGGTTTTGTCGGCGAATGATTTGAAGCCGAGCAGTTCGACGCGTTTCAGTTTATACACTTCGCAACCCTCCCGAGCAGACCACCACCGCGCAATCCCTCAATGCCGTCAATTTCAGGACACCACAGCAAACACGGAGTCTGGCTGGGGACAAAACAACCTGCCGGGCAAATCTCCGGTTGGTTTCGCCGCCACGGCGAAGGACGCAGTTGCCTGAACCCTACTTCTCTAGACCCCGTCATGCCATCTGGCGCAAAAGGTATGGCTGACGCGAGGATCCCCGTAACATCAGGGAAAAACTAGCACGAAGGAAAGGGCTTGTAAAGAGAAAAACCACAAGATTCTGGGTTTTTTTCAGGGGGTCACCCTATAGGTGGGGGTAGGCGTCTGGCAAATAACCCTTCTCAAAAGTCACCCGGCGGGCCCCGGTGGCCGGCCGTCGATGTCGCCCGTAATGAGCCGCGCTCCGCGTTGGAAAGTGAAGTAGGCCCACGCCCACTCGAACAGGACGATGAACCGGTTGCGGAAACCGATTAGGAAGAAGATGTGGACGCACAGCCAGGTGATCCAGGCCATGAAGCCCGAGAACTTGATCGAGCCCAGGTCCGCCACTCCGGCGGCACGGCCGATGGTGGCGAGATTTCCCTTGTCAAAATAGCGGAAGGGCTGATGCACCAACCCCTGGCAGGCCCGAAGGACGTTCCGCGCGGCGTGACGGCCCTGCTGGATGGCCACCGGGGCGACGCCCGGCAAAGGCTTGCCGCCGGCGTCCGCGAGCGCCGCCAGGTCCCCGATGACGAAAACCTCAGGGTGGCCGGGGGCTGTGAGGTCAGGCTCGACCAGCACACGGCCGGCCCGGTCCAGCTTGACCCCCAGCGACTGGGCCAAAGGTGACGCGGCAACGCCTGCAGCCCAAAGCGCCGTTGCGGCAGGGACCTCGGACCCGCCTGCCGTGACGCCAGCCGGGCCAACCGACGTCACCGGGGAATTCTTCCAGACCTCGACGCCCAGTTTCCGCAGCGACACTTCGGCTTTCGCGGAGAGATCTTCAGGGTAGGTGGGAAGGATGCGCGGCCCCGCCTCGATCAGGATAATCCGTGCCTCGCGGGGATCGATGGCGCGGAAATCGCGGACCATCACGCGGCGGGCGATCTCAGCGATGGCCCCGGCCAGTTCGACTCCCGTCGGGCCCGCGCCCACCACGACAAAGGTCAAGAACGCGCGGCGTCGCGCTTCGTAAAATTCGCGCTCGGCCCGCTCGAAGGCCAGGAGAATCCGGCGGCGCATCTCCAGGGCGTCTTCCAGGCTCTTGAGCCCGGGCGCCCACTTCTCCCAGTCGGTGTGCCCGAAATAGGCGTGGCGTGCGCCGGTCGCCAGGATTAGATAATCGTATTCGAGATCGCCATCCCGCAGGATGACTTTGCGCGATTTCAAGTCCGCCGCGACCACGTCCGCCAGCAGCACCCGCGTGTTTTCCTGGCGGCGCAGGACCGCGCGAATCGGGTAAGCGATGTCGCCGGGAGAGAGGCCCGCCGTCGCCACCTGGTACAACAGCGGCTGAAACAAGTGATGATTGCGCCGGTCAATGACCGTCACCTTAACCGGCGCGCGCCTCAGTGCCTTGGCGGCGTATAGCCCGCCGAATCCGGCGCCGACAATAACAACGTGAGGCAGGCTGGAAGAAGCACCCGGCTGGTTCATGCCGCTTCCGGTTTCCTGGCGAGGTAGCTGTCCATCCATTCCAGTATCAGCTTGCGCATCTCCGGCAGCTCCGTATGGGGGCAATCAAAAAGTTCGATGCGGCAGTCCACCTCACGGCCGTACTTGCGGTAAAGGGGCGCCAAGTAGTCGCGCACCTTCTCGACTCCGGCGGGGGGAGTCAAATCGTCCTGGCGGCCGTTCACGCTCAGGCGCGGGCGCGGGACGATGAGCTCATTGATCATCGCGGTCGAGAAGTGCTTGAGCAAGCCGGGAACGAAGTAGTAAATCCCGTGACCTTTCAGGTTGTCGTCCTTGATGAGTTCGTCGAAATCGGTGAGGCAGCACACGTCGAGGCAGAGCTTGACGCGCGGATCGAGAGCCGCCAACCACCAGGCCTTGGTCGAGCCCATCGACATCCCGAACACCCCGAGGCGCTTCGCGTCAACTTCGGGCCGGCTGGCGAGGTAGTCGAGGGCACGGAACTCGTCGAGCATCATCATGCCGAAGAGGACTTGGCCGCGCCACAGCATCAGCTTGAACGCGTCCTCTTCGCCGGTTCTCCCGACCTTGGCATGCTTGCGCTCCCCGAAGCACCAGCTATCGATCGCGAGTGTCACGAGTCCTTTTTCAGCGCAGACAGGCGCGTAGGCTGGCTGGGCGTCAACGCCCAGGAGGAGTTGCTCCTTGCCAAGATCGTACATCCCACCGTGCCAATGGATGTAGAGGAGCCCCGGCGCAGGCCTTCGGAGCTTATCCGGAACGAGCAGGAGCGCGGGCACGGCCTCGACGCCGTTCAAGTCGAGTATCAGGCGCTCGAGCGTATAGCCGTCGTGCTTCTCTTTGATCGCAAGCCTGGCTGGGCCGGGCTTGTGCTGCCACGGCAGGTCGCCAAGCAAACCCCACAATTCCTTGCGGCGCTTTTCCTGGAATTCGGCGAACTCCGTTGCGCTGCGCTCCGCTGCGGCTGGCGCGAGGAGCGGCGAGCTTGCAGCCGCCGCGACAGCCAGGCCCTGAGCGGAGGTTTTCAGGAATTCACGTCTCTTGATCGCCATGGCCGTCTCCTGAATCCGTGCACGGAGGGATGCGGAGGGTAATCTAATCCATCCCAGCCGTACCCGGTCCGGGCACGGAGGCTGTGTGGTTGAAGGTGTATTCGCCGAGCAGGCGCTCGCCGCCCGCATCATCGAAAGCAATGAGACGTGCGATCATCTTGTGCGTCGGCAGAGTTCTCGCGTAGGTGATCGACTCCTGGTAGAGGACACTCGTTGCCCCGGAACGTACGGGAATATCCCGCAGCCGGAGTCGTTCAATACCGCGCTCGTCACAAATACAGAGATCAACACGTTTCGCCCCGCTCAGGTTGGCGGCAAGGCGCCCTATGAGAAGGTCGTCTTCGGCGGTCACTGTGCATTGGACACTGCCGCTTGGTGGAGGAGCGTACTCGCGGACCCGCAGGCCCGCTTCCGCGGCACGCTGAAGGAATAGATCGCTCACCACCATTCGCAGGCTTCCTTCGCGCGCCAGGTTGCGGATGGCATCGGCAAGCACAATCACTTCGCGCAGCGTCGCGCCGCACCGGTCGCACTCAAGCAGATGTTCCTCAATGGCTGCTTCATCCGACTGGGGAAGCGCTGCAAGCCAATAGTCCGCTAGGACGGCGGCGTCAATGGGACTCGAGCAATTTGCGGGGTTATTGTCGTCTTCAATCTTCATACTCCAACCCCCATGCATTTACGCAGTTGGTGAATCGCCCGATGGCGAATCACCCTTACGTTGGCTTCAGAGACACCCAGGAAACCGGCGACATCCGCGCCGCTCTGCTCGTCATAGAAGGTCATGACAATCACCGTGCGTTCGCGCTCGTTTAGGCCCTGCACGCAGCGCTGAATCTGGTCATGATCGAGCCACGGCATCATGGGCTGCGCCTGTGGCTCCAGGTCTGCTCCAAACTGTTCGAGCAGGCGTTCTTTCCGTTGCGCACCGCGGCGCAGATCGAGCACCGTCATCCGACAGATCCCTAGCACGAACGACGCGAGCTTCTCCGGGTCACGGAGGCGGCTGGCGCGCAAGGCCGTGAGGGTTGTGACGAGAACCTGCTGGGTCAGGTCGTCCGCGGCGTGTTCGTCCCGCAAGTGGCGCAGGCCGTAGAGGCGAATCCGCGGCGCCATCCGGCGGAAGAGTTCGGCCTCGGCTTCGCGGTCATCCCCAGAGCCGATTTGCCGGGCGAGTTCCGCGTCATTCACCTCAATCTGCATCCACACACCTTTAATGTGTAACGGAAAGGTTGCTTGTTACACATCGGAGTATCAGCGGGCAATTGTACACAAGGCGGTCCGCTCACGGGGAAGAAGAATAAAGAATCAGACAAATTAAGGAGCATCCCATGGATCCCAAAGAAGCCAAGACTATAACTGAGTTCCTGATCGCCGATTTCGAAAGCGAAATGCAGTCGACCCTGCGCGTCTTCCAGTCGGTCCCCGGCAACCATCTTGACTACCGACCGGACGCGAAGTCTAAGACCGGCCTGGGGTTGCTACGGCACATCACACTGGAGGATGAGTGGCTACTGAACTGCATCGCGAACGGCGCATTTATCCCCCCACCAGACGATTCCGACACCTGCGGCATCATGAACCCGGCCGACGCCATCGTCCGGTACAAAGAGAAAGTGCCGGCGGCACTGGATCGCGTACGCTCCATGTCCGGCGAGAAACTGGCCAGCGTCATCGACATGTTCGGGAAGATGAAGGCGCCGAGAGTCAACTTTCTCGCGATGGCGGTCAAGCATTCGGTCCACCACCGCGGCCAGCTCAGTACCTATTTGCGCTCGATGGGTGGCAAGGTTCCGGGGATTTACGGGCCTACCGCCGACGCTCAGTGGCAATGATACCGAACCACACGAAGCGCGGATCGGTGCGAAGCAGGGCAAACAGGTGGTCGATGATTGGCGTTTATCCGTAACGGAGGGGTGGCTCGTTACACATTCATGTATGAATCGCGGACAGTAGCCTCCAAGACGGTCCGCGACAAACAAGGAGGAGTGAAGCATGGCCAAGACGACCGAAATCGCCTCGGACGTTTACCGCATTTCAATTTACGCTCAGTGGGGAAATCTGCAGTTCAATCACTTCTTGATCAAGGACGACGAGCCGCTGCTGTTCCACACCGGCCTGCGCGGGATGCACGCGGAAATTCGCGAGGCGGTTTCGAAACTCATCAACGTTGCGGACTTGAGCCACATCAGCTTCAGCCACTTCGAGTCGGACGAGTGTGGCTCGCTCAACGAGTGGCTGGCCGCGGCGCCCAAGGCTGACGTAGTTTGCAACCAGGTAGGCGCCCTCGTCACGGTCAACGATTTCATCGGGCGCGAGGCGCGCGCGCTCGCCGACGGCGAGACCTTTACGACCGGCAAGTACCGCTTCCGCTACTGCCAGACCCCGCATCTGCCGCACGGCTGGGACGCCGGCGTGCTCTTCGAGGAAACGCAGAAGACGCTGCTCTGCTCGGACCTCTTCCATCAGACCGGCGATGTCGACCCGCTGGTATCCTCCGATGTAGTGGGCCGCTCTTATCAGGCGATGAAGGAATACCAGGCGGGAATCCTGGCGGATTACGTGCCCTACACGCCGCTCACGGAGCAAAATCTGCAGAAGCTGGCGGCGCTGCAACCGAAAACTCTCGCCATCATGCACGGCTCGAGTTTCACGGGCGACTGCGCCCGCGCGCTCGATGATTTGCATGTCGCTTTTCGAGAAGTCTTCGGTCGGCAGAAGTAGCATTCCTGGAGTGCCGCTCAGAGACTGCCGATGTTCGGTCGAACGCGAGAGGAATGCACCGGCCATAGACCGGCGCGAAAGTTCAGGGTTTCCAGCGCAAGATAGGTTTGCGCGCGGCGGAGGCTTCGTCGAGGCGGGTGATGCGCGTCGAGTAAGGCGCCTTGAGGACGAACTGCGGATCTTCTTCGACCTCTTGAGCTACCGATCGCATCGCCTCGATGAACTCGTCGAGTTCTTTCTTGCCGGCGCTTTCGGTGGGTTCGATCATCAGCGCGCCCGAGACGATGAGCGGAAACGCAGTAGTGTAAGGATGGAATCCATAATCGATCAGGCGCTTGGCGATGTCCATGGTACGGACACCGCGCGCCGCCTGGCGCTTGTCGGAGAAAACACACTCATGCATCGAGGGCGCGTCGTAGGGTAGGTCGAAAACATCTTCCAGCTGCTTGCGCACATAGTTGGCGGTCAGCACCGCGTCTTCGGTCGTTTGTTTCAAGCCTTCGAAGCCGTTGGCGAGGATATACGCCAGGGCGCGCACGGCCATTCCGAAATTGCCATAGAAGCTGCGCACGCGCCCGATGGATTTGGGGCGATCGTAGTTGAGGCGATAGGCGCCATCCGCGGCTTTCTCGACGGTGGGCGTGGGCAGATACGGCTCGAGGAATTTCCTGACCGCTACCGGCCCAGAGCCTGGCCCCCCGCCGCCGTGAGGTGTCGTGAACGTCTTGTGCAGGTTCAAGTGCATCACATCCACGCCAAAGGCTGCGGGCTGCGTGATGCCCACCAGTGCGTTCATGTTGGCGCCGTCCATGTAAACCAGGCCTCCGCGCGCGTGAACGAGCTCGGCGATTTCGCGAATCTGCGCTTCGAACACACCCAGCGTGTTGGGATTGGTGAGCATTAATCCCGCTACTTCGCCGGTCATGGCACGGTCGAGCTCGGCGAGATCGACGCACCCCTGCACATTCGACTTGACGTTCCTGACTTCATACCCGGAAATCGTGACGCTGGCGGGATTCGTTCCGTGCGCGGAGTCGGGGACCAGAATGTACTTGCGGGGGTTTCCGCGCTCGGCCAGGCAGGCGCGGATCGTCAGGATGCCGGTTAATTCGCCCTGCGCGCCGGCGGCGGGCTGGAGCGAGACGGCATCCATGCCGGTGATCTCCGCCAGGCAGCGCGCCGTCTCGTAAAGAACCCGCAGACACCCTTGCGCGAGCGGTTCGGGCGTGTAGGGATGGTCGGTCGCCAGACCCTCGAGGCGCGCCACGACTTCGTTGATGCGCGGGTTGTATTTCATCGTGCAGGAGCCCAGGGGATAGAGGCCCGTGTCCACACCGTAATTCCACGTCGAGAGGCGCGTGAAGTGGCGGATCACGTCCAGTTCCGAGACTTCCGGAAAGCCTTCGATGTCCTGCCGGTGAAACTCTCCCAGTACGTCTTTCCCCGCAACAGCAGGGACGTCGAGCGAGGGCAGATCAACTCCCGACTTTCCGGGAGAAGTCCGCTCGAAGATCAGATCTTCGTTGCGTGTAACATGCGGTCGGGCATGGCGAATGCGGTTTTCCATGGCTTAGCGATCCCGCCCCGCGGAGGCTGAATGGAGTTCCGCGGCGGGAGTGGAAGAGTTCGCGCGCTTGCCGAAGCGGCGATAGACTCTCGCCATCCGGTCAATCGCTTCCTTGCTGACAGTTTCCGTTGTACAGACCAGCAGATGGTCCGCGAGTTCGGGATAGTACCTCCCGAGATTCAGGCCGCCGAGAATCTTTTCTTCCCTTAGCGTGGTCAGAAGTTCTTCCGCGTTGCCCGGCGTCTTAACGACGAATTCATTGAAGTGCGGTGCGGTGAAGGGCATCGTGGTCCCCGGGATTTCTCGAAGCTGGTGGGCGGCATAATGAGCCTTGGCGAGATTGCGCTCAGCCAGAGCTCTCAATCCGCGCTTGCCGAGGAGGCAGAGGTAGATTGTCGCCGCCAGGGCGCAGAGAGACTGGTTGGTGCAGATGTTCGACGTCGCCTTCTCGCGACGAATGTGCTGTTCGCGCGTGGCGAGTGTGAGGACAAAGCCGCGCCGACCCTCGGTATCCTGCGCCTGGCCCACCAGACGGCCAGGCATCTGTCGAACGAACTTTTCGTGACTGGCGAGGAATCCGACGTAGGGCCCGCCGAACGCCACCGGCACCCCGAACGATTGCGCGTCGCCGCAAACGATGTCGGCGTCGCCGGGTGGCTGGATGATTCCCAGTGAAAGAGGTTCGGTGATTGCGACGATCAACAAGGAGCTATGCTTATGGGCAAGCGCGGCGATTTCACGCACCGGTTCGAGGCAGCCAAGGAAATTCGGCGACTGAAGTACGACGGCGGCGGTTTCTTTCTGCAGACCCGCATCAAGCTTTGCCAGGTCGACCTGGCCGCCGGGCGAGTAACCTGCCTCGACCACTTCGATGCCCTGGTGGCGAACGTAGGTGTCGAGGACCTGGCGGTACTCAGGGTGGACGGTGCTCGCCACTAAAATGCGTTCGCGACGAGTGATGCGCAGCGCCATCATGACCGCCTCGGTGGTGGCGGTCGAGCCGTCGTAGAGCGACGCATTGGCGACATCCATCCCCGTGAGTTGCGCCATCAGGGTCTGAAACTCAAACATGGCTTGGAGAGTGCCCTGGGCGATTTCTGCCTGGTAGGGCGTGTAGGCCGTGAAGAATTCACCACGCGAAATCAGGGCGTCGATGGCGACGGGGCGGTGGTGCGAATATGCGCCTGCGCCGAGCAGTGAAACGTAATCGCGGCTGCTCTGCTTCGAAGCTTCGTCGAAGAACTCCAGGATCTCAGGTTCGGAGAGCGGTCCGGGGAGGTTGAGCCGGGTCTTCAGTTTTAACGTCTCGGGAATTTGTGAGAAAAGTTCGTCAATCAGGCGACGCCCCGTGGCCTCGAGCATGGCAGCCCGATCGGCCGGGGAGTTGGGAAGATAGCGCATTACTCGCCCTTCTTTTCTTTGATATAGGCCTCGTAGTCGTCGGCGGTCATGAGGTGTTCTATTTCGCGGCGGTCATTAAGCCGCACTTCGATCAGCCAGCCGTCGCCGTGGGGATCGGTGTTGAGGATTTCCGGACTGGATTGAGTCTTGGGATTAGTGGCGGTCACTTCGCCCGTGACCGGTGAATAGATTTCCGAAACCGCTTTTACCGATTCAACCGTTCCGAAGGATTCGTTTGCCGTCACATGATCGCCCACCTTGGGCAGTTCCACAAAGACGATATCGCCCAATTCCTTTTGCGCGTAATCGGTGATGCCGATGGTACCAACATTCTCATCCACGCGAATCCACTCGTGCTCTTTGGTGTAGAGAAGTTCAGGAGGATACATGATGGCGGTTGCTCCTATCTGATTATGACCGTGCGAGGACACCCCTCGGGGTGTCCCTACTTCTGACGCTTGTAGAACGGCAGCGGCACCTGGCGCGCGTTGATGAGTTTGCCGCGGATTTCGATCTGGATGTCGCGGCCAGGCTGGGCGAATCCCGGCGGGATGTATGCCAGCCCGATATTCTTTTCCAGGAACGGCGCAGGCGAGCCGCTCGTGACCTTTCCGACGACTTGGCCGTCCATATGAACATTGTAGCCGTCGCGGCCGATGCCGCGCTCGGCCATTTCGAACCCGATCAGCTTCTTCCCCGTCCCTTCCTGCCGCTGCTTCAGGAGAACGTCGCGCCCAAGAAAACAGCCTTTTTCGAGCTTGCAGATCCAGCCCAGGTTGGCTTCGAGAAGAGTTGTGTGCTCGTCCAGTTCGTGGCCGTAGAGCGGATAAGCCGCCTCGAGGCGGAGCGTGTTGCGCGCGCCGAGGCCAACAGGAACCAAGCCTTCAGCCTTGCCCGCCTCAAGTAGCTCGTGCCAAACACGCTCGGATTCTGCGGGAGTGAAGTAGAACTCGAAGCCGTCCTCACCGGTATACCCCGTGCGCGCCAGCAACCCTTCCACTCCGCAGCAATTCGCCGGCCGGAACCAGTAGTAACGTAACGATGGCAAGTCGACCCTGGTCAGCTTGGCCAGAATTTTCTCTGACTTCGGCCCTTGCAGCGCCACTTGCGAGTATTCCGAAGAAACGTTCTGCACTGTGGCGTCGAATTTGTTGTGCTGGGAGATCCAATCGAAATCTTTATCGGTATTGGCAGCATTGACGCAGAGGAAGTAGTGGTTGGCGGCGAAGCGATGCACCAGGCAATCGTCGACGGCACTGCCTTGGGGGTACATCAGGGCGGAATACTGCGCCTGGAAATCCTTGAGCCGCGAAACATCGTTCGAAGTCACATACTGCAGCAGATCCAGGGCCTGGCTCCCTTGGACGTCAATCTCGCCCATATGGCTGACATCGAACAAGCCGGCATGCGTGCGGACAGCAACGTGCTCCTGCGTAATTCCCGCGTATTCGACCGGCATTTCCCAGCCGCCGAATTCCACCAGCCGCGCGCCCGCCGATTTATGGACGGCATAGAGTGCCGTCCGCTTTAATCCCACTCCCGTTGATGGGGGCAAGAAATCCCTCGCATAAGGGCGATGCAATCAAGAACAGCCAAGCTAGCACAGGCAACGCGAAGGGGTCAAGGCAACGAAGCCAGCGACGGACAAAGTGGTCTATCGTCTGTTCCTGGTCAAACGGCTCGGTCGCAGAAAGCCGTCACAGGCAACTTACGACTCCTCATTGATTTTGCTCTGGCCCTGTTCCAGAATGGGCAAGGAGAGAGTGGTGCCAGCTTTCAAACCTAAATGAGGCATCAAGCCGATGGCTTGGAAAGAGTTTAAGTGCGCGGTTTGCGATCAGACGGAGGAGCGCTGCACCTGCCACAAATACTGCGCCCTGTGTCAATCCGACTACGGCGTGCGGCTTACCGAGGACGGGCAATACTATTGCATCGACTGCCGCGAGGCCTGCGACTACAAGACCCAAGATCAGGTGTAGCAGCGAGCTGCCGCCGTCGAGTGGTGAGGCGAGATTGACGGGGAAGAAACCCCCCGGCCGCGCTTTACCCTTCAGAAAGATTGATTTCCTCCCCTGCTGCTTGTACTATCGACGTGAGGACGCCGATACTCCCGGGCTTGGCATGACCAAGTATAACTTGCTGTCAGCACTTCTGTGGTGCCGGTCGGCCACATGGACGATCCACTGGACACATGCGCTTGGTTCTTAGCAGTGACCCCAAGCTCCTGAATATACTGCGGGGTGTGGTAAGATGCTGCGCTCAGGCTACAGGCTTCACTGCGGAGGAGTCGGATTGCATGGCCATGGCTGTTGACGAGGCGGCCAGCAATGTCATCCGGCACGCCTACGGCAACCGGCACGATGCGTTGCTGGCGTTGGAGATTGAATCCTTCCCCGACCGCATTGAGTTTGCCCTGGTGGACGCGGGACCGAAGGTTTCGCCTGAGGTGCTCCGGCCGCGCTCCGTGGACGAGGTTCGGCCCGGGGGGTTGGGGACCTTTTTCATCAAATGCTTCATGGACCAAGTCAGCTTTGATGACGATCTCCACTCCGGCAATCGGCTGAAGCTGGTGAAGTTCTTGCCCCGAAAGGGTGCGATCCAGGATGAAGGTTCAAGTTAGGAACGCCGACAAGGCGACGATCATCGACTGCACGGGTGAGGTGGATCTCTACTCCTCGCCCAGCCTGCGCGAGGCTTTGCTGAAGGAGATGCGCGCCGGCGCGGCGGATGTCCTTGTCAACATGACCGGTGTGAGCTACATCGACAGCTCGGGAATCGCTACGTTAGTGGAGGGGCTGCAGCTCTCCCAGCGGACCAAGACGCGGTTCGGGTTGTTTGGCCTGCGCAATAACGCGCGCTCCGTGCTGGAGCTGGCACGACTGAACCGGGTTTTCCCGATTTTCGAGAATGAGCAGGAAGCGCTGGATAAGATAACGACCACCCAGCCCTTCGGTGGAATCTAGCACTTTGGGCATGTCATCCTGATGCCGCTTGGGGCAGCAGAAGGATCCGCGGTTCTCTTTCACCGAACACTGCCGTGATTCTTCGAGGTCCCGACCGGTGGCCTCGGTCCCGTTCAGAGCGGGGTCAGATTGAAAGCCATTACGAATTCTCTGGAAACGAACTCTGAGTCCACTCCAGCTTCAGCCATGACGGGCGTCCTGGCGTTCATCGGCCGCAACACCTTCGGGCTGCTTCGGTACCTGAGCGGCCTCTACGCGCTTTCCGCGAAAACCGCCTATTGGACATTTGTCGCGCCATTCAAGGGGCGGGGACTGAAGTGGGGAAGCGCCGTCCACCAGATGGTCCTGGCAGGCTTCAACGCCCTCCCCATTGTGGCGTTGATATCATTCTTCGTTGGCATGGTCCTGGCGTTTCAGGGTGCCTACCAACTGCAGAAGCTGGGCGCGAGCTATTTTGTCGCCGCGCTGGTCGGTGTCTCGATGACGCGCGAGCTGGGGCCGCTCATGACCGCCATCATCGTAGCGGGGCGCTCGGGTTCGGCTTTCGCCGCCGAGCTAGGCACCATGAAGGTGTCGGAAGAAATCGATGCCCTTGAGGTCATGGGGCTTAACAGCATCAAGTATCTTGTCGTTCCCAAATACCTGGCGATGATCATCATGCTGCCCTGCCTGACGACGCTTGCCGATGTGGCGGGAATTCTGGGCGGCGGGGTCTTCGGCGTCGTTCAACTGGATCAAACCATTTCGCTGTATCTCACCGCCACACGCGACGCCCTGGTGATGCGCGACATTTCGACGGGGCTCGTCAAGAGCATCGTCTTCGGGCTTGTCATCACAACTGTCGGCTGCCACGAAGGCTTTTCGGTAAGTGGCGGCGCCGAAGGCGTGGGCAAGGCCACGACGGCTTCGGTTGTTGTTTCGATTTTCCTGGTGATTGTGGCGGACCTCGTTTTCACCGCAATCTTCTATTACACGGGTTCCTGATGGCGGAACAATACAGCGGCCCGATGATCAGCGTGCGTGACCTCGTAACACATTACGACGATCGCCTCATCCTGAACCATATCAACATGGACATCATGCCGGGCGAGACGATGGTCATCCTGGGCGGAAGCGGCACGGGCAAGTCAACGTTGCTGCGCCACATCGTTCGGCTGGAGATTCCCAAATCGGGACATGTCTTCATCAAGGGCGAAGATGCCTGCCACATGCCCGAGGAGAAGTTCAACCAGGTCCGGCGCAAGATGGGAATGCTCTTCCAAAGCGCAGCGCTGTTCAACTCGATGACCATCGCGGAGAATGTCTCGCTGCCCCTGCGCGAGCTGACGCAATTGGAAGAGACGACGATCCGCATCATGACCCGCATCAAGCTTGACCTGGTGGGCCTGAGCGGGGTCGAGAAATTCATGCCCGCGCAGTTGAGCGGCGGCATGAGAAAGCGCGCCGGCCTGGCGCGCGCCCTGGCGATGGACCCGGAAATCCTGCTCTTTGACGAGCCCTCTGCCGGGCTCGACCCCATCACGGCCGCAGGGATCGACAGCCTGATCCTGAAGCTGAAGCTGGCTTTTAGGATGACGATTGTCGTCGTGACGCACGAAATGGCCAGCGCCTTCATGATTGCGGATCGCATTACGGTGATGGACGGCGGGGAGGTGATTGCCACCGGGACCCCCGAAGAGATTCGTACCAGCCAGCATCCCCGTGTAATGCAGTTTCTGAATCGTATTCCCGAGGATGAAACACGAGATATGAAGGCTTATCTGCATTCGCTGACGCGCTCATCGGGCGTGTTCTAGTGCGCTCTGGCGCCGGCCTGCGACGAGCGGTTTAAATTCGAATCTGATTTGTCAAGCGAGGAACGGGACCATGGCAAAACGCGAAGAAGAAATCAAAGCCGGTGCGCTCATCGTTGTCACCATTGTTCTGGTCCTCACCGCGCTGATCTTTGTCGGCGGCGTGAATTTGCTGCAAAAAAAGCGGGTGACGTACACAACCTATTTCAAATTCGCCGGCGGCCTCGAGCCCGGAGCCTTCGTGCGCTTTGGCGGGCTCAAGGTCGGCACGGTCCAAGCGGCCGAAATCGATCGCAATGATTCCACCCGGATTCGTGTGCGATTGTCCCTAGATCCGAAGACCCCGGTGCGTGCCAATTCACGAGCCAAGATCTCGACATTGGGATTCCTGGGGGAGAATTATGTCGAGATCTCGCCGGGGACGCGCGACGCGGAGCCGCTGAAGCCGGGAAGCGAGATTCCGGCAGCGGAAATCGTGCAGCTCGCCGATGTCTTCAATAACGTCAACAACATCACCGTGAATGCCAACAAATTGGTAGGTGACCTCGACCAGAAATTCGTGGCTCTCGCCGACAACGCTGACAAACTCATCACGAATTTGAATACGGTCGTGGGCCCGGAGAATCGCCAGCACCTGCAGGCAGCGCTTGCCAACGTGGACGCGATGCTGGCCGAAAATCGTGGAACCCTGAAGTCTTCGCTCGCCAACATCGACAAGGTCACTGCCAAACTCGATCCTACGCTCGATAACGCCAACCAGACCATTACCGAAACCAAGAAGCTCGCGACAAATCTAAATGGGACGATCGACGAGAACCGCAAGGAAATCCACGAGTCCCTGATACGCCTCCGGGCCGCGCTGATTGAGGCGCAGGCCCTGATGGGCAATCTTCAGGATACGCTCGACAACAACCGCGCCAACTTGGACGAGACGCTCGAAAACCTCCGCGCCACGAGCCAGAACTTGAAAGAGTTCACCGACCTCGTCAAGCGTCAGCCCTACAGCCTGATTCGCGTCAAGACACAGAAAGACCGCGAGCCGCCCATCGGGAAGTGAGCCTTGGTGTGGCGAGTTCTGCTAGCGCTTTGTGGCAGCTTCGATTAGCGCGCGGCGAACTTGCGCCGAAGGCTTGGGGACTTTCTTCACGCGATAAGCGCGACAGGCCCGAATGGTGGTTTTGAGTGTGTCGAGATAGGCGAGGCAGGGTTTGCAGCCGGCGAGATGGCGCTCGAGTTCCTTGCAGTTTCTGGCGCGCAGACCGCCGTCGAGGTACTCCGAAAGCGCTGAGAAGATTCGTCTACAGCGTGAGTCGCGCATGGCTATGGGGCCGGCCATCAGCCGGCATGTTCAGTTGCCGCCCTGAAGGGTGGCGCTACGCGTCGCCGCCGGATGGGCCTGCTTGCCGAGGCTTTTCTCCACCTCGTTTCGCACAAAAACCCGCGCTCGGTGCAGGCGCATCTTGACCGTTTCCTCGGAAATTTCCAGCACCTCGGCGACTTCTTTCGTATCGAGCTGTTCCATGTCACGCAAAATCAACACCAGGCGATAATGCCTGGGGAGCGCCAGGATAGCCCTTTCCAATCGCTCGCGCGATTCCTTGCGAAGCACCAATTCTTCCGGCGTGATCGACCAGGACATCAGCGCCCCGGGGCCCTTGGCAATCCGCTCCGGCATCAGCGCTTCGAGCGAAAGCATTTCGGCCGGGGCGAACTTGCTTTTGCGCCGGCTCATCAAGCACTGGCTCTTGGCCACTTTGTAAAGCCACACCGCCAGGGCGCGCGCATCCGGAAAATCCTTGAGTGATCTCGCCAGGCGAATGAGCGTCTCCTGAGTCGTGTCTTCCGCGTCTTCGGGGTGCCCGCACACTTTCATCCCAAACGCGTAAACCGCCGATTGCAGCGATTCGATGGCTTGCTCTACGGCCTGCGGTTTTCCCGTCTTAAGAATTTCGAGCGCCTGTTCAACTTGGGCGTTCACGAGGTCGTTTTCTCCAAAGGCTCGTTTCGAATTGTCCTCTCTTTGATACTAGCACGGAAGGTAAGCTCGGGCCCGTGACAAAGGTCATGTGCCCGAATCCATCCTGGTTTAGAATGCCTGCCGGCTGCCGTGTGGTGTTTTGGCTGCAGCCCCTCACGAAGCGTCCCTCGCAGACGTCCGCGCGCGGTTCCCCAAAGGCATCGTGCGACTCACTGTCATATCTCCTGATCGCGCCCCAGTGCGGTAGCGAAGCTCTTCTGTGGAGGTCCACAATGTGTCTTTCTAGAAAGCTCCTCATCTTGGTCAGCTTGCTCTCTGGGCTTATTTCTGTCGCGTGGGATACTGTCAAGGCAGACGATAAGGTTTCCGCCGAGGCCAAAGAATGCCTGGAGTGTCATGAGTCCACCACGCCGGGAATTGTCGAGCAGTGGCAGGGGAGCCGCCACGCCGAGGCCAAGGTCGATTGCTACTCGTGCCACAAGGCTAACGCGAGCGATCCCGCGACGTTCGACCATTACGGCAGGAAGATCGCCGTGATCGTGACTCCCAACTACTGCGGGCGTTGCCACGAGCCGGAGGTTAAGGAGTTCGAGGCCAGCCATCATGCCGACGCCGCCAGGTTCATCGGATCTCTTGACAACATTCTGGGGGAAGTCGTAGAGGGTAGTCCCGCTGCGATTAACGGGTGCATGCAGTGCCATGGGAGCACCGTCGCGCACCTCGGCGAAGGGAAATTCGATCCTGCCACCTGGCCGAATAGTGGTATCGGGCGCATTAATCCCGACGGCTCAAAGGGGTCTTGCGCCGCTTGCCACGGGCGCCATTCCTTCTCCTCATCCCAGGCTCGGCATCCGGAGAATTGCGGCAAGTGCCATATGGGCCCCGACCATCCCCAGGCCGAAATCTACGCCGAGTCCAAGCACGGGATCCAGTTCCGCGCCAACCTCGTCAAAATGAACTTGGAGTCGCGGACGTGGATTGTGGGTAAGGACTACTACTCGGCGCCGACCTGCGCTACTTGCCACATGAGCGCGACGGTTAATCAGACGCGCACCCATGATGTCGGCCTGCGCATCAGTTGGACACTGCGACCGGCGATTTCCATTCGCCAGGAGGACTGGGAGAAGAAGCGCGCTGCAATGCAGGATGTCTGCTCGAATTGCCACGCTACCGGATGGGTCGCTAACTTCTACAAACAATACGATCTGACTGTGGATCTGTACAATGAAAAGTTCGCCAAGCCTGCCAAGGCCGTCGTCGACAAGCTGCATGCCGACGGCAAGCTGACCGCCACACCTTTCGACGAGAAACTGGAATGGACATACTACGAGTTGTGGCATCACGAGGGCCGGCGCGCGCGCATGGGCACCGCCATGATGGGCCCGGATTTCACACAGTGGCATGGCTTCTATGAAGTCGCCAAGCACTTCTACAACGAATTTCTTCCCGAGGCCGATCACGTGGAGCCCGGGATCTCAAAAACGGCGCTCGCCCAGGATTGGCACCGCTGGAAATCCGGGCTGAAGCCCGAAGATCAGAACAAGGTTTTGGAATTCTACAAAGACCGGTACAGACAGTGAACATGCGCGGTCAACGGCTGGCTCCGGGCGACGGCTCGGACTGGGAGTGCAGCAGGCGGTGGAAGGGGAGCCCCAGCGCCACGACGCAAACGCCGAGGAAGGCTTGCTTGGGGTTGCTCATCGCTAGGAGCACGAGAAGCAGAACGATCAGGGCCAAGAATACAACCGCTGTCCAGGGAAATCCGAACGAGCGTTCTCCCGGATTGGGCGCTTTCAGCCTGAACAGCCCTGCGACCGTAAGTCCGATGAAGATCACCGCGACAAAAACGAAGTAGGCGATGATTTGACTGAAAGTCCCCGCCGCCACGATCAAACTGGCTACCAGAGCGTGAAGCCCGATGGCCCGCGCTGGTGTTCCAAAGCGCGGGTGCAGGGCTGAGACGCCCGTGAAGAACAGGCCGTCGCAGGCCATTGCGTAGTAGACTCGCGGCGCGGTCATGACCGCCGCAGCCAGACTTCCCAGGACGCATACCACGACCATCATGGCCAAGAGGTGACCGCCCGCCGAGCCAAACACCCGCTCGCCAGCCTGCGCTACGAAAGTCTCATCCGAGGTAATCTGGCCCAGGGGCACTACGTAAACGAACACGGCACTCATCAGAACATAGACGGCCGTCACGAGCAGTACTCCTAGTGCCAGCGCGCGCGGCAGGGTGCGCTTCGGGTCGCGGATCTCGCCCGCAATCTTGCTGACGTCCCACCAGCCACCGAAAGTGAAAAAGGCCGCGACATAACCTCCTGCCAGCGCCATGAGCAACGGCTCGGGGCCCGGCCGTCGCGGTACGAACGGTGAGAAGTTACTCCAGTCGCCCGCACCTTTGGTCAGCGCCCAAATGGCCAGCAGCCCCAGCACTCCCAGCTTGAGCACAGTCATGTAACGGAGAAAACCTGCGCCTAGGCGTGTATGGCGAATGTTCAGCATCGCCACAATCACGATGGTGAGAATCGCAGTAAGCTTGGCGCTCGCGGGGGAAAGCCCAACGACATAGCCAACATAACTCGCCATTCCTACGGCCAACGCCGCCGTCACTCCGGGATCCAATACCAGGAATGACATCCAGCCGTACAGGAAGGCGAGCCGCGAGCCATACGCCTCGCGCAGGTAGACGTAGCCTCCGCCCGCGGCTGGATAACGCGCGGCGAGTTCGCCGTAGCAGAGCGCCCCGCTCAGCGCCATGGCACCCATCGCCAGCCAGACCAAGAGCAGCCAGAAAGGCGAGCCGAGCGAACGGGCCATTCCCGCAGGGGTCAAAAAAATCCCCACCGCGATCGATTCGCCCGCAACGGTCGCGATGGCTGACCCCAGGCCAAGTTGGCGTGAGAGTCCGGTTGGCGCAGTCAAATTGTCCGAGTTGGGCGGTCGCGGCACTTTGTCAGTTAACGGTGCGTTCTCCATACGGTGAGTAGGTTACACGCAAAACCTTGTGGAAGACAGGCTGTGGCGAGATTGTGTGGTCTCTGTGACAAAAAGACTCAGTTACGTCCGAAATTCCCTGTCACCTTTTGCCGCAATTTGCATTTATGCGTTAGAGGAACGGGACATGCTGACCGGTTCAAGCGGTGAGGACAAATCCAACACCCGCGCTTCGAGAGAGCAGAGTCGCGGGGACGAAAGCGAGGGACAGGATGTTACAGGGTAAACTCAGGTTAACCAGCCTCCAGGGAACAGGCCGCCAGTTCGTCGCGGAATCGGGTTCGGGGCACACCGTCGTGATGGACGACGCCGACGGTCACACCGGCCCCAAGCCGATTGAATTTGCGCTGTTGGCGCTGGGCGGTTGTACGGCCTTCGATGTTATAAGCATTCTGCGCAAAAAGCGCCAGCAGGTAACCGGCTACGAAATCGAACTGCGCGCCGAGCAGCGCGAAGAGCCGCCCAACTACTTCACCCGGGTTGAAATCAAGCACATCCTGCGGGGACAGATTGATCCCGAGGCCGTCAAGGCCGCCATCCACCTCTCTGAGGCGAAGTACTGCTCAGTGGGTGCGATGATTTCCAAGACCGCTCGCATCGAGTCCACCTTCGAAGTCATTCCGATGATCTGTTCCGAACCTCAGGCCGAGGCGGCATAAATGAAATCGCTTCTTCTTTCAGCCATTCTTTTTTTCGGAGCGAGCGCGGCGAACGCACAAACGACGTCACCGCAGCCGCTCACGCTGCCGGAGGCGGTCGCAATCGCTCTCAAGAACAACCCCACGGTTCAGGCGGCGGATGCCTACGCTGAGGCGGTTCAGCAAGGCATCACGGTTGCCGCGTCGGCACGCTACCCACGTGTGGATTTTTCCGAAGGATTTGCGCGCGGCAACAATCCCGTCTATGTGTTTGGGAGCTTGCTGACGCAAGGCCAGTTCACGGCGCGGAATTTTGACCTTGGCCTTCTTAACACGCCGCCGCCGCTCGACAATTTTCGCACACAGTTCAGTGCCTCAATGCCGCTTTGGGACGGGGGTCAGATTTCGGGCCGAGTCCGTGACGCACGCTTGGAAGCGCAAAGCGCAGCAAAATCCGGCGAGCGAACGCGTCAGGAGGTGATATTCGCGGTTATTCAAGCCTACCTCAACGGCTTATTGTCTGCCGAAAACGTCCGCGTCGCACATGCCGCAGTTGCCCAGACCCAGGCTGACCTCGAGCGGGCGCAGGCGCGCGAGGGGCAGGGCCTCGGCGTGCCCTCCGACCTCCTCAGCGCCAAGGTGCAACTGGCGCAGGCGCAGGAGGATCTGTTGCGCGCCCGCAGCGCCCAGGCCATCGCCCAGGCGGCACTGAACGTGGCGATCGGCATCGAGGAAGGCGCTGCCACGGAACTCGCTGGACAGTTGGGCGAGACCACGTTCGAAGCAGGAACGCTCGACGAGCGCCAGCGGCGCGCGCTGACTGGACGGCCCGATTTCCAGCAGTTCGAAATTGGTAAGGAGCGCGCCGCCAATGGCGTGCGCATGGCGCGTGCGGAGTTTCTACCCAAGGTGGATCTCTTCAGCGCGTGGGAGGAGGACAACCAGACATTCCTCACGCGCGGCGGAAATAACTGGGCAGTGGCTGCTACGTTGACCTTCAACCTGTTCGATGGCGGAGCCAACCGTGCTCGCCTGAAAGAATCGCGTGCGCGCGAGCGGCAGGCGGACTCGGCGCGCGCTCAAATGGCTTCGGCGGTGCGTCTGCAAGTGCGCGAAGCCTTTCTGAATCTGAACACGGCTCGCGACCGATTGGAAGTTTCGCGGGAGGCGGCGACACAAGCGGAAGAGAGCCTGCGTATCATCCAGAACCGCTATGAGGCGGGCCTTTCAACAATCACCGACCTGTTGCGCGCCGAGGCAGCCCGTACTTCCGCGCAAAAGAACTTCTTCAATTCTCTGTACGACTACCGATTGAGCTACGCCGCATTGGAGTTGGCGACAGGTGAACTCGCGGCAAATTCACCGGCAGTGGTTCGGTAGCGGAATCCCGTACCACCCCGACTTATTGGGGCATATTGAAGGAAATCAAATGAGGAGACAATTGACGATTCGAAGCCTTGTGATTCTCGCGGCCGCGGGACTACTTGCGGCCTGCGGATCGAGCGAAAAAGCCCAAGAAGCGTATTCGACACCGGTGTCTGGCGTGCAGATTGAAACGACGCGTCTGCAAACGATCCAGGAGTTCTACGAGGCCGCGGGTACCGTCCGCTCGGCCACGATCAGCGTTCTGAGCGCCCAGATCAGCGGGACGGTCCTGGAGATGCGCGTCAAGGCGGGCGACCGCATGCGGCGCGGCCAACTGCTGGCCGTCCTCGATGACCGAAGCCCGCGAGCGCAATTGGGCGCAGCCGAGGCGGGCGTGGAGGAAGTTACCCAGGGACTCGCGGAAGTCGAACAAGCACAACAGGCTGCCGCCGCTGACCGGCAGTTTGCGGAGGCGACCTATCGCCGCTATCAGGGCTTGCTCGAGAAGAACTCGCTGAGCCGACAAGAATTTGAAGGCGCGGAAGCCCGCTACAAGGCTGCGTTGGCCAACGAAGGCGCGCTCCAGGCCAAAAAGAAGCAAATTCTGGCGCGCAGCGAGCAGGCGCGGGCGCAGCAGGAATCCGCGCATACGGTATTCACTTACTCTCGCATCATTTCCCCCATTGATGGCGTGGTGACGGCGAAGTCGGTCGATGCCGGAACGGTCGTGATGCCGGGGACGCCACTGCTGACGCTTGAGGAAACTTCGCACTACCGTCTTGAAGCAAATCTTCCCGAGCGGTACCTGCCCAAAGTCAGCCTTGGAATGCTAACGGGCGTCACGATCGGGCATAGCAAGATCGACGGGCGCGTGGTGGAGATTGTACCCGCCGCCGATGTCGCAAGCCGCACATTTCTGGTGAAAGTCGCACTTCCCCCCGATTGCGGTTGCCTTTCCGGAGAGTATGGCACCGCAAGCTTCGCGGTTGGAGAAGGGAAGCGCCTGACCGTTCCGCGTTCCGCGATCATTGAACGGGGCGAACTGGAGGGACTGTTTATTGTGAGCCAGCAGGGAAGGGTCGAGTATCGCCTGGTGAAGACCGGCAGGCAGTTCGGCGACCGCGCGGAGATTCTCTCCGGCCTCGCGGAAAATGAGCGCGTGGCCACAACGCAGCTTGACAGGTTGGGCGACGGCGCGCGCGTGGAGGAGCCATGACTCCGGGCAAGCTGGGCATCGCCGGCCACGTCGCTCGCGCCTTTATCAATTCGAAACTCACGCCTCTGGCGATCGTCTTCGCCATTCTGCTTGGGGCCTTCGCTGTGTTCCAGACGCCGCGCGAAGAAGAGCCGCAAATTATCGTGCCCATGATGGACGTGTTCGTCGAAATGCCGGGTGCGACCGCGAAAGAAGTCGAAGAGCGCGTCACAACGCCCATGGAGAAACTCATCTGGGAAATTCCCGGGGTTGAGTACATCTACTCCACGACGCGGCCGGGCCTGGGCATGGCGATCGTGCGTTTTAAGGTCGGTGAAAACGAAGAAGATTCGATCGTCAAACTGTATAACAAGATGTATTCCCACTTCGACTTGATCCCGCCGGGCGCGTCGAAGCCACTCATCAAGCCACGGTCGATAGACGAAGTGCCGATCCTCGCGGTCACGTTCTCAAGCGACCGCTACGATGGTTTCATGCTGCGGAGGGTCGCGGCGGAAGTAGAAAGTGAAGTCAAGAGCATCGATGACGTCTCAGAAACCCATCTTATCGGTGGGCAGCGGCGCCAGATGCGCGTCCTATTGAATCCGGCGAGGATGGCGGCTCATGGCGTGGCGCCGGCGACGATCGTGCCGGCCGTGGAACGAGCGAATCAGAGGCTCCAGTCCGGCGCTTTCGCCGCTGCCAATCAGGAGTTCGCCGTCGAAACAGGCGACTTCCTGCACAGCGCCGAGGATGTTGGCGCAGTTGTAGTCGGTGTTTCGGCGGGGCGACCGGTATTCCTGCGCGATGTCGCGGAAATCCGCGACGGCCCTGAAGAGGCGTCGAGTTATGTCCTGTTCGGGACTGGTCGCGGGGTGCGTGCGAATCGAAAGGGCGAATTGCCCGCTGTAACTCTGACGGTCGCCAAGCGCAAGGGCAAGAACGCAGTTGTCGTGGCGGAACGGGCCTTGGAGAAAATTGACAGCCTGAAGCGCACGATCATCCCCCCGGGAGTTGATGTCACCGTCACGCGGAACTACGGCGAAACCGCCCAGGAAAAATCCAATGAGCTCCTCAAGCACCTGCTTCTCGCCACACTCTCAGTAACCGCGCTGATTGCCTTGGCGCTGGGCTGGCGGTCCTCGATCGTAGTGCTGGCCGCGGTGCCGGTGACCCTGGCGCTGACTCTTTTCCTTTACTTCATCTATGGTTATACCTTGAACCGCGTCACGCTCTTCGCACTCATCTTTTCCATAGGAATTCTGGTGGACGACGCCATCGTCGTGGTTGAGAACATTACGCGCCACTTCCACCTGCCCGAGAACAAGGGGCGGCCGATTGCTGATGTCGCCGTCGAGGCCGTAGATGAGGTTGGCAATCCCACCACACTCGCCACGTGGGCGGTGATCGCGGCGATTCTTCCCATGGCCTTTGTGGGCGGATTGATGGGACCTTACATGCGGCCCATACCGATTGGCGCGTCGGTAGCCATGTTGTTTTCATTGCTGATCGCCTTCGTCATCTCCCCCTGGGCGGCGCTGCGGATGCTTCGACGTGGGAACCATCAGGCAGCGGAGGAGGGGGGAGAAGAAGGCTGGACCACACGCCTGTACCGCCGAGCCATGAACCCCCTCGTCCATGACGCGAGGAAGCGGCGGATGTTTCTGGTGGGCGTGGTGGTTCTGTTCTTAGTGGTAATGGCACTGCCGGTGTTCAAGATTGTGCGCGTCAAGATGCTCCCCTTCGACAACAAAAGCGAATTCCAGATCATGATCGATATGCCAGAGGGGACAACGCTCGAGCAGACCGCGCGCGTGGCTCGCGAAATTGCGCGGCGCGTCGCCGAGGAGCCGGAAGTCATCAATTATCAGGTCTACGCGGGAACCTCGGGGCCCTATAACTTCAACGGACTGGTGCGGCACTATTTTCTGCGCCGCGGTTCGAATGAGGCGGACATCCAGGTGAATCTGCTTCCCAAGGGCGAGCGGAGAGTGCAGAGCCACGACATCGCCAAACGCGTGCGCTCGGCCATCGATCCGATTAGCGCCGCCTACGGTGCGCGGCTCAAGGTGGCCGAGATTCCTCCCGGACCCCCTGTTTACCAGACGCTGGTGGCGGAGGTTTACGGACCGGACTATGGCCAGCAGATCGGCCTCGCTGAGAAAATCCGCGACGAGTTCGAGAAAACTCCCGGCGTTGTGGACGTCGATTGGACGGTTGAGGACGCACAGCCGCAATATCGCTTCGTGGTGGACAAGGAAAAAGCCGCGCTCAGCGGCGTCACGCCTGACCAGATCGCCGCCACGTTACGGTTGGCGCTGAGTGGAGCGGTGGTTGGACTCGCGCACCAGGCGAAGGAAAAAGAGGATGTGCAAATCTTCCTCGAGCTCCCACGCGAACAAAAAACCAACCTCACCGATCTCGGCGGAATCCGCGTTGTTTCCGCCAGCGGGTCGTTGGTGCCGTTAAGCGAACTTACTCGAATCGATAAGGATACGATCGAGAAAACGATCTATCACAAAAACTTGAAGCGTGTAGTTTACGTCTCCGGAGATGTGGCGGGCACGGAGGAGAGTCCGGTTTACGCCATCATCAAGCTCTCCAAGGCGCTCGACAAACTACGCGCGCCACAAGGCTATGCCATCGAACGCTTCGCAACACATCTCCCGTTCCTGACTGACAAACTCTCGATGAAATGGGATGGCGAGTGGCACATTACTTACGAAGTGTTTCGCGATCTGGGGTTCGCGTTTGCCGTAGTGCTGGTTTTGATCTACGTAATCGTCGTGGCATGGTTTCAATCGTTCCGTGTCCCGCTGGTCATCATGGCGCCGATCCCGTTGACGCTCGTCGGCATCCTGCCCGCGCATGCACTGATGGGCGCGTTCTTCACCGCAACCTCGATCATTGGCTTCATCGCCGGGGCTGGCATTATTGTACGCAATTCCATCATCCTGGTGGACTTTATCGAGCTGCGGCGGAAGCAGGGGATGCCGCTTGAGGAGGCCGTTGTGGATGCCGGGGCGGTGCGCTTCCGGCCAATGCTCCTGACCGCAGCGGCGGTGGTGGTTGGAGCGTTTGTCATCCTGTTCGACCCGATTTTCCAGGGCCTGGCAGTCTCGCTGATGGCCGGCGAAGTGGCTTCGACACTGCTTTCGCGTATGGCTGTGCCGGTACTTTATTACATGCACGCGCGCCGGGAAGAAATGTTCAACATTCATGTGCGCGAGCGGGCGGCGTGAGCGTGTAATCGGAGCGATGTTTTTGAATTCACAAAAGGAGCAGTCAATGGACGTTAACCGATGGTTGCGATTGATTGGAGGTTTTTTCGTCCTGGTAAGTCTGGGGTTGGGCTATCTGGTGAGCGCAAAGTTTTACTGGCTCACGGCCTTTGTGGGCGCGAATCTCTTCCAGTCGGCGTTTACGAATTGGTGCCCGATGATGACTTTCTTGCGCAAGCTCGGTGTGCGCGGGTGAGCCGGAAAGGACGCAGGTAATGACCAAGTTCGCACCGCGAAGAATTCTTTGCCCGGTGGATTTCAGTGAGCAATCTGTCGCGGCGCTGCGGGTGGCCGGAAACATGGCGCGGATTTTTGACGCTGAAGTGCTCGTACTTCACGCCCAGCAGTTCGACGCGCCGGTCTATTTCACCGCAGCGCAAGTGCAGTCGCTGAAAGCGCAACTTCGTCGCAGCCTGCGCTCGGCACGCGAGTATTTGGAGGAGTTTGTCAGAATCAATCTCCCGCGGGGTGTTTCGCGTTCTATCCGCGTCGCGGAACACGATCCCGTGGAAGCGATTCTGGCGATGGATCGGGAATGGCGGCCCGACCTGCTGGTGATGGGTACCCACGGGCGGACAGGATGGACTCGCATCCGTCTTGGCTCGGTCATGGAGAGTATCTTCCGTCAGATGCGGGGCCCGCTGATTACCGTCGGCCCGAAAGTAAAGGCGGTAGGGCGGGGTCCTCTTCGACGTATTGTGAGTCCAGTCGACCTCAACGATATATCGCGGGGCACATTTCAGTATTCGCTTGCTCTCGCGGAACGTACGAAGGCCGAAGTCATCGCCCTGCATGTTCTCGAACCAACTGTCGAACCGGGCCGAAACGGCGACGTCAAGGAGCTGTGTGATTGGGTGTCTCCTGAGGCCCGCGCGCATTGCTCCGTGCACGAACTGGTGCGCAGCGGGACGCCTGCGGACCGAATCGTTGCCGAGGCCAAGTCGGCGCGCGCCGACCTGATCGTGCTGGGAGCACAGCCCCGCAGCTACCTTGGCGGGCTGGTCTTTGGCTCGACCACTGAGGCCGTCGTTCGTACCGCGCCTTGTCCCGTCATGTCGATCATTTATCCGCGGGGCCGCAAGTCCTCCAGTTGACCGAAGTTCTCACTGGCGCGTGTTCTATCGATGTTGCGCGATTGACGGGAGTGCGTGCCGCGTGATACGTTCTGCCAGCGCAGGACCGTGGCGCCTGTTGCGGCGGAGGGTCGGCGCGGGCCGGCATGATCTCAGTTGTCATTCCCACATACAACGAAGCGGCAGTGATCGAGGAGACGCTGCGGAGGTCTGCGGCGGCGCTCGAGCGCTCGGGGGAAGAATTCGAGCTGATCGTAGTGGACGACTCGAGCTCCGACGGCACGGCGGAGCTTGCCGAGAGGCTGGCGAAAGAATTCCCGGTGCGCGTCCTGCGGCGCCCTGGACGCCTGGGCTTGGCGACGGCGGTGATTGACGGCTGGGGGATCGCGCGCGGTGACCTACTGGCCGTTATGGACGCCGACCTCCAGCATCCGCCGGAAGCCCTCTCGGAATTGGTGAAGGTGTTCCGCCGGCCGGGGACCGACCTTGCTCTGGCCAGCCGCTATACGAATGGCGGAGGGGTTCCCCAGTGGTCGTTGATCCGCCGCTTCATCTCCTGGGGCGCTACTCAGCTCGCCTCGACCGTCCTGCCGCTGTCGCTCGCCGACGTGACCGATCCGATGTCGGGGATGTTCGCCCTGCGGAAACACGTGCTCGACGGCGTCCAGTTGAGTCCCGTTGGATACAAGATTCTCCTCGAGGTGGTCGCCAAGGGCCGCTACAAGAAATTCGAGGAAGTTCCCTACGTGTTTGTCGAGCGTGGCCGCGGAACATCCAAGCTCGGAGCGCGGCAGTACCTTGAATACCTTGTGCATCTTGCTCGGCTGGCACAATCCACCGGCCAGTTGAAGTCATGGATTCGGTACGGCGCGGTGGGGTTGGCGGGTGCTGTCATCAACCTCCTTTTGCTTCAGCTTTTTGTGGGGCGCCTGGGCTGGCACATGCTTCTGGCTTTACCGGCGGCGATTCAGTTGGCTCTGGTCAGTAATTTCGTCTGGAATGAAGTGCTGACCTTCCGCTGGCAACACAGTGGGAACGGTTTGTACAGGCGATTCCTCGGGTATGAACTTGCCTGTGCGTCGGGAGCGATCGTGAATCTCGGCGTGACACTCATTGTCGTTGATCGCGGAGTCGATCTAATTCCTGCTGCAGCGGGGGGGGTGGTAGCCGGCGGGTTGTGGAACTTCGTCCTGAACGTCCCCGCAATTTGGCGAGTTTGGAGCCCACGTCGGCCCTCATCTCCCTGAAGAGTCTACTCTTGATTTGACTGTGGTAGGATGCATTGCTTTCGGCCGGCATGGGCGCGGTTCAGGGGCAGGCCCAGGGTTCGTGAAATACACTATTCATCACTCTCTTCCTTCAATGCATCATGGCTGACCCTTCCGCGAATCCTGTACCTGGCGTGGCGACGAGGCATCGGCAGATCTGGCTTCTGGCATCGCTGGCGTTTGTTTTGCTCCGCGCCATCCCCAACATAAGCTATCCGATTGGCCGCGACCAGGCAACGTTCCTGGTGATCGGTCGCGGGATTCTCGATGGCCAGCACCTCTATCAAGATCTCTGGGATAACAAACCGCCGGGAATCTTCTTTCTCAGCGCAGTCATCGTTAAAGTCTTTGGCCCCGTGATGTGGTCGGTGGGGCTGATCGACATTCTTTGGCTGCTGGGGTTCTCCTATTGCGTTTTTCGATTTACGGAGCGCTATTTGGGGCCGGCCGCGGCAACGGTTGCTGTCATTGTCAATGCAACATGGCACGTCGAGGCGGGCTACTGGCAGGCGGCGCAGACCGAGACTTTTCTGATTCTTTGCGTTTTCTTGGCATTCTTCTTGGTTGCGAGCGTGGGGCGCTGGGGATTACTACGCCACGCGCTCGCAGGAGTCCTATGCGCGGCGGCATTCTGGCTCAAGTACAATGCCATCGTCCTCGTGCCCGTCGCCGTCCTGATTCCTTATCTGGAAACCCATCGCCTGGATGGCGAGCCGCGGCGAGTCAGCCTCGTTCTTCCCTGGCGCCAGTGGATCGAGCGCACGCTGGCGTTCGGCGGGGGATTTGTCGCCGCCGTCACATCCGTCCTCATCGCTTTCCGTTTTTCGGATTCTTGGGAGGCTCTTAAAGAGGTCCAGTTCGACGTCCTGCCGCGGTATTCGGCGATGACACTGCAGCGGACTCCTCATTACCTGCTTTGGGCACTCTATCAGACGGAATCAGTCCTGGGCCTGTGGACCGAAATTGCATTTGTCGTCGCCATCGCCGTGGCATGGAAGAAGCGGGAACTCGGACGCCTGGCGCCGATCCTGTTTTGCGCGGTTCTGGGATTTCTTTGCGTGGCACTTCAGGCGCGGTTTCACGCCTATGGGTTCGAAACGGCGTTCCCTTTCTTCGCTATGGCGTGGGGATATCTCGGTATCGCGGTTCTTCGGGAGTTCCGCCAGATCGCGGATAAATGTTCGCAGAAGGGTTGGAAACTTGCGCGTCTGCTGGTTTGGGTGCTGTTCGCCAACGTTGTTGCTTCGCTGATTCCGCCCCAGATCGTGAGTATTGTGGGTCATTATAGAGCGCTGGCAGATTGGGCGCGCGGGCCGGAAGTGTTTTACACCAGCTATCCCTGGGCGAACCCCATCTCTCACCTTTCAGAGCAGATGCGGGTAATTTCCTATCTCCGACGAAACCTTACGCCGGGAGACGGTTTATTCGTGTGGGGTAGCGAGCCGCTAATATATTTTTTGACCGGGCGGCCTTGTACAGCGCGGTTCGTTACCAACTTGGCGCTCATGTCGCCTTGGTCGCCGCCAAAGTGGCGGGACGAGATGGTCCGAGACTTGGGGCAAGCGCCGCCGCGCTTTCTGGTTGTGGCGCGTGACGACGCCGTCCCCAATATTACGTATAGTCGTTGGGATTCCGAGGAGTTCCTCCAGGTCTATCCGGAGTTTGCCATTTTTATCTCGGACCATTATGAGCAAGCAGTGAACCTGCGGAACTTCGCCATCTACGAGCGCCGCTCCGCTCGGCACGCGCAGACTTCAGATTCCGAAGTTCCAGCCGGTGGCCGGATGGCGAGTGCCCAAGCGACCAAGACACCATGGCAGACGCATTGACAACAGCGCCCGGTGGTGCGCCACAGACAGGAACGATGAAATGGTTGCTCGGCGCTCTGTCCGTCGTGGTACTTCGTGCGCTTCCCGCCCTGGCTTATCCCGTCGCTCGCGACCAAGCCACCTATTGCGTCATTGCCCGCGGCCTGCTCGACGGCCAGGAACTTTACCGCGACCTTTGGGATAACAAGCCCCCTGGCATCTTCTACATCTTTACGCTTATCGTGAAAATCTTCGGGCCCGTGATGTGGTGGGTCGGGATCGTAGACTTGTTGTGGCTGATAGGCATTTCGTGTCTGATCTTCTACTTTGCCAGGAGGTACCTGGGCAATCCAGCGGCAGCGATTGCCGTGGTCGTACACGGTGTGTGGCACGTTCAGGGCGGCTACTGGCACGCAGCGCAAACGGAAACATTCCTCATGGTCTTCGTCTTTCTGGCCTTTTTCGCGGTCCTCCGAGACGAAGCATGGCCGTGGCTTCGCTATTTCTCCGCCGGAATCCTGCTCGCCGCGGCGTTTTGGATCAAGTACAACGCGATTGCCTTTTTGCCGCTCGTGATGCTGCTTCCTCACCTGGACCTGAGCGGCCTGGATGACAGGCCCCGGTTCGTGGGTTTCGCTACGCCGTGGCGCCGATGGATGCCGTGGGCGGTGGTTTTGGGTTCGGCATTCGGGTTGGCGGTTATCGCCGTACTCGCCATGTTCTGGTTTTCCGGCGCCTGGCCCGCTATGAAGGAAGTGCAATTTGAAGTTCTCCCCCGCTACTCCACCATGGCGATCGACCACATCGACAGCTACTGGCTTTTTGTCGTCCGGCGCGTTCAGTTCGTCCTCGGAATTTGGACGGAATGTGCAACCCTCGCGGCGCTTCTCATTGCATTTTGGAGACGCGAACTTTCCCGTCTCGGTCCAATTCTCGCTGCCACAGCCGTGGGGTTCGCCTCGACAGCGATGCAGGTTCGATACCATGGGTACACATTTGAGACCTCCTACCCCTTTTTCGCCATGATTTGGGGATACCTGGCCGTGAAGATCTGGGAGGTGTGCAAGACCGCGGGAACGTTTTTCGTCCAGCGTGGTTGGCGGCTGGCCCGGGTGTTGGTTTGGATTGCCTTTGCCAACGTGGCTGTCTGGTTCGTGCCAGGGGAATTGAGCGATGCGTATGTGCAGTACAAATCGCTCGGAGACTGGATTCGTGACCGCGATCGGTCATACGCCGAATATCCGTGGGCCTTTCCCATCTCGCATTTTCAGGATCAGATGCGAGTCATCGCTTATCTGCGCGCCAACTCAGCTCCGTCAGACAAGGTCTTTGTGTGGGGAAGCGAGCCGCTGATTTACTTCATTACGGAACGGCGGTTTCCGACGCGATTCGTTACGAACCTTGCTTTGATCTCCCCGTGGGCGCCATCCGCGTGGCGCTCGGAACTTGTCGATGATTTGAAAGAGGCGCCGCCACGCTTTTTCATCGTGGCGCGTGATGACATGGTCTCTTCGATTACCTACACCTATTGGGATTCCGAGCGACACCTGCAGGCTTTCCCGGAACTTGCGATCTTCATTGACGATTACTATGAGCCGGCAGAGGTTCTGCCTTACTTCACAATCTACCGGCGGCGGAGCCCTAAGCCGTAGAGAATCATTAGTGCTGCGACCGTCACACCGGAAATCGCCAATCCTGCGTTAAGTCCGCGCTGACGATATTCGAAGCAGATTTCGTGCCGGCCTGCCCCTGCCTGAACGGCGCGAAAAAGTTGATTGGCACGGAAGACAGGAGTTTCCATTCCATCGATGGTGGCGCGCCAGTTGGCGTCGAAGCGATCTAGGAGAACGACGTAGCCTGGCCGGAAAATATCGGCCTTGAGCACCACCGAATTTGGTCGTCGCTCTGCGATGATGACGTCTCCAGCGGAACCGGATGTTGGCGCAGGAGGCGTGGAAACCGGCGCTCCAAAAAGGACGACTTCCTGCGTGGGGTCGAATTGGGGCGAGGACATCCTCGCCAGTGTTTCGCTGGGGCTCGTCGAGTAGTAGGCCGCCGCGGCTATGTATGCGCGCGGCGTCACACATAGGTTCTCGTAAAGATATCCGGGCAGCGGCGAGCCGTTGAAGATTTTTGCTACCTCGTGCCGCGACGAATCCGGCAATCGCGCTCGAAGTATTTGGTATTTGACGTTGCTCCGGCCCAGTAAGCAGGCGAGTTCCCCCGAATTGGGAGCAGCTCGCGTCGCGTACTCCCAGAATTCCGCAAGGAATGGTGCAAACGACCACTCTACATCGATGTTCGAAACCCCTTCGATTCTTTCGAGCATTGAACCGCGGGCCAACATGAGTCTGTCCCGAAATGCGGCTTGCGCCAACGGCGAAAGCCCGGCGGCTTCGGGTAGCGATTCGAAATTCAGGAATCTCTGAATATCAGGTGAGCCGTGAGTCGTCTCTGCTTCCCTGAAAATGTGGGCAAAACGGCTGGGCGAACTGGAGTCCTGGAGGTAGGCGGCCACCGGCGGGTGGTATTCGTAGAAAGTCCCGGGGACGGTTGGATTGATTGAATAGTTTTCGAAAAGCAATTGCGCCCCGGCAAGAAGAGCTGCAATTGGCAGAACGCGATGAGCCCAACTTCGTCCGCGACCCAGGGCGAGGAGCCAGATCCAGCCGCCTAAGACGAAACCCTCCAGACCTGGCAGATTCAGCCGCAGCATCCTAAGGAAATGGTCAACGGCGTCGGCGACTTGCTCAGCGCGCAGAAGATTCGAGGGTCCTGCCGCATACATCGCGTTGGTTCTTCGCAAGATCCACTCGGCCGGGCCGGAGATCAATGACGGCGTGAATAGGGACATCAACCACACGGCCGCGCCGCAGCCAAACGTGATCTGAAGGGGCATCAGGATACGCCGCCGAATCTTCGCGTTGTCCACTCCGGCAGATCGCAGAGCGTCAAAGCCTGCTCCCGCGAGCAGAGCAGCAAGTAGAAGGGCAGGCACCAACAGCTTCGCCGGAAAGCGGACAAGCGAGAGTGGGGGACAGACCTTGTAGAGCAGCCAGAAGATTGTTGTGAATCGGCCAAACGAAAGCACAAGTAGTACAAGGAAAGTCCCGGCCGCATAGTTGCGGCGCCGGTCGTTTCCAATAGCCCATCCAACCAATGCGAAAAAGAAAGGCACACATCCTACAAACAGCGACGGGTAATAGGGCATGTTCTGGCATCCCAGAACTACCGTCCACAGCGTGGGGCCATCCAATGAGGAGCCAAAGAATCTCGGCACGATAAGCTCGATCAATGAGAGGGGGTGCAGTGACCAAGCGGTTGTCTCGGTGAAGGGAAAGCCTTGCGTTCCGCGGCGAGAATGGCTTAGCAGGTCGATCGCAGGAAGAAGCTGAACCGCACTAAGGGCCAGCATCAAGCATCCGACTGCCGCAAAGCCTGCCATGATGCGGCCATTTGCTGGGCTGAACGGGCGCCGGAAACTCCCGCATAGGAATATGGCGTAGGCGGTTGCCATCGCGAATGTGGCAATCAGTGTGAAGGGTTCGGCGGCGAGAAACTGCAAAGCGAAAGCAAACGATAAGGCTATCCAGTCACTCCGCTGGTGGCTTTCACAAACTCGATCAGACAGAAGCAGAATCCACGGGATCCAAGCGGCCGCGGCGGCGTGGTTGTATAGGCTGCCAAGCGACAGGACCGGCCCACTGAAGGCGAATACAAGTGCTGCGAGGAATGCCGCAGTGCGACTTTGTTTCCACCGTCGCGCCAGCAAGTAAGTCCCTGCCGCGCCGAACGCAAAATGCAAAACAAAGTGCAGCGTATACGCGACATTGACAGGCAGGGCAATCAACAGAAGCGTGGTCGGGTAGAAGAAGAGGAAATTCGGATTGGCCAGAACAGGCTCGCCGAAGTTCAGGTAGGGATTCCACAAGGGGAGCTGTCCAAGCCGGCACATTTCCTGAATGAACCGCGCGTGCGGATAGCTGTAATTGAAGACATCGCGGTAGAAGAACATGGCAGGCGTGAAGAGGACTTTCCAGAAAAATGCGGCAATGCATGCGACGAGAACACTAAGGGCCGCGAAATCCGACTGCACGTAGAGGGACCGCCTGGCAGGAGCAGGCGGTTGAGCCGGCATTTCCGGGGCGGGGGATGTGGCCATATGAAATCGAGGAACGCTGAACCTGGATCGTTTCAGGGTAATGAATCCGGCCCCGGCCTCCTGGCTAAAATCGCCGACAGCGCGTAGAACAACGCAGTGACCAACCCGAGATATTGAAATCCAAACAACATGGAGGTGTTTTCCGCCAGTCCCCCCAGCATCGCTCCCGCGGTGTTGGCGCCAAAATCGAGGTCCGGGTCCCTGCTTCGGCCGAACGATACCGCAAAGACCACGCCGGCAAAAAAGATGGGCGCGAATACGAGGAGGCAAGAGGCGATCACTTGCCCACCGCGATTCATTCCCAGGAAGTAGTCGAGTGGGATAAGAACGTTTAGCGCCAGAGCAATGAACAACCCCGCGTAGTAGCCCTCCAGGCGTTGGGGGCTGAACTTCAGGACAAAGAGATTGGCAAGCAGAATCATTACGAGAATCGCGAAGAAGACAACCGAGTTCACCATCCACGTGCTGCCGAAGAGCAGCGCCAGGTGCACGACGGCCTTTGTCTCCACCAGCATGAATCCCGCGCCCAGAAAAAACATCCGCGGATCCACCCTGAATCGTCCCAGGCGCCCACGTTTCCTGGGAAGGGCGAGGAACAAAAGTAAGATCCCCAAGCCGCCCATGATGCCCATCCCGCGCAGGCTCAGTGAGGGAATCATCGGCTTTCGCAAGTAAAGGAACGGCCAATCGTCACTCGACGTGCGAACTTCCTCGGATTGGCTTACTCTCGCGAGGATAAGTCGCTTCCAACGCCCCGTTTCATCAGGTCCGGGTTGTTGCTCAAAACCGTTGGGGGACTGGGGTCCGGGCGCTTCGTAATCACGCAGCCAGTATTCGTGATGCCGCTCAAAGGCTTGTCTCAATCGGGATGTTTCGCCTGTGAAGATGACCGTAAATCCGCCGGAAGTTTGCGGTTCGACGATAGGTCGGGCGGGAAGAGTCAGGACGATAGGGGCGGACCCGAACGCCTCCTCGAGTCCTCTATAGAGCCGGGCCACGATCCAACCCTGGCGAAAATAGTTATAGGCCACGAACTGCCCGTTCGGTTTAAGGCACCGTCGGACGTCATCAAAGGCCTGGCCGGTAAACAGGTAACTCTCCAGACGGATGTTGCTGTAGCTGCTGTGCAGGACCAGCGAATCCACGAGAGCATAGATGATCAGGTCATACTTCTTATTCGTCGAGCGCAGGAAATTGCGCCCATCATCCAGATGCACTGTGACCCGCGGATCTGAATAGGGGCTGTCAGGGTGATGAGCTTTTCCCAGGGCATAGATTACCGGATCAATTTCGATGGCATCGACATGCTGGGCTCCCCACTGCAGTGCGCGGCTCACGTCATTACCGCTTCCCGCGCCAATGACCAGGACGTCTCTGAAGGGAGTTCCGCCTGCGTCACGGTTGAGGATGTGCGGCAGCGCGTAGGCAGGGGCCGGGGACGAATCGTCGTTCCGAGCAATCATTTGCTGGTGCGCGGCGATCAAGTTAACCGTCATCGAGCGATCCCGCCAATCGTAATCAACGCGGTAGTAGGGCGACCAGAGGGTCTCTCCGATCTGCTTTCCGTTCTGCCGCACTGGGCCGGATCGAAGCGATGCGAGTGCTAGGACCGCGACCAAGGCGATCCCGGAGGATGCCAAGGTCACGGGCTGGCGGACAAGCCCACGCTTATTCAGGAAATATAGAATGCCCGCGACCACTGCCAGGAACCACCAGAACGGCGGCAATTCCCACCACGAACAGGCGGCAAACAAAATAATCCCTGCCAGGCTTCCCGCAATGTTCAGGCTATAGGCGCGCACACGATTGGGCACTTGAACGAAGGCTCTCCCGAGTTCCTGACCCGGGCCAATGATGGCCAATGCGATCACCAGGAAGAAGAAGCCTCCCATGACTTCCACGGGGAGGAAGAATTTGGCGGGATCGGGTGTGATGTACTCTGTCCCGAAAAACACTAGCTGTGGCGACCGCACGTTTCCAACGGTAACAAGCTTTTGCACGTCCACTCGCCAACGCTCCACGAGATGCGCTGCCGCCATGCCTGCGGCTAGAATCGCTGGCGTCCAGGCCAGGTGGTTCCGTGGTCGGGCGGCGGCCATGCAACCCACCGACATTCCAAGGAAGCAGGCAAGTAATACCGTGTTGGTGAAAAAGGTGAGGAACATTACATGGGCGGGGAACCAGCGAATACAGGCCAATTCCAGAAATAGGATCAGGAGGCTGATAAGGAACAGCTCGAACTCAACCAGGCTGGAAGTGGAATGTCCGCGCGCTGGGTCTTTCTCCGAAATGTCATTTCCAGGCATCGAGGTCAGCGAGAAAGAAAGGTTTCATTGTGAGGGAACTGCCGCCCTGCCGCAAGTTCACAAAACTCACCGGTACGGCAGGCTTTTTATCAGGTCTTCGTCGGATAGGGACGGGTGTAGAGCGCCAGACGGTGCATCGGCAGGGAAAAGGGTCTGCACCGCCCCGATCTGATACTGCGAACTGGAAGGGCCCGGGGAACCGGTGGGCCTGAACGCGGTCTCGATCAGAAAAGAGTACCCGGACTCATCCAGGGCGGTGAGATACGCCGTGCCTTTCCACGGCCGCACGGAGGAACCAAGATACTCCTTGAGCCGCGCGCGCAATTGGCTGAGCGTCTCGCGGTATTGGGGAGAATCAGCCAGGTTTTGCCTCTCCGCAGGATCGTTCCGCCATCGGTAAAGCTCCACCTGGCCCGTGCGGTCATGAATATAGTGCCATTCCGATGTCATCAAGCCGAGCGTGGAATAGGGATCGGGAAGTGGGGTGTTCTCCGTGGTTTCGGAAATGGCGAAATCGTCGAAGGCGTCGGGCTGGAACCCCGGAGTCCAGAATCGGCGCAAGCTGGCGCGCCGCACTGGTAACCGGTCGGCTACTGCGAAGTCCAGGATCGTAGGAAAAAGCTCCCGGGTCCGCACCAAATGGGAAATGCGCAGGCCCCCCGGGACCCCCGGTCCCAGAAAGATCAACGGGACATGGACGGCTTCCTTATAGACGTTCCAGCCGTGGCCGTAGCGGTCGTGCTCTCCAAAGCCTTCCCCATGGTCGGCCGTGATGATAACCACGGTGTTCGGCCAGCCCGGCGACTGGCGGAGGACTTCCACCAGTTTGCCGACCTGCTGATCGAGAAAGGCGAGGCAATTGTCGTATCCGGTGATGAGGGAAGCTTGCTCCTCGGCGCTGAGGGGTTCGGGGACCTGCACTCCGTCGATGGAGTTCACTTGCTTGATGACGCCTTTGCTTATCCGGCCGAAGTGCGCGTCGTGCGGCGTGCCGGTAATATAGGGATCGTGCGCGTCAAAGTAGTTTACGAAGAGGAAATAAGGGTGGGACGAACGCCCCTCGAGCCACCGCAAGATATCGCGGTTCAACTCCCGCGCGTTGCGACGATCGAAGAGGTCGTAGCGGACCAGGTTCTGGTAGAGCGGCTGCAACAGCGCGCGTCCTGTTAGAGTGGCGGCCAGATTATGCCGACGTGAAGCGCTGTCGTCGTCAAAGGTGGAGAACCCTTGTCCCATCCCCCAGCCGTCCTGGCCATAGAAAATGTTGGAAGTAAATCCGCCGGTCTCGTAGCCGTAAGAGGCCAGAATTTCCGCCAGAGTTCGGAAGCGGCCGTCAAGGGGGGCCAACCAGTTGGCTCCGTGCTGGTGGGGAAGTAGGCCTGTGAACATCGAGGCGTGCGAGGCGAGTGTCCACGCGGATGGCGCGATCGCTGCTTCAAACAGAACGCCCTGGCCGGCCAGACGATCAATGGTCGGGGTGGTGGGACGTGGGTAGCCGTACGACGAAAGGTGGTCCGCGCGGACCGTGTCAAGCGAAATAAGGACAATATTCGGAGAATTGGAGGCAAGCGGGGCGGCGGGGGCAGCACGCGAAGACGGCCGCTGGGGATAGAGCGCCGTTCCGCCCAGGCAAACCAAACCGGCGACTGCCACCAATCCACCGGTCCATCGGGGAGGGGAAGTCATGAGGCGGCCTAACGCCAACTCCCGGGCGCGCGGGGCCAGGCGGGCGGCGACGAGAGCGGTTAATGCTCCCACCAAGAACGCGAGAATGGGGTGGACGAGACTCGACCAAGACGCCAAATCCCCTTCACGCACGTGGAAGAGTTTGACGGCGGTCGCAGCGTAGGCACATATGGCCCCAACCAGGCTGGCGAAGAAGGACACATTCCAACGGGAATTGGAAGGGGTTTGACGCATGGCGATGAGGCCGAGGCTGGAGCCCCAAAGTCCGAACAACGCCATTCCCGTTAGGGGCGCAAGAAACCAAATCACAGATCGCACATCCGGCGTCTGAAGAGCAGGGACGTGTGGTACGCGTGAAACAATGACGGCTTCGGCGGAGCCGATAAGAAAGCCCGCACCGACCCCCAGAAGGCAGAACCACCAGAAGACCGCTCGTCGCGCGGACACGGCTCGATCAGGCAACGCGCCTCCTGGGTTCACGAGATTGGAAATCCAAATTCGCCTCGCCCCGGTGGCTCAGTAGCGTTGGAATAGCTCACCCCATTCGGTTTGAAGAGCCTTTCTGACTCTGCCCCGCCCGACAAGTGGATACCAGAAGGCGTCGTGATAGAGGATCGACGCCGCGTAGGACCATGGGACGAGAGCCGTTCTGAGGAGGAAGTTCTCCAACGGCTTCAAAGGCCCCCAGTAGATCAGTTTCTGGCCACGGCTGGCAAAAGTGTCGCTCATTCCGTCAAACTGGAAATTCACGTGCGAAATATCCTCGCCGAGAATCTCGATTTCCCTCACATCGCCGCAGCCCAATCCCCTCTCGTGCGCCAACCGTATAAACTTGATGGAAAGCGGGTCAAAGCCCATCATCTTCGCGGCCACAGCGTCAATCGCCACCATGTCGCCACTTGCCAGAATGAAATTCTTAACGTGCGGGATCATGCAGCGCGGCCCCGGGCCGTCACCGGCGAAAGTGGCGTCCATCACAGCAAAAATTCCCGGGTGAATCTCCTTTTGAATGGCCAGCAAATCCACGAGTGTCTCGTGGATAACGCTATGCGTCCAATGGCGCTTTTCGAAAAGCAATCCGCCAAAGGCGTTTTTCATTGCCCCGGTGATACGCGTAAAGACGTGAGTCTTCATGGTGGGCAGGTGAAGGACGTTCGACCCGATCAATCTCTTGGGAACGCGGATTCCCTCGGGATAGATGGAGTCGAGAACCAGCATCTTGGCTTTAGGTTCGTAGCGCACCCAGGGTTCGGTCTTCTCGTAGAGATGGATATTCCGCAGGCCATATTTATCGACGACGACCTGCTTGTGCTTGTTAACAACCTCGCCGCGCTTGGCGCTGACCACCACCGTGCGATTGTGGCAGCCGTAGATTTTTGATTTCTCGTATCCGTCTTCGAGCAAAGTCGCGATCACGCCGTCCAGTTGCCAGGGTGTGGTAGAACAGGCTGGATAGAAGAAGTGCCAGGAGATGTTGATCTTGAGCGCCAGCTCGGGCTCGCGCGGGAGAAACGCCTGGTAACCGGCCAAGCGCATCAGGCGCTTGTAATCGTCAATGACCGTCGCGGGTGTCGTTTTCAGAACCGCGACTCGAGATTTTCCCATCCTGCGTCGCCCCCGATCCTCAAAGCCGGCGCCTGTCTTCGAAATCGGCGCAGGTCCTCATCTAGGTTAAGTCAGGCACTTTGGAATTTCAAATCTGGCGCAATGCTCTGAGACTCGTAGAATCCGATCGCTTGTTCATGGAACCATCCACTTGAGCGCATAAGCTTGCGCGAAGGCCATTGCGCTCAGGAATGCGGCGAGAAGTATGCTGTGCCAGAAGGTACTGCGGACGACATCCCCTTCGTGGCCGATCAAGCCGACGGTGGTCACTCCTACGGCGACGTTCTGGGGAGAAATCATTTTCCCGGTCACGGCTCCAGATGAATTGGTCGCTGCCAGCAGCACAGGGTTGACTCCAATCTGGTGCCCTGCAGCGACCTGCAAGTTTCCAAAGAGTAGATTGCTCGCTGTGTCGCTGCCGCTCAAGAAACAAGCAATCCACCCGAGGAAGCCACTCACCAGGGGAAACCAATGGCCTAACCCGGCGAGCGCCGCGCCCATCGTGTAGGCCATGCCGGAGTAATTGTAGAGGTACGCAAGCGCCACGATCATCACTACCGTGAGCCCAGGCAGGAGGAGTTGCTTGAGAGTCTTGGCCCAGGAGCTGAGAAGCACGCGCGGGGATGCGCGGAACAGCAGGGCCGTAATAAGAGTCGCTGCCAGGGCGGCCGTCCCCGCTGCGAGTGGCTGAAACACAAACGTCGCGGAGTAGGGCTTCCCGTAAAGAGTGAGGAAGACGGCGTTGTGCAGGCCTGGAACGTTGAGCCGAGTCTCCCCCACTTTGAGGACTCCGAAGTATGTCCAGGCGATCATGACGGCGGCCAAAATCACCCATGGCGCCCACGCGCCGAGGCTTTGCAGTGGCGTGAGCGTAGCCGATTTTCTATCGCCAGAATATTGGATTGGGGCGTCCGGAAGCCTCCAGATTCGCAAAAACGATGTCAGGGCCGCGATCGAAACCAGCGCGGCGACAATGTCTGCGGCGTAAGGTCCCCAGAAGTTCGAAACAATAAATTGCGAAATCGCAAAACTCGCGCCTCCCACCAGTGCGGGCGGCCAGGCTTCCCGCAGGCCCTTCCTTCCCGACACAACCCAGATGATGTAGCCGGGAAGGATCAGTGAGAGGAAGGGAAGTTGCCTTCCGACCATGGCCGACAACTTCATCTGGTCGAGCCCGGTGACACCCGCCAGCGCGACGATGGGCGTCCCTAGGCTTCCAAACGCCACAGGCGCAGTATTGGCAATCAGCGCGACTGACGCTGCCTGCTTTGGACTGTAGCCGAGAGCCAGCAAAAGGTAGGCTGCCACGGCCACGGGCGCACCGAAACCCGCCATGCCCTCCAGCAGCGCTCCAAAACAAAACGCCACGAGAATTGCCTGCAGCCGCGGATCGCCGGAGGCGTGCTCAGCCATCCAGCGGCGGAGCAATTCAAACTTTCCGGTGTCGACCGCGAGGTTGTAGAGTCCCAGTGCCGTGAACACAATCCACATGATCGGCCAGAGTGCGAACGCCAGCCCGAATCCAGCGCTCAAGGCAACGAGCTTGACGGGCATCCCCCATACGAGAATTGCCAGCAGGGAAGCCGTCGCGAGGCCGCAGGCGGCCGAGAGGGCTCCGGATTTGCGCATCCCCCCCATCAACACGAGCAACACAACGAGCGGCACCGCCGCCGCCAGCGCTGACAGCGGCATCAAGCCGAGCGGATTAAGTGGTTGCGCCCACATGTCGAAGTTATGAGTTCTGAGCTAGCAGTTAAGGAAGCCGAATTTCGCCCAGCCGGAAGTCAGACGAGTGACACCGGAAGGAGCGAGGTCGGCGACGTCTCTTTTCATGATTCAGTTGACTCGTCGTATGCGTCCCGCCCAATACTTCTCTCGCAAGACCTTTTTCAGAATCTTGCCTGTCCCCCCCTTCGGCAAGGCATCGAGAAACTCGACCGATCTGGGCACTTTGAATCCGGCCAGATGCGTGCGGCACCGCTCGATGATTTCGGCTTGCGTGGCACTTTGGCCCGACTTCAGCGAGACGAGCGCTTTGGGAACTTCGCCCCACTGCTCGTCAGGCACCGCAATGACAGCACATTCGAGCACGGCGGGATGTCCGTAGATGACGCGCTCAATCTCGGCGGAGGCAATATTCTCACCCCCGCTCAGGATCATGTCCTTGGCGCGATCCACGATGAGGATGTAACCTTCCTCATCGACGACGGCGAGGTCGCCGGTATGGAACCAATCCTCGCGAATAGCGCGCGCCGTATCTTCAGGTTGGTTCCAATACCCGCCCATCACCACGTCACTGCGAACGATAACCTCACCAATTTCTGTCCCGTCCGGCCTGACGTCATGATCATCTATATCCACGACGCGAATTTCGCAACCCGCAATGGCGTAACCCGCCGTGGCCTTCCGTTTGAGCGCCAGATCCTCCGGGTCTCCTTTGAGATGGTCCTTCATGTGCGCGATGGTCAGCACAGGAGAGGTTTCCGTCAGTCCATAGCCGCCTTTGGCGACACAGCTTGGGATCTTCTGCTCGACCTCACGGATGAGCGCCGTGTTTGAAGGCGCGCCGCCCAACATCACTTCCTTCACGGAGCTCAGATCGTATTTGGAAAAATCGGGATGATTGATCATGGCGATCATCATCGCTGGCACCATCTGCAGGCGGGTGACGCGCTCCTGGTGCACAAGCCGGAGAACATTCAGGGGATCGAATTTCCGGATCATGACGTGCCGCCCGCCGACAATGCTGACCGTATGCGGCGCTCCCCAGCTATTCACGTGGAAGAGCGGGACAGTGTAGAGGTGCACATAGGCATCGTCGCAACGCAGGGCGGTAGTGACATAGAACGCGTGCAGGTAAAGGTTCCGGTGCGTGAGCATCACGCCTTTGGGGTGCGCGGTCGTGCCGCTGGTGTAAAAAAGTTCTGCCACGGAATTTTCGTCGATGCCGCGGTAGTCGATTTCGCGCGGCTCGGCGGCGGCGAGAAGTTCGTCATAAGAATTCGGATGCGCCCAGGCGGGTCTGTCTCCCCGCAACGAAACGAAATTCCCGATCGATTTCAGTTGCGGCCGCATCGCTTCGAGCATGGGGATGAACTCCGGGTCGAAACAAAGCAAGCACGGCGCCGCATCGTTGAGGATGTACGTCAATTCTTCGCAGCTCAGTCGAATGTTGAGAGGCAGCAGGATGGCGCCGATTTGCGGCACGCCGTAGTAGGCTTCGAGCAGACGGTGGCAATTGAAGCTGAGGAAAGCCACCCGGTCGCCTTTCCTGATCCCGAGATTAAGGAGAGCCTGCGACAGCCGGTCGGCTCGTTCGTCAAACTCGCGATAAGTGAAACGCAGATCCTCGCAGACGACGCCGATCTTCCGGCCGACGATTTGCGCCGCGTGGCGCTTCAATCGGACGGGAGTCAGGGGAAGAACCATTGGGCTCCATTTGGTGATTGAGTGATTTAGCGATCCGGCGATTGAACGCTCGCACCTTTCTTTCAATCACTCAATCGCTAAATCACCAAATCGCTCAACAGACTCACCATTGCCTTTTCTCGACCCGCGGGCGCTCGGCGCGGCTCATGGCCTTGGTCTCGATGGCGGGGTGCTTCAGGCCACGCAATTCGCCGATGTTCTCGCAGACCTTGAGGACCGCGTCGGCGATGTCGTCGGTGTCCTTCCGGCTGCCCAGAAAAATGTGATGCGGCAACCAGACCGCTTCGTCGTACGCGGCGCGTGCGGAAACCGGGCAGTCGTAACTCGACTTCAAATTCAGAGGCTTCTCGCGCCCCCAGCTCAGGGCCGGCCATTCTTTCGGGTCAACGCGAAAGAGCGCGCTCTTGTAGACCGGCTCATAGAACAAGCCGTCGCACGGGACGCCTTCCGACTGCAGCGCGCCGAGGAACGCCGCGCGCGGGACGCCAAAATGCTCGGGGGAGAATTTGAAGACGTATTGATACGCGGCGACTCGCGTCTGACGCGGATCGCGCTTCAGGAAATTCAGGCCCGGAGTGCCGCGGATGCGCTTCTCGAAGTACTCCATGTTCGCCTGGCGGACCTTGGCTTGTTGTGGCAATCGTTCGAGTTGCGCTTGGAGAATCACGGCCTGCAGTTCCGAAATCCGGTAGTTGAAACCGATCATGCGGTGCTTGTACTTGTCGGTCACGCTGGCGCGGCCGCAGTTCATGAACGACTGCGCGCGCTCGCAATATTCGAGGTTGCTGGTGATAACGGCGCCACCCTCGCCGGCGGTCATCAGCTTGCTCGATTGAAAGCTGAAGCAGCCGACGTCGCCGGTGGCGCCCGCGCCTTTATTGCGCCACTTGCCGCCATGGGCGTGCGCGCAGTCCTCGATGACAGCGATGCTGCGCTCGCGCGCGATCCGCATGATTTCGTCCATATCGGCAAAACGCATCGCGAGGTGTACCGGGAGGATGGCGCGCGTTCGGGGAGTGACCGCTCTTTCGATGAGCTTCGCATCGAGGCAGTATGTGTCGGGATCGACATCTACAAACACCGGGACGGCGTTCAACAGCAGGATCGGCCCCACCGTGCCTTCCCAGGTGTAGGCGGGCACGATCACCTCGTCCCCGGGCTGTAAGTCGATCGCCTTGAGCGCGATTTCGATCGCGATCGTTCCATTCGCGACGGCCAAGCCGTATTTTGCCCCGTGGAAGCGGGCGAACATTTGTGCGAACTCGTGCGCAATCTTGTTGGGGAAGGGATATCCACCCCAGTTGCGGCTGGCAAGTACGCGCAGCAAGCCCTGTTTCTCTTTATTTGAATAAATCGGCCAGGCGCTAAAGGGCTTCTTACGAACCGGCTTTCCGCCGGTAATGGCGAGCCTTCCCATGCAATCCTCCCGCGACAGCGACTGAGTGTTAGTTCGAAGCGGAACGCCCCATGATAACCTCCGCCCCATTCAAGTCAAGGCGGGGCGGGGTCTATTCGGGGCGTTCCGCGGGCGGTTTCAATTCACCGACAATGAACCAATAAGGGATCAAGCCGGAAACGAGTATCAGGGCGCCGACGGCAAAACCGGGAACGTAGGATCCCGTACGGCTGATCAGGATCCCCATGATGAGGGGCGCGAGAATCCCCCCCAGGTTTCCGGAGTAATTCTTCACCCCGGTCCAGATCCCGACTTTATTGGGCGGGGCGCAGCACTGCAGAATCGCGAGGAGATTTCCGGTTCCCAGCCCCACGAAGGCGGCGGCAAAAATCAGGGCGACCGCAATTTTGGTATCGCTGACAAGCCCCCCGGGAATCACCAGAAGTCCCATCACCCAAGCGACCGTGAGGATGCCCTTTCGCGTGCGCGTTTCGTTCCAGCCGCGCCGGATCAGCCGGTCGGCGATCAAACCTCCCAGCGGCTCCGTAATTCCGAAGATGAAAAAAGTAATTGCCGCCAGCAGCCCAGCTTCCTTGATGGGCATTCCACGACCTTTGACGAGGTAGTCAGGAAGCCAGGTCAGCATCACGTACCAGAAATAGTCAAAGCAGAAGAATCCCAGGACGATTCCGAGCAGGTTCCGGTTCCCGATGAGATCCAGAAATTCAACGAGGGGCCGCTGCGCCCGGGAATCACGCGCCCGTGCGAATCCTTCCGGAAGTTTGGCACGCCAGGCGAAAAGCAAGGGCGAAAGGATCAGCAGGACCGGGTAGAGAAGGATGATGGGGCCGGTTGAATGGGCAGACTCCCGTTGTCGGGCTGACAGGGGTTCGGCCCCCGTAATCGAGCTCGATGGAGTGATGATCCACGGCATGAGCCAGAGCAGCGCCGTGAAGCCCACGATCCAGAACATGTCGCGCCATCCGTAAGTCACGATCAGCCACGGAATCAGGATGCCGTCCAGCACCAGGCCGGTTCGCGTGCCGAAATCAAAGAACCCGGAAGGGAAGCCTCGCTGCTGCGGAGGAAAAAGGCGGCTGATAATCTTCATCCCACCTGGCAGGTAGATCGATTCCCCGAAGCCCAGCAGAATGCGGAAGGCCACAAGCATCCACAGGCCCGTCGCGAACCCTGCCAAGCCGCAAGCGAGCGACCACAGCGCGAACATGCCCGCGTAAAGCCATTTGAGATTGAACCGGTCGGCAGCCCAGCCGATGGGGATCTGCATGTAAGCGTACGACCAGAAAAACGCCGAGGCGAGCACGCCCTTGGCGGTGGGCCCCAGATGCAGGTCATCGGAAATCACCGGCAAAGCCATCGAGAGCGTGGCGCGGTCCATGTAGTTGATCATCGAAGCGCAGTAAAGCAGCACGACGATCCACCAGCGCTGCAGGCTCGTGGTCGTGACGATAGCCATCGCGGTCCGGCCGGATTGATTGTCGAGATTCTGGCGACTCAAGAATTGCCCCCGCCTGCAGGAGTTGGGCAGCATACCTCATTCACCGCCGAGGTCAAGGAAGATTAGAGTCATCTGGTTCCGTCGGACGTGGATTGTGGAAGGGAGGGAACATCGGGTAGACTTGCGGTTTTCAACTCGCATAGCTTGTCCCGCGAGTGATTCCCTCAAACCCAGGAGGACGGCAATGAGGAAGTTGATCCTTTTTTTCGTATTCGCCGGTCTGGCAGCCGCTTGGTGCTCGGCCCAGGAAATTCCCCGGTTGGAAGAGCTTCGAAACACGACAGTCCTGGTTTTTACGCCCCATCCGGATGACGACGTCTTCGGCGCGGGCGGCACCATCGCGCTCCTGAATCGGAATGGGAACAAGGTGTTTATCGTAATCTACACCAACGATGACAAGGGATCCTACGACCCCGCAATGAACTCCCAGCGACTGGCGCAAATCCGCAAGGCGGAGGAGGAGGTTTCCGAGGGCTTGCTCGGGACCCCCAAGGGAAACATTTCGTGGCTGGGCTATGACGACGGCATGTTGGAATACGCGCCCCAGCCGAAGCTGGTGGAGGAAGCGACGGCGATTATCCGCCGCATTCGGCCGGATGTGCTTCTCAGCGTCGATCCCGGAGAATGGTACGAGCGCTGGCACAAGACCGATCATCGCATGGCGGCATTCAATACGATAGATGCCGTGCGCGCCGCGGAATTTTGGCTCTACTTTCCCAATCAGCGATTGCAGCTCGGCCTGCAGCCGTACCGCGTACCCGTTATGTATTTCTTTTACCCGTCCCCGCAGGAAGCCAACTATTGGGTGAACATCGACAGCGTTTTCGATCTGAAGGTAGAATCGGCGACGAAGCAGGTGAGCCAGTTCGAGCCTGCGGTCAACCAATATCGGCCCGATTGGGATCCGGCTGACCTGGCTCGGGTCAAGGAGGAGTTCAAGAAACAACAGCCACGGAAAGACGGCCATTTTGTCGAGGCCTTCCGGCGCGCCACGGAGTTTGTCCAGTATTAGCGGCAGGCCCCGAGCGCGTTGCTTTTCGTCGTGTGGCCTCCAATCTGTAAAGGCTTGCTCATTTCATGTCGGCGGCCCGGGCCAACGGTTAATGTCGCTGAGCTTTTCCGGAGGGATGTAAGTGCCATTTTTTGAAAGCCCTATCAACGCCCGGGATAACGGGCGAGCCTGAGCCCGCAGCCGAAGCTGAAAACGAATTGGGCACTCCGATTTTGCTTGACTTCCGAAATTCGAAAGAGTAACTTTCCGCTGTGAGCGGCTCAGGGGCAACAATTCGGCGGCTGGTGTTAGTGTTGGCTGTCGGCTCCTTTTTGAGTGCGGTTCCATCCATTGCAAAGACTGCGGAATCCTCCTGCCCTGCGCCGCAACTTTCCTATCAGGACGCGGCGCCGGATAATTCACTACCTCGCGGCAACTCCCTCGTTGCGATCTCACATGCACGTCGTCGGGTTGTGGGTGCTGCCGAGCTCGGACCGGATGAGTCCAGCACGAGGTCAGCTTTCCGATCGATCGTTTGTCCTCCGGAAGTTTTTTACTCAACCTCACCTCAGTCACTACTACCTCGGGCCGAAAAGGACCGGATAACGCTTTTCGCGATAAGAAGGGAATAGAAGACATCGGATCGTCATGAACAAGCGGCCGCCTTGGCTGGGCCGCATGATTGTTCGTCGTCCGCGATGGCCGGCGCACGCAGCTGTCTCGCGGAGCGACTAACCCGGAAATTTCTGGAGGTGGGTTATGGATCCGACCATCGCGAGTCACCGAAGCGAAGGAAATCCTTTCTTCGGGACGCAGGGGAAAGTGCTGCTCGTGGAGCCCGATCCCCGAGACCGGAAATACTATACGGAAATCCTCCGACAACGCGGATTCGAAGTCCACGCTTGCGGTTCAGTCCACGAAGGGCTCGCCCGCCTGGAGAGCGGCCCTGTTGATCTGATCGTTCTCAACCAGGGAAGCCGCGCGTTTGAAGGGCGTTCGCTGCTGGAGCGCGCCATCATGATCGACCGGCGCCTGCCGGTGGTGGTTCTTACTCACGCCGTGGACATGAGCTGCTATCTGGAAGCCATGCAGCTGGGAGCCGTGGACTACATCGAAAAGCCGCTGGCGCCGGAGGAGATTGCTCGAGTGGCCAGCACTCATGTGCGGCCGCGTGTGGTGGCCGCCTGATCTTTTGAGCGGCGCGGCTGATCCCGCCCCGAGTGGAATCGGCCGCGCCTGCTCGAGTTCACCCTGCCCAGCCGGGAAAGTCTCATCAGTCTCACTGGTCTCAAAATCCGCATCGACCGGCCTCCAGTTAAAATCTTAACGTATTGATAATAAGATAGTTATCGACACGTGGCGAGATCCTGATGACTTGCGCCGGGCGGGGCAAAATGCCACACTTCGGGCCATTCTGACTGTACATAGCTTATCAAGTTAGCGTATCGTCAAAATCATGGCGCGTCGATCGGTCGGGGCGTTTGGCCGGAGTTTAGGCATCGTGCTTGTCGTGTCGTATTCTAGCGCCACCTGCAGGCTGCGTCGCGGGCTGGCGCAGACTTCGTTTTTTGAAGTCTGCGATCTCGCGCAGCGAGACGTCGCC
>JBHGBD010000022.1:0-81503 GCA_041946825.1 Terriglobia bacterium | reverse complement strand
TAGAGCGCAGCCCTGAAAAGGCTGGCGTCGGCGGTTCAACTCCGTCCCGCGGCACCATCAAATCAATCAATTACAGCAAGCCCCGAATCTCAAACCTGTTCCAAAACCCTAGATTCTGTTCCAAAACCCAATCCGGGCTCGCCGGAGTTTGTCTCATATTCGGATTGGAATGCTCGATAGGACTTGTGTCTGGAGCGTTTCTCTTGTCGCTGCGTGGAAGCGGGAAGGGACGCCATTCGCTCGGTTCATGACGCCGAGCTAGTCGGCCAGGGCTTTTCAACTATATGCTGTAGAACACTTCAAGCATCCGAGTTCAATCAAGTTGGAAACAGGTATGGGCCATGCTTTGGATTGAATCCTTTCTCAACCCGAAAGGCATAAGGTCCAGTGTCGCAGGCGATAGTTCGATATTCGATCTGGGCTAAGTGTTTCAGAACGTAATCGCGCTTCCGGGTGTTGCGCCGTCCGCCTGCTCCAATTCCCTTTGGGAGTAAACTACTCATCCTAGCCGCGACATGGGCGCTCGCCCCGAAAAGAACTTTCTCGCCGGTGTCCTTTCGCCGCAGTTCATAGCAACCTGCGCCGATTGGCGCTAGCAGCATCCCCCGTAGTCGCGGGTCGGGGAAGGGTCGCCAGTCCGACCAATTATCGCTTTCCACGTCGAATAACTCCTCATAGCTGAAATCAGGAATCCATCACCGTGAGGTTGGTGGATGGTATTTTCTTCTTCGGGTTTACCACGATGCGCCCACACTTTTGGCAGACAAGATTCTTGCCACTCGGTGACGTCGCGAGCTTGCCTTCCTTGCAGTGGGGGCAAGACTCGGTAGCTTCTTTAGCCGTTCGGACTTCCACGTTTCACACAAATGGTAAAGGCTGACCCGACCTCAGCCCTTACCGCGCCTTGCCTTGCCGCGATACCACGCTTCTACACCGTCTGACGGATCGGTCATCAGGCTGGCTGCTCCAGCACCTCGGCCCGTGGTTATCCCCGCTGTTCATGGGGTGTTTAAGGCACATCGCAAAAGCTTGGTCAAGGCTAACCTCGCTTTCTACGCCGTGATTTTAGCAAGGAATATGCTCTGGAAACTCGGACTTCTCACGGCATTTCTCTAGCCCGGTGCCTCAGCATTCCTTGCCACTCTTGCCTTACTTCAAGTAGAGAAGTTTTCCCACGGACCGCCCGATGGCCTTGTTGATGATTCGCTTGCCGATGCGTTTCGGGTTGCCGCTGGCGAGCACGCTCACGTCATTGGCAATGCGAGCGATTTTGTAGAGGCTACTCACGATGCCCATGATGTTGCTCCCGATACTTCTTGTGGGCCTCGTTCAGGCATTCCAAGAACGCGGCGAATTCTTCCCTGTAAAAACTCAAGTGAACGAATTCATGCTGGACAACAAAGTTTTGCTCTTCGCTGTCGTACCAGACCGCCGTCACTGTCCCGTGCGCCGTCTCTTTTCTTGCCAGATCATGAATCGCCATTTGGTCAACCTTTCCCGGGATTATTTTCTCACTCAAACGGCAACGGCGGTCCTTGCGCCGCAACCAGCAAACCTTATACTCGACGGACTGACAGCGAACAATTCCACTTTTGCCCACTCAAAACGTCCGACCGAAGAGGCCGTCCATCCTGCCCTTTTGGTTATATATTTGGTCAAGCTCGTACCGTGTTGCTGCCCTCTTTGTTGCCCCGCTTCGCACATAAACTCCTTTGTCTTTGACTACATAGGGCTTGTTCTTTCCTGGAGGTACGGTGATCACGATGATAGAGCTTCCCTGTACCGTCACCTCTTCGTAGTCGAAATTAAGACTTGGCTCGCTGTAATCCCGAAAAATGTTCGCGATGGTTTCTTTGGCCTTGCTGATGGAAGCGCCAACAATTCGGGCGTTGTCCTCAACTCCGACTAGAATGCGTCCGCCGTCAGTGTTCGCAAAAGCTGCTGCCTCCAAAGCGAAGTCCTCGCGTTCGCGTGGCAATTCTTTCTTGAATTCGAGAGTGCTAGTTTCTCCACCCAAGATGAGGCGCTCTATATCTTCCTCCGTGGCCTGGAGAACAACCCCAGCCTGAGAGTACGTGGCACCCGAATAGAAAGTCCTTTCATCGATCAGGTTTCCATCCATCTTCGAGAGCAACCCAAGCGTGAGTTCGCGAGGGAACCCGCTGGCGGCAAACTCTGCTTGGTTATCTTTGAACAGCAGGTCTCCATGAAGTACCTTGCCGTCATCCGTTTCATAATAGAGCTTTCCAATAAGGTCATCTTGAATTGCAGAGAGGCACTCAATCAGAACTTGCACCCCTTTTGTGGACAAGCGCAGTTCGGAAATCCGTGCTCGGTAGTCTGGCGCGAGGGCTATCACCGTTCCGCAGTACGCCCCGAATCCCCCCAGATGCACTTTTAGTATGTCCTCAATCGCGATGTCCCCGCGCGGAAACGACGGTAAGTTGACGGCATAGAACCTAACCTGTGGCGGGGTTGACTTGCACGCATCCGAGAGACTGAAGCTAAATTCCGTGGCCGGGAATCGCATGGGAAAGCGGTTCTCCGAAGAGGAGGCGAATCGGACGGATGACGTCGGATACATTGTGGCAGTTACGGCAACTCTGGGTAGATTCGGCAAGGAGAGAGTTTCAGTTTCTACTATGTCACTAAAAACCTTCTTGGCTTCGTCAAGGGAGAGGATGCCGCGTGCGATTCGGAAGTCCCCGTAATCAGCGGTCAGTTCTGTTTCGGTGCAGTTCTCCTTGTGCAAGGGCAAGAAGAAGGCGAGTACAACTTTCCAAGTCTTCAGTTGTTCTGCGAACGCGGCCCCGTATAGGACCGGGCCGTAAGAATGAGCACGTTCATCCCAAAGCCTGAACAGGTCCTGTAGTACTAACCTTGAATTCTCGATTGGGGTCATCTCCGGTATTTAGAACCTGCCTTTAATCAAGCAATCGGCCACCTGGGGATGGCCGCGTCGATTTCCGCCATGAGGCGGATGGTTTCACTCAGGGCCGTGACGACTTTGCAGTAGTGCTCCAGGTCCTCATAGGTCAAGGTGCGGCCACGCCGGTCTTTGAGCCACTTATCGCAGACTTGATAGCCGCCGATGTGGAAATTCCAGACTTCGGGCGGGATCCCTTCGAAGTATTGGCCCGTCCCTTTCCCCTCGCCCTGTCCCACTTCGCGGGCCTTCCCTCTCCCAGAGGGAGAGGGGCCGGGGGTGAGGGAGTTGATGTACACCCGGCCCTCTTTGAGAAGCTTGCCTGTGCCCGGCTCCGGCTCGCCGGGAGCAACATATTTCGGGAAGCCCTTTTCAACCTGATTCGCACCTTTGACGGGAAAGCGCGCAATGGGCTTGGCGAGCTTTGGCGACTCGAGCAAATGCAGCGCGACAAGGTCCGCGCCCAAGCCACAAAGTGAACGGAATAGCTTCACATCCGAAGTGAGGGGCACGCGAGGGAAATCGCTCTTGAGAAATTCCGCGTAGCGGGTCCGGTAAGTTGGAGAGTGGAAGACTGCGTAGATGTAATCAAAAACGTCTTCCGGCCCGAACGTCTTTTTCAAATCGCCATTGCCCTCTGAGATAAACGAAAGCAGCAACCTCGTCTCCAGGTCTGAAACAAGATTTGGGTTTAGGTTAGATTCCCGTTTTTCACTTTCAGTTTTGTGTTCGTGAAGTCGAATTTGTTGCCCTTTCTTCCCGTCTTTTGAACTGTAGAGGTAAAGTGGCCCCAGATAGGATATGCCCGCCCCGGCGGTCTTATTCCCCACAGCACATTGATCAATCACAAAGCGCGTGCTGGTAACGGAGAATTCATAGTTCGGGCTCATGGGGCGAGTCCAAACCAATCCAACATTCTGCCCCGTGATCATGTTCGGCATTACTTCGGGCCGGGGCATACAGATAAACCCTCTACTTCTGCCGGTGTAGTACGTGAACCGATTGTCAAAGGGGCGGTACAAGAGACGGGTGATATTCTCAGGCTTCGGCCCACTTGACCTAACATCCTCTTGAGCAAAGTCCACTTTCCAATCCCTGGCATCCTTGCCCAACGCATACTTCCCGCGTGCGTCTTCAGGGCTCAAGCTCACAAAGTCCTTGACCGTTTCCCAAACTTGCTCGCTCGACCATCCAACCGCAAGGTTGTCGCGTGCTGTCACAATCCCAACTGAATTCAATGAGAAGATTTCAGAAATCTTCCGACCACTCTGGTATTCTCCAAGCATTTCCTGATTCTGAGGCACGAAGAAATACGCGGGACCCCTTGGGGAAAGCTCACTCCAATGTGATTCGTGAATGTCAGCCTCGAAAAGGTATTCGTATTTGCGCTCTCTCTGGCCCCAGAGGTCCGCGTGATACACCTTGGCCGGGCCTGCCTTGTTCAGCTCTTTGACAAAGATTCCGAGAGTCACCCCTTGTTGGATGTCAAAGACGTTTTCATCAGGGGAGCCATCTGGCGCCCGCTCTTTCTTTTTGCTGTTGCCGTGCAAATCCAACACGTAAATGTCAGTGAAGAGATTCATCAATGATCGGCGCATTCCGCGAAACGTTGGGTTGTCCAGGTAACCGTGATTCGTGATAAAGGCCAAAATTCCCGCGCCGGTCCGCTCAATGCGCCACTGGCCCCAGCGAAGGAATTTCACGTAATCATCCTGGAGCCACTTGGGGTTTTTTTCTCCAAGAGGCTGGCCGTCCACTTTGTAATAATCCTGAATCAGTCGCCCGATGAGCGTCAGTTCCTTTTTGCCGTTCTTGACTTCCCAACTCCGGTTGGCGGAGTGGCCTGAATAGGGCGGGTTGCCGATTACCGCAAGGATCGGCATGTTGCGCTTAATTTCTGAGGCCGCGTTCGCTTCTTGCGTTATCACGCGCAGTGGGCCGAAGAGGGTTTCCGCTCTGCGCTCCGCCTCTTCAAGTGTGTTCGTGAGAAACACGCCCAAGCGTTCTCCCCCGGAAAAGTCATAGGCCCACTTCTCCCGCTGCGCGGGTGAGAGGTCGTGTCCGGCGAGCTGCATCCCCAACTTGAAATGAGCCACAGCGTAAGGGGCCATCAACAATTCAAAGCCGAAGATGCGGGGCAGCAAGTGATTCCGCACGTAGCCCGACCACATGCCGGCGTTGCCTTGCCGCATGAATTCATCGCGGATGTGATCTATGACGGTGTAGAGAAACGTTCCGGTCCCGCACGCGGGGTCAAGAATCAGAACACGCGGGGAAGTGGCTTTGACTTTCTTTCCGTCCTTGCCGGGCTGAAGCCCGGCGCCACTTTCTTCCTCCCGCTCATATTCAACTGTGGCTGTATCTGCAAGTCCGTTTGGGCAACAGAAGCGCGTCTTCAAGAGATAATCCACGGACCGCACAAGGTAGGAAACTACCGGTTCCGGGGTGTAATACACTCCCCGCGATTCGCGCAACTTGGGGTCATAGGCCGCAAGGAACGTTTCGTAGAAGTGGACTACCGGGTCTTGGCGAGCCGTCCGCTTGCCGAAGTCGGCGAGCACAGCATCAATCTCCGTGTCGGCCAAGAGTTGGGCCAGGTCATCTACGAATCCCGCGTAAGGCTCTTCATCAAGCGCCGTGCCGGTGATGGTTTCAAAGAGTTGGCGAAGGAAGGGATTGGTTTTCGGAATTTCCGATGCTGCACCTAACCGCTTGAAAGAGCCCTTCAGCCCATGATGATTGCAGCGGGCCGCGAACAGACCATAAGCGAGCGTTTGGGCGAACATGTCCGCAAACTGCGGGATCGGCAGGTCGGGAATCAGGGCCTTTTCAAAAGCGTTGTGCAAATCCCGGAGAGTGGCAGAGGCCGAATCTCGCTCAAGGGCGGTCACAATCATGTCCCGGATGAAGTGCGTGAGCCGGGCCATGCGAAGAGCAAGGGCTTTGGGGTCATTGATGGGTTGGGCTTCCTGAGTAAGAAACCCTGTCAGCAAATCGCTTGTGGCTTCCGGTCTGTCCTTCTCCGGGGCGAGCTTTCCGCCCTTCGCAACGCGGGCAAGCCGGGCCGTGTGCCGATGCTCTCCATTGACGTACCAGCGGAATTCCAGGTAGTCGGTAAGAATCAAATTGGGCAGGGCCGGGAGATACCGCTTCAACTGGTCGGTCCGCTCGATTTCATCCAGGGGCTTCCCTACGTCTTTCGCTTCAATGTGGCCGAGAGTGACCGGACCGTGCACCGCTTTGCGGGAGATGATGAAATCGGGAGCCCCGCATTCAACTTGCTTGGGCTCGTTGGTAGCAGTGACTCCAGGGGCCAGCGATTCAATGAGACTCTTCAACGCGGGCCGGTGAGTGTGCTCTGTGGCATTCCCGGCTTGCAGTTCTTTCTCGATTTGTCGGCGGTAGGCCTCAATCGGGTTAGCGGCCATGAATCCTAAGAGCGTTCATGGGCAATGAACACGGTCGATTTGCCCGCTGTATGGAAGCGGTATGTGCGTTCTTAAATAGCCTGGCCAGTTAAGATGACTTGCAGGTTCCAGCTTGTTCTTTGGCCTTGCACTCGTTATCGAGTTCTCCGTAGGTCGGCTTAGTGTAGCTAACCTCATAATCGGACGTGGGCCAATTGGAGCAGTTGCTGCACCAATGCCACGTATCGCTTCCCTTCTTGCGACGCCATTCTCTCGGCATAAGACCTCCGGGTCAGATGTAATACCGGAATGGTATCTGTACTTGGTGTGGTTGACAAGAGAAATATAACAGACGACATTATGTCTACTCTCGGCGGCACGGGTTTGCTGCCCCGCTGCCGCTTCCTCGCGCGCGCGAGGAAACCATATAGAATGCAATCGCGCCTCATTCTTGGTTCCAAATCCAGGTTTGTCGGGCAGTTCCTCTCATTAAGCCCTTAGACTTCTCCCCGAGAAACCCTACTTGATAGAGTGGACGCCTTGAAGGGAGCCCGCTTTGGCAGCCAATTTCTGGGTAGCGCACTCTTTGCATCCACCGTTTAAGGCCGGTCCTTTGTAACCACACGTGCATTCGATATAGAACTCGCGCCGGATGATTTCGTGTTCGGGGTTATGCCGCTTCCGCTGTTGAGCGCAAATATCTCTAGAGCGCCGTGGCCTGATTATCCCGTCTCCAGCCAGAGAATCTGATAGGAAGCGAAGCTGTGCGTTTCGATTTGTATGTGGAAATTTGGGATCGTTGAGGATTTCAAGAATGAGTCCGAAGCGGGGCCGGAGTATGGTTTCAAGTTCCGCACTGGCTGCAAGTTTGGCCGTTAGGTCGCGGAGAATTCGAATCTGTTCTTGGCGACCTTTCGTTCGCAAGTCTGACGTGAGTTGATTCCAACTGGCTACATCCAGAGCCGCCTTCAAATCTTCCTCGGACTTTGCGGCGACAAATTTACCCCAGTCTATCCGTTCCGCATGAGATTCAAATGACGCATGGAGCCGGTTTGAAGCCAACAGCACTTGAGCGGCGTTAATCCTTGGTTTCCGCCCTTTCGTCTTCGAGGCTGTCAAGAGGGTTGTAGGGGCTCTACGCACTTTTCTGGATTTTGCGGCCTTCCTTCGGGAACCCGATCCAGACTTATGCGGAAGTTCCCGACTCTTTTCGCGGAATTGTACGGAACTGCGGCGCACTCCTCGCGGCAGTGAAGTGGGGGGCTTCATAGCTCGGCCCCATAATACTACTCGTATTTGGCCGAATAAGGCCAGCTAGGAGGAACGATGGCAAAGAGCTTGGACCGAGACCCGCGTTTGCGGCTTCGCGGATGGCGTGCGGCGCTACGCTCGCCGAATACGCCTGCATGGTTGCGCCCCGCCCTGCGTGCAAATATCCGCAAGTTGGAGCGCCGACTGCGAGCATCGAGGAGAAGGAGGAAATAGGTGTCCAGGCAATTCCAGTGCGACGGCGAAGGGCAGAATCACTCCGGGCAACTGTTCGCCATAGGACTTTCCCTGGTCGAAGTCGGCAAATCTCGGAAATCTCGTGGAAAGGCCTGGGTCAACTTGGGCCACCTGTGCAAGCAATGCATGACAACACGTGGCGTCACAGTTTCTGGCGATCTCCTCGAAAGCACGGTCAATGCCCAGGGAACGGTGACAGCACGCGACAGCACTTAACGTCACGCGACAGCACATGGTTATGGGAGCGAATCCGGTCATGGAAAGTGCGGGCAATGCTGGCGAGCATCCCGCGACGGCGAACGGCAGGGATTCGCTCCCTCCCGTTTCGAGACCTGATTTCGGCAATCCCTCGCTGCCGGTGCCGGGTCAAAACGCGCTCCCTTTCCCCGGCGCAGTTTGCCGGGGAGAGGGCAGGGGAAGAGGGGCCGACTGATTCCCACGCCCTATGTATTACGTGGGAATCAGTCTCACTGGCGAGAACGTGTTACGGACGATGGCGTTTTTGATGCCTATGTTTGACACCGTAGCGGCACGACAGGAAGGTGGCCCGTTTAGCCCCAAGGACGCAAGTCGAAACACTTGGGAAACGCGGTCGCGCGAGTTTACAGACCCGAAGACGATGGCGCGTCGTGTGTCAGTAATCCAGCTTCTCAGTCGCCCCGAGGCTCGAATCGTTATCTCAGGCCAAGGGGAGGTTCTTGTAATCGAAAGTTCGCTGCCGAAGCTGATTTACAGAAACAATCTTCAGAGTCTGTTCAACGCTGCGCCCGCACTTGAACTCCTGAATGAGTTTGTGTCCGACCACGTTGACGGCCCGATCCCCGACCTTTCCGAGATGCCTTTTTCGCGCGCTGACTATGCGCATAATTTCGATGTCGGAGCTTTCCTCCCTGATTATGTGGACAGTCTCAGCCGTGTTCCATTTCTAAAGAACCGCGCCAGAATTAACGAGTACAACGGTGTTGAGTGGTGGGGCAAGAACGGGAGAAGGGTTCGAGCCTACGACAAGCACCAAGAGATGTTGGAAAAAGGCCGCACGGAAGTCCCCGAGGCGCGAGGCAAGCTCCGTTTCGAGGTGGAGATTCGAAGCAAATCCGGTTTCCTACAACGTCGTCTCAAGAAGAAGAGACCTACTTTGTCGGATGTTCTCGTTCCCGAACGAGCCTATGTGACGCTCGCAGAGACTCTCAATAAGATGTCCCTCGACCACCGTTTCTTGCCCTTAGATGAGGCTCGACAAATCCTTGACGCGAGTTTCTCTCCACGGACCGCAACGACACTCCTGGGCTTGCTGCAACGATTGCGCTCACAGAAGGTCGAGGAAGTAAGAGCGATATTACCCATCAGCACGTTCTACAGAAATTTGAGAAAGCTACGAGAAGTTGAATTGTACCCGCGCGCCGTGGGAGACCGGGAGTTGCCTCCTCTACGCCTCCCAAAATTCGAGGAAATCTTAGCGGCTTCGGAGTTGTCATCGTGACACCAAAGCATCCGCCTTCCGAAAAACCCAAGGCAAGATGTTCACGCTGTTGCCGGAAGGCTGAATCTTCCGCTGTCTGGGTTTCCCCCTGTGGAACTAGAGTCATGGTGCCGTACTGTCGTTTCTGTCTGCCGCGCCACAACGCCCATAGGCATTCACCCAGATTGGTGAGGCAGGATGATTGATAGCGTACACATCGACCTGAAGTGGGGTCAATCCGCAGAGGTATTTACGGGCGAAGCGGGTGGATTTCGGCTTGTAGTTTGCCGCTTGAAATCTCTCGGGAGTGCGGGCACAATCCCTGCCGAGACAAACTGCGGCGAGCCATCTACGGAGGTATTCGAAAAGATGGCGCGTCGAAGATACCAACAACCTAAACCAAAACGTCTGGGCAAGTGGTGGTACATCCTGCTATGGCAAGACGAAATTGTTGACGGAAAGTTGGTGAGAAGGCGCAAACGGGTACAGCTTGGCCCAGCCAGTATGTTGGAGGCGGAAGCACTCAAGATCAGAGACGAACACCTCCGGCCAATGAATCAAGGCCTTCTGCCAGTTGCTTCTGCAATGAGTTTTGCTGATTTTATTGAGAGAGTCTATACGCCAACTACTCTGCCGGTGATGGCGCGGAGCACCCAGGATCGGTACCGAAGCGTGATCAAGAACTATCTCAAGCCGACATTTGGCAATCTACTGCTTAGGGACCTGACGGCGCTGGCCATACAGCGGTACTTTTCCGACATGGCTACATCCCCCCTGGCCTACGAATCGAAGGACAAAATCCGCGATGTTCTCTCAAGCATTCTCGGCTCGGCGGTAAAGTTCCAATTCCTAGTTTCGAATCCAGTTGTAGGGGTTCGTTTACCTCCCTCAAGAAAGGGCAAAGGCACGAAACCCTACATACCGCCGGACCGCTTCGCGGCCTTGTTGGAACTCATTCCCGAACCCTACTCAACCATGGCGTTTGTCGCGATCTTCACAGGGTTGCGAGTGAGTGAATTGATTGGGCTCAGATGGCGCAACGTGCACGAGGATTCCATCACAATAGACGAGAGATTCTGCCGTGGCGAATGGGGGCCTCCAAAATCAGAAGCCAGTAATGCCACGATCCCAGTGAACAAGTCAGTGATCGAACGAATCCACCGCCTCAAAACTCTAACCGTGCCTGTAAAGGCAGGAACAGGCACAAGGCGGTACAGCGTTGTCAAATCCGACGGCCCGAATGATCTGGTATTCCAGTCACTAGTGAAAGGCGGACCGATGCGGGATAACAACATCATGAGGCGGCACATCAAACCTGCCGCCAAGACCTTGGGCCTTGGATTTGTTAACTGGCGTTGCTTGCGGACTTCTCATGCAACCTGGCTAAAACTGGCGGGGGCCGATGTGAAGGACGCCCAAGCACAGATGCGGCATTCCAGGGCCAGTACGACTCTGGACATCTATCAGCAATTTGTCCTGGAATCGCAACGGAAAGTCGTGGACAGACTCAGTTCCCTGATAGGCTCCACAATAGTGAATTAGCCTGTTCCATTTGTTCCAAAAGTTAGTTCAATTCAGCGAGCGCAGAAATGGTTACCGGCAAACAAATCAATCAGATAGCCTCTCCGGCCTATAGCTCTGAAAAGGCTGGCGTCGGCGGTTCAACTCCGTCCCGCGGCACCATCCCAACGCGACACTTGTTCTCCTGAGAGAAAATCGAGCCTTCCGCTTGCCAGATAGTACTTTTCTCCTTTGGCTTCAACCGGTTCCATCATAATGACTCCGACCTGGTTCTCCGGCAACATCCTTGTCTCTGCGATATTGCTGGGTTTTCCAAGGAGTGCGGCAAGGTCCTTTAGCGCTGAAGTTACCGCAGGCCGCAAGCGGGTTTGATCGATCGATAAGGCCGGGCGCTCTTGTTAGCCCACAGATGGACGAAGAACCGCGAATTGAAATCCAGCCCACGGACGCGCGCTGGGCAATGCCGGGCCTCCGAGCGGTGCCGAAACATGCGCGCTACGTCTCGAAGCCACCAACCGCGTTCTGCCCCCCAGGATGGCGACCGTCCCTCCGAGTGTCCGTAGGCAAAGCTCCGGGCTCCTCCGGCGGTGAGGAATCGGCCCTAGGCCTCGACAATCCTGTTTCGGATGGCGTAGTGCACGAGGTCGCTCAAAGAAGATAACTTGAGCTTGTGCATGAGATTCGCGCGGTGAGCTTCCACGGTCTTGATGCTGATATTCAAGAGGCTCGCAACTTCCTTGTTGCTCTTCCCTTCTGCCAGCAGTTGGATGATTTCCCGCTCCCGCGGCGTGAGCCGATCTCTAGGTGTTTCTCCCTCGGTCTCTTGCAGGTATCGCTCCACGACAACTCCGGACACGCCTGGCGACAGGAAAGACTTGTGCTCGACCACGGCGCGGATGCCCGAAACCAGATCGCGGCTGGCGTCCGATTTCGAGACACAGCCGCGTGCGCCTGCGGCCAGGATTTCGTGCACCATCTCCTCAGAACTGTGCATGGTCAGCACAAGGATTTCGGTTCGTGGGAGACCTTTAAGGATCTGGCGAGCAGCCTCGGCGCCATTCAAGCCCGGCATGCTGAAATCGAGCACCACCACGTCGGGCTTTTCCTGGCGCGTTTTTTCGACCGCCTCGCGGCCGGTCGCGGCCTCGCCGCAGATTTCCCAACCCGGCTCCGCCTCCAGCAACCGGCGCAGTCCGTGGCGCACAACTTCGTGATCGTCCGCGAGGAGTATGCGCACCTTCCGCATCAGGCCGCCTCCTGCAAGAGAGGCATGGTGGCGCGAACCGTCGTACCCTGCTCGTTGGAAGATATTTCCAATTGACCTCCGAGCTGCCGCATCCTCTCCCGCATTCCCGTGACGCCCACACCCGGGCGCACGGTCTCGGCGCCTTCCATGAGCTGCGCGGTTGGAATCCCCCGACCCTCGTCCTCAACCTCCAGCAAGAGCTGATGGAGGCCTTGGCGAATCCGGATTCGAGCCGCCGGACTTCCGGAGTGACGGCGAATGTTGGCCAGGCATTCCTGGACGATCCGGAAGAGCGCCGTCTCCGTCTCGCGAGGCAGGCGGCGCAACCCAGGCGAAATTTCGAGATCGACCTCGATGCCACTCCGCTCCGCAAAGCCCTTCACGTACCAGCGCAGCGCCGAGGCCAGCCCAAACTCGTCCAACACGGGCGGGTGGAGGAGGTAAGAAAAGTCGCGGATCTCCCGCGAGCTCCGGTTGACCAAGTCGAGGCTTTCCGCGAGTGTGGCCTGGGCGACGGGAGCAAGTGCGCCGCCCCACTCCTGGAGGGCGGCCAGATTCATAGCCAGAGCTGCGAGAGACTGGCCGGTACTGTCGTGGAGTTCGCGGGCGATGCGCCGCCGCTCCTCGTCCTGCGTGCGCAGCAACCTTGCCGAGAGTTGTCGGAGTTCCTCTTCGGCTCGCTTGCGCTCGGTGACCTCGTTCAGGGAGATCACCAGGAACTCTAATTGACCTTGCTCATCAAGGACCGGGACCAGCGTCCAATCCCAATAGGTGACGCCTCGTTCCGGCTGATCTTCAAATCTGAATGGGCGGGCCAGGGTTTGGAACGGCTTCTTCGTACTGACGACTTCGTCAAAGATCAACTTCGCATCGGAGGGATAGAGGTCGAAATGATTCCTGCCGGGAAAAGCTTCCGCCTTCCGACGGCATGCCTTTGCGTACGCCTCGTTGACGCGGATGAAGTTGTACTGGGGGTCAAGGAGAGCGAAGCAACTCACGGCTTGGCTGAAAAAAGCTTCGTTCATTCTGAGCTGCCCGAGTAATTTCTCTTCGGCCCGCGTGCGTTCGGCCCGCGTCCGCAAAGTCTGGATGCCATAGGCAAGGTCGTGAGCAAGTTCGGTGAGCAGCCGGACCTCTTCGTCGTCGAAGGCATTAGGAGTCTTGGCATAAACCATCAACGCCCCCAGCGCCTGATCGTCCATTACCAAGGGTAGCGCGATGGAGGACCCAAATCCGTGGCGTGCGGCTTCTTCACGCCACGGCGCAAAATCAGCATCCTGGCACACGTCCCGCATCACTGAGGGCTGACCTGTCCGGATGGCTAGCCCTGTGGGTCCCCGTCCCCGTTCGCAGTCGGCCCAGGTAATCTTCGCACTGGCAAGATAGTCGCGATCAAGTCCCGCGCTCGCCACGGGCCGCAGGCTCTTCGCCTCGTCCTGCTCGGCGTATCCGACCCAGGCCAAGAGGTAGCCGCCGTGCTGCACGAGATTCCGACAGATTTCGTGCAGGAGTTCCAACTCGTCGCGGGCTCGCACAATAGCCTGGTTACACTCGCTGAGCGTTCTCAAGGCGCGGTTCAGCCGGCGCATCTCGCGTTCGGCCCGCCTCTGTTCGCTGATATCGCGCGCGGCTGCAAACACCCCAACGACTTGACCTGCCTCATCACGGTACACCGATGCGTTGTAAAGCACCGGCGTCGTGTGCCCGTTCCGATCCCGGATCTCCAGCTCGTAGTCCTGCACCGAGCCCTCCCGGAAGACGCGTTCGTACCCGGCGCGGGCCTTGCCCCGATCGGTGAAGTAGTCAGAAAAATCGGTCCCAACCAACTCCGCCCGCGAGAACCCGGTGGCCTTCTCCGTGGCGCGATTCACATCCGTGATTGTCCCATCTCGTGCGATGGTGACCAACGGGTCCAGGCTGGTTTCGATCAGGTTGCGGTTGTAGACACTCGCCCGACGCAGGGCTTCCTCCACCTGCTTTCGCTCCGTGATGTCTTGGACAGTTCCCAGCATCCGCCCAGGCTTCCGCCCAGCATCGAAGAAAACTTCGGCCTGCTCATGGACGATGCGAACCGTGCCATCGGGGAGGACGATGCGATGGTCCAGGCTATACGCCTTTCGCTCCGCCAGAGCCTCGTCAACAGCATTCTTCACGCTCCCGCGGTCGTCAGGGTGCACGGATTCTAGGAAAGCCTCGTATGTGGCGCCGAATACCTGGGGGGTCAAACCAAACACGCGATAAATCTCATCCGACCATCGCAAATCATTCTCCACGATGTCCCAATCCCAATTCCCCAGGTGAGCGATCCGCTGTGCCTCCGCCAGGCTTTTCTCGCTTCGCCGCAGGGCCTCCTGGGCACGCACGCGTTCAAGCTCGGTCCGATCTAGAGTGTCCGTGGTCCAGAAGGCAATAACCACCAGCGCCGCACTGCTCATGACCACGATCAGCGTCATGCCCAGGTCGCCGGGATACTGGCCCGCCCGCTGGCCACGCCATATCAGCCAGCCCAGCACAACCGGGACCATCAGCGCGGCGGCGAATAGGCGGCGGAAGGCTCCGCCGCCCGGTCCTCGACTGGTCAGCAGCATTCGCACCCGATGTTCCGGGCGGCTGATCAACAAGGCGCCGCCCAACAACAGGAACAGCATGGAGGAATAAATCGAAACACTCATTGTGAAGATTGCTGGGTGAAGGAGGAAGTCGAGAAGACCGAACATCCCCTCCAAAACCGCTCCAAACGCGAGAAATTCCGTGGGGCGAAATCTCCCCTGGGGTCCCCAATCCAGAGCGAGCAGGCCGCAACCAACCAAGACAAATGTCGGGCTGGCGATGGGCGCGATAGCGGTCGGTTCCCCCACCCTGAAACTCGGAACCAAATGCCCAGCGACCAGTTGGTCAATTCCGGGGTACCAGCCCAGAAAGTATTCGGCCAGCGTCCAGGAGCCTGACCCCACGACGCCTAGAGCACAGACACGGCCGATTACACGCCAGAACCGTCTCTGCCCCGGCCGGCCCCTTTCCTTGCGTAGGAACCATAGGGAAAGGCCGGCAAGAATGAAGGTCGGTGCCCGAAGTGGCCGCATCGGGGGTTGGCCGGCTAAGAAGCTTCTTAGGAGGGGGACGTCAAATATCCACCCCAGCATGACCGCGACGCCCGCGAGGATGGAGGCGGCAGCGGCTGCCGGCGGAACCGCCCGCAGCCATCGCTGGTCGCGCGGGGTGAATTCCTTTCCCATTCGTCACCTGCAGAAGTCCGATGCTTGACAGTCGCGAACGCGTGTTCCAGACACAGTCGACTTCCTGTAGCAAACTCCCTTGGCTCAGCAAGGGGGGCGGTCATCGGGGCTGGAGCGGGCTAGTGAATTGCGACGCTCACACTCATCAGATTGTGTCCTTTTCGCAATCTTCCTCTTCGTCCCTTATAGGCTGTTTTGAGGACCACCGCAAGGGCAATCGTTGCTTCCGTGAGGCCCTGGACCGCGCATTTCCCGACCTCCTCGGGTCTTCCAACCCTTAGGAACGACTAAGGGGCGAATTCCCGTGAACTTAGGGTACGACCCAATTGCAGAATTCCTCGCGCGGAGCCAAATTGCAGCTACGGTCACGCAAGTAAAAGTCGTCGACAAGACCGCACAGTGGTTTGAAATGTGGCGATGCGTATGGACGACAACGCCCCCAGGCAATCCGGATCAGGCAGGACGGAAGGTATCGAGCCGGCGGACTTCGAGGGGTTCGAAGGGATCTATAAGTTATACGGTCCTCGGATTTCCTCGCTGTGTCGCCGCATGACAAGGAACGCCACGGAAGCGGAAGACCTGACGCAGGAGGTCTTCCTGCAGTTGTTCCGAAGGCTCGATACCTTCCGCGGGGATTCGACCTTTTACACGTGGCTGCATCGACTGGCTGTCAACGTCGTCCTGATGCGATTTCGGAAGCTGCGATCACGGAAGGAGAGTTTCTTCGAGAACGCGTCCACCCTCCAGGCAAGCGAGGGTAGCACGTGCCCGCGGGAGGTCCAGGCATTCGACCTGAGGCTAATGGGCACTCTGGATCGGCTGGATCTGCAGCGGACCATCAAGGCATTGCCACCCGGATTCAGAAGGGTGTTTATCATGCACGATATCGAAGGCTACGAGCACAACGAGATTTGCAATGTGATGGGATGGTCCCTCGGCACGTCGAAATCTCAGCTTCACCGGGCCCGCCTCCGCCTTCGCGCATTGCTCTGCCAAGGTGGGCCCACGGCGATGACGACATTGCTCAACCCCGAGGAAATGCATGAATGAAGTAGTCAAAAACTACGTCACAATCGAGACCATGGCTTATAGTCCGTATTCTCACATTCAAGCCCTTTTCTGCCTCACCTACGAAGTGACACCGCGTTTTGACGGGAGTAGCCGCTGGTTCCTCGTTGCCATGGAGGAACTCGAAGCAGTCGCTCACTAATCCGGGCCGTTCCCCGGCGGAACGCGGAGATTGCATCAATGTCGTCCATCTCTGGGGACAGCGGAAGGGTTTCTCCCGAAGAGTCTCGACTCGCCTTCGCCCATGCTCGAAAAGCCGCTTGGTCCTTTCCTCCACCCGCCCGTCTGCCAGCGGGCTCGCGAACCCATAGCGCACGCCGAAATTGAGCGTTCTGGATGTCGCCACCCGCCGGTCGTCCTGGATGAACCCATCAACATAATACTGGTGCATGTCAATTTCGGGAATGCCCGCCTGGCGCTGCCTGACGACGGGCTGCCCGAGCAGGAGAGCGGCCAGGCCGGCCCCCGTGCCGTCGTTAGATCCAGATAGTTGCTGGAGGCTGGACCTCCGCCCATCCCCATCGGATCGCTTTCAGGCCAGAGGCGTCTGAATTTGACCCTCCTTGTCCAGACGTTGCCATCTACAAAGCAGAGCGAAAGCTGGCGATTTCTGAATATTGATAGATTCGCTCTCCTGACCCAGATGCACTTCCCCTGGGAATTGGGAATGGCGGCCGCAGGCGCCGAGTGCCTCTCCAATAAGTCGAGGCTCAAAGACAGCCCGGCGCAACCTGAAGGGCGGGGACGCCGTCCGGTCGCACCAACTGCGCAGGCACTACGAACAACCGCTCACGAAAACGCTGCAGGGTGGCGCGCCGCAGGAGCGGTAGTACGACGTGCGAGGACCGTCAGGTGTAAACTACTCGCGGTCAGAACGCCAGCACGGAAGTGCTGATCTAAACCGACCCGGTTCGCATCCCACTCACGTTCTGACGTGGAGGACGCATTTATGAACTCAAAATCAAATTCCAGTTCCATCAGTCGCCGCCGTTTTCTTGGTGTTACCGGAAGCGCTGTTGCCGTGCTGCCGGGTGCAACCCGTGCAAGGGCCCTTTCGGCAACCGAGCCTGCATCTCCGTCCGCGCCGTCGGCAACGACGCGGAAAATTCCGATAGGAGTTTTCACGCCGGCTTACGATCACCTCTCGCTGGACCAGATGCTTGACAAGATCTCGGCGCTGGGTCTGGAGGCCGTCGAGGTCGGGACGGGCGCCTACCCTGCAGCCAAGCACTGCCCGGTGGAGGATTTGCTCGCCGACCCCGCCAAAGCCCGGGTGTGGAAGAAGAAATTCGAAGACCGAAATATCCTCGTCGCAGCACTCAGTTGCCACGGCAATCCTCTCCACCCGGACCAGGCCATTGCGCAGCGTGACGACGCGGATTTCCGTAAGACGGTGCTGCTCGCCGAACGGCTAGAGGTTCCGGTAGTCGTCACTTTTTCCGGATGCCCGGGAGGCTCGCCCACTGATACGATGCCGAATTGGGCCACCTACCGCTGGCCGGATGAGTATGACCAGGTCCTGAAATGGCAGTGGAGCGAGCGCGTCATTCCCTACTGGAAGCGGGCAGCCAAGTTCGCGCGCGAGCATGGGGTCCGCAGAATCGCGCTGGAAATGCATGCGGGGTTCGTGGTGTACAACCCCCACAAGGTGGTGCGTCTGCGCGAGGCCGTCGGAGAGGAAATCGGCGCGAATTGCGACCCCAGCCACCTGTTCTGGCAGGGCTGCGATCCTGTCCAGGTCATTCACTACCTGGCCCAGCAGAACGCGCTCTTCCACGCGCACATGAAGGACGCCGTTTTAATCCAGCCGGAAGCCGCCCGCTACGGCGTGCTGGATTTCGAGGCGGAGCCGCTGAAACTCTCGCCGGGCTCAGTGATGTTCCGCGCGGTTGGTTATGGGCATAGCGCGCAACTCTGGAAAGACATCGTGAAAGCGTACATGGACGTTGGCTTCCAGGGCATTCTGAGCATCGAGAATGAAGATCCGTTACTCCCCGGCGAGGTTGGTGTCGAGCGCGCCGCGTATGTGCTGAAGAACGTCCGCGAGGAGCTCCTGTCGGGCACGTAAGGTGGTGCTTCGCCTGATCGAGACTGGCAGAACACTCTGGCTAATCCTGAGAACGCCGAAGTGTCTGCCCAAACGCCAACCGCCAGAGAAGGCTCATCTCCGACCGGTTGTCCACACAGAAGAAAGCGCGCGCCCAGTTCGGGGATGCGTCACGATGGAAGATCATGGCTCGCGTTCCGGGCGCGCCTTCCTTTGCTCATACTCGATAAAAAGGGCCTGAAGAACCGTGAGCAGGCCCGAAGCGGCGACGAGGAGCCAGAACGCGAATCGTAGCGAGGTGGCCTTTGCCGCCCAGCCGATCGCCGCCGGGAGCAACATGCCGCCGGTCAATCCTGCTGCCTGCAGGCTGCCGAAGACGGAAGCAAAATACTTGTGGAAGTGCCTGCTGACGGCTCCTACGGTCGTCGGATAGATGGGCCCGTAGCTGAGCCCACACACGATGACTCCCACGACTGCCACAGCCTTTCCAGGCGCCATCGTCAAGATCGACGAGCCAACGAGCATCCCCACCGAACACCAGAACACCAATTGGGCCCCACGGACGAACTTCAGAACTTGGGAGGATGCAAATCTTCCCGTCATCGTAAGACCCCAGAAAAGCGCGAGCATCCATCCCGAAGCGCTGCCGGAGGCTGAGAACTCCTGTTCCGCGTACAGTCGAAGCCAGCCTCCAACAGAGGCGGCAAGCGCGGTGGTCAGGAAGACAACCGAAGACAAAATGAGGGCGGCAGGGGCCACGATGGCTTCTCGGGCTGCGCGCCAATTGTATGTCCGCCCCACGCGATGAGCCGGGAAACGACAGCCGCAAGCGAGGACGGCAATGCACCCCGAGACGAGCAGCGCTACGCCGATAGCAGGTGACAGGCCGAACCGGTCTTCAGTCAACACTACGGCTGCTGGGAAGGAGACCGCTCCCACACCAAAAAGCGCATGCCCAATATTCAACCCGGAGCCTGGATTGCTCGAGTAAAGATCTGCCAGCGAAGTATTCGACGCGGCGCTTAGCAGACTCCCGCCCGCTCCCAACAGAAGCATGGCCTGGGCCAGAAGTCCGTAGCTGTCGGCGTAACCAGCGCCCGCAAAACCACCGACACACAACAGCGCCCCGAGGAAGAACGCGAACCGGGTACCAAAACTGTCGACGAATGGGCCAATTGCGGAAACTACGAGAATCTGGGGAACATAGAGGAAGCTGAAGAGCAACCCGCACTGACCAGGAGTGAGGCCTAGCCGCGCTCGCAGTTGCGGCATGGCCGCTCCGAGGAATGCGTTAAGGACACCATATAAGAGCAAGCCGCCGCAGGCGACCACGATGAGGACATTTCGCGAGCTCGCCAGCGCCTCATTCTTGAATCTAGGGTCCATTATGTGACCCAACTGCCCCTACGGGGAAACGCAATAGTTACGGCTGGAGTTCGGGACACAGGCTCAGAATCACTTTGAGGGGCAGTTGCGTTCTCCATGGCGTCTGCCAGGGTCACGCAAGGATTCCAAGGAAAACGGACACCGTGAGTTCCGGGTAGGCCGGCTGAATCTGACAGGCGAAATTGTTGATGATAGTGATACATAAGGACGCATAATGACACAATTTACTTGAATAGTCAAAGCGACTGCCTATAATCAGGTTCGCAGTGAGTCCTAAGCGAAACTGACGTGTGGCCGCATAGCTTTTTAAAAACAAAGGGGCACACGCATGGCGTTCATCATGCCGCCACCGGTCGAGTTTCGTTTTCACACAGGTCCGGTCTGTGCACCGGCGTTGTACATATCGTGACAAATGACGGGAGCTCAAGGTGGCTGACACGCGAGCAATAAGGGTAGCAATCGCTGGCATCGGCAACTGCTGCCAGGCGCTGATCGAGGGAATCGAATACTATCGTCAGAATCCCCAAGACACGCGCGGATTAATGAATCCAGAGATTGCAGGATATAAGGTTACCGACATAGTGCCCGTTTTAGCATTGGATATAAACGCCCGGAAGGTCGGCAAGGACCTCAATGAGGCCATTTACGCCGCACCGAACATGGCATACCGGTACCCCGGCGTTCGCGTGGCGCCTTACGGCGTAACCGTACGAATGGGGCCGGTCCTCGACGGCAACCCGCCTCACCTTGCGGAGTTTGTCCCGACTTCCGGGGAGGCGCCTTGTGACCTCGTCGGCGCGCTGCGGGAGAGCGGCGCGGAAATGTTGCTGAACTTCATTCCCACGGAATCACACCAAGCCGCTCGCGCCTATGCGGACGCAGCCATCAAGGGCGCGCGCGTTGGATTTATCAACGGTATGCCCACCTTGATCGTCTGTGATCCCCAATACCAGAAGGCCGCCATCGAGAGCAGAGTTCCTTTGATCGGCGACGACGTGAAGAGCCAGTTGGGGGGTACAGCGATTCATCGGGCACTGGCGACGCTGTTTCACGCCCGCGGTGTACACCTCGAACAAACCTACCAGATCAACTATGCGGGCAACACCGATTTCGCAAACCTGATGGCAAGAGGTCAGAGTAAGCACAAGACCAAGCAGGAAGCTGTCACCAGTTTGATGCCCTACCCCGTGAAGATGTCCACCGGCTTCACTCACGTTGCGCTCATGAAGGACCGGAAGACCTCGATCTTCTGGATCGACGGAGCCAATTTCGGGAACGCGCCCCTCCATTTGGAGGCCAAGCTCGAGGTTGAGGATAGCGCCAACTTCGCCGGTGTCATGGTGGACATGATTCGGTATATGCGGCTGGCTAGGGACCGTGGGGTTTTTGGAGTCCTGGATTCGGCGTGCGCTTTCCTGACTAAGCACCCGCCGGTGCAGATCCCGGACATGGAGGCATTGGCACGTCTCAAGGAGTTTGTCGATGGGAAACGGGAACGTTGAGAAGCGAACCAGGCCGTACGGGGAAGCACAGCCCTCGCGATCGGCTAGGCCTCGGAGTCACTCGCAAACCGTGATTGAAGCGCGCAAGCGATGTCTTCGAAAAATTGTTCGCGTGGTTGACACGGAAGGCCGCGCGGCTAAGCAAGTGCCACGGAACCGGCGTTATGTGCTCGGCTTCACACGCCAGACCACAGGATCGATTGATCGACTAAGGGCCGATGGGACGACCAGGATGGAGGGATGCCATGAAAGAGATCAGGATGGGTTTGGTGGGCTGCGGGAGCATCGCGGAAATCGCGCACTTCCCTTCAATTGCCCGATGCAAGGAAGCAGGGTTGGCCGCTGTCTGCGACATCGATCCCGCCCGCGCGGAGTCGGCCGCCGCCAAGTGGGGTGCTGAGCGGTGGTTCACCGACTATCGAAAGATGTACGAGACAACAAAACTCGATGCGGTGGTCATCGCGACGCCGAACAATGTCCATCGCAACCAGGCGATTGCCGCGGCCAAGGCGGGCATCCACGTCGTTGTTGAGAAACCTTTGGCGGTCACCAATGTCGAGGCCTGGGAGATTGTCAACGCCTGCAATACGGCGGGCGTGAAGCTGATGGTGGGTTGCGACCGCCGCTTTTGGATTCACAACCAATGGGCCAAAGAGCTGATCGACAGTGGTGTAATCGGCAAACTGCTGATGAGCCGGTCCTGCCTGCACGAGCACTGGTACAACTACCAAAACCACGTGGCGAGAACCGACTTTCGGCTTCGCTGCGATATCGCGGGTGGCGCCGCCATCAACGACACGGGGGCCCATGCGATCGACCTTTTGACCTGGCTCAACGGCAGCAAGGTTAAGCGAGCGGTGGGGGTCGCCAAGCGTTTGGCGATGCCCGAGAGTTACACGCTCTGCGACGATACGGCCCTGGTGATGGTGGAGTTCGAGAACGGCGCCTTCGGGACCATCAGCTGCAATCGCTTCTCTCCCGCGGTGAACCAGGTGACGGAATTGTGCGGAACGGAGGGCACGATTTTCACCGCGACGGATGCCACAAACCCCTTCCAGAGTTGGCCCATGGCTGTGTACACAAGTAAAGCTTACTCGGTTGAGACGCTGCCAAAAATCTTGAAGGACTACCGGTGGCCGGAATTGTTCTGGGTCGAGGACATCATTGACAAGAACGTGCGAAACCGCTGGGTTCCCATTTGCCCACCGCGCAGCCCCAACAACTACGATCGAATGACAGCCCACTATCTCGATTGCATCGTGAATGACAGGCCCCCCCTGGTGAGCGGCGAAGATGGGGCAAGAGCGATTGAAGTGATGTGCGCGGCGATCAGGAGCATGCAAACCGGGGGCTGGGTCGATCTGCCCCTGAAAGAAGAAGTGATCCCTCCCTATTACAAGCCATTGCCGAAAGAGGCCTGAAGGATGGATGACATACTCGTGGTCGGTGCATCGGGATTTGTAGGCTCACAGGTCGCGGAATATTTCCTGTCGGAGGGGAGGCGCGTCACGGCCTTGGACGTGGTTCCGCCTCCTATGAATATCCCTTTGGTCCGCGCTGACATAACGGATTTTGCGGCGCTGCAGGCGGCTCTCGCCGGAAGGTCCTTCGACCGCATACTTCACTTTGCATCCTTGCCGGGTGATACGGGTGATCCTCAACAGATGGCTCGTGTCAATGTCGTGGGATGTCTCAACATTCTTGAAGCGGCGCGCAGGATGGGGAAGGTCCGCCGGTTTGTTCTGGCCAGCAGCATCTCCGCCTACGAGTGGTATCCCGCCACGAAGTTCAACCCGCCAGATTACTTGCCGGTCGATGAGAATCATCCGTGTCGCCCGAAAGACATGTACTCCACCACCAAACACACTCAGGAGCACCTCGTCGACACGTACTTCCACCAGTATAAGCTCCCGACCACAATCGTTCGGCTAACGGCAGTCGTGGGCCCTCACGGGAAAGGTGGCGGAAGGGGATGGCGGACTTTCGCGGAAGAACTTGCGGGCGGCAAGCACGTTCGAATCCCCCACCTGACGGCGGAGGAACTCTGTCATTACGTGGACGTCCGCGATGTGGCGAGAATGTTTCTTGTGGCGTCGGAACATCCTCGTGCTGTTGGCGAAGTCTTTAACTGTTGCGGTCCCTCGCCCATCCGGGGCGCGGAGTTTATTCAAATTGTGCAGAGGGTATTCCCTGGAATTACTGTAGAAGTGGGTTTCCCTTGGAGCATGGCTCAGGGGGGACAGATCGCGTTCAGCATGTGCAAAGCCCAGAAACTACTCGGATTCCAACCGCTTTACACGATGGAACAGAGCATTCAGAACATCAAAGACTGGATCGACGCCGGCGGGCTCGAGGAGGAGCCCGCAGCGGTGGATCGAACCTACGGGCTCGGCTTGGCAGCAAAGGCATGAGGTGGGGTCGGGCATGCACTTAGACGTCGTGATGGTGGGGCACGTTTTGTGTGAGACCATCGTCTTTGCAAATGGCCGTCGTGTCGGCCCGCTTCTTGGCAGCCCGGCGGCCTACTCGGGCGCGGTGACAGCCCATCTCGGCCTCCGAACGGGCATCGTGACGAAGGTAGGCCCGGACGCTCCCCCCGGATTACTCCAGCCCCTTCGAGACGTGGGCGTCGACTTCAGCGGAATCGACTTTAAGAGCCCCATTACTACAACGAACCAACTCGTCTATGCGCCCGATGGCACCAAGGTACTTAAGTACGTGATGCAGGCAGAACCCATTGCTCCGCATGACATTCCTGAGCGATTCCGCGGCGCCGCCGCGTTTCACATCTGTCCTCTGGATTATGAAGTCCCCGTGGAGACCGTTCGCTTCATCCGCGGCCTCGGCGGAGTAATGAGCGTTGACATGGGAGGTTACGGAGGAGCGCACGTCTCCAGGGCAACCGCCGACCAGAAGAGATTTCCGACGGATCAACTCATGAATCTCGTTCGCTGCTTCGACATCGTAAAGGCGAGCGACGAGGATGCCCGATTGATTTTCGCGGAAGAAAGGCTCTCCGAAGCGGAGACGGCGCAGCGTTTTGTAGACTGGGGAGCGAAGATTAGTATCGTGACGCGGGGAGAACGAGGAAGCCTGGTGTTCATGCGGGACGCCAGGTTCTGCGTGCCCGCGATTCCAGGCCATGTCATTGATGTAACAGGCGGAGGAGATTCGTACATTGCCGGCTTCCTGACTGAGTTCGTACGTACTCATGATCCTTGGTTGTCAGGTGTGTTCGCTTCTGCGGTGGCTCTCTGCGTGATCGAAAAGACCGGCGGCGTCTGCGCGCGCCGGATGCCCTCGGAGGCGGAGGCTCGAGCCAGAATTCCGAGTGGGGTGAAGATACAGCACATGTAGCGCCGAATCCGCGGAGCGCGTCACGAGGAACAAGGTGGTACTCCTCGAGACGCTCAGGTCCAGGTGGCAACGCGGTTGCCTTAACTGACACCGGGAGATCGTCGCTCGTTTTCAAGCTCTGGCGACTGGAAAAACCCTTTCCGCAGAATCAGACCGACCACCTGAATTCGTCAGGTTCGATGTGGCGAGCCCAGTGTCGAATCAGCCGCGGGCGGCTAATTCTTTTCCTTCAAGGACAGTAACATTGATATCTAGCCGGAGCCAGAAGTTCGTCGATGTGGTACTGCTGATATTGGTGAATGCAATGTGGGCCGGGCAGTACGCCGCCTACAAGACTGCGACCGAGGCGATGGGGCCGATCACAATCAGCGTGTGGACGTTCTTGTTTGCAGGAATCGTGCTTCTCCCCTTCTTTGTTCGAGAGAGGCGACGATCCTCGCGTTCCAACTCCCCGGCGCATCGATCCGATTCCTCGTTCATAAAACCTCGGCCCAGCCGGTGGTCACGGTGGAATATCGCCGGCTTTGTCATCATTGGCGTTTTCGGGCTAATCCCTGCCTCGGCTTTTTTGGCATGGGGGACGATGCGCTCCACCGCCTCCAACGCTGCTCTTATTTACTTGACGATTCCGATCATCACCGCAGTGCTGGCTACACTGATTCTCGGGGAGAGGATGACGCGCGCCCGTTGGCTGAGTCTCTTTATTGCCCTGTGTGGCGTTTTGATTTTGTCCGATATCGATTGGCGACATTTGGATTTGGTCAGCGGCAGATATGTGCTCGCGAACTTGCTGGTTCTGCTCGCCTGCATCAGCAGTTCGTTCTACAACGTCTACTCAAAGGGACTTCTCCGGCATTTTAGCCCGCTTGAGGTTCTCCTCTTTGGATATGCGATCGCTGTGGCCGTCAGCCTTCCATTGCTCATCTGGGTGGAACCGCTGACCCTCGCCCAGATCTGGAAATACACAGCCTCGGTCTGGTTCTCCATCATGATACTAAGCGTCTTCAGCTGGGGAATCGCCATGGTTCTATGGATGTTTCTTCTGAAACGTCTTGATGTCAGCCAAGCGTCGGTGTCGGTCTATCTTCTGCCGTTTCTGGGAGTTCTTATCTCCGCCCTCACGCTGGGAGAGAAAATTACTTCGACAATGATTGTCGGTGGTCTGTTGACGCTTGCAGGCACGGTTCTGGTCACAACGAGTGAAGCAAGCCCGGCATAGACGCACGGAACGCCTCAGTACATCAGCATTTCTGCCGAAATCCTGAGGGGGTAGCCTGATGCGCAGTCTTCAACCGATGTTGCTCGTTATGTCTTCTGTCTTATTGTCGAATGCGGCGTCAGTAAGTATCTCCCGGCAGAGCCGTGGTGCCTCTTAAGAGGCGCTATCTGGCAGGTGGGCTGCGCGTTTCTTGACATGTCGAAAACAACAGAATAGGCCCTCTCCTTGGATGGAATGCGCGCGTCCACATTCACAGAGCCAAGCTGGCGCGCAGGAAAGTCTCTTTTGACAACATCTTTCCCGATAATGAACGTTGCCCTTTCCCTCTGATCGTCGGCGAATTCTATCGAGGAGCCGTCGGGTTTTCCGATCGACCAAACGACAGACCCGCCTTCGGCCGCCGCTAGTGTCCGACACATAACGGGAATGATCACAGTGGAAACCAAAAGCAAGGCGACGATCCCAAACCTGGAACGGCCTCCGAAAAAGACCCGCCTCCCGGCTGCCAGTCTCTTCCTCATGGTTCTTATCTCCTTGCGGGAGTCTTTCATCGTCCAGGAAGGAAAAATAGCGTCTAAGGCAGAGCCGATCGCCGCGGAAGCGTTCCGAACGGTTTCGCCGTCACGACAACGGACACACTTCGCGCCAGGCCTCGATCATGGTTTCGACATTCGGCCACGGCGTGTCCGGGAAAAGCGCGTCCACCGGCGCCAGGATGAAGCCGGTTGGCCCTAGTGTGCGGACAGCATTGTGGACCGCTTGGCGAATCTCTTCTTGCGAGCCACTGTGCAGTGTCACCGCGCTGCTGATGCCGCCCGCCACGGCGAGACGACCGCGGAACTTATCCTTCACACGTCCCAGATTGTCTTTTTCCTGCAGAGGATCAATAAAGTAGAGCAAGTCGATATTCGCGGCCAACAATTGGTCAGCCATAGCGAGTGCTCCCGTGGTCATTACATAGGCGAACAGTGCGCCCGCGCGATGCGCTTGCTCTGCCAATTGCTTTAATCCTGGCGTGAGAAACTTGCGGAAGAGCGTGGGCGACCAGAAGTCAGCGCCACTATACCAGCCACGAGCCACGACCATATCCACGCCGCCCTCCTCCAACATCATCTCTGTTCGGCGGCGGTCGAAGTCGTTCACGATGTCGAGTAAACCTTGGAAAAAATCCGGCTCGGTCATCGCAGCGATCACCGCTCGTTCCACCCCGCAGAGCCAAGCCACCGCATCCATACCGAAGCCACTCCAGCCTTGAACAAGAACGCCGTGCTCTCGGGCAAATCGCTGCACCGCCGCTATCCGCTCACGGTAGCTCGATATGGCATCTTTGGAAGGGGCCTGCAAAAGGTAGCGGAGCTTGGGAAGATCTTCAGGGCCGGTGACCGCGTGTTTTACACCCCGGGGGATGTTGTAGTCTTCAAACAAGGGGACATAATCTGGTTGCACCACCCAGCCGGGGCCGATCTCTTCATCCGTCCGTCGAACAACATGTCGCAGGACACCTGCCGGCGTCAGGTATTCCCGACCCAGCAGCCAGTAGGGCTCGGAGCCCGTCGGCGGTTCCTGCCAATCTCGAATTCGCACGTCAGGGTGCATACTCCAAGGCGGGGAAACATCCAGCACGTCGTCGAGCCCGATGCTGAGCCACCGATGGGCGCGTTGGAAGTCGTCCTGAACGCTCCATGGCTGCGGCAGCGTGTGAATGTGTTCCAGACGCATCGTGTACCAGTGATCCAACTTACGCCCGTCCCGCTGCCAGCAAAGATGCGATGGAGCGGGGAACCCGAAGCATGGGCAGATCATGGGGATGTGATCGGTTTTCTCGTGCCGGATAGCGGCCAACAGCCGTTCGCGCGAATTCACTTTTAAGACCTCCTGGCTCTACCGCCCTGCGACGGGCCTCGCCTGTGCGCAGCCCTCGACTGTTCACCTGCGTTCCCCGACGGTTCGACCTACGCGGCAGTTCGCCATTCGCAGCCAGTCATTTCTGCCAGGTCCGCGATCGTCCTTCGTGAGTCGCCATAGCCGGCCATCCAGTGATGTCCCAAGCCCTCGTGAGCCACCCAAGAAATGATCTGCTCGAAATCTGTCGCAAAGCGGACGCGTAACGGATTCCCAGGGAAAACCATGTCGGTCTCCACGGCTTCGCCATAGAGACCGGCGATTCGGTAACCGCCGAGGGTGGGCACGATGTTAATCAACGTCACCGAGCCCGGACGCGCCGGAAACAGGCAACAGAGGCCACGATTCATCAGCCGAACCGGACCGAGGTTAATCGACGAGGGCTTGGCGGCTAGCGAGAAGCCTCCCGAGCCGCAATGCGTGAAGACGATGGCATTTTCAGCGGGTATGGGATCCAGGAAATCGGTGTTGTGGACGGGTTGGCCGGTAATCCGCGTCAGGATGAGCATTCCGACTGCGGCGTTGACGTCTCCCTCGCAGGAAACCGGGATACCTTCTTCGCCCAGTAACGAGGCTGCCAGGCAGACCCGCCCCATCAGATGGGGATAGCATCCTGCTGCTACTGCGGCCAATCCCAGTTCCTCGACCATGTCTTTTAGCGCGGTATACACTTGTAAGGAGTCGATCCCAGCTGTCTTTGTCGCTGTCACCTGCCCGACTTGACCTTTTAACCGTTCCCAATCGTCCTCAACCGATTTTTCAGGAACCTTGGAAGCCCGTTCCAGGAACACTTGGCTGTCGATAGGAACCACGCGCGGCCCCAAAAGCTTCTTCAGCGCTAATTCGTGAGGAGTAATCTCCGTCATTCCCTGGATCCGGTGGCCCAACCAGCCGATTCGGGCGCGCCGCAATTGGTGGCGCAAGGCGGCCGCGACCGCATATTGCCACACGCGCTGAACAGAATTCGGCTCGCCCACTTCGCCGAAGAGGAAACAAAAAGGCTTCTCAAGCTGCTTGAGGACGTAGCCCAACTGCTGCATACCGCATAGAGAGCCGGTCTCCATCCCCGGCCGGGCCCAAGTAGCCAGCGGGACATCGCATTCTTCCAGCATATCGAGGACGAGGTAGTCTTCGAACCAAGAGGCAGCCAGAACACAAAGTGCATCAACGCGCTGCTCGCGGAAGTAGCGCCCCGCATGAACTGCCGACGTGGGATCCGTAACCGGATGGTGTGGCCGAATGACTTCCAACTGCGGGAGGCTGGCCGTCTTGAAGGCCATGTGCATTTGGTCCAGCAGCGCCGGCGCCTGACCGGCGCCCACTTCCAGCGGATTACACACCGTCACGACACCTAAGCGGGCGTTATTGCTCCGGGTCTCGGTCACCATGGGAGGCTCCTTCTGCTATGCTCATGCCGACCAGCATTCCGATCCGGTTGGGGCGCCGGACCTGTTTGGCTGCCCATCACCAATCAATCATCTGCGGCGAGACGTAGCGGGGTTTCGTGTCTAGGGGAGCATGGTCCTGCCGGTAATGGTCTCGCAAATAGATCGCGTAGCTGGGCATCGGCAGCCTCGGTTCTATGTCCACAAGTGTGTTCCCTCGGAAACGGCAGGCATACCGTCTCTCGGTCCGGAGGGAGTTACCCATCTCGGAGATATATGGCCTTTCCAGGACATTGTAGAGAGTGTAGGTCGCAGCGTCCTCCTTGATGGGAAAGGTGATCTGAATATCTTCTCCAGACCCGATCTCAGGAAGTGCAAGATGCTTGTTCAACCAGCGCGGCGTGAGGGAACGGGACGGCGCTGAAACCTGCACGTCGCTGATGTCCACAAACGCCGGAAGGCGAACGAACGCCGCCTTTGCCGTTTTGTTGTGCAGCACAACCTTGCCCTCATAGGGCAGGTAACTGTCAACGTCCATCCAGGGAGAGACCCGGTTTAGCAGCAGGTTGACCCGGACAGTCTCGCCGCGCGGCTCCACGATCCTGCTCCATGCATAGTAGAAAGCCTGCGTGCCATTCCCCGTGCAGCAATGGAGGCAGAAGGGTTTGTCGTACCCCACCACCAGCATCGGGGCCATTGAACCAAGGCATCTCTCGATAACTCTCTCACTGGTTTCCTGGGGTGGTTTGGCGACGTGTTTGGGGGCAGCGTCGGCGATCTGCTGCAGGAAATCAGCTCGCAGGAATTGTGACTCGACCAATTGGTTGCGAACGGCCTGGTCGACGTCCTCGTAATAATCTCCCAAGCCGGCCTCGGTGAGTTTGATCGCGATCGCGATCATGTCGGAAATCGTGCAGACCTCGACATCCGGCGAATCATTCATCCAGGCACCCAGCCGGGGAATTCCATGGTGGCGAGCAAACTCATAGCCATCGCGGACGAAGTTCATCAGCGTGAAGTCGTCGGTTGCCAAGGCGTATTCAAGAAGCGCCCAGAGCATCATCGTGTGCCCGTGCATGTGGCCTGTGAAATATGCACGATCCCCACTCGTGATATCGTCAGGCACGCCCCTGGCACCCCAAAAGCGTTTCTTGGTGACAAACTTGACCAGTCGCGACGCCGTCTCGAGGGCCTGCTTATCGCCACTGAGCTTGTACCAACGAGTCAAGGCTCGAATGGGACCGCTGTGATACACAAACATCGAGCCTTCGGCTCCCATCGCTTCCACTTCGGGCTCGTCGGTATTGGGCCACCCGGATTTGGGATAACTGAAAGCTTCCCCAATCCGGCTATCAGGGAAGTAGGCATAATCATCGTTACGAACAACAATTCGGCTTAGCGCCCGGGCGATGCCCGCCGCCTTTGCTTCCCAAGGTCCCTGCGGTTCGTACTGCATCCAGGCCATAAAAGCGAGCAGAGCTCGGGAGTTCCCATAGACGTTGGCAAAATCCTCTTTCGACTCAGGCCCGGGGTAGAGATCTTTGCTCCAGGGACGGCTTGAGAGCGCGGGAGAATAGTAAAGCCCGTCCTTGGCGATGAGCGAAAGCATAGCGTCCATCATCCCCTTTTCGACATCTCGGAAACGGTCACTGCCGCTCATCACCCGCATCATCGGGAAGGATTCGGCGTACTTGGGATTGTTGGTGGGCAATCCGGTCGTTTCGTGAAACATGTAGGGAGGATTGGCGACGAATGTCGCGCCGAAATACATTTCGTATTTGTTTTCAGGGTCCAGCGTGCCTGCAAGGGCATTCAACGCGATCTCTGCCCGGTCGCTTAATTCCAGGGTTTGGGGGGCCGATGTAACGTAAGTTCCCTGAGCCGGCCGGAGGAACCCGGCAGGCGGTGACCCCGCGCCACCCAAATCTCGGGCCGAAAGGGCGAGAGGTGTGAGCGCCGCGGCCGACAATAGCTCGCGCCGTGTCAACTGGTTCGATCTCATCGTGTTCCCTCCTCTGCGTACGGTAGAGAGGCAAGAGCATTGCGCGGGCGGAACATGTCTGACTTGAGCTAATCCCTGGGGGCTCCGCCGTATCTGTCAGATTTAGGGCCTGCCACTTCCAGTCGGATGGTAATGTAGCGATTCGAATCGTAAGGGACCTTGACAGTCGTCGGCGTTGACTGCAGCTCCCGAATTACAGCCTCGACACCGTTGCAGAGATACGCTCTGGCTATCTGCAGCAAAGGGAAACTAACTTCGGCTTCTCCCGTTCGCCCCGCAGATTCTTTAAGCCGCAGAACATAGCCTTTCCCATCCTCGGTCTGCTTGAAAGTGACGAATTCCAGGTTGGTTGCTTCCAAGGTCATAAAGGATCCCTGGTCAGGACCGAAGATTTGGCTTTGAGGCTGTAGGGTGGGGGGAGCGAGGAAGGGGTAGGCAAAGACCGGCATGCGCGAGTTGACGTCAAACCTGGAAAGGCCCACGCGAGTCAACTTCTCCCCGCTTGTAATATAGTATCGAAATGAGAAGTCTCCACCCTGTGCCGCTTTGTAGTTGGTCCACCAGTAGTTGTTCATGACGTAGGAGAAGACGTACCCGTTCTTTATCTCGAGATGCTTGAGCCACCTTCCTCGGTTAATGTCCGTGAGCGTCATTAGCGGCGCGTCAGGCGTCGCCCAAGCGATGGTGAATGCGCCATCCTTGATGTGTACCAGGTTCTGGGTTGCAAACCATTCTCGGCAGGCTCCGGGCAGTTGGTCCTCATTAGGCCGCACCCATCCATTCTGAATCTGATATTCAAAACCGGGCTTCGCTGTGGCGAAGGGAAAAGCAAAGTAGACCGCTTCATGGTCGCGGACTTCTTCTTTGCGCAGCGAGTTGAAGATCTCAACTCGCTTGAGTCCCTCGTACAATCGGTATTCGCTGCGGATCGTCGGCGTATTCTTGGCCCGCATCTCGACGACCATCCTCTGCCCGAGGAGAGTCCTGACGTTTTCGACAATACGGGCGGACGCGGGAGAATCGATGGTGAGATCAGGTGGCCGCCGTCCATAGATGTTGTCAATCAACAGAGTCCCCGCCCCGCCGGAAACGTAGAGATACTGGTTCAGCGCGAAGGGAGCACCTTGGTCGACAAGTTCCCTGCCGACAGTCTTGTCATAAAGGGTCTTCAGACCTCCCGTACGCGTGTCAACTTCCAGGCGGTAGTACTTGTTTTCAATCAAGGGGGCTGAATCAACTTGCATGATTGCGCCCGCATCTCGAGGGGACTCGAGATGGCGCACGGCATAGGCCTTGTAACCCATGGAGGGAACATGTTCGGCCATGAACCGTACCTTTCGCCAGCCATCTTTCTCAAAGACGATGTCGAGTTTTATCGGTGCGTTGTCGGCGGAGTCCACGAGGCAGTGGTCTTCATCGATCTCCGCTTCAATGAGACCTGTGCGCTCCCACGGCTGCAGATTGACTGCAACAATCGCATTGGGTACGAGCTTGACTTCCTGAAACAGCCGATACAAAGAAGCTGTCAATAGGTTTCGAGTATCAAAATCGGCGCGTAGAGCGTAGTTTTCCTTGATTTCCCATTGGCGAGTGACAAATTCGCGATCCGGCTGTCGGATGCTGAGATGCGCGCCCCATGTGTGTTCATCGTAAAGGAGCACATCCTTCCACGCGGCCCGCAATTTTTCTGCAGGGTAAAGGTTACGTGCATTCAAAAGCGCAGCAAAGCTGGCGATGGTCTCCGCCGCGGGCAGTATCTGCTTTGTGCGCTGATTGAGTGCGGTGGCGCGGGAAGTTGAAGCTGCCCCATCTTCCCAGTATGCGCCCGCGTCCCCGCGATAAACTGGCAGGCGATCGCCGAAGTGCTTTTCGATATACGCGAAGTAGTCGGCGTCGGTGGCCACGACCAGCTTCGGGAACTCGTATTCCTGGTTCCATCGCGCAATCAAGCTCGCCTCGTCACCCTTCTCCGGGAAGACGGCGTTGTCGCCGTACGCGCCATAGACCATTACGGCATCAGGCGCGTAATCTGCCCGCATGAACCGCAGCAGGAACTGTGGCACGGCACCCTTCATATACTCATAGCTGAAGACGGGAAAATCGCTGTAGACCCTGGCCAACAGACTGAGCTGATTGTAGGCGCGCGAATACCATGACATGATTCTCTCGCCATTCAGCCCTTCCCAGTAAAAAGGGGACGTTTCATTCAGTCTCGTGGAAAACAGGATCGGAGCGCGATTTTGGTTTATTGCGTTGGCAAAGCCGCGAATACCGACGTCCGCGAGGAGAGACGGCACAAACCATGTATGGGTCGGAGCGTCCGAGAAGCTTGCAGAATCGAAATTGATCCCGTGATCCTTGTGAAGACGATATGCGAAATACAGCGACCTGTATAGCTCCTCGCCGCTGCAGAGTCCTGAAAGCAGGTGGAAATAGAATGCGTTGACGCCGGCTCTGCCCTGCCGCAGTTGCTCCAGAAGCCTCTTCTGATTTTCCAGCGGACGGTTATTCAGATAGTTTTCGACGGACCAGGCCGTATCAAAATTGAACTTATAGAAGGGATCCCTTGCCAGGAGATCCAGCACAGTATCCGTGTTGCGAACGTCCACATCATCGACCTGCGGCTGGAGGTCCGAGTATCCAAGGTCGTTGTGAACTTTGGGGCAGATATACAGTTTCCACTTCCGGGCAGGGATGAAATCCTGTGTCACACCCTGGGACCTTCCATCAAGAGTCACTTTCACGGTTGCCTTGGTAGGCTTGGGTGGCACACCAACTTCGAAGCGGTCTGTCAGCACGCCAAAATCGTATCCCCCGCTGGTGAGCCTTCTGGTCAGCTTCTCCCCACCCACGATGATCGTCACGGAGCCCTGGGCGAAGCGCTTGCTAAAGGGGACGTGGAGGCTGCACACTTCGTTCAAGCCGTTCCTCGCTTTGCGGAAGAAGACTGTCGGCTCAAGCCCGAGACCGATTAGGCCGGATGCCCTATTGCCCCCTCGGGTTTGGAGAATCAAGGCATCGTAGGTGACTTCCCCCTCTCCCAAGGGTATTAGGCTGATCCTATTCCCCCTTGCCTTGAGCCACGCAGCCTCGATCGGTACGACGAGCCGCTGCTTGGCCAAAAGTACGAAGTTCCCTTCATCGGAATCAATTTCTTGCTTCGTCTGTGGAAGGATCGGGAAGATCCCCTTGCGCTCGTTGACCTCAACACGAGTCGCGCGTGGCGCCCCGATCTGGAATACGAAATCCACGACCAGTTCGTAGTCCTGCCGGAGCTTCTTTCCCAGGTCAAAGACAACCGTGTAAGGCTTCTCCCCCGAGGGTACATAGGGATTCAAGCTTGTGGACCCCATTTGGTGTCCGGGGAAATCTCTCTCGGGAGTGCCTTGGGGTATAGTAAAGATTGCCCTATCTTTCTGACCGGGTGCGAACTCCCTTGCGGAACCGTCGGCCAAGCCGATGGACCAAACGATAGAATCACTTTCCGCAGCCACAGAAACCTGAGACGCAGAGTAGGGGGCCACGAGAAAAGTCAAAAGCACGAGGACAGCTGCAGTCCGACGATTCTCGTCGATTGGATCAGCCCTTCGGTGCGGCGTTCGGTATATCCTCATGGTGCCTGCCTGAGCCTGGAGCGCAGCGGCGGCTTTGACTGCTTCTGGGGCAAATTGGTCCCCCGAGGTTCACCCTCAAACTCGGCCCCGACAGCTCAAGACAAAACTGAGGGCGGCGCGCCAACTCTCGTTAGCAGACGCCGCCCTCCGCGTTTCACAACCAAGAGTCTGGTCTTCTAATTCCGAGAGTCTCGCTCCTTGCCCTGCAAAACTCTTTTCACTACCAGAGGTACTTGAGCCCGAACTGGATCAGGCGAGGCTCGTTCGCGCAATTCAACGTGCCGAACCGATCCGACTGCAGGGACGTATCCGGGCAACCTAGGTTCACGTTGTTGAAAACGTTGAAGAACTCAGAGCGGAATTGGAACCGGCCGTATTTCTCCGAGATGGGGAACTCCCGGAGAATCGAGAAATCGACCTCCCACGAGTTGGGGCCGTAGAGCGAATTGCGCCCCACATTCCCGGACCGTCCGATGGGGTTTGCGACGAAGGCGTCCTTATTGAACCAATGATCTAGCATAGCTTGTCGAGTACTTCTGTCCACCGCCAGCGGGTTGCCCACTTGGTCTGGACGATCGGTCCAGAAGCCGTCGAGATTGTTGTCCATATCCGCCCACACAGTGAAAGGCGCTCCGGTCGAGGCGCGGAAGATCCCTGCCATCCCCCAACCGCCAATGATGTTCCGCATGGCCCAGTTGCCTGTCCTGGATTTCGGCAGATCGTAGATAAAAGAGAGGGAGTAAACGTGGCGGCGGTCAAAGTTCGAATTGCCCCGTTCCCCCTTTAGGACGTTGAACTGATCCTGGTTGGAATGCCAGCCGAAGTCTCCAGCGGAGCTGGTATCGATGCTGTGCGACCACGTATACGAGGAAAGAAGCGATAGACCCTTGCTAAACCGCTTTGTAATGGTAGATTGCAGCGATTGGAAGCTACTTCTACTCCCCGAGCCACCCAGCATGACGGTGCTAAGAATGCCTGGAGAGTCGATGCGGCGGCTTTCTACGTTGTCCCCCGTCGAAAGCGGATTGCCGTCGGCGTCGTTCCCAGGTATGTACCTCGCTGGGTTGGCCTCAAATCCTTGCAGCAAGTGGCGCCCGGCGCTTCCCACATACGAAACGTCGAACAGCCAGTTGGGCCCGAAACTCCGCTGGACACTCAAGTTCCACTGCGCGATCCGCGCGTCTTGATAGTCGGCGACAATGCCTTGGATCGCCGCGGGGAGCGTGTAGCTGGCAGTGGCAGGGTCAAATGAATACGGCCACGGGTTCCCTCCCGGAAAATCCCCATAGGGGTCAGCCCACCCTCCCGGGGGAGAGTACGCGTGCGTGACCAGAGTGAAGGGCTGGTTGGCGTGAACCTGCCCCATTTTGTCCATAAACAGGCCTGATGAAAACAGGCCGAATCCACCTCGGATGGCCCACCTCCCGGCACCTCCCGGGCTCCAAGCGAATCCGATACGTGGCTGGAGGTTCCCCTTCGGCAGGGGGTAGAGTCCAGGAGGAACGCCTGCGTCACCTGGGTAGACCAGCCCCGCCGGGGCGGTGGGAAACAGCGTCGATTGTTGGCCCCTACGGTAGGTTGCCTGCTGGTTTGCAAATGGCTCATTCGGCGTGTTGTCAGTGATTGGCCCCAACAGTTCGTAACGAAAGCCTAGGTTTAGTGTGAGATTGGGGGTGACCTTCCAGTCATCGTTCACGAAGCCGAAGTACTGCTTGCTCTGGGCGTCCGCGACGTATCCGCCGCGAGTTTCATTGTACTCAATCAGCCCCAGCAAGAAGTCCGCCATGCCGTCGCCCGTGAAAGCGCCAGAAAACGTCGAATAGGGATTATTGTTCCAGAACGAGCGGTTGTGATAGGAATCAACCAGCACTTCCATGCCGAATTTGAAGGTGTGTTTCCCGCGTGTCCATGTCAAAGTGTCGCTGTACTGGTGGGTCAACCCGCTCTCCACTTCGGCATTGGCACCAACCCATGTATCGCCGGAAATTTCAAACTGCGGCGAGTAGGGGCGCATGTCCGGAATGCCCAAACCCATGCTCGAGTTCGTTACTTTCCAGGCGTTCGAGTCCTTGGTCATCCCGTTGTCGAAGAAGCCGTGGGTCAAGCCGACGTGAGCCTGGTTAAGCAAGGTGGGAGTAATGGAATAGGTGTGGGTGATGCCGCCCACCTGGGTCGGGATGCCAAACTCAACTGAGGTGTAATTGGGAATACCGGCCTGAAAGGGGATGACAAGGTGGGACTTATCCCGGAACCATCGCCCGGTGAGAGAATGCTTTGATGAAATCTGCCAATCCATCTTGACCAGCGTCTGATCGACGCTCCTTGGAGCCCCTTCCAGAAAGGTGATGGTTCTGCCATCCGGGTTGTTGGGCAGAGGGACGAATGTGTTGTACCAGTCTTGCAGGGGCTGGTAGACACGTTCAGGAGGGATGATGTTACCGGCGAACGGCTGCCCCGTCTCGGGATCGATAATCGCACCCTCCAAGAACCCCGTGTCCGGGTTAATCTCAGTACCAAGGGACTCGGAGAAGTTCCCCGCTCGCTCGAGCGGCGTGGCCACTTCAGAGTTCACGAGGAGGCTCTCCTGCCGGATTCGAAAGCCTTGGTAGGACCCAAAGATGAATAGCTTGTCCTTCAGTATGGGCCCGCCTGCCGTGAAACCAAACTGGTTCTGGCGCAGCTTGGCGACCTTTGCGCCGGGAGAGTTCAAGAAGAAATTGCGTGCATTCAGTGCGTCGTTCCGAAGGAACTCCCAGACGCTGCCGTGAAACTCATTTGTCCCCGCCTTGGTGACAGCATTGAAGACCGCGCCGGAGTTGCGACCGAACTCGGCGCTGAAATTGTGCGTAATCAGCTTGAATTCCTCGAGCGCATCGGGATTGGGGTAGTTCAGTGCCGTGTTGCCGTAGATTCCTCTATAATTGTCGCCATCAAACAAGTAGGCGTTGTCCCATATTCGGCCACCGTTCACGCTGGCCCAGCCGCCGCCCCGGTAGCCCTCCAGAATTGCCGGGGCATTCACCGTCGTCGCACCCGCGACCAGCGCGACCAACGCGATGGGGTTGCGGCCATCCAAGGGTAGGTCGGCCAAGCGACGTTGCTCAACCACCTGACCTTGGCTGCTAGTCTCGGTTTGCAGCAGGGTGGCTTGCGCAGTGACCTCAATGGCCTGGGCGACGTCGCCAAGTTGCAATGCAACGTCCAAGGCTGCGGTCTGGTTGACCTGTAGAGTGATTCCAGACTGCTTGTATGCGCGAAAGCCAACCTTAGTTACCGTGACCTCATAAGTCCCGATAGGAAGCCCTGGAAATGTGTAGGCGCCTTCGGCGGAAGTCGTTGTGCTACGTGTGTAGCCAGTGTGCATGTTTACGATCGTTACGTCGGCGCCCGGGACGAATGCGCCGCTCGGGTCGCTCACAAAACCCGTCACAGTCGCGGTAACCGCCACTTGAGCTACAGTCCCGGTAGGCGTCGATATAAGTATGGCAAGCAGCCATATGAGTAGGCATGTCCACCTGCGAACGCTCATCGTACAATCCTCCTTCTCTCAACCCGACGCTTCGAAGGGCCTAAGTCCTGTTCGAATCGAACCGCAGTAGGAAGAGCATGTTTTTCCTACTCCTTCCGATATACGATGTCAAGGTATTTCGGCTCAATAGTGATTATTAGGTGGCAATATTGATACGAATTTTTGCTTGAGCCTTATCCGTGGGCTGTTGGCCACCGATGGCACCCAACTATGAACACGAGGACACTTGACGCCACCGCATGAAATAATTAAGCTCATCGTGGTCAGATGGGCGTCTGTATTTGGGTAATGAGCCAAGACGGAACCCTCATTTTCAGAGGCTCAAGTGAACTTCCCGCAGTCGGCCACCAACCATCTCGAAACGGGTAGCCCGACTCGCCCCCACTCGGAAGACCCGGTTGGAGCTGTGCTCAATATCCTGAGGGCGTTGGCCGGAGTGGTCATTTTGTCGCACAGTGCAATTCCTATTGCAATATCGCAACACCATTCGGAACACGAAGCCTCGGCTCCACAGTCGGGGGGCGACACTCTGCGGGAACTGGCGGCGACCGTCGTGAGGCTCAGGCGTGAAGCCGAGGCCAGCCCTCGCGATCCGAAGGTGCGGGCTAGCCTTGGTGCCGCATTATCGCGGCTGGGCGACTTCGAGTCCGCTAGCCGCGAACTCCGCACTTCCCTCGACCTAGACCCCAACCAACCTGCCATCCACAACGCTCGCGGCGTCGCTTTGGCAAAATTGGGCAGGGAGGACGAGGCCCTGGAAGAGTTTCGTACGGCGCTTCAGCAGGATCCCAAGCTTGCCGAGGCCCACTTTAACCTGGGCCTCATCCATTGGCAGAAGGGGGATCTCACCGGCACCATCAGAGAGAATCGGGCGGCCCTCGAGTTGGACCCGAATAACGCCCATGCCCTGAACAACCTCGGAATGGCGTTAATAAGGGATTTCCAGAACGAGGAAGCCATTGTCGTCCTCCGGAAGGCAATTCAGCTTCGGCCGGATTTCGCATCCCCTCATAAATGGCTCGGCCACATGCTTCGACGGAAGGGGCAGACGGAGGAAGCCATCCGGGAGTATGAGACGGCTGTTCGCCTTAATCCCGATTACGCCGAAGCCTATTCCGAACTCGGAGTGGCGCTGTTGACAAAGGGCGATTTCGATCGCGCCGCCGAGGCCCTTCACAAAGCGATCCGGCTGGGAGCCGCACATCCCTCCACCCACTTCAATCTGATGCGGGCCCTTCGCCAAAAGGGCGATACGGCGGGCGCGGACAAGGCCTACCAGGACTACCTGAGGGCGAAAACAGCCCAGAACGCACCGATGGCGGCGGGAATCGGCGTTAATACGGGAGTGGCGCTGGGAACCGGAGGCAGGCTCTCGGAGGCTGTCGAGCAATTCAGGAAGGCCATCGAAATCAATCCGGTCAACCCTGAAGCCCACAACGGCTTAGGGGCCGCCCTAGCCCAGCAGGGTAAGTTTGATGAAGCGATCCTCGAATTCCGAGATTCCATCCGTTTGCAGCCCGATTACCCGGAAGCCCACTACAATCTCGCTCAAGCTCTGCTTTCGTCAGGAGATCTGGGCGAGGAAGTTGTCAGAGAGTTCGAGAAAGCACTGGAGTTGCGTCCGGCCTATGTGGAAGCGCGCACCGGGCTGGGATTCATTCTTGCCCAGCGTGGCGATCTGCAAGGCGCCATCGCGGCATTCCGATCAGCACTGAGCCTGGATTCGAGTTCGGTCGAGGCCCGCAAGAACTTGGGATTGGCTCTGGCTCGAACCGGAAATGTCCCCGAGGCTGTGAAACAGTACGAAGAATTGTTGCGACTGACGCCGGATAGCCCCGAAGCTCACTACGAAATGGGAGCATTATTGCTGCGGATGGTCCATAGCGGCAGATCGGAACGACTTGCTGTTCCCCGGCGCGGATGGAGCGCGGCTGACCTCCAAATGATCCGACGCGCTATTCAGGAGCTGCAGACTGCCCTTCGACTGAAGGAAGACTACGCCGAAGCATACTACACCCTGGGTGTCGCGCAGCGTGATACCGGTCAGGCCCCGCAGGCGCTGGCTGCCTTTCGCAAAGCCGCCGAGTTGAAACCGGACTACGCCGATGCCTTCACGGGTTTAGGAACCACACTTTTGCTGGAAAGGGAGACCGAGCAGGCGGTCACCGCTTTCCGCACGGCCCTGCAGCTGAAACCTGACTCGGCTGACGCCAACTACAATCTGGGTCGCGCCCTAGCGGAACTGGGAGATTTCGGACGCGCCGTGGAGGCTTTTCAAAAGGCCCTGCAATTAAATCCCGATTCACCCGACATCTACTATCGTCTCAGCATGGCCTTGCGCAAGCTCAAGCGTGTCGCGGAAGCGGAAGATATTCTGAGAGAATTTCAAGCCCGGAAAAGCCCCCAGGGCCCCAGACGCCGGGCGCAGGAAGCCAATCAACGCGGACGACGTGACGGGGAAGATGGTGACATCGCAGGGGCGATAGGCGAATTTCAGAAGGCCATCGAAATCGATCCCTCCTTCCCGGACTCTTACAGCAATCTCGGTGCTGCGTTACTGATCCAGGGAAGGGTCGACGAAGCTGTGCGCGCGTGCGAGAGGGCGCTGGGCTTGGATCCGAGCCACGCGCCGGCTCATGCCAACCTAGGAACGGCGTTTCTCCGTAAGAAGGAGTACGAAAGAAGCGTGCGTCACTTCCAGGCCGCGCTGAACCTTCACCCTGGCGATGTAGTGGCCCGCCACAATCTTGGACTCGCGCTGAGTGGCAAAGGTGATATTGAGGGCGCCATCCGAGAGTTCAAGCAAGTTCTCGCCGTTCGACCGGATTCGCCGGAGATTCTGAATTATCTGGGAGTCGCGCTTCTCCGCCAGGGGAAGTCCGAGGAGGCTGTCGGTTATCTCCGGAGGGCGGTAGCGCTGGGACCCGAATCCGCCGAAGCGCACTTCAACCTGGGAATAGCATTGGGCTATGCGCCTGGCGGATCAACTGAGGCAATCTCGGAGCTTCGCGCTGCCCTGCGCCTCAACCCGAACGAACCCGAAGTACACTTCCGATTGGGACAGGCCTTGGCTGCTACAGGAGATTTGGCCGCGGCCACGACCGCGCTGCAAACTGTCACCAAGCTGCGCCCTGATTGGCCGGAAGGTCACAATGACCTTGGAGCCGTCTTGGCTCAGCAGGGACTGATGGACGCAGCGATCCCGTGCTTTCAGACGGCCATTCGACTCAAGCCCGACTACGCGCAGGCTCACTTTAACTTGGGCCTTGCGCTCGCAAAAACCGGCCGGACTGGAGAGGCAATCGCCGCATTCCTAAAGGCAAAGGAAATTGATCCGCGATTCGTACCGCCGATTAGCCCCACCGAACCCGCCCACGAATGACGAAATCGTGTGCCCCCAACTTGCGAATCACCTTCCGCATGCTGCGCGAGGTTCAATCACCACACTCATCCCGCTAACACGAGAGGGTTGACAACATGGAGGGGTTTTCCACCCTGAAGAACCCGCACGACCGCATCGACCGCCGCTTCTCGGACTCGATGTAGCGCTTCTTTGGTGTGAGCCGCGGAATGCGGGGTGAAGATTACCTGGTCCATTCTCAGCAGCGGATTATCAGGACGCGGAGGCTCCACATCGAGAACCTCCAATCCAGCCCTCGACAACCGCCGCTCGCTCAAAGCCGCGACCAATGCCTGTTCATCAACAAGGCCGCCGCGTGCGCAATTGATCAGGATAGCTGTGGGCTTGACCAGTTGAAGGGCTTTCTTGTCGATAAGGTGATGTGTTTCCGGGTTCAGAGGCGCATGGAGGGAGATGATGTCCGATCCTGAGAGCACCTCCTCAAAACTGGCGGCGGTGGCGCCTCCTCCCTCGACCTGCGCGGGCGCCAGATATGGGTCGTAGGCAATCAACCTCATGCCAAATGCCAGGCCGCGGCGCGCCACGGCCCGCGCGATTCTTCCGAAGCCGACCAGTCCAAGGGTCTGGCCTTCGATCTGGACAGTCTCCGGCAGTTCCCCCTTGCGCCACGAGCCTTCGCGCACACGACGGTCGAGCAGTAATAGATGGGATGCACAGGCCAGCAAAAGCGCGAAAGCGCGGTTCGCGACTTCCTCAGTGCAGAAATCCGGAACATTCGCAACAGGAATTCGCCGCGCTGTCGCAGCTTCGACATCGATGTTATCGACCCCGATGCCGAATCGAGAGATAACGCGACATTTGCGAAGCGAGTTGATAACGCGAGCCGTAATCCGGAAATCGGCGTTGAGAATTGCATCGGCCTCGCTGCCCACCTCAATAAAAGCAGGCTCGTCCCCCGCAAACAGAAGTACCTGGGCGCCCAGGTCCTCCAGCCGAGCTTGCATCAAGGAATCCAGGGGATGAAGGTCGGGGTCGGTATGAACCACAAGGAACTTTCTCGGTGATCGAACATTTCCGCTAGGTCGCGGCATGCGTCATCATCCTTTCTCTGGTCGCAAGGGGGTGGGAAGAGAATGTTGAGTGTAACTCATAGGTCGTCCTGGCAAGTGAGGCCAATCACTGTGCAGGGAGAGCTGTCGATTCCTTCAATCAACAACGGCAACGCGATCACCCGCCTCAACTGCGATAGATCGAAATCAAGGTTCATGTCTTCAATAATCAGGAAGCGTCGGCCGTCACCTCGAAGGAGAATTCGGTGCGCTTCCAGCCCCTCCTCGAGGTGTTGCATCGAGGCCAGAGAGATCGTATCGAGTCCGATGGCTCGCAGTCGCGGGAATTGGTCTACCAGATAGTTGGCCGCACGAACAGACATCCCGGGCGAATGGAGGACATACCGCTCGGGTGCTTCTCGCCTCACACGGGAGTATCCGGTACGCACCAGCAAGAGATCAGCCTTGTCAAGACCATGCTTGTGAGTTTGAAAATGCTCGGGCTCCAACATCTGCCCATTAGCGATTCTCACATCGATGCAATGTGGGCTCTCGAATACAAACTCTTCGAGCCGGAAATCACAGACGCGGAGTCCGGACGCCACGAAGTGCCATGGCGCGTCAATGTGCGTGCCGCTGTGGTTGCTAATCGTGAGGACAAATAAGTTTGAGACATCCCCCCGCTCGATGCTGAAATGGTGGCGCACCTCTATGCCGGGAACGCCGGGCGGTAGGGGTGCGCCAGCGCTCAATCGGTGGGAGAGTTCGATGTACGCCATGTCTCTCCTTATCACAGGCAAAGAGAAACGGCAGGATGCTCGGTTCCTGACACGACCAGCCGTTACGAACCGGCTTATGTGATTGCCGCGGCCTCGCCGACACACTTCTCGTTCCAGAGAAATTGGCAACGTTGACTTTCAGCCGGCTCGCGACCTTGAGCATTCTCCGTTGTGGAGCGGACACCATTCGCCGTTCCCCGCCCAATGATTCTGGAGGTTCGGTGGGTCAATTCATGCAGCCGGAACTCCTGCCGCGAGGGCCTCCGCGCCCGCCACTTGGGCCTCATGCAGCCCACGACGGCATGCCCCACCGAGATAAACCGTGTCCACTCCGATATGGAAGAACTGAAAGCCTTGTTTGACCCTCCGGGATATGTCTTCCGGGCCCGACACGGGAATACCCACGGGGACCTTCGCGCGTCTGGCCGCCTGAGCAACTCGGTCGATGGCTTTCGCCACCTCGGGATGCCCGGGTTGGGTTCGATACCCCATCGAACCCGCAAGGTCAGCGGGACCCAGAAAAACCAGATCGATTCCAGGTGTCGTCACAATCTCCTCGATGCAGGCAATACCATCACGGTGCTCGACCTGAACGACAACCAGCATTTCGTCGTTGGCCACCTTCAGGTATTCTTCCCGCCGATCAAGTTCGTACCCCTGGGCCCTCCCCAGGCCGATCCCTCGCGTCCCTTCTGGCGGGTACAGGGCTGCGGACACCGTTGCCTGCGCGTCTTCGCGACTGCTCACCATCGGAACGATGATTCCGAGGGGGCCTGTATCCAGGATCTTGTTGGCGAACATGCGCTGGCTCCCCGCTAGTCTCACAATGGGTACCACATCGGTTGCCTGTATCGCCTGGAGGATGGCCTGCACTGACTCGATGCTAATTGCTCCGTGCTCAGTGTCGATAACCAGGAAATCGAGACCCGACAAGGCCATCACCTCGGCTACGGCGGGACATGGCAAGGTGATCCATCCACCGTAGACGAGTTGGCCGGCTCGAAGTTTTTGCTTTACGATGTTCCGTTTCATTATTGCCTCCATGGTCTGAGTCGCGCTGCTTCTATTACCCCTTACTTCGGGAATCATTTCCGGATTCGGCGTCAGAAAATGATGGTGCTCGTAGCGGGCGCACCCTTCACGTTCACCGCTCGGAGCGACGTGGGGAATATCGCTTCGACCGCCTCGCGAAAGTCGCCATGGGGTGCGCCGGCCTGAGGGCGGAATCCCGTTTTCGCTGTACCGACCCGACCGGGGCGCGCTCCGCTTAACAAACTCAGCTGTACGCCGGCGAAGGCGGAGGGTTCACAGCTCTCCGCGTCGAAGACAGGGATCGTCTCATTCCTCCTGCTTCCCGGCCGACGACGCCGAGCCAACCTTCACGAGGGGCGGCGGGCTTCCTGATAGACACCTGAAGCAGGCTGGGCGACCACACTCTCGGGTGCGTGGGGGACGTAGCCAAGCCGCCTGGAGATTTTCGTGGCGACATCCTTAACGAGCTGACCCAAGAATGGGACGCGGTCTTGTGGTATATGATGGATCGTCGCGGAGACTCCGATCGAGGCCACCACTTCCCCGCGGTGATCGAAAATTCCCGAGGCCAGGCAACGAACGCTTAAGTACGTCTCCTCATCGTCGATAGCCCAACCTTGCTTCCGCACACCGGCCAGATGCTCATGCAGATCTTCAGTACTGATAATCGTGCGATCCGTGAAGCGAGTCAGGCCTTTGATCGCCACGAGCCGGTTGACCTCCTCGGCAGGACGAGGCGCGAGGAGAGCTTTCCCTACGGCCGACGAGTGAAGCGGGGCTCTCCCGCCCACTACGGTGTTCAAGTTGTAGGGGCCAGAGCACTGCTCGGAGTCAACGTACATCACTTCCCCTTCCGACAGTACGGCGAGGTGAACAGCTTCCTTAGTGCGAAGCATCAGTTCTTCCAAGAATGGTTTCGCGGCTGGAAGCAGCCGGATGGAGCGCAGCTTCAGTGCGGCGACTTCGAGCACCCTCAGGCCCAAGGTATACTTTCGGGTGTCAGGTTCCTGCTCGACGAAACCCCGCAACCGCAGAGTCGAGATAATTCGATAGGCTGTGCTCTTGTCGATCCCCAGTTTACGGCTAATATCGCTCACCCGCATGGGGACGCCGCGCTCTCCAAGAATGATGAGAATCCGCAAGGCGCGGTCAAGCGAGTTGATGGTGTAATTTCGTCTGGGAGTTAAGGCCACTTTCTACCTCCAATATCCCGCAAGAGAGGCTAGTTACAGACTCTCGCGAACGCCTCAAGCGGTGCAAGGCCCTCCGGAACAGCGACAAAAAGAAGTGGTGGAAGAACCCGCGCCATCGGCGTGCGTAATATTGAACCATCCTCTCATTAATGTCAACGGCCATCTTGACACGAAGGGGCCGTTGGGGTTGAAGCGGCAATATGTCTACCCGAGACGCGCGACTCGGCGCTTGATCGTTCCATGAGAAATGCGCCGTTACGACTGGTGATATAAATCAGAAAAGACAGCCCACAACCCACGCAGCCGACCCCGCAGACGGGACTCCAGGATCTTGTGCCTGCCACATCATGTCTCCCCGACGGGATTCCCGCCTCGGTACAATCGCAGAGGCTGCTCTTCCGTGTTACTGTGCTGTGTACCCGCCATCGACCATCAGGAATGCTCCTGTCACAAAGGAGGCTTCCTCGGAAACCATGAAGAGGATCGCGGCGGCGGATTCGCGTGGTTGTGAGCCCCTCTTGAGGGGATGCTCCGAGCCCATCTTTTCAACGGTTGACCCCAGATCCTTCAACCGCTGGAGCGTCTGAGCCGTCAGCACCGCCCCAGGGCAGACGCAGTTGACCCGGATATTGAAGCTGCCCAATTCCACAGCCAGATTCCGCGACATTTGCACGAGCGCCGCCTTGGTCACGGCGTAGGGAAGATAACCGGGTTGGCCAACAAAACTATGAACGGAGCCCACATTCACCACTGCCCCGCCCCCCGCTTTCTTCATATGTGCCACCGCGTACTTCGTGCAAAGAGCGCTGCCCATCACGTTGACATGAAGAGCCTGCTGCCAGTCCTCAACCGTTGCCTCCTCCAGGCTTTTGTAGACAAATGCCGCGGCGTTGTTAACCAGGATATCGATCCGCCCGTACGCCTTCACCGCTTCTTCGGAAATCCGTTTGGCGTCCTCATCTTCCGAGATATCGGCCTCCACGAAGAGCGCTTCGCCGCCTTTCGCGCGTATGTTTTTGACGGTTTGCTCGCCTCCAGCGGAATCAATATCCGCGACTATAACCTTAGCTCCTTCCTCCGCGAAGAGTTCGGCGGTGGCTCGGCCAATCCCCGAGGCCGCCCCGGTGATGATTGCAACTTTGGATTTGAGTCTCATCCTGACCTCCCTACCGTTGAGTCAAATGGGACTGCGCGTTCGCATTGACACCGATGAATTCGGACGCTCCCTCAAGCCGTTTCTATCCTGACGCAGTCATCTCAGCTCGAACCCGCCGGGTCTGTTCTGAATTCAGTTCCAACTCCACGGCGCTAACGGAGCGCGGCGGGAACCGCCACGTCGGGCGCGGTCTTGTTTCGAGCGGCTTCCTTACGGGGGCGAAGACGTTCGGTTCGGTCTCGCTCACGTGGGCGCGCGGGTTTTCGGGGGCAATCTCATAAACGCGTCCCCCCATGATTGTCTTCCCCTGCACGGCAAACGTCACTTCGCATGATCGGCTGTAGTTCGAATTCGCCACGTGAAGGTAGACGCAATCGCCGGAGCGGCTGGCTGCGATGTCGAGATTCGAGGGTGCGGATGTGACTGCCACGCCCTGGCGGCCGTTGTGTCGTTTGAATAGCCGCATGACCGACCCCACGGGCATCAAATAGCTGGACCCGCCGGGCACCGGCATCATGACCGCATTAACCGTCCATCGTGTGCCGAAAAAGTCCGCGGCCGTCGCGATCTTCACGCGTGCCCCGTGCCTCTGAAAGGCGTTCAGGCAACGGGCATGGAAGACTCCCGTAAGCCATTCGTAGAGGATCGGATTGCTGTTATAGGGACTCAGGCTCAGGTGACCTTCCGTCACGGCAATCCCAAAGCGCGGGTTGGCGGATGCGATGGCCTCCTCGAATTCCTTGACGCGCTTCTCGGGCCAACTCGAAAGCTCCAACAATTCCTCCCAGGCCCGTTCGGGCTCCTGCTGATACCGCCAGCCTTTGAGCGCGGTGTCAGCCCGCGCAGGATGAAGCCCCATCATGTGGATCGCGACATAATCAAGATACTCTCCGGCTCGCTGCAGAAGGTCGCTTGCCCAGAAAGGATCATTCGGGCCCGGCCCTCGATCGCCCCAGCCAATAAGTTGGATCGATGGGTCACGCTGCCTCATAACCTTCGCGAACTCGACTGTGTGCTGGATTGCCTGCTCTTTGGTTAAACACTCCTTGTCATAGGAGGTTTCGTTGCCAAGTTGCCACAATTTTATGTTGAAGGGTTCCATCGTCCCATGTTGCTTTCGCTCACGATCGTCGGGATCATTCGCATAGGAGACCCAATCCGCAGCTTCCGTGGCGTCAGCGGTGCGGATCTCACCTTCGGAAGTTTTCCAGTACCTTCGCTCGCCGTCGCTCTGGAAATTTACGCAGTAAAGGGGCTCGGCACCCACGCGGCGGCAGAATGTGACGAACTCGTGGGTTCCGACGCGGTTGCTTTCAATTCCGCCCCAAGCGTAGTTGCGCATTACGGGCCGCCTCCTGGGTGTGCCGACTCCCTCCCGCCACTTGTAGTAGCGCGAATAGAGTCCCCCGAAGCGAATGACGTCCGGCGAGAGTTCCTTAACGACATTGATCAGATCCTGGCGCCAATCATCAGCCTCGTAGTCCCAAGCTGCTTCTACGGAACCGTCGGTGATACCCAGCGGCTCCATAAACTGCATGTAGAGGTAGGGCGAGATATCGAAGAGCGGCCGAGGATCGATGATGACGGTTGAAGGGATTACATTGGCGGAAGTGGCGACGGACGGTATTGCTGACCCTGCCGCAAGCGCGGAAAGCGTCCGCAGAAATCTGCGCCTTTCAGATTCCATTCGCGTCTCACCTCGGGCACACGGTTGGCGTCAGCGTGTGTCTCGAATCACTTCACAAAGACCTGTTTCGGCAAGAGCGCGTGCACGCCTTTGTTCCCGTCCACAAGCTGGGTGACATGGAGGTCCACCGCGTCGCTCGCCAGAATGTAGGCATCCGCACGGCTGCAATGCTTTTCTTTCTCCAAGAAGTCCAGCATTTCGTTCAGAGCCAGTTTCGCCGCTCTTTCCAAGTCTTCGTGGAAACCCATCGTGATGTAATGGGACGGCGTTTCCGCGCGCGGCCATCGAAGCCAGGCTCCCTTCTGCAGACTCAGGCGAATCGCGGCCCGGAGGGAGGTCTCCAAGCCGGTGCCGCAAACTTCGCCGCCTCCCTGACCCGCATGCCCGTCCCCGATTGAAAACAGAGCGCCCTCCACGTGGACGGGCAGGTAGACTGTCGAGCCTGCCACTAATTCTTTATTGTCCATGTTTCCGCCGTGTACCCACGGCGACCCACTGCCCAATTTTCCGATTTCCGGTGGCGGCGAAACCCCCAAAACACCAAAGAAGGGCCGCAGAGGAATCTCCACCCTGTCCGAGAACACAGCCACCTCGCGTGCCGCGTCCAGAGATATCAGCTTGTAACGCGTAGAGGTGAACTCGTCTGAGAGGACTCCGCCGCCGGGGGCAAAGAAATTAATCGCGTAGGGGAACGCCAGGTCGATGGACACAATCTCGACTCTCAAAGCATCGCCCGGCTCAGCCCCCTCAACAAAGATTGGCCCAGTCAGAATGTGGGCGATGTCCCAAGGGTCTTTACGCTCGTGCTCGATCTCAAGCAGCGCGGGCTGCACCTGGTCGTGCGGCAACCCTGACGCCTCCCAGTACGGGGAAGAGATGGCCGCGAGGGTTTCGACCTCGACAGTGTCTCCCGGGTGGACCTTGAGGGCGGGCGGGGTCTTGGGGTCAAAATAACCCCAGGTAGTCGTGCGAGGCGTCGGCACAAGCCGATGCCTTTCAGCGCCCATCGATACGCTGATGAAAAGCAGGAACGACGCTACGAAGACGGCGCACCTAAGATGGCATTGCTCTCGCATAAACCCTCCGTTTCAGGATGGGCCTCACCTCCCTGCCAGCCAGTCATCTCTAACCGGGGAAAAAACCTCCAAGTCGATTGCATCTTCCAGCGCCACAGCGCCGTGGGGGACATTGGGGGGGATGCAGAGGACCTCACCGCTCCGCACGGTGATTTCCTCGGCCCCGACAGTAAACCTGAGCGTTCCCTCCAGCACGTAGGTCAACTGCTCGTTTTCGTGGTGATGAATAGGGACAGTTCCGCCTTTGGCGAAAGAGAACTGAGCCATGGTCATTCGCTCGCCACTGACAAACCTTCGCCAAATCTTTTCGTTAACGGCTATCTTGGGAAGAGCATTCCAGGGATGGGTCTGCATGATGTTGCTCCTCCTCACCGACCAACGGGAGGCCGACTCACGCGCTTGGTTTCAAGGGCCGGGAGCGACCTGTCGCCCCTACTTCCACCATTTGCGATAGCCCTTCAGTTCGGCAACCGCACGATAAGCGGCCAATTCTGCACATTGATTCCGCGCAGTGCGACGCCGCCCGTTGTTTGCTCGATATTCAGTGGCTTCTCCGTGCCATTCAGCGTGTCGATGATCGTCGCCCCTTGCCCCTTGACGCCCTTAATCAGGATGTCCGTGGGGAAGACTCCCGCGCTGCCGGCCGGCTCTTCCATCAAGCCCGAGAGCCAGAAGGCCACCAGCTTCTCTCCATTACTGCGCGTAAAGCCGTACGAGTCCACCCGCCGCCGCTGGTCGGTGAAGGTCACCGGCACGTCGCCTCCTTTCACGTCCTCAAGCGCCGTGGAGAGCGTCCGGAGCATGTAATAGACGACTTCCGGTTGCGTCGGGCAGATCACCTCGTTGGAGAACTGGTTGCGAAAGAGGCTGAGTCCGCGCATGGTCTGCATCGTCTGGAAGGTCTCGTTCCAGAAACTGGCGATACCGAGATGCGCAAACAGGATGCTCAGGCGGGCGCTATAGACCCCCTTCGCAAACTCGCTGTAGGCGGGTATGTTCCAATACTCTTCGATATCGGATACGGGGTAGGCACAAAAGTAGTCCCACTCCGTCGCCATGTACGTCCCCTTGAATCCATAGCCATCCATCCTCTTCTTGAAGCGCGAAAATTCCTCCGGAAACGCCAGCATGACGGGATCCATGGGCGAAGCGTTGTAGAAGGGATGGAAGCCGATCACATCGATCTGGGAGAGCAGGCCCTGATCGCCCAAGGCGCGGAGAAAGGCGTCGTCGTTCTCTCCGATCAAACCCGGGGATGCCGGCATGATCTTGGCTTGGGGGAATTCTTCCCGGGCTACTTTGATTGCCGCCCCCAGGACCTTCGCGTATCGCTTGCCCTCTTCATAGTCGTACGGGTTCCATTCATTCCAGATCTCAAAGATCTTCACCCGGTCTTTGAAGTGCCGCACCATGAAGCGAATGTAGTTCAAGTAGCCTTCGAACACCGCCGGCTCTTCGGAAAGGACGTCTTGCCAGGCGCGTGGCTTGGAGGGTTGGCTCGAGTAGGTCTCCATGAGGTCCCGCGTGCGGTCGAGGATCCGGGGCGGAGTGGTGTAGAGCCAGTTGCCTTTATCCAGAGCCATCACGACTTCGAGACCGTTGTTGACAGCCTCGGTCACGGCGGCTTCGGTCCGCTCATCCACCTTGAGCTTCCCTTTCTCCCGCTCCACATACTGCCACTGGAGCCAACTCATGTCGTAACCCACCCGCACCCACTTGAATCCCAGATCGTATTGTGTAGGCCAGAGGTTATCCTGCGTGTAACGGTCCATGCCATAACCGGTGTGCGTGGAAGCCACTTGTACTCCGGCGCCGCGGCTCAATAAGGCCACGTTCTTGCCGTCCTGGTCCAGCACCTCGACGCCCGCAATCGAGAAGCAGTGCCCAAATTGATGCGTCTGCGGCAGGTCTTTTCCGATGATCCAAATCTGCTTGGCCAGTTGCCGGTTGAAAGGGAGTTCGTTGCGCCCGGCGACATCTCGCGGAGTATAGGCCTGCGTCCTGTATACAGTCTTCCAATGCCAAGCGTCACGGCTCAGACGGATTTCCAACTTGCGGGGGTAGGCGTGACCCACCCGCACATTCGCGGTTGGTTCTGACAACTGCAATGGTTCCCCGCCCATGCCCTTCGGGTGCCCGACGAGTACGACCCGGTCAATCATCGCCTCCGCCGGCAAGTCGATGCGAATCCAGGCGGGCTCGAAGTCCGGCTGGTTCTGTCCTCGGCTCGCCCAGCAGCTCAGCGCGTCTCCGTCAATCAGGTGGACGGCCAACAAAGGCTGGTCATCATTGGGTGCCGACCGAGGCTCCCGCGCCGGCGTCGAGCCAAACAAGTTGTTCTTGATCTCCCACGATTTCTTAGGCTGGATCTTTTTTGCCGGCGCATCGTTGCCCTTCTGCAGGACCACGCCGGGCCGGAAATCAGGGCTCACGCCATAGACGTAGGTGTAGCCAAATGCGTATACAGGCACACCGTTGTCGTGCGCCTCGACTGTCGCCCATCTGGATAGGTCGCGGGTAGAAGCTTTCGGGGACTGCGCCCGGCCAGCACGGGGCGGAATGCCCAGCCACCCGGTAACGAGAATCGAGAGCAAAAGAACCATGAAGATGCCGGATTTCCTCATATACATCGTTCTCTCCTTCCTCGCGGTTCGTAGGACTATGCTCGGCGCTCCTTAAGAAATCTCGTCGGCCATGCGCCAAGCTCCATTCCGATATTTCATGAATCGACGCGGGCAGGCTAGGGCTTTCCCAGGGGAGTGTCAAGCCAAATCGTACCGCTATACTCAAGTATGTTGTATTATGCTCAACATTGTGCAGGATGGACCACGGGCCGGCTGTGTACCAGGTATTCCATACCCTCGTTCAGCGTGCGCTACCAGAATCGAGTGGTCGCTGGCGCCAGAACTCTGCACCGAGAAAGGCGGCTAGAGGGAAAGTTCACTCCGGCGCCCCCGGCGCTTGTTGATGTGTGGCGCGAAGGGTTATCCACGAATAAGGTTACGCAGGCGTTGCGCAGCGCACAACCCCTTGTCGTGTAATGGCGCCGATGGGATGCGGGCTTGTTGCGATCAGGGGCGATTCGCGAATTCTTTGACGGATTCTACGCCCCTGCCTTCGACGATTGTTACGAAGCGGTTCGCGGGTAGATGTTGATATGTCTCCACTGCTCCCCCGAGCCACTGGACTTCCACTCGGTCAACTTCCTCAGCCTTCCCCAAGCCAAAGTGCAGACGAAGGTCGTTCTGGGAGCAGAAACCGCAGCCGCTCAACACTTCCTGGACTTGGCGAAGCGGTCCAGCCGAGAGTCTGACGCGAGATCCAATCGCAGCACGATTGGTCTTTCGACCGATCAGGTTAACCACAATCCAGTGATGAGGACTGGGGGCAACGTTTCGCAGCAGCGTGGGAGCGGCGTTCATGTTGTTGATCACCACATCCAGTTGGCCCGTGTTGAAGATATCGCCGACTGCCGCCCCGCGGCTGGAACGCGCCAGGAGAATGCCGGGACCGGATTGGAGTGAGATGTCTTGAAATTTGCGGTCCCCCAGGTTCCTGTAAAGGACTTTCCTGGTCTCGAACCGGTCGTCGAGTTTCTCCCGCATGATCTCGGGGTAGACGTGCCCCGTGACGTACAAAAGGTCGGGCCACCCATCGTTGTCGAAATCCAGGAAAGCCGTCCCCCAGCCCAGGAACCTTGTGTTCACTCCGACGCCGGTGGCGAATGTCACGTCCTGGAAGAACCCGCTCCCGAGGTTTTCAAAGAGTGTGGGCGTATCATCGATGAAATTCGTCCGGAAGAGATCAAGGCGTCCGTCACCGTTGAAGTCGCCGACGGTAACGCCCATCGAACCCTGAGCGAACCCGTCGAGAGTGTAGGCGACGCCCGCGTCGTGCCCCACCTCCGCAAAAGTGCCGTCTCGTTGGTTGTGATAGAGATAAGAAGGTGTCGAATCGTTCGTGACATAGATATCCGGCCAGCCGTCGTCGTCGTAGTCAAAAGCGCAGGGGGTCCAACTGTAATAGGCGCCAGTGTTGTGCACTCCGGATTTCTCTGAAACGTCCTCAAACGTTCCATCGCCGCGATTGTGATAGAGCAGATTCTTCGAACCTCGCAATCCCAGCGGGCCGCAATTGACCTTAACTCCTTTGTAGTTGCAGTCGGGCGGGACCCGCGCGGCATCCTCATATGTCACGGAGTTGGCGACAAACAGATCCAGAAAACCATCACGATCGTAATCCAGGAATGTGCAGCCGGCGTTGAAATGCGCAGAGGGCTGCAAGAGGTTGGCCGCCTGCGTGAAATCACGGAACGTGCCGCCACCTTGGTTGCGATACAGTAAGTTTTTGCCGTAGTAGGTCACAAAAAGGTCCGGACGGCTATCGTTGTCGTAGTCACCGACGCAGGCACCCTGGCCCCAGCCTGAGTGGACCAACCCGGCAGCCTCCGTCACGTCCGCGAAAGTCCCATCTCGTCTGTTGCGATAGAGATAATTGGTGGGTTCTTGCCCCGCAGCAAACCCTTCCAGGCGCGAGCCATTCACAAGGAAGATGTCCAGCCATCCATCGCCGTCATAATCCAATAGAGCAACTCCGCCTCCCACCGTCTCGAGAAAGTACTTCTTCGTTTCGACGCCGCCAATAACCGTCTCAGCCGTCAGGCCCGCCCGCCGACCGACATCCTCAAATCGCGGGTAGTAGAGCGTCTGAGACCTGACCGATTGGCTCTTTGTCACGGGAGTCTGTGCCCAAATTCGCGAGCGAAATGAAGCGGCCAGAGCGCCAAACAGTGCGAGGAGCGCCAAACATCCGGCAAGCAGGCCGGCATGGCGTGCTCTCGGCGCGCCACCGGCCGGGCCTTTACCCAAGTTCAGGATTGGGTGGACCATGTCCGGTCTCTCCAAACGTTCGCCCCCAGGTCCCCCAACCAGAAACCGCTTTCGGAGGCGCTGGTGCGACTCGCGATGGCTTTGGCGCCGTGAGAGCTTAGGCCACCTCAAAGACAACCTGCTGCAAATAGTTGCCCACCGCAATGACTGACATCGCCACAACTAGAAGGACGAGCGCTGCATAGAGCTTTTTCATGATCGCGGCGGGCACGCCAGCCCATTCTCCTGTGCGGACTCCCAGGACGTTCGAGACTATCATGATAGTTCCCATGAAAAGTGCCGCACCCACCGCCACCCCGAGAGGTCCCAGGACAGCCTGGCCAACGGTGTATCCGACTCCTTGACCGATGTACCACATGATGCCAATCGAAGCCCCCAGCAGATACTCGCGGCCCAATCCCGAAGCTGCCCAGTAGTTCTTCAAAGTTCCGTCCCTGACCATCTTGATCATGGTGAGAATCAAATTGATGGTGAACATTCCAAGGAAAAAGGGGAGTGTGTTGAGAAATCCCCAAGCGTACAAGGGGACATTGTATTGAGTTAATGCGGACGCCTTCATCGACTGCTGGAACTCAAAGGTGAAATAGAACATGGCATTCGCAATTCCTGACCACAGGACGACGATGACCATCAGCGGGATGTTGAGTTTCTTTTGACCGGGGGCCGCTCCCGATTGTCCTTTGATCGCCTCGCGCTGCAAGCCCGCCCAGCCGGAGAGGCCAATGCCCAAAACGAGGATCGCGCAACCGACCAGCAAGGTTATGCCATCCAGCTTCGTGACGCGATCCAGGTGGGCGCCAAAAAGCGGGACGAGCAACCCAAATAGCGCGATGCAGCCGATCATGAGTGCATATCCAAGAGCCAACCCCATCACGGTCGTTCCATAAGTAAAAATCAATGATCCCGTTCCCTGGATGAGGCCGAAGAGGTAGATCATCCCCAAATCTCTCAATGGGGTCTGACCATAGATTTCGCCGAATTGAGGAATAGCCAAAAGCAAGGTAACGGCAGGTAACAGGACGTACATGAAGAAGGCTCCTAACAACCAGGAGTTCTCCCACCGCCAGGTCTTTGAGAACTTAAGGGGAAGCAAGAAGGAGCCCACCCCGAGCCCACCGAACATGCATACCAGAGAACCGATAATGATCGACACGATACTTCCTCCCTTCGGTGCTGGCGCACCAGCCAAAACGGATTACGGGCCTGAGCTGCGCCGCGTGAGCGAATCTTCAATCGCTAAATGTATGCCTCGGTTCCGTGCTGCCGACGGTCGCAGCGGCCTTCCAGATGCCCTTTGTGTCTATCGCGGCTCCAAACGGATGAGCAGCGGATAGTCGCGGACCAGGAGGCCGTCGAGTTCCACTCCGTGGCGGTCTTGCTGGAACACGAGCTCTTGTTTCTCGCCGTTCAGCACCTCAAATCCGAGCACGCTTCGCGCCGAGAATCCGCGCACTCGTACACTGCAGTGCGCTGCCTCCGTCTGATCTCCGCCACGGACAGGCCTCCACAGGGCCAACAGCAGCCTTCCGGACCGGTCAGAGAAGAGCAGGCTTTCAACTTCCTCGCACTGTGAACCCGGATTCACGTCGACGACGCTACCTTCCCTCGCTGGTTCCATGCCGTCCATCAAAGTACTCAGAGTGCGAAGGACATAGTATGAGTAATCGGGCTGCACATCCGGCTGTCCAGGCCAGAAGAAGGGTTGCCACGCCGGCCTGAGAAGCGAGACCATTTCATTCCAGAAAACGGGAACCCGGAGCGCGCTGTGCAACACGAGCGACCGTGCCATGTATTTCGCGGAAACCAGTGCGGTACTGCGCATCTCGTGGATTGCATACGCGCCGGCCTCGTTCGCCTGGAACGTCCCGCGGAACCCGCGCTTCTGCGCCAACCCTTGTAGATAACGGACTGCGTCCTCGTACCGAAGGAGTTCCGGGCCCGCCCAGGGATGGCGCGGGCGGTCGAGAGCTTCCGGCGGCTCCGTGAGTTGATAGGGGTGCCAGGATATCACGTCGATAAGCGGTGCCAGGCCCGTGGCGAGTGCGGCGTCGATCCAGTCCACTGCCAAGGGGCAGGGACCACAGAGAATGATCCTGGCACTCTTTGATTCTTCTCGAATTGCCCGCATCGCGGGCAGCGCGAACTCAGCGTATGCCCTCGCTTCTTGCTCAAAGGGGCCTGACTTACCGGGTTCGTATGCATCCTGGTTATAGAATTCGTTGAGGACCTCAAAGTAGGAAACAAAGTCTTTGAATTCTCGGACCATGAAGCGAACGTAGTCAGAAAATGCTTTGACCTGGACTTCCCGTGGCGCGGAGGCGTAAAGGGGGTGCTCCGGGGGACCCAAGGTCAACGTAATCGTGACTCCGTTCTGCGCTGCCTCTCGCAAGACCGCTTTCGTGTAAGGGTCGATCTGATACACACCTCGGGCACGCTCCACATACGGCCAGATCAGCGGGGTCAAGTAGTAGCTGACCCGGATCCACTTCACACCGAGATCGTAGGTCATGGACCAAAAGTGGCGCTGATGGTCCTCGTCGAACCAAAAAAGGTGAGAGCGACGTGAGACGGCAACTGTTCCTCCCGCGACGATCGAGGCAAGATTCCTCCCCCCAAGATCGAGCACGCGAATCTCCGCCAGTTCGAGATCCGCCGGACTCGAAATCCAGACTTCGCGCGTTTCTGCCGGCGGAAAGTCGCACACCAGGGGTCTTGATTCCGTCTCACCTCCCAGACCGGCGGGACTCTCCGATTGATAGACAGCCGGAGCCGTATTTGCCGCTCTTGTCTCGTCCGGGGAAGTCCGGGTTTCTTGTCGAAATACCGTCGTCCAGGGTCCGGTCTCATCCGGCTGGTCACGGTCCCATCGCACCCAACGATGGATCGCTATCGTGACCCCCGACGGAGTTTTACCCTTTCGCGACGGGATCAGAACGACCGATTTGATGGTTGTCACGGACGGCAAAAGGATGCGGACATGCGCGCGCGCCGTGGCGGGATCGCCATCCGGGCGACCCGCGAATCCAATCGTCGAGTCATTCTCGTCAATGAAGAAGACCGGATTGCGCGGCTCTATTCCCGCGGCGACAGAGCTGGGTAGACGGGTTGTGGTGAGCCCGATGTAATTGGATCGGACCTCCCACGACTTCTTCGGAAGCACCTTCTGCCGTTTCCGGCTGTTTCCTTGCTGCAGTGGAAGCTCTGGAAAATACGTGGGGCTCACCGAGAGGACATCGTAGGGGCCGAAAGCATAAACTTCAGAACCGTTCACCCTCGCCTGAACGGGCCAACCGGGCTGACGAGATTCCTGCCCCGCGTACGTCAATCCACATGTCCATGCAAACGTAGTACTAACAACCAGAGGCAACCAAAGAGTCGTACCGCGAGAAATCCTCCGCCTTGGGCAACGCCTCACAGAATGTAGTCCTCCTCGGGGGCCCACGCCGGATTTTACGGCATGGGGGCTACCAGCACAGGGTCCGCGAATCAGCAAAGCAGCGTTCGACGGGTATCATCGGCGCCGAGGCTTTGCGGAGTTGCTCCCGATCGTGGTAAACGGAATAGGTCGGGACGGCAGCTGGTTTCCTGTGTTCGGCGGGCGTGACGCCTTTGGCGTACCCGTCGGGAATCCACGCCGAATCTGGCTCCAAGAGAAACTGCGTCAGCTTGCCGGCGAGTTCGAGAGTCTTCTTGACTTGTGCGGCTTCGGCATAACGCACCAAGGGCAAGAGCGTACCGCCCAGATACGTCGGGATGCCCCTGGTGTGGTCCCGCAAATCAGCCATTGTCAGCTGAGGGCCACGACGTAGTTCAGTAATCCTCCAGCTTGACTTGGGGTAGGTCAAGATGTCGACGTAACCTGGGGACGTTGGGTAGTAAATGGAATTATCCCTGCAAACTGCGATCTCGCCGAGTCGGTTGACCATCTTCGCCAACTATTTCATCCACTCCGGGTCGTGGTCATAGTAATAGTCGGCCAGCGTGACCCGAATCATTCCGCCCTGCCAGGACTAAGTCTTCTTGCGGAAGCCCGAAGCCGGATCATTCGTGCTTGGTGGGCATCAGAGCCTCCTCACAGATTGTTGTTAATAATACTCCCATGTTGCGAGGTATAAACTGACCCTACTTCCCGTGAATGTCAAGCTCAAAGATCGTCTGGTCAAAACCAATCAGGCCCGCAGTCTCCAGACAACGAACCGAAACGGCCCAGGGGAAGCAATTGAGTCTCTCGTGGTAGTCATGCTATTCGCCGCAGAACCGGAAGGTGTCCTTTATCCACTCAGATGTAAGACATATAGTGAACGGTAGGGCGCGCAATCAGTCTGCGTATTGGAGAATCGAAATCTACATGAGAAAGAGCGATGGACTGGGCTTCGGTCTTAACCGGTCGCCGCGTGACCGATAAAATCGACGCTCGGCCCCTGGGCCGAAAAGCAGTTGACGGCTGAGAATGGTGGCGGTAGCATGCATTGCCGGAACGTGACACGCCATTGGCAATAATGGAACAAATGCGCCACGTGTCGGTTCGCAGGCTTTCCATGGCTGGATGCCAAACCCCCGAACGGCGCTTTTTCTCCGGTCGATTGTTTCTCTTCCCTGCGACCATGCGCCCGGGGGAGTTGCCTTCCGCGTCAGGTGAAAGCCGCGCGAGGAACATGACGGGACTAACCATCAATTGCCTGCCTCAGGTGTTGGCCCTCGAACTCGCGCTTTGGTGCCTGGTGCAGGCGGCTGTTCCCTCGGCCGGTCAAACTTCTTCCCAGACATTACTTTCGCGCGGACAGGACGCGGCGGTGAGGGGCGACTGGAAAGCAGCTGAGGATCTCTTTCAAGAAGCTGTTCATGTCGATCCGCGGTCAGCTAGTTCGTACGCCGCGTTGGGCTCAGCGCAACTCCGGCTGGGGAAGCTTGGCGAAGCCCAGAAATCCTTCGCGGAAGCGATCAAGCTGGAGCCACGGCAACCTTTATTCAGGATGCGCCTGGCTGAGATCTATCTCCGTCAGGCGCGGCTCGATGCGGCCGCTAAAGAATACAACGCGGTCATCAATCTGGATCCCGGGAGCTTTGACGCGCACTACAACCTGGGGCGGGCCTATTTGATACAGAAGTCCTGCAAGAAAGCACTCGCGCAGTTTGGAAAAGCCGAGGAGCTTTCGTCTTCCCATCCTGAGGTCGCGATCAATATTGTTGACGCTCACTTCTGTGCTGGTAACGAAGCAGACGCAAAAGTGAAGGCTGAACGTGTGCAGCGGCAGTGGTGGGACTCACCTCAGGTCCTGTACAGCCTGGGACTCGTGATGTTCAAGAATGGGTCCTACGAGTCGGCAGACAGGGCACTGGCACGGGCTTGGGAATTGCTCCCGAACGAGACCGAGATCGGCATGCAGGTCGTCCGGTGCAAGCTGGCCCGACGGTCCTTCCCTGAAGCGCTGACAACGCTCCAGACCCTCCGCAACAGCACGGCGCCTACGGACAAAACCGAGGTTCTCCTGGGTGAAGCCTACTCAGGGCTCGGTGACAACGATTCCGCGATCGAGGCATTTCGCCGAGCGACCCGACTCAATCCCCGCAGCGCATCCGCGCATTTGGCGCTCGGCCGACAGCTATTCGAAAGCTCGGACCTCGATGACGCTCTCAGCCATTTGCGAGAGGCCCACCGGTTAGCCCCCAGCGACGCCGCGGCAGCCATCAGCTTGGCCCAAGTCATGGCCAAGGGAGGCCAATTCAAAGAAGTCATCGGACTTCTGGAAAGCTATGCGCCGGACCCTTCGGCGTCACCCGAAGTCCTTTCCCTCCTCGGAGTCTCCTACGCGAGCCTCGGGCGCTTTTCCAGCGCGATCCCGATGCTCGAGGTCGTCACACGCCGTATGCCTGAAAATGACCGGGCACGATTCCTGCTCGCTTTTGCGCACGCGGAGCTCGGCCATGGCAAGGAAGCAGTTTCAGCCTATGAAGCTGCAATCCGCCTGAACCCGCGACAAGCCCTCTACTACGCTCATTACGCTTCCCTGCTTGAACGCCAGGGTCAACTTGCGGCAGCGGAAGAAAGCCTTCGGAAAGCGCTCGCCCTTCAGCCCAAATCACCCGTTGTCCATTACGGTCTGGGGCGCATCCTGGCCCAAGCAGGGAGGTATCGGGAGGCCATTGAGCATTTGCAGAATTCGATTGCGGCGGGTCAACCGCCCTCGCGCGCCTACTATTTGCTCGCCACCTGCTACACCCGACTTGGGGATGCGTCCAGGGCGAAAGAGTACCGCGACAAGTTCGCGCAGATGGCGGCGCAGGAACACCGCGAGGAGTACATCAACCTTTCCGGTGACATCGAGGCACTTTCCTTTGGACGATCGCAGTTCGCTTTGCCTCCGAGTGCCGGGGCATCCCCGTAGGGGAACAGTCCGTTCTGGCTAGGAGCAACCCAGCATGAAGCAATCGAAAGCCTCAGTCGTTTTCTTGAATGACAGTCGGCCCGATTTCACGCCGTTCGAGATCGATTGTGGGAAGATCCCGGCATATCGTTTTTCTGGCAATCTTCGGACCCTGCTCGAGGCAGAGAACCTGGACAGAACGACTGCGATCCATCTCCTTGAAGACATGCTCATGGTCCGCGAGTTGGAAGAGATGATTGTCAAATTGCGCTCGGGCGCCTACGAACCGATTGCAGGATTTAACTATCGCGGTCCCACACATATCTCCATCGGCCAAGAAGCGGCTTCCGTCGGCGCGGCGAGCGCATTGGAACTCCAGGACTACATCACCAGCACCCATCGCGGCCATGGAGATAGCCTGGCGCGGGGTTGCCAGGCCATCCGACTCATGCCGGCTGAGCGTCTCCGCCGGCGGGTCCCACACTCGGAAGCGGAATTCCCGGAGGAACTTCTAGAAGACGCGCTCGAAGACCACGTCTATCGAACTCTCGCCGAGCTCTTCGGGAAGGAGGACGGGTACTGCAAAGGTCGCGGCGGCAGTATGCACATCGCCGACTTCACGGTCGGGCACCTGGGCGCCAATGCCATCGTTGGCGGAAGCGTGCCGATCGCGACTGGCGCGGCGCTGGGATGCCGCTACCTCCAGAATGGTGCGGTGGTGTGTTGCTTCGCCGGGGACGGCGCCTTCGCCAATGGAGTGGTGCTTGAATCGTTGAATTTCGCCGCCCAATCCCAATTCACAAACGAAATCGCGGGAGGGCACAACTTCGGTATTCCCATCATCTTTTTCGTGCTTAACAACCATTACGCAATGACTGGCCGGTCTGATTCGGAAGTCCTGGGGATCCGACATTTGGTGCGCCGCGCGGCGGGATTTGCAGATAACAACATGCACGCGGAGATCGTGAATGGCATGGACATCCTGGCCGTGCGCGACGCCACGCTTCGAGCGGCGGCGCTTTGCCGCCGAGGAAAAGGGCCGGTGTTCGTCGATGTGAATACCTACCGGTATTACGGACACTCCCTGAGTGACGGCCGCGATGAATACCGAACGCGGGAAGAAGAAGCTGCGTGGAAAGGCGTTGACCCTGTTCGCACGTTTAGAAGGCAACTACTGGAATGTGGCGTGTTGAACGACGAAGCGCTGGCGGCGCTGGAGACAAAAGTCCGGGAACGCAATGCTCGCGCCGCCATCCGCGCAGCAGAAGCGCCCGATCCCAATCCTGTGGATGTCATCAAGTACATGTACACGGACACAACAGCTGAAGCCGTGCCCGAGAAGTTTCGGAGCGCCCGACTCATCGAGCATCCGCCCGCGATTAGGCGCGTCGAAGGCAAGATCACGTATCGCGATGCGATCAAGGAAGCCCTGATCGAGGAAATGAAGCGGGACGCGCGCGTCATCTTCTATGGCGAAGACGTGGCTGAATATGGGGGCGCGTTCAAATTGACCAAGGGCCTCCTGGAGACCTTTGGCCGGGACCGTGTCTTCAACGCGCCGATTTCAGAGGCAGCGATCTGCGGCACGGCCGTGGGCGCCGCGATGATGGGGCTTCGGCCGATTGTCGAGCTTATGTACATGGATTTTGCCTTGATGGCCAGCGATCAAATCTGCAACCAGGCGGCCAAGTGGCACTACATGTCGGGCGCCCAAGTGGAAGTCCCGCTGGTTATTCGAGCTTCCGTCGGCGGGGGCAAAGGCTACGGCGGCCAACATTCGCAGACGCTGGAATCCCTCATGGCCCATGTTCCTGGGCTGTACGTCGTTTATCCCGCTACCCCATATGACGCTAAGGGCATGCTGAAGTCCGCCGTGCGGGACAATAATCCGGTCATGTTCGTCGAGTCCCAGCTCCTTTACGGCGAAAAAGGCATGGTCCCCGAAGAGGAGTACCTCGTCCCACTGGGAATCGCGGACGTCAAGCGATCGGGGAACGACCTCACGATTGTAGCCTGGGGTCCGGCAGTCCTCGACTCGCTAAAGGCTGCCGACCTCCTCCAGATCGAGACAGAGGCCGCAGTTGAGGTCGTCGATCTGCGAAGCCTAGTACCCTTGGACATCGAAACGGTGATTCGCTCGGTCCAAAAGACCGGGCGCTGCGTAGTTGTGAGCCAGGCCGTTGGAATCGGCAGCTTCACCGGCGAGGTGGCGTCGCAGATTCAAAGCGAAGCCTTCGACTACCTCGACGCTCCCATTATGCGCGTCGGCGCTAAGAACGGCATCGCGCCTCAGTCGCACGTTTTGGAAGCAGCGTTCCTACCCGCGGTCAAGGACATTCTCACGGCCGCGCGATCGCTCCTCTAGGAAGGGTTGGGCGTATGGCGCGCGCAGTTGCGATGCCGAAATTAGGCCAATCTGAAGACGTCGGCACTATTCTGAAGTGGCGGAAAAAAGAGGGCGATGCCGTCTCCAAAGGTGACATTCTCTTTGAGATTGAAACCGACAAGGCGATCCTCGAGGTCGAGAGCTTCTTCGATGGCACACTCCTTAAGATTCTTGTGCAGGAAGGCCAAACGGTCCCCGTTCAGACCACTGTCGGCTATATCGGTCAACCAGGGGAGTCCGCCCCGGAGACCACACCTGCTCCCACAACCGCCGCAGCTCTAGCCTCTACCGCCGCATCGGGTGAGCATGCTCGTCCGCCGGCCCCTGCGGCGCGAGAAGAACCGACTGCGTCTCAAACTTTGCCCGCCTCGCTCCTACTTCAACCGAGCGTGGAATCCTCATCGGCCGCGGCCGCGCAGAAGATATCTCCTCGTGCCGCGCGCCTCGCGAGAGAGCATGGCGTCGACCCGAAACACATCCAAGGTACGGGCCCCAACGGGCGCATAGTCGAAAGAGACGTAAAGGCCTTTCTGACGGCGCGCGGATATGACCGCTTGCGGATCACGCCTGCCGCCAGGAAGCTTGCGTTGAAGGAGAATCTCGATCTGCTCACCTTGCGAGACGAAGTCGAATCTCGCCGCGTCACCGTTGAAGACGTCCGCAGCGCACTCGCCGAGCGGCCTAAGCCCTTGACCCGCATGCGTCAGGCGATTGCCGACCAACTCACGCGGAGCTTCACCACCACTCCACACTTCTTTACGACCGTGTCTGTGGATATGACGGCGCTTGAGGCGTATCGAGCTCAGTTGAAGACGGCGGGATCAGATTACACGGTGACTGACTTCCTCGTGAAATCCGCAGCCCAGGCACTGAAAGAGTTCCCCGTGGTGAACAGCACGACTGACGGAAAGCGCATAAGTTGGCACAGCCGAATTCACCTGGGATTGGCCGTTGCTCTCGACGAGGGGCTGATGGTTGTCGTGATACGGGATGCCGACAGGATGGACTTGGCGGAAATTCACGACCGCGCCGCTGAGCTTGTCACTAAGGCCCACGCCGGCAAGCTCACCCCGAACGAAATGACGGGGGGGACATTCACCATTTCCAACATGGGGATGCTCGATGTGGAGAATTTCACTGCCATCATCAATCCCGGCGAGAGTGCCATCCTGGCCGTCTCGAGCATCGTCAAGAAGCCGGTGGTCGTGGAGGACGAACTAACAATCCGATCCATGATGAAGGTGACCCTTTCTGCCGATCATCGGTTGATCGACGGCGCGACGGCAGCCAAGTTCGTCAACGCTTTCAAACAGAAACTTGAGGAGATATCCTGGTGGAAACGTTTCGTCTAGTTGTCATCGGGGGAGGCCCGGGCGGATATCCCGCCGCCATCCGCGCGGCCCAACTCGGGGCCTCCGTCGCCCTCGTGGAAAAGGAAGAACTCGGAGGAACCTGCCTTAATTGGGGGTGCATTCCCACCAAAACCCTCATCAGTTCTTCTGAACTCTTCGCTCGAATGTGTTCGGCACGGGGGATGGGGCTACGAGCGGAGGGATTGTCCTTTGATTATGCGGCGATGACATCGCGTATGGCCCAGATAGTGGCGAGCCTCCGGAATAGCCTCCGCCGAACAATCGAGAGCTACGGCATAAGAATATTCAAGGGCGCCGCGTCATTTCTCAGTCGTAACCGCATCGCGGTGGACACCGCCAATGAACCCGGTGTTCCCCGGATTGTGATTGGCGCCGAAAGGACGATTATCGCTTCCGGAGCCACATCGTCGATGCCGGATTTCCTCCCCAAACACAATCGTGTGCTCGATAGCCGGTCATTCCTCGCGCGAAGCTCTCTCCCGTCGAAAATCCTTATCCTGGGCGGCGGGATAATCGGATGCGAATTTGCCTGCATGCTCGCCCATCTCCAGGCTCATGTGACGGTGCTGGAACTTCTGGAGGATATTCTTTCGAACTTCGACTCTGAACTTCGCCGTGAACTCCGCCGGCACATGGAACGCACTCTTGGCATCCGCATTCTAACGGGCGTGACACTCGAAGAAATATCAGCAGACGACCAGAAGGTGAAAGGAAGGGCGGGCGGGGAGTGGCTGGAGGGCGACTGGCTTCTGGCAACCCTGGGTCGGAAGCCCGTGACCCAAAACCTCAAATTGGAAAACGCCGGATTAACTACAACCAACAGCGGCTTCATCGCGGTCGACGCGTACGGTCGAACTGAAGTCGCGACAATCTACGCTGTTGGCGACGTGACGGGGGGGCCGCAACTGGCCCACGCAGCTACCTCCCAAGGCGTAGTCGCAGCAGAGAACGCATGCAGCCGACGACTGCAAAGAAACGAGAACTACATCCCCAATTGCGTTTTCACATCTCCGGAGATCGCGAGTGTGGGGCTAAGTGAGGAGGAGGCGCAACAAAAAGGGCTGAAAGTCAAGATCAGCAAGTGCACTCTATCCGGCCTGGGAAAAGCCCTGGCCATGGGCGAGCCTCGTGGCTTTGTGAAGTGGGTTGCAGACGCGGAGACCGGACAACTCCTCGGCGCACACGCCATTGGTCCTCACGCCCCCGAACTGATCGCCGAGGCCACGGTCGCCCTTCGCGCCGAATTAACTTACGAGGAAGTGGGCTCGACGGTTCACGCCCATCCCACCCTGTCCGAAGGCTGGCAAGAGGCCGCGCGTGTCCTGGCCGGAAGGACGGGCAGTCGTTCCTCGTTGCGGTAGCTCAGGCATTCATTTGTGGTCCTTCGTGCTTGGAGGACGCGCTATTCGGAATTACCTGGAATCGGTTCAGCGGTCTCCGCCTTCTCCCGGGCCTAATGGTTCGCCGCAATTAACCGCGCAATTGTTCACGACAGTGCTTAATCCCAGACGCAAACGGGACGCCTTTTTTGCCGGGTGTTGTACCACGTCTAGCGAAGCAAGTACGATTCAAGAGTCTATTGTTTGTTCAATGTCGCGGTCGAAGCCAATCCATCCGCGCGACGCCCGATTGAACCCACCTCCCTCCAGAGTTGGCAGAGACTTCTATGGCCAAGCAAGGGGAAGCTGCATGCGTCGGTCCAGAGTGACATGCACTTGGTGGTTGTGCGACGTTCCAAATTATTCCCTGCACCGTTATACTCTCGGCGAGATTAGCCTTGAAGATTAGGGAATCACGAGTCGACATGCCGTCCGTGCCGGAGACTGCAGGGCTTGGATTCGCTCTCCACAAGGATTCCGTCGTGAAGCATACTGGTCAACTCCTTGGTCCGACGGATGTGAGTGCCTGATGAATTTGCAGAAGGTTGGACGTGGGCACGAATTGCTGCGCAGACTGGGGTTGTTGGATGCGATCGCAATCGTCATCGGGATTGTGATTGGATCCGGTATTTTTGTGCTTCCCAATCTGATCGCAAGGAATCTACCGTCACCACCTGCCATCCTTGCAGCTTGGATAATTGCCGGTGTCCTTTCCTTCTTTGGGGCGTTGGCTTACGCCGAGTTGGGGGCGATGATCCCTGCCACCGGGGGTCAGTACGTTTACTTGCGAGAAGCATACGGACCGATGTGCGCTTTCGTCTGCGGCTGGACGTTCATGTTCGCGGTCTTGTCAGGCGGGAGCGCATGGTTGGCGGTTACGTTTTCGATTTATGCCCGCTATTTCGTGCCGCTGACGCCCGCCATGGGCAAGGTGTTATCGATTGCGTTGATTGCCGTCCTTTCAGTGGTCAATTATGTGGGCGTCAAAGAAGGTGCCTGGGTCCAGCGCACGTTTACCTACCTGAAGATCGGCGCGGTTCTCGTTCTCATCGGGGCCGCGTTCTTGAGTCCCTACACCGCCGCTGCGGCAGGTGTTTCCAATAGTCCCTCAGTTTCCTGGGCCCAATTCGGGGTGGCGATGGCGGCCTGCTTAATGGCATACAACGGTTGGAGTTACGTCAGCTTTGTGGCAGGCGAGGTGAGAGATCCGCATAGAAACATCCTGCGCTCCTTGGCCATTGGCATGGTCGTAGTCGCGGTTCTGTATGTGCTGGTAAATGTCGCCTACTTGAAAGTGATGACCGTTCGGGAGATCGCCACGACGGAACGGGTCGGTGCGGATCTCGCAATGCGGACCATGGGCCCGATTGGTGGGACGTTTGTATCCTTGACCGTTCTGCTTTCCATCGTCGGCGCCGTGAACGGGTGCATTTTGACCGCTGCCCGCCTCCCCTTCGCGCAATCTCGGGACCGGCTGTTTTTCGCCAGCTTCGGAGAGGTCCATCCCCGGTTTCAGACCCCCTCCCGTGCCATTGTGTGGGGAGGAATCTGGACCGCCATCCTCGTCCTTACCGGTTCATATGAGACGCTCTACTCTTACTCGATACTTGCAGCGTGGTTCTTCTATACTCTAAGCGTGGTAGCCGTGTTCGTCCTGCGGCGCAAACTCCCGAATGCTGCTCGGCCTTACAGGATGTGGGGGTATCCGGCCACGCTCTGGCTTTTTGTAGTGGTCTCGATCTGGTTTATGGTGGACGCTTTCGTAACGCAACCGGGCCCTTCGTTCATGGCCTTCATAATCATTGCTACTGGAATCCTAGCTTATTGGATCTGGCACAAACTGACACCTTCGGGTTAGGTCTCCGGCACGGCATTTCAAGTGAGGAACAGGGCAGCTCTCGAGCAAGTGAGGGGGTAGAAATCGTCCTGTTAGGTCATTGAAACGGCCTAAAAGCCGCTCACTTTCATCCAATCATCGGCCTAAGGCCGGCACCAATCCAAGGAGGTCGGATGGCTCCGACGCCGCCATCTTCTCTTGAGCATGGAGGATCTCGCAAGCCAGGAAAAGGTTGTCAACCCGAAGACGAATCCTTGCTATCCCGTTCGCGCATTCGGAATCGAACTCATAGATTTGGATTCCCTGTGCCCAAAATGCGGAAATCAATTCTTCCACTGTACCAGGAAGGTTCGGCAGTTCGAGGGATAAATCTCCGGCGGCATTCATTACTTGATCATCCTTCCCCGCAGGTCCCTGCGGTGTTGCCATTTCTACGGATAATGCCTCCGGGCCCGCAATAAGGGCCGGGCCGAATGGATTACAAGGGAGCGTTGGGTGGATGCAAATGCGGGACGATCGCGCGAACCAAATCTGGCGCCGCGACAGGATCTTGAAGATATTCTGCGGCTCCTAAACGCCGCACCTCACGCGAGAGAGCCAGGTCACGATCGCGGCTCACGACGAGAACGAAAGTGTGCGGGTAGATCCTCCTGGCGCGTTCCAGGAAAGAGCGCCCCTCGAAGGAACTCCCTTCCTCATCGAGGACGACAAAATCGAAAATCGCCATCCGCAGATAACCCATGGCGGCTTCGTAGGAGGTTACCGAAAGCGGCGTAAATCCCAAACCCGCTAGAATCTCCCGGTATCGGTTGAGAAATTCGGGATCTTCCGCCACGAGCAGCACATAGCCCTCCAGAAGCGGCGTTCCGCCTTCAATATCCTGTTGAAGACTCCCTGTCGAGTCCATTCATCTCTCCCTAATCTCCCAGCAAAGAATCCGGTTTAAGTCCGCTGTGCGCACGGCGTGTCCAGATACACGAGGACGCTTACGCCACGGCTTTTACCGCCAATTCTCCTCTCCGCCGACGCACGTTCTCAACCGCCACTTGCAGAACATGGGTCAATGGCTTCTCTTCGAACGGGGGAAGGATGAAGTCAAACGCACCGTGCTCCATCGCCGAGATATAGAGCTTAGTGTCCGCGCAGGCCCCCACGACAACGACATTGGCTGGCGCAGGCGAATTCTCCGCGAGCCTGACAATGTCAGCCCAGCTTCCGTCGGGAAGGATGGTGTCGGTGAAAATCAGTTCTGGCTGGGTCTGACTCAAGAGCCTTTCCACTTCTTCACATGTCTTGGCACTGCACATTTCGATTGAATGGGCTCTCAGTGCGGCCTTGAGGGCTTCCAACGGGTGGGCACGCTCGTACGCACACAGGGCAAAGACACTTCTGCCCGCCATGGTCCCCTCCTCCTCCAAATATGACTTCCCTTAAACCATCCCCGAGTTAACGCCGAGGGTGCTTTTTGATAATTCCGGAACTGTCGCCGTGGATATTGTTTCTGCGGCTCCAATTCGCGTCAGTCCTGTGAAAACTACAAAGTCAAGCTTCCTTTTGCCAAGCCTCCGGCGTGTGAGGTCGCCAGAATGCTGGAAAGGCTTGACGGAGAGAATCATGTCTATCCTTGCCGCTACGATGAGTACGGTGACAGTGGTGCCAGCCTTTTCTGCGGACTTAACCACATCCACCCAGGTTCCGTCCGGCATCAGAGCGTCTGTCAGGACCAGTGTAGGACGGTTCTTTTCGATCAGGCGTCGTGCTTCCTTGCAGGTTTCGGCCCGCATCGCATGGATACACTGACTCTGCAGTGCCATTCGTAACGGCTCCAAAGGTATTGGCCGAGCGTAGACCAAGATAATCGGATGCGCGCTCTCCATCTTGAGTCCTTCGAGCATGTGCTCAAACCCGGTTCGCTGGATCCCGTACGCTCGGGAGGCCCGATTCATAAGCGGGGTTGAACCGGTGCTATTGTTCACTCCGCAATTCTCGACAGCACCGGCTCGTCTAGGCTTGCCCGCCGCCCCGCCTGCACTTTCCCCCAAAGCCCTTTGCCCTATGGTCGCTATATACGTCCCCCAGCGTCCCGGGTCAATCAGGTGGGGCCCTTATTCTGGCCCTCCTAAACCCTTAGCTGATTGCCCGGAGGACGGCAGAGAGTCCGAGGTCTGGCACTACTGGCAGGGAGAGAGCCAGATCGCACGAAAGCGCTTGCATTTCTTCTTTAGGGGCGCTCGCGCGAGAGTTTGCGCCGATCGCAGGAGGACACTCGGGCTATGCGTCGATGATCTTCTCTCTGATGGCGTATCGGACGAGGTCGATCACGGAATGGACACCGAGCTTGGCCATGATGTTGGTTCGGTGGGTATCGACAGTCTTCAAGCTTATTCCGAGCACGTCAGCCGCCTCCTTACTGGACTTGCCTTCCGCGAGAAGTTGGAGGATTTCCCTCTCGCGTGGAGTGAGTTGGTGAAAGCGTGTGCGTTGAGCGGTGGGCTGGGCGCCCGTCCGGAAGCCTTTCAAAACCATCTCGGCGACCTTGGCCGTGAAATAGGGTTTTTCTTGGCGCAAGGATTCCAGTGCCAAGAGCAGGTCGCGTCCGGCATCGGATTTCAACAAGTAACCGCGCGCTCCCGCCTCGAGCGCTTCGCAGGCCATGGCTTCCGAATCGTGAACGGTCAGTATCAGCACCTGGGTTCGAGGAGTCTCCTGGACGATCTGGCGGGTAGCCTCCAGGCCGTTCATGCCCTGCATACTGATGTCGAGAATCACCACGTCGGGTTTGAGCGCCGCGGCTTTCTTAACGGCTTCCCGTCCGTTGACCGCCTCACCGACGATGTCGAACTCCGGCCGGGACTCCAGCAGGGCTTTCACCCCTTTGCGCACCACTTCGTGGTCATCAGCCAGTAACACGCGAGAAACTTTCAAGTTTCGTCCCTCCGGACCGGAAGCGTGGCCACAAGGGTAGTGCCACGCTTCCCAGAACTTATTTCGAACTTGCCGCCCAGCTTCTTGATGCGTTCTCGCATTCCTGCGATCCCGATCCCCAAATGGGCAAATCCCTCGGACGCAAGCTTGCGCGAGTGCCCCGGGAATCCCTTGCCCTCGTCGCTTAATTCCAATTTTACTTCGCCTGGGCCATGAATAATGCGGATTCTGGCTTTCTCGGCCTGGGCATGGCGATGAACATTAGTGAGGCCTTCCTGGATAACCCTGAAGAGAGCCGTCTCCACTTGTTCGGGCAGGCGGGCGGCCTCACTGGGGAGGTCCAGATCAACTATTATTCCGCTGCGCTGGGTAAATCCTTCGACATACCAACGCAGAGCGGATATTAACCCCACCTCGTCGAGTATGGGAGGGTGCAGCAAATGGGCGATGGTCCGGATTTCTTTTGCCGCGTGGTTTACAAGCTTGGCCCCCTCGTTAAGGAGTTCTGCCGCTCTTGGGCTGAGCGCACTCCCTTCTTCACTTACCGCGCCGATATTCATCCCCGCCGCGGCAAGGGTCTGCGCCGTGCTGTCGTGAAGTTCCCGGGCTATCCGGCGCCGTTCGTCATCCTGCGATTGCACAAGGCGTGCGGAAAGGTGACTTAACGCTTTTTCCGCCAGCTTGCGCTCGAACATGATTCCCAGGTGCGCGCCTAATTTCTCCATCGTGCCCATCAGGCGTCGGTCTGGGGGCCGCTGGTCCGTGAAGTAGAATTCCCACACGCCATGGAGCTTGTCCCCGACGCGGACGGGAAATCCCACGGCTGATCTGAGTCCAGCTTCCACGGCGGGGCTCCTCCGTCCGAAGTTAAGCTCCTCGTTCAGATCCTGGCACCAAATCGGGGCCATCGCCTCCCAAACCCGCCCGACCAGCCGCTCCCCTTTTTTGAAGGATTGCTGCAAGCTTGCTTCGCGGAACGCTTTCGTCTCCAACTCACAATAGTAGGCGGTCGGGTCGCACACGAGTTGATCGTGCTCCTCATCCAGAACCCATGCATGTCCCACCTGGCAGCGATTCAGGCGACAAATCGCTTCCAAACACCGGGCCGTCATTGAGGAGATATCTTCGGCTTCGCTCGCTGCCGTCGAAACGTCAACAAGGAGTTGCAAGGCGCTCTCGGCCCTCTTACGGGGGCTGATGTCGGTATTGATTTCGAGGCATTCGACCGGCTTTCCGCTCGAATCCCGCCGCACAGTCCAGTGACTCAAGACTGTAACTTTCGTGCCGTCCTTTCGCGTGTGGACAAGCTCACCTTCCCAGTTTCCCTCCAGGACGAGGGCTTCCTTGACATTATCGAAACTGGTGGGGAAGACGGTCTTGATTATCTCTAATGTGGACTTTCCCAGGACCTCTTCCGCCCTCCATCCGTAAAGCTTTTCGGCCCCGTGATTCCAGTAGAGGATGGTGTGGTCGTCGATGCTCCGGACCAGGATTGCATCAGCGGACAATTCGAGCATTTCGCCTTGCCGCTGAATCGCCTCCTCCGCTTTCTTGCGTGCTGTGATATCGCGTATGGACGCCGTAACCAATACGCCCTCGTCCGTTTCGAGCGGGCTAAGGCTGACCTCCACTGGAAACTCGGTCCCGTCCTTACGTAGACCGAAAAGCTCCAGACCAGTTCCCATTGGACGCCGCTGAGGGTCGGAGAAGAAACCCACCCGGTATCCTGGATGCTTGTGGCGGAACCGTTCCGGCACCAGAATCTCAAGTTCCCGGCCAACCAGCTCCTGTCGCCGGTAACCGAACAGCTTTTCCGTTTCCGCGTTGACCAGCACGATTTTGCCTTGCTGATTAGAGACTACACTCGCATCCGGGGCGGCCTCGAGCAGGTCGCGAAACTTTGCCTCCGCACTCCGGCGTTCCGTGATGTCCTCCATCGCCAACAAGATTAACTGGCCATGGGTTTGCACTTGTCGAATGGCCCGCGCATTGAGGAGCATGACCTTGTGGCCGATGGCGAGAAATGTGTGTTCGACCTCGAAGTTATCAAGCTGGTGTTCCCTGGGGAGAATTTCCTCCAGCAATTCGCGCAATTTAGGGATATTCCACTGCCCGTTTCCCAGGTCGTAGAGAAAGTGGTTCTCCGTATCATCGGGGAGTACGTGGAAAAATTCATAGAATGCCCGATTGGCCGTCCTGACTATCAACTGCGCGTCAAGAACCAGCAGCGGGGTCTGTACTGTATCAACTATGGCTTCACTATAGAGGCGGGATTCCCGGACCTCAGATTTCAGGGTATCGATGTCCAGTAACATCAACACTGCGCCCTCGATTCTGTTATCCAGCGTCCGGTAGGGGCGCACGCGCAGGGAATACCAGTGGCCATCACGATCCTGCACGTCCCGCTCCCGGATACTCATGCTGTCGATCGCTTCCAGAATCAGTTTTTCCAAGTCCGGAGAATCGATATTGGGGCGAATGTTGCCGATCGGGCGACCCACATCACTCGGTATGATGTTAAGTATCTTCTCTGTCATGGGGGTGAAGCGCCGGATTCGCAAGTCGCTGCCCACCATGACGATGGGAATGTTCACGCTGCTGAGCAGGTTGTTCAGGTCACTATTCAGCACGCTCAGTTGAATGTTGCGATTCTGCAATTCTTCGTTAAGTGTGGTCAGCTCTTCGTTGGTGGATTGAAGCTCTTCCTTGGCTGTCTCGAGTTCTTCATTGGTGCTCTGCAGCTCTTCGTTGCTGGAGAGGATTTCCTCGTTGGCCGACCTGAGTTCTTCGTTCGAAGTCTCCTGTTCCTCAATGATCGACTGCAGGCTGGCTTTGGTCTGGGCGAGGTCCTCCTTCAATCGGGCGGCTTCACGTTCCTCCGCTTTCTGCTGCTTGGCCCGTTGACGTTCCGCCTTTGCCTTTTGGCCTGTGGGAAACAGCTCAGGGGTGGCGTCCTCGAAGAGCACGAGGAAGTACCGGTCCTGGACCGAAGGTCCCTTGATCGGAACCACTTCGAGGTTGACGATCCGAGTGCGGCCGTTCGATTTGACAGGTATACCGTTCCTCCGAACCGCGGTCTCATCCTTCTTGGCCTTGTGAATCGCTGTCCGCAAATCGATCAGCAAACCTTCGCGAGCCATCTTGGGGAGACTCAGGCTAGCCTGTCCAGGTGATGGCTCCAGGAACGCGCCCGTCCGCCCGCGGAACTGGATAATTTCCAGGTCATCGTTGATGAGAACGCCAGCGGGGACATATCTTGTAAGGAGGACTCGATCGGCCTCCCTCTGAACATCGAATCCACTCCCGGCCTCCTCCGGTTTCTTCCCTCCCTTTTCTCTTTCCAGGATGTATTCGTTCGATTTGAAGTCAAAAACCGCCCGTGACACGGTCGATTTTCGGACATAAATCTTGTGCTTCTTGTCCAAGAGGGTAAAGTATTCTTCCGACCCGGAAATTGTTTCTGACATCCCGAGCAAAAGGAACCCCCCGGGCTTCAAAGCGTACTGGAAGAAAGGAAGAACTCGCCTTTGCAGTGCCGTCCCGAGGTAAATGAGCAGATTCCGGCAACTGATCAAATCGAGGCGAGAAAAGGGGGGATCGCGCGTGACATCGTGCTTAGCGAACACGCACATGTCGCGGATCGCCTTCTTGATCTGGTACCCTTGATCCACTTTGCCGAAGAAGCGGCGAAGACGCTCAGGCGATATTTCCGCAGTGATGTTCTCCAGGAAAATGCCGGAACGCGCTTTTTCGATGGCAGTTTCGCTGATGTCCGTCGCAAACACGTGCGTCTGGTAATGGTTGGCCTTCTCGCCCAAATACTCCAGCATTGCCATAACGATGGAATAGACTTCTTCTCCAGTCGAGCAGCCCGGAACCCAGACCCTGATCGGCGACCTCTCGGTTCGTCCCGCCACGAGAGCGGGAAAGACCTCATTCTTCAACGCCTCAAAGGTTTCCGGATCGCGGAAGAACCCGGTTACATGGATGAGGATGTCCTGATAAAGAGCATCCTGTTCCGCGGGATTACCTTGGAGGAACTGCACATATTCCCGGAGTGTGTCAATCTTGTGAAGGACCATGCGGCGTCGCATGCGGCGTCTGATCGTGGTGTGTTTGTACAATGCAAAATTGACCCCGGTGTGGGAGCGGAGGAGCAGGAAGACGCGTTTCAGATCGTCATCACTCTCCGGCATAGCTTCAACCGTTTCCACGGCCTTGGCCTGGCTGACATAAGGATGGCGGCCGATGCGCACCAGTTCGTGTGCGATTTCTTCCGGCGACAATACAAAATCAACGCATCCTGAAGCCACAGCGCTAGCCGGCATCCCGGGGTATTTCGCGGAGTTCTCATCCTGCGCGAATGTAATCCCTCCCTCGGCCTTGATGGCCTTGAGGCCCAGAGTGCCATCCGTGCCGGTACCTGACAAAATAACTCCGATGCCCTTCGCTCCGCGGTCGCTGGCCAGAGACCGCAGGAAATAGTCGATCGGCATATGCTGGCCCTGCCCGGCAGCTCGAGGCACCAGGGTGAATGATCCGTTCAGAATGGCCATATCGGTGTTGGGAGGAATGACATAAACGTGGTCCGGCGCGACTTCCATTCCTTCCTTGACTTCATTAATGGGCATCTTCAAGGATCGCGACAAGAGTTCGGTCAAGGCACTCTCATGCTTGGGGGCAAGATGCTGAACCAGGACGAAGGCCATCCCCGAGTCTCGCGGCAAATGTTGGAGCAAATGCTGGAACGCTTCGAGGCCCCCGGCTGATGCCCCGATGCTGACAACGGGGAATACTTTGCGGTTGGTGGCACTGAACGCCCGCGATTTCGCCTGCCCCGAGGATTTGTCATCATCGGTCGGTGGCGGTATTTTCATTGTTCTATTCCCCCTGAACTTGTGCCTCAGGAGGGGCAGCCCTCAGGGATCAGGCGCATGGTCGGGTTGTGGGATGCGAACGCTTGGGAAAGCGCCTCCGGAGACCCCAGTCTCCACCAAATGACTTCTGGAGTCAACTTCGAGCCGCAGCCATTGCCGTCTGAGCCGGTTTCAGGTACGAATGGGAGTGCCAGAATACGCGGGTGGCCGTTCCCTGCAGCAACCAGACCAGCCTTACCCATGCCATAGCGAATCTGATAGCCACAGTCGGGAAGACGCAGAACCACAAGACAAGGCGCCAGCCCCACATTTTCGCCTAAACCACTCTTGTTGCTTTATGAGTCTGCGTGCGGTCATTTCCATGACGGTCAGCGATCAGAAGCTCTTCAACGCGCCGAAGACGCGGGGCTGTCAACAGCCTCCATGACCAGAAGCGAGTCTTCCCAGCCTTCGGGCGTTGAGAATGACTTCACACCGGAATTCGACATCTGCCCCACCAGTGTTGTTTCACCGTTAATGGGGTTGACCCAAAGCACATTCAATTTGGCTGGTTTCAGCTTGCTCATATTCACTCTGAAGGAAGCCTTGTCGGCCAAATAGAACATGGCCCACTGGCCATCTTGATGCCGTGCCGACAGGTGAAGGAGTTCGTTGCCAGTAGGCTGCCCCCCCGCCGATTCATACGGTCCAAGGTCGTGGACGTAGGCGGTCCGCTCCTGCTCAGTCGCGAATTCCCTGGGAAGAGGCCAGTCACTGACACGTCCTCCCGAGGCAAACAACGACTGATCGGGCACCAGCAGCCACCACTCCTTCCGCGCCAGGAAAATCTTCTTTAGCACGCCCATCTGAATGGCGCCGGGCGCGTTCAGGTCTTCCTTCCAGGTGGGAAGAACACGCCAATTGGAATTGTGCCCGTAGGTATGGTGACCTCCGGCCAGATAGGAGTAGTAGGCCTGCCGGCGAACCCACAGAGGGGTCACATCAAATCGGTACTCGAACCCCGCTTCATATGCACCTTCGGCCATGAGAACCGGCTTGGCAGGCTTGAGATTGTAGTCGTAGGCCACCATGGGATAGATCAGCTTGACGGCGTTCCAGGTTTGCATGGAATTGAAATCCAGCCAACTCTCGGCGTGGAGGAAGTCGGAGGAATAGGGTGAGGGATCGGGTTTGAAGCTGATGAGGTGCCGGCCGTCGTCTCCCTCCCGAAGACCTGCGGCCAATTCCCGAATGATTGGCACGAAGTCCTGGCGGGCCTCAGGTGTAGTGGTCCAGACGATGTTGGGTGTGTTCTTGTAGCGCTGAGCCACCCACGTGGCCCAACGTCGAGCATTCTCCACGGTAATGTATTTCCGGTAGGATTGGTGAAAGATGCTGGGTAGAATGATCAACTGATTGTCGCGGGCCATCTGGATCACGGCGTCCACATTCTTGAAGTACGCCTCATTCGGCGTGAGAGGATCATTGTTGATCCACGCCTTCTGACCGTAAACGTTGGGTCTTGTGCCGTCGCCCTGGCCCATCAGCTTGACCTGGACAAAGCTAAAACCGTTCTTCCTGGATTCTTGCAGAATGATTCTGGCATCCTCCTGGGAAAACCCACGGAAGAGTTCCCATTGCGTGGTGCCTAACCAGAAAACAGGGTTGTCGCTCTGGTCCACGAAGTATCTCCCGTTCTCACTGACTTTGACGGGAAGGCTGGTAGTCTGGGCCAATGTGATTGACCCGAGCAAGGATGACAATGCAAGGAACAGCATGACTTTGTGTATGATGGATTTCATCTAGGATCCTTTCCGGTAGAAAATTCCGGTTGCTCCCGTTCTGATACGGGGCTTCTTATTTCGATTCCTGGCCGATGCGGAGAGTACACTCGGGTACCCCTGAATGCAATGGCTATGCGACTCCTCGAATTCCACGACTTCCAGCAACCACGGGGGAATCCTCTTCTCCCTTTCTTGAAGACCCTCAGGAAGCAGTCATCACTACTCATGCGGATGCCTCCGGCGATTTTCCGCCCCCTGCCCACTCGTCGCCTGGAATTCGCTGTCCCGGCAGCTCACGATTCCGGCCGGCGAAGGCACGCTGAGATTCTGTCCTTCATGGTCTCAAACTGCCGTCGATGCCGGCGTCGCCACGATATTCGGGGCGACTGTCGTGGAGATGGATGGTTTCGGGTTGAGCCGTGTGTTCCCTCCCCCTACCAAACCGGTCGAGGATGGTAGGCCCGGTCGGAGAGAGATGGCGGGGTGAGCACTGTCGGAAGCCCCAACCTTCGCCTGGAAGTGAGAAGCGCAGACGGAGCCGTTGTCCTCGTACCATCAGATCGCTGTCATGCCGCCATCTACCGTAAAGATTCCCCCCACGCAATAGGCTGATTCCTCCGAGGCGAGGAAGACCGCGATTCCGCAGAGGTCCTCCGCAAGTCCAAGCCTGCCCGCCGGAGCGAGGGCGGCGAATTTTCGACGCGCTTCAGGATCCTGAAACTCTATGGCATTCATGGGAGTATCAATGGTTCCTGGAACGATGGCGTTTACGCGAATGCGGTCAGGTGCGTAATCCGCTGCCATCGCTCGAGTCAGCCCGATCACTCCTCCCTTGCTGGTGCTGTATGCCGTCAACCGGGTGAAGCCGAATAATCCGGTGGGCGACGCCACGTGGATGATCGAGCCGCCGCCTTGCTTGAGCATGGAGGGGATGACATGTTTTGCGCAGAGCCAGTACCCGCGCAAATTCACTTCGATCGTCCGGTCCCAAACGTCATTACTTAGCTCGTGCGCTCGCGCCTCCTCGCGGTGGAAGAGCACTGCGGCGTTGTTGAAGAGAATATCGATGCGGCCGAACGTTCCAAGCGCCGTCGAGACCATCGCCCTCACATTGTCTTCACGCGCCACATCGGTCTGGACGAAGAGGGCTTGTCCCCCCAGCTGCTGGATGGCTTTGGCTGTTGCAGCGCCGGTCGACGCGTTGATTTCTGCGACGACGACCTTCGCCCCCTCACACCCATAGCGCTTGGCCACGGCTTCGCCAATGCCCGCGCCTCCGCCGGTTACCACTGCAACCTTCCCGAGCAATCGCATATCATTCTCTCCGTTGTAGATGACGCTGCGAATCCGGCCCCGGAGGAGATGAACCTGGGGGTGGCAGGCTCAGGGAACCGTCATCAACGACCAGCACCCAATCTCCATTTCCGGGAGGGGCGAGATCCCTTCGGCCCGAAGTCGGGAATCTGCCCAACAGGCTGGCCTTCCCTGTCCGCGGGTCGAACCACCAGACTATCGCTTGACTTCCAGATACCTTGGAAAGATCCACCGTGATGGGCCGTGGTGTGGGCATATACGCAATCACCGTACTGCCGTCAGGGGTTCGCGCCGCAGCCAAAAAATCGAGCCCGCGAAATTCGCCCAAGCCCCCGGTCACAACCTCGTGTTTTTGATCAGGAATCAAGCCAAACCATCTCCGCGAGCGGAACAGTTTCCCCCAATGTCGCATGCCCACCGACCCCGGAAGATTCAAAGCCGTTTCCCAGCCCGGATCAAAGAGCCAAATAGGCCGGTTGCCCATGATGTGGCCCACGCCACCGCATAAGACTGCCCAGTATGCCTGGCGACGGATTTGAGCTTCGGTGGAGTTATGTTCGCCCTCGTAAGTGGACTCAATCAAGAAGAATGGCAAAGTTGGTGTCCGGTTGTAATCTGCCAGAAGTTTCCGATGCACGATCGCATATGTATAGGTCACGTTGAAGTCGACCCAACCGCTGGTCGCGAACTCGTCCACGGGCGACGACTCCGGTGCGACGTGCGCTGTGAAGAGGTGCCGCTTGTCTAGCTCGCGGATACCCGACGCCACGCTGTTGACAGCTTCCAGCGCCTTTTCGGGGTTGCGGTCACCGCCCATCAACCAGATGATGTTGTCGAAGTCCTTGTATCGCCGGCCCAGATAGCGCCCATACTCCCGGCACTTCTCCGGCCCGTTGGCAAGCGCCTCTGCGTAGAACCCTTCGTCGGTGCCCTTGTAGCCAAGGTAGATTGGAGCAAGCAACACCTGGATCCCGTACTCGCCCGCTTTCTTGATGACCCAATCGGCGTAGGCGAAGTACTTTTGATTCGGCGTGGTGAAATCGCCCGGCGTCGTGAAGGGAACCTCTCCGGCCGCATTCTTCGGCGGGTTCTTGCAGAATTTGTGCTCAATGAGATTCACCATCAGTGTGTTGAAGCCCTTCTGTTGGCGGTCCCGGAGGTAGCGCTCGACCTCGGAGGCGTTCAATCCCACAATGAGTGACCACGCGGCATCGCCTTGGATCAAAACCGGCAACTGATTCTGATCCACAAGGGTCCTCCGGTTGGGCGCGATCGTAAGCGGAAATCTCAGGGGTGTGGCGTCCTGAGCACGAACAATTGATGAGAGAGCGAGCCCCACCACAAGCAGAGCTCGAGCAAGATTCCGCGAGACCAACAACGGAGCGCAGCGAAGTTCCTTCGGCATCCAGAACCTCCAATTCACCGCTGGGGTTTCTCGGTCCACGCCACGCTGGAAAGGAATTTGATCCACGCCGAATCCCCCCTGGCCATGCGCTACGGCCTCAGGGGACACGATGCTTTGACTCTATTACCTTCTGCTGGATGAAGGCAACGACATCTTCCGAGATCTCGAGCATGCGAGCGAAGTCCGCTTCTGGAGTCGTCAATGGCGGTTTGAACTTCAGCACGTTTCCCCCGATGCCGCCGAACTGCGTGATGAGTCCGCGCTCGAGTGCGAATCCCCAAGCTTCACGGCAAGCAGCCGTGGCGGGCACGCGCGTTGCGCGGTCTTCCACGAAATCCACTCCGACGAAGAGCCCGGGGCCGCGCACGTCACCTACGACATCGTAGCGTTCCGCCAGCTTCTTGAAATGCCCTGTGGCCTCCGCGCCCAACACCCGGGCCCGCTCCTCGAGCTTTTCCTCCTCCACAATTCTCAGCACTTCCAGCCCTGCCGCTGCTGCCAACGGCTGGTTCATGAAAGTCAGCATGTGCCAAAGTTCCGACTCCAGACCTTCGGGGATCAATTCCTCCCGAGTGATAAACGCCCCGATGGGCACTCCCCCGCCCAACCCTTTCCCCACTACGAGGACGTCCGGGGTGACGTCGAAGAGATCGCAAGCCCACATTGCCCCGCACCGCCCGACACCTGTCTGAATCTCATCCACGATGAGGAGAACGTCGTGCCTGCGGCACACCTTTTGTACTTCTCTATAGTACTCGTGCGGGAATACGACATGGCCATTCGGCCCCTGGACGACCTCCATTAGGAAGGCCGCCACCTGACGGGGCGTGCGGTCCAATATCGTTTCGAGGGCCTCGACTGAGGGCCGCCAGCATTCGCCCTCCTTACACCCCGGCGGGGGACGATACGGGTCCGGCGAAGGTATCTGTTGAAATGCCGGCCAGCGAGTTCCTCCCGGAAGCCCCGCATGGATAGCCGGCATGCCCCCCAAGCTCATCGTGGCAAATGACATCCCGTGGTAAGCCCCAGTCAAGGAAATCACACCTCCTCGGCCCGTCACCCGGATCGCAAACTTCACCGCCGCTTCCACTGCCTCACCACCGCCGGGACAAAGGCATGTCTTTGCCAGTCCCGCAGGAGCCACGCTTGCAATCTTCGCCGCAAATTCGACGACCGGCACGCTGTCATGCAGAACATTGACGGCAGGGAGCCGCCTCATCTGCTCCGCCACGGCGGCTGCGACGCGCGGGTGCGCGTGTCCCACCATCGCCGGCCCTGCGGAGCCGGACATCGTATCCAGGTATATTTTCCCCTGCGCGTCCCACAACCGCGAGCCTTGAGCGCG
>JBHGBD010000021.1:0-81629 GCA_041946825.1 Terriglobia bacterium | reverse complement strand
TGTGGCATTCATGCTCCCCGCCACTGAGCCTACCACCGCCGAACCCGCAAAGGCCGGCACCACGGCCAGGGCCAGGGCAAACACCATCACGAGCGCTATCCGTTTTTTGCTGAACATGGCTGCTTCTCCCTTCGACTGTTGGGCTGACACCTGCAGCATCTGAACCAGGAATGCTGTCCTATTTCGAAAATCGGACGGCAGTCTATAAGGGGGATTCCGACTTGTCAAGAGATTTTTTCTGAGAAACGTCAGACGCGCCTGCGATGACGGGCTTTCTCTTTATTGCCGCGTCGTTAGAACCCTTCCCCCTCGGTTAGTTCACTTTCTTGCGGTAATTCGGCTCGTCCCTTAGTCATGGCCCTTGCCCGCAGTGCCTGCCATCGGAGCACAGCAGGCGAAGCGGAGCTCGGGCTGCGCCAGCTTCTAGGCAGCAAAGAGACAGCACCATCGGCAAAGGGCAATGACTCTTTCGGAAAAAGCCGGCGTATGCTCCAATCCGCACTGCGCAGCACACTGGTGAGACTGGTAGCGAGATGACACCGTTGTGCAAATTCGATCCACCTCAATAGAGCACCAATCGTATTTTGTTCGACACCCGGTTCTGCTAGCATAGGCGCGGCAACAAGAAGTGATCGAAGCCCTTTGCGATGTGAAATGATCATGGAACTGATACTCAAGAACAGGTTCAGTCGACGGTTGGTGAAAGTGCTCGAAGTAGCGGTGGTGTTCGGCCTGATCGTTTGGGTCGCCAAGACCTACGTGGCCACGCTTATTTCGCACCGGCTCACGCTCAAGGACCTGCAAACCGCTGCCTGGCTCGACCCGGGCAATTCTGAATACAGCCTGCGGATCGGCCGTATGGCTCAATACAACCTCCCCGACATCAACCCTGTTCTGGCCATGGACAGCTTGCGCCAGGCGGCGGCGTTGAATCCTCGCGATCCCCAGCCCTGGCTCGAACTGGCCGCGGCCTTTGGCTTTCAAGGGAAGGAAGCGGAGGCCGAAGCCTGCCTGCGACGCGCCGATTTCCTGGCCCCCAACATCCCCTCCATTCAGTGGGTCATTGGGAACTTCTTCCTGCTGCGAGGCGATAGCAACGAAGCTTTCCGGCATTTCCGGTTTGTCCTGGCGGGGACCCGACAATACAACCAGATCCTTTTCAAGACGGCATGGAAGGCGACCGATAACGGTCAGGAGATTCTCGAGCGGCTCATACCCGATCGGGTTACCACGGAGATTGACTACCTCTATTTCCTGTTGACGGAAAAGCGGTACGCGGAAGCAGGAGGCGTGTGGAAACGGATCGCCGCGAGCCGAGAGAATTTCCCTGCCAGCATCGCCGCCGCATACATGGACGAACTCATTGGCGCTCGCTTGCCGGCGGAAGCCCACCATGTTTGGGAAGACCTTCGAGACAAGGGGTTGATCAAACCCAACTACCAACCCACCCCGCAGAATCTGCTGGTCAACGGTGACTTCGAGGAGGAAGTCCTGAACCTGGGATTCGACTGGCGCATCGTGCCGGTCAAAGGCGTTTACGCCGGCTTAGACGGGAGCACGTACCATTCCCCCAGCCATTCGCTCCTCATACGCTTCTCCGGTAACGAGAACGTGAGTTACAACCACGTCTTGCAATACGTGAGCGTGGAGCCGGGGCGATCCTACAGGTTGACGGGCTTTCTGAAATGCGAAGGCATTACTACGGACAGCGGCCCACGGTTGCAGGTCCGCGATGCCTACGATATAACCCTGCTGAACAAGCTGTCCGAGGCGGTTACGGGTACTTCCGGGGGTTGGACGCCAGTGGTCCTGGAATTTACGACCGGCCCGAAAACCGACCTGATTATTGTCAACACCGCGCGCGCTCCCAGCACTAAACTCGACAACCTGATTGCCGGCAAAGTCTGGCTGGATGACATCAGCCTCACGCCGCTGCCCGCCGAGGGCAATCCCACGCGCTAGGGACAGACGAACCCATTTCGTCGCGGCACGGAGGGTGACCCTCTGCTGCTTATCTCCCGCCGGGCGGGCCAGCTTCCCCCTCATACTTGACGCAGGAAGCCTTGTAACCGATTCCCAGGATGGTTGAGAAGATAAGCGCGTTGGCAGGGATTTGCAGGTTGAAGTCCGTGACGCTATGAAGAAGCAGACCCATCGTGCTCCCGATGCACCCGAGAACCACGGCCCTCCGGTACCCGCGCGCTTCCGCCAGGAAGGAAAGAACCATTTTCCCCAGAAGGCAAAAGATCGGGACAAACAGGAGCAGGGCTCCAAGCAAGCCCGTGTCAGCGGCAACCTCGAGGTAGTCATTGTGGGCGTGATCTACGGAGGCATCCACCAGAGCCGTCTGGTACTTTCGAAAGACAATTCCGAACGTGCCCAGGCCGCTGCCCGTCAAAGGATAGTCGCGGAGAAGGCGAACTGTGTCCTTCCAGATGGCGACTCGCCCTTCGACCTGGAGATAATTGGGATCGTGAACGACTTCGAACCGCGCGAGCACGGGGGCAAGCCCGATCCACAGCCCATAACCCAGCACACAGGCCATGAAGAGGAATACTCCGACCATCCAAACCTTCTTCCGCAACTGAAGCTGCGCCAACAAGGCGAGAAAGACAATCGAAAATACCGTGACGAGGATCCCCATTCGTGAACGCGAGAAGATAACCGCCACAACCATCAGGACGAGGAGAAAAAGATAAAATAGGGATTGAGAAGCAGCCAGGTTTCTTCCGCTGTCACGTCGCCCCGTGTGGCCCATGTGTCGCCGGCTTGTCCAGGCTTGGAATGAATAAAAGATCGAGGCCAGGACCAGGGGGATGATGAGTTCGAGCAGGCCCGCGAAATGATTGCGGTTGATGTAAGTTCCCGTCGCCTCTTCCAGGTCATACTTCTTGGTGTAAGTGAAGATCTTTTGCCAACCGGTAGTGTACTGAACAATCCCGTAGCCCGCCTCGAAAAGGCCGAGAAAGATGAGGATGCGCAACAAGCTGCTTTGCCCTTTCCGGGAGTCAAAAACCTGGGCCGCGATAACGAAGCCGCTCAGGTACGCGAGCAAGCGCATCAGGACGAGGATGGTTTCGTGGGGATAAACGCTGAGGGTTGCCCAGCTCCTCGGAGCGGAGTCCGTAATTCCAATATTCCAATCCGTCAGACGTTCAGGGGAAAGCATCCCCACGAGTCCCACGGGAAGAGGAATCAATTGCAGCACCACGAGACCGGCGAAGAGGAATGGCCAGACCGGCAGGGGCACGCGCGCTTCATTGATCCGCGTCTGCCGCAAAAGGAGAACGAGAACAGTAAGGAAAAGGATCACTTCCATCAGCGAGTAGCTGATGGGCTGAACGCCTCCGAATGCCAGCGTCACGCCAACGATGACCAGCGCCAGGATGATCTCTGCGGCTTTGTTCATGGGGGTGAAAATAATCGCATCAGTTTTGTGCGTGAACCCGCGTTTCGCGGGCGAGATAACGACCCAGCGCATCGGTCCACGGCGGCAACAAGCCCAAACCTGAGGACGCCAGTCGCGTGTTGGCAAGCCGCGAATTCCGCGGGCGGCGCGCGGGCCGTTCCGACGCTGAGGTCGGAATGGGTGAAATGGAGACAGCCCTGACACCGGCCTGCCGCGCGATCTCCAGGGAGAATTCGAACCAGGAACAGTATCCCTGGTTCGTTACGTGATAAACGCCAGGCTCTCCCTTCTCGACGACCTCCAAGAGTTTGGCCGCCAGGTCCTCCGTGTATGTAGGAGCGCCCACCTGGTCGTCCACCACACGCAATGATTCGCCAGCTCTGATTCGATCGAGGATCGTCTGCACGAAATTCTTTCCTTGCGGGCCAAATAGCCACGACGTCCGGACAATCCAGAAGCGCGACACGATCTCCCGGAGGTGAAGTTCTCCTTCGAGCTTACTCTTGCCGTACACGCTGAGAGGGTTGGGGGCGTCGCTCTCCAGGTAGGGCGAATCCTTCTCACCATCGAACACGTAGTCTGTGCTGATGTAAAGCAACGGCACGCCCGCACTTTGACAAGCCAACGCCACGTTTCGAGTTCCAGTTGAATTCACAAGATAGGCGCGCTGGGGCTGGCGCTCACATTCGTCCACGGCCGTGAAGGCCGCCGCATGGATCACAACGTCAGGCTTGCCGGTCTCCACACATCGTGCCATCGCGCCCTGGTCCGTGATGTCAACCTCCGGCAGGTCGACCGGCAAGAGTTCGTGCCGGGACAACAGCAATGGCGCCAAGTCCTGCCCGAGCATTCCTTTTATTCCCGTAACCAAGATACGCACAGCCGCCTAAATCTGGGCGAGTGATTCCCGCCGATTTATATAGAATTTCTCATAATAAGCGCGGTATTCCCCGCTCTTGGCTTTCCTGATCCACTCGGGATGATTCCTGTACCACTCGACAGTCCGCCGCAGGCCATCTTCAAGCCCGACCTCCGCTTTCCATCCCAGTTCCCGGGCGATCTTGCGCGTGTCGAGAGCGTAGCGGCGGTCGTGGCCGGGACGGTCGGGTACGAATTCGATCAGATCCTCAGGAGCGTCAAGGATGCGGAGCAGGCTCCGAACAATTTCCAGATTGGCCAGCGGCTCTCCGCAACCGATGTTGTAAATCTCCCCAGGCCGGCCGGAGCGTAACACGCAATCCAGGGCGCGGCAATGGTCCTCCACGAAGACCCAGTCGCGCTCGTTCAGGCCATCGCCGTAGACTGGCAACTTCTTCCCCTCCAAGGCATTGGTGATCATCAACGGAACAAGTTTCTCCGGAAACTGGCTCGGCCCGTAGTTATTCGACGAGCGAGTGATCAGCACCGGGAATCGGTGTGTCACCCAGTAGCACCGCACCAGCAGGTCGGAGGACGCCTTGCTGGCGGCGTAGGGGCTGTTGGGTGCCAGAGGCCAGTTTTCGTCCGAGCGCTCATCCGGTTTGAGGCTGCCATAAACCTCGTCAGTGGAAACGTGCAGGAACCGCGGAATGCTGCAGCGTCGCGCGGCGTCGAGGAGTGTGTAAGTGCCCGCCACGTTGGTCTCAATGAACGCCCTCGCATCCGCGATGCTACGGTCGACGTGGCTTTCAGCGGCAAAATGCACGACCGCGTCAAACGGCTCGCGCAGGAGATTCACCACCACTTCCCGGTCGCAGATGTCGCCTTTATGGAACCTGTAACGGGGGTCCGGCTCTACCTCAGCGAGGTTTTCGAGATTGCCCGCGTAAGTCAGCTTATCAAGGTTCAGAATTTTGCAATCGTGGTAAGTTTTGAGGAAATATCGAATGAAATTGGAACCAATGAACCCCGCGCCGCCGGTGACCAAAAGCTTCAAAGTTCGCCGCTCCTTGCGCTACTGCCTCATGCGGAATCGCCGCATCATACACACCGGCTCACGACAGATGCAAGGATTTCGTTATCAATTACCAACCTCCGTTGCCCCGAGATGCCTCAGAGTCACAGGATTTCAATGTCCCTGATGATGACCACCGGGCGCTCCGTCCCCTCCTGCCGATTCCCCGAAGGAGTGTATACTGACAAACCCTGGTACCCACGCCTATGAATTCGGGCGGCAGGCCGGGAAGATAAGCGCAGCATTTCCAAGTACAAGGGGTAGACGGTAGCCTTCTTTTCCGGCTCCCAAATCCTCGGCGGGCAAACGGGAACCAAGAGGATCTGAAGTGACCTTCTTCCGAACACTGGGGCTCGCCCTTCTGGTCATGGCCGGATATTCCGTGGGCGCAGTCCTGGGGCGGGGGACGAGAGCCGCGTTTCAGGGCGGCGTGACCCGCCCCCGACTTCTGGATCTAGGCGCGATTCTCTTTTGCTGGTTGGGGATGCTGGCGAGCTTGTTCTCCGGCCTGGGGGTCGCGCGGACCGCAGCCGTCTGGACGGTTTCCGGGGCAATTCTGGCTTTCATCTTTCATCGCCTCCTCAAGTCGCTTTCGGGTGGAAGACCCGACCGAGGAGTCACCGGTGTGGAGAGTGCCCGGCACACTTCCTCCGCGGAATCCCGGATGCCGCGAGGCGCCTGGGAACAATGGAAATCGTTCCTGGGCGCGGTGGGAGGATTTCAGAGCCGAGTCATCCTGACCGGCTTCTATTATGTTGCTCTGATGCCCTTTGGGATCCTCGTAGGGTGGTTAGGAGATCCTTTGAAAATCAAATCCTGGGAGCGCAGCTCCTACTGGACGCCCAGGCCACCCACCGGCGAAAACCTCGACGCGGCCCGGAGGCAGTTCTAGTGAATATTCTCGGGGTCTCGTGCTACTACCATGACGCCGCGGCTGCTCTAATCCGGGATGGAGATTTGGTCGCCGCCGCGGAGGAAGAACGCTTCAGCCGGAAAAAACACGATTACGGCTTTCCCGCCCACGCCATTCGATTCTGCCTGACGCAATCAGGATTGTCAGCCGGCGAGCTTGATTATGTCGTCTTCTACGAGAAGCCGCTGGTGAAGTTCGAGCGAATCCTGACCACGGCCGTCAGCACTTTCCCGCGCTCCGCGAGGATGTTCCCCGAAGCCATGATCGCCTGGTTTGACGAAAAACTCTGGATCCGAAGCTCCCTCATGACTCACCTTGGCCTCCCGGCGGAGAGAATTCTATTCGTAGACCATCACCTGGCCCACGCGGCCAGCGCTTTCTTCTGCTCACCGTTCAGGGAAGCGGCCATCCTGACCGTCGATGGAGTGGGGGAATGGACCACCGCCTCGCTGGGTACGGCAAAGGCGGATTGGGACGGCCAAGGCGTGAATTCCATTCGCTTGACCCAGGAGATCCGCTTCCCGCACTCGCTCGGCTTGCTTTACTCCGCATTCACAGCTTTTCTGGGTTTCGAGGTAAATGAGGGCGAGTACAAGGTTATGGGGATGGCCCCTTACGGCCAGCCCCGTTACGTGGATAAAGTCCACCAACTGGTGCGCGTGGCCGATGATGGGAGCTTCCAGCTCGACATGGATTACTTTTCCTATCAACATTCCGACAGCCAGACGTTCTCCCGGCGCTTTGTGGAGCTCTTTGGCGAGCCGCGCGATTCGGAATCCGAGTTCATAACCCCTCAGACGCATTTCGACGTCTCCGGCCGGGAGGCCGAAGCGAAGGCGAGCCAATACTTTGCTGACGTAGCCGCCAGCATTCAGCAGGTGACAGAAGAGATCCTTTTGAAGATGGCTCGCAACCTCCAGCGTCAGACCAGTCTCCAAGCGCTGTGCATGGCCGGAGGCGTGGCTCTGAACAGCGTCGCAAACGGGCGGATTCTGCGCGAAAGCGGTTTTGCGGACCTCTTCATCCAGCCCGCGGCAGGTGACTCCGGGGGAGCGGTGGGCGCCGCCCTCTACGCCTGGCACGTGGTGCTCGCCAAGCCGCGCAAGTTCGTCATGGAATACGCCTACTGGGGCCAGGGGTTTGAGGCTCAGGAGATTTCCGATTTTCTCCGGAAGAACGGCATCCCTCACGAGGCCTACGAGGATGACGAGAAGCTTCTTTCGCGCCTGGTGGAAGATTTGATGGCCGGCAAAGTAGCAGGGTGGTTCCAGGGGCGATTTGAGTGGGGTCCGCGCGCACTGGGCAATCGTAGTATTTTGGCCGATCCGCGCCGTGGGGACATGAAGGAAATCGTCAACGCCAAGATCAAGTTCCGCGAACCCTTTCGCCCCTTTGCACCGGTAGTGCCGGAATGCCGCGCCAGTGGACTATTCGAAGGAATTCCGGAGCCGGCGCGACATTATCCGGCAAGGTTCATGCTGCTGGTGCTGCCCTGGAAAGAAATCGCCGGCAGTCAGGTGCCCGCCGTGAATCATGCCGGAACAGGGCGTCTCCAGACCGTGCGGCCCGAGTGGAATCCGCGCTACCATCGCCTGGTAGAGCTCTTTGGCCAAGCCACGGGAACGCCCGTGCTCATGAACACGAGCTTCAACCTGCGCGGAGAACCGATCGTCGCCAGCCCTGCGGACGCGTGGAACACTTTTCGGGACAGCGGGCTGGACGTGCTCGTCATCGGGAACTTCGTTGTGCGAAAATGAGAGAGACCATGTCATCATTTAGAGAGCTGGCGTCTCGGTTGGGCACGATGGGTGAACTGCTGACTTTCTTGTGGCAGCGGAAGCTCTGGTGGCTGATTCCGCTTATGGTGGTTCTCCTCCTGGTAGGCGTGCTACTGGTTTTCGGACAGGCCACCGGCGTCGGCCCTTTCATCTACACCATTTTTTGAGAGCCGCCTTAACGGGGATCCACACGAATCCTGAAGTCCCACCATCGCCTTCAGGAGGGGAGCACCCCCGGGACATTCATGAGAACTCGCCCAAACCTCAAGCTGACGAACCAGAGCGAAGGGGGCGTCAGGCCCGGACTCGTACCCTTCCAGGCATTCTTCGCGGTTTTGGGGTATGCCGCGTTCTGCACTCTCTTTGTCCTGGTAGCCCTCGAGGTTGGTTCCTGGATCGCCTGGACCGGCTATCACTACTACCACTCGCCCCTCCGTCACGCCGGGCCCAACGCCCAAAGCCTGATGAACCGGCGGCGCGGTTTGAAGCATATCTGGTCGGGAGAGATTGATCCGCCTTCGGATATGGCGAGCGCCAGCCCCGCTTACGATCCTTACCCCTGGGCTGAGGAGTTCTGGGAGGAAGAGCGATCGAATGCGCGCGATGTCGTCTATCCCTACGAGCCCTTCAGGCTCTGGGGCGGGCCGCGCCTTCACGGTCAGTTTACCAACATCGAAGAGACGGAATTTGGAAGGCTGCGGAGAACAGTGAACCAATCTCAGCCGGGCTGCAATCACTCGGTGGCGCGAAAGGTCTGGTTTTTTGGCGGTTCCACAGCCTGGGGACAGAACACTCCGGATTTCGCCACCATTCCCTCCTATCTCTCGGCGAAACTGAACACCCAGCCCCGTGACTGCTTTGAAGTCTTCAATATGGGCGTCCCCGCTTATGTCAGCAATCAGGAAGTGATTTACCTGATGCAATTGCTCAAGGCGGGACATCGCCCCGAGGTCGTCATCTTTTACGACGGGATCAACGACACCACGGTTGGCGCCTATTCGCCGGCCCTCCCCGCGACGCACTTTGACTATCCTGAGGTCAAGGCCAAGTCGGAGAGCAAGATCCTAAATTGGCCCGGGCTGGCCAGGCGATCTTACCTGCTGCGCATCGTGAACCGGCTGCGGATGCGTTCGCAGAATCGCGCCCAGAAGGGGCTTACGGAGACGCAGTGGCATGCGCGAGCCCTCGCGACCCTCGATAATTACGAGTCGAACATGCGACTGGCGCAGGTTATGGCCAAAGAGTATGGGTTCGATGCGCGTTTCTTCTGGCAACCCATCTTGCTGTATGGGAATAAGCCCCGGACCCCTTTTGAACGCATCATCGGTGAAAACCAAGGCTTCGAAAAGGCGGTCCAAATTGTGTTCAGTGAAGCGGAGAAACGCCTGGCTTCGCCCGCGAAATTAGTTTCGCTGGCTCACATATTCGATAGCACAACCGAAACGATATACACTGACTGCGTGCATCTGGGTCCGCGGGGTAACGAGATGGTTGCGACAGCAATCGCCGTCGCGGTCCAATCACCGCCAGGGGAGCGTCCGCCGGTTCCGGCGCATTCGCCGTAAGGCGGACGGGTCGACCGGGAGATTGACGCGCGAGGGGCGAGCGCGGACTTCTTCGCTCTTGAGCCCTTGCAAAATGTGGATTCCGAATTGAATTTCCGCCGGCAGAGGCGAGTCACAAGAAATCCGGAGCGTCGTGGATAGTAACTCCCAACAGCAACGTCCTGGCCTCGTACCGTTCAAGGACTTCTTCGCGGTTTTTGGGTACGGCGCCTTCTGGTTTCTGGTTATCGTCGCCGTCCTGGAAGGGGGCTCCTGGCTTATCTGGACGGCCCATCAATCCCTCAGTTCTACCGGGATGCCACGCACCACGAAATCAGGCAGGGCGGCTTCGAAGGAGATCTTGGCGCACGTTCGAGGAAAGGGCGGCGGGCGGTCCGGTGCGAAGTCTGCGGACGTCTGGACGGAGAGGATGGGTGGCGCCAAGGGATTCGACGATTGGATAAACCAGATGAGCGCCAGCACCGCGTACGACAAGAGTGATTGGGCGGAAGAATTCTGGACATTGGAAAGGAACCGACTCGCCCGCTGGTCCTATCCCTACGAACCCTTTCGCGTTTGGGGAATGTACAAATGGGAGAGCAAATATGTGAACAATGTTCAGACGGAATTGGGGGTCTTGCGCCGAACCGTTAACGCGACGAATCCGGCTTGCAGTCAACACCCACCAATCCGTGTCTGGATCTTCGGGGGGTCGACAGCCTGGGGATTAGGTGCGCCGGATACGAAAACCGTGGCCTCACAGTTGGCCCGTCAAATCAACACCGAAAGGAAAAGCTGCTTCGAGGTGACCAACCTGGGAGTGGACGCCTATGTCTCCAACCAGGAACTCATCTACCTTATTCAACTGCTCAAATCGGGGCGCCGACCCGACATCGTGATTTTCTACGATGGTCTGAACGACGCCTGCGTGGGAGGTCTCGAACATTCCCCCGAAAGCCATAACTACTTCGTTCCGATCAAGGCGGCGTTCGAGACGGCGGGCAGCGTGATAGCGAACATCGAGCAGAAATCCTATTTCTTCCGCCTGCTAAAAGCGCTCCGCAGGCGTCTGCAACCGACTCCCACACCGACTTCCAACGGTGGCGACCTCGCTGCCTCTGCCAAAGCAACGCTTGACAATTATGAAGCCAATTGCACCATCGCCCGCACGCTGGGCGAAAAATACGGATTCAAAACCTGGTTTTTCTGGCAGCCCATGCTCCTGTATGGAAAGAAACCCCTCGACCCCTTTGAGCAAGTTCTGTATGACCAAATGGCGTCGCAGGACGCACCGCGGCCGGATATTGAAAGGTTCCTCGCGGTTCGCGCCGTCTACGAGGAAGCTGAGCGGCGCTCTAAGACCTCCGGAGACGCCGTATTCCTGGGGCACGTGTTTGACGAGGTTCGTGAGCCGATCTATATCGACTGGATGCACCTCGGCCCGCGCGGCAATGAAATCGTAGCGGCCGCAATCGCGATGCAACTACGGTCGACCCTGGCGGATTCGGCAAAGGATTTGGTGTCGGGCTCGATCACGGGCCGATAGACTGCAATGCGCATCGGCACGCGCAATACCGTGCCTCGGGAAAGGTCATCGCATGGCTCGGACCGCGCGACGGGTTCTCAAACTCGGACTTGTCATCGTCATTGTAGCCGCTGTGGTTATGGGTGCAGCGTCTTCGGATGTGCGAGTCCGGCGGCGAATCCAGTTTCTCTCGTGGAAGCTCACGGGTTCTCTCCCCTATGTGAATCTGCGGGAACTTTGGGGGGCTCTCTGGCCCAGCAGGCTGAAATCCAGCGACCTTCCTCCGGGGTACTTTGTCAGAGAGAAGGAACAGGGCGAGGAACCCTGCCCTGTGCTGTGGGAAACCCCCCTTGGCACCTTCTGGGGGCAAAGAAAAGACAATCTCACTTTGCAGGATCCTCGGCACCTGGACCGGTACGAGCGTGGACCCGTCGCCATACACAGCGGAGATGTGGTCGTTGACATTGGAAGCCAGATCGGCACGTTCACTCGTATGGCGCTGGGGAAAGGGGCTTCACGGGTCGTCTCGATCGAACCTGACCCCACTGACAGCGCCTGCTTCAAACGGACATTTCAGAAAGAGATTGCCGAAGGACGTGTGGTGCTGGTCGAAGCAGCATTGTGGGAGAGATCCGGGACGACGAAATTTGTGGTCGCCTCGCGAAGTGACGCCGGGGCTATCGCCTCGAAGTTCGACCCCCGGTGGGGGGCGGACCGTGTCATCGACGTCCCGACCACCAGCCTCGACGACACGGTCCAGCGCCTGAATCTTGCACGGGTCGATTTCGTCAAGTGGGCCATTGGAGCAGCGACCGGACCGGCCCTTCGCGGAGCGCGCGAGACGCTCTCGCACTTTCGCCCCCGAATGGCCATCCTGATGGTGAAGGACACGCCTACTGATGACCCGGTTGCGCTTCCGCGCCTTGCCCGGCAGGCCGTGCCGACTTACAACGTCTTTACCTACGAACTTCAACTCTTGTACTTTTACTGAACCGCGAGACGCACTAACGTCAGCGGCCTCGTTGCCACCGACGCATGAACACCATGCCAGCAGATCCCCGGCCCGACAAGAGGGCGATGTTACGGGTCGCGCTGTGCGTTCTCCTTTACGTCGTACTCGCCACGATCTACCTCGAGCGGTGGCCTGTCCCTGATTTTGACGAGGGTTTGGCCGCCAACCCCGCGCTGAATCTCATCAGAAAAGGAAACTTCGGGTCCAGCGCCATGTCGGGTGCTCTCGACATGGAGCGCGTCACGTTCTGGATCCTCCCGCTCCATCCTCTCTTGATCTGGGTGCCCGTCAGATTCTTCGGTTTCCACCTTTGGGGCGTGCGCCTATTGAGCGTCGTTTGCGGATTCTTGACTCTCCTGATTCTTTACAAACTCGCGCGCACATTGGGAGTTGATCGAGGGGCTGCATCGCTGCTCGTTCTCTTCATAGGAACAGATTTCATGTTCCTGTCCATTGCAAGATGGGGCCGCATGGAGTCCTTATTATGCTCTCTTTACGTGTCCCTGCTTTTCTTCCTCGTTCGCGCGAGTCATATAGCTGGAGGCTGGTCGTACTTTGTCCCAGGTCTCCTCGCGGGAGCATCCCTGCTGACGCACCCGCTGGGAGGGCTCGCCATCCCCGCTTTTCTGGTTCTTTCATGGGCAGGGCCTTCATTACCATCCGGCGAGAAGCTTGACGCCACGTCATGGCTTCGGAAGGCCGCGGCGTTTGCGTTAGGGCTTATCCTGGCGTGTTTGCCGTACTGCGTCTTTGTCCTGATTGAAGGCCCCGGGGAGTTCTGGCGGCAAATGGTTGTCTACCAGGGATACTGCTACGAAAAACAGGGGTTCGTTGTCGGGCCAGTCGCCAATGTAGTCCGCCTCATCGAGAAGTGGTCGATTGCCCCCACGTGGTGGTTCTTCCTGGTGAAGGTGTTGTTTCTGGGATGGCTTGCCTGGCCGTTCAAATCCGTGCGCAGGCTATTCGTGTTAGTCCTCATCGACTTCTCGTTGCTTTTCTTCGCGTGGCGAAGCAGCACCTATTGGTTCTACTGGATCCCGGCTTTTTACACGACGCTGGCGCTTTGCGCATCCTCAGGGAAGATCCGGTCGATTCTCGCGGAGCCTGACCACGGGCTCGCCAGATCTCAGCGCGCCATCGCTGGGCTTGTATTCTTTGGGTTGGTTGGCCTCAATCTCACGGCGGTCTTCCACGAAATCTATAGATTCCATGCTTATGATATCAGCCAGTATTTCTCGGACCTTCGCAGGATTTCACTTGGACAAGGGAAGAGCAAGGCCCGGGTGATGGGAGATTCCGCCTTGCTGTTCGCATTCCCCGAGGAAGATTTCCGATCTTATCTGATATTACGTTCTAGTATGGACCTTCGACAGATGCCATGGAACCAGGCGCTTCTGGATGTTGCCCCGGACATATTGCTCGTCGATGACATTGCTCGTCTGGGCCAATTTCCAGCCTACCAGCTTCCGCCCGGCTGCCTGCAACAATTCCTGAGCCGCTACGGGACCCTCCGAGGTACATTGAGAAAACCTACCGGGGGACCGGATAATCTGATGCAAATTTATGCGCTGGATTTGGTCGCGATTGCGAGAGACAACAGTCAGGGATGTGCTCCAGAAGAGCACTCGCCTTGCTGCCCCGGCCCGCAGAGTTCTGCCTTGAGCTTTGAGGCACAGCACCAACACGTGGGCAGCACCCCTCAGCCGCCCCCGGCCCGATAGCACGGAGGCACACATCCCAACTCCGAAGGAGAGGCTGGGGCAAGTCGCATCAATTCACGAGCTCGGAGGCTGGGCTTTTGGCTTGCTCGCCAACGCGATCACCGAAAGGCCAACGGGCAGCCGCCACGGAAGGCACTTCAACCACCATGCCTCGATTCCCAAGATCCCTGCCAGCAGCGGATTGAGCCAACGCAACCCTCTGGGCAAGGGCTTCACATCCGACTGGCACTTCCCGGCCTGCGATCTCCTCAGGCGCCGCCAGAGAGCCGCAAGGGGGAACAGAAACGTGTTCGCGTAGGTCACTCGACCCAGGGTGAGGCCTTCTCTCTTCAGGCAGTCAGCTAGTTCATGGGCCGTATAGCGGTGCACCGTGGAAACCGCCCGGTCGTGTTGACTGTACAGGAACTGGAAGGCGGGAACGCGAACCAGGATTGTCCCACCTTTTCTTAGCACGCGGGCCAACTCCGCGAATGGCCGAGACGCCTCCTGCCGTGGGAAGCTGTCCAGAACGTCCAAAGTCAAAATCAAATCGAAGCAGTCGCTTCGAAACGGAAGATCACCAATCGATCCCTGAACCAGCAGCCGCTCCCCTCGGGCCTGACAATAGGAAAGTGCGTTGGCGCTGAAATCCAAACCAAGTACCTTTGCATTCCCCACACGGCGTCGCAGCCAGGAGAGCATAAAACCCGTGCCGCATCCCGCATCGAGAACTCGAACTGGCGACGGCACGTGGCGGTTTAGCAGGCCGGCGAGAATCCTGCGCATCCCCTGAAACCACCAATGTCGCTCTTCCAACTCGTAGAGGAACTGGTTCTCTTCCGGCGTCATCGTTTCAGCACCCAGACCTGCATCCCCGCGACTTCGTTGGCCCGCGTGTACGCCGTCTGCGGTTCGAGCAATTCCCTCTCCATGCGGCTGGGACCCGTTACGTCGGGCTGGTCATCAGGGAAGTGCGGCCGGATCGTCCACGGAAGACGTCGGCTGAGGTCGAAGATGTATGCGGGTCGCCTGGCTTGAAGGGTTGAGATTGCCTCGTCAATCTGCCGGATTGAATGAAACTCATCCAAAAGAACATCGTATCGGGTGGGGTTCCGCGCGGAAGTCAAAAAGTAAAGCTCCGCATGGTAGGGAAAGAAAAAAGTCTCACCGCCGGGTGGCACGAGGGTCTGGATGTCGTCAATAATCCTGCGTGTTTCGCCGGCGACCTCAGGGGCGACGTAGAGGGTCCCGCGCCGTGTCTCGACCGGTACGCTCACTTTTAGCGCGTTGGCCGCCTTCCGGCCCGCGGTAGATATCATGAGCATGAGCGCGAAAACCGCTCCCGCCGTTGCCAGCCTCCGCACTACAGTCCGTCGCGAATGGACGGCCTCCCGCCATTCGAAGGTCAGGAGGATCAGCATCAGCGGCGCCCCCCAAACGAGATGGACGAAGTCTGGGGAGTGAATTTCCGAAAGAAAGGCGCCAATCCCCAGCAAAAGGAAGAGCAAAAGGGTGACGCGGCGAGCTGGGTTAAGGCTGCGATCGCGGCGCAAACGCCAGGCAGCTCCGCCAAATGCCACGACCGGCCCGATGAAAGCAAAAAAGAGGTATCCCGCGAGGTACAGAACGAAGTGGAGCGAAGGCTGCTGCTGGACAATGCTGGCCAGGCGCCGGACCATCAACCATGGGTCAGACTGAGGGACATCCACATAGGGACGATAGTTCGTAAAGAGGAAGAGGAAGTTGTCCTCAACCCACGCGCCCAGTGCTCCCCGAAATTGAAAGTAGGCAACGGAGAGAATGATGACCGCGACCCAGGATGTCAGAAACCAGAAACTCCGTTTCAATCCTTCACGCGCTGCTTGCGACCAATTCTGACCTCGAGCAATTCTGCCGGCCAGTATCAGATACGCTGCCCCCATGACAACCGCCCAAACCCCCTTGGATTGCATCGCCAGCAGCGTGAACGCGACGAGCGCACCGGCCACGCCCAGGTGGACCTTTCCCGGGTTGCCTTCCGACTCGACACGCCGGCCGTTTCGACCCGCCAGGAAGAGGATAGAAAGCAAAAGAAAAAGATTTCCCCACCAGTGATGGCTGATCCGATAAGCATAGGGATAACAAATCATCGTGAAGGCGGCCGTGGGGACCAAGGCGGCAGGGCGTGAAAGGAGACGCCTGGAAAGGAGGTAAACGATCCCGCTCAGAATCCCACCCAGGACCCAGGCGGTCATTCTTATGGCGGTCAGACTCTCACCCACGACACGGAAAATCGCGGCTTGCAGGTAGAAGGATGCCGGGCCCAACTCGGAGAAGAAATCGCGGTACGGGATCTGCCCGCGCATGATCCGTTCAGCACCGTCGGCAATGATCCCTTCATCGGCGTCGGAGATGGGGATTCGATAGAGGCAAGCGAAAAACAGGAGAGAACCGGCAATCACGGCCAAGGCATCCCAAGGCAGGCGCCTTTCAGGTCGCGGCCGATCGAGAGCCTCCATGGGCACCACGGTTTCAGGCTGTGACGGAGGCAAAGTCATTTACCGCATCAGCCACATTTTCGACTTCGGCCGCGCTCAGGTCGGGCTGCAGCGGCAGAGAAAGAACCTCTTCGGCGGCGCGCTCAGCCTCCGGCAGGCGCGGCTGTGCAGGGTCCGCAAAGGCTGGCTGCCGGTGCAGCGCTACGGGATAGTGGATCATGGTTTCAAAACCCTTTTCTCGTAGATGGGCTCGCAGCCGGTCGCGCTGTCTATGGCGGATGACAAAAAGGTGGTAGACGTGTTCCCTTCCCGCGGGAACGGTTTGATACTGCAGCCCCGGCAGGCGCAGGCGCTCCCGGTAGACCGTAGCCAGGGCGCGACGCCTTTCGTTCCACTCGTCAAGGTGACGTAGCTTGCAGTTCAGGATTGCCGCCTGCAGTTCGTCACCGCGCGAGTTATACCCAGGCACGACGGCACTGTTCCGAATCTGTTGGCCGCCACTGCTCAGGACGCGGGCACGCTCGATCAGTTCGTCATCCCCGGAAACAATGATGCCGGCGTCGCCAAAACAGCCCAGATTCTTGGTGGGATAGAAGCTGAATGCACCTGCCCCGCCCAGTCCCCCCACGCGCTCCCACTCCCCGGTCCGGCATTGCGCTCCGTGGGCTTGGCAGGCATCCTCAAGGACAAATAGCCCATGCTTCCGGGCAAGGTCCAAGATGCCTGCCATGTCACAAGGCAGACCATACAGATGAACCGGAATGAACGCCCGGGTGTGTGGTGTCAATGCGCGCTCGAAAGTCGCGGGAGTCACCAGCCAGGTCTCCGGATCGATATCCGCAAACACGGGCCGCGCGCCGGCGCGAACCACCGCCATCGCAGTGTAAGGACTGCCGTGGGCGGAGGTGATCACCTCATCGCTCGCCCCCGGCGTAATCGCCCCTGAGGCCTCGAGCGCCAGAGTTAAAGCGTCGGTCCCACTGGCGACCATGACCGCGCGATTGACGCCACAGTAAGCTGCCCACTGCTCCTCGAATTTCTCGACCTCGTTTCCCTGGATGTAGTGACCGCTCGCCAATACATTCTGGACGACGGGAGCCAGCTCGGATTCCAATCGGCGATACTCTCTTCGCAGATCGAGGAAGGGAATCATGGACGTGCAGGGCTCCGTCGCAGCAGGATCAGGCGCACCCAGAGGCGCAGGATGTCGAGGCCCGTCCGGGCCACAGGCCCGAAGCGAAAGAACTGAGAGCGCCCGTTCATTCGCGGGTAGTGGTGGACGGGAACTTCGGCAACACGAAACCCCGCCCTTTCAATCTGGCACATCAATTCCACGCAGATGGCCCCGCTCCGACAGGTCAAGGGAACTCTTTCCAAGACTTTGCGACGCATTAGCCGGAAATCACAGTCGACATCACGCACGTTCAGTCCAAAAAACACTTTGACCACGGCATGGTACAGCTTGCCAATCAGCGTCCGGTGGATCGGGTCAGCGCGGCAGATTTTGTAACCCGTCACGACGTCCTGCCCCTGCGACAGCGCGGGGAAGAGACTGTCCATCTCGCGAACGTCGTATTGCCCATCACCGTCGGTGTAGAAAACCAGCTCCTTGCGAGCATTCCGGAACCCGCTTTGCAGCGCCGCCCCGTATCCCAAGTTGCGCGGATGCCGGACAACCCGCAGGTTGGAGCATTGTTGCTGAAGGGATTCCAGCACGCGGGAGGTGTGATCGGTGCTCCCATCATCGATCACGATAATCTCAAAGTCATCGGCGAGTCGACCCAGTGTTTCTTCCGCTTTTGGCACCAAGACCTGGAGGTTCTCTGCATCATTGAATGCCGGGAAAAATGCAGAGACACTGACCGCGGGGCTGGAAATATCGCTCATGGGTTTTTGGGGCTTCGAAAGCGCGAGGGGCCATTCCTCTTTCTAAATTCTATGGGAGGCTGGCCAATCATCAGCCGCTGCCGGTCCGCCGATATCAAACCGGCATTCTACCACAGGGGGCGTTTGTTGGCTCCGGAGCCCCGAACGAGCGTGTACTAATCGGCTGCCCACAAAAGAATCAATGCGTCAGAACAGAAAACTGCCACAAAATCCACCAATTCCGCTAGAATCTTCTCTCCCGTGTAGCTCGGAAGGCAAAATGCGATGCGATGAAGTACTACTGCCTCCACCGGCACGTTGGAATTTCATGTTCAGGGTGATACCAAGAGATGGGATTTCGAATTGAGTCGACACATTTGGACGAAATTGTGGTTATCGCCCCCGAAGTCATCGAGGACGAGCGGGGGTTCTTTCTGGAAACATATCGCGCGGACATTTTCAGAAGCCTCGGCCTTCCGCAGGCATTTGTTCAGGATAATCACTCTCGGTCAAAAAAAGGGGTGATCCGGGGGCTGCATTTCCAGTGGGACCCGCCAATGGGCAAGCTGATGCGGGTTTCCGTCGGCAGCGCCTTTCTGGTGAGCGTGGACATTCGCAGGGGCTCACCCACCCTGGGCAAATGGTTTGGCCTGGAGGTCTCAGCGGAAAACAAGAAGCTGGTTTGGGCGCCGCCAGGATTTGCTCGCGGCCTGTGCGTTCTCTCTGACTACGCGGAGGTCCAGTACAAGTGCACAGCCCTCTATAGCCGCCAGGGTGAGTCCGGAATCAGGTTCGACGATCCGGAAATCGGGATCCAGTGGCCGAAGGTCGGGGAACACACTCTCTCCGAGAGGGACCGAAACGCCCAAAGCCTTGCTCAGTGGCTTGCCTCGCCTCAATCCGAAGCCCTGAAGTATCAGAGTGGGCCAAAGGTATTGCCCAAGCCCGGCGAACTTTCGTCGAGGTCGCCTGAGCTCTGATAGACCCACCGTAGCACGTTGCCGGGGCTGAGGGCGGAGGCTGACATTCCCTCCTTGTGCACGATGCTATTTGTCCTGCTCGATCAGGACCTAAATGCCTGACAGAAAGAAAGGAGTCGTAAGGAGCAAGATCCTCGCGACGCCTCCAAAATCAGCCTTCTCGTTCGATCAAATAAAGACTAACCAAAAGACATGGGTGCAATCCGGCCGCTCTCACCGAACTGCGTCCCTACCACTGAACCCCTGGATACAGGCTGGGAATGCGATACGCGCGGTACGCACGCTGTCCACTGATATCGAGTTCCCATAGGATCTTAGGGGAAGCTTCCTGGGTCATCTCCACCACCCGGATAGGCGCGGGGTACAGAAATCCCATATCGGCCTCTACGTTGCCATTGCCGAAGACCGACACGCTACCAATTGCCGCCGAAAAGGCGGGCAACTTTCCGTCGAACAACAGCTGGACCGTCTTGTTGACTTCATCGATTTGGAAGATCGGAGCCCGGCTATAACAAGGCGGGTTCCCCGTGGTCCCGCAGATCGTTCCGTTCGTATCCAAGACGCGATTGTTTCCGTTGTCAAATAAGGACAGATCGAAGACCCCTGTGGAGTTAGGGCTCACAATGATAGGGAAGTGCTGGCCGTAGTTCCACCCTTCGGGTCCGGCATTAAGCATCGTGAAATCCCCTTGGTAGCCTAACCGCCAAAGGATGTCGCCCGTCCCTTGCCCGTCGCGATAATCGATCTTGATGACCCAATGCTGATGCCGGAATGAGACCAGCAGGTTCCCATCGTCCGGCGAATACGCGAGGGCGTTTCCGTGCGTCCAATCAGGAAACGCCATGGGGTGACGGTTGACGTCCATGTGATCAAAGGAATCCCAGACCCAGACAGGATTAAGGTTCGTATCGAGGTCAACCACTTGGTCTCCCACCACTACCGTGTCGCCGGGGTAGCCGGGCAAATCGGTGAAGGTTCGAGTTGAATAGACGAGGAGGATCACATGGCCATTGGGGAGCTTGATGACGTCGTGATGGATGGCATCGAGTTGGAGATTGAATCCCGCCGTGGCGAGACGGGCGTTCACCTCATCTCCCGAAATCTCCCACACCGTGTTTCCCTCCAGATCGACTTCACGCACGATTCCCGGTGTTACCGGCCCGCCCGGTCCGGGCGAAAGATTGAGAAGCATATTTCCGTCAGGCAGCTGTCTGATGGGAAACGGGATGCCATAGGGGCTGATGGGGAAATCGTAATACCAAATCAGACTGCCGTCGAGGTCGGTAACGGCAGCTTGAATAAGGGGGGAGGTGGTACTGGTGTCTGCGAGGTCGAGAAGTTCAACACCTCCGTTGATGGTACCCGGATTGGGGTAGGAAACCGTAGTCTGCGGAACCCGCTCGGGCGGCAGTCCGCCAGTGTTAAAGCTATGATCGACGTCCACGAATTGCGTGCCCTCGGGGAATTCGACGGTGGCCCGCATGTGATACGTACTAAACTGCCTCATCCCGGCTACAAGGATGTCGACCTGTCCGCCTCCCGCGGGAGCAGGGCGAGTCCAGGTGCGCCTCCCGTAATTCGCGTCAGGGCCGAACTCGACCGTCACTTCACCGTCGCGCGGAAGGGATATCGAGTACTTGGCGACCAGGGGATGGTTTGTGGCCGTGACGACGCCGGCCGCCATGACGCTGAGAATCGCCGAGTTGTCGGACCCCCCACCCGGCGAAGGGGTCGACACCGAAATCGTGCTGGCCGAAGAAGCGGCTAAGAGAGCACTTGGAACGACTGCCGTCAGTTGGGTACTGCTCCAATATGTTACGACCAAATTCTGAGTTCCCAAGGTTACAGAAGTCGAAGGCAGGAAATGGCTGCCCAGGATTGTGATCACGGTGTCGCCACTTCCCACCAGGATCGTGGCTGGTGAAACCGAGGTAACCACAGGAAGGGGATTGGTCACCGTAACGGCCGCAGTCCCACGAACGCTGGCGTCCGCGGTCGAGGTAGCCTCGACCGTCACCGAGCCTGATGGGGGAACTGCAGGAGCAGTGTAGAGACCGCCGGACGTGATTGTACCGACAGTATTATCTCCACCCACTGCCCCATTGACTGACCAGGTGAACGATGCTCCTGCTGAATAGGCCCCAAACTGAACCTTTTCGTTCACGAAAACGTTGGCAGAACGAGGAAACATCGACACGGTTGCGGGGGGCGGCGCGGTATTCCCCGCGTCCTGCCCACAATTAGTCATGAAGATCATCCCTGGCAGAAACAGCACCGCCAGAATCAAAGTCCGAGGCGAAATTCGGCTCATCAATGTTTTTTCCCTTCCGTGCGAATCAAGCCCGCACGACAATTGGATTGAGGATTTTCCCTTGCTTCGTGATGTGAGTGTAACCGATTTGGCAGCGGAAAGGATAGCGAGTTTTTGTCCTTGTTACATATAAATTGAGAGAGTATTTTGACTTGCGTCAACCGGTCGCAGTGCGGCGAGTCAATGAGGGTCGATCAAATTATTGGCGCCCCCTTACACATGCTTCGAGCCGATGTCCTGTCGCACGTACTCTGACTGTCCGCCTTGCCCGTGCGGTCCGCCCGGGAGCGCAGACATGCCTTGCTTCGTTCTCCATCGAGCCGCTTGATGGGGATTCTCTATATGGTGCCGGGAATGTCCGTCTTATTGGCTCCGCCCTGGGCAACCAGATTGGTGGCACGACACAGCGATTCAAATGTTCCTGCGTCCGTCCACCATCCATTCAGAATACTGTAGGTAAGCGTGCCGTCTGCAAGGTACTGGTTATTGACGTCGGTAATCTCAAATTCCCCCCGCCCCGACGGCTTGAGCTTTCGAATGCGGTCGAAGACCGTGGCGTCATACATGTAGATGCCGATGACCGCGTAACGCGACTGCGGCTCCTTCGGCTTTTCCTCGATGCGAATGATGCGGTCACTGTCAAACACCGGGACGCCAAAGCGCTCCGGGTCGGGAACTTCCTTGAGGATGATGTGCGCGCCTTTCGGCTGCCTTTGGAACTTTTCACAGGCGGCAGTGATGTTAGTCTCAATTATGTTGTCACCCAAAACGACGCAGACCGGTTGAGCGTCGGCAAAGTGCTCGGCGAGGCGGAGGGCATCAGCAATGCCACCTTCGCCCTCCTGGTAGGTGTAGTTAATGTGCTTGAGCCCGAAGTCCTTGCCATTACCCAGGAGCCGCAGGAAGTCCCCGGCATCCTGGCCGCCCGTCACCACCAGGATGTCCCGCACGCCCGCGTCAACCAGTGTCTGGATAGGGTAGAAGATCATCGGGCGATTGAATACAGGCAGCAAATGCTTATTCGTTACCCGCGTCAGAGGGAGGAGCCGTGTTCCGAGTCCACCAGCTAAGATGACACCTTTCATGAATCCTTGAACGCCCCTTTCGTTCAACCTAATCAGGTGCCTATTTCAGGCACGCTTCCAACATGCTCAGGCCCAATGGTTCCCTTCTCAGCGTTCCCTTTCAGGCGGGCTTTGCCCGGGAGACCGATTCGCGTATGCCGGCAATTTCAGCAACCTGAGGAGGGACACCATTCGCGGTGAAGCCGATGTCGAGTTCGCGAAGGATGCGGTAAATGTCCTGCGCGGCTTCCGCACGGGCTGCCTTCTCCAGCGCCACGAGTTTCTCGGCCACCAACGACGGAGCAACCGGCTGGCCGGTGACCACGCGAATCTTCTCGAAACGAGTGGGAAGAAGCTGTTCGGTGGCGCCATCGATCAGTTCTTCGGTCAACTTTTCGCCCGGACGCAATTGAGTCACCTCGATCTGGATGTCTTGCCCCGGGCGAAGGCCTGACAACTCGATCAGGTCGCGCGCCAAGTCCAGAATCGGGACCGGGTCTCCCATATCGAGGATGAAGATTTCCCCGGCGTTTCCCAACGTGCCAGCCTGGATGACCAGGCGCACCGCCTCGGGAATCGTCATCAAGAAGCGTTGCACGTCCGGATGGGTGACGGTCACTGGACCGCCCCGGGCGATTTGCTGTTGAAACAGCGGAATCACGCTTCCGCGGCTTCCCATCACGTTTCCGAACCGGACGCAGGAAAAGTGAGTGCTGCCGTTTTGAGCATGAGCCTGGACAACCATCTCGCAGACCCGCTTGCTGGCGCCCATGATGGAAGTGGGTCTCACCGCCTTGTCGGTCGAAATGAAGACAAATTGCGAAACACCGAACGCGCCGGAAAGCTCGACCAAGTTGCGGGTCCCAACGACGTTGTTGAGAATCGCTTCACACGGATTCATTTCCATGAGTGGGACGTGCTTATGCGCGGCGGCGTGGAAAACCACCTCCGGCCGAAAGCGCGTGAAGATGCCCTGGAGGCGTTCTCGGAACCGGATATCCGCTACCACCGGATGAACTCCTGGTCCCCCGGCGTTCGACCCCAACCGCACGAAGATATCATTGAGGCCGTTTTCGTCCTTATCCAAAAGCACGAGTTGCGCCGGCTTCAACTGGAACAACTGCCTGGCAAGTTCGGAGCCTATCGATCCGCCCGCACCCGTAATCAGGATGCGCGCGCCGGTGTAGATCTGGGCGAGATCGCCCGCCGCTTCGCTCCCTTCGATGGTTTCCCGGCCCAGCAGGTCGGCCATCTGCACGTCACGAAACGCCGCGATATTCACTTTGCCCTGCAAGACTTCTTCCAGCGTGGGAACGATCTTGGCCGGCAGGGCCAGGTTTTCGCACAGTGCCCAAACGCGCTTCAATAAGGTCCTGGGCGGCCTGGGAATGCAGATAACCACTTCTTCGACGTCATTCCGAGCCACGACGGAAGGGAGTGAATCCAACGGGCCCAAGACGCGCACCCCATTGATCACGGCACCGGTTTTCTTGGGATCGTCATCTAAGAATCCTACGAGCCGGACGTGGGGATTGGCAGATAGCTCCTTGGCCACCATGACGCCCGCGCGGCCTGCCCCGACGAGTAATACCTGCCGTACCTTAGCCACCTCGCCTGTCCGCCCGGCCTGACGCTGATAGAGGATCCGGCGCAGCGCCCTGGCCCCCAAACAGCCCACCACAGACAGGAGAAATTCTAGGGCAATCACTGTCAGCGAGATTTTCAGGCGCCCGGCAAAGACCGCCCAACCCGGATAAAGAAGCCGCAGCGCCAACAAACACGCCGATGGGACGCAAAGGGCTCGAGTAATGGCAATCGCGTCCGGGAGTGAGACGTACCTCCAGATGAACCGGTAGACTCCCACCTTCCAGTTGACATAGAGCCGGAATGCCACAAGATAAGGCGCCCAAATCAGGAACTGTTTCAAAAAAGGCCACTGTGGAATGCCTTCGAATCGGATCGCATAGGCGAGTGCGAATGAAGTTGCGAAAATGATCCCATCGACGATGAGCTGGTTGTTCCGAGTATATAAATCGAACCTGGGTTTATTCATAGATCTGAAGCTCTCTCATGAAAGCCCATGTCACCCTACATCGCGGTGGCCTTCTTTGCCCCCTGCCGGAGTTCAAGCCAATAGACAAAGCCAGTCAATCCCGCGAGAAGCAGCCCAGCGACAACTAAAATTCCCAAGCGGGCGAAATCCGAGCTCGAGAGATAAATAAAGGCGAATACTCCCATAAGAGCTTGCAGCGACACATACAAGGCCGTTACTTTAACATGAGTCAGCCCGGCTTGAACCAACCTCTGGTAGAGGTGGCTCCGGTGCGCCAGGAAGATGTTTTCCCGCGCCTTGAGTCGCCGGAGAAGCGTGAAACCACTGTCCCATAGGTAAATTGAGGTCCCCAACAAGAGAGCCACAAGCGAGGCCGGATTGGAAGACCGCTGCGGGAGGCGGACCACAAACAGCGCAAAAACGATGCCCAGGAACAGGCTGCCCGTGTCACCCATGAAGGTCCGTGCCACCGGGAAATTGTGGAAAAGGAATCCCAGGCAGCTTCCCCCCAATACCACGGCTAGAGTCGCGAGGTCCTGGTCCCCTTGCGAGCGGGCCACCAGAAAGAACAATCCACTATAGACGACGCCCGTACCCGCAGCCATCCCATTGATCCCATCCATGAAATTGAAAATGTTGGCGAAGCCCGTTAGCCAAAGCATGGTGACCGGAAGGGCGAGAAATCCCAGTGTGCAAGGCTTTCCGAAAGGTAATGTGAGGCTGTCCACCCGAGCTCCGAAAGCCAGAAGGCATGCAACGAGCACAAACTGCATCAGGAATTTCGCGGGCGGGCTGAGGTGATAAAGGTCATCACACAGGCCAATAATCGCCATTCCCGCTCCTGCGAGGGCGAAAAGAAAAGTTTCTCGCGTCAGCAACCCGGACTCCAGACCGGCCCGCGGTCCGAGGAGAATCAGTCCCCCGACAGCGACATAAAAACCTGCGAGGATTCCCACCCCCCCCATGCGCGGCATGGGCTGTGAATGGGAACTGCGAACGTTTGGCAGGTCCAGCACTCCCCGGCGCAAGGAGAGGACGATGCTGAGTTTGGTTACCCCGTAAGCAACCAGCGCGCTGACTAAAAACACCATCGAGAGCAACGGCTAGTGCCTCCTTTTGAGCCTGGCTTCTTCTTCCCGGAACCACCGCACGGTGCGCCGGACACCCTCCTCGAGGCCGACTTGTGACTGGTATCCGAGCGTTTTTTGGATTTTTGATGTATCACAAACCGTGTTGCTTACCAACCTGTCGACGTCACTCCGGGTAACGGGCGGTCGCACGCCGAAACCACGCCCCAGGCGGGTGAGCACTTCCCCCCCCAGCCGCGCAAGTGAAATGGGCAATCGGAACCGGGGAGGGCGTGCGCCGAGGTGTCTCGCCAAAGTTTCTACCACAACACGCAGGGTATAGGCCGTTGGATCCGCAAGCACGAAAACCTCCCCCCATGCCGCACGACTTCGTGCCGCAAGCAGGGCGGCTTCTACGACATCTCCGACGTAGATCATGCTCTTTCTTGTTTCCCCGCTTCCGATGAGAAGGAAGCGCCCCGAATTCACGCCGCGAAGCATTCGGATGAAATTCCCGCGTTCGCCCTCGCCATACACCAGGCTCATCCGTAGAACCGTGGGCCGCATGCCTTCTGGGCCGCGAAACTCCAGGACTCGCCGCTCCGCCTCAACCTTGCTCTGCGCGTAGGCGTTTTCGGGTCGGAGAGCCGTTGTTTCCGTCAAAGGATGTCCGTCGCCGGATCCGTAAACCGCAATGGTGCTGAAGAAGACAAAAGCGCGCAAAGGACGTTTCTGGCAGGCGCGCAGAAGATACTCGGTTCCTGCAACGTTGACGCGGAAGAATTCCGCTTCCTCGGCAGAGTTCTGAGGAATTGAGTGGACCTTTGCCGCGGCGTGAAACACGGCCTCGACGCCCTCGGTGGCTTGCTCTAGAACTTCGGCGTCATTCAGGTCGCCCTGCAAGATACGTACGGCCCCTTCGGGGATACCATGGGCAAGTTGTTGGAGGCCTGCAGCACTGACATCGAGCGCATGCACGTGACACCCTTCCGTCACCAGGCGCTTTACCAGGCGCTGCCCGATGCAACCTGCCGCACCCGTAACGAGTGCCCGCCGGAATTCGATTGGTTCAGAAGTTTTGTCCTGAGAATCCTTCAACGCAACTCCCTGATTCCATCAGAGGTTGGAGGGGGTGAGATCAAAGCGGTCGCTGTTCGCAGCCTTTGTGTCCAATAAGTGAAAAGATCTTGCAGCGTGGTCTTGAGGTCGTATCGGCGCCCCCACCCAACCTTCTGTTCGGCCTTGACTGTATCCCCCCACAAGGAGCGTGCCTCCCCACCTCGGGTTCGCGATGGGTCCACGACCGGCTGCACGGGTTTGGAAGTCATACCCATCAAGATATGGAGTATCTCTTCGATTGCAGTGGCCTGGCCTGAGCCAAGATGATAAACGTCGCCTGGCTCTCCCTTTTCGAGCAGCAAGTAATACCCGCGAACGATGTCGCGCACGTCACTGAAATCCCTTTTCACCTGGAGATTCCCCACCGAGATGGTGGGGGGGCGCATCTCCAGATCAATTTCGGCCACTTGTCGCGCAAAGTCGGAACAGACGAATCCCCCCGACTGCCGGGGACCTGTATGATTGAAGGGCCGCGCGCGGATAATCTGCAAACCATAACTGCGGAAGAACTGTTCCGCCAGGATTTCACCAGCCGCCTTACTGGCAGCGTAAGGATTGGCGGGGTGGAGGGGAGTATCCTCACGAATCGGCAGATTCCTATCGCTTACCGCGCCGTAGACCTCAGACGAGCTTACGAAAAGAAATCGACAGGCCGGAGCCTCCTGCCGGCAGGCAAGGAGGAGATTGAGTGTCCCCACGAAGTTCACTTCATACGTCAAGGCCGGGCTTTGAAGTGAATCCGCAGGCGACGACAATGCTGCGAGGTGGTAGACAAATCGTGGAGCGGTATTGTGGACAATCTCGGTGAGGCGACGTGAATCTCGAAGATCGGCGCGCTCCACGCGAACTCGATCCCGAAGGTGGGCGATATTGACGAGACTCTCCTGCTCCGCGGCAACGACTATGACTTCGTGCCCAAGCTCCAGCAGATACTCGCAGAGATGGGATCCCGCAAAGCCCGCGCCGCCGGTGACGAGAGTCCTCACCGCGCCTTCTCCGTCTTGAGGAGTTCTGTCGAGGCATTCCGCAACTTCGCCAAGTCTTCGTTGACCATCAGGGTTATCAGCTCTTCGAAATTTACCTTAGGCCTCCAGCCCAATTCCCTCCCGGCCTTGGAATAGTCGCCACGCAAGTGGTGGACTTCCGCGGGGCGGAGAAGATTTGCATCTACTTCCACATAGTCGCGATAGTCGAGCCCAACACATCGGAAGGCAATCTCGAGTAATTCCCGCACCGTGTGCGTCACCCCGGAGGCAATGACATAGTCGCAGGGTCTTTCTTGCTGAAGCATCATCCACATGGCCTCGACGTAGTCGCCGGCATATCCCCAGTCGCGCTCAGAGTCCAGGTTCCCCATCTTAAGCTTCATTTGCAGCCCGAGCTTGATGCGCGCCGCCCCGTAGGTTACCTTGCGGGTGACGAACTCGAACCCACGGCGAGGCGACTCGTGATTGAAGAGGATGCCGGAAACGGCAAACAGGTCGTAGCTTTCTCGATAATTCACCGTGATCCAGTGGCCGTAGAGCTTGGCGACTCCATACGGGCTGCGTGGGTAGAAAGCCGTCTTCTCATTCTGCGGCGATTCACGGACCATGCCAAACATCTCGCTCGAAGAGGCCTGATAGAACCGGATGCGGGGATCCACCAGCCGGACGGCTTCGAGGATTCGAGTAACCCCCAAAGCCGTAAACTCGCCGGTCAGCACCGGCTGATTCCAGGAAGTGGGGACAAACGACTGGGAAGCAAGATTGTAGACTTCGGTTGGTTGACATTGCTTCAGCGCGCTGATCAGGGAGTTTTGGTCCAGCAGGTCCCCCGGGATCAACTCAAGCCGGTCCTGAAGGTGCACCAAGCGCTCGAAATTCACAGTGCTGCTGCGGCGAATGACGCCAAAGACTGTGTAGCCTTTTTGAAGAAGAAACTCCGCCAGATAAGAACCATCCTGGCCCGTGATGCCGGTAATAAGAGCGACTCTTTTCATAATCTCCCCTTGTCGAACAGATCCTGGCGTCTACGCTCAGCCTGTCCCCGATTGGAACTCCTGCCTCCAAGATCTCTTAGGCAGGCCTTTGATCGTGATTTGCGGCCGACTTGGCGTGCGCCCCGCATTCGATGGCTTTCAACACGCCGTCGAGTGGCGCAAAGACCCGCTCCCAACTGTATCGCGATTCCACGAACGAATGCCCGGCTTTTCCCATTCGTTCGCGGTATGATTCATCGCTCAGGAGGCGCACGACTTGATGGGAGAATTCCTCCGGGTTTCGCCCAATGAGGATTCCCCCGGCCGCGTCACCTCCCAGGGCCCGCGCCGGCTCTGGCGTGGCCACCACGGGCACCCCAAGCGCCAGAGACTCAAGGATTTTGAACTGGGTTCCGGCTCCGAAGCGCAAAGGCGCCACGCTCAGGACCGACTTCGAAACCTCGGCTCTTAGATCCGGCACGTTCGCCTGTACTATGACACCTTCGATGCGAGCGAGTAAGCGGACGGCGCGCGGGGGATTCCATCCGGCAACATGCAACCGCACTTTCGGGACCTTCTTCCGAATCAACGGCAGGATTTCCCGCGCAAAGTAGACCGCGGCATCAACGTTAGGTAGATAATCGAGGGTTCCAAAGAAAATGATTCGATTCAGTTCAGGCGCCTTCAATGGAGATGGTAGCGCACTCACTTCCACGCCGTTCGGAATCAGAATCAGATTCTCCGCTCCGGTCCTTCTTCGAAGTGCTGCCAAGTCAACAGGGGAGGCCAGCAGCACTGCATTGAACGACGCCGACAATTGCGCCTCATGCCTGCACACCCGCTCGCGGTCAGCCCGCGCCGCAAGCCAGCCAGGGCTGTACCAGATTCGCGGCATCCGTTGATAATGCAGGCAAATCGAATCCACCAGGTCGATGATGCGGGGAATGTGGGAGAAAGGGCGGACGTACTCCGCCATCCGTAACAGGTGCACGAACAGAAGATCGATCCGGCCACACGCAACATCTGCGCTCAGATCACGGAGCAGGTCCGCGCTTTCGTAAAGTTTCACTTGGAAGGGCAGATCGGAAAATAAACCCTTGAGGGCATTCCTCGCATAACCTGCCGAAGAAATGCGAAAGAACTTCGTCGTCAATCCCGGTGGTTCCTCGGGAGGGAAATCCGCCCCTCCGGCCACCCGCGGCTCAATGGCGTAAACCGTTACCTGGTGCGACCGACTGAGGTATCGAAGGGCAAAGTGCGTACGCAAACGTCCCCCGCTGATCAGGGGGTAAGGATAACGCGAAGTTAGAAAAGCAATGCGCATGAGTTTTGGAGGATGAGGGTAGACATTATGGCGATCTGCTCGCAACAGACCTCTCCGCGTGCCGCGAGAGCCCTCATTCTATTTGCCAGTTACGCGCGTCCTGCCGGCGTCATGGATCTGTGTGTCGGCCCACTCCAACACATCGGCAGGAGATGTGAATTTTCGACCATCTCAGAAATCAATGCCTTGGAGTTCAGCGATCGCCGCGCTTTGAGTAACCGAAAATAGGAGGATCGTATTCCTGACTGCGCGAGATCCGAAAAGGCTAACCGCGGTCGGTTTGGGGACCTCTCAAGAGCTCAGTCAAAAGTTGCAGATACGCTTTCACTCCTCCTTTCCACAGCTTCGTCCTAGCCGTCGGCGAAAGTGTGGTTACAATCACCAGCGGCAAACGCAAAACCAGGGTGATCCCGACAATCACCCGAAGCGCGAGGAATTCAACTCGGCTGAAGGTCCGCGCCGCGTAGCGTAACATATTGCGGAATCGCAACAACGATCTCACCGAAAACGCCAGCAGCCTAGAACTGGCAGCGCCGTAGTGTGTGATCAGGGCATCAGGGATATACCAGATCTCCCAGCCGGTCCGCAGGCACCGGGCACACAAGTCTACGTCCTCATACCAGAAATGGTAGCTCTCGTCGAACAGTCCGAAGGATTCGAAAGCTTCTCGTCGCACGAGCATGCACGCGCCGGGGATTTGTTCCATCTGATAAGGCACAGAAGGATCCCACCGGCGTGCAAGGGCCCCGCGCCCCAGGGTGCCGCGAGGCCAGATCCTGTTGAGGAAGAGAAGGTCCGCCGTCAAGGAAGCCAGGCTCGGGAGCGCCACAGGGTAGTATTGGTATTGCGTCGTCCCATCAAGATTGACGAGATGGCCTGAGACCATGCCCGCACGAGGGTGCTGGTCAAGAAACCGTACCAGTCGCTCGATCGCGCCCTTCCCCAAGATGGTGTCGTTATTGAGGATAAAGAAGTGACGGCCCCGCCCTTTCCGAATCGCCTGGTTGTTGCCCGCGGCGAAACCCGCATTTTCAGAGTTGGCAACAACCTCCACCTCCGGGAATCCTGCGCGGACGACCTCCACGCTCCTGTCCGTAGACGCGTTGTCGACCAGGATCACTTCTAAACGGTGTGCTTCAACTTCTTCCAGCGACCGCAGGCAGCCGGGCAGCCACTGTTCCCCATTCCAATTCACGATACACACAGTGATATCCACCGTGGGATCGAGCGGGGTCAGTTCCGGCACCCTCAGCTGTGAAGTGTCCTGCCGCGGCAAATTCTCAACCTCTGCGCCCCCTCGGCTTCGAGGCCCAGGATACCAGTATGAAAAAGCGCCAGAAACATCGCTAACCCAAGGAAACCCGGATCTATTCGCAATGCCTGCCAGATAGCGGCGAGCGGCCATTTCACATACCCGTGCCTTAAACCGAGGAGAGCTTGATTCAAGAACGAACCGGCCACGCGCCCCCACGCCGCATGACGCCCCCAAGAATTTGTGGTCACTGTCCCCAACATGGTTTCGGTAATCCGCAAGAGGTCACGTCGGACCACGCCGGTTTTTCGCAGTTGGCTGGTTGTCGCCTGCGGGTGGAGTCGAAATCCGCAAAGCGCTTCCGGTATATAGTCAACGGCTCCCAGGATCGCCAATCGCAGCCATAAATCCAAGTCGAGTACTTCCGGGAGGTTCTCGGAAAAGGACCCCGCCATCTGCAGAGCGGATCTTCGAAGCAGAACAGCTGCTGGCGGCCCCATGACGTAGCCATAGACTAAGATGCCGGCGACGACTTCGGCGTAGCGGAGAAGGCGGCGCTTTTCGAGGAAGACGACCTCGCGGATCGTCCGACCCGAAGCATCTACGAACCGGAATCCACTTGTAGACATAACCACATGAGGGGCTTCCTCCAGCGAAGTCACCTGTTTCTCCAGGCACGTGGGATCCAGGAGGTCGTCGTAGCAGAGGAATTTGACGTACTTCCCTTGCGCCCGGCTGGCCGCGTGATTGAAATTGAAGGCCATGCCCATGTTGCGGTCCAGGCGATGCAGCCGGATTCTCCCGTCAGAAAAGCTCCGCACAATGTCGCAAGTCGCATCCGTGGAGGCATTGTCGGAAACGATTAGCTCGAAATCGGCGAAGGTCTGGGCCAGCACGCTGGCGATGCATTCACGCACGTAGCGGGCGGAATTGTAGGTCGGAATGCAAACTGAAACGGTCATGATTCAAATCCGCCGACCCCTGGCGACACAAGCGAGGCCCCCCTCCCGCCCCCACTCGTCATCAGGTCAGCCTGAATAACCCACGGAGTGCTTCACGGTTGACCCCTCCACCACGTGACGGTTTCCCGCAAGCCATCCTCGAGCGTCAAGGCAGGGCGCCAACCAGTCTCGCGGAACAACTTCCGCACATCCGCAACCAGAAGCGGAGGCTCTTGAGGGTCTTCCGCAATCGCACCCCACTCGACAGCACGCTTCCCGCCCAGAATTCCTGCAATGATCTCCACGATGCTCCGCAGAGAGCTCGGCACGCCCGAGCCCACGTTAACTGCTCCGCTCAGCTGGCTTACCGCGACGGCCCACACCGCAGACGCCACATCCCGAACGTGCATGAAATCGCGGATCTGCCTCCCGCTCGAGCATCGAGCTGTCTCGCCTCTCAGAAGCGCCCTGATCACCGACGGTACAAGCCTCTCCTGGGGCTCGCCCGGGCCATAGAGATGGAAAAAGCGGGTCCAGGCAAAGCTCAGGCCGGCTGGCGGGCAGAATGATTCCAGGATCGCGCGCGTAGCATTCTTGCAAACTCCGTAAAGCGTCCGTGGGCGAAGGGGTGTCGTGTCCTCAGACAAAAATCCGTAATCCCAGTCATACTCCGCGCAAGTCCCAGCTGCAACCAGCCGTCGACAGCTTACCTCGCTCAGGGCCCGCGCCAAGTTAATTGTCATCGTAACGCAGTCAAGGTTCTCCGGCGCAGTCCAGTACTTGCTGGGGACTGCGTACCAAGCAAGGTGGAGGGCCAGTTCCGGACGAAGCTTGTCCAGGAATTCTCTTACAGCCCCGCTGTCCCGGAGATCAAGGGGAACCACAGACAACCGCGCGATCAGATCCGTCAAACGCCCCGTGGACTCGCCGGGGAGAATCACGGCCGTGACTTCATGGCCCTCCTGGACAACGTGGCGAGTCACGTGCGACCCGATGAAGCCCGCGGCTCCTGTAACCAGCACTCGCATCAGTCGAACACCCTAGTGATGTTTCACTTCCCATTTATACGGGATGGGATTGTTGAACGGGTCCATTCTTGACGACCGTGAAGGATCGTGGGGATGGGTGCAGCAGTTCGCGACAATGGCATAAGGCTCGCTCATTCCCTTGAAGCCGTTCCAGACCTCCGGCGGTATGACCACCAGCGCGTAGTTGTCGGGCCCCAAAAACACTTCCATCAACTCCCCCTTCGTCGGCGAGTTCTCCCGGTCATCGTACAAAACCAGCTTAATTCGGCCTTCAATGCAAGCATAGTTGAGCGTCATCTCGCGATGTTTGTGCCAGCCCTTTATGACGCCCGGGTAGACGGTCGAAAAGTAAATCTCACCGAACTGCTGGAAGTGCGGGTCCGTGCACTTGAGCATGTGCAGGATCGTGCCCCGCTCGTCAGGGATGCGCTTCAACGGAACAAGTTGAACACCATGAATCATGGCTACACCACGCGTGGTTCGGGAATAGGGAGAATAAAGCGCCCCCCGCGCCGGCGATATTCCGCCTGCTGTTTGAGAATCTCCTCCGCGAAGTTCCAGGTCAGGAGAAGCACAAAGTCCGGCATCACTTCCAGTAGTTTCTGCGGCGGGAATATCGGCAGCCGCACGCCAGGCATGTATCGGCCTTGTTTGTAGGTGCTGCGATCAACCACAAACTCCAGGAGTTCCCGCCCGATTCCGCAATAGTTCAGCAAGGTCGCGCCCTTGGCCGCCGCGCCATACGCCGCCAGACGCTTACCCTGTGACGCAAGATCGCGGAGGAGGCGGTTCAACTCCGATTTCACTTTCTCAACACGCTGGCCGAAGCCACGATAGGAGTCCGGGTGCGCTACACCCCAAGCCGACTCCTCCGCAAGCAGGCCTTCCACCGCCGGCGAGCGGTGAGCGCTTCCCTCCGGCGCTGCGAAGATGCGGAGCGAACCCCCGTGAATGGGAAGGCGCTCGACGTTCTCGATCGTCAGGCCGTGCCTTGAAAAGAGGCGGTCGAGGGCTGTCAGTGAAAAGTAGCACAAGTGCTCGTGGTAAATGGTGTCAAACTCGCAGCGGTCGAGCATTTCCTTCACGTAAGGAACTTCGATAACAGCCACGCCGTTGGGTTTGAGAACCAGCCGGATCCCCGCCACGAGGCCGTTCAGATCCGCCACGTGCGCCAGGACATTGTTCGCGTGAAGAACATCACCCAATTCGCCCCGGCCGCGAAGTTCCTCTGCCAGCCGCTTCCCGAAGAAATCACAAAGGGTCCGGATCCCGCGCTCTTCTTCCGCCTTCCGCGCGATGTTTTCGGCTGGTTCGATACCAAGGACCGGAATTCCCCGACGCCGGTAGTATTGAAGCAAGTATCCATCATTGCTGGCGATTTCCAGGACGAGGCTCGAGGACCCCAGGCTGCGGTCTCTTGTCATCCGATCAGCGATCTGTTCCGCGTGGCGCAGAAGGGTGTCGGAAAAGGAGGAAAAATAGAGATAATTCCGGAACAGCGTCTCGGGCGGAACCGTCTCCAGGATCTGGACGAGTGAACAATGGGGGCAGAAGGCCAGATCGAGGGGATACCTTCCTTCCGGCTCATTCAGTTGCACGGCGGTGAGCAAGGCATTCGCGAGCGGGGTAGGGCCGAGTGCGAGCACCGTCTCCAGCCCCGAATTCCCGCAGGAGCGACAACTCGCCGTCGCGCTGCTCAAATCTGCCCCTCCTCAAAAAACTTCACATACCAATCGATCGTCTCGGCAAGGCCCTGTTGGAGGGTAAAGCCAGGTTGCCAGCCGAGGATACGCTGGGCTTTCTCTGACGACAAATACTGATTTCGAATCTCGCCCCTCGCCTGATTGAGCACCGTGGGCTGAAGCCCCTCGCATCGCATCAGCGCGCCGATTTCTTTGACGAGGTCGAGCACGGTGACCCGGGATTCCGGGCTGAAGTTGAAGGCCTGCCCTTTCACTTCGGGCGAAGCCAGATGTTCCGCCAACGAAAGGTACGCCGAGCAGACATCCTTGACATAAATGTAGTCGCGAATGTACTGACCGTCGCTACGAATGAGGGGTGATTCGCCGCGATGGAAGGATCGGATGGTTCCCGGAACAATTCGACTCCAATTCAGGTCACCACCGCCATAGATGTTGCCGCACCGCGCCACCGCCACCGGCAGGCCGTAAGCGTGGAAGAAGGACTGTGCTATGAGGTCCGCGCAGCTTTTGGAAACCTCGTAGGGCTGGCGGCCCTGCAAAGGCATCTCTTCGGTGTAAGGGAGTTCGGCCTGTTCCCCATATGCCTTGTCACTGGAGGCGATGACAACGCTTTCGACCAGGTCCGTGTGGAGGCGGCATGCTTCAAGGAGATTCCACGTCCCCTGCACATTGGCTTCGAAGGTCGGCTTGGGGGCCCGCTGGGCAGCGCTGACGATGGCCTGCGCCCCGAGGTGAATGACGGTGTCGCACTCATGGGCGAGAATGGACCGCTCGAGGGTCTCGAAGTCCTCCAGCCGGCCATTGACCACGTGCAGGCGCGTGATGTAGCCGCTCCGGTAAAGTTCCGAAAACGGATCGGCATCCATCACCAACGCCACCACGACGGCGCCGCGCTCCACAAGTTCGCGGCTCAGCCAGGACCCCACCAAGCCCGTGGCCCCCGTGACGAATACGCGTTTGCCTTTCCAAAAGTCGGAGGAGTCGCTCATCGGCTCCAGACTCTCCACGCCGGATCCTTTCTCCACAACTCATTCAACGCCAGGAAATCGCGATAGGTATCCATACACTGCCAGAATCCTTCGTGGTAGTAAACCATGAGCTGGCCGTCACGTGCGAGGTTTTCGAGAGGTTGCTGCTCCAGGACGCAGGAATCTTCGGAGGAGAGGTAGTCAAAGAATCGACGATTGAAAACGAAAAACCCTCCATTCACCGTACCCTCGGCAACCTGTGGCTTTTCGCTGAACTGGCGCACCTGACCATCCTGGATGACGAGCTCGCCAAAACGCGAGTACGGCCGCACGCCCGTAACGGTGCCAATCCGGCCGTGGGAGCGGTGGAATTGCACGAGGCGGCGGACGTCAATGTCGGCGACCCCGTCGCCATAGGTCAGCATGAAGGTGTCGGATTCGACGTACGGTTCGATACGCTTGACGCGCGCACCCGTCAGGGTATTCTCGCCCGTATCCGCGAGGGTAATCATCCAGTCCTCGGTCGGACCGTTCCCGTGCAGAATCAACCCGTCCTCCCTGCCAAGGCGGATGGTGATGTCGCAGCTGAAAGCCTTGTAGTTGAGGAAGTATTGCTTGATGACATGGCCCTTGTATCCCAAGCAAAGGATGAAGCGCTTAAAGCCGTAGTGCCCGTAAATCTTCATGATGTGCCAGAGGATCGGCCGCCCGCCGATCTCCACCATGGGCTTGGGACGGTACTCTGTCTCTTCCCGCAGACGCGTGCCCATGCCCCCACACAAGACTACGACCGGGATTTCTCGACCACGAGAATGCAAGGGTGCCTCGTCGACTGACGCTTTGACGCAGCGGAGCAGTTGACTACTCTAGCCCTGCCTCGTCCAATCCGTCAACCTTTCCTCGCGAAGATGGACATGAACCGCGCTGTCAGCGCATCAGACGAGGTGGAATCCGTAAGATTTCAAGAGCGGTGCTCTTCAAGCAGTCACAGCCACCGGTGCGGGGATCACCTCGCCCCGCAAGAATGTTGTTCCTTCCTAGTTACCCAAACAGATGTAACTGACCGAATCGGAGGCCGTTCCAGTGATGGCAAAGGCTGATCCGCTGCTCTGGGTGACGCTTATTGGATTTGGCGCTGTGTTATCGCTGGCCGTGCATCGATAGGTGCCGCTACCGCTGAACGCGGCAGGGCCTACCAAGGTAACGCCACAGTCCCTCCCGATCGTGCAGTTGCCGTAAACCATATGCACGCCGACTTGCTGCGACCCCGCCGCATTGTAAGTCAACGGCACAGTCGTGAGATTGGCCACCGGCGTGGTGCTGGAGACAGAAAAGGGAGGGGTGCCCGTGACGACCGTGGTCTGGATTTGCTTGGAGGTCGCTACTTTTCCTGTTCCCGACGGGGTCAGAACGATGTCCTCATTCTTTCCTTGGGCCTGAATCTCCGTCCGCCCTGCATGTTCGCCTCCACGATTGCATATGAACCAGTCGCTCGTGGCGAAGTCAAGGGCATCATCGGTCAGACGGTTGAACAAACAGACATCGCCGCGGCCGTTGGACGCACTTCGCGTCATCCCCACCCCTGCCTTGGCGCTTCGTGTCTCGCTCCTTGAACTGGCCACACCCAACCCCAAGGCGACGGTCCCCGTACCTCCGTTGTCATTCTCCAGACGGACGGGGACCTTCAGCGCGTTTGCCGACACGTAGGCGTGAAGCAGGGCTGTGGGATTGGGACTGTCGGTGGCGAGGCTGAGGGGCCCGCTGAGATGCGCCGAGCCATCGTTGTTGATACGCCACACGGTTGCCTTATCACCAGCGTTTCTCCCAACCAGCATGGGGTCCGAATTATTCAGGTACGGAACCAAATAGACGTGATTGGACGCCCCATTGATATGCAACCCGTGCTGGCTGTAATTCCCCACCCAGATGCCCCATTGGAAAGAATTGGTATTGGCGCGCCCAGTCGTGCTGAGAATGGAGAGTCCATAACCGGGACGTTTGCTGCCCGCACTGAGAAGGTGCAAAGCGGTGGAGAAATTGGCCCCCGTTCCAGGCACATCCTGGTCCGCAGAAGAGAAATTGCTCAGATCGACCTCTAGACCCATCGCTTGACCCTGCGCGGTTGTCGGGGCAGTGTTGTAGCTGGTATTGATGTTCGCCCCGTACACTCCACGCGCACCTGACGGCCGCTTGGCAACTACCGTGAAACCGACCCCTTCACCGCCATTCGGAGTGTTGGGAGTCCCCGCCGTCGCCATCAAGTTGACGGCAAATCCCAACTGGGTGATGAAGTACGAGGCTCGCCCCGTTCCCGATGCGCACGGATAACTCGACTTGAGCGTGGCGGTAGTATTATTCGCCACGGACCCTATCTCCGCCCAGCAAGTCGAGTCATCTGAGTCGAGCTTGATCGAGCGCCCAAAATGGCCGGAAAGTTCCGCCTCGAACCTGGTCCCATTACCGACGACGGCCGTCGAGCCTTTGGTCAACGTGACCGTCCCCGTCAGCGGCCTTGTCGTCAGTTCGCCCAAACGGTTTTCAAGTAGCATGAGAGGGGTTCTGTCCGGATCCTGTTTCAAATTACCGATAATGTCGGCCGTTTGCCTAAGATCGATCACACCCACTTGATTGGGATAGGTCGTGGCGTTGCCGGGTCCCACTCCAGGAGGAACGAGGACAAGTCCCGGCGCCGAACCGATACCAGCGATCGCGGCGTCCTGTTTCGCGGTGCCCGTCGGCCCCGGGAACTGGTCCGCGAAGCGCAGGGTGTTTGGGTACTTCGCCTCGGTGCTGTCGGACGAGGCGGAACCGACAGCCCGCGGCTGTTGACCTGCCAGGGCGATCGGGACGGTCAGAATCAAGTGCAAAGCAAACAGAACTCGTAACTCCCATGCTGTCATATTCGCAGTCCCTCCCAAATCGAATAATCGAGTGAGTTTTGACCTCGGCTGGCCGGTCCTCAGAACTCGGTCTGGAGTTGCCCTGGTTCTTGGGGGAAGAAGGGGGGTGATTTGAAGTCCGCTCAACAAGGTCCTGCAATCAACGCAGTCGTTTAGCCCTCGACACGCAAACATTCACCAAGATCAGCGTTCAGATCAGATGTGTTTCCTAGGCCCAGGGCATTTTCCATTGTGATCCCATGAACGTCCCACATCAACGGGAAAGATCACAACCACAGTCCCATCCACTACAGTTTCTGCAATCCCGGCAACCTCACGGGGCAACCTTCCAAACGCGACTCACCGGTCTGCGGGGCCCAGGGCGAGTCTCGAACTCTGACAAGTCATCGTGAGCGACCAAGAACTGGCGCCACTCTTCCCATCCCGTGCTGACGATGCATTGAGAAATCGCTCAGGATTCCCCGCCTCGCAACCCACGTCAGCAAGGCCAAGTTCATCAGGTCCCACATCCAGTTGACGTTTTGTGAAAAGAAGTTCACATGAGGAAAGTAAGCCAAATTCTGCACCATAATTCCCTGAACGCAGAGCCAGTAAAGGCTTCTGTACCGTTTGGCCCGGCAATAGACATACCCATAACAAATCCCGAGGATAAGAGGTCCCAGAAAGACTCCCATTGCGCCAAAGTCCCCGTAGAATTCACCCAGGAACGTCGGCGTAATCATTTCTCCCGTATAGAGGAGCGCGGCCAGTTCTTCGATGTTTTCGCGGGGCACAAAACGGTGGAGAGAGTAGAAGAGAAAACCGGCGGAGGGCCGGCGCAGTGCCGGTAGATCCTGTGTCAATCTGTAAAAGACTTCCAGCGGACATGTCGCTGAGAAATAGCCGAAAGCGATGCTGTCCCAGAATTGACCTTCCGGGAATTTGGAAATGCGCTTGGCACGGTCGTAGGCCGCCGTGGGGTCTCCCACAGCCGTCCGGTAATAGCCTGCAAAGGAGATGAACAAAAGCAATAGAACACTGGCAACGATCATCTCCTTTAAGCGAATCCGACGGCGAAGGTAATGAAAAATGACCAGCGAGAAGACCATGTATTCAAAAAGGAAACCGCGGCCACCCAGCGACCCGTACCCCATCAATCCGAATATCGTCACCGACCACGCCACGATTTGCTGAAATCTCGTCTTGCGCGTCTTTTGGATCAGAACGATGGTCCCCAAAAAAGCAGCATATTTGCAAAACACACCGAAGAGGATGACGAACTTGTTAAACAGGGTGTCAAACTCCGGGTGCCTCCACTGGCTGGCCGTTGCCATGAACGTGGTTCTCGCCTCGTTGATGTCGCGGGCAAGGACGGGGATTTCTCCGATGGCCCGGTACTGATAAGCGAGCGACACGATTCCCAATACGAGGCATATTAGGGCCACCAAGAGCGTCCGCCCAGTGGGAAGCAGTTCTACGGTTGGAAACTCCTGCGCGACGCGGCCCTTTGGGAGACCCCACACGCGAGCCAGATGCCGGGATGCCACCCAGAATCCCACGGTGAAACAAATCAGAGCGCCGAAAACATACACCCACATCTCGAAACTCCAGACCGAAAGGACCGTGACCAATCGGAGGGAGGCCAGAGCAAGGCAAAAACACCAAATGAATCCGAACACGCGAACAGGGTGGAGGAGGTCGTATCCTCTTCCAGTCTGCAGGAGAACAAAGCCCGCCGCGGCCCCGGAGAGCAGGACGGTAAGGAGGCTGATTGAAGGAACAATACCAAGGAGGATCGAAACGCTGAGCATGGTGATGATTGCCAGCAGGCCAACCATCACTGGGAGGTGATTCCTCGTTTCCGGGCCCGAATCGCTTTCAAGGGGAGCCGCCGACCGAATCACACCATGCCTCCGTAATCGTATTGACGTTGGAAGCCGGTATCCCTCACTGGGCACCCCGGAGGCTTGATAGAACTTGATCGGCCGTGCCAGCGATAAACATCCTGTCCCGACTATCGAGAACCAGAACCCAGGTGGCTACGCCGAAGGTCGCCAGGAAGGCACCCGTCAAAGCAATCCTCGTAAACAGCAATGGTGCAAGCGTGAGAGTGAGTAACAGAAGGACACCGAGGGTCACGACAGCCAGCAGGCTTCTTCCAACCCCGTTATCAGCTAAAGAACGCAAGGCAGCGAGCTTGAGCCGCCAGGCGGCCGCGAAGAGGAGCAAAGCGTCGAAGCCTACTCGCAACGTCCACGCCAGGGCGGCGCCTGAAATCCCCCATTCCTTGACGAGTAACCACAGGAGCCCCACATACAGCGGTAACTCGAGCAGGTGGAACTTGGCGGTAACGTCAGGCCGCCCAAGCCCTTGGATCAGAGTAAACGGAATCAAGGCCAAGGAATTCAAAAGCACTCCCACGGCCAGAATCTGCAAGACCGACGTGCTCCTTGCCGCAAAGTCCGCGCCCAGCCACACCTGGAGGATCTCCCGGGCAAAGACCATGAGCAAGACGAGAGCGGGGCCAAGGGTGAGCAGCAGGAACTTGACGGAACGACCGTAGAGCGACTCCAAACGCTCACGCGCGCCCCAAGCTTCCAGGCTGCTGAAGGCCGGGAAGAGCGTAATTACCAGGCTGCCAGGAAAAATGGAAAGCCGCCCGACAACTTCCGCCGGAGCCGTGTAGTAACCGACCGCCGCCATCGAGACAATGGCCCCGATCACAAAGCGATCAAGATTGACCAGAATCGGACTGACGACCCCGGAAACCGTCACCCAGCCGCCGTAACTCAAGAGTGGGCGAAGCAAGGAGGAATCAACGGCCAGGTTGCGGCCGAGAACGGGGAATTCCTTCAGGCAGAGCGCCAGGTAAGCGAAAGTGGCCACGAGACGCGAAAGAATCAGCAGGAGCACGATCCCGGGCAGGTGCCACCCGATGGCCAGCGCCAATGCCGGAAGGAGAAACACCGAGATGTTGGCGGGAACCTTGACACAATTTACCAGGTCGAACCGCTGAGCGGATTCGAGGATGCTCCGAAACGCCGTCGTGGCCAGGACAATGGGCAGGGAGGCGGCCAGCAGCCAGAAGCTGAACTTGGTGTCAGCGATGAGTTCCGGCGGGGTCTTGAGAATTCGTTCCACCAGAACCGGGACAAAGACCCCAACTACCAAGCTCCCAATCAACCCAAAGGCAAGTTGAGATGCCAGGGACGTCCAAACCAGTCCAGGGAGACGATGCAGTTCGCCCCGCCCCAAAGCCTCGGCCACAAACTTGGTCGTGGCACGGCCCAGCCCCAAGTCAAACAAGCTGAAATAGCCCAACAGGACCCAGGCGATGGAAAGAACGCCGAATCCGGCGCTGCCCAAGCCTCGGACAACGTAAGGAATGGACGCCAGTCCCACGAGCAGGGGGATCGCATGCCCCGCGAGATTGAGGGCGGTATTGCGGGCGAGCAAGCCTCCGTGGATCTCCAGTGGCCGGGCCATCAGCTTTCCTGATTCTCCTCGAGTCTTACCTTCGAACTTGCGAACGGCCTCGGGCCCGCAGATTCCCCCCTGCGTTGCCTTCCGGCGGGGCAAGAAGTTGAACGTCCTTCCCGCCCGGACTCACCCCGGCCGGCATGGCAATTGAATTGGCGCGCATAGATGCTGAATGAGCAGGTCGGAATCCTAGGCCTTTTCTTCGCGGTGGTCGGACTCCTCCGGGGGATGGCTGCCATACCCATAACCGTATCCATACTCGTACCCATACCGATAGTAATGGCTGTAGGCGTATCCGTCCCGGCGGATGTCCACATCGTTAAGCGCCACGCCCAGAATTCTCGCTCCAGCACCATAAAGTAGCGTCCGGGCGCGCCGTACAGCATCATAGGGCGTCGAATGAGCACGGGCAATAAGGACGACCGCATCAGTAAGGGTGGCCAGAATTCGGCTGTCCGACACACTCAACAAGGGAGGAGAATCCACCAGCACGTATTCGAAATCCGCGCGCAGCTTGCGTAACGACTCCGCGGTCAGTGGGGAGGAAAGGACTTCGGCTGGATTGGGGGGAATGGGGCCACAGGGAATGACGCTCAAGTTGGTCACCCCAGGCACAGGCAGGATGGCCTCAGTGAGTTCCACGTGTCCTGTCAAGCATTGCACAAACCCAGGACTGTTTCGCACCCCCGTCGAGCGATGGCAGGCGGGCCGCCGCATGTCGCAGTCAACAATCACTACCCGGTTCCCCAAGCTAGCCAGCGTCGCCCCCAAGTTAACCGTCGTCGTGGTTTTGCCTTCCCCAGGCAGGGCGCTGGTGATAAGGATCATCTTGGGCACGGGGTTGGCAGAAAGCAAAATCGAAGTGCGAAGGGAGCGGAAGGCTTCCTGGAAAGCCGGATTCGTCTGGATCGCCGGGGCGAGCTCCACTTCGTCGGTGGCGGGGACAATCTTGACCTCGTCATTCTTACCAGCGCCGTTGGACAGGATGGAAGGCAGCAGGCCGAGCGAGGGGAGCCGCAGGAGTGATTCGACCTCGTCCGGCGTCTTGAGCGTGTTGTCCAAATACTCCTGGAAGAGCGCCAGTGAGATGCCAAACCCAAGACCGAGTATGACGCCGAGAGCAAGGTTCAGGACGACGCGCGGCTTGACTGGATCTTTCGGTTCCTCGGCGGGATCCACGATACGGACGTTGCTGGCTTTCAACCCGGCAGAAACCTGGGCCTCTTTCAGGCGCTGGAGCAGGCCTTCGTAGAGTTGTTTGCTGGTATCGACCTCGCGCTTCAAGATGTTGTATTGGATTGACTTCTCGGCGATTTCGTTGACTTCCTTCTTCTGGGCCTCCAACGCCTGCGCCAGGTATTTCTCATTGGCACTCGCCGACAGATATTCATCCACAACGTTCTGCGCAAGGGCCCTTTTTTGGCGGTCGAGTGACGCCTGCAAGTTGTCGATCTGATTCTTGAGCGCTACTGCCTTCGGGTAGTCCGGTTTTACTGTCGACGTCAATTGGGCATACTCGCGCTCCAAGTCCGAGATGCGAACCGCCAAGTCCTGGATTAATCGGTTGGAAAGGAAGCCTGGCAGGTCTTGGACCTTGCCTGCCTGTACGAGGCTGTAAGCGGCTTCCTTTTGGAATCTCTCTGCCTGCGCCTTAGTGTAAGCTTCCTGAAGTTGGCCCAATCGCTCGTTGACGAGGTTCTTCTTCTCTTCCACAAAAAGGATGGAGTTGGCCTGCGCGTATGCCTGTAAGGTATCTTCCGATTTTTCGAGTTTGGCTTTCAGCCCCACGAGCTGGCCCTGGAGCCATTCCGAGGCTTTCACTGTCTCGTCCCATTTAACCTGCAAATTCTGATCGATGTAGTCCGCCGCGAGCTGGTTCGCGACGCGCACGGCCAACTTCGGGTCTTCAGAAAGAAACACCACCTCGACCAGATTGCTGCGCCGGACAGGTTGAATATCCAACGAGGCCGAAAAATGCTTGAGGGTATTCTGGTATGCTTTCGACCGGGTATCCGGCGGGCCAAGGTCCGACGGAAGGGGAATCTTGTCAGGATCAGATTCAATCAAGCCAAACAGCATCCGAGACTTGTAGAATTCCGGGTTCTGGTAGAGATGGAGAGTTTGAATAACCCGATCGGCAAGCGTCCGGCTCTGCAGGACCTTGTACTGAGTCTCGCGATAACTGTCCACGTCCACGGTGCTGATCTGCAACACCTCTTTGAAATTTAATACGTTCGGCTGCTCGGGGTTGATCTCCACAACGACTTTACCCTGATAAATGGGCTTCTGTTTCAGGGTCCCGATCGCGACTGTAGAAAAGACAATCAGGAGGCATGTCAGCACCACCCAGCGCCGCTTGACGATGATGCGCCAGTAATCGAGCAGGTGGCGCAATTCCTCCGTCGACACATCGACAATGTCAGGCGACTCGAGCGGCCGGGCGTCGGAAGAAGGGATGATTGGCGTGCGACCACGCTGGTGCAATTCGATTTCGTCCATCAATTTCCTCTTGCGGCAGGGACAGGGGCCTAGCGCCTGTAAATCAGAATACCGCTGATTGTCCCGATGGTTGTTTCGGCTCCCCGTTTAAGGGCCGTTTTGGCGGCGCTGTTGGGAACAAACAGGATGTCATTGGCCATCAGGACTTCATCCGACGATTTGCCTGATAGGACCTTATCGAGATCAACCGGGATTTCGCTGCGCTCACCGTCCGGGCCTTTGCGGATGATCCGGGCCCGATTCTTAGCCGCCGTTGACAGCGCCCCCTCGGCCATCGCCAATGCCTGCAAGACCGTTATGTTCTCGCGGTCCTCCATGACAAATCCGCCGGGCTTCCGCACATCTCCGACTACATAAACGACGTCCGCCTTGGTCACGCTGATGGTATCACGGGGCTGGATCTGGATATTGAGCGCATTCTCGCGAGAGTAGAGGAGGCGGGAGATGATGATTTCGAGCCTATCCGGGGCCACAAGCTGCATGCCCTCCGACATGGGCAGGTCGCCGAACCCCCCTTTGCGGGTTACATAAACGTACTTGCCTGCAAGACCGCTGGTCCGCTTGGCCAAGCCTCCGGCCATTGAAAGCACCTCGATCAAGGTCCGTGGCCCGGTGAGCTGATAGAGCCCCGGTTTTTCCACTGCGCCGATCACCGAAACAGGCTGAGCGTGAAACTCCGACACGAACACGCTGATTTGAGGGTTCTGAAGGTAAGTCTCACCGTATTTATTCTCGAGTTCATTTCGCAGTTGCTCGGTGGTCAGGCCGGCCGCTTTGACATGCCCTAAAAGCGCCAGTGCAATCGTCCCATCGTTGGAAACGCGAACCGTCTTGTGCAGTTCCGGAACGTTGAAAACGTCCACATCCAGAACATCTTCCGGGCCAATGGTATAATTTGAAATCTGCTTTTTGTTTCCCTCCGCCGGAGTGGTCTCCGGGTTCGGTTCCTCTTCGGCAGCAGTGGGCTCGGCATCTTGACTTAGAGCGTCAACCTCACCTTCCTGGGATGCCTCGACTCGGGTGTCGGAAGGGGGTTCCGAGTCGGGCTTCTGGGCAGCCCCGGCGGCATCCGACGCCAGTATAAGCACGCCGACCGAAAGGACGGCGACCACTTGAAGAAGGATTTGGCGTGCACGCACGGATTTCCTCGTTTGTCTCGACTCAGGACTGCTGGAGGGGTCACACTTCAGGACAACATCCCTCCCCGGACTTCCACGCACCCGAGAAGACAACCCCAACGGTACACGTGACTTCGCCGTTTTGTCAAGCCAATGTCGCGAGAGCATCGTGAGTGGCGCGACCGGGGTCATAGGTCCTCGGGGACGCGACCAGCAGACCGATCGACCAGTTGTTCGTTTTTCAGGCATGGACTTCTTTTATGGATTTGACCCGCGCCGTGAAGGCGCCAAGGTGTCAGCCATTTAGTCCCTTCAGACTGGGAAAGCGGGCCCACTGCCTGCTGACAAAACGCGTGTCTGAGGGTTCCTTCCTCGTCGTGTCAATCATGCGGATCGCTGAAGTTCCTGCCGGCCTATTTCGAGATTCGGCGGAGACAAACGAGGGGCGTTCTCCTTGGAGCGCATGGCGAGTGTCTGCGTCATATGGCCAGCGCGAGACTTCTGCCGCCTAGCCTCCTCAACAGAGGCCTTGGACGATCGTTTTGCCGATGCGAATGGAGTCGGGCAGCCGCACGAGGTCGACGAGGACTTGCCCTCGCCGCAAGCGGTGGATGATTTCGCCAAACTCGGGATGGTTCCCTGCCACGACTACAACATCGGCCCATCTCAACATCTCGGAAGGCGATTTGGTTAGAAGGGTTGGAAGCTCGGGAAGGATGGTTTCTAGGAACGCCCGGTTGGCGCCAAAGAGGCGGTCGGGATCAACGCGGGGATCGAATATTTTGACCTGCTTCTTCGCGGCGATCAATTCCTTCACGAGGCTGCAGGCGGGGCTTTCGCGGAGATCGTCGGTATCGGATTTGAAGACCAGACCGAGGACAGCAATCTTTTGCCCTCCCGCCGCCAGGACCAGGTCAATGGCCCGCCGCAGGTGGCGGGAGTTGCTCGACAAAACGCTGGAAAGAAGTGGAACTTCCACCGCGGATTTCGCCGCCGTCGAAACAATCGCGCGCAGGTCTTTCGGCAGGCACGGCCCGCCGAATGCGAATCCGGGTTTCAGGTAAAGTGGCGAAATATTCAGTTTGGTGTCAGCGACAAAGATCCGCATCACCTCGTGACTGTCAACGCCCAGTGATTTACAGATGGCCCCAAACTCATTCGCAAACGCGACCTTCAGCGCGTGAAAAGAATTGTCGGCGTATTTCACTATCTCCGCGACCTTTAACGAGGTCACAAAAAGCGGCGCCCTGACAGACCGCCAGAGCCTGACCAGCCGCCGCGCACTGCGAGGATTGAGCGCGCCGACCACCGTCTTAGGGGGGTGGAAGAAGTCATGAATCGACGACCCTTCTCTCAGGAATTCAGGATGAAAGCAAACGCCGAAGTCCTTCCCCGCTTTTTTGCCGGCGCGGCGTTCGAGGAGCGGGATGACCTCGCCTTCCATCGTCCCGGGCGGGACAGTGCTGCGTACGGCCACAGTGTGGAATCGCACAGCCCGGCGCAAGCTGTAGCCGATTTCGTCGATGGCGTGTAAGACGTGTTCCAGGTCTGCGCGGCCGTCCGGGCGCGACGGCGTGCCCACGCAAACCAGTGAAAGGTCGGCGCGCGCCATGGCTTCCGACGGCTGAACCGTCGCGGAGAACAGCCCCGCGCGAACGGTGCGAGAAACCAGACGCTCCATCCCTTTCTCCATGATGGGCGAGTGGCCCTCGTTGATCATTTGGACTTTGGCAGGGGCGACGTCAACCCCATAAACCCGGTGTCCCATGCGCGCCAGGCACGCGCCGGTAACACTGCCCACGTAGCCCAAACCGAAGACCGCGATTCGCATCGGGTGAAACCGTTCCTTATCGTACGCGCCAACAGCGCGCTGACCTCGCGTCGCGCGCGCCACGACTATATGTGAGGAGAAAGTTGGATGTCAAAAGTTCCAGCCAGCGAATCACGACAAGAAATCTTCGAGGGGAACGAACTCGAAGCCGGCCTTCCGCGCGCCGTCGATGATCCCGGGCAAGGCTTCCACAACGTGCGAGCGGTTGATAGGTTCCCGACCAGGAGATCCCGTCGCAGCGCGGTGGTCAGAACCGGAGATCTCGCGCCATGCCCACTCCAGAAACCCGCCGGATCCTTCCTGCCCGTCGTGGAGCAAGATCACTGAACCAGGCCGGAGATTCGCAAGCGCCGACCGCGCGGTCGTTGCGGCATCACTCTTCCAGTCGTATCCCGTATCCGACCATTGCACGACTCTAAGGCCACGCTTCAGCAATTCCGGATAAAGCCCGAACCAGCGGGCTCCGTAGGGAGGTCGGAAGATGTTCGGCCGTTTTCCGGTGACCCGCTCGATGGCTACTTGCGTGCGATCGATCTCCTCCGCCATACGGCGCCGGGGGAGGAAATACGGGAAGGGGTGAGTGTAGGTGTGGTTGCCGAGCGCATGCCCTTCCGCACAGATGCGCCGGGCGATCTCGGGGTGGCGCTCGACGTTCCGGCCACAGACGAAGAACGTTGCGCGCACACGCCGCTCACGAAGGACGTCAAGGATTTGTTCGGTAAAAGGCATTGCCGGGCCATCGTCGAAAGTCAGCGCGACATGCGGCCGATCTACGGGGCCACGCACCAGTGCCGGGCCCAGGACCTGCGAACCCGGCACGCTGCACGCGTACCAGAAAAAGATCCCTAGCCCAGCTGCGGCCACAATCACGATCCCAACCAGCGCCAGCCCGGTCATGCGAGGATCCTCAGGGGGGATTATAAGCCGAGCCGCGACGCAGCGTCACGCGTGTTCCGGCCCGCCCCGGAGCGCCCGCCTATCTGGGCCCCGCAGAATTCCTGCCGGAATGCTATAATCCCCGGCGCTTCTGTGGTCTTGATCCCGCAATGATAAGAAGGTGCCAATGAACCGGAAGAAATCCGCAAAGGACGCACAAGCAACCACCACCGAACTCATGACCCGACTGGCGAACCGGACCGCGCATATCGGCGTCGTGGGGATGGGGTATGTGGGTCTGCCGCTCGCCCTGGCGTTTGCGCGCACGGGGTTTCGGGTGACAGGTTTCGACATCGATGCCGCCAAAGTCGAACTCCTCAACCAGCGGCAGAGCTACATCCGCCACATTCCGTCCGAGGCGATCGCGCAAGCGGTGGACGAATGGAAGTTCCGTGCCACGGCCGACTTCCGGAAGCTGCGACATGCCGATGCCATCCTAGTTTGTGTGCCCACCCCTCTTGACGAACACCGCGAGCCGGATCTCTCTTTCGTCCGCAACACCGCTGAGTCCATCCGCTCCACGCTGCGCCCGGGCCAGCTCGTGGTTCTGGAGAGTACGACCTATCCGGGCACGACTGAGGAAGTGGTCCTGCCCGTCCTGGAGAAATCCGGCCTGCGATGCCCGATCCAGACTTACGTGGTCAACCAGGACGCCGTACGGTTGGAAGGAACATACACAGGAGACTTCCTGCTGGCTTTCTCTCCGGAGAGAGAAGATCCCGGAAACAGGCAGTTCAAGACGCACCAGATTCCGAAAGTCATCGGTGGGGTGAATGGCCCCAGCGCTGCGGCCGCCCGGACACTCTACCGCCAGGCGTTCGAGCATACGGTAACCGTCAGCTCGACGAAGGCCGCGGAGATGACCAAGCTGCTGGAGAACATCTACCGCTGCGTGAACATCGCTCTGGTAAACGAATTGAAGCGGCTGTGCATGCGCATGGGGATTGATATCTGGGAAGTGATCGACGCGGCCAAGACCAAGCCCTTCGGCTTCACACCATTCTATCCGGGGCCCGGACTGGGCGGGCACTGCATCCCCATCGACCCCTTCTACCTGACCTGGAAAGCGCGCGAGTACGAGTTCCCCACGCGCTTCATCGAGCTGGCAGGGGAGATCAATACGTCCATGCCGGAGCACGTGGTCGCCTCGCTGGCGGAGGCCTTGAATCAGCGCAAGCAGTGCCTGCAGGACTCAAAGATTCTGGTGCTGGGAGTGGCCTATAAGAAAGACATCGACGACCTGCGCGAGTCGCCTTCGCTTCGGATTATGGAACTCCTGCAAGAGCGCGGGGCGAAAGTGGATTATCACGACCCGTACTTCCCCACCCTTCCCAAGACCCGGCATTACAACTTCGGCCTTTCGTCAGTCAACCTGACGCCCAAGGTTCTGGGGCAATACAACGCTGTGCTCATCGCCACCGACCACTCCAGCTACGACTACTCGACGATCGTGCGGCACGCGCGCCTGGTCGTCGATACCCGCAACGCCACGCGTTCGGTGGCCGGGCACCGCGACAAGATCGTGCCCTGCTGAGGAGGCCGCCTGATTCGCCGTATCCCCGTTGCGCAAGTGCGGCTCGACCGGCGCGAGATTCGAGCCGTTGAGCGAGTGTTGAGGTCCGGACAGCTGCGCGCCGGTCCGGTGGTGGAGGAGTTCGAGGCGCGCTTCGCCCACGCCGTGGGAGCGCGGCACGCGGTCGCGGTCAATTCCGGAACGGCCGCGCTGTATCTCGCCTATCGAGAACTGCTTTCGCCCGGCGACGAGATCATCGTGCCGGATTTCACCTTCGTGGCGACCGCTTCGATGGCCGTGGCTGTGGGCGCCAGGCCCGTCTTCGCCGACGTCGATCCGGAAACTTTCACACTCGACCCCGCGGATGTTGAAAGGCGCATCACACGCCGCACGCGCGCGCTGGCCCCCGTGCACCTCTACGGCAACCCGGCGGACGTCACACGACTCTTGCGCATCGCGCGCCGCCACAATCTGAAAATCGTTTGGGACGCCGCCCAGGCGCACGGCGCCAAGTTCCGCGGGCGCGATGTGGGGTCTTTCCCGGACGTCGTCTGCTATTCGTTTTATCCCTCCAAGAACCTGACGACCGGCGAGGGCGGAATGCTCGCGACCTCCAACTCAGCACTGGCCCGGAAATTCCACCTGGCGCGTTCGCACGGTGAGGACCGCCGCTACCATCACGCCAGCCTGGGTTTCAATTTCCGCCTTACCGACATTTGCGCGGCCTTGGGTCTTGAGCAAGCAAGGAAGCTTGCCGCTGCCCTGCGCCGGCGGCGGCGGAACGCCGCACTTCTGACTCGAGGCCTCTCAGGAATTCCGGGCATCAGCCTGCCGCGGCCGCGCCAAGGCATGACGCACGCTTACAACCTCTTCACGGTTCGACTGGACCCCACGATCCTGGGAATTTCACGGGACACCTTCCAGAAACAACTGGCCCGCCGCGGCGTCGAATCCGCCGTACACTATCCCCTGCCTCTGCATCGCCAACCCATCTTTCGGGGCCACGTTGGAGACGATGATTTTCCGGTCAGCACGCTCCTGGCGAAGACCGTCCTGTCGATTCCCGTCCACCCCGACTTGACCCGGCGGGATATTCTGCGCATCCTTCAGGCCATGCGCGAAGCGGCGAGCGTTAAGACAGGAATGTAGGAACCTGCCTTCCATTGGCTCCGCTTCCCGGAGCCCCGCCCGCTTATCGGAACCTTTCGCACTCAGCAAAACGATTTGGCTCGGCGTTCGACCCTTCTGCCGCGTCGTGAACCGACTCGGAATTGAAGCAACTCCGCGCCGCAAATCGACGAGCCAGGCAGACGGGGGCTTTTGCCAAACTGACCCCGTTCCCTCCAATCTGGCTAGTTCGAATCCGTTCTTACCGGCTCCAATTCAAACATGTTTGAAAGTTTCATATCCGCGCGTTGAATTCGGCCAAGGCGATTAAGTTTCTACTTGAAAGGAGGGTGACGACTATGCAAGCATATGAGCGGAATAAACCGACCGGTTCCCGCTGGCCTTGGCCACCGGTATTCTGATGAAATGGGAAATGGCGGGCGGAAGGGGGCGTCAACATTGCCCCCACTGCCTGCCAAAGTAACGGAATGTTTCTCCCGTTCACCGCGATTGCCCTGACCTACGTTCTTGGGGGTTTGATTCTGGTAAGGGCCTGGCGCGGCAAGCAATTCTCCCGCTTCTCCTTCTTTTTCTCCTACCTGATCTACTTCCTTGGAACCGGCGTGATCATGAACCTCGTTGACTTGCTGGACCGGCAGGATTATCCCCTGGCGTTCTGGCTGCGGTTTCTGACCCTTGTGGTGGCAGAGTTCGCCCTTCTGGTGGAGATTGGCGATCACATCTTCGCCCCTTACCCGGCCATCCGAAGTCTGGGTCGGCTCGTGACAATTCTCATCACGCTCGCATTTTCAACCGTCTATATACTTCCGTCGCTGTACGCGCAGCGCCCCTCTTCGGTCGCGGTTCTGGATCTGGTCATGCGGTCGGCGATCACGAAATGCGCGGTCCTCGTCGCGTTGCTGGCCGCGGCCCGACTCTACGGTGTCCGGCCCTCAAGGACCGTGGCAGGGCTGGCTTTGGGCCTTGCCCTTTACCTTGCCATCAGCACGGCAAATTTCGCTTTAGCCGAGAGCTGGGGCCCAGCGGTTTACGGCCAGGCTTTCTCACTGATCGGACCGATGAGCCAGGTCTTGTGCCTGCTCATCTGGATGATCACCTTCTGGAAAACCGAACCCCTGAGGGAAGTTGCCCAGCCGGTTCCTGCCGGCGGAACAGGTACTTTCGAGCCATTGCCGGATCGTCTGAGTAGAATGAACACTATTTTGTCGAGGCTTTTTAAGAAGTGAATCTCGAAATATTTTATTGCATCATCGCTATTCTCGTTATCGCTGTCGTGGCCTTGTTGTTGCGCCCGGGTCTGGCATCGGACGATTCGGGGGACTCCACCCTCCCGGAAACGGCCAAAGGCATGTGGGAGAACCAGGGGCTGAACCTTGCGGAGCGTATTCTGGACCCCGCCGACTACCTCTGGCTGCGAGACCAACTGGGGTTTCCCACCTTGGCCGAGTCGCTCCGCCGCCATCGCAAGCAATTGGCATTGCAATGGCTCAGTGCCCTGCGAGGTTCTTTCGGTGAAGTGGTCAGATCAGCCGATCCCGCCAGTCACTCCTCGGCGGGTGAAGAAGCATGGGATAGCTGGCGCCTGCTCCGGATGACGCTCCGGTTCCACCTGTTGTTGATCTACGCGACTCTCGTGGTTCGGTACTTCGGCCCTTATCACCGCTTGATTCCTTCGCTCGATTGGATGGAAATGCCGTGGGGGGCTCTCACCCAGCGCCCGATAGGCCGAAATACGAGCGTCAAGCGATCCGTCTAGCCCCCGCCCCTCATCCCCAATTCGTTGGAACAGCGGCCAAAACCATTTCGAGGGTTGCATCCCTGTCAGGGCTGCTGGTAGAGCGGACTGCGGGGCGCGGGCGGGTCGTACTCCTGCCCGTATTTGTTCTTGTGTGTCAGGCGGAGATCCTCCGCCTCAGCCAGGTGGATTGTTCCGAGATCCGCCCCGTCCGCTGAAACTATGACCTCCCGGGCAAGCCCTCTCAAAAACTCCGGCAAACAGCGCTCATGAAAGACGTGGACGCGGTACCGTCCGGCGGGGACGGCCGGAATCGCAAACTCGCCTGCGGCGTTGGAGACCGCGAAGTAGGGCGTCTCCAGCACTACCACCACGGCGCTCATCTCGGGATGAATGTTGCAGAAGATATAGCATATTCCCGGGCGATCAAAAATCACCGCGCGGGTCGCCCCCGACTCGTACAGGCCCAGGTCGAAGCGTTTCCCGTTGAAAAGCGAAAAGACGTTGTGAAAGACGGGATCGTAGTTCGGAAACTCCACCGCCGAACCTTTCGGAACCGGGAGAACGTGGGGCTCGAAGCGTTTCTGTCTTTGTACCAGACTGAATCGCCTCGGCGCGGTCTGCGTGTCCGAAGAAGCGGGACGATGGGAGGCATTGTCGAGAGGTACCAGCCAGACGACGGCGTCTGCGGCCAATCGCGGCTGGGCGCGCGCGGATTCGGGCTGCAGGGTCAGCCGGCCGGTGACCTTGCCTTCCTGGGCGCAGAGAGGTCCCGACATGGCAGACGCGCCCAGCAAACAGGCGAGGGCTAATTTAGCTCCAATGGTCACGCAGGCACCTCAGCTCGCCCTCTAGAACAAAACTCCCATTCCCACGTTGACGTGGTCCGCCGTCGCGTCCGGCCCCAGCAGGTCAAAGGTTCGCAGGCGCCGGTACTCGACCGAGAACAGAAGGTTCGAGCGCGGCCGATAAATAAAATTCGCGGACGCCGCACGGTTCCTTCCCACTGTCCCGCCATACGCATACCCATAGTAGAGCAAGTCCTCGCCCATCGGGTTATCCTGGCCGAAAGCGGCGTTCAATTCCAGTTTTTCGGTCGGCGCGAACTTCAACTGTCCCCAACCGCCGACGGTGTCAAGGCCCGCGATCAGAGTTGCCGGGTCTGGAATCGGCCCGCTGGCCGCCACGCTGCGCCCGGTGCCGCCGCCCAGGCCGCCCAGCGCGCGTCCGCGGTAGAACTCGCCACTCAACGCGAACCAGCGGCCCAGCGGCAAATTCCAATCCGCCGTTCCCGCCCAGGCGTCCACGGTTCGATTCAGACCCCAGTTCTGGCGCGCGTAGTAAGCGCCAATGCCGAGCGTCAAGGAGCGGTCCGACGGCCCGCGGCTCCATGAGAGTCGCGTCGCATACGCAGGCTGGCGTGACTTCTCCCCCGCCTGAGGGCTGCGATAATAACTGCGGTAGGGTGGCTCGCCGCTCAGCGCGTCGAGTATCCCCGCCTGGAGCAGGAAACTGGAATTCTCCGTCAGCGCCATTCGCCGCTCGACGCGCACCTGCGGCGTCCAAGTCCACAAATTCCCGGCATAGGAGAACGCCGGCAACGCCAACGACGCAAGAGAAGTTGGCGAAAGCGGCGAGATGAATGGGGCATCCTGACCCGCAACAATGGCTGTGCGGTCCCACTCCAGGCGCGTCACTGCCGTGCGCATTCGCACCAGGCCTGCCGTGACGCCGTCGGGCGTTTGCGGAAAACCGCCAAAGAAATCGAACTGCACTTCCGCGCTGCTTCTCGCGCCGCCGAGCTTGGGACCAAACACCTCGAGTCCGATTTGCGTTTGCCGGACCGTGGCGCCGAAGTCCCCGCCCGTGTCAAGCGGCCCGCGCGGCAGAGCGAGGGTCGGAAGGTCCTGGTTGTCCACCGAACCGCGGTTGCCAAACACGTTGAGGAGCATGATCCCCGAAAGCCTCACCCGGTATTTGGATGCGCTTTCCACCTTGGTCTGATGCTGCTCCTCAACCTTGGCGGCGAGGAGTTGATGATCCTCCTCGAGCCTCGCCAGCCGGGCGTCCCCGGAGGCCGGCGGGGCCGCTTGCGCCGACGGCGGAGCCGCCGTCGCGCCGGCGCGTTCATTCGCGGCGACCTGGGCGCGCGTCGCGGCCAGATCTCGCCGCAACTCCCGGATTTCCTCCCGTGAGCGCGCCGCCTCATCGCGGACGTCACGCAAGAGCGCGCTCAACTCGCGCACCTGCGCCTGCAATTCGCTGAGCGAGTCTGACACGGATTTCGCCGCCGCCGGCGGCTCTTGGGCCATCGCCATGCCCGTCGCCATCCCGGCCACGACAACCCACGTGCCTACCCTCCTCGCGCGGCCTGCTCGAAACGCCTTTTTCATAGAGTCCCCCTGCCGGAGGCTGCGACCGCCCGCTGACGCTCAGTCGCAATGCGGCCCCCCGCTTGGCAAAATCTTCGTAACGCCCTTGACGCGAAACACCATTTTACCCTGCCGGATTGGATTCCTGTTGCCTCTTTGCGGTTGACACGTCCACAGTGAGAATGCGGTTGGAACTTATTTGCGAGAGCACGCGTTGCCATTACAATCGGCTGGCAGGCAAGTGATGGCTCGACTCATCTACACGTCCGATCTGCACGGCCACGTGTCGCTCTACCGCGCGGCGGGAGAAGCAGCGGTTCGCCACCAAGCCGACGCGATCATTCTCGGCGGGGACTTGTGCCCCGGCACTCCGAGCTCGTCGCGGGTCGATCTTCCCGAATCGCAGCCGGAGTTCCTGATGAGCGAGGTCCGGCCGCTGGTCGAGGAGTGGAAGCGGGCGCGGCCTTCCCTGCGCGTTTTCGCCATACCGGGAAACGACGATTGCGCGACCATCGTGCTGGCGCTGCGCCAGCTTGAGACGATGGGGCTCGTCGAGGACCTTCACCGCAGAACGGCGCAGTTTGGTGACCTGACGCTGGCGGGTCTGGCGTTCGTTCCGCCCACGCCGTTTTCGTTCAAGGATTTCGAGCGGCGCGACGATGCCCGGGATACCGGACCTTACCCGGCGCTCGCGCGATGCGTTCTCACGACTGAACGGGGTTTTGTGGAGATTCAGGATTTCGCGGCTCACCTGAGCTCGCTGCCGACACTCGAGGACGAACTCGCGCTCCTGCCCGCGACCGAGCAGACCATCGCGGTGATCCACTGCCCTCCGCACGGCACGCGCTGTGACGTGCTCTTCAACCGCGAGCATATCGGCAGCCGCGCGCTGCGCCGCTGGATCGAAGCGCGGCAACCGCTCCTCTCACTCCACGGCCACATTCACGAAAGCCCGATGATGTCCGGAGCTTTCGCCGACCGTGTCGGCCGCACCGTCGTCGTCAACCCCGGCTGCGACCACAGTCGTCCGCACTGGGTGCTCATCGACACCGGGAAACTAGAGTCCTTGGAGCACTCGATCTACAAATCGTGGCGAGACGATTGAGGTGGCGCGGAAGGGCCCTTACCGCCGTAGATATCCTGATAAATGATTGAAAATAAACGACTAACCAGCTTTGTAGAAAAATTTAACATTTGATGATTCTGAATGACTTACCAGCTTCGCCTCGAAATTCTGGAATTCCTGTATTGAAAACAAACCACTTGTCAGCTTCCCGGTTTTCAGGGTATAGGGAAGCCGACCTGTCACGGATGCAGAAGTCTTGACCGTCCCCGAAAAAGGCAGCTCCGCCGAAGCCTCGTCGCCTCTCCGCTCCACGCCACCGACCCTGGAAGTTTCGCCCCACGTTCCCTCCTGGCCAGCAAGCACGTGCACCAGGTCTAGGCCATTCGGTAACCAACAGTCCTAGACTAGCATACTCTTGCCGGAATGTCAAGAGAAAAATTCGTTGCGGATTGGAGTTTCTCCTTTTTCCCGCGGCCGGTGGGGCGGCGCCCGTGGCGGCCGCCCGAGAGACAAAATGACCGGCTAGCCGCGGCGGCCTCGGAGGGTTTGCACGGTGCGCGTGGCAAGGCGCAGTTGGCGGGCGACTTCCGAGGGTGCGGTGCCACCGATCACCTTCCGCCGCGCCAGGGCTTGTTCGGGCGAAGCTGCGACCGTTTGAAGCCGCGCATCCCAGGCGGGAATCAGCCGCCGCGCTTCCTCGGGCGTCACGTCAGCGAAAGTCCTTCCCTGCTCGGCGCAGAGCCGCACCAACTTCCCCACTTGCTCGTGGGCCTGGGCAAACGGCACGCCGCGCCGGACGAGTTCGTCGGCGACGTCGGTGGCGGTAAGGAATCCCTGCGCGGTGGAGGCGCGCATCCGCTCGGCGTTGACGCGCAGCGTGCGAACAACGCGCGCGGCAACCCGCAATGATTCGCGGGTCGTATCCAGACCGTCGAACAGCGCCGCCTTGTCTTCCTGCATGTCGCGGTCGTAGGCGAGGGGCAAACCCTTGAGCAGCGCCAGCGCCGCCGTCACGCGACCCAGAACGCGCGCCGTCTTGCCGCGAATCAGTTCCAGCGAATCGGGATTTTTCTTCTGCGGCATCAGGCTGCTGCCTGTCGCGTACGCGTCGTCAAGCTCAACGAAACCGAAGCCGGGCGAAGAGTAAATAATCAAATCCTCCGCCAGGCGACTCAAGTGGGTCATGGTCAGGGCGCAGGCGAAAAGCGCTTCGGCGACGAAATCGCGATCGGAAGTGACGTCCAGACTGTTGCGTGCCACGCGCGCGAAGCCCAACGCCCCCGCCAAACGCGCCCGGTCGATCGAGTAAGTGGTCCCGGCCAGGGCGCCCGCGCCCATCGGCAGTTCGTCGGCGCGCTCGCGGCAGCTCTCGAACCGACCAAAATCGCGCAGCAACATTTCGAAATAGGCGAGCAGGTAATGCGCGAAGAGAATCGGCTGGGCGGGCTGCAAATGCGTGTAGCCGGGGAGGACGGCGTTCCCATGCCGACGCGCCACTCCCAAGAAACTTTCGAGCAAATCAAGAATCTGAAATTTGAGATTGGAGGTTGCGGATTTGAGATAAAGGCGCGTTTCCGTTGCGACCAGATCATTGCGGCTGCGGCCGGTGCGCAGTTTCCGCGCGACCGCCCCGACCTCGCGTTCCAGCCGAGCCTCGACCCAGGTGTGCACGTCCTCAGCTTTCTGCCCCTGCGCCCAGCGGGGACGGGAATCTATATATTGCGCAATCGAATCAAGTCCCCGCGCGAGCTGCCGGACTTCGCGCGCGGTTAAGACGCGCGCCCGCCCCAACTCGCGGACGTAGGCGCGGTTGACCTGGAGATCGTAAAGGACCAGACGCTGGTCAACGGAGAAGGATTCGGAATACCTTTCGAATTCCGCGTCGCGCCGGCCGGCGCCGAAGCGCCCGCCCCAGAGCTTCATCCCCGGCTCCTTCTTCCCGCGGCCGCGGCGCGCGTCCCGGCTTCCTTGGCCGCGGCAATCCTCACCGGCAGACCCAGGATGTTGATGAATCCTTCCGCGTCCTTCTGGTTGTAGTCGGAGCCCATGGTGAACCCGCCGATGCTCGTGTCGTAGAGCGAGTAAGGCGAGTGGCGGTCAATGATGCGCACATTGCCTTTGTAGAGGCCGAGGGTGACGGAACCCGTGACGTTGCGCTGAGTTTTCTCGACGAACCCGTCGAGCGCCTCGCGCAGCGGGGTGAACCATTGGCCGAAATAGACCAGCTCGGCGTAGCGCAGTGCCACGTGCTGCTTGTAATGGAATGTCTCGCGATCGAGGCAGAGCGCCTCGAGCTCGTGATGCGCGGCGTGGAGGAGCGTCCCGGCGGGGGTCTCGTACGCACCGTGCGATTTCATTCCCACCAGGCGGTTCTCGACCAGGTCGGTGCGGCCCACGCCATGTTCGCCCGCGAGCGTGTTGAGGGTTTCAAAAAGCTTAATGGGCTTGAGCTTCTTCCCGTCGACCGCGACGGGAATTCCCTGCTCGAGACCGATGGTGACCTGCGTCTCGCGGTTGGGCGCCTTCTGCGGCGAACGCGTCAACTTCCACGCATCCTCGGGCGGCTCGCCGAGCTTGGTTTCGAGCGGCCCGCCTTCGTGGCTCAGGTGCAGAATGTTCTGATCGCGGCTGTAAGGCTCCTTCTTGGTGACGGGAACCGGAACATCGTGGGCGCGCGCGTAATCAATCGCGTCCTCGCGCGACTTGATGGACCATTCGCGCCAGGGAGCGATGACACGCAGATGGGGCGCGAGCGCCTTATAGGTCATCTCGAAGCGCACCTGGTCGTTTCCCTTCCCCGTGCAGCCGTGGGCGACGGCGTCGGCGCCGCAGGCGAGGGCAACTTTCACCTGAGCCTTGGCGAGCACCGGCCGCGCCAGCGACGTACCGAGCAGGTATTTACCTTCGTAGACCGCGCCGGCCTGCAGCGCCTTCCAGATATACCCGGTGATGAATTCCTCGCGCAGGTCTTCAACAAAGACGCGGGAGGCGCCGGTGCGCAGCGCCTTCTTCCGCACCGCCTCATAGTCGTCGCCCTGGCCGACATCGCCGACCATGGCCACGACCTCGCAGCCGTAATTCTCCCGCAGCCAGGGAATGATGATGGAGGTATCGAGGCCTCCGGAATATGCCAGAACCACTCGTTTGACTTTCGGTTCGCCGTCTGACGCCATGGGGTTTCCTTTCACTGATTCGGTCCGCTATGCGGCCAGGATCGCGAGAATCTTCTTGCGGAGGCGCGCCGCCTCATGTGCTCCCGGCGTGGCAATAAAGATGGTGTCGTCACCCGCCACCGTGCCCACCACTTCCGGCCAACGTCCGGCGTCGAGCGCCACGCCGACGGAGTGCGCGTTGCCGGGATTGGTCTTGATGACCACGAGGTTCGCGGCCAGTTGCACGTCACGCACAAACTCTTTGAGGATGAGCGGCAGCGTGGGCTGGGGGAGCGTGCCGGGTGGCTCCGGTGTGTCGGGAAGGCGATAACCTTCTCGCGTCTTGATCAGGCCCAGTTCTTCGATGTCGCGGGAGATGGTGGCCTGGGTGACGTGGATGCCGCGCCGCGCCAGTTTCCGGCGCAGTTCGTCCTGGGTGGCGACGGTTTCGCCCGCCAGGAGCTCGCGGATTTGGTTGCGCCGATAGAGCTGGTCCATGCAAGTTTATGCAGACCATGTATAAATACTCTATGGCAAGGAAATTGGCAAGGGGAAAGCGAGGCCGCCGTTGGGAAGCGCCGGCGGCCCCGCAAGATTCAAGGTAGGTTCAGGCAGGAAGTCGGACTATTGCGGCCGCCCGCCGGGCATCCCAAAGTCCATTTTCTGCGGCTCACCCTTGATCTTCGAGGTTTCATTCGAAAGCACCTTCTCGAGGACCATGGTAGAACTGGCGGAGGTCATCTTAATCAGGCCGTAGGGAGACACTTTGGCGGCAACCCAGATGTCCGCCGGTTCATTGCCGTGCTTCGACCGATAATGGTCGCAAGTGAAAGTCCCGGCGGGGACGGTGACGGTTTCGGTTCCGATTTTCTCGCCCAGGGCCTCCTCCGTCGTGGCGGCTTTCTGCCCGCGCGCCATCATCCCCATCATGCCCATGGGCATTTCCATGGGTGGCTGGCCGGGCTGCTGCATGATCACGCGTTTGATGTCGGTCCCGCCGTCGCGGGGAACGGCGAGGGACTTCATGATCATCCCACCCGATTCCTTGTCATCCATCCGCATCTCGAGCCAGTATCCATCCTTGCCCTCGACGCTTTCTTTACCCACGATGGCAACCGCCCACGACATCTTCTTGGACTTTTGAGTCACCTGGTATTGCGCGCCCGCTCCGACCTCCGGCTTGAACACCCCGGGGATTTGGGGCGTCTGGCCCATTCCTCTCCCCATCCCGCCGAACTGGGCCCAGGCTGCGGCGACCAGCCCTGAACACACCACCCACACAACTGCCGTTCTTCTCAGGAACCGCATAGAAGCCCCTCCTTTTGACGTTCAATTGCTCTTTTTTCGCAGTTCGCCGTGAGGCTCTTGCCGGGCCGGCGATGCCCTGTGACTACTCCCCGTGACCGCCGTAAGCCATCATGCGCTGTTTCTTGAACTCATCCCAGACGGCGGGCTGGTACTGGTCCTTCGCAACGAATTCCTTGTGATGAAATACGATGCCGAGTTTCGATTCGTCCACGGCCGCGCCCTTCTGCGGGAGGAAATCAAAGACGCTGCGATTCATACCGTAATAGGCGCACAGCCAGACACCTTCCGGCGTTTCGACGGCGTATAGTCCGCAGACGAGTGGAAGCGGGCGCGTCGCGTCGACCGTCGATTTGATCTCCGCCTCGATGATCTGGCCGCGAACCGGCTTGGCCGGGGCCGGCGTGATTTTCGAAGTTGTTGCCATGCTTACCCTCGCGTGGGAATCCGAATCCAGAACATACCTTGCGCCGACAGTTTCGTCAATGCCCGCCTCCGTTCACTGTCCGCTGTTCACTGTGCACTGTTCACTGTTTTCAACTCAATCGCCAGCAGGCGCCCGTCGGTCTTCCAGTTTCCCCCGGTGGCAGTCATACCTTCGGAAAGGGGGTTCGGCCGGGTGACAGGGCAAAGAACTGCGACTCGGCCGGTAGCGGCGAGATCGGCGCCGACCTTGTCGCGCTCCTTATCAATCTCCGGATCGATGGCGTGGGATACCACGCCCGGTCGAACGTCCATGCCGACGTCGTGGGTCGCCGCGCCCAGCCAGATTTCGCGGCCGTCCTCGGCCTTCGCGGACGACCGCCAAAGCCGCAGGTGGTGGCGCTTGGCAAAGGTATTCAGCATTTTCTGGAACGCCAGGTCTTCCGCCCGCCCATAAAGGTAGAGCTGTGAAACAGGAGCCGATCCGTAGCCTTTATCTCCCATCACCGCGCGGACGGTTTCGAACAGCGATTTGCCGGTCAGCTTCTCGGCTTCAACCCATCCGCCCTCCTGGAAGGCGCGGCGGATTTCCTCGGCGTTGCCGATGATGACCAGATTGAGCGGATCGCCCGGTTTGCCGTCTTTGCCCGAGACGCGTTGTGGCGCCTCCGTGAGCAGATGCGTGACCGGTGCGTTCACTTGCGAGCTGAGTGTGTCCTCGACCGTGGGCGGAAAAATCCTGGGGAGTTCAAGGGGCTTATCCAAAACCAGTGCGAAGTCAGTGCCGGCGGGATACTCGATCGAGGTATCGGATTTCCCCAGCCTCTCCTCCGAGGTTTTTTTTGCCTGATCGCCAACGTCCGGGCGTTGTTTTTTCAGCTTGTCGAGCGCTTCTTCGAGCATGCTGATGGGAAGTTCGCTGGCCAGAACTCCGCGGATTGTGCCGTCGGCGAGAACCGTCTCGCGCGCATTCTCGACCTCGGCGACATGCCCTTCAACCGAGACCGCCGGCAAACCCGGCAGTTCCAACTGCGAGAAGCGCAGCCGCAGGCGCGCGCGGTCCGTGGGGCTGGAACTGGGGATGAGTCTCTCGATGGTTCCGCTGAGCTTGGCACCCACCGGAACCGCAATTTGCGTAGGAGTCCCGCTCCACGGGACGTCCCGAACCACGCGGGCTTTGACGGGGTCGCGCAGATGCGAAGATGTCGTGCTGACCGGCGTCTCAAGCCGCAGGTAAATGTTCGTCCCTGCCGGCAATGACCGAATCGCTGCTTCCTGAGGCCCCCCGTGCGACGACAGCGCGGACACTCCGGAAATAACCACTGCGATGATCAACGCAAGGGAGCGTGGCAGTCTGCAACTGGCAACGCCTCGACGCCGTCGGCCCGGCAGGACCGTTTTGCCTCGAATCGTCATGAGCCAATTAATCCTACTACGTTTGAAGGGCGCAGAGCATTCTGCGATGCCCGGCCCGCCGGGAGACCTCCGCGCGCCATTCCCCCGAGCAAGGTCGGGGAGTAACCCATTACCATCTCAACAACCATCCGAGAATAAACAACATTCAAAGCGTCCTGTGATGCTCTTTCTTGAAATAGGACTTAGGTGCCGTTGACTTGCTTTCTCATTTGCGCTAGGCTGCGCTTGTCCAACTGGTTCAAACCACAAGGCGGCTGGAAGAATTCCAAGATCCGTCGATTGAGTTTGGAGTTGTCGAGATCGGGTCCAACTCAAAGAGGGTGCGCACGCGTGCCACCCTCCCGCCCATGAGAGCGAGGCCAGAATGCCCGGGCCCATAACAAAGGCCGGCCGATACCAGATTGTGTCCGAACTGGGTCGGGGGTCGATGGGTGTAGTTTACCAGGGCTTCGACCCCGTCATCGGCCGCACGGTGGCGGTCAAGACCATGCTCGTGGAAGGGTTGACGCCTGCCGAGTTCGAAGACTTCAAAGCCCGATTCCAGCGCGAAGCGCAAGCCGCCGGAGTTCTCGCTCACCCCAACATCGTAACGGTTTACGATTTCGGCGAAGACGAAGGGATTCTTTACCTCGCCATGGAGTTCCTGGAAGGAAAGTCGCTCCAGGACCTGGTCGAACAACAAACCGTCCTTCCCGTCGAGACCATCATTCCGATGTATGAGCAGGTGTGCAGCGCGCTCGACCACGCGCATTCGCACAAGATCGTGCACCGCGATATCAAGCCCGCGAATATCATGATTCTGGACAGCGGCCTGGTCAAGGTTACGGACTTCGGTATCGCGAAGATGATGTCCACAGGCATGACGCAGGCCGGGCAGATCCTCGGCACCCCAAACTACATGTCCCCCGAGCAGGTCAAGGGGCGCCAGATCGACGGCCGGTCGGATATTTTCGCTTTGGGCGTGGTTCTCTACGAATTGGTCACCGGCGAGAAACCGTTCGGTGGACAGAACATCACCACGGTCATCTACAAGATCATCAACGAGAATCCGATTCCCCCGCGCGAGCTCGACGCCACGATTCACCCCGGCTTGAGCTACGTGATTCAAAAGGCGCTGGCCAAGAACCCCGACGAGCGTTACCAGACGTGCAAAGAGTTGGCGGAGGATCTGAAAAACTATAAGCAGCTTGGCGGTATGCAGGCGCCGAGCGCCACGGTGATCGTTCGTGTTCCGCCCGTGGCATCGAGTAGGGCAGACGCGGCAAGAGCCGCGCCTGTCGCGCCAACTCCGAGTCCGGTCGTGCAGGAGTACCATCCTTCCCGCCCGCTCTCTGTGCAGGTGATTCCGCCCACCAAACCCCGTGGGGAAGGGACGTCGCCGCTGGTCTGGGTCTTCCTTACGCTCCTGGCAGTTGGCGTTGTGGGCGGCGGCTATTATCTCCTCTCGCACAAACCTGGTACGACCGAAACAGCCACCCAGCAGGCAGCCCCGCAGCCTTCCACTTCTCAGCCCGCCGAGGGACAACCGACGCAAGGGGCGTCGGGCTCAGAGAGTGGTATCGCAACCGAAGTCATCGGGGGAACAACCACCACAGACGCGACCGCTCCGGCTCCCGCACCAACCGCCGGGTCTGGGACAAGCGCCAGTTCTCCGGCCAACCTCGCGCCGGCGGGACCGGCTCACGAAACCCCAGAGGCTGTAAAGCCGGCGCAGCCGTCCACAGGTGCAGCCAAGCCTGCCGCGCCTAAAATCGGCCGGCTGCTCGTCACCTCCAACATGGAGGGAGCCAGGATTACGATTGACGACCGCAGCGAGCCGGCGTGGGTTACTCCCTACACGATTCCCGACCTGCCTTCCGGCACGCATTCCGTAGTGGTTTCCAAAGCGGGTTATGGAAATTTTGTGCAGAGTGTCACCATCGAGGGCGGACGCACCAGCACGCTCAACGCGCCTCTCAGCGTGCCCGTGGGTGAAATTACCATCGAGACAAAACCTTCGGGGATCGAAGTGCTGATCGACGGGCAGTCCGCCGGCACCAGTCCCGTACAAAAGACGGTCGGACTGGGGGCGCATCGATATAGTGTCCGCGCTCCGAACGGGGAGTCTTACACGTACCCGTTCGAAATCAAGGCGGATGGGCAGTTCATTCGCAAAGTGGTCGACCTAAGCGCGAGCGTACCCCAGGCGACCGGAATCGTCGAAGTCCGGACCATCCCGCCGGGTGCTTCAGTCATGGCGGATGGGAAGGCCGTGGGCGGCACCACGCCCACCAGCTTCCGATTGCCGGCGGGGCGGCACACGCTGGCCATTTCCCTGCCCGGCTTTGCCCGCGTGCAGAAAGAAGTCGACATCCCCGCCGACGGGTCGATTCCAGTCAATGAAAGACTTACCCCACAATGATTTCCGCCCGGATCCCGCGCGCGGATATTGATGGAGGGCTGCAATGTTGCAACGGTTGAGCTTTGTGCTTCTCGGAGTGATTCTTTTCGCCGCCCCCGTTTGGCCCAAATGGGACGCGCAGGACAAGGCCTACCTGGTCGAACAGTTTCGCGACCTGCATGACCAGCTTCAGACGCTGAAAACACAACTGGAGACCGCGAACGCCCAGGTGGCGGACTTGAAGCAGAATCAGCAACAGTTGCAGGCGGCGCTGGCCCGGCAACAGCGCACCCTCCAGGAAATGGATCAGTTGGTTTCGTCGCTCCGGCTGGGTCATGAGGAGAGCATTTCCGGTCTAAAATCGGCCCTGGCGCAGCTTCGCAATGACATGAACGCCGGCTTCAAAAAGCTGAGCGGGAACGAGTCCGCCGCAACCGCCGGTACCATGGGCGCGGCTCCTCCGGCTCCGAAAGGGTACGTAACCGACGTGGCAGGGGATTGGATCACCGTGGACCTGGGCTCAACGCGCGGCATGCAGCCGGGGACTCGCTTGACGGTCTATCGCGCCAGCGATCCCACCCAGCGCATGGGAGTCCTGGAGGTCCAGCAAGTGACGGGCGCGGAAAGCTCGCGCGCGCGGATTGTGGTGATGAACCCTGGCGTGCAACCGGAATTTGGTGATATTGTTCGCCCCGAATAAGGGCCGAGGAATATGGCGAGACTACTGATAACCGATCCCAGCGGACAGTCGCAGATCTACGAGATCAGCAGCCCAACCGTCAATATCGGGCGCGCGGAGACGAATGACCTGTGGTTGAACCATCCCAGCGTCAGCCGTCATCACGCCCGGCTCTCCGTGCTGCCCGGCGACACGACGTTGCTCAACGACCTGGGCAGCCTGAACGGCACCTACGTCGGCGGCCAGCAGATCCACGAGCACCGGCTCAAGGACCAGGACCGCATCAACATCGGCATGTACGAGTTGAAGTACGACGTGGCCGCCCCCGAAGCCGTCCACGTCGAAGCCGGCGCGCGCCCCGCCGATGTGACGGGCTTGGTGACTCCCGAAACCCTCACCTCCGCCCTGAAAGCCAAAATCGAGGCGGGCGCGGCGGCCCCGCAATCTCCCCAGGAACGCCTGCGGGCCCTGGAGAAGGAGAACAAGCTCCTCAAGCTGCTTTTGGGCGTAGGCAAAACACTCTCCTCGGTCTTGACCGCCGAAGAGGTCATGCGGCGGGTGATGGAACTCGTGTTCCAAATGGAGAGCGTGGAGCGCGGGTTTGTGATGCTTCACGACGAGAAGAAGGGATTCAAGCCCGCGGTCCTTCTTTATAAGGACGAAAAGCTGAAAGCCGAGGCGCGGGGCGTGGTGCTCAGCAAAACTCTCATCGAGCGCGTGACCACCGAGCGGCTTCCCTTGTTAATCCACGACGTGGCGGGCGACGAGCGTTTCGCGGCCAGCGAGAGCCTCCGCCTTTCGGGAATCCGCTCCGCGATGTGCGCCCCGCTCATCTACAAGGACAAGGTCTTCGGGCTCTTTTACGTCGACTGCCTGACCAAGCCTTACGCGTTCTCGAAGGAAGAGCTGACCATCTTCTCCGTGATCGCCGCCGAAGCCGCGATCAGCTTCGACAACGCCCAGTCGCATGAGGAACTCTCACGCCGGGTCATCGAGCGCAAGGCTCTGGAGCGCTACCTCAGCTCGGCAATCGTGGAACGCATCCTGGCCAATCCCGACCAGATCCATCTGGGCGGTGAAAACCAGACAGCCACGATCCTGTTCACGGATATCCGCGGCTTCACGCGCCAGGCGGAGAGCATGCAACCGCACCAGGTGGTGGAATGGCTGAATGAGTATTTCACGGAGATGACCGATCTGCTTTTCGAGAACGGGGGGACGCTCGACAAATACCTGGGCGATGGAATCATGGCCTTGTTTGGCGCCCCCATCTCGCGCGCCGACGATACCCTGCGCTCGGTAAAGACCGCCATGGAAATGCAGCGCTCGCTGGTGCGGCTCAACACCGACTGGGCTGCTCGCGGCCAGCCCACCATGCAGATCGGCGTCGGCGTCAACACCGGCCCGGTGACGGCGGGGAATATCGGCTCGACCAAGCGCATGGACTACACGGTGATCGGCGATACCGTGAACCTCGCCTCCCGCCTCTGCGCCAACGCGCGTGCCGGACAGATCCTCGTCTCCGAGTCGACTTACCAACAATTGGGAAACGGGCTGCCCGCGAAGAAACTCGACCCGATCCGCGTCAAGGGTAAGGACCGGCCCATCGAGGTGTACGAGATTGACTGGCGGGAGGCGGCTCCCGGAACGGTTGCCTAGCGCCCACCCCGCTGGTTGCGGAGCCAGACCAAGCCCCCGCGTTCCTATGGATTCCCTCACGCCTCGCCGGTTGCTTCTTCATACCCTCTGGCTCACGGTGCTCCTGGTACTTCCCGGACGGACGCAGAGCACCGCACGGGCCCAGGAAGCTCCCAAGCTTCCCGAACCCTTGAGGGGCGCCAAAGTCTACAGAATTCCCGAGGAATCGAAACCGGGGACCGTCTACGAGAATCCCGTTATTTACAACGCGCTTTCGTATCAGGACATCAATCTCGAACGCCTCGTTCTGAATCTTTCCTTGAGCGTCAAGCCTGCCGATCGCGCGGCCACCATCCGGAGAATCTACTTCCAGGACATCCGCGTCAATGGCGTCCCCGTTCACGTCGAAACCTACGAAACGGAATTCAAACTTTCCAAGAAGGAAATCGTCGCGCTGCCCGCACCGCTCAAGTGCTCGATTGTCTTTTCGGATTTTGAATCGCTGGCGCCTGTTCAGGAAATCGTCAATCAGGACAAGCTCCGTATCACCGGCCAGTCCTTTATTGAAGTGAAGCTCAACGCGCTGGAAAAGATCGCGGTGCGCGCCAAACGGCTGGTTTTGCCGATTACCGTGAGCGAGGAAGTTCCCCTGGAGATGTTTTCCGGCAATCCCGTGCTGAAACTGGCAGCGGGGAAAATCCTCGACACTTTGTCCGACCCTTCAACTTCAGCGGCCATGGCATTGGCCAAAGAACATATCTCACGGCTCACCGCGGACCGGAGCCTGGAGACCAAAGTCCGCGAGTCCATTTATCTGCTCGTTTGCGAGTACGAAGTCCGCGACCCGAATACCGGGACAACTGAAAAGTTCAGCCAAGCCGGCACCGGATTTGTCGCTGGCCCGGAGGGGAAGCTCGTCACCGCCAAGCGCGTCGTTGAACCGTGGAAGTTCGATCCCCAGATTGCGGCGCTCGTCAAACTGAATCACCTCGAGGTGGATACCCGGGGTGTGCGCCTCGCGGCATGGCCCGCCGCCGCGGTGGTCCTGGGAGGGAACGGCCAGCTCGATTTTCAATCGGCATTTACGACTCAGAAGCAAACGTTGAGAATTGTGAAGGTCATGCCTGACCGCATGGAGACCCAGGATTTCCAGGACGCGGATTCGGGCGAGAAGACGACCGTCAGTGTTCACGTTTCGGGCGAGCAAGACATGGCGGTCCTGCAACTGGTCGGAAGCGCCGCGCCGCCATTGGCGTTTTCTGATTCGATGGGAACGGTCACGAAGACCACCCTGGTCGGCTTTCCCTTCGGCCTCAGCCAGACGCGGGCCGAGCCGAAACTCTCGTGGGTCAAAGCCACATCGCAGCAGAATATGATGTCAATTGACCGCCAGTTGAATCCGGGTGAATCCGGCGCGCCGCTGGTCACGCCTGAGGGGAAGCTCGTCGGCATGTGCAGCGGCACAAGGGAATGCATCACGGCCGAACTCCTTCGCAAACAGATTCCTTGATGGCCCCGCCTCCCCAGTTTCGACGCCGGATTTCTATCCTGGCATCTGTTTCCGTCCTGGTCGGCGCATTCCCTTCGCCGGCGAGCGCGCAACAAGAAGCGATCACCAAGCTCCAGGACACACTGGCGAGGACCGGCATCTTCTTCCGCGCTGACGCACCGTATATCCTGCGCAACCGCGAGGACACGAACCTCCCCATCTATCTTGAGAGCATCAACGGCGTGGAGAGAACCGGCCGCAGCGCGGTAGGAAAGATTGCGCCTTACGTCAAGCGCGAGCCGCTACGGCTGGAAGGCGTCAACGTCTTTGCCAAGCCGGCGGGCGCGCGGCGGCAGTTCACGGAACAGCCAGTCCTCCTCGGCGAAAGTGAGGAGTTCTCGTTCGATGCCCGGGTCAAGGAAAAACCGTACATCGTTGACGAGCGATTGAAGAAGACGCTGGAGATCCCGCTTGCGACGCTGGGAGCCTATCTCGGCCGGCATTATCTGGGAGGCCCTTTCGAAACGGTGGACCTTCGTGTTTCATTTCGTGTCGCGGGCTGGCCGAGTCAGGATACCTGCCTCCGCGTGCGGCTCAACGGTTCGCCGCTTCCGCGTCTCGAGAGTTGGTATCGCGGCGACATGCATTACCACTCGTCTTACACCGATAATCCTGCGGAGCGCGGATATCCACTGAGTATCACCAAACAGGCAGCGCTACAAACGGGTCTCGATTGGGTCGTGCTCGCCGATCATTCCACCGAGCTCGACCCCGCGCGCTACGAATCAGCGGCCCAGGAAGTCGCGAAGTATCAGGACGGCCGGTTCCTCTTCATCCGAGGAGAAGAACTCACCGTCTCCTCGGCCAAGCAGGCCATGCTCACCACGCTGCACCTGGTCGCCCTGCCATCGCCCGAAGATCCGGCGCGAGGGTTCCCCTCTCCCGCGGCGCCGGCGGATGCGGTGATCATGACCGGTGACGGTTCGATTGCCTCGCCCGCGATGCCTTTGCGCGAGGCACTGGACCGCGTTGCGGCGGCGGGAGGATTCGCGTATGCCGCACACCCGTTTGATCCTGTCAGCCCGGTCTTGCGCGGAGGAAGTTGGGATCTTGAACTGGATTTCCTGGGTGCGGACGGAAAGCATCTCGCCCCGGGCTTGGTAGGCCTCGAACCCTGGAATCGCGCCACCCAGGTCACCGCCGATTATGCCCGCGACCCCTACTGCATCCGCCGCGATGCCGACCCCGCTTCGTGTTTCCAGCCGGATAAAGAGGCCGATCAATACGCGCGGCTGGAACGCGGAATCGAACTCGCTTGGAAGCCGCTCCTCCAACGTGGCCTTTCCGCCGATGCCGGTTCCTTCCCCGCATTCAAAGTCTTCCTCGCCGCGGGCTCCGACGCTCACGGCGATTTGAACTACGAAGCCACGATGGACGCCGTTGATTTTCTCTCCAAGCCCTCGCGCGGTGTCACCGGCTACGCCGAAGACAACGCCTTCGGCAAACTCTCGACTGTGGCCCATTGCCCGCGCGGCATGGGGCGCCGGGGCGAGCAAGTGCTTGGGGCGCTGCGCTCCGGAAAGACCATCCTCAGCAACGGCCCTCTCCTCATCGGCGGCTTCGACCTCAATTCGAACGGGAGCCTTGATGACCCGCAGGATGTTGTCAGCGGTGGAGAGATCGCGGCAATGCGGGACCAACTTGCCCCGCTCCGGTTGCAGTGGGTCTCGAGCGATGAATTCGGCCCCTTCGTTTCGATTCGCCTGTTCGTAGGCTCAGCCGGGGGCGAGTCGGGGCCTGAGGAAATCCCGATCCCACCGGGGATGACCATCGCCAGCCGCGGCCTGTCTGCCTTCGACCTCGGGCCGAGACTGGGAAAACTCTCAAAGGACGGAGCGTACATTCGGCTGGAAGCGCGGACTCGAAATAATGCCGGAGAGGAATTTCGCTGCTATACTAACCCGGTCTGGATTCGGCTAACCGAATGACCGACAACCACAAGTCCCCAACCCACAGGCGAGGAAATTGACATGGCTGATGAGACAAGCGAACAAGGGACGGTACGCTATATCCGCTGCCCTTCTTGCGGAACTCCCAATCCCGCGACAGCCGCTGCGTGTTCGCGGTGCGGGAAATCCATGCTGGGTAAACCCGCGGCTGCGGCTGCGCCGCCGCCTCCCCCCAGCCCCCCGCCGGCAGCGGTGGGGCAGATCAACTGCCCCAAGTGCCGAAAGCCTTTGCCTCCCACGAGCCGATTTTGCGGCTACTGCGGAGCGCCACTGGCAGCCTCCGCGCCCGTCGCGCCCAAAACTACGGAGCAGCCTACTCAGCCTATGCCGGTTCTGTCGCCAGGCAGAATTCCGCCCCCGATTCCGAAGCCGGCGGCGCCGCCACCGCCACTGCCGCCGCCCCGGCAACTGACACCGAAACCGCCCGCGCCCGTTCCGGCCGCCAAGCCCCCGCAGCCGCCGCCGAGTGGTGCCGCGGCGGGCGCTCCGCCGGCATCCGTGGGCGAAGGGACAAAAGTCTTTACCGGTCTCCACGCCCCCACCGTCGAAGCCAGCATTGTCGAAATCAAGCAGGACGGCTCGACGGGAAAAACCATTCGCATCGTCAAAGAAACCACCATCGGCCGGGGCACGTGTGACGCCAGCTACCCGGCGGATAATCTCCTGTCCCCGCGCCATGCCTCCATCGCCAACCGGACGGGCAAGATCCTGCTGAAGGATCTGGGCAGCCAGAACGGGACCTTCATCAAGCAGCGGCAAGATACGGAGCTGACCCCCGGCGATATCTTCCTGCTCGGACGCGAGCTATTCCGGTTCTCAACTCAGGGCATGGAAGAAAATGCCGGCTCAACGGAGGGCACCCAGGTCATGCGGGGCGTTCCCAAGCTTCACCCGGGACCGGTCACGGCCAAATTGGAGCGCATCCAGTTAACCGGTGAAGTTATCGAAGAATTCAAACTCGACAAGCCCGAGACGACTCTCGGACGCACGCGAGGCGACCTCATCTTCAAGAACGACCCCTACATGTCAGGCGAGCACGCGCGCATCGTGGCGCAGCCGGGACGATTTCTTCTGGTGGACTTGAAGAGCCGGAATGGCGTCTATCGCAAGATTCGCGGAGAAGCCGAGCTGCAGCACGGTGACGAGTTCTTCGCCGGCGAGCAGATCTTCCGAGCAGAAATCAAGACCACCTGACCTGGCCGGTATTGCCGAGCCGGAAGCTTAACCATTGTCGGGTTTCCGCAGAAAGTGAAACATGTCATTCTGAGCCCGCCGCGGCGGGCGAAGAATCTGCTTTATTTACCCACCAGAAACAACTGCAGATGCTTCGCTGCGCTCAGCATGACAGACGGGTTTCGTTTTTTTGCCAATTTCAGATGCACGACACTAAGTAGGCGAGTGTCCGCCGCGACTCGAAGGGAATTCCCCGCAAGAACAGCCCAGACTCGAAGCAGAGTCGGAGGCCCAACCGCGCTACCCTTTGCGACCCGCACGGCCCTTACACTGCCTTCCCCATTCGCGTGATCTCGCCTGTAAGAATCTGGAACGCTTCGGATCCGTGTCGTGCAAGGATTTTGAACGAGAATCTCGAAGACTGAGCCCTTCCCCCCCCAGAAGAGTCCAACCAGCCTTTTGGGAGGGACTGACCCGCGTCAAGAATCCTGGCAGGGTTCATGGCTCGACCCCAGGTGGGGCGGGAAGCCCTACTTTTCGGGTCTTGTATCTGTGCGGGGACGCATGGTACTGAATCACTCATCTTCAAACCTGCAGAAAGCTGAGCTGATTACCGTGGCCGAAAACCGCACGAACCCTGTCATGGACACACAACCCGGCATGCCAAACGGGAATCTATGTAAACAGGACGTACAATTCCTTTTTGATGGTCACGAACTGCGGGGTTCAATTGGCAAGAAGTATCGCCTGCGCGAAGTGTGATTGTAGCGACGTTCGTCGCGTAAAGCGTAAGGGGTTATTGGAGCGCTGGGTCTTCCCGCGAGTTTCCTTCTACCCCTTTATCTGTGGGAAGTGTGGCCGGCGATTCCTTTCTTACGCCCCCGACCGGGGGCTGGGCAGAAACGCAGTTCACACGCATCCTTGCTGAATTCTCCGTTTGCGCCTCCCACGTAAGGTCACTGGAGATGAACCAGGGTCACTTGGGGAGCGGCAGTCCCTTCTTGATCAGTTCTTTTTGGACAACCGGCGCGCGCTGCTTGATGTAGTTGTCCATCGTGCGCGGCAATTCCACGTTCATGCGCGCCACGAAGTCGTCCTGAGCCTTCTTGAGCTTCGCGTCCATTTCGTCCTGCGCCTGTTTCATCTTGGCGTCGATCCCCGAAGCCGACTGGTTCAGCGAGTCCATCTTCTTCCCCAGTTCTTCCGCCTGAGCGAGAGCGTTCCCCATCAGTTGCTTGCTCACCAGGAGGCGGAGCGCGGCCAGTTCTTGGCTATTCCGATCAAGTTGCGTGGCGACGTAAAGACTCGACAGCAGCGCCAGCACCGCCACGACGAGCACGATGTAAAGCAGATTGCGGACCGTGGAATATCCGGTGTCCATGTTGGCTCCTTTGAGGTCCGTCGGCCGACGGAGAGGCCGGTCGCAGATTAGCGAACGTCTTTTCGCTTCATCAGCAAGAGGACAATGAGGGTCATCACCAGCGCGTGGACTGCCAGAACGCCCAGATATGACCCCTTATCCTTCCAGAAGTCCGACGGGAGCGGAAATGTTCCAGAGGCAACCGCGTCGGCGGAAGCTTCCAACCCCTTCTCCAGTTTCTCCAGGTCGTCCGGGTGCATCGAGATGTAGACCGTGTTGATAATCTTGTAGGCGTAGTCCTGTGTGGAGTGGCGCCCGTGCACGCACAGGTCGGAGAGCGCCTCCATCCCCCAGCGCGACACGGCCAGCATGGAGAGCCAACGTACCGGCGCCGGCATGCCGGTAACGGGCTGCGGGGTGTATTTGTGGAAGACCTGCTCAACTTTCTGGGACGGCGCCATCGCGCCCGCCACCTGGTGGGCGGCCTCTCCCTCGCGGGCTGTGGCTTGGGCTGCTGCCAGCGTTGCTGCCTCCGGCGTGGCTGCTGAGCCAGTCGGAGTGGAGGCGGCGCCCGGCGCAGTAGCGTCCGCGGGCGGGTTCATCATCTGCCGCGCCTTCGCTTTCGCTTCGGGCTGAGCAAACATCTTCCCTTCGAAGAGTTGCTCGACAGTGACGGGAATGATGGGCTGAATCTGGTTGACGGGAAGAAACAACCCGGAGAGCAATAGTTCGGGAATCAGCACCAGCGGGAAGAGAGTCAGCGCTTTCTCCGGTGTGGAAACGAGACTGGAAATCACCAGGCCAACCAGCGTCCCGCAGACGGCCACCATGAACATTATGCCGAGAGCACCGAGAAGTTCTCCAAGATTCAGCGCCAGCGCGTGCCGGACGAAAAAGAGAATCACAATCACCGAAGCGCATTGAATGAGGGCAATGAAAGATAAGACAAAAAGCTTGGAGAAAACGTAGGACGGGATCTTCAGTCCGGTCTGCCGCTCGCGGCGGTAGATGGTCTGCTCGTCCACAATTTCGCGCACGGAATTGGAGCAGCCGAACCAGAGGGCCGCGAACATGGCCATGAAAATGGTTTGAATCTGGTTGGGCTCGCTGGCCATCAGCGCCACCAGCAGCGCCACGAGGGGCGCCTGCAGAAATAGCAGCAGGGTCTGCGCGCGGTCGCCGAACTTCAAATCCCAATTGCGCCGCGCCAGGACTCGAAACTGGTGCAGGCTGAAACCCTTCGCCCCGGTCGCGGTTTCGCGCGCCCCGGCGGCGGGTTTGCCCTCGTGGGGAGTTCCGCCTGCCGGCTCGCCAACCTGCTCCTTGTAAAGGGGGGATTCGGAAAAGCGCTTCTTCAATTCCTGCGCGTAAGGAACCGTGTTGTTGTCGGTCAGGTCGTCGTAGACGTCGGCCGGAACACTGGCCTTGAAGTAATCGAGGAATTTGGTCCCCGGACCGTAAAACGCCAGGCGACCCTGAACCAGCACCACAACTCGATCCAGAACTCCGAACGACGCCAGCAGGTGGGTGGTAATGATGATCGTTGAGCCCTGATTGGCGAGCTGGCGGAAAAGCATCATCATCAGGGTCTCGGTGCGCGGGTCGAGCCCCGCCGTGGGCTCATCCAGAAACAGGACCCCGGGTTTGGGGATCAGCTCGATTCCGATGCTGACGCGCTTGCGCTGGCCGCCGCTCAGGGTGGCGACGGGATTGTCCCAGCGCTGCGGGTCGATTTTCAGGATATTGAGCATCTCATCGACGCGGCGGTTGATCTCGTCGTCGGAGATGTCCTCGGGCAATCGCAGCTTCGCGGCGTAGTAAAGGCATCGACGCACGCTGAGCTGCTTGTGCATGATGTCTTCCTGCGGCACATACCCGATCGTCGACTTAAGGCTGTCAAGGTTGTCGTAGAGGTCGACGCCGTTATAGAGGACCTCTCCGCCGCTGGGCCGCGCGAAGCCGTTCAGGGCATTCATCAGCGTGGACTTCCCCGCGCCGCTCGGACCGAGCAGGCCGATCAGTTCCCGCGGCTTGATGACCAGGGAGACTTCATCGAGCAGCAGCCTGGGCTTCTTCGAGACGAGGTCTTCAACCTGGAAGCTGACTTCGCGCACGTCGAGCCGCACCACCCGCGTTTCGGGAGTGTGCGAGAGGCTGGCGCCGGAGAAATGGAGCTCCGAAGGCCCGATAACGATCCGGTCGAGCTCCGCAAGCTGGTGACGTTTGATCTTAATGCCGTTCACGAAGGTTCCATTCGTGGACCCAAGATCCACGATGAAGAACTTGTCGCCTTCCTTCACGATCCGCGCGTGATGCGCCGAAACCACAGGGTGATCGATCACCACGTCGCTCGACAGATCGCGCCCGATGGTAATGCGGTCCTTGGCCAGTTCGACCGTTTCGGAGCGGAGTTGCGGTTCAAGGCCCGTCCGGAAGATGAGCGATTTTCCGGCGTACCGCCCGAAGGTGACGTAGTCGCCGTCGACGAGTTCGGCCGTGCGAACACGCTGGCCGTTCACAAAAGTTCCGTTGGTCGAGTGGTCGGTGATAAACGCCTTGCCGTTCTGCAGCGCAATCTCCGCATGCACCCCCGAGACAGAGGGGTGGTCCATGACCACCTGGCAACGGCCGGCATCGCGCCCCACGCTCAGGCCGGACTCCGAAACCTCGAGGGTCTTGACGGCATATTTATCCACGATCAGTTCGAGGTGCGGGCGCGCCATCAGGTCCGTCAGCTTGATGGCCACCGTGCCGCCGGTGGCCTTGGCTGCGGGCAGAATCATCGCGGTCGGAGTCGGGCCCATCACCGACGTCGCCCCTAACGGTGCGGGCGCGCGCACGGGGGTAATCCGCTCCGTGACGGGGGCGGGCCGAGGGGCATCGAACTCGCCTCCCGTATGCTCGATTCGGAACAGGTGGCGGCGCTCCGTCCCTACTTCCAGCTCATCCGTGGGACGCAAAATCCGCTCTTGAATGCGCACTTGATTGACGTAAGTCCCATTGGCGGAATTACGGTCGCGGACGACCACACGTCCCTGGGAGTCGAATCCGACCCACGCGTGGGTGCGCGAGACCTCGTCATCCGCCAGGACGACCTGGCAGTTGGCCGGGTCGCGCCCAATCAACAGCCCGCGCGGACCGATCGTGAACGTTCGACCTGCGAGGAGCCCTTTCGTCGCGACAAGCTTGTAGGTAACGAAGGATTCGGGCTGGGAAGGAGTTACTTCAGGAGGCGCGGTGATGGCCGCGGTTGCGGCGAGATCCTCGCTCTGCGGAAGGGAGCTGCCACAGCTGCGGCAGAAAGCAAAACCGGCTTCATTGATTTCCCCGCATCCCGGGCATCTCATCTCTGTCCTTTTCCCGTCATGCCGGTTGTGGGTAAGCAGAGAATCCGGGCGGTTGGCTCATTGCTCTGGCCAGCCTCCAGGAAACAGACCTGCTGGGACAATTAGGAACCTGTCTTGAAATCCTCTTCTCGAAACTCCAGACACTCGACGCCGGCAGATTCCTCGGCAGGCGGAAGCCCCGACCCATGCAATTCCGCCAGGATCAGCGTAACGTTGTCGGTCCCGCCATGCTCGTTGGCTTTGTCAATCAGTGCCTTGCACTTCGCCGGCAGCGCATCTTCGGGCGTCATGAGCGTCAGGATGTCCGGCGCCTTCACCATGTTGTAAAGGCCGTCACTGCAGAGCAACAAGTTGTCGCCACTCCGGGCCTTCATGTAGGTGACCTTGACATCCACCGACTCGCTGCTCCCGACGGCCTGCGTCAGGATGCTCTTGCGGCTGTCCTTTTCCGGCTCCGCGGGAACCTCCGCGCCGATATCCGCCAGGTAATTCAGATAAGTCTGATCGCGCGTCAACTGCACGAGTTGTCCGTTGCGCAAGACATAGGCGCGCGAGTCGCCCACCTGGGCCACGAACAAGTGCGTGCCAAAAAGCGCGGCGGCGGTGGTGGTGGTTCCCATGCCCCGATACGAGGGGTTGCCCTGCGCCTTCTGATAAATGATCTGGTTGGCGTATTCGACGGCCTCGCGCAGCATCAGCACGAAGTTCGTCTCGCTGACGTTCCCCATGGATTTGAGGTTTTCGTAGAGCCGCTTGGGGATGGTGGTCGCGCAGATCTGGCTGGCGACCTCGCCGCACGCCTCGCCTCCCATTCCATCGGCCACCAGGAAGAGGGTGCCGCGCGGGCCCAGGCGGTGATCACGCAGCGCCGGGGTCAGGCTCGCTTCACCCGTCGTCAGGTTGCAGACGACGAAATTGTCTTCGTTATTCTTCCGAACGCGCCCCACGTCCGACATGCCGAACACGGTGATGTTGATGACATTGGGGTCGGTCTTGGTCGCTTCACCCACGGTTTTCACTTTCCCCTGTCTCGCCTCGACCTGGCCGGATGCGACTTCCGTCGCTCGTGGAGCGGGGCCTTCCGGTACGGAGACAGACACGGAACAAATCAGGCTTCCGCCTGCGCCGCCGCCTTCGCCTTCAGCGGGATTGGACCACCTGGAATAATGGCTTCAACCGCACTTTTTTATCATACCCCCGAGGCGGAGGCAAGCGGTCCAATCTAACAATTACCTACGTGATTAACCTCACCCCTCAGAGCCTGCGGTGTCACTTCAGGCTGGCCCGAAGCTCGACGACGATCTGCTTCGCCACTTCACGGGCCCGGTCCAAATCCGTGGGAGGCAGGGAGATGGCCGCCACTTTGGCGTGCCCGCCACCTCCGTACTTCTCGCAAATGCTCGCCAGGTTCGCGTCCTTGCGAGTGGGATTCCAGGGATTGCTGCCCACAGCAATCTTCGTCCGTTCCGGCGAGTGGCTCAGCGCCACGCTGTAAACCGCGGCCGGGAACAGGTAATAGGGGATGAACTTGTTGAATCCCTCCGAGTCCCGATCCGCGATGTCGAACTGCAGCACGCCATCGTGGATCTCCGCGCGGTTGCGAATCACTTCCATCGTCTTCAGATGCAGCGCGTAAAGCTCTTCGAAGGCATTGCGGATGAGAGGGAGCGCGGCGATTTCCTGGAGGGGCTTCGAAACCAGCTCGGGAATCAGCCCGGCGACGAAATCCTTCGAGCGCATCCCCTCGATGACCAGGGTGATTTGCGTTGCCGGATCGCGCATCTCGACCGCCGTCTGCGGGTCCGGGTACTGTGCTCCGTCGATCAAGTCCGCCCAGCGGATCAACTCCTCCAGATCGGGGCACTTAAATCCGAATTTCGTCTCCCCGATATGCGCGATGAACTTGGTGCAGGAACGGAATTCCGGCCCGTAGAATTTCCGCCCGCTCCGGTCGGCGCGGAAATGCTGCGCATCGGACTCGGTCAGGAACGCGCTCTGATGATGGTCAAACCACCAGGTCAGGCGGTCGCTGCTGGAATACTTGAAATCGACGATGACATTCACTTCGCTGTCGAAGATGTCGTTCTCGAAAAGCTGACCCGCGCGATGCACCAGGCCGCGATATCGCACCTCCGCCTTGGGGTCAACGCACTCCTTGTAGAAGCGCGTGAAGACCGCAGCAGAGCACGCTCCGTCAAAACACTGGTCGTGAAAGCAGACGCGAACTGCCATAGGTCAATTCGGCCCGGTTGGCCCTTTACGTGTGCCCGGCGTGCCTGAGGCCGAAACCTGTTAACTTGCGCTGACTAGCTGAAATTGTCAAGAGGAAAGCAAGTCAGGATGGCATCTTTCCTGCCTTGATGGCAGAAGAAAGCGTCGGGTGGCCGCAGCCCGCCGCCCCCCAACAACGGCGGGCGGGCGACATCAAAACGCCTCCCCTTACCGTGCCCACGAGTGCCGGGGAATCACCTGCCACAAGGAGGCGGATTCATCTCCCCGTGTTTTTGGCAATATTTTCCGTGTGCTCGGAGATACGGAAGATCACGATGACGATTTCCAGCCACACCCTCGCGCCGACCACGTAAAGCAGGAAGATCACCGGCGAGAGAATGAGAAACAGGATTCCCGTAATCACCGATTGAGCGAATCCCGTGATGATCAACGCCAGAGCCATCACGGCGCCCAGAAGCATTCCCAGACCGTAAAGGAATTTGATCAGCTTCGTCGTGATGAATTCGGTGAAGGAGAAGTCAAACAGCGATGCAAAGAATCCTGCCCCTTCTTCCATGCTGATGGGCGGAATCACCCGGGGCGGAGGAGCGGGAGGCGTCACCGCCGCGCCGCACGATCCGCAGAAGACCGCTCCTTCCAGCAGGGCTGCCCCGCACTTCGCGCAATTGGCCATGGAATTATCCCTCCTCTGAGGCTTCGGAGTCCGAATATGCCGTATCAATTCCGGGGCGGGCGCGCTCTGCCCGCCGCATTATTGCCAGATCTGGATTGCAAGTAAGATCACTGGAAGCGGCTATTCCTTACCACAATCCCCGGAGTGAAACAATCGGGAAATTCGTGGGGACCTTTAAGAAACCAGTCAACAGCCTCGGTATTACGGTTAGGCTATACTTTCGCCCGGCCCGGCGCAGCGGCGGCTTCACGCCGCCACGCCCGGATTCGCCGCCTCTGACGCTTGCTTCGGCCGAACCATGCGGAGTTCCATTGTGCCGTTCCTTTCTACCGCCTCGTCCGCCGAGCGCCGCGCGCTCCTCGCCAGCACTCTCGGCTGGATGCTTGACGGCATGGACGTCACACTGTACGCCATGGTCATCACCGAACTGCTGCGCGAACTCCAGCTCACGACCGCGCAGGCGGGGCTGCTGGCCTCCATCACCTTGATTGCGTCGGCGGCGGGAGGAATTCTCTTCGGCATTGCCGCGGATCGTATCGGGCGGCGCCGCGCGCTGATGGCGAGCATCCTCGTGTATTCGGTCTTTACCGCCGCTTGCGGCTTCTCGCGAACGGTTGTCGAGCTCGCCGCATTTCGATTTCTGCTTGGACTGGGCATGGGAGGCGAGTGGGCCACGGGCGCGGCGCTGGTCGCTGAAACCTGGCGGCCCGAACATCGCGCCAAGGCGCTCGGGATCATGCAAAGCGGGTTCGCCATCGGCTACGCTCTGGCCGCAGCCACGACCGCGCTCGTCCTCCCGCGCTGGGGATGGCGAGCGGTATTTTTCGTCGGAATCCTGCCCGCGCTCGCAACCCTCTGGATTCGCCGCGGCGTCCGGGAATCCCCGCTTTGGCTGGCTCGCGACTCGCGCCCGCGTGACCGTATTTCCCCGCTTCGTAACCTGCTAGCCGCGCCCTATCGGCGGCTCGTCCTGATTACCCTGCTGATGAACAGCGCCGCGCTTTTTGCGTGGTGGGGTCTGTTCACCTGGATTCCGCCCTACCTCGCTCTCCCCATCGGACAGGGCGGCCGAGGATTAACCATCGCCGCGTCGTCGCTCTGGATCATCGTCATGCAGGCGGGAATGTGGCTGGGCTACGTCAGCTTCGGGTTCATCAGCGACGCGCTGGGGCGTAAGAAAACCTATGTCGCGTATCTGCTTCTGGCGGCGGCGCTCGTACCGCTTTATGCCCGAGCCGGGGCCGCGTCGGCGCTGCTGGTTCTGGGACCTCTGCTCGCCTTCTTCGGGACGGGTCACTTCACTGGTTTCGGCGTGATTACCTCGGAACTCTTCCCCACTTCCTTCCGCGCTTCCGCGATGGGCCTGACCTACAACTTTGGCCGGGCGCTTAGCGCCGCCGCACCATGGCTTCTTGGAGCCGTTGCCGCGCGCGGCAGCCTGAGCTCAGCATTCTGGATTAGTGGCTTGGCATTCCTCCTGGCAGGCCTAATCGGCCTTGCCGTGCCGGAGACCAAAGGCCGGTCGCTCGCCTGAGGCGCATTTCCGACCTCCAAATGCCGGATTCCACTATAACTAACTATTTTTCAATGACGTACAGGGACAATCATCGTAATACCATCTATTTTCAATCATACATTGGAAAGTCATGTACAATTCTAGGAGACCAAATGTTTTCAACAAGATCGATGGGTTCGGTCGTTCAAGATCCCATTTTCGGACACGAACTGTCCACGACGGTGCGGACATTTTGTCAGATTAGCGTAGCGACAAAGAGCGGACTGTTCGATGGAAGAAAACGCCCAGGAAGATGAGATGCCTTCTGCCTTCTGCCTTCTGCCTTCTGCCTTCTGCCTTCTGCCTTCTGCCTT
>JBHGBD010000020.1:0-86039 GCA_041946825.1 Terriglobia bacterium | reverse complement strand
GGCGTGCTGGGAACGGCTGCCATGTCGGGTCTGCCGCCGAATCGAACTCCAGATGCGATCGCCACTCCTATCGAGAACTACACCTCCGACGATGGGAAGCCCTCTGCAATCATCGACTACTACCAATTCGTTATGGGGGACTATTTCGGGACGATGGGCATCCCGATCGTCGCCGGCCGCGGCTTCGAGCGAACCGACAACGCGTCGCAAGGCAAGGTGGCCATTGTCAATGAGACTCTGGCGAAAAGGATCTGGAAAGGGCAAAACCCCATTGGCCAGCGTTTGCGGCCTCCGGGTGGTTCGTTCGGCGCAAGCGATGATGTCTGGCATACGGTAATCGGAGTAGCCAAGGACGTCAGGCAGCGCGGGGTGGAGCGCCCGGCAGGATCTGAACTCTATGTATCCCTTGACCAGCACGGCGTCTCTCCGCCAAGTATGAATGTGGTGATGCGGACGACTCTGCCGCCGGCCGCACTGTCAGGGACGATCGAGCGGGTGGTGTCAGAAGTGGACGCCGCGGTTCCCGTCGTGCGGTTTCGCGACATGGATTCGGTGTTCGCCGAATCGATTCGCCGGCCGAGACTGCTGGCGCAGCTTTTGGGTGCATTTGCCGGACTGGCGTTGCTCCTGGCAGCCATCGGCACTTACGGTGTGCTCTCCTGCATGGTGACGGAGCGCTGGCGGGAGATCGGCATTCGGATGGCCTTGGGCGCGCGGCGGAGCGAGGTGCTTTGCCTTGTCGTCGGTGAGGGCTTGCGACTCAGCTTTATCGGATTGGCCATGGGACTGGCCGGGGCCTTTGCTCTGACCCGCGTTTTGACCAGCTTGCTCTACGGTGTGGCACCCACGGACCCCGTGACGTTCGCTGGCGTGACGGCTCTGCTGGCGGCGGTTGCCCTGCTGGCCTGCTACATTCCCGCCCGGAGAGCGGCCAAGGTCGATCCGATGGTGGCGCTGAGATACGAGTGAAGACATCGGGTGATCGCATGATCGAACCATCGGTTGAGCGGAAGAGCTTCTAAATCGTCCGATCATTCGATGAACCAATCGCCCGATGAACCAATCGCCCGATGCCTTCATGAGTTGGGAGCAAGCCGTTGTTAGGTTAGCTTGATGGTGTTAAACTGCTTGGTTTGAGTTACCTGCGCGAAAGGGTGCAGGGTTGGGTATCGCGGGAAAGTGGCGCTGTTTATTATTCGCCGCAGTCATCCTCCAGGCTCCTCGGTACGGCGACGTAGCAAAGAGTCGCTACCTACCCTTTCTTTGAAACCCCGCGTCGTAGAATTTCGTAGGTATATTCTGTAGTCGGAATAAGTTGTTGAATTCCAATGTGCAAGGAGAAGGACACGCAATGAAACCTCGATGCCTCCGCTGGCTCGCCGCCCCCGTCATTCTGGGGACGTTCCTGGCCGCCGCTCCATTGGGCGCGCAACAACCCTCGCCCGTGCCGTCCAAAAGTCTGGACTTCACGACGTCGAACTGGTTTCCGAACATCATGAGTCCGTATTTCAGCCCCGCCGTCCCGGAGGCTCGGTTGACCAATACCCAGCGTCTGCATTCCCTGATTCGTAACGGCGAACTCCACCTTACGATCGAGGACACTCTCTCCATGGCGCTGGAGAACAACTTGGACATTGCCGTGGCGCGCTACAACATCAGCTACGCCCAGACTGACATCCTGCGAACGCAGGGCGGCGGAGCGGCGCGCGGATTCGCCGGATCGTTCCAATCCGGCGCGCTGTTTGCCGGGGCTTTAGGCGGCGGCGTCAGCGCCGGCGGCCAGCAACAGGGCGGACGTGGCGGTGGCGCGACGGCCGGCGCCAGTGCCACGCAACTCGCCGGGGGCGGAACCTTCGACCCGTCGGTGTTCTTCTCGATGGGCTGGGACCGGAACACCTCGCCCCTCAACTTCACCACGGTTCAAGGCGTGCCGGTTGTCACCTCCCAGGCAACCAACTACACGGTGGGTTACAACCAGGCGTTCCAATCGGGGACGAGCGTCGCGTTCTTCACCGGAGGAAACCGGGGAACGACGACTTCGCTTACCCAGCTTTTCAATCCTTCGGTCAACACGTTTATGGCAGTGGGCTTTAACCAGCCTTTGTTGAATGGCTTCGGCCGCCGCGCCAACTCGGTTCAGATCCGCATTGCCCAAAACGACTTGAAGGTAGCGGCATCAGTGTTCCGCCAGCAGGTTATCACCACGGTTTCGGCGGTCTTGAACCTGTACTGGGATTACGTCGCATTCCAGGAGAACGTCCGCGTCGCCGAGCAGGCCCTTGCCCTTGCGCAGAAGCTCCTCTCCGACAACAAACGCCAAGTCGAAATCGGCACGCTTGCCCCCATTGAAGTCGTCCGGGCGGAGTCGGAAGTCGCCGCGCGCCAGCAGGATTTGATTGTGGCGCAGACCAACCTCCAACAGCAGGCTGAGCTCATCAAGACGGCTATATCCAAACAGGTTGACCCGGAGCTGGCCAGCGCCAAGGTCGTTACCGAGAACAAGCTACCGGAGCCTCGCCCTGATGATGTTCCGCCACTCGACGAAGCGCTGCGTTTGGCAGCGGCGAACCGCCCCGAGCTCGAACAGAACCAGCTCAAGCTGATCGACCAGGATTACACAATCAAGGCGCGGCGAAATTCCCTGCTGCCCCAACTCGACCTCTTCGCGACTTACATTGGGAGCGGCCTGGCCGGGAACCGCGCCAGTTGCCCGGCGGGTGCGTCGGCCTTTGGCACGAGGTGCGTGGATTCTACAGGAAACACCGTGCCGCCTTTGGGGATTATTAGTGGTGGCGCCGGCGACGCGCTCAGTCAGACCTGGGCAGGTGACTTCCCCGATTACTCGTTTGGCGTCAGGCTCTCCATCCCGATCCGCAATCGTGCCGCTCAGGCGGACGCGGCGCGCGCGCTGCTCGAACGCCGCCAGCTCGAAACCCAGGTGCAGCAGCAGAAGAACAAGATCGCTCAGGACGTCCGCAATGCCGAGATCGCCGTCATCCAGGCGAAGGCGCAAATCGAGGCCGCGGCGAAAGCCGTTACCCTCGCCCGCCAGACGCTCGACGCCGAGCAGAAGAAGTTTCAGTTGGGCGAGTCCACGGTATTCCTGGTGATTCAGGCCCAGCGCGACTTGGCCACTGCCGAGGGCAACGAGGTGCGCGCGCGCTCGACTTACTCGAAGGCGCTGACCCAATTCCTGCAGGCGACCGGTACGACCCTCACCCACCACAACATCGAATTGACGGACGCTATGGAGGGCAAAGTCACCAAGAGTCGGAATATCCCCGGATCGGCGGAGACGCCTCATCCCACCGTCGGAACCCAGCAGGGTGGCTAGCGCTGGCGCCAAATCGAGGCCGCATTGGGAAATTCCGAGATAGCTCGTTGTGCTTGAAAACGCGGTGGGGGAGGACAGAAGAGACCCCTGCTAGGGTAGGACAAAATGCCTGAATTGGGGAGCCCGGCTTTCCCCTATCTTCTGACCCCTCAATAGCTTTCAGCCTTGCCGTGTTGCCCGCGGCTCCCCTGCGACTGAGCATCCACGGCAACGGGCAGCCAGCTACCCCATAATTGAGGCCCACAACTGGAGGAGAGCCGCTCGCAAGCTTTTCCTGGGCTTTGCAATCTCCTGCTCGAAGTCCGAAGCGCGCGTGACAGGCGCAACCAGCCGATACCCGCGCTTGGGAATGGTTTCGATATAGCGCGGCGTTTTGGGATTATCCCCGAAGACCCTCCTCAGCCCGCAGATCCCTCGCGTCAGAACGTCGTCGGTTACAAAGGCATCCCGCCAAACGCTGGCGATCAGGCGTTCCTTCGCCAACGTTTTCCCTGCGTGTTGGGCCAGGAAGACCAGCAATTCCATGGTTCTGGGCTCGATTCGAACCTGCTGCTTCCCATTGCACAGATTGTTCAGCATAGGGTCAACCAGCCACTCGCCAAGCAGAAAAGCGTCCTCCGCAAGGCTTGAAGGCTTCCAGAATTCCACCGACGCCTCCTCTCGGTGGTTGTTGCCGGTCATAGAGTTCCTCACGCCCCTTGGCAGATGTGCAGCCGGTTGCGACGGCGGCTTGCTTCGAGCCATTCACTTATGAATCAGGAAACTGAACGACACCAGGTAAGTCCCCAGCGGTGTGCCGGTCACGGTGCCGGTTGAGTCCGTAACGAAGAGCTCGGCAATGGCCGAGACCTGGTTCGTGGCCGTGTTGAGCACCGACGTCGCAGGGTCGGGCGCGACCGTCCAGGAATTACACTGGCCGCCCGTCGCGCCGCTGCACGTTACCTGCATGTAGCTTGTTCCCGGCCACTTCTGCGGGGCCAAGCTCAGCTTGTAATAAACCCCGTTGTAATTGAAGGGGAGGATAAGTGGGCAGACCATCGTTTGGCCCGCGAACGTCATGGTGCCGAAGTTCATGCCGTTGCTCGCAGGATCGTTCTGGCAGGTGGTGTGGAAGACGCCTTTGATCACCTGCGGGCCGATGAACGGCGGCGGGGGATTGCTCGCAAACGGATAGGCGAGCGTTACCACGATCCCCCGCGTCTTGGAATTGGTGGTGTCCAGGGCCCAACTGCACGATGCCTGGATGACGGAGCTCACCGTGTCGCCCTTGCGGTTACCCGTGACGTAGGGCCCCAAGCTGTCGCTCTGGTACTGGAGCGGCGCGCTGTTGCTGTCCGCGTCGTACAAGATGGATGTCACATTGTAGGTGGTGCAGGTTGCGCCGTTTGAGTTGCTGCTGACCGAGAAGAGCTCGATGCCTTTGCCGGTGCGGCCGCCGGAGGTCACGGCGACGTCGAATTTCAAATCGGTCTGGGCGTCGGCGGCGACGGTGATGTTGGCCACCAGGGTGTTCGAGTTAACGAAGGTCGTGGAGTTGACGGTGATTCCGCCGGGATTCGTCGTGCCGGTGATGAACCACGCGGCTTTGGCGCCTTTCTTGAAACCGCTGCCGCCGATGGTCACATCCAGGCCGATCGTCCCTTGTGCGGCGGTGTTGGGACTGGCCGATGTCACCGCGATATCCTGTGCTAGTAATACTGAGCCGCTCATAACCCCACCTAGCAATACACACAATGAGAAAGCCAGCCAACCCGGGATGCGCTGTTTGGAAATCATCACTGCCACTCCCTTCGGCGTGTCGCCCTGTCTTAGAAAGCCCTGTGTGTGCGGTCTTGCCCTGTTCGTCTATCTTACACGGACAGGAAGTCGATTTTTCCGCGATTGTGGGGATTTATTTTCAGGGGTGTTACTAGGGTGGTTAATAGCGGCTTCTAGGAGCAGTCTTGGGCGTTCCCGGTGGGGATGACCCCGTGTTGGGAGGGCGCAATCTCTGAGCTAATTGGTGCGGCATGAGATCGCAGGTTCCAGAAGACCAGGAACAACAACGCGATGATGACCAGAATCCAGAGCGACTTCTCCCGCTTCATTTGTGCCTCCAGCCAACCTTGCGGGGCCGATTCCCCAGCCCGTACGACGACTGGGCACACCCTCAAAATGTCTGTACGCCTTGGCTAACAGCATTCTTACTACCAAATCGCCGAGCCGTCAAGGGGCAATTTGGTCGGCAACGGTCTGCCGCGCCCATTTCCGCGACACGTTGGAGGGATAACCGTTCGGTCAGTTCATGGAGCCCACGAGCACAAATGCCGCCCAGAATCGCGGATGGGCAAAACGGCCGGTACGACGGCGCATTTCCCGCTGGGCCATGGCCAGAGCCGTCGCCTTATCGGTTTGGGTCAGGCGGCGGTAGAAACTCTGCATCAGTTCGGCGGTGGATTGGTCGTTGACTTCCCAGAGGCTGGCCAGCACCGAGGGAGTGCCGGCGAACAGGAACGCGCGCGTCAGCCCGACAAAATCTTCACCCGCCGGAACGTCGGCGAAGTAGCCGCTCCCCAGCGCCGTATCACAAGCGGATAGGGTCACCAGGCTGGCGCTGAGGCGCATGCGAAGGATTTCAAAGACCTGCAGGCGGCCGTCGTCGCTGCGGTCGGGTTCGAGATCCACGCCGGAGAACAACGGGTTCAGTTTGTTCAGAAACCCGTGGCTCGCCAGATGGATAATTCCGTATTCTGGGGCATGCTTTTTGAACGAGCTTTCCGTGGCCTCGCGGCCCACGAGCACCATCGGCTGGAGAGGGAAAAACCGGCTGATGGCGCGCGCTTCCGATTCGGTGTAAAGCAGCCGGGCACGCGCCGGAGCCATCGCCAGAAGGTTGTGGTGCGCCTCCCCGGAGCTCTTCCCGTACACCAGCGCGGATGCGGCGGGCAGATCGGCGAGCGCATATTGATCCGCCAGGAATTGCGGCTCCTTGTCGCCGGCGCGAACCAACGCGGCGAAAGGCAAATAGTGCAGGATTCCGTGCGGAACGATGTAAAGCCGCTTGACGCCTTCCAGCCATCCCGCCTTCTCGACCGGCTCGATTAGCAGCCGCCGCAGACTCTCAGCCGGCGGGCGCCAGTCGTCGCCGCGCCGCTGGACAGCCAGGCTGCGAAAGAGTTCGACCTTGGCGGCGAGGTCGGACGCGCGCACCGGAGAAACGACGGCTTTCAGCTCACGCCCGGTGAGCACAAAGATCGTAACGCCCTCCGAGCCCACCACGTATTCGAGCAGCGCCGTGTCAGGGGCAAGGAGACTCTGCACCTGTGCTGTCGAAGGAATCTCCAGAGAGCACACGGCGGCGTAGGCGGGCTGGGTGAGTCGCAAATCGTCGAGCAGGTTCTGGTAGGAGCGCTCCAGTTCCGCCAGCTCATGAGAATAGATTTCAACGGCTCGATCCCGTCTCTCGACGGCGGGCTTCGCGGCCTCCTGCTCGAGAACTTGTTGGAGGTGGCGGATGCGGGCGCGCAATTCGGCTTCCGTGCGGCGCTGCGCCTCGTCGCCGATGGGTGGCAAGCCACGATTAATGAGCTCGAGATAACTCCGCGCCCGGAGCCTCTCCGAGAACATGAATGCGTCGCCGGGCCTGCCCAGCTTCAGCAGCAGGCGGACCAGCGCCAGATACACCTGGAATTTGTCCTCCAGGTATCCGGCGCGGAAGCGCTCCTCGGCGAGTTCGCTCTGAACACTCTCGATGACCTTGACGGCGCTGCTGTATGCCGCCACGGCATCGGCATTCCGACCGAGAGCTTCGAGCGACTGGCCCTGCCCGAAAGCGTTGCGCCAGCCGAGTTCCGGGTCGCCGATTTCCCTGGCGACGCGTTCAGCAGCCGCGTATTGATTCAGAGCTTCTTCATGCTGCCCCTCGGCAAGCGCAACCTCGCCGCGCGCATAAAGCGCCTGCGCTTCGAGCAGCCGGGCCCCGGCTTGGCGCGCGACGCTTACGGCTTCCGAAGCCTCGCGGGCGGCATCGTCGTTTCGCTTCAAGTCCCGGTCCACCAACGCGAGCTGCGCAAGAACGTTCGAAACCTGGCCGCGATCGTCAATTTCGCGGGCCCGCTCGAGGGCCTCGCGATAAAGCGCCCGCGACTGATCGAGTCTCTTCCGCCGGCGCTCCAAATCGGCCAGCGCCGCGAGGTTCGTGGTGACGCCGCGCGCGTTGCCGATCGTCCGGGCGAGTTCGATGGCGCGGCGGTAGCTGGTTTCGCTTGACGCCAGATCACCGAGGAGCACACAAAGACTCCCGGAGGCGCTTAGCGCTTCGACCAGTTCGCGCTTCAGCCCGGCCTGCTCGTAAACCAGCAGGGCCAGGCGGTATTCCTCGCGCGCCTTGTCGTAGCGGCCGAGCGTGAACTGCACGTCGCCCTTGCCGCGATGCCAGTCGGCCTCTTCCTTCTTCAGGCCCGCCGCGCGCGCCAGCGTCAGGGCTCGGTCGAAGGTCCCCAGCGATTCTTCCGGCTGACCGGCTCCCAGTTGGCACAACGCCAGGTTGCCCAGGTCGTCCGTCGCGGTAACGAGTTTCAGCCGCTCGCTGATCACCAGGGACTGGCGGTAGTAATTCATCGCCTCGCGGAAATTGCCGAGGTTCAGGTACACGCCGCCGATGTTGCCCAGCGCCGCGCTTTCACCTTCTTCGTTGTGCGAGGCGCGCAGGAGTTCTAGGGCGCGCTGATACTGTTCGAGCGAGCGGTGGTAGTCGCCCTGCTCGTCCGTAACCAAGCTCAGGTTATTGAGCGCCGCGGCCTCCAGTGCGGCGTCGCCGAGTTCGTGAGCAATCTCCACACTGCTGGTGAGAACTTCCGTCGCACGCTTGTACTCGCCTTGCTCCCAATAAACCAGCCCGAGGTGGCTGAGAGTCTTCCCTTCTTCCAGCCGGTCGCCGAGCTTTTGTTTCAGCGCTAGGGCGCGTTGGAGGAAATCCAGCGCCTTGGGCAAATCGCCCAGACGTTTGTGGCAGTTGCCGATGTATCCGAGAGTGATGGCCTGGTTGCGCTGGTCGCCGGATTTCCGGAACATCTCCAGGGCGCGCTCATACTCCGGCAGGGCAACGCGGGGGCCTTGCTCGGAGTAGAGCTGGCGCGCCCGCGCCAGCACCGCCTCGCCCGCCGCTGAGGACGCAGGCGCCTGAGCCCGGACGGGGCTGCACACGAGCGCCAGGAGGATGACGGCCTCCCATCGGAACATGGCAATTCCCTTTTTATTGAGCCGTAAATCCTACGACCGGTGAGGCCAACGCCTTCCCATCCGGCATCAACGCCCGAACTGAAACAAAATACCTGGCGCCGGCAACCAGTTGAACGGTTCCGGGCAGCCGTGTTTCGTTCCCTTCCGCGCGCCCTTCCCAAACCAGATCGCCTTCCACCGTCATCACGCGGACTTCGTAATAGAGGCTCCCGGAGGCTGGCGTCCAGCGGAAATCCAAATTGCCGCCGGGAACAGCCGCACCTTCACGCGGGGCGAGCAATGTAAACGACGGACCAGCCGGCTTGACCGTCCGAACCTCACGCGGCGTTGTCGCCAGCGGCGCCGGGGTCGATGTCGCCGGCGGCTGGCTAGCGGGCGATTGGATGGCAGGCACCGGCGGAACGAAAGTGTCACGATCCTGCCGTTGATACCAAAGAGTGGTAACCACGGCGATGCAGGCAGTCACTGCTGCCACGGCGCCCCAGCGAACAATGGGCCACACCGAGGGCGACGCCGGCGCAGAAGCGAAATCCCTGGCTCGAGCCAGCAGCGCGGGGGGAACGCTTTCCGGCATTGGTGAGTCCTCCAGCCGCAGCAGTGCTGCGACCTGGCCGAGGCAATAGTCGCACCCGGCGAGGTGGCGCTCCATGTGTTCCCTCGCCGGCGCGGGGATCTTGCCGTCCACGTAGGCGGCGATGTCATTTTCATCGGGGCAACGCCAGCCCCGGACTGCGGGCGACAATCTTTTCGCCCGGAGCCAACGCTTGAGATCCATTTCGGCCATGCTTCCCTCTCGGGTGAATGTCCCCACCTTACGCCGTTCTGTTCCTCAACCTTCTTACACGGACGGGACGGAAATTTTTCCGCGCCCGGTGACAGATTTCTCAGCCCAGACTCGCTTGCAGGCGCGCCAGAATATCGCGGATTCGCCGGTCGGCGGCTTGGGCATCCTTCAAGCCCATGATTCTGGCGATCTTATCGAATGTTAGATCCTCCTCGTACCGCAGGCGAAGGAGGAGTCGATCACTCGCGGGAAGGTCGGCCACGACGCGCGCCAATCTAGCTCGTTGCTGGTTCCAGGCAGCCAGCGTTTCAGGGCTGGGCCGCGAATCCAGGAGGCGTTCATCAAGCGACAATGCCGGGCCGTCCGAATCCGGCGCCCTTCCCTGAAATTGCGGCCGGTCGGCCTGCAAAAGCCACAACTGCCGAGGTGTCAGCAAGCGGCGAATCTGTTCGACCGCTTGTTCCACCCTTTCTTCTCGGAGGCTGGGGGATTTTGAGCTCAACAAAAGAAACGTTTCCGCCGTTGTCAGATTCTGCTCGAAGATGGCCGAGAAGACTTCGCGCTCGAAGGCGGGCAGACGCTGGACCGACTCGAAAATCCGGTGCCGGCCGAATTCTCGTCTCCGCCAGTCCAGGCACAGGTTGCGCACCACGACGCGCAGCCACGTTCGGAAGCTCGCCGGACCGTCGGCGCGGAAAAGTGTCAGCCGGCGAAATTGCTTTTGACTTAACTGCTCGCACACAAAAAGGTAACAGTCCGCGATGCTGTCGTCGTCGCGTTCAGACAGTTGAATCACCTGGAGGATCAGCGGGGAAAAGCCGCCCAGAAACTCCGCCCAGGCCTCCTGCGCCTGAGAGGACCTTAGCCGCGGAAGTAGTTGGGCGATTTCTGTATCTTGCATTGAATGCGGAAGGCCGGCAGCTTGTTGCCGAGCCGAAAGCAAAGCCTGGTGGTTCAATTAACTATCGCGGCGCGAGTCTATCCCAGAGTCGCCATTAACGCTAGTCAAGTCCCGGAAAGCCTTGCCGCAACCTGACCGGTCGGTTAGGGCCGGCGGCATGGAAGTTTGACTTTGCTTGGAAGGCTACACTAAGATGAATTCTCGGCGGCTGCTCGCACAATGAACAAGGATTCCAAGGCCGGCATCGGCCTCGACACCGACCCCTCCGGGCGCCCGGGCCGCAAAACCTCCCCCGCCGAGCGCCGCTGGGAAGAGCAGGTCCTCGATCCTGCCCTCAAGAAATCCCCCGAGCGCCAGGAAGAATTCACGACTCTCTCGGGAGTTCCGGTCAGACGGCTCTATACGCCCGCGGAAGTCAAGGAGATTGAATACCATCGCGACCTGAACGATCCGGGAGAATATCCCTTCACGCGCGGCATTCATCGCACGATGTACCGCGGAAAACTCTGGACCATGCGGCAGTTTTCCGGTTTTGCCACACCGGAAGAGACCAACCAGCGGCTGCACTATCTGCTCAAGCAGGGCCAGACGGGACTCTCCATCGCCTTCGATCTTCCCACGTTGATGGGTTACGACAGCGACCACGCGCTCGCCGAGGGCGAAGTGGGCAAGTGCGGCGTGGCGGTTTCTTCGCTGGAAGATATGGAAACGCTGCTTGCCGGGTTGCCGCTCGAGCAGGTGACCACCTCGATGACGATCAACTCCCCCGCGGCGATGATCTGGGCGATGTACCTGGTGGCGGCGGAGAAGTCGGGCGCCGACTGGAAAAAGATTTCCGGGACGACCCAGAACGATATTCTGAAAGAGTATATTGCCCAGAAAGAGTATATCTTCCCTCCTCGGCCTTCGATGCGGCTGGTGGTCGACACGATCACCTTCGGCGCGCGCGAAGTGCCGCGCTGGAATCCCATCTCCATCAGCGGCTACCACATTCGCGAGGCGGGCTCGACGGCCGTCCAGGAACTGGCGTTTACGCTGCGGGACGGGATCGAATACGTCGAGTGGGTACTGCGCGCCGGCATGAGCGTGGACGAGTTCGCTCCGCGCCTCAGCTTCTTTTTCAACGCCCACAACGACCTCTTTGAGGAAATCGCCAAGTACCGCGCGGCGCGCAAAATCTGGGCGCGCATGATGCGCGAGCGCTTCGGCGCCGAGAATCCGCGCTCCTGGCTTTGCCGGTTCCACGCGCAGACCGCCGGCTGCTCGCTCACGGCACAACAGCCCTATAACAACGTCGTCCGCACGGCGATTCAGGCGCTCGCGGCGGTCTTGGGCGGAACCCAGTCCCTCCACACCAATTCCCTCGACGAGGCCTGGGCGCTGCCCACCGAGCAGGCCGTGACCCTGGCGTTGCGCACTCAGCAAGTGATTGCCCATGAGAGCGGCGTGGCGAATACCGTTGACCCCCTGGCCGGTTCGTATTTCGTCGAGAAGCTCACGCTCGATACCGAACGCGCCTGTTACGAGTACTTCGACAAGATTAACGCCCTGGGTGGCATGGTCGCCGCCATCGAGCGCGGCTATCCTCAGAAGGAAATCCACGACGCCGCTTACACCTACCAGCAGGCTGTCGAGCGCAAGGAGAAGATCATCGTCGGAGTCAATGAATACGTCAGCGAAGAGAAACGCCCCATCGAAATCCTGACCATCGACGAGAGCGTGGCGCGCCACCAGAGCGAGCGATTGGCGTCATTGCGGAAACGGCGCGATAATCCGCGCGTTCAATCGGCGCTCGAAGCGCTCACGAGCGCCGCTTCGAGCGATAAGAACCTGATGCCGTATATCCTCGAATGCGTCCGCGCCTATGCGACCGTGGGCGAGATGTGCGACGTGCTGCGCAAAGTTTTCGGGACGTACGAAGAGCCGGCGTTTCGTTGAGCAGCGACTTGTGGGCGTGGGTGCGCGGAAAGGTATCTATGAAGACTATCAGGCGCGGCAAGGGCTTGAGGTACCTCGTATTGGATGCAGAGGAGACCACTGAGCAGGCACTCAAAGCCATCGCGCGTGCGTCCTTCGAGACTTCGGAGCTAGAAGACATTGAGCGGAATCGGCCGGTGCTTGTCGAGCTCGGAATCGAGACGGGGAGGCGATCATCGAGCTGGAACGAAAAGCGAATGCTCCCAAAACTACGAACGTTCAACCCTCGTGCTGCAGTAGGAGAGGCGCTTCTGGTAATGGATCACGTAGAGACAGTACGCTGTAAGACCGCGGTCCATAGGGGGAGGAAGTACCTTCGTCTTTTTGTCCATGGGGGGCGGGAGAAGGAAGTAGATATGATTGTAGATTTGGCGAACTATTACATGAGCCAATCCCCTCGTGTCTAAGGTTAGAAAACCTTCGGGAGCACGCCTTCACAATGACGGTCATGGATAGACGAATTCGCGTTCTTGTTGCCAAACCCGGCTTGGACGGCCACGACCGTGGCGCGAAGATTGTCGCCCGCGCGCTGCGTGACGCCGGCATGGAGGTCATCTACACGGGCCTGCGCCAGACGCCCGAGCAGATTGTCGCGGCGGCGGTACAGGAGGACGTCGACGCCATCGGCATCTCCATTCTCTCCGGGGCGCATAACACCATCCTGCCGCGCATCTGTGAGCTCATGCGCGCCCAGGGAATCCGTGATGTCCTGCTGGCCGTGGGCGGCATCATTCCTGACGAGGATATTGCCGAACTGAAGAAAGCCGGGGTCAGCGAAGTCTTCCAGCCCGGAGCGACGACACAGGAAATCGTGGAGTTCATTCGGGGCCACGTCCGCAAGGCGGCGTAACAAATAGTGAATTGTGAACAGTGAATGGTGAATGACAAGACTTAGGCGTCATTCTCCATTTCGGAAATACAAATCACCATCCACGATTCACCATTGCTTTGGATTTCTATTCGCACAATTCGGTCGCGGTCCTGAAGTTCCCGGCAGGTGAGGGGTATCCGCGCCTCACCCGCAAGGTGCTAAGTGAGTTGACGGACCTGCTGGCAACGGTTCGTCGCGAACGCTTATTCGCGGGGGTAGTGATCGCCGCGAACGACGAATCGTTCGCCACCGGCGCCGACATCGAGGAAATCGCATCGCTCAGCGGTGTCGCGGCGCGGGATTTTGCCCGTGCGGGCCAGGAGTTGTTCGATGCGATCGAGAATTACCCGCTGCCTGTCGTCGCGGCGATCCGCGGATTCTGCCTGGGTGGCGGTCTGGATCTGGCGCTGGCTTGCCACGCGCGCCTCGCGACGTACGACAGTTCGTTCGGTCATCCCGGCGGTTCGCTGGGTTTGATAACCGGTTGGGGAGGTACCCAGCGCCTGCCGCGGCGGATCGGCAAAGCCCAGGCGCTGCAACTGCTCCTCACCGGCGAGCGAGTTCCGGCAACCCAGGCTCTGACCTTGGGCCTGGTGGATGAACTTGTGACATCGCAAGATCTCATCGAGGTCGCCGCGCGCCGGATTTCCCGTGGTGCTGTCTCACCGCAGAGGCGCTGAGAACGCAGAGGATTCGCGACTCCATCTCTGCGGACTCTGCGTCTCTGCGGTAAAAGCTCGTTTTTGATTCTCGGCGAACTCTGCGTCTCTGCGGTGAGAGCCTGTGCTTCATTCTTAAGGAGGTAAGCGTGGAATCCGGCCCGTTCGTCTCTGTCGACACCCGCGCCATGGTTTGGGAAGAACGTTTCAACGAGCACCTCCAGCGCGTGATTTTCCGCAAGGATTTATTTCAGGACCCTGAAACCGGCATGGAAATCCGCCTGGTGCGCTACCCCGCGGGTCTGGTGAACCCGCTGCACACTCATCCCTGCGGGCATGGGATGTATGTGCTTGAGGGCACGCTGGTCACGCATCGCGGGACCTTTGGCCCGGGGAGCTTTGTGTGGTTCCCCGAAGGCGAGCCCATGGAGCACGGCGCCACAGCCGAGCGCGACGTCGTGGTCCTCTTCATCACCAACAAGCCCTTTCGGATCGACTATCTCGAAAAGCCCGAGTCCGCATAGCCCGACCACGGTAGGAATTTGGAGGCAACATGCGACCTGTTTACATGATTTCCGGCGGAATCACGAAATTCTCCAAGGCGAATCCTCGCCAGAGTTTCCGGCTGATGGTGAAGGAGTCGTTCGACTACGCCATGCGTGACGTTCCCAAACTCCGCCGTGACATGATCGGCGGCAGCGTCGTCTCCTATTTCTCCGACCACTTCACCCGCCAACTGATGGCCGGAATTATGGCCACGGATTTTCTGGGCCTCTGTCCGCGCCCCAACAAGCGCATCGAGGGTGGCGGCGCGACGGGCGGGCTGTGCTTTCAGGCGGCGTGGGAAGCTGTCGCTTCAGGGCGAATGGACGTTTGCGTCGCCTACGGCTTCGAAACGATGTCGCATGTCAACACCTGGAAGGGGAACGAGTTTATTGCCCTGGCATCGGACACCAACTTTGATTATCCGGTCGGAGGCTTCTACAGCGGATATTACGCCATGATGGTCGTCCGCCACATGTTCGAGTTCGGGACCACAGTGGAGCAACTGGCAATGGTGTCCGTCAAAAACCACAAAAACGCCCTGCACAACCTCTGGGCGCAAAAACACCTCGACCTGACCATCGAGGACGTGCGCAGCTCACCCATGGTCGCCTACCCGCTCACCATGCTTGATATCTGCACGATGTCGGACGGCGCGGCGTGCTGCATCCTGGCATCGGAGAAGGTGGCGGAGAAGGTTTGCCCGAACCCCGTCAAGGTCACCGGCATCGGCACGGGGACCGATACCATGCGCATGGCCGACCGCCCGCACGGCAAGGTCATTCTGCTCAAGCACGAGGAGGCGAGCTGGTACAAAAACCTGAAATATCCCGGCGTGCATTCTTTCCGCGCCGGGCGCATGGCGGCGAAACTCGCGTACGAACACGCGGGCGTCGAGAATCCCATCGAGGACCTGGACTTCGTCGAGCTGCATGACGCTTACACGTCGTCCGAAATTCAGACGTACGAGGACCTCGGCCTGTGCCGTTACGGCGAGGGCGGGAAATTCATCGAATCGGGCGCCCCGAACCTGAAGGGCAGGATTCCCGTCAATCCTTCCGGCGGCTTGATCGCCTGCGGGCATCCCGTGGGCGCGACGGGCCTGATGCAGGCGGTATTCGCGTTCTGGCAGCTGCAGGGCACCATCGCCAGGCACAACAACGGTGACGGCACGATTCAGGTGAAGGCGAAGAAGAAATCCCGGCCGATGCGCGGGCTGATTCACTCGCACGCCGGAACGGGGACGTATGTGACCGCCAGCATCATGGAGCGCGTAAATTCGTGACGGATGACGAACGCCCAAAGGGTCAGGAACCTGCCGCACCTTCCCTTTCCAAGCGCGGGGCAAGGCGAGTGATTCAGCGCGCCTTTGTGCTGGTGGGGCGCGAGCGGTCAATTCGCCAGCACATTCGCCAGGTCGAGCTCAACACGTGCTGGGGCATCGCGGACTGGGGCCTCGAGTGGACGGTCGTCATCGACCATGGGCGGTTGGATTTCCATCGCGGGCACATCGGGCGACCCCAGGTTACATACTACTGGGAAACGGGGGAGAGATTTCTCGAACACGTGGAGAGCAAAACGACTCCCGAGAAGGGTTTTGAGTTGGTCAGCGACCCCGTCTGGCGGCGTGTGGTTGAGCCAGTATTCAATTCTTTCCTGGCGGCCACGCGCGCGGTGCTGGCCGATCCGGTTGATGACGACGGAGAAAGAATCCTGTAGCGCCGCCCTAAGGGCGGAAAATGGGGGTGCCGGGCTCCCGACACGGTCGGGACAAGTTCCGCCCGGCACTACACTGAAGGAGACGACGATGGCAGAAAAAAAACAAGTGAAGAAAATTCCCCGAAAACCCCAGTGGGACAAGCTCAAGCTGCCGGAGTCCGATCAAGGGACAGTCGTCTTCTCGACGGACCCGCTCATCGTCAAGAACCATTACGCTATCGATTACATTCACAGCTACGCCGAGGACTCGCCGTTCTTCGTTGGGCTCTCGCAGGGGAAGCTGATGGGAAGCGAGTGCACCGCCTGCCATTACAAATACGCAACGCCGCGCGCATACTGCATGCAATGTGGCAAGAAAACAAAGTGGATTGAGCTGCCACTGGAGGGCCGGATTCATGCCTGGACGACCTGTCATTTCGGTTCGGAAGTTTTCTTGAAAGAGACCCCATTTAATCTCGTTCTGGTGGAATTCGCGGGAATTGATACGCTGTTCCTGTCGCGCATCATCGGTGTCACGCAGGACGAATTGCGTGTCGGCATGAAGATTCGGGCGCAATTCCGGCGCAATTCCAAATTCGATCCCACGGACGTTTATTTCGTTCCCGCCGAGCCGCTCAGCAAGCGTGAAGGCGCCGTTTGACAGGGCAAGCACGGCACTCGCCGGCTTATTTCCCCTGCTCCCCTTGTTTGCCAATGCGTCGTTTTGCTATAGACTGTCGGGCGGCACTTCGGGTTCCAGCGAGTGCGGGTTATGACGGAAAATCGTGAATGGACGAGCACCTCGTTTCGCGTCCGCTACGCCGAGACGGACCAGATGGGCGTGGTGTACTACGCTAACTATTTCATCTGGTTCGAAGTAGGGCGCACGGATTTCTGCCGGCAGCGCGGTTTTGCCTACCGCGACATGGAAAAGGAAGACGGGCTGTGCATTATCGTCGCCGAGGCCCGGTGCCGTTATAAGGCTCCGGCACGCTATGACGACGAAATCGAAGTTCGCACCTGCCTCAAAGGCGTGCGGCGCCGCGTCCTGGTTTTCGAATATCAGATATTCCGCAAGGCGAATGATGAGTTGCTGGCCGAAGGCGAGACCGTGCATGTCATTACGGACCTGAACGGCCGCCCGCGCGCGCTGCCGGAAAAGTACCGTGACCTGCTGGGCGCGGGTGCGCTCCCGGCGGAGAAGTCTGAGAAAGAATTGTGAGATCCGCCCGCGAGTGGAGTACTGAATGGCACGCCCTGTTTTACTCACCGGCGAAAATCTGACGTCGAAAGACTTCTACGAAGTCGCGCTCGAACGCCGCAAGGTTGTGCTGGCCCCTCGCGCGCGCCGGGCCATGCAACGTTCGCGCGCACTCGTCGAGCGGCTGACCGCCGAGAAAGAAATCGTGTATGGCGTGACGACGGGCTTCGGCAGCCTGTCGACCGAACGGATCGAGCCCGCCCAAGCCCGGCAACTCCAATTGAACCTTGTGCGCAGCCACGCTTGCGGGGTTGGTGACCCGCTCGACGAGGCAGAAACGCGCGGCCTTCTGCTTTTGCGGGCCAATACGCTGGCCCGCGGACTCTCCGGCGTACGCCCGCTGGTGGCGGAGCGGCTTTGCGATTTCCTCAATCATGAAATCCATCCGGTCGTTCCCTCGCGCGGCTCGGTCGGGGCAAGCGGCGACTTGGCTCCGCTCGCGCACGTGGCGCTCGCGCTGGTCGGCGAAGGCCCGGTTAGCGTGAAAGGAAAGCGGATGCGCGCCGCTACAGCGCTGAAAGCCATGCACAAACCTCCCTTGGTCCTCGAGGCCAAGGAAGGATTGGCGCTGGTCAACGGGACGCAGGCCATGCTGGCGGTCGGGCTTCTCGCTTTGCGCAGCGCCGAGATACTGGTGGATACGGCCGACGTCGCCGGCGCGCTCTCGCTCGATGCCTTGCGCGGTTCACCCAAGGCGTTCGATGAGCGCCTTCACCGCTCGCGGCCGCACGCCGGACAGTTAACCACCGCGCGCAACCTGCTCCGGCTCAATCGCGGCAGCCAGATTCGCGAATCGCACCGCGGCTGCCTGCGCGTGCAGGACGCCTACAGCCTGCGCTGCATGCCCCAGGTGCACGGCGCCGTGCGCGACGCGCTGGATTATGCGCGCCGGGTATTTGAAATCGAAATGAACAGCGCCACGGACAATCCCCTGGTGTTCGCGCGCGAGGGCGAAGTAATCTCAGGCGGCAACTTCCACGGCCAACCACTGGCCACGGCGCTCGACCTGATGGCCATCGCGCTTACGCAACTGGGCGGAATCTCCGAGCGGCGCATCGATCGCATGGTGAACCCGTTGACTTCGGAACTGCCTCCCTTCCTGACGGACGCGCACGGTGTGCAGTCGGGATTCATGATGCCGCAGATCGTTGCCGCAGCGCTGGCGTCCGAGAACAAAGTCTATGCCCATCCGGCCTCGATCGATTCGATCGCGACCTCAGGGAACAAAGAAGACTACGTCAGCATGGGCATGGCGGCGGCGCTCAAGCTGCGCCCGATCATCGCCAATGTGAATGCCATCCTGGCGATTGAGCTTTTGACCGCTTCCCAGGCGCTTGATCTTCTCGCCCCCCTGCGCAGTGGCCCGCTGGCCGAGGAAGCGCGCGCCATCGTTCGCCGGATTTCTCCCCGGGTCGACGAGGACCGTCCGCTCGATCGCGATATTGCGAGCGTCGCCGAGCTGATTCGCGCAGGGAGCTTCGCCAGAATCCTCGCTCGTTAGGCTGGCCCCATTCATGCCCTCCATCTCCGCCACGATCATCACGCACAACGAGGCAAAAAACATTGAGCGCGCCGTTCGCTCGCTTTCCGTGGCGGATGAGATCCTGGTCATTGACGCCGAGTCGGGCGACGGAACGCGCGAAATTGCCGCGCAACTCGGGGCCCGGGTCATCATTCATCCCTGGGCAGGTTTTGCCGCGCAGAAAAACTTCGCCCAGAATCAGGCAAAGCATGATTGGATTCTGAGCCTGGATGCCGACGAGGAACTCGACGGCCAGGCTCAAGCGGCAATTTTGCGGTGGAAGAGAACCGAACCCGTTGCCGCCGGCTATCGTTTCGCCCGGCGCGCGCGGTATCTGGGCCGCTGGATTCTGCACTCGGGATGGTATCCGGACTACAAGCTTCGCCTCTTCGATCGCCGCCGCGGGCGCTGGCAGGGTGACTTCGTGCACGAGTCTGTCGTCGTATCCGGGCGCGAGGAGAGGCTCGACGGAGAAATCCTGCATTACACTTGCGACTCGCTCGCCGACCATCGCCAACGGATCGAGTTCTACACCGATCTGGCCGCGCAGGAAATGCTGGCACGAGGCGAAAACGTGGCACCTCTCCGCCGCTGGCTTGCGCCTCCTTGGGTATTTTTCTCCACATATTTTCTGAAGCTGGGCGTGCTGGATGGCTATCAAGGGTTTCTGATCGCGCGAATGGCCGCGCGATACGTGCGGCGGAAATTCGAGAAGTGGGAGGAAGGCAGTAGAAAGTAGACGGTATACGGTAGAAAAGGCTGCACGGAGAATTCGATTCACAGCGCGGCTCGCTATTAGGAGACGCGGACTCAAGACCTTAAGGAATTTCGCTTTTCGATTTTCCAATTTCCATTTTCGAGTTTCCTGTGCTGAGGATTGTCCACGTCGATACCGGTCGAGAACTGCGTGGCGGGCAGCGGCAGTTGCTGCGCCTTGCCCGCGGATTGCGCGAGCGCGGGCACCGGCAGCTTGTTGTGTGTCCAGACGGAAGCGCTCTCGAGTGGAGCGCCCGCGAAGAAGGTTTCCAGGTCTTTGACCTGCCGGGTCATGACCTCGGGCGTCTGAACGGCATCCTGCAGCTCCGGCAGAAACTTCTTGCCGAGCCGTCACAGATCCTCCACGCTCATGACGGCCGGGGACAGACGATCTCGTGGCTGGCTTCGCTGGGTCTGCCCGTGCGGCGCGTCGCCAGTCGCCGCGTTACATTTTTGCCGGAAGGTGTTGGGCGCCACCGATTCATCTATACAACGACCTGTCATGCGGTCATCGCCGTATCGCATTTTGTGCGTAGCATGTTGCTGAAAGCGGGTGTGCCCGGGGAAAGAATCGAGGTCATTCAGGATGGGATCGAAATCCCGGCGCAACTCCCAACGCCCGCCGAGCGCGCGGCGGCTCGGGCGCGCTGGAATTTTGGAGAGCAGGAATTCCTCGTCGGCCACGTGGGCGCCTTCACCCCGGAAAAAGGTCAGGACGTTGCGGTTGAGGCGATGCGCCTGCTCGATGATCGCTTGCCGAACTCCCGCCTCGTCTTGGTAGGCAACGCCCCGCAGGATTTTCGGGAAACCCTCGATGGACTGCCCCCGGCTGCGGCCGGACGTATAAAACTGCTGGGTGAATTGGAAGACCTTTCGGAATTCTTCGCCGCGCTCGATCTCTTCATCATGCCGTCCAGAGCCGAGGGGCTGGGTTCCGCGGCTTTGCTGGCCATGGCGCGGGGACGAGCCGTGGTGGCGAGCCGCGTGGGGGGCCTGCCGGAAATTGTCGACGCGGGCCGGTCCGGCTGGCTGGTGGAACCCGGTTCGGCGCGCGAGCTTGCCGATGCGATTTTTGATGCGGCTTCCGACCCGGTGCGCCTCGCGAAATTCGGCGCCTTGGCGCGTGACCGTGCCTGCCATTTTTCAAATGATATAATGGTCGCGAAAACGGAGGCGCTCTACGAGCGATTACTGAATCACTGAGGCCGGGCGCCGCCCGCCATCGCTCGGCGAGTGACTCTGGAACGACGAACAGCAACCCCGGTGCAAATTTCTCCTGTCTTCACATACATTACGGTCGCGCTGTTTGGCCTGGCCTTTGGGAGTTTCTTGAATGTCTGCATCTCCCGGCTGCCGCGCGGGGAATCCGTCATCTCGCCCCGCTCGCACTGCCCGAAGTGCGGAAAACCCATCCGCTGGTATGACAACTTTCCGGTCGTCAGCTACATCTTGTTGCGCGCCCGCTGCCGTGATTGCCGAACATCCATCTCGCCCGTCTATCCGACAGTCGAGATTCTGACTGCGGCGGCGCTGTTGGGGGCGCTCAACCGCTACGAATTCAGCCCGGAGTTTATCAAGTACGCTGTCCTGGCAATGCTCTTGATCGTTCTGATCTTCACCGACCTGAACGAAAGACGTATTCCCCACCCGGTGACGCTTCTCGGGATGGGCCTGGGGCTTTTGCTGAGCCTCATCATCCCCGTGGATCCTCAGCCGATGGAATGGCTATTTCGGCGATTCGGCATTTTCCTCACTTTTCCTGTTTCGTCCCTTGCGGGAGCCGTCGCCGGGGCTCTGGTGGGCGGCGGAATCTTCTATGTCATCGGAGCGCTGTTTCTGCGGCTTACCGGCAAGGAAGGACTTGGCTTCGGCGACGTGATGCTGATGCTGATGGTTGGGACTTTCCTGGGCGTTCCTCTGACCCTCATGACCATCCTGCTGGGATCGCTGCTCGGCACAGTGGTTGCGGTGCCACTGGAAATTCTCAGTCCGCGATTCCGCCACCATCCCTGGCCCTTCGGAAGCTTTCTCGGGGCGGCGGCAATCTACGTCAGCCTCGGCGGGCAGTCGCTGCTGGATGCGTATCTGCGCTGGTCCGGCCTGGCGGGATGACATGGGGCACAATCTCACGGCCGTTCAAATTGTCTTGATCCTAGGCGGAATCCTTCTGGTGGTGGGCCTGTTTGTCCTGGTCGTCTATCTGCTCCATCGAGCCTTCGAGCGCCAGCGCAAGGAGACCCTGTCGCGCGCGGGAAGATCGCGGCCCGCAAATGAGGCCGTGTTCGTGAACGCCGCCCTGCAAGGCGTGATTGCCAAGCTCAAGGCGCGTGAGTCCGAGTTGAATAGCCTGCTTCGCGAAGCGGAGCAGCGCGCTGAAGCGAATTCCCGGATGTTGGAGGCCATCGTTCGCGAGTTTCCCGCGGGTCTGATGGTGTTCAATCAGGAAGGACTTCTGGAGTTGGCCAATCAGGCCGCGCGAGTCCTCCTCGGAATCGACACCTGGTCACGGCGGCGCTATCCCGAAATTCTGGGAGCGGAGTCGCCCGTGACTCGCCTGGTCAAACAGTGTTTGGAAGGTAACCGAAGCAGCCGCGACGAAAATGTGATCGTTACGGGACCCACTGGGCAAACTCGAAACCTCAGCGTCACTGTGGCTTCCTGCCTGGGTCGGAACGGCCAACCTCAGGGAGCCGTATGTTTCATAACCAGACGCGGATAGAGGAAGTTCCTGCCCACGAACCGACGGCGTGGGGATTCAGTAGCGACCGCCGGCGGGAGTTCAAGCCGTATCCAGAACTTCGCGGATCTTCTGGGCCAGGCCTTCAGGTGTGAAGGGTTTCTGAAGATAGGCGGCATTTGAAGACAGGATGCCGTGTTGCACAATCGCGTCGTCGGCGTAACCCGACATATAAAGAACCTTCATGTCCTTACGCGAAACGGCGAGTTGCTGGGAAAGCTCGGGCCCGCTCATTCCGGGCATGACCACGTCGGTCAGCAGCATGTGAATCGGCCCGTCATACTCCTCAGAGCTGCGGATCGCCTTTTCAGCATCCGGCGCTTCCAGAACTGTGTAGCCGATGCCTTCGAGCAAACCACGGACCAGCGACCGGAGCGAGCTTTCATCTTCGACGAGGAGAATGGTCTCCGCTCCCCTCGCATGCCCCCGGGTAACTTTGGCGGCCTCCGGCTGGGGCGGTTCCGCCGCCACGCTGGGAAAATAGATTTTGAACGTCGTCCCCTGCCCCATTTCGCTATAGACCCAGATGTAGCCTTCGCTCTGCTTGACGATCCCATACACCATCGCCAGGCCGAGCCCTGTCCCCTTGCCTTGCTCCTTGGTGGTGAAAAAAGGCTCAAAGATATGCGACTGCGTTTCCGCGTCCATTCCGCAGCCCGTATCACTGACCGCCAGCATGACGTAGGGGCCCGCATTGACCGGGAAATGGCCGCCCGCATAACGGTCATTGAGCTCGACGTTGGCGGTCTCAATGACAATCTTTCCCCCGTGGGGCATCGCGTCGCGGGCGTTGACGACCAGGTTCAGGAGGACCTGTTCGATCTGTCCCGGGTCGACTCTCACTCGCCCGAGATCCGGCGCGGGAACCATCACGAGATCAATATCCTCGCCAATCAGCCGGCGCAGCATTTTGTGGATGTTCACGACGACGTGGTTCAAGTCCAATACCTGCGGGGCCAGGACTTGTCGGCGGCTGAACGCCAGAAGTTGTCGCGTGAGGGAAGCGGCGCGATCCGCGGCCTTTTTGATTTCGGTAACATGCCCGCGCGAGGGGTCCTCGGTGTCCAGGCGGGTCAGCAGAAGATCGCTATACCCGCTGATGATCGTCAGCAGGTTGTTGAAATCGTGGGCGACGCCCCCCGCCAGGCGGCCGACTGCCTCGATTTTCTGTGACTGGCGGACCTGCTCTTCGAGTTGCCGCTCGCGGGTCACATCGCGCTCCACGGCAACATAATTCACGATCCGGGCCGCCATATCCCGCACGGGTGAGAGCACCGCTTCAGCCTCATAAGTTGTCCCGTCTTTGCGCCGGTTGGTAAAGCGGCCGATCCATACGTCGCCGCGGGCCAGTGTCTTCCAGAGTTCTTTATAGAAGTCCTCGTTCTGCTTGCCGCTCTTCAGGATGCGCGGGTTCTGTCCCAGTGCTTCGGCGCGCGAGTATCCTGTGACGCGCTCGAAGGCGGGGTTCACATAGGTGATGGTACCTTCGAGATCGGTGATGACAATCGCCTCCGCGGCCTGCTCGACGGCCAGGCTGAGCCGAGCCCGCTCCTCCTCGGCCAGTTTTACCTGGGTGACGTCCAGCATGACACCGCGCAACTGGCGGGGGCGGCCGTCGATGCCTTTGACGATCCGGACCTTGTCGCGTAGCCACACCGTGCGCCCCGCCGCCGCCAACATGCGATATTCGAGCTCATAATCTTCGCCGCGCTCGACCGCCGCCCGCGCCAATGCCACAATGCGTTCCCGGTCCGCGGGGTCCAGCCGGCTTTCCCAGAAATGCGGGTCCGAAAGCCAGTCATCGATCGGATAGCCCAGGATTTCTTCCGCCCGCCGGCTTACAAAGGTCATCTGAAAGGGTGCCGCATCGGCCTCCCACACGATCGCGTCGACACTCTGAATCAGGTCACGCAGGCGGCGCTCCGAGGCTTCGGCGGAGGCGCGCAGCCGTTCGCTCTCGGTCTGGTCCTCCATCACCACGAGCATCCTGCCCTCCCCTTCAGGATGGAGAATGCTGGTAATTGCGATCCGCGCCGGCAGCTTTTCTTCCCGCCCGGCGACGGACACGTTGAGGAGAACACTCTGGGTGGGAACGCCGGTAACCGAAAGGCCCTCGACTCGATAAGGGGGGCCTTCCGCCTGGATGACCTCGTCCAGGCGGCGGCCGACGACATCGTTGCTTTGCAGCCGCGAGAATTCCAGGAAATGCCGATTCGCGGAGAGGACCCGCATGTCCTCCGAAAGCACCAGCAGCCCCGAGGGCACGGTGTCAACAATCTCCTGGGCGTATTCGGTAACCTTGAGGAGGCGTTGCTGCTCGTCGACTTTGGCCTGCAGGCTGCGCGCCTGCTGCCCGCGCCAGTAACCGGTCAGAATTGCTCCGTAAACCAGAATGATGAGCAGCCCCAGCGAACCCTCGATGACCGCCCGGCGGTAGAAGGGGCCCAGCGCTTCACTTCGGTCGATCTTTCTTACCAGCCCCCATCCTGTCTGTGGAATTCGACGGGTGGCAATGATGACCGGTTCGCCCCGGTAATCGGTCTCCACCCCGGCGTAATCGCCTAAATCCAACGCCCGGGCGGCCGGCGGGTCAACGTCCAGACTGTGCCGCGGGAATTCCAGGCCCTGAGCGACAGACCGCAAGGGCGAGAGATAGACGGCGTCGCGTCCCTGGCGGCGAATCAGGAATGTCTCGCCGGTTCGCGTGGGGAGAAGGCGCGCCGTCAGGAGGGGAAAGAGATTGCGGGTTGCACTCATTTCCAGCAGTACCGCCCCCAGTTCATGCTTGGGGGGTTGAGACGGATCCTCGCCTTCTGCCTTCCTCAGGATCGGAACGCAAATCGCGAGAATCCCTCCCGCGGACGATCTTCCCAACAAGTCGATGCGCGGACTCCTCTCCTGGACCACCTGACGGACAAGCGACTGGGCGTCCGGATCCGGGTCGGCGGCGCCCGACGAGCGGCTCAGCTCCTTACCGCTGGCATCCACCACATAAATTCCCCGGTAGGAATAGACCGATGAAAACCGATCCAGGAAATCCACGAGCTGCCGCGCCGGGGGTGAGTTTTGGGGGAGGGCCTTCGCCGTAGCCGGATGTTCTGTAAAGGCTTCGATCGCCGGCAACACACCCAAAACATCCGCGTCGGCTTGGCGCTCGACAAGGAAACTTGTGACTGCGCCGGCGCGCTCGTCAGCCACGGAAGACTGCCGGTCAATCCAATACTCAAGCTCGCTCTGATAGGACCGGGAAATAAGGAAGATGGTAAACGCGGAGACGAGCGTGGCCCCAATCACGAACGCGAGGATCGTTGACCGACCGCTGCCCAAAGGTGTCGGGAATGAGGTTCTTGCCAGCCCGGACAGGTCGAGGCTGGCGCTCCCGGCCGACTGCTTCGAGGAATGCTCAGAATGTTGGCGAGACATTGCCGGATTGATTCTGCCTGATTAAGGCAGGCGTTCGTTTCCCCGACGGCTGGCGGGCGGGGGTTCGGGCTTGGGTCTCGCGCCCAGCGGCTCGCGCGCGATTCCGCGATACCCGGCGACTTCCAGACGGATGGCCGTCCAGACATCATCGGGAATGTCGAGAAAAACTCGGACGACCTCGGGGTCGAACTGGCGGCCCGATTCCCGGTTGATCTCATCCCGCGCCGCCGCGAGCGGCAGGGCGCGCCGGTAGGGGCGATCCGAGGTCATCGCGTCGAGAGTATCTGCCACCGAGAAGATCCTGGCTCCAATCGGGATTTCATTTCCCACCAGGCCCTGGGGATAACCCGTGCCATCGTACCGTTCCTGGTGCGTCAGAACGATCTCCGCGGCCGGGGCCAGGAAAGCGACCCGGCAAACCAGGTCATACCCGATGCGGACATGACTCTGCATGACCTCGGTTTCTTCCGGGGTCAGCTTGCCTTCTTTCAGAAGGATCGAATCGGGAATTCCGATTTTGCCGATGTCGTGCAGGTAGGATCCGCGCGCAATCTGGCGCAACTCGTCGCTTGAACATCCCAATACGCGAGCCATCTCCAGGGTGTAGCGGCTGACGCGCTCGGAGTGTCCCGCCGTTTCCGTATCACGCAGGTCGAGAGCCGCCCCCAGAGCCCGTAGGGTCTCGTCGTAGGTCATCTCGATGCGCTTCATCGCCGACCGGAGCTGCTTCGTCCGCTCCTCCACCATTTGCTCCAGGTCCCGCCGGTACTCCTCCAGCTCGAGTTCCATGCGTTTCGTGTCCAGGGCGCGGCGCATGCTGACAACCAGAGCCTCGAGATTAATGGGCTTTACCAGGTAATCCACCGCTCCCTGTTTCATGGCCTGAATCGCCACACGAACATCGTCCTCGGCGGTGGCCATCAGGAAAGCGACGCGCGGATGCTTCTTGGAAGCGCGTTCGAGCAACGTCAGCCCGGACATCTGGGGCATGCGAATATCCGACACCACCGCGTCAAAGGGCTCGCGGTCCAACTCCTGGAGAGCTTCCTGGCCGCTCGTGCACACGCGACACGCGTAACCCTCCATCGAGAGGCGCTCCTTGAGCATTGCCCCCACCGAGGGTTCGTCATCCACAATCAGGATTTTGCCCCGACGGGATTCACTTCTTATCGGTGCCATCATATCGCCTGCCGAAATATCCCTGAACGCTCATCGCGAAGGCCCTGGAGCCTCCGCTTTGCTTTGCCCTTCTTATCAGAAAACGGTCTCAAAAGCGACAGCCAAACCCAGATAATGCCTGCAATCTGATGTGACTTTACAGACTACATCTCCACCAGACGCTCCGGCATGAACGGTTCTGACTGTGGTAAGCAAACCAGCGCTACGATCTCAGCCACTGAACAAGATTCTTGAAAAGCTTCAGGCCGTCCTGGGAGTATTGCGCCGGAAACGATGCCCGCTCCGGGTGAGGCATCAAGCCCAGCACGAGACCGGTTGAATCGGTAATGCCCGCCACTGCGTCCGGCGCGCCGTTGGGGTTGTCAGGGTACGCCATGGTTTCGCGCCCCCGCGCGTCCGCAAAGCGAAAAACCACCCGACGCGACGCGGCATCCCCGGCCTCGCAGAACAGGGGACGCCCCTCGCCGTGCGCCGAGGGCATTTCGAGCGTCTGCCCTTCCAGGCCCTTCGTCCACATGCACTTTTCCGCCGTCACCACCAGGCGAACCTTACGGTCTTCGAAGCGCGCCGACTGGTTCTCAATCAGCGCCATCGAGCGCTTGCCGGGAGAACGGCTGGGGAGGATTCCCGCTTCGGTCAGCACCTGAAAACCATTGCAGACTCCCAAAAGCGGCTTCTTGGAATCCAGAAACTCGACCAATTGTTCGCGCAATTGCGCGACGAGGGTCATGGCGAAAATGCGCCCCGCGCCAAGGTGGTCACCGTAGGAAAAACCACCCGGAACGACGGCAGCCTGATACTTTTCAAGTCGAATGCGCCCATCGAGCAGGTCGCGGAGCAGAACCAGTTCCGCCTTCCCGCCCGCCAGTTCGATAGCCGCGGCGGTCTCTTCGTGGCAGTTTGTTCCCGGAGCGTAAAGAATGGCGGTGGTCGCCTGGCTCATCGCACAGCCTCTCTAAAAGTCTTCGCCCAGGCCGCAGCGAGCGTGGCCACTGATTCTTGCCAGATGACCTCGCCGCCCTGGGTGAGTGAGATGCGGGGCTCTTCCGTCACTTCCCCAACGGTTTGATGTGGAATTCCTCGCAACGATTTCTCAATATCGCAGTCCGGGGCGACCTCGACCAGAACGGCGCCGATGAATTCACCGAAAAGCAATCCGTCTCGCCGACCGGGAATCGCGACATCGAGGTCAATTCCTGCGCCCAGTCCCGAGCCGAATGCCCCCTCAAACACGCGCACAAGCAGCCCGCCTTCCGCGATCGCCGAACCGGACAAGTAATCGCCTGCCTCGTGCAGGCGAAGCAGAGCGTCCCACTGCGCGCGAATCGCCGCGCCGTCGTAGGCATCAAAGAGCCGGTCGCCGCGCTGGCCGAAACTGTCGGCATAGACGCTACCGCCCAAAGCATCAGGGTTAGCGCGCCCCACCAACACAAGTTTGTTTCCGGCGCGCTTGAATTCCTTGGTCACAAGCTTCCTTACGTCCGGCACGCGGCCCAGCGTCGCCACGACCAGCGTGTGCGGCACGTCGATCCGTTTGCCCCCACTTTCCATCGTTCCAGAACTTGAATCCTTTCCCGAAATGAACGGAATGCCGAATTCGACCGAGAGATCGGCGATTGTCTCGACCATCGCCTTCAAATCCCACGCCACATCGGGGCGCACGCGCGGAGTGTAGAAGTTATCGCAGAGCGCCATCTGATGATAATCGGCGCCCGCAACCACCGCTTTAGTGATCGCTTCAATCATCATCAGTCGCGCCATTGCCGCGGGGTTGATATCGCCGTAAAAGGGGTTGAACGCCACCGTCGAAATCGCCCCGTAGTTCTTGCCGCGTAGCGGTGCCGAGACGTAAAGGTTGGTCGGCATGCGGTGGTTCTTGCCACCGTACGGCCCGATGGCGGTCCTTCCCTGCACCGTCGTGTCAAAACGCGACCCGGCGGCAATCTGCTCTGCGCAGTGGTAGTGCCTGAGCACTTTTTGAACAACTTCTGACCAATCTTGCGCTGACCGCGGCTCAAGAATCTTGACCGGCCATAGGCTGCGCCTCGGCTCTGCAACCGGGATCGAGTCGATCGGGCAGGCCTCCCAGAGGAAGTCCATTTCGAGATCCACGACTTTCTGCCCGCGCCACGTCGCCTCCAGCCGGCGTGTATCCGTGAAGTGACCGAGCACGGTGTGTGCAACCTCGTAGCGATCGAGAATCGCCTCCGCCTCGCGGAGTTTCTCAGGCGGGGCCGCAACGAGCATTCGCTCTTGCGATTCCGAAAGCAGAATTTCCCAGGCCGTGAGGCTGTGGTCCTTGAGGGGCACGGAATCCAGGTCGATCCGGACGCCCGTCTCCGAACCCATTTCGCCCACGGCGCAGGAAATGCCCCCCGCGCCCAAATCGGTGATCGACCGAATGCATCCGGCGTCGCGCAGGACTGGAATCGCGGAGGTGAATCGGCGCTCCGTGATGGGGTGCCCAATTTGCACGGCGGCGAATTCCTTTTCGAGGGTTTCGCCGGTCATGCCGGTTGAGCTGGCCGTGGCGCCGTGGATTCCGTCGCGCCCCGTGTCGCCTCCAATCAGGAGCGCGATGTCTCCGGGCTGTGGCGCATCCTTCACGGCGTATTTCCTGGGAATCAAACCGATCGAGTGGCCCAACGCAAAGCACTTTGCGTAACCCGGGTGAATTCGATACACGGGGTGCATCATGGGGATGCCCATGGGGTTCGTGTAATAACCCGTCGCTCGGATCGATTCGCTGACGATCAATTGCGGATGCAAGGCGCCGGGAGGCACGGCATCGTCAGCCATGCGTGGGTCCATCGTCCCCATAATCGTCGAGCCGCCAATGGGATAGCCTCCCTTGCCGAAGCCGAGCGTGTCGCGAATCACCCCGCCATGCTTGGTCGCGATTCCGCCGAAAGGAGCGATGGAGCTGGGGAAATTGTGCGTCTCGCCCTTGATCGTGATCACCCAGTCTTCGTAAAACTCGATGCCACCGGCGTTGTCCTTGAACGACGAAACCACCAGCGGATGATTGATTTTGGCCGTGGCGGCCGAAAGCCGCTTCAAAAGCCCCAGGCCTTTCCAGGTCGTGTGGAAGCAGTGGTCGCTCCAGCTCTGCACCAGAATCTCCAGCTCAGCATCGGTATAAGGCCTGCCCTGCTTTTGCTCGTAGGCCTGAAGGACTTTCATCTGGGACAGCGGCGCGTACCAGGAACGCGCTCTCGAGAGGTCCTCCAGTTCCCTATCGCGGAGGCCGGCGAGAGAAACGCTCTGGACCGGATCGGGCTTTCCGGTGGGCCGCAGCGTGGTAACGGTTTCCTCCGGATCGCGAACCCGCTCGACGATTTTGTTGTACAGGAACCGAGCGGCGAGGCGGCGGGCTTCGGTTTCGTCCAGGCCGACGAACTGATAGCGCCGACTGAGTCGCGCGAATTCGAGCCCGTCTTCGCCGAGCGCCCGCGCGCCGGCCAGAATGGAGGGTGTCTCCGGGTCGGTCACGGCGGGACGATATGCGATTTCGATGATCGGCCCCTGGATGGGATCGAGTTGCGATTTCTCCGCCGACACTTGATAGAGCGGGTTGACGAGAAGGGGCAGGAGCCGTTCAACCCGCACCTCCCCTTCCAGCCAGAACACTCGCTCGATGATCAGGTTGCTCAGCGCCGGGTGGCCGTGCCCGCGAAAGAATCCCAGCCAACTGCGAGCCTCGGGATCGTCTTTGGAGAGTGAATAAACAGTATGGATGGCCATGGTGGTAGAAATTCGGGAGCCCGGGAGGTCGGTCGCCTCGGGCGGCCCTTAAATAGGCTGGACCAGTTGGAGAACCATAGAACGACTTAAGTTTTAAGAGTCCAGCCGAGCATTATATCCGCGAACGCAAGCTTTGCCGCAGCGGAATTATTTCACCACCCGGGATGCGCACGCCGGGCGGGCCGATTCACGGCTCGGCGAGGTTCTGAAACGGCCGGCGGATTTCAGAATCGTGCTCCGGCGGGCGTTCAAAGGCGCCCGCTTCCGGGGTCAGTCGCTCCTGCGGGACAGGCGAATTTTCCTCTTAACAGCGAGGCTATATGTGTTATGCTAGGCACCTGAGCTTGATGGCTGGCTGCAGGAGTCACGTGGCGCGCTGGCGGGGGGATGCAGGGACGCGATGGGGAGTAGCCAAGACGAGCCGCGACTTCTCCCCGACGGACGACGGGAGCGATTGATGCCCCCTCCAAAGGAGCCCCAAATATAGGAAAAGGGTTAACCCAAGAGGTGGTTTGGAATAAAGCTTTTACGGACGCTTGGGTTAAGCAACACGGGCTATATTATTGAAAACAAAGGAACTGTTTAAGGATTCACTTAACCCAAGAGGCGTCTTGGAATCAATAACTTAGCGAGGCTTGGGTTAAGAATGGGTTAAAAAACGGGCCTGACGGGAGCCAATTCCGCCTTTCGCGGCCGCCTCCCTTTCCGCCCCGCTTGGGGATTATCGGCCCGTGTGGATTCCGATCTCTGGGCCGGGGACGGCGCCGGAGCCTAGGGCCAATTTACCGCCACTTGCCGGCTGGAGCCCGGCGGCTCTCCCTCGACCCCGGGCGCTGGCGACGCCTTGATTTTCGCTGTTCAAAAGCGTAGATTAGGCTTCAGGGATAGCTTGCTCAGTGGAGGTCAAGTATGAATCTGAACAGGATGCTCCGAGCGAGCACAGTGACCCTGTTGGTTCTGGGCCTGACACTCAGCCTGGGGCTCGCGCAGGACCAATCGAGTTCGTTGGGCGATTTGGCCCGGCAATTGAAGGCGCAGCGCGAGAAGGCGGCGAAGAAGCCGGTCAAAGTCTTCTCGAATGACAACCTGCCGAAACGGCCGCCCGGCGAAACGCTGACCATGGCCAGCGGCATGTCACAGGAAGTTCCCCCTCCCCCCGCGGAAAGTTCCCTCTCGGCCGCAGGCGAGGGATCATCCGGCGCTCATGACGAGAAGTATTTCCGGGCGAGGATGGCCGAACTCCGCGAGCGGCTGGAAACCCACCAGCGGGAACTCGCCGTCCTGCAGCAGAAGGCATCTCAAGGCCAAACCCAGTACTACGCCGACCCCAACAAGACGCTGCAACAGGAATTCTCCCGCTCCGATGTCAACAAGGCCACAAATGACGTCGCCAAGATGCAGCAGCAAATCTCCGACGACGAAAAGGCCATGGATGACCTGCGCGATCAACTCCGTCGCGAAGGTGGCGAGCCCGGCTGGCTGCGCTAGCCAGAAAAGTGGCAAGCGAATGATTGCGGGCGAAAAGCCCTTCGCCATACTGCCAAGTGAGGTGCCATGAAACGCCAATACCTGATTTCAGTTGGAATCGCCTTGCTCGTACTGCTTTGCGCTTCGATGGCCGTTTCCCAGGATTTGGGCGAGCTGGCACGCCAGGAAAAAGCCCGAAGGGCCAAGCAGACCAAGAAGCCGGCCAAAACTTACACCAACGAGAACATGCCCGCGCGCCCTCCCGGCGAAGGGCCCACGGCTGCCGCCTCCATTTCTCCTTCTCCTGAAGGCCTCGAGGCTCCACCCAGCCAGGCGCCGCCTCCCAATGTCCCCATCCCCGGCGCGCCGGCGATCAAGCCCCCGGAGGATGAGAAAAAGGGGACCAAGGAAATGTGGCAGGGCCGGTTCAAATCGGCAAGGGCGCAAATCACCGCGGCCGAGGACGCGCAGCGGCTTTCAGAGGACGAGTTAAGCCTTCTTCAAATTCAGCAGGCCCGCGAACTCGACCCCGACACCCAGCGCGACCTGGAAGGCAAGATTAAAGACAAGAACGCGGAAGTCGCCGCTCAGCGCGCGCAGACGGACAAGGCAAAGAAGGCGCTGGAGGCGCTGGATAAGGAATTCAAGGAAAGCGGGGCGCCGGCCGCCTGGGCCAAAACCGATTAACCGCGCAGATAGATCTATATCCAGTATTATCCCTCTACTTTTCACCTAAGTGTAAAGCCGCGACTCCTCCGAGAAAGTCACGGTAGCTGACTTTCGAGAATCCCGCCTCCACGAGCCCCCTGGCGAGTGATTCCTGATCGGGAAACAGCGAAACCGATTCGGGAAGGTACTGGTATGCCCCCTTGACGCCCGAAATCCACGTCCCCAGCCGTGGAAGGACATGGTGAAAGTAGAGCCGGAAAAGCGATCCGAAGAGCGGCCACCTCACGCGCGAGAACTCCAGAATCGCCGCGACGCCTCCGGGCTTGAGCACCCGCAGGAACTCCGCCAGCCCGGCACGGTAGCTCGCCAGATTCCGGAATCCAAACGCCACACTCACCACGTCCAGCGAGCCGTCGCGGAACGGGAGCGCCAGAGTGTCGGCCTCGAAGAAGGAGACGGCTTTGGCTCCGCCTCGCGCCTTGGCCACACCGCGCACCAGCATGGGATGGCAGAAGTCGGTGCCCAGCACCCTCCCGCCGGAGTAACGCGCGAGCGCCAGGGCCAAATCTCCGGTGCCGCAGCAGACGTCCACAGCGATCGAGTCCGGCGCTTCCAGCTTGGCGCGAAGGGCGCGGGCCGCAGCGTGCCGCCAGGCGATGTCGGTGCCGCACGAAAGGAAGTGGTTGAGGAAATCGTAGCGCGGCGCGACGGAGGCGAACATCGAGCGTACCGCGCGCGCCGTTGACGCGGGATCGCCGGGATTTCCAAGCGGGCTTCCCTGGCCGGGCGGCGGAGCGTTGGGCATCTCACCTGCCCCGCTTCACGTCTTGGAATGCTGCCGCCACCTCGGAGTCTGGAACTTCGGGGGTGATGATGACCTTGCCGACTCTTTGCGGCAGCACCCAGTGAATTCGCCCGCCCACCGCTTTCTTGTCGCGGGGCAACAACTGGACCACGCGCTCGGGCTTGAGATCGATGATCACCGGCAGGGGACCGACGCGGCGCACCAGGCGGTGGATACGCTCGCCTTCGGACTCGGCGAGAATGCCCAGCCGTTCTGCCAGGCGCGTTGCAAGCAGGATCCCCCAGCCAACCGCCTCGCCGTGGAGGAATCGGTGGTAGTGCGTGGCCTCCTCCAGCGCGTGGCCAAAGGTGTGGCCCAGATTGAGGACGCGGCGGAGGTCGCTTTCGCGCTCGTCGCGAGTGACGACATCAACCTTGACCGCGGCGGCCCGCGCCAAAATCGGGCCGAGCGATTCCGCGTCTGCAGGGCGGAGGGAGTCGATTTCTTTCTCCATCTTCTCAAACAGCACGCCACCCACCAGAATCGCGTGCTTCACGACCTCGTAGAAGCCGGAGCGAAAAGTGCGCGCGTCGAGCGTCGAAAGGACCTGCGATTCGGCCAGCACCAGTCGAGGCGGATAGAAGGTGCCCACCAGATTCTTCATCGTGCCAAGGTTCACGCCAGTTTTGCCGCCGATGGCACTGTCCACCTGCGCGACGACGGTCGTAGGAACCTGGACGTAATCGATCCCGCGCATGTACGTCGAGGCCACAAACCCGCCCAGGTCGCCCACGACACCGCCGCCGAAAGCAATCAGCAGGCTGCGACGGTCGGCGCCGGACTCCAGCAAGCCTTTGATCACCCACTCCGCCATCTTCAGGCTCTTGGAGGTTTCCCCAGACGGAACGATGATCGTCCGGGACTTCTTCAAACCCGCGTCGCGGGAGAAAGATTTGCCCCAGCGCCCCCATAGCGCGCGCTCGGAGAGAACGAAGACCGAGGTGTAACGCTTCTGCGGAAATCGTCGCAGCGCTTTCCAGGCGCCTCCGCCGACGACGACATCGTATTCGAAATTCCTCGATTTGACCCGCAACCTTTGCATGAGACCTCGTGACTGGTAAAAGGGCGAAATGAATCCTCAAGATTCTACACTACGACAGGCCATGGAAGGCAGAAAGCAGTAGGCAGCGTTCGGCCGTTGCGTCACACGCCGCCGACGCGGACGAATCTTGTTGTTTGGGGCGGGCATGCATATACTGCCTCCGTCCTAAATTCATTTTTCCGAGGCGGAACCATGTTGCCTTTATCGAGACGTGATTTGCTTGCTTCGCTGATCGTATTCCCTTCCGCCCTGCGCGCGGAGAACGACTGGATTCCACTCTTTGATGGTCGCACCCTCAAGGGCTGGACCGCGGTCGATAACAAGAGTTCTTTCCGAGTTCGGGATGGACAGATCGCTGCTGACGGCCCTCGCTCCCATCTGTTTTACACCGGCAAAGTCCGAAGCGGGGATTTCAAAAACTTCGAATTGAAGGCCGACGTTATGGCTCGGCCTGGCGCCAACTCCGGCATCTACTTTCACACCAGGCCCCAGCCAGGATGGCCGGAGAAAGGCTTTGAGGTTCAGATCAACAACTCCCAGCCGGCTATCGGTAACTACCACGAGCGCAGGAAGACGGGTTCGCTCTACGGCGTTCGAAACGTTTACAAGACGCTTGTCAAAGACAACGAATGGTTTCAGCTTCATGTTCGGGTACAGGGCAAGGAAGTTCAGGTGTGGCTGAACGGCATCTTGCTCGTGGACTATGTGGAGCCCGACCCTCCGGTCACGGCACGTGACGCGTCGGGGCGTGTCCTCGACCGGGGAACGTTCGCGCTACAATGCCACGATCCCAACTCGAAAGTTTTCTTCCGCAACATCCTTGTCAAACCGCTTCCCGATAACGCACCCACCGCCAGCAGCGAGCGGCCCGTGGTCGACGACGTTTATCGAGAATTGCTGCGGCTCAACGACGCCAACTTTCCGGTCGTGGATTACCACGTCCACCTGAAAGGCGGGCTGACGCTTGAAGACGCGCTGCGCGAGTCGCGGCGCCTGGGGATTCAGTACGGAATCGCGGTCAACTGCGGGCTGGGTTTTCCCGTCATGGACGACGCCGCTGCCGAGGCGTACCTGCGCAACATGCAGGGGCAGCCGGTATTCATCGCCATGCAGGGCGAGGGGCGCGAGTGGGTAAGAATGTTTTCCAAGGCGACGATCGCCAAGTTCGACTATGCGTTTACCGACGCCATGACTTTTACGGACGACCACGGCAAGCGCATGCGGCTGTGGATGGACGACGAGGTTGGCGAAATCAAGGACAGGGAAAAGTTCGTGGACATGTGCGTTGACCGCATTGTCGGCGTGCTGAACAGCGAGCCCATCGATATCTATGTCAACCCCACGTTTCTTCCCAAAGCCATCGCGGGCGAGTACGACCAGCTTTGGACTTCGGAGCGGATGCAGCGCGTGATTGACGCCGCCAAGCGCAACGACGTCGCCATCGAGATCAACAACACGTATCGAATCCCGCATGCGGATTTCATCAGGAGGGCCAAAGCGGCGGGCATCAAATTCTCGTTTGGCACCAACAACGCCGACAGGAATCTGGGCCGCATAGAATATTGCCTACAGATGGTGAAGGAATGCGGTCTGGAGTGGCAGGACATCTTTGTTCCGCGCCAGGACGGGGAGAAGCCTGTCCAGAGGCGGTGATGGAGGAACGTTCATGAATGGTTATCCGCGATTTGAATTGTCGGGACAGGTCGCCCTGGTGACGGGCGCGGCGCGCGGATTGGGCCGCGCCATTTCACTGGCGTTGGCCAACGCCGGAGCTCACGTGGCGCTGGGGCTTCGCGACGCGAAGACGGGCGGGAGCCTGGCCAAGGAGATTACGTCGCTGGGCCGCCAGGCGTTACCGCTCCAGATGGACGTGCTGAAACTGGATCAAGTCAATCGGGCCGTTGAAGAGACCGTAGCACGGCTGGGCAGGCTCGACATCCTGGTGAACAACGCCGGTGGGGGTTTCAACAATCTCGCGATTGACGTCCCCGAAAAGGAATTCGACGAGACCGTGGCTCTGAATCTGAAGGCGACTTTCTTCGCGAGCCAGGCGGCCGCGCGAGTGATGATCCGGCAAAATCACGGCCGCATCATCAACATGAGTTCACAGGCAGGGTTCGTGGCATTGCCCACTGAATCGGTTTACTGCCTGGCGAAAGCTGGCGTCTCGCACCTTACCAAGTGCCTGGCCGTCGAGTGGGGAAAACACAACATCACCGTCAATGCCGTCGCGCCGACGTTCATTTCCACACCTGGCACGGAGACGGCGCTGAGTGACCCGGTTTTTCGCGCCGACACCATCGAGCGCATTGCGGCACTGCACCGGATCGGTGAACCCATGGATGTCGCCGGGGCCGTGGTCTTCCTGGCGTCGCCCGCGGCGTCATTAATTACCGGTCACACAATCCTGATTGACGGAGGCTGGACAGCCCGCTGATGCCTGCTCTTTCGGCCAGGGGAGGAAGGTGGCACGGCCCTTACTTCCGGGCCGTGCCTAGTCGCTGGTTCTGGGTATGGTGGGAACCCCTGTGGCTGGAGAAGAGGACGGTATGATTGCGTCTTTCATGCTAGCCACGGGACGCTGTTTGGGCTGGTCAGGCGGCCGAACTGCCCCCCATGGGTACCTCGCAGCAGGGAGCGGTTCGGCGAAGCTAGCTTGCATGGCAACGCGCCTTCTGATTCTGAGTTCTCAGCACGCGGAGCAGGGTCGCGGCGCCCGGGATCACCCGCCTGGGCATTCCCGGGATCAGAGGACGCCGCGACGCTCCGCGCTCCAAAGTGTTCTCGATCCTGGCTCTACCAACTCGTTGCTGTGGCCATTCCCTGCAACCGGTGTGCCACGCTAGGATGGGGCAGAACTCGTGTCATTCCAATGAATTGGCGCTGGCCTGCGGCGCAGCAGGTAATTCGAAGGTGGTTGATGTTCCCGTTTCTGTGTAGGAATTTCATGGCCTGCCCTGACGAGAGCCCTCGAAAGACCCATGGGAAGCCTCCCAAAAGCCATGTGTATGTTTGCGCGCTCCGGACGATGGGCGCGCGATAGCCCCTCTACAAGGAGATGAGAAGTTGAAGTTTGAAAAGATGATTACTGCAATCGATACGCATGCTTGCGGAGAGCCGGGGCGGGTCATCACGGGGGGCGTCCCGGACATTCCCGGAAATACAATGTTCGAGAAAAAGGTCTACCTTGAAACCCAGGGCGATGCACTTCGCCAGTTGATGTTGCGTGAGCCGCGCGGATACCCAGCCTCGAACTGCAACCTGATTCTGCCGCCCACCCAGCCGAAGGCCGACGCCGGCTTCGTCATCATGGAGCAGACGGAATACCCTCCCATGTCCGGCAGCAACATCATCAGTGTGGCCACCGTCCTGATTGAGACCGGCATGGTGAAGGTGCGTGAGCCTTTGACGCACCTGTCATTGGAAACTCCGGCGGGCATCGTGCCGGTGGAAGCGGAAGTATCAAACGGCAAAGTCATCCGTGTGACGTTTGAGAACGTTCCAGCCTTTGCCGTCCATTTGGACGTCAAGATTGAGGTCCCCAAACTCGGGACAGTGAGCGTGGACGTGGCCTACGGCGGGATGTTCTATGTCATTGTCCAGGCCGCGGCGTTCGGCCTGCGGCTGACTCCGGACGAAGGCCGCGAGATCGTCCGCGCCGGGGAAATGATCAAGGCGGCGGCACGCGAACAGCTCCCGGTAACCCACCCCGAGAACCCGCGGATTTCGGGCATAAGCATTGCGCAGCTCTGTGCGCCCAGCGCAAATCCGCGGGCCACCGCAAAGAATGCCGTGATCGTCTCGACCGGAAAATTTGATTGGACGCGACCCGACTCCTGGACGGGCGCGCTCGACCGCTCGCCATGCGGGACTGGCACGTGCGCCAGGATGGCGACGCTTTACGCCAAGAAGTTGCTGCCCCTTCACCAGGATTTTCATCACGAAGGAATCCTGGGAACAATCTTTACTGGCCGGCTGATTCGTGAGGCCAGGATTGGAAACTATCCCGCCGTCGTGCCGCAGATCAGCGGGAGAGCCTGGATCACCGGCCTCGCCCAGTACGTCGTGGAGGCGGATGATCCCTTCCCCCTCGGGTTCACTCTCGGGGACATTTGGCCTGCCGGGTGAGCGACAAGGTAGTTGCAGTTGCGAATGAGCATGGCGGAAGCTATGATGGAGAGTCCCATGCCGAGCGCCAAATCTCAACGCGCGGATTTTCTCATCCTGGGTAGCGGGATCGCCGGTGTGCGCGCGGCCATCGAACTGGCGCGCGCGGGCAAAGTCCTGGTTCTTACCAAAGGCGACCTCTTCGAGTCGAGCACCGAATATGCCCAGGGCGGGATCGCAGCCGCCTTGAGCGAGGACGACGAGGTATCACTCCACCTGAATGACACACTCAAGGCCGGAGACGGCCTGTGTTGTGAAGAGGCGGTTCGGATCCTCGTCGAGGAGGGCCCCAAGCTCATTCAGGAACTGATCGAATGGGGGATGAAGTTTGACCGCAACGGGACCAAGCTGGCATTCACCCGCGAAGGGGCGCACAGCCGGTCGAGGGTCCTGCACGCTCACGGAGACTCCACGGGACGCGAAATCCTTCGCGCGCTGATGGCCAAGGCGAAGTCAATCCCGGCCATACACGTCCAACCCCATGCCTTTGCGATCGATCTGCTGATGGAGGGCCGTAGAGTCTGGGGAGCGGAATACCTGGACGAGAAGAGCGGCGCACTGCATAGGATTCAGGCCGATGCCGTGCTCCTCGCCACCGGCGGATTGGGGCAGGTCTACAAGGAAACGACGAATCCTTCCGTGGCCTGCGGCGATGGCGTGGCGATAGCGTGGCGGGCAGGCACCACGTTGAGCGATCTGGAATTTGTGCAGTTCCACCCCACCGCACTCTATGTAAAGGGCGCGCCGCGCTTCCTGCTCTCGGAAGCCTTGCGCGGCGAGGGAGCGCAGTTGCGCAACCTCGATCTTGAGCGCTTCATGCCCCGTTATCACGAAGCCGCGGAGCTGGCGCCCCGTGACGTCGTCTCGCGTGCCATGGTGATGGAAATGCACCGCTGCGAGAGCGAGTTCGTCTATCTGGATTTGACAGCGCTTGACGCCGAGCATGTCAAAAAGCGATTCCCGCGCATTTACTCCACCTGCCTCGAATACAATCTTGATATCACCACGGACCTGATGCCGGTCCGGCCCGCGGCGCACTACGCTATGGGCGGAGTCGCTACCGACCTGCAAGGCGCCACAGACGTCGAGGGGCTCTATGCAGCGGGAGAGGTAGCGTCAACCGGGGTGCACGGCGCCAATCGCCTGGCGAGCAATTCCCTGCTCGAGGGTCTGGTTTTTGGGGCCGCCGCTGCGCGCGCGATGGTCGAGCGACGGCGGGGCGGCGCCCGGCTGGAAAGCGCCGAGCCTAAGGCCGGCGCGCAGCCGCAAACGACGGCCTCCCATGAGGGTCCATCCCTCCCCACCGATAAGCTGCTGTGCGAAGTCCGATCGATCATGTGGGACAAGGTGGGAGTGATCCGCCGGGGCAATGATCTGCAGGCAGCCGTGAAACGCCTGCAGGGCATTTCATTAGCGCCCGCGACTCCGCCCGATCGGCGGTTCTTTGAAGCGCAGAACATCCTGGAAGTCGCCCGCCTGATTGCGCGCTCGGCGCTCGCCCGAGAGGAGAGCCGCGGAGCTCACTACCGGACGGATTTCCCGCTCAAGAACGACTCGACACCTCCCCGGCACTCCTTCGTCTCAAAACATGCCCCGCCGTCTTTTGCGGAAAACATCCCCGCCCACCAGAGCGCTGCGGCCCCTCGCGGAGCGAGGTAGCTGCCTCGAATCCGGGAGTGGAATCTAGCGAGTGCGAAATGGGGAGAATCCGGAGCTGTGGACTTGCACCTTCGACGTGATGCAGCCGGCGCGACGCAAACTTCCTACTTCCCAGTTCCTGCTTCCGCATTGCCTTTCCAGCGGAGCGATGCCGCAATCGCCACGCCCAGAATCCCGCAAATGACCCCCAGCGAGACCAGAGTAGGAAGTTTGTAGACGCCCGCCACCAGCATCTTTGTCCCGACAAACATGAGAACCAGCGCCAGCCCGGTCTGCAGGTAGCGGAATTTGCGGATCGCTCCGGACAGCACGAAGTAGAGAGCTCGCAGCCCCAGGATTGCGAAGACGTTGGACGTGAACACGATAAATGGATCAAGGGTCACGGCGAAAATGGCAGGGATCGAATCGACGGCAAAGATTACATCCGTGGTCTCGACCAGTAGAAGGACGAGGAGTAGAGGCGTGGCAAATCGCCGGCCGTTACGCCGGACGAAGAATGCCGATCCCTGGTAGGTTTCTGTGATGGGCAAAAAGCGGCGCGCCAGGCGCAGGACCGGGCTCCGTTCAGGGTGAAACTCCCCGCGCTTTTCGCGCATCAACTTGCCCCCCGTTATCACCAGGAAGGCGCCAAACACGTAAAGGATCCAGTGGAAGCGACCCACCAGCGTGACGCCGACGAGGATGAAGGCTCCGCGCATGACCAGCGCGCCCACAATCCCCCAAAAGAGCACGCGATGTTGAAACTCCGCCTTTACGGCCATGTAACCGAATATCACCGCAAAAACGAAGACGTTGTCCATGGAGAGCGAGACTTCCAGTATGTAGCCGGTCAGGAATTCCAGGGCCGGCTGCGACCCCCGCCAGAAGTAGAGTCCGATATTGAAGGCAATGGAAAGCGCGACCCAGAAGGCGTACCAACCCAGGGCCTCACGGAATGACAGGACATGCACTCTGCGCTGCAGGACTCCCAGGTCGAGCGCGAGCATCCCCAACACGAGGAGGACAAATATTGCCCAGGACAAGTATTCGGTCATGAGCCAGACTCAGCATGCCCGCGGCGGCAAGGACGCCGGAAAGCGGAAAGTGTCGTTCACGATTTTCCCGAGACTCCTCATCGGACCACCACGATGCAAGTTCACGCGGCAAGCAAGGACTACCGGTTCCTGCCTCCCTGCTTCTTCTCAAGGTCGTCGATTGCCGCCAGAACGACCCGGCCCACGATCGTCAGGCTTGCGGGGCTGCATTTGTCGAGGGTGTCCTGGTCCGTGTGCCAATAGCGGTTGTTGGGACCGTATTCAAAGTCGAGGAGGTCGACAGCCGAAACACCGGCGTTGATGAAAGGGATATGGTCGTCTTCGTACCCGCGCGGCTCATCCGAAAAATACCGCCCATAGTTCAACCGGCGGGCGGCGCTGAACACCAGATCGGTCAGCCACGGCGTCGAGCTCATGTCCCGGTAGAAGTTGAGTTTCGCATCGCCCACCATGTCAACCAGGATCATGGCGGAAACCCGGCTTAATTCCCCCGCCGCAGTAAGTCTCTGGACGAGATGACGGCTTCCATAGAGCCCGTCCGTTTCCGAGAATTCTCGGAAGGCTTCTTCGCCATCGAAAAAAACCACCCAGTATGTCAATCGGTTCTTCCGCTTCGCCAGCACGCGGGCCATTTCGACCAGAAACGCCGCGCTCGAACCGCCGTCGTTGGCCCCCACGAAGGCGAAATCGTCGAAGCGCTTGGTCTCGTAATGCCCCGCCAGGATGACGATCTGGGGCCGTTCGCCAGGAAAGCGCGCGATCAAGTTCGTCATTGGAACACTGCCGTAGGGGGTGGCTGCAACGAAATTATCCTCCTCGGCTGCCACTCCAGCTTGTTTGAGTTGACGGAGGATTTCGGCGCGGGCTTTGGCGAGGCCCGGCGAACCAGACGGCCGCGGACCGAACGCTACCAGCCGCCTAAGATCTTCAAAAGCCCGGCCGCCGTTGAATGGCAAAGGTTCGGCAGGTCCCGCCCCATGGCATGCAGCCGCCGTGAACAAAAACACACATGTAAGGCTGAGCAGCACATGGCAGTGCACGCCGCTAGGCCTGCTCATGCTTCCGCGCCCGTTTCTTTTTCAGGTAGACAAGCCAGGAAAGGCCGATGCTGATGACGTAGAGTCCCACCATCGGAATCCAGAGGATAAACACCGTGGCCAGATCCGGGGTGGGAGCGATGGCGGCGGCAATGACCGCGGTCACCAGAACGGCGTAGCGGACGTTCTTAAGAAGGAACTTCGGCGTAACGATTCCGAAGAGGGAGAGGACAAGTATGATTACGGGAAGTTCGAAAACCAGACCCACACCGATGACAATCGTCGTAACCAGCTTCCAGTACTGGTCGATGGTAATGAAGGGCGTGAATCTCCCGCCGAACTCAACCAGAAATCGGAGCGCCGGGGGCAAGGCCAGTTGGTGGGCGAAGAGACCGCCGGTGATGAAGAGGCCGCTGGTCAGGGTCACGAACGGCCAGACGTACCGCTTCTCATGACGGTACAGCCCGGGCGAGATGAAGAGCCAGAGCTGGTAGAGAATGAAGGGCGACGCCAGGAACAGCCCCGCCACGAAGGACAGCTTAATGTACAAATTGAACGGGTCGATCGGATTCGTGTAGACGAGCTTCTCGGGCAGGTGGAGGCTGTGCAGCGTGTCGGTAAGGGGTTTGGCCAGGAACCCGTAGATGTGGTCGGAAAAGTAGAAGCAAATGCCGAATCCCACGAAAAGGGAGAGGATGGCTCTGATCAGGCGCTGACGCAGTTCCTCGAGATGCTCGAAGAACGACATCTGCTTGCCATCGGTATGCTCTTCCTCAGGTTCGTGGTTCGGATTCTTCGTGGGCGGGTTCTGAATAGTTGTGGCCATAGTGCGGAGCGGATTCACTCGCTCCTTCCGTAGGACGGTCTAAGTTTCGGATTTCTTCCTCGAACGAGTTTCGCAGCTCGTTGGAGGCCCGTCGCAGCTCTCCGAGGCCTTTTCCCAGGGTGCGAGCAATCTCCGGCAGTTTCTTTGGCCCAAACAACAGAAAGGCCAGAAAGAGAATGAAGCCGATCGAAAAGATGTCACCACCAAACAAGGGAGTCGCGCTCCTGAGTCATGATAGGTGACCCCCCGGAGGTTGTCAAGCCGTATCCGTGAAGGGCGGGCGCCCAAAGGCCTTCTCAGCGTTAGAACAAACCCTTCGCGCTCCTTCGCATCCAAAGCTAGTGGAGAAGGCGAAGTTCGCTTGGGGGCGACGGGCGTCCATGGTATACTCGTCTGCAGGGGTGGGAGTTCACAAAATATGAAACAGACTCGACGGCTGGCTTGGTTCATTTTATCGACCGTGGCATTGTGTGCCCTTCTGGGCGGAGCATACGGCCAGCGCGTTGAGGCGACGACCAGTCCGGCCGACGACTCGGATGTCCAGACCAGCCTGGGCGACTTTACAAAGGTTTACGACGCGGTTGAACGGAACTACGCCGACCCCGTCGATCCCGACCGGGCTATCTACGGTCCACCCCAGAGCAACCTGGGCGCGATTCCCGGCATGCTGCGGACACTCGACCCGCATTCCAACTTCTTCGACCCGCGCGCCTTCCAGCAGTTGCGCGAGGAGCAGGAAGGCAAATATTACGGTGTCGGCATGACCATCCAGGCGCGGCCGGGAAAGATGGGCAAGCTGGTAACCATTGTTCTGCTTCCCATGCCGGGCTCTCCCGCCTTCCGCGCCGGCCTTCGCCCCGGCGACGTGATCACTCACGTGGATGGCAAGTCGACCGACGACCTTAACACCACCCAAGTCGCCGAAATGTTGAAGGGGCCCAAGGGAACGATCGTCCGAGTGACCATTACGCGCGAAGGGAATGACGAACCCCTGGAGTTCACCATCACGCGCGACGAGATTGCCCGTCACAGCGTGGATTCGGTGTTCATGCTGCGGCCGGGAATCGCATATATCCACATTGCGAGTTTTAACGAAACCACCAACGACGAGCTCACCGACGCGCTCAAGAAATTGAATGAAAAGGCGCTCCAGGGTCTGATCCTTGACCTGCGCGGCAATCCGGGTGGGCTGCTTCAGATGGCCGTTGACGTGGCCGATCACTTCGTAGAGAAGAACCAGTTAATTGTCTACCACTACGGCCGTCACTCGCGTGAGAAGCGTTATTACGCCACCAAAGGCGCGGACGGGAACAACGAGTACCCGATCGTCGTTCTCATCAACCGCTACAGCGCCAGCGCGGCGGAAATCGTTACGGGGGCATTGCAGGACCACGACCGCGCGCTGGTCATGGGCGAACCCAGCTTTGGCAAGGGGCTGGTGCAGACCGTCTACCCGCTCAGCGAGAAGGCGGGTCTGGCGCTCACGACGGCGCGATACTACACACCCAGCAACCGCCTCATTCAGCGCGACTACACAGATGTGTCGCTCTACGACTACTATTACCATCCGCAAACCAACCCCAGCAATCATAACGAGGTCCGCCTGACCGACGGCGGGCGGGAAGTCTACGGCGGCGGCGGCATCGAACCCGACATCAAAGTCCCCACCCCCAAACTGACGCCCGTTCAGGAGACGCTGGAGGCCCACGCCGCGTTCTTCAACTTCGGCAAAGCCTACCTGGGAACGCACAAAACCATTCCGCGGGACTTCGTCGCCGATGACAATGTCCTCGGGGAGTTCAAGCAGTTCCTCTCGCGAGAGAAAGTCGAGGTTTCAGATCAGGAGATCCAGGATAACCTCGACTACATCAAGAGGCGCATTCGCCTGCAGCTAGTGACCGCCATCTATGGCGAGACCGAGGCCAGCCGAATCAGCATCGAGAACGACACCCTTGTGGAAAAGGCTCTGGAGAATATGCCTCAGGCCAAAGAACTTGTCGCCAAAGCCAAGAAATATATGGCCAGTAAGAGTACGAAGTGAAGAGCCGGCAGGTGGTAGGTAGTAGCTCGTAACTGGGGAGAAGCCCCCGGTCGTTCTCCGTCTTAACCTTCAACTATTGACTTTCCACTCTCCACTTCTAATCCCCGCGTAATCGGCCGAGCAAATACTTCACAAACGAAATGCCTCCGGTGATCGGAAGCAGGAGAATCTGCCTGAAGATTCCGGAACGTGTGCGCGTCTTCTCTCTCTCCCGAGACGCAGCTTCCTTGGCGCTGAACATCAGCATTGCGGAGTATTTCGCAAAATCGATTCCGCACTCTTCGCATGTACCGCCGCGGAGTTGAACGTGCTTGCATGCGGGGCAGACGTACTTCAGGGGTGTGTGACAACGAACGCAGAACTGAGCGTTCGTGGGATTCTCCTCGCGGCACTTAGGACATTGCACGACCCATTATAGGGGTGGATGGATATGAGTCAATGGATGAAAGTGGGCAGTAAGCAGTAGGCAGTCGGCACTAATCCGGACAAGCAGCAAGTTCTCCGAGTTTCGATTTTCGAGTTTCAGCTCTTGGCATGGTGGACGCGAAGGGATTCGAACCCTCGGCCTCAGCGTTGCGAACGCCGCGCTCTCCCAACTGAGCTACGCGCCCAAGCAGAACTTCAAATATAGCATGAGTCGCCCCTGCGGACAATTCGCGCGGGACAGTGTCAGGGCTGGTGTTGTTTCGCACGCCGCGTCGAAATGGTCCACCCAAGTTCTTTCGCCAATTTGCGGACGTAGCTCTTCTTCGCCCTGAGTTCCCTGCCCGGATCGCGCCGGGATCGCTCTCGCGGCGTGTCCACCTTATCCGCCTCTGTCACTTGTACCCGCACCTCGTCCCCGACTTTCAGGAGGACGGTTCGCAGCGGCCAATCTCATTTGTCGGGGCGGTGACTGTAGTGGAGAATTCCCGCTACAATCAGCCCAGCGGGAATGCTGAGTGCAACAAACCACCTTGCGGCGGGGACCGCAAGCAGAATGGTTATAACAATTCCCAGCGAAATAATACCGCCCAGGATGCCCTTGGTCGGGATGTTGGCGATATTCATGGGCCAGTCCGCCTGGCATGCTCGGCGGTCAGAGACTGCCGCTACAGCAACGACTCCGCGAATTCCAACGCTTCATCCAGCTTCGCTTCGTCCAATCCCCCGCCCTGGGCGAAGTCGCGTGTGCCGCCGCCCTTCCCGCCGACCTTGGCAACCGTTTGCTTGAGGGTGCTTCCCATGTCGGACGGCCCGCCGGGCGATTGCGCAAAGCAAAGAAGCGCGGGTGTCCCCTTCACTCCAATCAGTGCGACCGCCCCGGGTTGTCGCGCGATAGCATGCGCAGTCAACTTCGCTTCATCGGTATCGTCGGCCGCGAAAATCTTTCGAATGATTTTACGGCCGGTTCTTTCCGGCGCGGTGGCGAGCAGCTCCTGCGCCGCATACTCGGCAACTCGCTTGACCAACTTCTCCCGCCCGCGCACCAGAGCTCGTTGCTCTTCGATTTGCTTCCCGATGAGTGCCGGGACGTTTTCGCACGCGCCGGAAAAGAGCTTCGCCGCTTCGCTCAAATGGGAGAAGTCCGCCCGCGCCGCGGCCAGCGCGCGGCCGCCGCAAACAAACTCCACGCGCGTCATGCCTTTCACTCGTTCGAGCTTGCGTACCAGGACGAGGCCAATTGCCCCGGTCCGGCTGACGTGCGTGCCGCCGCACGCCGACAGGTCAAAATCCGGCACTTCGATCAGTCGAACTTCACCCTCTCGCTCGGTCGGCTTCCGAAGACCCATCCGGCTGGCCTCGGCGGCGGATGTGAATCGAATCCGCACCTCGCGATCTTCAAAGACGATCTGGTTGGCCAGACTTTCCGCCTCGTCGAGCTGTCGCCGGCCAAGGCGGTCCGAGTCAAGGTCAATCGTGGAAACTTCGGCGCCGAGATGAAATGAAACGGTTTTGTACTTGCCGATCCTTTCGAACGCCGCGGACAAGACGTGCTGGCCCGTGTGCTGTTGCATGTGGTCGAAGCGGCGGGCCCAATCGATCTGGCCGATCACGCGGTCGCCTTGGGGCTTTTCGTGGAGGGTGTGCGCGACACGATCCACTTCATCAATAACCTCCAGAACCGGAATCCCGTTGATGGTCCCGTGGTCCGAGGGCTGCCCGCCGGAATCGGGATAGAAGGCGCTTCGGTCAAGATAGATGCGGAATGCCTGGGCCTGCGGCTCGGCGGCGACCACTCGCGCCTCGAACTCGCGCAAGTAGCAATCGGAATAGTAAAGTCGTTCGGTCGGATGCATGGCGCTCTAATTCCCTTTCGGTGAGGCCAGTCCCTGAAGGACCTCGAGGTATTTGTATCCGCTGGCGGTCAGGAACAGCACAACGGTTTCGAGCCCGGATAGGAACCCGTCGGTGAGGAGCCGCTTGAGGGCGGCCAACGTGGCGCCTCCCTCGGGCGAGGTTACGATGCCCTCTGTTTCGGCCAATTCGCGAACGCCCTCCAGCATCAGCCGATCGTCCACCGCCAGAGCCGCGCCGCGGCTTTCGCGCAGGGCCCGCAACATCAGAAAATCCCCGATCGCGGATGGTACCCGCAAGCCGGAAGCAAGGGTTTTCGGCTCCGCCCATTCCTCGGCGCGATCAGCGCCGCTCGCAAATCCCCGAACAATCGGCGCGCAGCCGGTGGATTGTACCGCGAACATCCGGGGCCGCTTGTTTCCAATCCAACCGAGTGCCTGCATCTCCTCGAAGGCTTTCCACATGCCGATCAAGCCTGTGCCGCCGCCCGTGGGATAAATCATGGCGTCGGGAACGCGTCCTCCGAGCTGTTCCATGACTTCGTACGCCATGGTTTTCTTTCCTTCCAGGCGATAAGGCTCGCGCAAGGTCGAGCAGTCGAACCAGCCCTCCCTGCTACGTTCGCGGAGCGCCCGAGCGCAGTCCTTGATGCTCCCCGCCACCAGGACGACTTCCGCTCCCAGCAAGGCGCACTCGAGTCGGTTGGCAAGGGGGGTTCCCTCCGGCATGAAGACCAAAGCCTGTAATCCCGCGCGCGCCGCGTAGGCTGCTAATGCCCCTCCGGCGTTTCCCGCCGAGGGGATCCCGAGCTTTTCGATCCCGAGTTCGCAGGCCATGCTCACCGCCATCGCCAAGCCTCGCGCCTTGAACGACCCGGTTGGATTGAGCGATTCGTCCTTTAAGTAAAGCCCAGGAATTCCCAACCTCTGCCCTAGCTGCCGCGCATGGAGCAACGGCGTGAATCCTTCGCCGAGCGAAACAATCGAAGAATCCTTTGTTACCGGGAGGACCTCACGATACCGCCAAAGGTCCGGGCGGCGACCCGCGAGAGACTTCCGCCATTCATGTCCGTCCAGACGGCTCAGGTCATAACGAACCAGGAGAGGGGCTCCGCACTCGCAGAGGTTATAGACTCTTCCCGCGGCAAATTGCCGCGCGCAGCGCGAGCACTCAAGATGGGACTCCAGTGGCACTCGCGCAGGAGTCTACCCGACCGTGCGACACGCGGTCAATCAGCCTGTTTCATGAAAGTGGCGCCAATATGCAGTGTGGTAGAATTTCCCGCCCATGCCGATTCGCCTCCTTGCGCTCGATCTTGACGGCACGCTGCTCGATCCCCGGTCGGAGATTTCTTCCGCCAATCTTCAGGCCCTGGTTGGCGTGGCCGCGCGCGGCGTTCACGTCGCCGTGGCGACCGGACGGAGGTCGCACTCGGCTGTCAAGTATGTGGCGCGGATTCCCTGCCCTGTTACCTTGATCTCTTCGAACGGAGCGATGGTGACGACGGCGACGGGTGAAGTCTTGCGCCGGGATTTCCTCCCGCTTCACGTGGCCCGCCGGGTTCTGGAAGTTACACGACCCTATCGCCCGTATGTTGCGGCCCTTTTCGATCAACCCGGGCGCGGCCAGATCACGATGCAGGAAGGAGCGATCCCGGAAGGGCCGCTGGGCTGGTATCTTACCCAGAGCGCGGATTTCCTTGATCTCGTACCAGATCTGGAATCAGCCTTGCTCAACGACCCCATCCAGGTTTTGTTTGGTGGACCCCCGGCGAGCATTGAACCCATCGAGGCGCTGCTGCGTGAATCTTCCATCGCCGGGGAGATCCATATTTCATGGACAAAGTATCTGACGCGCAACGTCTCCTTACTCGACGTAATGAATCGCGGCTGCACCAAGGGGGCGGCGCTGGCTTTCCTGGCGCGTTACCTCGGGATCGCGGCAAGAGATGTCATGGCGATCGGCGACAATTTCAATGACCTGGAAATGCTCCAGTTCGCGGGCGTTCCCGTGGTGATGGGGAACTCCACCCCGGGGCTTCCGCGCGACGACTGGCGCGTGACCTTGTCCAACGACCGAGACGGCGTGGCGGCAGCAATCCAGTCCTACATACTTGTGTGAGAATTGGAACGCTCCTGCGAACCCGACGGGAAGCATCCGTCAGCGCTGCTCGATGATCTCGGCGCCAGGGGGCGGTGCGAATCGGAAGAGGGACGGACTCAGGGTAACATTGCGCTCGATACGCTCGAAGACAAACTCCATCCTGCTGCGGTCGGCATAAACTACCACCAGGCGCTGAATGTCGAACGACGGCGCGACCTCCATCAGAACTTCGCTGTAGGCGCCATCGGCCCCGCCCTTGGGGATTGCGCGCAGAAGGCGACTTTCTTTGTTTAGCTTCGCGGCGTCGTCGGCGAATTCAATTTTCTGGAAAACCTTGCGCAGGTTCAACCGGGAGAGAAGCAGCCGAAACGGAACTCGCACATCATCACTGGACTTCACGGGGGAGCGCGTAACCTGGTTTTCCGAAGGAACGTAAAGGATAAGTTGCTTCCCCGTGGCGAGGAAGAGTTTAGGCGAGGGCTCACGATAATCCCAGCGCATCAGGCCCCCCCGGGCGAAATAAACGGTGCCTGATTCGACCCGCCGTCTTGCCCCCCACACGTGGGTCTGCGTGAATTCGGCCCGCAGCGTCCGGACGTTCCGATAGCTCGATTCCAGCCTCTGAACGTACTGCTCGAGAGACGCCCGGGAGTCGGACGACTGGCTCCGGCCGGGTGCAGGAAGGCCCCAAAAGAGTGATAACACAGTCAGCACTATCGCGCTTTTGCCTTCCAGTTGGACGCTCCCCTCAATGGTTTGGTGATGCTTGGACGACGGCCCTCAGTCTGGCCAGGGCCGTGCGGGCTTCAGAGTTTCCGGGATCAGTTTCGAGCCCCGCCTGATACTGGCGAATCGCCTCGGCCCTGCGTCCGGCAGTCTCGTAAAGTTTCGCGAGGCTGAAATGCACACGACTTTCGACAGGCTGGAGCTCGATGGCACGACGGTATGACTGTTCGGCGCGGAGGGTATCATTCCAGCGGGCGTAGATGTCGCCCAGTCCAGCGTAGGCCGTCCAGTTGGGTTCGCTTTGGACGGAGTGGCGAAATTGTTCCTCCGCCTCCACCAGACGGCCGGATTCCCAGTAGAGTTCTCCCAGTTTGTTGCGCGCCTCGACGTTGAGGGGCGAGAGCGCAACGGCCGCGCGATACTGCCATTCCGCATCGGAATGTCGCCCCATTTCGACATAAACGTTCCCGAGGTTGAGATGCGCGTCCGTGTAGTTGGGTTTGTATTGCATGGCGCGCTCGAAATGAAGCGTTGCATCCGCAAATTGCTTGCGATGCGCCAAGACCATCCCAAGGTTATTGATGAAAATCACGTTTCGCGGCGAAAGCGCGAGTGCTTTGCGCCACTCGGTTTCCGCGGCGTCAATCTTTCCCTGTTTCCAGTAAACCGTACCGAGGTTGTTCCGGATGTGATATGAGCCGGGCGAAGAAGCAAGGGTCACGGTGTAGAGCCTCACATCATCTCGCCAGTCCGGGTTGCGAGTCACCACTCGAATCGCCCACAGCGCTGCGACCAGGCCAAGTGCGATGACGAGTGCCCTTCGATACTTCGTTGACTGCGGTGCCGACCGCTCCCAGAGCCTGACCCACCCCCATGCCGCCACCCAGCAGAATCCCACCGAGGGCAGGTAGAGGTAGCGCTCGGTGAAAACATTAGCCGCCATCCAGCACGGGTTGAGAACTGGCCCCAGAGTAACCAGAAACCACAGCAGGGCAAATGACACAAGTCGCGCCCGCCGCCAGAGAACGGCGAAAAGGGCGGTCCCAAGGGCGATCGCCGTCAATCCGACAATGACACGCGTGTCCAGGAGGGTCGTGCTGCGCTGGAAGACGTAGAAAGCGCAAAGGTGCACGGGCCAGAGGAGTTTGGCGCAATACTGGCCGATCAGCCCCACGCCGGAGAGGAAAGTCTGATACCAAGTCAGATCCGAAATTTGCAGCACCGGCGCCAGCGCGCCAAAGAAACGAACTCGGAAAAGAAGGTAAGCCGCGGCCAGCAGCCAGAGTAAACCGTATCGCCAGAATTTCTGCGCGCGGGAAGTCTCGCCGCGATCTTCGCGATAGAAATGCTCGTAGGTGGTGGCGAGAACCGGAAGCGTCAGCGCTTGCTCCTTGGAAACCAAGGCGAGAATAAAGCTCCCGGCCATGGCCAATTGCGCCCGGTCGGATCGCCCTCCCCCCGGCCGCGCAACTCGCAAGAAAGACCAGAAAGCGAGTAGGTAGAAGATCGTGAGTTCCAGATCCGTTACCGCGGCGATCCAAGCGACAGACTCGGAATGCACGGGATGGAGGGCAAACAAGCCTGCGGCCACAAAAGCCAGCAAGCGGTGGCGGAAGATTTCCTTCGTTATCAGGAAGAGCGCGCAGGCAACCGTGGCGTGGAGTAGCACGCTCGCCAGATGAAACCCGTAAGCCAGCGGCCCGAAGACCTGGTAACAGAGCAGATAACCGAAGGTCATCATCGGGCGGTAGTAGTTGGAAACTCCCTGCACCCCAATGTAGGACCAAACCGTCGTCGAGAAAATCTCCTTGAGATGGCGGAAGTTCTGAATGTAGGGGTTGTTCAGGACTTGCGTATTGTCGTCATACACAAACCCATTGGATAGCGTATTCAGATAAGGAAGAATCGCCAGCATCGCCAGAATTACGAGGATCGCACGGTTGGAAATTCCTGGCTGACGCCCTTCCGACAATACGGGCGGCATCGATAAGGGGTTAACCGAAGCGGTTTCAACTCGGGGAGCACTCATGGGCGCTCCTTGATTTTGTCCGTAATCTGCGCGGCCTCTCGAATCCAGCCCCGGCGATGCAGTGGTTCCGTCCAGGCCCGTGGTAGACCAACCGCGAACTGCACCTCCCCGGCGCGCTTGAACAGCCAATTGGAAAGACCAAATGCCAAGGGAGCAAGTATCAATCCAGCGACCACGTCAATGAGATAGTGATAGCGCAAGTAGATCGTGGAGACAAACAGACTCAGGATCAACGGCGACAGAATCCAGAACAACCGGCGGGAATTACGGTACGCGTAGAGCCAGACCACTAAGGAAATCCCCACGTGCAGGCTTGGAAAGACGTCGCGTTGGATGCGCGCATAGTCCATGAACTCGATCTGGCGGTTAAAGATCTCACCGGCGGCGCGAAGCGGCACCGTGTACTGGTCGCGGAGCGTGTACACCGGCCCGACGGCCGGAACCAGCAGGTATCCGATCAGTCCGATGAAAGTCACGACGAGCACGCCGCACATCATCTCGCGATAACGCTGCCGTGGCCGGCGAAGGTAAACAAAGCAAGCCACGATCGGGATATTGAGCACGTGAAACGTGTAGGCAAAATCCATCCAGGCGGTCAGCGGCACGCTGATGAATCGTTGCATGGCCACGCTCGCCTGGAAGCCGAAGAGTTTCTGGTCCAGGGCGATCAGTTCGGCGTCCCGGTCCTTGGGAACCAGGAGGTGGGTAGCGTCACCCCAGAGCGAGTAGTACATCAAGAGAATCACCAGAAAGGGGAACCAATCGCGCACGATCTCCCAGTAAGGTCGCAGGAATTCGCCCAGCCCGCCAGACTGGGTCGCGGGCGTCTTCCCAGCTCCCCAAAAGTAATGGACCAGTTCTTTGGCCAGCAGGAGGATGACCGCAGGAATAATTACCAGCACATCGGCGGGGCTCAGGTAGGTGTACCGGAACCCTTGCACGAGAAGCCGCAAACCAAAAGTGAGGATGAAGAAAGTGAGGGCAACAACGTCCTCGAGCCGAAAGCGCAGTGTGAGGCGGCCGTCATTGGCCATAGAGACCCTTCAAGGCTTCAAAGCGCTGACGCGCCGGCGCGGAAAACGAGAATTTGGAAGTCTCCGCAAGAACGGCCAGTGATCGGGCGCGGTCTCCCGCCAGGAAATAGGTATGGGCGAGTCCCTCGACGGCCGCCTGATGATTGGGATCCTTCTGGAGAACCGCCAGGAATAACCGCTGCGCTTCTGGAAACTTCTTCTGCGCCAGCCGCGCGTACCCCTCCAGGACATAAGGGGCGGTATAGGCAGGATTCGCCTGAATCATCTGCTGGGTCACGGGAATCACCTTGTCGTACTGGCCCAGAAGGAAGTGGGCCGAAGCCAGGCGGAAGCCAAATGTCTCATTAAGTCTTCCGGAGCCCAACGCAAGAAACACGGGAAGGTCGGCGATCATGGAAGCGAATTGATGCTGGGAAAACTTGGCGTCGGCGAGAGCTTCCCAGTAATCGGTGACACCGGGGCGAAGTTCCACAGCGCGCCGGGCGTTCGAATAGGCTTTGTCGAATTGCGATTGCGCGAGGTTTCTCTGGCTCGCCCAGGCGTAATTCGCCGCGGCAATGTCATTCCCGAGATTGTAGGCATTTAGCGCGGCAAGCCCGACGATCAGTGCATAGGCAACACGTTGCAGCCAGGAAAGCTTCTTTCCTGCTTCCCCTGCACTCAAACCCGAAACAGCCTTCGCGGCTAGGAGCCCCAGGAAAATCAAGCCCAATGTCTTGAGTGCGGTCAGGAATATAAATCGAACCATATCCATAAGTCTTCCCCGGGAGGGAAACGCCTGCTCCCTCACTGAACAAGCTGAAGATCAATTGCGCTTTCTGGCGACAGAGCAGGTATGCCGCCCGGCATGAGGGCATATGGCTCGCCCGAAGGATCACGTGGGACGTCCCGCAAATAGCCGGCGCTTACCAAATCCTGCCAGGAGGCGGGCACGCCTCCCTTGTCTTGGATAAACTTGCCCAGCAAGCTGCTGAGTTGCTGCAGGTCTTCGTAAGCCTGGAGTGCCAGCAAATGGTCACGCGCGCTCTTTCGTACCTGGTCGTCCCCGGCCTCTCGATAGATTTCCGACCACAGCAACCGCGATGAGGCAATGTTACCGCCTTCTTCCTCAACGGTAGCGGCCAGAACTCTCATCCAGAGGTGCGCGCCCGGGCGTTCACTTCCCGCCCGGAAAACGCGAGCCGCACTCGCATAATCCTTCAAATCCCAATAATAAATGAACCCCAAATCCTGCCAAAGTCGCCAGTAGTCAGGATTCGCCACAATTCCGCGCCGTAAAAGTTGGAGCGCTTCCTGCGGCTCACCGGCTCCGCCTGGGGGTTTGCCGGCCAGAAATACGGCGCCGAACCGGTAGGCGATGACGAGTTGGGGATCCAGTTCCGTGGTGATCCGAAGCAGCCGGCCAAGCAGGTCGAACCGTAGCGCGCCGGCCAGTTTCTTCCGGCCAAAATACTGCACGACGCGGGTCCAGTAAATGTCTGCCAGCAAGCCTTCGTGGCCCAGGGCCAACCGCCTGAGGACTGTTCCGGAGGGAAGGTAGAGCGTCTCCTCCAACCTTCTCTGCGCTGTCAGTTGGCGATCAACCGCGCGCTGCAACGGCACGAGAGCCAGGAAGCTCGCAACCAGAATCAACCAGCAAGCCTTTCGGCCGCCGGAGCGTCCACGAGTTGGAAAACCGACGGCGCTCACCGAAATTCTTTTTCCTCGAAAACCATGATGGATCCCGAAATAAGAATCGTGACGTAGAGGAGCGCATACAACGAATTCGACACGAGGAGATACCCGGGAATGGCTTCTCCGTGGGAAACTTGTGTGATGGCGTTGAAATTGCCAAAATTCGGAAGCATGTAATAAAGAGCTGCCGTTGCCCTCTCGACCAGAGCGCTGCCCGTCTCCTGCCCAAACCAGCGGATATCGTTCAGCAGGTTCCCGATGATGTAGAGACACAACGTGAAGACCGCGGAGAGGACAGGCGTTGAGATGCAGGAGAAGAAAAGCGCCAGCCCGACCACCATCGCGAATTGAAGGAGGATGAAGTAAACCGCCTCCAGCACCACGAGGTCGGCAAGGTGCAAAGTCCGCTTCTGGTAGAGCAGGGCGACATAGAAGCCCGCGGTCATGATGGCGGTGTTGATCGTCAGCGTCAGGAGCAGGCCGAGATACTTGCCGATGATGAATTCCGACCGGCGCACGGGTTTGGCCAGAATGCTGAAGATCGTTCTGCGGTCAATCTCCTTGGATACCAGACCGATGCCGATGAAGATGGACATCAAAAGGCCAAACACCGAAATGGAACTGAGTCCCAAGTTGATCAGGATGATCTCTTCCACGCCCACGGAGATGCTGCCAAACAAAATCGCCGCGCCGATAAGGAGCAGCGCGAAGAGGACCAGATTGTAAAGCACTCGCTCGCGCACCGATTCCTTGAACGTGTGAAGCGCAATGCTCACCACCCGGCTCATCGTTCACCTTCCCGGTCCTGGGTAACGGCGCTCAACTCGCGTTTATCAGGAGCGTCATGGAGTTCCTCGACGCGCGCCACGAAGTAATCTTCCAGCGATACTTTCACTGGATTGAGCGAAACAATCCGGAGGCCGAGGCGGAGCGCGGCACTGAGCGCCTTCGGGACGTCGGACTCCTCGCCCACTTCCAGCCGCACCCGCTCTCCCGTCCGGACCACCGAGCGGCAATACGGTCGCAGCTCCTCCAGGGCGGGAGCGGGAGGGTTCTCCAGGACAACTTCGGTCGCCGAGGCCCCGAGTCGCAAAATCTCGCGAAGCTCACCGCAGCCCTGCAATCGGCCGCGATTCAAAATCGCCACCCGGTCGCAAAGCATTTCGGCGTCGGAGAGAATGTGCGTCGAGAAGAATATCGTCTTCCCCTGGCCCTTTAACTCCAGGATAAGGTCACGGACTTCGCGCCGCCCCAGCGGATCGAGACCCGACATCGGCTCATCAAGGAAGATCAATTCCGGGTCGTTGATCAACGCCTGGGCCAAACCTACTCGTTGCACCATTCCTTTGGAGAATCTGCGCAGGGGGACGTCCCGCGAGGCTGCCAGCCCAAGCTGTTCCAGCAGGCGCTCCACACGCTCACGCCGAGCGGCGTCCGATAGGCCGGAAAGTTCCCCCGCATAATTGAGGAATTCCCGTGCGGTCAGATGATCGTAGAAATATGGATTCTCGGGCAGATATCCGATATGGGCGTGCATCCCCACATCGTTAAGTTCCCTTCCGAGAACGCGGGCCGTGCCCGACGTCGGAAAGACGAGGCGGAGCAGAATCTTCAGGGTAGTGCTTTTCCCCGCTCCGTTGGGCCCCAAAAGGCCGAAGACTTCCCCCGCCTCGACCTGCAAAGACAAGCCGTCCAGCGCCCTCCTGGGCCGCTTGCGGAAGAAACCGGTGGGATAGTCTTTGGTCAGTCCCGATGTCTCAACAGCCAGCATGGCCCAGATCCACGCAATGTACGCCCGCTCAGAATCGAACTGCCTGCACGCGTTACACCCAGGACAGTCAAAGCTGCCGATATCATAATATAGCCGGGGCGGAGGGAATAAGGAATCGCCTGAGGAACGCTTCCGAACTCGCGTATGGCCAGAGCGAGGTTACCCGGACACTCTCGCCCGGCCGGTTGCGGTGATTCTTCGCTACGAACTCGCCCGCCCTGAAAAACAGAAGGGGAGCCCGAAGGCTCCCCAGAATGTCACGCGTACGGACTTTGCAACTAGCCGGCAAGCGGCGAGTCGCTGGCCGAAGCAGGACCCGTCGAATTCTGACGGATTACGCCCGACTGGTCGGTGAAGTAGTAGTTGGTTCCAGTCGTACCGGGTGTCGTAGGTGCAGCGTTGAGGGTGTAAGTGTCGATTCTACCCCCCACAGCCGCACCCGGGGCATAAGTAAACGTGTACCCGCTCTTCGTACCGCTGGCCAGCACGCTGTCAACCAAGCCAGCCGCTGTAGCGGTCGGGTTGGCCCCTGCCGCCGGTGGCTGGAGATTCGACAGTGCCGTCGGGTAACCGGAGTTGTACGTCGAGGCATACGTGATCGCAGCCGTATTGATGGTCCGCAGCGAACCCACAGCCGACGCTTGGTTGGCTGCAATGCGCGAACGCAGCAAGTTCGGGATGGCAATCGCCGCGATGATCAGAATGATCGCCACGACGATCAGCAGCTCGATCAGTGAAAACCCACGTGAATCCTTCTTCATTCAATCCTCCTTGTCGTACCATTCCCGCGTGTTCAAGAATGGCTTCTTTCGGTGGAGCAAACCTATTGCCAAATGTGTCACTAATCAGGTTCCACGATATTAAGTGAGGCTTTGTATTTTCATGGGATTACAGGCAAGAAGTTTTCCACAGCGCAATCCAATTTGAAGTCTCCCAAGTTTTCGCCGGATTTTGGCAAACGGGCCTGACAGAATTTGTCACTCGGAACCCGGGCCCGCCACAACCTCTCGCTCACTACAGTCCATACTTCTTGGCATAGTGTCGGAATGACCGGTACGACATTCTAAGCAACTCCGCCGCCCGTGTACGGACTCCTCCAGCGCTGCGCAAGGCCTCGACTAGAAACTGTCGCTCGACTTTGGCAATATGCGCTTCGAAGTCCAACCCGCCTTCCGGGATTTGGACCACGTGTTCGCCGAGGAGCGACACGCCTGAAACCGCTTCGGGGAGGTCCTCGAGACGCAGGAGGCCATTGCGATCTCCACTCACCGCAACAGCGCGCTCGATTGCGTTCTCAAGCTCCCGTACATTCCCCGGCCACGCGTAGCGTGTAATGGCGGCCAGGCTGGATGGACCCAAATCGCGAATGGGCTTTCCCATCTGCAGGCAGTATTTGCGAAGGAAATGGCGCGCCAGCGGTTCGATATCTTCCTTGCGCTCGCGGAGAGGCGCAACGTGGATGGGAATGACGCTCACGCGGTAGAAGAAGTCCTCACGAAATTGCCCGGCCGATACGATGGCTTTCAAATCGCGATTGGTGGAGGCAATGAGCCGGACGTCGACCGCCACGTCCACCGTTCCGCCCAGGGGGCGGACCTTTCGCTCCTGCAGCACGCGCAGCAGCTTGACCTGCATCGTCAGGCTGGTTTCACCAATTTCGTCCAGGAAAAGCGTACCGCCATTTGCCGATTCGATGATGCCCTTCTTGTTGGAGTCGGCGCCCGTAAACGCCCCTTTGAAGTAGCCGAAGAGTTCGCTCTCCAGGAGAGTCTCCGGAAACGCCCCGCAGTTGATTGAGACGAAGGGCTTCTCACGGCGCGTGCTCGCTTCATGGATGGCGCGGGCGACAAGCTCCTTTCCCGTTCCGCTCTCGCCGGTAATGAGGACCGTGCTGGTAGTGGGCGCGACAGTCCGCACCATCTCCAGGATGGCCTGGATTTTCTGGCTGTGCCCGACGATATTGTTTTGCGCGAAGACGCGGAGCAGTTCGCGACGCAGGCGAACGTTCTCCTCGCGCAACGCCAGCTCCTCCAGGGCACGTGCCACCACCAGGCGAAGCTCCTCCACCAGCTTGTCCGTCTTGATGACATAGCGGTAGGCGCCAAGGTTCAAGGCCTGAATGGCTGAGGTGACGGTGGGGACAGCGGTGATCAGGATGAAGCCGGTAGGGTTGCGGCTGGCTTGGGCCTGCTCCAGCAGTTCGATGCCCGTCAGATCGGGCATCCGGATGTCGGAGATGACGAGGTCGTAAACCTGAGTTCCGAGTTTCGTCAGCGCGGCTTTACCGCTCGATACCGTCTCCACAACGTGACCGTCCTTGCGGAAGGCGATCTCCAGCAATTGGCACAGCGACTTCTCATCATCGACTACAAGCAGGCGCGCCATAGGGTTTGCGAATTATGACCTCTGAATGAGAGATGATGAACTGGGATTTTGATGCCAACAGACCGAGACCTCATCGTTCGTCCTTTGCCGCCGTCTGCGTGCGCGGCAGTTCGATAATGAAGCGGGTGCCTTTTCCTGGCGCCGATCTTACCTGAATCTTCCCGCGGTGGGCTTGGACGATTTGATAGACGATTGCCAACCCCAGACCCGTACCGTTGCTGAATCCCGCCTGGAAGGGCTCGAACAGCTTCTCCAATTGAACCTCCGTCAATCCCACTCCGCTATCCGCCAGCACGACGCGGATGTTCGGGGCCGCCCCGTCTTCGACCTCCGCGGTGAGTGTCCCACCTTCCGGCATGGCTTTGAGCGAGTTATCGCAGATATTCCAAAAGACTTGTCGGAGCTTGTCGGGGTCCGCGCAGGCAACGACCGGGCGAGACGGCAGTTTTCGGTCGATGCGATATTCCGGACCAAAGGAAGGGTGATGCTCAATGAGCAGCAGGGTCTCTTCCAGGAGGTTGAGGACATCCACGTCGCTGAACTCGAAACGCAATTCCCGCGAGTAGACGAGGAAATCCGAAACCAGTTTGTTGAGGCGTTCGGATTCGCGGCTGACGATATCGATCAGCTTGGCTTGATCTTCGTCGAGCTGAGCCAGCCCCTGCAGCAACTTCACCGACCCCGCGATAGAGGCCAGAGGGTTCCGGATTTCGTGCGCGATGCCGGCGGACAATCGCCCCAGCGAGGCCATGCGGTCCTTGGCGCGGTACTCCGCTTCCAGGCGTTTTTCCTCCGTGAGGTCCTGAAAGCTGTAGACATGCCCGAAATCGCCAACCTCCGGCACCACCAGCGGCGATGAGGCAATAGCGAGAATCCGCTGGTCTCCCCGCGGATGTTGATAGGTGATCTCCTGGCGGGCGCTGGGATTCGCAACGCGAGCAGTTCCCCCGCTGTCCGGCGGAAGGGACTGAAAGACCTCCATGATGGGGCGCCCCTTTACTTTTCCCGGCTCGCAGCCAAGGATGCCTGCCCCGGCAGGGTTCAGGTCGCGAATGGTCCCTTCCAGGTCGGTGGTAATCAGTCCGTCGCGCATGCTGTGAATGACGTTCTCATTGATCGCTTGCAGGCTCGCGACCTGGCCACGCTTATCGCGCAACTCCGCCCCCGTCTTGCGCAGGCTTTCCGCCAGGTAGCTTGCCAGGTACGCCACGGCAAAGAATCCAAAAAGCGTGGCGAAGATCTTTACCTGCAGATCGCGCAAGGTTACGAAGACGGTCGAGGACGTGGCCAGGAATTTCAATGCGGGGTAGCGCTCCACCAGATCGGGATAGAGGTTGGGTAAATAGGCCAGTTCCAGCAGAAACCCCATAAGAACAAAGCTGACCGCCGCCACCAGGAAGACGCGCCCGCGCGGCAGCAACATGCTGGCCAGAATAATCGCCACAAGGTAGAGCGAGAGGTAATTACTGTCCAGGTCGCCGGTCACGTGGACGACCGCCGTGACAATGCACACGTCCGAGAGAATCTGCAGGTAGGCTTGCTGCAGGTAGTCGCGGCTCATCTGGTTGTAGATGAGGAAGAAGAGGTTAAACGTGTACCAGAGGATGACGACAAAGCCCAGGTATTTGACCGTGTCGGGCCGCAGGGGGTCGGGAACGAGTTGCCGGATGGAATACTCGATGGCGAACACAAAACTGATGATGACGAATCGGATCTTGATGACGTAGGGGAGCCACGACTGGAGTTCGCCGGTGGATTTCATGGGCACGATAGGCGGAATTATAGAGGGAGCGCCGCTCCAAGGCCAGTAGTGATTGCGCCGAGCATCTCGGGGCCGATTTCCGGCGGCGTTGCCTTCAATGGGTGGGAATGCGGGAAGCGTGTCCCGGGGCCTGCGGATGCGGCCCCGGGACCAGCCGCGAGTGACCTGTAACGTCTAGCCTGCCAGCTTGCCGATCAAGCTGAACAGCGGCAGGTACATCGAAATGACCACGCCGCCCACAACGATTCCCAGGAAGAGGATCATCATGGGCTCCATGGCGGTCAGCAAGTCGCCGACCGCGGCGTCAACTTCGTCTTCGTAGAAGTCGGCAATCTTCTGGAGCATCGCGTCGAGGGCGCCGGTCTGCTCGCCCACACCGATCATCTGGACCACCATGTTGGGGAAGACCCCGGTTTCGCGGAGGGGGTCGACGATGGTGCGCCCGCCTTCGATGGCCTTGCGGACGCTCAAGATGGCTTTCTCGATGACCGCGTTGCCGGACGTACGCGCCGTGATCTCCATCGCCTCAAGCATGGGAACACCGCTGGTGATGAGGGTCCCGAGCGTCCGCGTGAAGCGCGCCACGCCGATCTTCCGCATCAGATTGCCGAGCACCGGGATCTTCAAGATCAGAGTATCAATCTGCATCTTGCCGGCCGGCGTCTCGTAATACCGCTTCAAGCCATACATCCCCGCGCCCACCAACACGATGAGAGGAATGGCGAAAGTAGCGACGGCGTTGCTCATGGCGATGACGATGCGGGTGGGAAGCGGCAAATCAACCTGCAAGCCGGCGAAAAGGCTGCCGAAGATTGGCACCACTTTCCAGAGCAACAGGAAGATAACGCCGCCGGCGATGGCCAAAACCGCGACGGGATAGATCAACGCCGACTGCACGGCGCGCTTGAGTTTGACGGCCTTTTCAATGTATCCCGAGAGGCGCTGGAGGATGGTGTCCAGAATACCGCCCGTTTCGCCCGCTTCCACCATGTTGGTGTAAAGCTCATCGAAGATCTTCGGGAACTGGCGGAGGGCATTGGCCAGCGTTGATCCGCTCTCCACCGACGACCGCACGGTCGAAAGCGCTTTGGCAAAGCCCTTGTTCTCCTGCTGGGTGGCCAGGATTTCCAGGCACTGCACCAGGGGAAGTCCGGCGTCGATCATCACCGAGAACTGGCGCGTGAAGATGGCCAGTTCCTTGGCGCTGACCTTTCCCACGACTTTCGGCTTGGGGATGGCGATTTCCCGCCCTTTCTCGACAATGCGGGTGGGGGTAATGTTCTCGCGGCGAAGCACGGCGTCCAGTGCCTCGCGGCTGGGGGCGGCGCGCGTTCCGGTAATCTGCTCTCCCGTTCGAGACGTGCCACGAAATTCGAATTGAGGCATCGCTAGGTCACCTCGCTAATTGGCGTTGGCTTCCCCCTCCGATTTCGCTTGTTCCCGCCCTCGGGAGAACTCGTGGAGCGAGTTCTGGCGCCCCGAACGCTAACGCTTGGCGGGCGTGTAAGCCGGCATCCGCTGTCCTCCACCGCCCGGCGCGCCGCGGTTGATCATATCCTGCAACTCCTCGGCGTTGCTGGAGCGCGCCAAGGCCGTTTCCAGTGTAATCAAGCGCTGCGTGTAGAGCGACAGGAGGGACTGGTTGAAAGTCTGCATTCCGAACTTGTCCTGGCCCGACTGCATGGACGAGTAGATCTGGTGGATCTTGTCTTCGCGGATCAGATTACGAATGGCCGCATTGGGAACCAGGATTTCCATCGCCATGGCGCGCCCGCGCCCGTCGGTTCGAGGCAGCAGCGCCTGGCACATGATTCCTTCCAGCACCAGCGAGAGCTGGGCGCGAATCTGCGACTGCTGGTGCGACGGAAATACGTCGATGATACGGTTGATCGTCGAGGAGGCCGAGTTCGTGTGCAGCGTGCCGAAAGTCAAGTGGCCGGTTTCGGCGATGCGCAGCGCCGACTCGATGGTTTCCAGGTCGCGCATCTCGCCGATCAGAACCACGTCGGGGTCCTCGCGCAATGCGGCGCGCAGGGAGTTCGCGAATGAGTGTGTGTCCGAGTGCACCTCGCGCTGATTCACCAGGCACTTCTTGTGCGGGTGAATGAACTCGATGGGGTCCTCGATCGTGATCATGTGCTCGTAGCGCGACTCGTTGATGAGATTAAGCATCGTCGCGAGCGTCGTGGATTTGCCGCTGCCCGTCGGGCCGGTCACCAGAATCAGCCCGCGGGGCTTCTCACAGAGCTTGCGGACCACCGGCGCCAGACCCAACTGGTCAAACGATTTGATCTCGAAGGGAATAACGCGGAATACTCCCGCCACCGCCCCGCGCTGGTTGAACAGGTTGCCGCGAAAACGGGCGATATTCTTGATGCCGAAGGAGAAGTCCAGCTCCAGATTTTCCTCGAAGCGGTGCTTTTGCGCGTCGGTTAGAATGCTGTAGGCAAGTTGCTTGGTGTCCGCGGCGCCCAGCACGGGAAGATCCTCGCAGGGCTTGAGTTCACCGTGGACGCGGATGCGCGGCGGCGAGTTGGTGGTGATGTGCAGGTCGGACCCTCCCGAATCCACCATGCGCTTCAGCAGCTCGCTCAAGGTCGGTATCGCCATCGCTCTCCTGTCCTCTTTTCCTGGAACGTCGTTTGCCTCGCCGGGCGGCGAGGGTATTTACAGAACCGTCTCGCGAAATACTTCTTCCAGGGTCGTCATCCCGGCCATCACTTTGATCAGGCCGCTGCGGCGCAGCGAAATCATGCCCTGCTCGATGGCTTTCTTCTTGATCTCCAGCGCCGAGGCGCCGACCAGAATAAGTTCCCGCAACTCGTCGGTGATCTCCAGAACCTCGTACAATCCCACGCGCCCCTTGTAGCCCTTGTTGCTGCAGGTGGAACAGCCCGCGCCTTTATAGGCTTTGGCGGTCTTAGCTTCCTCCGGCGTGAATCCGGCGTCAATCAAAACCTGCGGGCTCAAGTCCTCCGGCGCCTTGCAGTCCTGGCAGACGCGCCGCGCCAAACGTTGGGCGCAAATCAGGTGCACCGAAGTCGCAACCAGGAAGGGCTCAATACCCATGTTCATCAGGCGCGAGATCGTTGATGGCGCGTCATTGGTGTGGAGAGTCGAAAGCACCAGGTGGCCGGTGAGCGCCGCCTTGATGGCGATTTCCGCCGTCTCGAAGTCACGAATCTCGCCCACCAGAATGATGTTGGGATCCTGTCGCAGGAAGGAGCGCAGCGCGGCGGCGAAATTCAGCCCGATTTGTTCCTTCATCTGCACCTGGTTGATGCCCGGCAACTGGAATTCGACAGGGTCTTCCGCGGTCACGATGTTCGTGTCCGGCTTGTTGAGCTGCGCGATCGAAGAGTACAGGGTGTTTGTCTTACCGCTCCCGGTCGGCCCCGTCACCAGCACCATGCCATAGGGCTTGAAGATGGCCTTCTGGAATTTGTTCAGCGACTCCTGCTCGAACCCGAGCTTGGTCATGTCCAAACGCAGGTTTTCCTTGTCGAGCAGCCGCATCACAACTTTCTCGCCGTGCAGGGTGGGCAGCACCGAAACGCGAAAGTCGAGTTGCTTCATCTTGCCGTCTTTCTTGAACTTGATCATGATGCGCCCGTCCTGCGGCAGGCGCTTCTCCGAGATGTCCAGCTTCGACATGATCTTGACGCGGCTGATGATGGCGTCCCGCAGCTTGTTGGGCGGGTTCATAATCGTCTGGAGCATCCCGTCAATCCGGTAGCGGACGCGGTATTCCTTCTCGTACGGCTCCATGTGAATATCGCTGGCGCCGCGCTTCACCGCGTCGGTCAGGACGTAATTCACCAGCTTGATGACCGGAGCTTCCTCCGCCGCCTTCTCCAGTGCCGCGAGGTTGAGGCCGGACTCCTCCTCGGCCTCGAGTTCCACGCTCTCGGTCGCACCTTCGTCAATGAAGCTGACGATTTCCTCGAGTTCCTTCTTCCGCTCCACGTCCTCGATGGTGCCGTAATGCTTCTTAATGGCATCCATGATGGCGGTCTCGGAAGCCACTACGGGCTCGATGTTGAATCCCGTCATGAACTTGATATCGTCCATGGCAAAGACGTTGGTGGGATCCACCATCGCCACGGTCAGCGATGACCCCACCCGGCTCAGGGGCAGGATCTGGTACTTCATCGCGGTTTCCATCGGTATCAGCTTGGTAACGCCCGGGTCAACTTCGAAGTAAGCCAGATTGATGGAAGGCACGCCATACTGGCGCGAAAGGATGGCGGTTACTTCGTCGTCATTAAGAAAGTTGAGTTTAACCAGCGCGTTGCCCAGACGCCCGCCGTTCGTCTTTTGATACTCCAGCGCCTGCTTGAGCTGTTCGTTGGATATGATCTTTTCTTTCAGGAGAATCTCGCCAAGCTTACCCGACATTCCCTCTCCCCCAGCTAAGGACACCCGGAAATAATGGCCATAGGAACGCTTGCTTGCGGCATGGGTTCGGCAATTGGCCCCAGATCATTCACTTGCACGCATCCTAGAGTTTTCCCTCTCTAATGTCAAGACGATTCGCCATAACGAGCGCCTCCCCGCGCCTTGATTCGAGGCTCGCGCGTGGCCCACTAGGGCCGAACCCGTGCCACCCTGCCTTGACTTCACTCCCACCGGAGTATAGTTTTGAAGACTATGCAGTTGACGGCAGTTCGAGCGGATGCCGAGGCGGCCCGGACGCTACGCCAATACTACCGTACCCTGCTCGCGCGGTTGGGTCCGCAGGGCTGGTGGCCCGCTCGGACCAGGCTCGAGGTCATTCTGGGGGCGATCCTCGTCCAGAACACATCCTGGAACAATGCCGCGCGGGCCATCAAGCGCTTGCGCGAGGGCGGATTGTTGAAGCTGGCGCCTCTTCGGAAGGTCTCTCCGGCGAGTCTGGAGGAATTCATCCGCCCGGCGGGGTTCTATCGTCAGAAGGCCGCCGCCATTCGAGGCTTCCTCGAATTCCTGGAACGCGTCGCGCACGGCTCCCTAACGAGGCTCTTCTCCCTGCCCGCCGAGAAAGTTCGCCGCGAACTGCTCCGCGTCAGGGGATTCGGGCCCGAGACCGTGGACGCCATCCTGCTCTATGCGGGCCGGAAGCCGTTTTTTGTGGCCGACACGTATACGCGGCGAATTCTCACTCGCCACAGCTTGTTGCACGAAACCGCCGGATACGCCGAGGCGCAGGAATTCCTCCATCGCCATTTGCTCGGAGACGCTTCCCTTTTTAATGAGTTCCACGCTCTGCTGGTCGAGGTGGGGAAGCGTTTTTGCCGGCGAGCCGAAGCGAATTGCTACGCCTGCCCTCTGCGCGAGTTCCTGCCGGTGGCGACCGATAAGAAGGCGGACTCCGATCGCGCAAGCGAGCCTGCTTCCGCGCTGACGGCGCAGGGAGGATGAGCGATAAGAGCCCAACGGTAAGATGGCCGACAAACCTCCAGCCCGAAGCAAGACGCTCCTGATATTTCTTCTCATCCTCGTGCCGGTGCTGTTCCTTCTCGGTTGGAGCCAGGCATCGCTGAATCTGTCCTTCATCCGCCCGGCCAGCGCCCAGCAGACTATTCTGCTTCTGGTCCTTTCGGCGTTCATCTTCATTTCCTTCGTCATCTTCGCGCTGATCCTGACGCGCATCCTCCTCAAGCTCTATGTCGAACGCCGGCAACAGAAACTGGGCGCGCGGTTCAGAACCAAGATGGTCGCGGCCTTTCTGGGCTTGTCGCTCGTCCCCGTTTCATTCCTCTTCATCTTCGCTTACGGACTCCTCAATCGCAGCATCGATAAGTGGTTTGGAATCCCCTTCGACACGGTGCGCAAGGACGCGGACGAAATCTTCCGCGCCGTGGAACTCCAGGCCGAGCAGCAAACCCGCCACAGCACCAGCCACCTGGCGACAAACGGGGAACTGCGCGCCGCGCTGGCGCATGGCGACGCGGAGGCGGCCGGCAAGATTCTTGATCTGCATTTGAAAGACCTGGGGCTCGACTCGGCGATGTGTTTCGATGCGAAAGGACGCCTGATGGCGGGCGCGGGACATGCCTGGCCGGATTCGGCGGACTTTCTCCGGCTCTTCCCGGGCATGAAAGCGGGCGCGATTCCTGCCGAGGGTTTCCCCGCCCGCTGGCGTTCTCAGGACACGGATTTGTTTCTCGCCGCCTGCCCGGTCCTGGGCTCCTCGGGCGAGCGTGTGGGCGTGGTCGTTAGCGCGACCGCGTTGCCTGCCGCCATCAAGCAACGCGCCGACGAGATTCGCGACGAAGCCCGGAAGTACGACGAGTTGAGCCGCGAGCGCAAAGCCGTCAAGCGCACGTACCTTTCGGTCCTGTGGCTCCTGACGTTGCTGATTCTGTTCCTCGCCACCTGGTTCGCGCTGTTCCTCTCCAAGCAGGTGACCATTCCCATCCAGGCGCTGGCGGAGGCAACGCACGAAGTTTCGCGCGGCAATCTTGGCTTTCGAGTCTCGGCCCGCGCCGACGACGAACTGGGCACGCTGATTCGGTCCTTCAATGAAATGACCGGACAACTCGAGGAAAACCGCCACGCCCTCGAGCAGGCCGCCGAGGACCTCCAGAAAGCCAACCGCGCCCTGGAAGAGCGCACCAATACCACGGAAGCGATTCTGCAGAACATTCCCACCGGCGTCATCTCCCTCGACCGGCAAGGCCAGGTCACCCAGGTGAACGCCACGGCGGAAAGGATGTTCGGGCCGGAGATGGTGAAAACCGCGCGCACCCTCACAGATCTATTTTCCGCCGAGGATGCGCGCGAAATCTCGCGCCTCTTCCGCCGCGCGGCGCGCCAGGGAGCGGTGACGCGCCAGATGGAACTCGACGTGGGCAAGCGGCGCATCTCCGTCGCCCTGACCGTTTCCTCGGTGCGCGCGCGGCACGGAACGGTCGGACTGTTGCTGGTTTTGGAAGACCTGACGGAATTGCTGCGCGCGCAGAAGGCCGCGGCCTGGCAAGAAGTTGCCCAGCGCATCGCCCACGAAATCAAGAACCCGCTGACGCCTATCCAGCTTTCGACCGACCGCATTCGCCGCCTGATCGACCGCGCCGGCCCGAATGCGCTTTCCCCCGAGCTCGTCAACGCCGTGGCGGAGAGCGCCTCCCTGGTAGGCCGTGAAATCGAGACGCTGAAAACCCTGGTGGACGAATTCTCGACGCTGGCGCGTTTCCCCGCCTCGCGCCCGGTGACGACCCGGCTTAACCCCATCGTCGAGAAAGCGCTGGAGGTCTTCGACGGGCGCCTGGATGGCATCACCATGCACCGCGAGCTGGCGCCCGACTTGCCCACCGTGCAGGGGGACCCGGACCAGTTGAAGCGCGCCGTCGTCAATCTGGTGGATAACGCCGCCGAGGCCGTCGAGAATTCGCCCCTCAAAGATATCTGGGTTCGCACGGCTGGGGACGCGGAACGCGAAATCGTCGAGTTGGTTGTCGCCGACAGCGGGCCCGGCATCCCTGCCGCGGATCGGGAACGCCTCTTCCTTCCCTTCTTCTCCACCAAGCGGCGCGGCACCGGGCTGGGACTCGCCATTGTCAGCCGAATTGTTTCCGAGCACGGCGGCACGATCCGCGTGGAAGAAAACGAGCCGGTGGGGACTAGATTCGTAATCGAATTCCCCGTTGACCGGACCGGCCCGAATGCTGAATGATGAACGATGAATGATGAACGAAGGAGAGGACGCCGGGCGTTCGGCATTCATCGTTCATCATTCATAGGTCATCGTTTCTATGGCTCGCCACTCCGTGTTGGTCGTCGACGACGAAGCCGGCATCCGCCAGTCACTGGGCGACGTGCTGCGCGACGAAGGCTATCGCGTGGAAGCCGTGGAGAGCGCCGAGGCCTGCCTGGAAAGCCTGGCAAGAGCCCCCTCGGAAGTGGTGCTGCTCGACATCTGGCTGCCGGGCATGGACGGGCTCCAGGCGCTGGAGAAGATTCGCGCCCTGGCAAATCCCCCCGCCGTCATCATGATTTCCGGCCACGGCTCAATCGAGACGGCGGTGCGCGCCACCAAGCTGGGCGCGTTCGACTTCATCGAGAAGCCGCTCTCCGTCGACAAAACCCTGCTCACCGTCAAACACGCGCTCGAGCAGATGGCGCTCGCCACCGAGAACCGCGAGCTGCGGGAAGAGCTACACGGGCAATACCGCATCATCGGCGACAGCGTCCCCATGAAAGCCCTGCGCCAGCAACTCGCCCTAGCCGCGCCTACCAACGGCCGCGTGCTCGTTTACGGGGAGAGCGGCACCGGCAAGGAACTCGTCGCGCACGCCCTCCACCTGATGAGCCTGCGCGCCGAGCAACCGTTCGTCGAAGTCAATTGCGCCGCCATACCCGAGGAGCTCATCGAGAGCGAACTGTTCGGCCACGTCAAAGGGTCGTTTACCGGCGCGCTCGAGGACAAGGTGGGGAAATTCGAGCAGGCGCACGGCGGCACGCTCTTCCTCGACGAAGTCGGCGATATGAGCCTGCGCACCCAGTCCAAAGTCCTTCGGGTCATCGAGGAGCAGCGCTTCACCCCCGTCGGCTCGGGAAACAATCTCACCGTCGATGTGCGCGTCATCGCCGCCACCAACAAGCACCTGGAACAGGAAACCCAGAAGGGCAATTTCCGCGAGGACCTGTTCTACCGGCTCAACGTCATTCCCTTCTACGTTCCCGCCCTCCGCGAGCACCCGGAAGACATCCCCGCCCTCGCCAGCCATTTCCTGAACGAGTTCGCGCGCGCCTACGGGCGGCGCCCCAAACACTTCTCGGAAACCGCGCTCGAAGCACTTTTGCAGCACCGCTGGCCGGGAAACGTGCGTGAATTGAGGAACCTTGTCGAGCGCCTGGTGATCATGGTTCCGGGCGAGCGAATCGAGAAACGGCATCTGCCCGTTGCCTTGCATCGCGACCACGCGCGCTCGGGCTCCAGTCATCCGCCCGCGGGCACAGGCGGGGGGTTTTCCAGCCTCCAGGAAGCGCGCGCCGCCTACGAGCGCGACTACATCCTGCGCAAGCTCGAGGAGAACCAGGGCAACGTCAGCCGCACGGCCGAGGTCTTGGGCCTCGAGCGCAGCCACCTCTACCGCAAGATGAAATCGTTGGGAATCGCTGCCGGCGAGTAGCCCCTCATAGAAAGAATCGCGGCTGGTCGGGAAGCGCCATTTGCTTCGCAGTGATCCTGATAAGTCGTCTAGAATCAGTAATTAATCAGCTTTGTAGAAAAATTAAACGCTTGCTGAATCTAAAAGACTTACCAGCTTTGCCTACTCTTCCAAAAAATGTATCGCTTGATTCCAAAACACTAACCGGCTTCCCGATTTCCAAAGGTTATACGTGAAGTGGAAATCCTGGAGTGCAGGAAATCTCCAGGAGCCTCCATTGGTCGCCGTGGCGCGCCTCTCCTCATCGGAACTAGACTATCACACTTGTCCTGGAATGTCAAGGGACAAATTGCCCGAGTCGCTGATTTTTTTTGCGAGCCGACGAGTCTTGCCCCGAAACGGGGACGGGTTGTGGAGATTAATTGGGCGGCGTATAGCTGGCCGATTTGACGTAGAAGTAGCGATTCGTCCCGGGAGTCGCCAACCCGCCCCAATTGGGGCTGTTCGTCCCCCAATGGTTGATCATGAAATAGGCGGGGGCGCTGGGAACGTCAGTTGTATGGGTGGCAACCAGCGCGCCGTCGAAATAAAAAGTGATGATGCCCGGAGCCCAGACGAAGGTGTATGTGTGCTCGGGGTACGCCGTGGCAACCGGCCAATTGACGGCGGTCGCGGTCTCCATCGACGAACTCGGATCGCGGCGCGGGTTGGTGTTGAGCCAGTTGACGGCCCAGACATATTGCGGGCTGGCAGCCGAGTACTCAAAATCAATTTCGGTTTCTGAGTTGTTGACGTAGAGGAACCCCGCCGAGACACTTCCCGATACCCAGGCGCCTGAGCCGCTCGGCGTACTCGACGTGGACGACATGCGCATCGTCCACTGGTACGTGCCATACCCGCAAGTCTTCTTGGTGTAGATCAGCCCGCCATAGGAGATGTAGCCGTTATTCCCGTCAACGACCCCGGTTTGCTGGGTAAGCAGGATCTGCAGGTAGCCGTTTACCACCTTGACATGATTCGGGTCATAGTAGCCGATGTGGCTGCCTGCAATGTAACCCGGGGCTCGGCCATTGGCAATGACCCAGATATTCGGGTCAATCGATCCAGAGCCAAAATCGTACGACCATGCCGGGCAGGGCGCCGGAGGCGGCGGGTTGGGACGCTTGGGTGGGGCTGCGGTTACCGACGGTACAAACGCCAACCATGCCAACAAGATGAAGAAGCAGGATTTGATCCTCATGTCAGCGCCACCCTTCCCCTCTGCGAGGCGAAGATACCAAGAGACTCCCTTGCCCACGAACCAGTTCGCGACCTTCTTCGAATCTTACTTGTCCGGAGATTATCCGTGGGGATAACATACGCCAACACTTGATTGAGGTCAATAGAACTTTTTGGGGGAGAGAGCGCGGTAACTCGACGGCAGCGGTCAGCGAAGGGTTGGGTGCTGAGGAAGCCTCAGCAAAGCACCGGCCCGACCCTGCGCCTGACATTCTACCTGCCGATGATGTAGCGACCCGGGTCGATCTCCTCCCGCAGGATCCTTAACTCCTCGTTCGAAGGCGGGCGCGTCTGGCCCATATCGGGCGCCGGGAGAAGCTCAAACTCTGTGTTTTCTTGAACTTGCGAGATGGCTATACCAGGATGGAGGCTGGCCACCTGCATACGCAGGGTCGCGGGGTGAAAGCTCATGACGGCCAGATTGCTGATCACCCGATAGGGACCGCAACAAGCGGGCAGCCCCGCCGCTTCGCGCGCGCCGGGGCCGGTCAAATACCCGGGCGTGGTGAGGAAATCGAGCTTTTTGACGAATCGCCGGCGGTCATGGGGCGTCAGGATTATCATCCGCCAGCAGAAGCTGGCGAGGTCGTTTGCGCCGCCGCTCCCAGGCAGGCGAACCTTGGGCTGGCGGTAATTGCCGATTACTGTTGAGTTAAGATTCCCGTAGACGTCGATCTGCGCGCCCCCCAGGAAGGTATAGTCCATCAGGCCCCGCTGGCAAGTTTCCATGATGTCGCACATGCTCGAAGCCATCACCGCGCGGTGGAAGCTGCGCGAGTCGCCTACCGAAATCGGCATGCGCGGCAGCAGCGGGGCGAGGCCCCCGGACTCGAAGGCGATGACGAGGTCCGGCGCGTGGGTTTTCTGGGCCAGCATGGCCGCGGCGCAGGGCGCTCCCGTGCCGACGGCCACGGTCGCGCCGTTTTCCAGCGTCCGGGCCGCCGCCACAATCATCAACTCCATGGCGTTGTAGTCAGGCATCGCTCCTCCCCGAGTTGAGGAGTTCCAGGTCACGCAGCTCGGCGATTCGCTTCGCGCCGCCGCACAGTTCCAGGTAGCCTGCAAAATCCGGCACGTCGTAGATGTACTTCTTCAGGAAAGCGCGAAATCCCGCTTCGTCCTTTTCCACTTCCAGCCACAGGCGCAAGTGGTCTTCGTCGGAGAAATACTCTCCCGGCATGTTCCCCGGGTACGAGCCGGAAGGGACCTCGCAAACCGCGTCCACGCAAATGGCCGGAATGGCGGTGGCGTGAGGCAGGCGGCGGATTTCGTCGGTCGAAATCAAGCGCTCGGTGGTGATGATGACGCGCTTGGAAGCCCGCGCCAGTTCCACATCGGCGATGGTGATCCCGTTGATTCGGCAGTTGCCGAAGACATCGGCTGCATGGACATGAATCACCGCAACGTCGGGATAGAGCGCCGGCAGCGCGACCAGTTTCTTCCCCGTGAAGGGGCACTCGATCAGCTTCGCCGCGCTCTCGCGGAAGGTGTCGGTGCCGAGCATGGTGTGCGAAGGCAGGAAAGGCACGCCCATCGCCGCGGCGCGCAAGCGCACGGCCAGCGCGTAGTTAGTCCACTCGCAGACTTCCACTTCGCCGCTTTCGAACACACGCCGGGAATGCGGTGAAAGTCCGCGCGCTTCCAGCCCCACCACGTAGGCGACGTCAACCTGCTTCAGGAGTTCTCCGCCATCCAGGTTGCCGGCGGCCAGGATTTGGAAATCGTGGGTGGCCGTGTGCCCGGCAAGGCGCAGGTGGCGCTTCCGCTGGCGCAGGATTTCGTGCAGGGCCGCGGTGGCAATGCGGTTGGTGCCGAAACCGCCTGAAGCAAGATAGTCGCCGTCGTGAACGAATCGCGCGACGGCGTCTTTCACCGTCATCAACTTGCTGGCTAGTGCCTTATTCTTGCTGCGGAAGAAGGCGCGCGCGCCTTCGGTGTCGGGCTCAATGAACAGCGGCCCCCCGCCATTCGCGAAAGCATTCATATGCACCTGCCTGAGCGTGATACCTCGCAGGGCCGAATTGACCACGGCCTCGCCAGACTGCGATTTTCTGCTAACGAAAGGACCAAGGCAAGCGGTCCCACCATTCAGGCAAAGGGCGGCGCCCGCTGGGAGCCATTGCATACCTCAGGCGTCGCAACAGCTTGTTGTAAGCTTCGTGCGAACCGACCCAGAACCAGTAATAGTCCTCTCCCCTTTGCCGCGCTATGGCACGGTACCCCCTGCCGACTTCGGCGGTCCAGACTTCACCTTTTCGTGCAAAACCCAGAGAGGGGTGGGAAGGATTCCGACGAAACAATTCGAATTGCTTGTCAGCAAGCTTCTGAATGCGACGGGGAAGATCGCGGTAACAATTCCAAAACGAAGACACGGCAAAAGAGCGGATGGGTTCACTCCATAGGCTTGAATTCGCCCCGCTCGATCGCAGCGTCAACTTCGTCCAGAAGCTTCGCCCCTCGTCCTCCAGGGGAGAAATCTTCCGTGATCTGGCGATCCCAATCCTTGCGCTCGAGGTTCCAGAGCCAGTCCGCAAGTGCCGTCCGCTGCTCCTCGGGAAGCCCTTCGATGGCGTGCTTAATCTCCGTCAAACTCATAGCCCAAATCTACGCGACACGCGGTCTAAACGCAAGTGCCGCTGCAGCGCCGGGCGCCACCCCAGGATCCCGGCTTGAAAGCCGGCCTAATCCGCCCGGTAATCGAGGGAGGAGACGATTTGCTGGTTATCGCGCCAGTGGGGTTCGATTTTGACGTAGAGTTCCAGGAACACCTTGGGCGGGAAGAGCCGCTCGAGTTCCAGCCGCGCTTCCGTTCCGATCTGCTTCAAGCGCTCGCCGCCCGCGCCGATCACGATGGGCCGCTGCGAGTCGCGCTCAACGACAATCGTCGCGTGAAGGCGGGTAATCGTTGCGCCTTCCTCGAACTTGTCAATCAGAACGGCGGTAACGAAAGGCAATTCCTGCTTGGTATGGTTGATGATCTTCTCGCGGATGATTTCGCCCGCCAGGAAGCGCTCCGGCTGGTCGGTGTAGATTTCGGGCGGGAAATACTGGGGCCCCTCGGGAAGAAGTTTGATGATGGCCGCGGTCAATTCTTCCAGGCCGTCATTTCGTAACGCCGAGATGGGGATGATCTCTTCGAAATTGAATAGCTTTGAATAACGATCCATGAGCGGCAGCAGCCGGGGCTTTCGCACGCGGTCGATCTTGTTGAGCGCCAGAATCGTCTTGGGCGCGTATTCCTTCAACATTTGGATCGCGAACTCGTCCCCTTTGCCGAACTTTTCCGCCGCGTCCACGATTAACACTGCCAGGTCGCGTTCCTCGAGCGCCTGCTGGACATAAAGCATCATCTGCCGATTGAGCCGCGAGAGCGGTTTGTGGATCCCGGGCGTATCCATGAGAACCATCTGCGCGCCCGGACGGTTGACGACGCCCAGGATGCGGTTGCGAGTGGTTTGGGGGACCGCGGTGACGATGGCGACTTTCGCCCCTACAAGAGCGTTGAGGAGCGTGCTCTTTCCGGCGTTCGGGCGGCCAATGAGCGCGACAAATCCCGATTTAGTGGGCGGATTCGGCATGCGCGGACGCGGACTGAGAAGTGGTGAGACGCAGGCGGACCTTGAGCACCGTGCGCTCGTTGGCTTCGAGCACTTCAAAATTCAAATTGCCAAGCTGCAGATTCTCGCCGGGCTTCGGGACGTGGCCGAGATGCGCGAGCACGAGTCCGGCCACCGTGAAGTAGTCGCCGCTCATGATATCTACGTGGAGCTGCTCGCTGATTTGCGCCAGCTCGGTATTTCCTTTCACCAGGTAGGTGCTGTCGGTTTCGCGAACAATGTCGCGCGCGTGGGGCTCGACCTCGTCGCGGATTTCTCCCACGATCTCCTCCACCATGTCCTCAATGGTCACCAGCCCCGCGACGCTGCCGTATTCGTCGATGACGATGGCCATCTGGGTCGTGGTCTGCTGCAATTCCTTCAGCAGTTCCTGGATGCGCTTGGTGACGGGAACGAAGGGGACCGGCCGGACGAGGGCGCGCAAGGTGACCTTGGACTGCTCCTCGGGAGGCAGTTCCATCAGGTCGCGAACGTTCACGATTCCTTCGATGCGATCGAGCTGCCCGGTAAACACGGGAAAGCGCGTCAGCCGCTTCTCACGGAACAGGCGGCGGAGTTCTTCGACCGGAGCGTTGATTTCCACGGCGGCGATTTCCGGGCGGGGCGTCATGACTTCGCGCACCAGCGTGTCGCGGAATTCCACGACGGATTGGAGGAGCTCGCCCTGACCCTTCTCCAGCAGCCCTCCCTGCTCCCCCGCTTCGATCAACTCCTGAAGGTTCTCTTGCGGCGTCGGGGGCTCGGGTTTTTCTTCCGGCGGCTCGAGCAGGCGCCGGATGGTGGTCGAAATCAAAATTGGAAACGTAAGAGGCAGGGCCAGGAAGACGCACAGGCGGAGGAACGGCATCCACCCTTCGAGGATCGGCTCGGGTTCGTCGTGCCGCGCTACCAGGACGAAAGGGATCAACTGGTCGCAGATGGCCACGGCAATCGAGACGACCAGCACGGCGGTCGCGAGGTTTTCCAGGAGGTGGCCGGGCCGGCGAACCATGAGGAATCCCGTCACTCCCACCGCGAACGATGCCATCGCCGCGCCGTGCAGGGCGGAAATTGAAACCCCGACGCGCTCGCGGTCAATGCGCAAACGCAACTCTTTGTAAGCCTGAAACAGCCGCATCGCGGCCAGAGGCGTCAGGCGGCGCATCAGGAGGCGCAAATACGACGCCACCGAACTCCACATCAGGAGCCCCACCAAGGCCAGAATCCAGAAGAACGATAGAGCCATAAGAAGATCAGCGCACGTTGAAGGTCATGTCTACGCCCGCCACCTGCTGCCGGCAATTCCCAGCCGCTCGCGCAGCGAAAGTTCGAGCGCCGTCATTTCGCCGCGGTCAGTTTCGTGGTCGTGCCCGAGCAAGTGCAATACGCCGTGAAGAATCAGCCAGCGAATTTCATTGGCCGTCGAGTGGCCTTCGCGCCGGGCGTTACGCCGCGCCGTCTGGGCGGAAATCACGATGTCGCCCAGGAATCCTGCGAACTCGCTTCCGGCGGGCCCGCGCGCTCCGTTGCCGCCCTGCCACGAAAACGAAAGAACGTCCGTCGCTTGCGCTTTCCCGCGGTGCGAAGCGTTCAAGCGCCGGATGGCCCGGTCGTCCACGAAACAGACGTTAAACTCGCGCCGTCCCAAGCGCAACGCACGCGCAAGTCGCGCAGCAAACGAACGTGCGCCCGCCACGTCGACGGCCACACGCATTTGCTGATTCACAATCATCGATTTAAGGAACGAAAGTGAACAGCGGATAGTGAACAGTGAACCGGAGACTTTGATCGAGAATCTCGAGGCCCATTGGGGTGTTCTGTTCACTGTGCACTGTTCACAGTGCACTATTCACTTCACACCACTCATGTTGATCATGAAACCTTCCCGTTCGAATCGGCCGCGGCCCTGGTGCGGTCGAATTCCTCGTAGGCGCGGATGATGCGCTGCACCAGGCTGTGACGAACGACGTCCCGTTCGGTGAAATGGATGAAGCTGATGCCCTCGACCTTACCCACCACGTCGACCGCTTCGATCAGGCCGGAGCGCCGGCCGTTGGGCAAGTCGATTTGCGTGATGTCGCCGGTGACCACAGCCTTGGAATTGAAGCCCAGCCGCGTCAGGAACATCTTCATCTGCTCGCTCGTCGTATTCTGCGCTTCGTCGAGAATCACGAACGCGTCGTTGAGCGTCCGCCCGCGCATGAAGGCGATGGGCGCGATTTCGATAATGCTCTTCTCGATGTAACGCTCCACGCGGTCGGGGTCGAGCACGTCGTAAAGCGCGTCGTAGAGCGGCCGCAGGTAGGGATTCACTTTCTCCTGCAACGTTCCGGGCAGGTATCCGAGCCGCTCGCCCGCCTCGACCGCCGGGCGCGCCAGGATGATCCGGCTGACTTCCTTCGTGAGCAGCGCGTCCACGGCCATCGCCACGGCAAGATAAGTTTTTCCCGTGCCCGACGGCCCGATGCCGAAGACCATGTCGTGCGACTCGATCGCGTCCACGTAGCGCCGCTGGTTCAGGCTCTTGGGCGAAACGGATTTCTTTCCGAAGGTCCGCGGGCGGCCCGCCTCCGCCAGGCCCTTGAACGTCGCGTCGGGATCTTCGCCGAGGATTCGCAGGAACGCCTGCACCTCGGCGTTCTCGAAGCGCGCGCCACGGTCCACAAGGCGCGTGTAGTCCTCCACAACACCCTGCGCGCGGCGGACGTTGCCGTCCTGCCCCTCGATTTCAAGCGTCTCGTCGGCGAGGTGCGTGGACACTTGGAGCGAACGCTCCAGCAGTTTCAGATTTTCGTCAAAGGTCCCGAAAAGCTCTTTGACTCCCTTGCCTAACTTGACACTGGTCTTCATATCGGACGCATACCTCGACCGAGGCCTGGATTATTCCCTACAACATCCCGGTGCGAAAGACCTGCGGGCAGGATCAAACGTGGTTAAATGGTCGGGCTCGCTCATCAAGCCTCAACCAAAATAGCGCACCCGAGAGTCTCAGTCAAGGCCTGGGCTGCAACCCACTGAAAACATTGACTCGGCAAGCCCCCGGTTCGGAAGGAGTAGCTGAACATCTGGAGATAAGTTGGAAATTGACGTTCGAATCTTAGTCCTTATTGCACGCATGTTTCCGATAGTGGTTTAGGATCGCCGTCATCACATGAGAGACGCGCTTTTTGGCCATGTCTAGCTCACGCCTCGCGTCGCCAATCTCGCTGCGCTTCTTGAACATCATTACGCGCTCGAGCTCGGTCTGGCGCTCATACCTAGCCTGCCAAGCCGCTTCGTTCAATTTCAAAAGGCGCTCGCGCTCTTCACATGGAATCATAAGCGGGGAGGCATCACAAGGTCGTCAAACGGCGGCCGCTCGAAGCGCAATCTCGAAGATACAGGTTGATGAGCGTCTGATAGCCGATGCCTGTTTCCTGCGCCAGGCGTCGGAAATAGAGGATAGTGTCTCGGTCCAGGCGAATCGTTACCTGCTGCTTAAGTCGCCTCGCGTAGGGATTCCGTTTGGCTTTTAAAAAATCGTAGTGTTTCCTCATTCTTTCCACCTTACAGCGTATAGGTCACGCTCCTGAGGATCCGCGCGACGCGCGGAGATTATCCGGATCACTTCCCCTCTGCGCCGGATGCAGTGGCAAACAACCAACACCCGAAGCCTGCTGCTCAATCCCAGGAGGATAAATCGCTCTTCGTGCTCCGAGTGGTCTGGATCTGTAATCAGGAGCGCATGTTCGTCGAAGAATACAGTCTGTGCCTCCTCGAACGAAACACTATGCCTCCGTCTGTTTTGGGCGTTCTTTCGCTCGTCCCACTCGAAGCGAAGCTCTGCCACACTGAGATATTGTAACTACAATGTAGTGAGAATGCAAGTCGAGATTGCCCCGGAGTTCATGGCATGTGATGGCCAAGTTCGAACTCGTATTACCGGAGCAGGCGATAGCTGACAAACGCCAGGCGCTTGCTGTCGGGAGACCAGGAAGGAACGTTGATGGTTCCCTGCCCGCCGAAGAGCTTGGCGAGCACGCGTGGCTTCCCGCCCGCCGCGGGCATCAGGCGCAGCATGACGTCTTTGTTCGGCGGATGGCCCTTCACGCTTTTGTCGAAGGAGAGGAAGACGATCCACTTACCGTCCGGCGAAGGGTGGGCGAACCAGTCGGCGTAGCCGTCGTTTGTGACCTGTTCCTGGGCGCTGCCATCGGGCTTCATGCGCCAGATTTGCATCAGCCCGGTGCGCTCGGAATTGAAGTAGATGTATTTCCCGTCGGGCGAATAATCCGGTCCATCATCGAGCCCTTCGGCGTCGGTCAAGCGGCGCTCCTCGCCACCCTCGGCGGAAATCGTATAGACATCGAACTTGCCGTTGCGCGAGGCGCAGTAGGCGAGCGTCTTCCCATCGGGCGACCAGCCATGCCAGTACGACGGCCCGTTAGGCGTAATCAGCCGCGGTTCGCCGCCGGTGGCAGGGAGGACGTAAATCAATGAATCCTCCTTCGGCGAGTTACTGATGGCCAGCCATTTTCCATCGGGCGAAAAGCCGTGGTCGTTGTTGCAGCGCGTGGCGGAGCCCGTATCGAGCAATTTGGGTTCGCCGCCGCTGACCGGAATCGTGTAGAGCCTTCCCTGCTTGTTGAAGAGCAGGTACTTCCCGTCGCGCGACCAGTTGGGCGCCTCGAAGCGCTCGCGCGCACTGTAAACCACGTGGCGTCCTTTTCCCCCGACCGAAATGATTTCCAGATTGCTTTCGACGGCCGCCTCTTCGTCGTCCGGATCCGATTGGCCGACGCCCGAGACGCGGCTGAAGACCGCGGTTTCGATCGCCGCCTCATCGTGCGAGCAGACGGCGAGGCCGATGTAAACCGGGTCGTGAAGCTGAACTTCGGTTGAGCCAGCGGTCTCGAAGCCGCCGCCTTCCTTTGCGGCCGAGAGGGTGAAGACGTTCCCGCGCCGGTCGAGGCGCAGCGTCAGGGGTTTATTGAGCGACGAGCGGACTTCCCCGGTTGTGTCGCCTTTCGTCTTGCGGAATTGCATCGAGGTCAGCCCGTCGCCGTGCACGACCGCGGAAACATAAGCCGAATCGGGCTCGAGCGACTGGCGAATCACCCAGCCCGCCTTGCGGTGCTGCTCGCCTTCGTTGCCGATGATGCGCACGTCGGCGGTGAGCGTCATGTCGCCCGAAGCGCGCCGCCAGACGTAGTGAAAGGCGTCCACGCGGTCCCACATGTTGGCGCCGCCGCCGCGCACACGGTACTCCTTGCGAATCGCGTCAAATTCCGCCGAGCCTTTGCGCGGGGTCACGCCCACGTCGGTTTGCGCGGTGAACTCACCGAGTCGCGACGCTGTGCGCTGTGCCGCCCCGAGACCTGCGGCCGCAAAACACACCAAGAAGAACCGCGCCAAGGCGCGAACATGACGTTTCAACAATAGAAAATCCCGAACACGACGATTCATGATTTGCCTCCAGCTCAAACGAATGAACTTAAATCAAGCGGCGCGCGCAATCAACCTGAACCTCGCGGCGGCCCGGGCATGCCATCCCCGCTCCATCCCTCTGCTATAATCAAACATCGCTTTGACGCCCGCCGTGGCGGGCCCCCTTTTATCCGGAGAAACTCTTTGTATCTTGAAATCCAGCAGCGTATTCGCGCCAGATTCGTCGCGGCGGTCAAGGAAGTATTCGCGCTTGAAGTCGACGAACCCGGTATCGATTTCCCGCCCAACGCTGAAATGGGCGATCTTTCGATTACCGCCTGCTTCGAGCTCGCCAAGAAATTGCGGCAGCCGCCGCGGAAGATCGCCGAGCAATTAACGCCGCGCTTGCTGCCCCTCGAGGGTGTCGCGCGAGTGGCGGTGGCCGGCGGCGGCTACATCAATTTCTTTCTGGACCGCGAGAAACTCGCCGGCGCGCTCTTCGCGCTGAGGGCCCATCCTCAGGAACCAGGCGGCGCCGCCGGCGGGAAGGTCCTTGTCGAGCACACGAGTATCAACCCCAATAAGGCCGCGCACATCGGCCACTTGCGCAATGCCGTCCTGGGTGACACGTTTGCGCGCCTGCTGCGATTCCGCGAGAACTCTGTCGAGATTCAAAACTATATTGATAATACCGGCGTTCAGGTTGCTGATGTAGTGGTGGGCTTCGTCCACCTCGAGAAGAAACCCCTTTCCGACGTTGAGAGGTTGATTCAGGATCCTGCCATCCGATTCGATTATTACTGCTGGGATCTTTACGCGCGCGTCTTCCAATGGTACGAAGGCAACCAGGAAGCGCGGGCCCTGCGCTCCGCGGCGCTGAAAGCCATCGAGGAAGGCCACGGCGAGATGGCCGCACTCGCCGAGCGGATTTCAACCGCGATCGTTCGCCAGCACATCCAGACGATGCTGCGTATTAATGTCCGGTACGACCTGCTCGTGCAGGAGAGCGAAATCCTTCGCCTGGAATTCTGGAAGTACGCTTTCGAAGTGCTGAAGCAGACGGGCGCCATCCGCTTCGAAGATTCCGGGAAAAATGCCGGCTGCTGGGTGATGAGCCTTGCCGAAGGCGGCGAGGGCGAGACCACCGACGAACAATCGGGCAGCGAGGATGTGAAGATCATCGTCCGCTCCAACGGCACCGTGACCTATGTCGGAAAGGACATCGCCTACCACCTCTGGAAGTTCGCGCTGCTGGGCAAGGATTTCGGTTACAAGCTCTTCCACCGCTACGCCGACGGCCATCCTGTCTGGTGCACGGCGCTCGAAAGCGACGGCAACGCGCCGAGATTTGGGAAGGCCACGGTCGCCTACGCCGTGATCGACACGCGCCAGTCGTATCTGCAGAACATCGTGGCCGCGGCGCTCGACGCCCTGGGATTCCATCAGCAGGCCGAAAACCTTCACCACTTCGCCTATGAGGTCGTCGGCCTCTCGCCACGGTGCGCGGAAGAAATGGGCCTGGAGTTGAGCGCGGAAGATCGCCAGCGGCCCTACATCGAAGTCTCGGGACGCAAGGGGCTGGGCATCAAGGCCGACGATTTGATCGACCGGCTGCTCGAAAAAGCCAGGCAGGAAGTGGAATCGCGCAAGATGGCCGAAGACTCAAGCGAGCGGATGGCATCCGCGGGCATGATCGCCGTCGCGGCGCTGCGCTATTTTCTCCTCAAGTATTCGCGGCGCGCCATCATTGCGTTCGATTTCAAGGATGCGCTGGCGTTCGAAGGTGAAACGGGGCCGTATCTTCAATACACCGTGGTGCGCGCGCGAAACATCTTTCGCAAATTCCAGGAATCCCACCCCGGGTTTGACCCGAACCAGTTGCAGGCGGAAGTCCCGCCGGAACAGTCCCAGGCTTTCCTCTCGGGTAAGGACGCGGGCGGTTTCTGGGAACTCGTCGTGCTCGCCGCGCAATTGGAAATGGTGACCGACCAGGCCATCGCGGCGCAAGAACCGGCGGTCGTCGCCAAATACGCCTTCCGCCTCGCCCAGGCGTTCAACAATTTCTACCATTATCACCACATCCTGAGCGAAGAGGATAAAGCGCGGCAGAGTTTCCTTCTCTTCCTCGTCCAACTGGTCAACCTCACGCTTGCCAAGACGGTCGAATTGTTGGGGATGGAAGTTCCGGAGCGGATGTAGGGCCGGTCAACCTGCAAACCATCGCCTGTTATCCTGAGCCCGCCCGCCGGCGGACGCAAGGTCGGCAGTTGCCTCACTCCGACCGCGAGTGCAGATCTTTCGCTCCATGCAAAATACGCATTCCGCTCAGAATGACAAGCGGGATGAGGGACACGGGCTCAGGAGGTTTTCGCGGCGCGCACGGCCGGGCGCACGCTTTCGATCAGGCTGGCGATGATGGCCGTGGAGCTGACCGTTGCATCCACGCCCAGGCGGCGCATGACCATTTCGTTTTTCGGATTTTTGACGCGCGCCACCGCTTTGGGGATTCCGAAATGGAACTTGCCGATCTGGCAGGCGATCAGATTGTCCTGGTCGCGGCTGGTGACGGCGCACAGGATGTTGGCGCGCCCGGCCCCCGCGCGCTCCAGCACCGGGGTGGTCGAGCCGTCGCCCAGGAGGACGGAGCACTCGATCTGCTGCGAGACCAGCGCGTAGGTTTCGGGATTGCGCTCGACGATCGTCACTTCGTGGCCGTTCTTAAGGAGGGCGCGCGAAAGGTAGAGCCCGACAAGCCCTCCGCCCACCACAATAACGCTGAACGCTCCGTCCGGGGCCTCCAGCGGGCGCAAGGGCGCGCGGGCGGCGGCCTGCGGCGCGGGGCGCCGGATTTCCCCGACGCTCCCCTCCGGGGTGGGACCGCCCTCCAGCCGCGCGCTAAGCAGCTCCGCTCCCGCCGCCGTAATCGCCAGCGTCTCAATCCCCGCCTCGTGGAAACTCTGCTCGCGTTGCGGATCGTAAACGACGGCGATCACCTTCGGAACGTTGAAAACCACACGCGCGATCTGGGCAATCATCAGATTGGTATTCTCATCGCGCGTAAGAGCAAGCAGGATATCAGCCGAATCGGACCCCGCCTCGCGCAGGAGGTCTTCGTCGATGGCGTTGCCGATGAAGGAGCGGACGCGGTCCGGCAAGCCTGGTCGTTCGAGCATGCTGCGCTCTCTCTCGATGATCGCGACTTGATTCTCGCGCGTGTCAATCCTTCGGACCACCTGCGAGCCCAGCCGGCCGTAACCGATGACGATGATCTTCATAATGGGTTCAGCGCCCCCCGCCTCAACCGCCAAGGCTCATGAGCAAGTGAACCAGGGTGCGCACCGGCGCGCCGGTAGGCCCCTTGGCCAGCCAGGGTTTTTCTTCGTTCGACCAGCGCGTGCCGGCGATATCGAGATGGACCCAAGGCGTGTCGCCCGCGAATTCCCCCACGAACATCGCGGCGGTAATCGCGCCGCCGTAGCGCCCGCCGGTGTTGGCGAGGTCCGCGATCATGCTTTTGTACTGTTCGCGGTACTCATCGTCCACAGGCAACTGCCACATCTTCTCGCCCGCTGCCGCCGCGCTGCCCAGGACGCGGTCCACCCATTCCTGGTTCCAGCCGAAGACCCCGGTGGAGATGTTTCCCAGCGCGATGGTGACGGCGCCCGTCAGCGTCGCGGCATCGATCAACGCGGTGCAGCCCAGTTGCTTGGCGTAAGTCAGCGCGTCGGCGAGCACCAGGCGGCCCTCGGCGTCGGTATTCAGGATTTCGATCGTCTTGCCCGACATCGAAGTCAGGACATCGCCCGGGCGGTAGGATTTCCCGCTCGGCATGTTTTCCGTGGCGGGCACGAGCGCGATGACGCGGACACGCGGCTTGAGCTGGGCGATGGCCTGCATCACGCCGAGCATCGCCGCTCCGCCTGCCATGTCGGTCTTCATCTCGTGCATATTCTCGGCGGGCTTGATGGAGATTCCGCCGGTGTCAAACGTGATGCCCTTGCCGATCAGGCCGACCACGGGCGTCTCCGGCGCGTCACTCGGCGTGTGGCGAAGCACGATCAGGCGCGGAGGTTCCTCGCTTCCCTGCGCCACGCCCCAGAACGCCCCCATCTTCATCTCCTGAATCTCTTTCGGCCCGAGGACCTGGCAGTCAAGCCCAAATTGCCCCGCCATCTCTTTTGCCCGCTCGGCGAGAATCGTGGGGGTCATGTTATTGGCGGGTTCGTTGACGAGGTCGCGCGTGAAATTCTGCGCCTCGGCGATCACGCGGCCGCGCTCCAGCGCATCCTTCACCGCAGGGCCGGGGCTCGCGCCTCCGGTCGCGATCATCATGCGGTCGATTCGCCGTTCGCTCTCGCGCTCCGTGCGATAGCGATCGGAATCGTAGTCTCCGGCGATGGCGCCCTCCACGACCGGCTGGAGCGAATCGCCGTCGCTGTCGTCGGGGTCATACGCCCAGCCCAGTTCGCGAATCCCGCGCGCGCGAAGGTAGCGCGCCGCAGCTCCCGCCACCCGCCGAAGCAGGTTGCCGCTGAACTTCTCCTTCTTCCCCGCCCCGATGACGAGCAACTTCTGCGCGGCCAGGCCCGCGGGCCGGTGAACCAGCGTGCATTCAAATGCTTTGCCGGTCAGTTCCCGGGCGGCGCGTAGTTCCTCCAGCAATCCCTGAGTTTCTTTGGGCAGGCGCGCGGCCGTGCCACCCGCGTTCGTCGAGCCTTCAAACGTGTAAACGGCCAGCGCCGGACAAGCGAGGTTGGCGAGCGGTTCAATGCGGAATTCGATTTTCAATTCGAGGGTTCTCCTTTGCGGATGTGATATCAGCCCGGCAGATGCGGAAACTACTGGTGCCGCCGCCGATGCTCGCGCATGTCCTGCGCGGTCTCACGGTCAATGGTGCGCTGCCGGGTCGCTTCCCGCCGGTCCCAAACTTTCTTGCCCTTGGCGACAGCGAGCTCGCACTTGATCATATTCTTCTTCAGGTAGAGGCGCAGCGGGACAATCGTCAAGCCTTTTTCCTGCACCTTGCCCGCCAGCTTGTCGATTTCATGCCGATGGAGGAGCAGCCGCCGGTCGCGCAGCGGGTCGTGGTTCATGTAACTCCCCGCTGTGTATTGGCTGATGTGGCAGTCGATCAGCCAGAGGCCGCCCGACTTCGGCGTCGCGTAACTGTCCTTCAAATTGGCCTTGCCTTCGCGAATCGATTTGACTTCCGTGCCCGTCAGTTCGATCCCCGCCTCGAATTTCTCCAGCAGATGGTAAAAATGCGGCGCCTGCCGGTTGACGGCAAGGTTCCTCGGAGCGGGCTGAGAACTCTTCGCCGCCATGCTTTCTTGTCTCCGTCATTTGATGCTGCGAAATACAAGATGTTAACACAGGCCGGCGCAGAAGGCCTACCGCCGGCGGGATTGATAATTTCGTTGCTAATCTTAACCCGCGTCCGCTAGAATAGTTGCGCGGGGTGGAGCAGTCTGGTAGCTCGTTGGGCTCATAACCCAAAGGTCGCTGGTTCAA
>JBHGBD010000002.1:0-346739 GCA_041946825.1 Terriglobia bacterium | reverse complement strand
AACGTCAGCCGCAAACCCTTCAGCAGGTCCACCAGAAAAATCCGGCGCAAAAGTTCGCTGATTGCCATAAAGCAGCCCCAACCCTTCAAACGCGTTGAACACCCGCAACGCAAACCAAAGATTGCGTTGCTCACACCCCACTACATTTCATAATATACGCGCTTGCGCGGCCAGCAAAGACCTAAGTCACAAGCCGTGAGGGGGGAGCGTGTCGCCTATTTTCCCGGTGAGGTGGCCGGAGCCCTCTCGTTATCGCGATGAAACTCCAAGGCAAAATCGCTCTGATTACCGGCGCGGGTTCAGGCATCGGCCGCTCCACGGCGATCTTGTTCGCGCACGAAGGCGCGACGGTGGCCCTGGTCGGCCGGACCGCGTCAAAGCTGGAAGAAACCGTGCGAATGATCTCGGGCGGCAAAGCGCTTTCCATCGTCGCCGATTTAAGCTCTCGAGATGAAGCGCGACGCGCTGTGGATCAATCCGCAGAAAACCTTGGTGGGCTCGACATTGTCGTAAACAACGCTGGGATATCCCGCCAGCGAGCCCTGCTTGAGGCTGATGAACCACTTTGGGATGAATTGATCGCTCACAACATCAAGAATCCGTTTTGGGTGGCGCAGGCAGCCGTTCCTTGGCTGGCGCGCCGTGGTGGAGGCGTGATCATCAACATTTCTTCGAGTCTGGCCTTGAAGCCGTCACCGGGTTTCGGCGCTTACGCGATGACCAAAGCGGCTCTGCAAAGCCTGACGCTTTCACTAGCGCAGGAACATGCGGCCGACCGGATTCGCGCCAACTCGATTTGCCCCGCCGTCGTGGACACACCGATTCACGAGACCTATCTCACTCCCGAGGGGGCCGAGAAGCGGAAAGAAGAGATGGCGCGATACTATCCCCTCGGCCGGGTTGGGACGCCCGAGGAAGTGGCGCGTGCCGCGCTTTATCTCGCGTCCGATGAGGCTTCGTGGATTACCGGATCGACTCTTCTAATGGACGGCGGGCGGTTGGTGAAGTAAGAGTCGCAGTTCTCGCGCCTGTCCTGATAATCGCCGGGCGGCGAGCAAACCACATCGAGGTTGAGCAATGAAGTCTTTACGAATCGCCTTTGTCACCTTGCTGAGCAGCACGCTAGCGGCGGCTTCCTTGGGGGCGCAGGTGAAGCGTCCCGTTCAGCCCGAGGACCTCGTGGACATCCGCGGCGTTGACGACATTCGGGTTTCCCCTGACGGCCGAGCGGTGGCATTTGTGGTTACGGAGCTCGCTGATCCAAAGAAGAAAGAGAAACCTGAGACCCCCCGGAATACGAACATCTGGATGGTCCCAGCGGACGGCAGCCGGCCGGCGCGGCCGTTTGTTGCATCCCCGAAGAACGATTCCAAGCCCCGATGGTCTCCCGACGGCCGTTATCTGGCTTTTCTCTCCAACCGTGGCGAGCCGATCGGCGAGGAAAAAGAATCGAAAAATCAGATTTATTTAATCCGCGTGGACGGGGGAGAAGCGGAGCAACTGACCCGCGCGAAGGGCGGCGTGGAGGATCTGGAATGGTCTCGCGACGGTCAGATGATTGCGTACACGGTGCGCGATGCCTGGAGCGACAGGGACGAGAAGCGGCGCAAAGAAGGCCAGGACCAGACACACGTGGATCACGATTACAAGTTCGCGCGCCTTTGGGTCATGAATCTTTCCGAGCGCAAACCGCAGCTGGTGACGAAGCAAGATCTGGACATCAACGGGATCGCCTGGTCGCCCGACGGCGATGAGATGGCGCTGCTGGCGTCGGCCACGCCGCGGGCCGACGATCGCTATTGGCATAAGAAGCTGATCGTGGTTCGCCGGCAGACCGGTGAAATCGTGAGCACGCTCAGCGAGCACGCCGGCGACGAAGTCAAGTGGTCGCCTGACGGCGCGACGCTTGCCTTCGAGGAATTCACCCCGGTGCTGATCACATCGTGGCTCGCCGTTGCTCCGGCAGCAGGTGGAACTACACGTTACCTTCTTAAGGACTATCCTGGCACCGTCCGCCGTTATGAGTGGGAGCCGGATTCAAAGCATTTGGTCGCCGAGGTCAACGAGCGCACCCGGGACAAGTTTGTTCGTATCGACGTGGCGGCAGACGCCGCCACCGATATGGGTGTGGAAACGGCGCTACCCGATCCGAATTTCAGCCTCAGCGCTGACGGGCACACTATCGCCTACGAAGTCCAAGCTCCAGACAGGCCGTCGGAGGTTTGGGCTCTGAGGATCGGCGAGACGCCGAAGCGACTAACCGACCTCCAGCCGCAAGCTGCGTTGTGGGAATTGGGAGCGGTCAAGGAAATAAACTGGAAGAACAAGAAGGACGGTCAGACGCTGTACGGCGTTCTGGTCACTCCGCCTGACTATCAGGAAGGGCGGCCCTACCCGACGGTCGTCGAAGTGCACGGCGGGCCGGAGTGGGCATGGTGGAGCGGCTGGCTGGGCTCGTGGCACGAGTGGGCCCAACTGTTGGCGTCGCATGGCTACGTCGTATTTCTGCCCAACCCTCGCGGTTCGACGGGCCAGGGGTGGAAGTTCGCCGAAGCCAACCGCGACGATTGGGGTGGAGGGGACTTCCAGGACATCATGGACGGCGTTGATTATCTTGTCGAGCAGAAGATCGCCGACCCCAACCGTCTGGGGATCGGCGGCTGGAGCTACGGCGGGTTCATGACGTCGTGGGCCGTCACGCAGACGCGGCGGTTTAAGGCCGCAGTGGTTGGGGCCGGGGTCACCAACCTTTTCAGCTTCGCCGGAACAACTGATATTACACCGAGCTTCCTCTCTAATTACTTTATTAACATCCCTTTCTTCCGCCGCCCCGCGTATGAAGGACACTCGGCCATGACCTATCTGAAACGGTGCCGGACGCCTTCGCTCGTACTGCACGGCGAGGCGGACGAGCGGGTGCCAGTAACGCAAGGGTGGGAGTTTTACAACGGGCTGAAGATGCTGCGTGTGCCGACGGAAATGGTCGTTTACCCGCGCGAGCACCACGGCTTTAAGGAACGCGCGCACCAAATTGACCTACTCACCCGGGTCCTCGCGTGGTACGACAAGTACTTGAAGATTTGAATCATTGGGCCGGCGACCCGACGGTCCAATGATTCAGTGAATCAATCCTCCGTCCCTCGCAGAAAGGATGGAGTACATGCCTGCTGCGAAGAAGCTCGACCTCTACAAGGAACACAAAGCCGATTACGTCACGCCCAAGAAGCCGGTCTTAATCGATGTGAAGCCCGCAAAGTATTTGACGGTGACCGGCAAGGGCGCTCCGGGCGGCGAGGAGTTCCAGAAAAGTGTCGGAGCGCTTTACGGCGCCGCATACACAATCAAGTTCACAAAGAAGTTCGCGGGCCAGGATTACAGGGTCTGCCACCTGGAAGGCCAGTGGTGGGGTGAACAGGAAACCGGCGACTTCTCCACCTCCGCTCCTGATTCGTGGAATTGGCGGCTGCTGATGCGCGTTCCTGACTTCATCGAACCGGCGGATCTGAAAGCCGCGGCGAAACAGCTAAAAGCCAAAGGGAAGGGAGAGGAGGTCTCTCGCGTGAAGCTGGAGACCGTCAAGGAAGGGAAGTGCGTGCAGATGCTCCACGTAGGGCCGTACGGCGAGGAGGGCAAAACGATTTGCCAGATGATGGAAATCGCTCGCGCGCACGGTCTGGAGTTCAGCGGCCGGCATCACGAGATCTATCTCTCTGATCCTCGCCGCGTCCCGGCAGTGAAGTTGCGCACCATCCTGCGACATCCCGTCCATCCATGCTAAGTTTTTCGTGTCGGGAGGTGGGACTGCGGGCGGGGACTCAGGATGCGGGAATGGAGGTTGGCGGAGAGGGTGGGATTCGAACCCACGTGCCCGCTTTTGGCAGGCAAGACGCTTTCGAGGCGCCCCCGTTATGACCGCTTCGGTACCTCTCCGGCCAAAGATTGAATGATTGTGCCATCGAGCCACTGGTTCATTGCCAGTCGGCCGGCACGTTTGCCAGGAGTTTTCTCCTACGAGACGCCCGCAGCTCCACTCAATGAATCAATGAACAAATGATTCAATGGACCAACTTCTTCCGCTTCCCCCGAAAGAACTCGCGCAAAATTCTCGCGCATTCCTCAGCCATCACCCCGCTGCTGATTTCGACTTGGTGATTGAGCTTCGGGTGGTTGAGGACCGTGAGTGCGGAGCCGCTTGCACCTGCTTTGGGATCCAACGCGCCAAATACCACGCGCGAGAGGCGTGCTTGTATGATAGCCCCCGCGCACATCGCGCAAGGTTCAATTGTAACATACAGCGTGCAGCCCGTCAGGCGGTAGTTGCCGAGCTTGCGGGCCGCGCGGCGCAGGGCAAGGACTTCGGCATGTGCCGATGGATCCTTGAGGTGAACGGGCCGGTTGTGGGCCCGAGCCACGACGTCTCCGTCACGAACCACCACTGCGCCCACAGGAACTTCGTCCTCTTCAAATGCCCGCTCCGCCTCGCGCAGCGCGCGCTTCATGAAGTGGCCGTCAGTATGCGTCGGGTTCCGCGCCGCCTTCATAAGGGCATCCTAGCACGCCGCCGGACATCAAGTATTCACGATTGAATGCCCTCACCTCCTCCGACGGAATGTCCAGCTCAATTCATCTCAGGCATTGCACTGGTGCATTTCCGTCGGTATAGTTAGGCGGTTCCTGGAAGAGAACTTTTTATTTGAGGAGAATTCATTCCATGAGCACTATCAATCGACGAGACTTCATGCGCAAGAGTGCTGCGGGGCTGGCCTCGCTTCCCGCCCTGGCAACGCTTGGTTGTTCGACGGCGCCCGAGCAGGCGCCGGCTCCGCCCAAGCCTACCGGCCCTCCTTTGGGTATCCCGGTTGGATTGCAGCTTTACACGCTGCGAGACACGATCGCCAAGGATTTTGAAGGGGTCATCAAACAGGTCGCCGAGATCGGGTACAAGAACGTCGAAGTGTACGATTTCTACGGCAAGAAGCCGGAGGATGTGAAGAAGATTCTGGACGACAACGGTCTAAGGGCTCCCAGCGGCCACTGGATGCTGGAGAAACTCCGTAAGAGCGTGAACAAATGCATCGACGAGGCCAAGGGTGTGGGTTGCGAGTATCTCATCATGCCCATCCTCGAAAAGCCTGCCGAGCGGCGTACGCTCGATCAGTACAAGCGCCTCGTGGAGTATTTCAACAAGGTGGGCGAGCAGTGCAAGAAGGCGGACCTTACCTTCGGCTACCACAACCACAATTTCGAGTTCCAGAAGTTCGGAGACACGACGGCGTTTGATTTCCTTTTGACGTCGTTGAATCCCGAGGTGGCGGTCTTTGAGATGGACTGCTTCTGGGTTACTCACGCCGGCCAGGACCCTGTGGCATATATGGAGAAATACCCGGGTCGTTTCCCGCTACTCCACATTAAAGACCTCGTCGCAGGGAATGAACCCGCTACCGAACTCGATGCCGAAAAGGGCGCAAAACTATTCGCCGAAGTGGGCAAGGGCACAATCGATTGGAAACGTATCTTTGCCGCCGCCCCCAAAGGCGGGCTGAAGTATTACTACGTCGAGCAGGACTACTGCGCGGGGCCACCCATCGAGAGCATCAAGGTCAGCTACGACTACTTGAAGGGGCTGGCTGTGTAGTTCTGAAAGAATGTCAGAATCCGGAATCAAGAAGCCAGAAGTAAGAAGACGCAAGCCAAGAGCAGGAACACAAAAAGGCTTCGGGAATCGAAGGTTCGGGGCGGGGATATTACCCCGCCCTTTTTCTTGAATTGAACCTCGAAACTTGGAGTCGAAGCGGAATTGACGGAGGGAAAATTTCTTCTGGCTTCTGAATCCTCGCTTCTGACTTCTTGAGCGACAGGTACTACTTCCCGCCTTTCCCCTCGGACGACGGAGCGGCGCCGGCTTGCGGAGCCAGGAACATCTGACCGATCTTGTTGCGGAACAGCTCGGTTGCCTGCGCGACGCTTTCTGCCTTCTTCTCCTTCAGCTGATCGGTGAAAAGTTCCAGGTTTTCCTGGGTTCGTTTGTCAAAATCTCGTGCGGCTTCCTCGAACTGTCTCAGAAGTTCGTCACGAAGGCTCTGCCTGAATTCCGCCAGACTCTTTTCGCGAGAGGTCAGGTACGATTTCTCCAGATCTTCTTGAAACTTATTCAGAAACGCTTCGCGGTGTTTTTCCAATGCGTCCTTCACCGCGCTTTCGACTTCGCCGGACTCCTTTGCGTACAAGTTCTGGATTTGATTCTTGAGGCGGGCGCTTTGCTCATCGGCCAGCTTTGCCGATTCCTTCTCGAGACTGTTTCGCGTCTGTTCGCTTATCGCGGTAAGCTGTTTGCGTGCCTGCTCCACAGCTTTCGTCCCCGCATCGTTTAGTTCATCGAGGAGAGGTCCAAGGGAGCTCGAAGCCCTAATCTGAAAGTCCTTGGTAAAGGTAGCGGTGAATTCCTTCGAAGTTCGCTCCAGGTTTTCCCGGAGAGAGCCCAACGCCCGTTCGCCCACTTCCAGGCTGGCCTTTTCGAGGCGAGCCTCCACATCACCCAGGAGCCTTTCCGATTGGCTCTTGAACTCGTTCAGCATCGAATCCATTTGGCGCGCCAGTTGTTCGCTGTGTTCTTTGACCTTGCCATCGATGGATCCGATTCCCTCGCGTACCTTCTGGTTCAGTTCTTCCGACACGCTTTGAACCGCCGCGCCGCCAGCTGCCCGGATCTCCTGCTGAACTCGCTCTGTTTCCGATTGATACAGTTTTTGCAACTCCCGAATCTTTGTGTGAAGCGCTTCCAGATCGCCGCGCGCGGCCTGGAGCCGCAGCTCGATTTCGCGGTATTCTGTCCCCTTCTCGATCCCCCTTTCATCCCGGCATGGAGCTTCTTCTGCCCCAACCGTCAGTTCGGCATCCGACGGCCGCGCTGCCCCTGCCGCAGTTTTGGGGCTTGAGGAGGGAAGCGTAGGGGGCGCTTCCACTGGTTTCACTGCGACGGCCGGCGATGCCGCCGCGCTGATCTCTTTCTTCATTTCTTTCGGGGGTGGGCCCTCCTGCCAATCATCCGGCGGTAGCTCAACTCCCCAGATGTTCTCGGCCTCGACAAGTTGGATCCCGACCTCAGCGGGTTCCCGAACCGAAGGTGGGTCACCCAGCCAGGCGACCATGGTTTTGGCCGTTCGTCCCAGAGCGCGGTTCTCAAGCAAAAGCTCGCTGCCCAGCGCCAGTTGGTGGACGGTCACGATTCTCGCGCCGTGCTTGTTGAGGATGATCGTCCGCGTATTTTCTTTGAACGCCCGGCCGGTGGCGTCTTTCCCGCTGATCGTAATCGGGATCGCAATCGAAATTCGCGTGCTTCGTCTGCCCGCTGCCGAACCTTCGAGTCGATTGGATTTTGAGGCAATTGTCATCGCGCGGCGATTATAGTTGAAGCGCAGGAATCAACTCAATATTCCGGGGGTCTCGTCCAAAAAGTCCGAGGGAACAGAGAAGTTAATATCGCATCGGCAGCGGGGCCTACGCGGAATTCGGAAGTAGCTGCCCCTTCTCGAGGTGGCGGACCACGGTCGCGTGGTGGGCGGCGCGAGGGTCATGGGTCACCATCAAGATCGTCTTCTTGAAATCGCGGTTCAAGCGACTGAGGATATCGAGAATTTCTTCCGCGGAATGGGCGTCCAAATCTCCGGTGGGTTCGTCGGCGACCACCAGAGTCGGGTCAGTGACGATGGCGCGCGCGATCGCCACGCGTTGTTCCTGGCCTCCGGAAAGCTGGCGCGGGTAGTGCTGAACACGATCTTCCAGTCCCACCAGTTTGAGCGCGGTGAGTACATGCTCCTTCCGTTCTTGGGATGAAAGTTTGGTCAGCAATAGCGGGAGCTCAACGTTCTCGTAAGCGGTGAGGACGGGAATGAGATTGAACGTCTGGAATACGAACCCGACATGGACGTTGCGCCACGCCGCCAAGCGGTCTTCGCTCATGCCTGCCACATCTTCATCTAACACGCGCAGTTGGCCGTTTGTGGGCCGGTCGATACCGGCGATGATGTTGAGCAAGGTCGTTTTGCCGGACCCGGAAGGGCCCATCAGGCATAGGAACTCGCCTTCCTCCACAACCAGATCGATGTTCTCCAACGCCGCCACCGAAAACGAATCGCGCTGGAAGACCTTCGATAACCCTTTGATTTCCACGACCGCTTTCGCCATCTGGTTTCCTCGCCGGCAGGATGAATCTCTATATTCCTCACTGCGGGTTTCTGAACCAAAACCCTTCCGTCACATTCCTTCCCTTGCTCTTACTCTTTGTCCTGAAGTCAAGCCTTCCAGGCCGCGGACCACGACTTTGTCGTTGGGCCCCAAGCCGCTGGCGACCTCAATCTTCTCTCCCAGATCTCGTCCGACCTGAATTTCACGCAGCTGAACTTTGGAGTCCTCCAGGACAAATACCGAAGTCTTGCCCTCGTTCTGCACCACTGCCGCACGCGGGATGGAGAGCAATTCGCGCGGCGTGCTTTCCCCGGCCGCGAGGGGGGCTAGAAACGAGACGTGCGCATTCATCTCCGGCCGCAAGTATTGGTCGGGGCTGAGGATTTTCACTTTCACCTGAATCGTCGCCTTCTGCCGATTGGCCTGCGGAGCGATTTCTTCGACGAAGCCTTTATAGACGCGATCCGGATAAGCATCCGCCGTCACCGCGGCGTCCTGGCGGGGGGAGATTCGGGGGAAATCATTTTGATTGATGTCGAGTTCCACCTGCAAATCATTCAGATCCGCGAGCGAGCAGACCGATGCTTTCACTCCGCCTGTTCCGCCGAAATTCATGGTGGAGACCAATTCCCCCTTTTCGATGGACCGCTCGAGGACGGTGCCGCTGACGGGCGCGCGGATGAGCGTCGAATCCAGCATCGTTTGCGCGTAATCAACCGAAGCTTGGGCTTGCGCCACTTGGGCGCGCGCGTAATCGATCTGTTCCTGGCGCGGACCGATCTTCACCAGGTCATATCTTTTCTTGGCGCTCTCCAGCTGAGCCCTGGTCACATTAAACTGGGTCCGCGCGTTGTCGAGCTGCTGCTGGGAAGCGACGGCGTTTTTGGCCAAGTCCTCGACGCGCTTGAGGTTAATTTCAGCGTTCTGAAAATTTGCCTGCGCTTCCTCCGCGGCGGCGCGCGCGGCGTCGATTTCCTGCGGTCGAGAGCCGGTTTCAAGTTCTTTCAATCGCGCCCGGAGGACGGTCAGGTTTGCCCGCGCCTGGTCAAACTGCGCGCGGTATTCCGTATCTTCAAGCCGCACGAGCACCTGGCCTTCCTTGACCGCGTCGCCTTTCTCGATTCCCACCCAGGCGACTTTGCCGACGATCTTCGAGCTGACCTGAATGGTGTGGTGAGCGACGATGTAGCCGCCGGCGGTCAGGACGACGTTGCCGGTCGTGCCGGCACCGTGTTCGATGCTCACGCGGCGGACTTCCACCTCCGGAGCGTTGGCGAAGACTCTGGATACAACGAAACCGGCAACCGCAAGGAATATCAGACCGGCGGCGACATAGATCAGCGGGCCCCACGGAACCTTGTGGCGCGGCTCGAGCGATTCCTTCTGTGATCGGTCGATTTGCAGGACCTTCAGATCCTGCTGGCGGCTGTCGAAAGGTGCCATGCCTTGATTTCCTTCCCGCTCGTTCGCCTGCGTGGTCCGTCGCCCGGTCTCACGCTCGCCCCATCCGGCGCGCGCGGCTAAGTCGAGCGCAGCGAGGTCACAATGTTCTCATGGGCCGCACGCCACGCCGGGAACAATCCTCCGGCGAACCCCATCAGAACGGCGAAGATCATTCCTCCCAGGAGCAGGCCGGGGGTAATTCGAAAGCTGAATGCCAGTTCGCTGAAAGTCATGAAGTTTGTCGTACCAGTCGTCACGCCATTGATGGGAAGCGCCAGAATGCATCCCAGGGCGCCTCCCAGCGTCGCGATAAGGACCGACTCGATGATGAACGAGAGCAGGATACTTCCGCGCGAGAAGCCTAAAACGCGCAGGCTGCCGATCTCCTTCGTGCGGCGCGCCACGGCGGCGTACATCGTATTCATGGCGGCAAAAGACGCGCCCACGGCCATCAAGCCGGCAATGAAGATTCCCAGGGCTTTGATCGGCGCCGCCGAACTGGTCTGACGCTCGTAATACTCCTTTTCGGTCTGAGCCTTCATGTGCAGCCGTCGGTCGTCGGCGATCTGCTGCTTGAGCCGGTCCAAGGCTCCGCCGTCGGCGGCGCGCAGGAAGACGCTTGAGTAGGCCTCCCGGTCGAAGTCCTGCGCGAGGTCATTCGTGTCCGTCCAAATCTCCGAAGCATAGGCCGTATTGCCCACGTCAAACACGCCGACTACCGTCCAGTAGCCTTTGGCGAATTTGATTTTCTCGCCGAGTCCGCAATTCTGGAAGCGCTCCGCGATCCGCTTGCTGACGATGACTTCGCGCATCCCTGAGCGGAATGGCTGCCCTTCGATCAGCTTGAATTCCGGGCGAAGCGCGAAACCCTCCGGTCCGAGACCCCGGATGGTGACGTTTGAGCCCTGCTCCTGGCCTCGGCGCGGAAGGTTGATAAGGACGATAAGCTCTGGAGAAACCCACGGCTCGCTTTTCTCATTTTTGGCGATTCCTTCCAGGTATCGAAGGACTTGCAGGGAATCGCGCTGCACCGAACTCTGAGTTTCCGACTGCGATCCATCGCGCATGACGAGCAGATTGAGGGGATGGCCGGTAGCGGTGAGCGAGGTCTGGAGCCCTTGTGCCAGCGCCATCAGCACCAGAAACACCGTGACGGTCAGGGTAATGCTGAACGCCGTCATGAGAGTCGTGGTTCGGCGGACCCGCAGGTTCCGAAAGTTGTATTTGAGCGGAATGGCCATCTGCCTTATTCCTTCCAACCTCGCAGCCGAACCCTGGCTACTTTGCCGGCTGCCCCTTGCCCACTTCGACGAGGGCTGACGATTCCTCCCCTACCCGGTGAAACGCAGTGCCTCGGCAATGTTAACACGCCCCGCCCGCAAGGCGGGAAAACCGGAGGCCACGAGGGCAATCAGCAACGGAAGAACCGAGCAGAACAACAGGGTGGCCGGCCGCATTCGCATGTCGGCAAAGACGAACTGCCCGATCTGCGAGAGCGCCACAGCATCCGAGATTAACTTCGCTCCTCCGACTCCCAGAATCGCACCGGCAAGAGTCAGCACTACGGACTCCCCCACGAAGAGTTTTACGATCTGGGTCGAGCGGTACCCCAGGCTGCGCATCACCGCGGCCTCCGAGATGCGCTCTCGGATTGACATGGCCATGGTGTTGGCAACGATGAGGAGTACCGCGAAAGTTGCCGCCCCCCCGATCATCAGGATTATCCTGCGCACGTTTCCGAGCATGGCGATGAAGTTCAGCAGGAACGCGCTGAGCGATTCGGTCTTTGTCTCGGCATCGGTATTGCGAAACATCGTGTCGATGGCCTGTCCGACACGTGACGCATTTTCAGGTTGATCCAGCCGGACCCAGTAGAGCCCAACGACGTTCATCCGTCCCATTGCTTCGTTCAGGTATTCCCAGTGGAACCAGAACTGGTCGTCGGGCCCGCCGCTAAAAACTCCGCGCAGCGTGAGCTCGGGAGTGATCCCGTAAGGGCTGCCCAGCAGAGTAATGCGATCGCCAATCTTCCAGCCGAACTTTTCCACCAGGCGCCGGCCCGCCACCGCCGCAGTCCGCTCGCGCTTGAACGCTTCCAGTTGGTCAGGCGGGATGGTGGACGCAAACTGCACCTTGAAGACGTTCTCCGGATCCACCGCGAAGTTCGCGAAGAAGTTCGCTGGGTCCTTCCAGTAGCCGCCAAACCAACTCAGCGAGGCGCAGGCCATCACTCCCGGAACCCTGCGGATTCGATCCCCGTAGCTCGCCGGCAAAGGAAAGATGATTCCTGAAGCCCGGCGGACCATCATGATGGGGATGTTGTCGGCATCCTGGAGCGGCGCTCCGAGCGCCGTGTAAACAATTGCCAGCGCCGAAATCAGGAAGAGCGAGACCGCAACACTCGAGACCGTAAGCAAGGTTCTTCGCTTGTTTCGGAGAATGTTCTTCAGGAGCAACCGTCCCATATCTGGACTTTCTTCTACCCGATATATCGGAGAGCCTGGGCAATGTTGGCTCGCCCGGCACGACAGGCGGGAAGCAGGGTGCTGAACAACCCGATGACCGCCGCGACCGCCAGCGCCAATCCCATCGTCACTAGGTCCAGACGGATATAGATGGGCATCGCGCCCCCCATCCTGTAACCCGCGATGAGGGCCAGCAGCAAGGCCGCCGCACCGCAACCCGCCAGCGCTCCGGCCACACAGACTACGAGCGACTCCGACGTCAGCAAGCCGAGCAGATCCACAAATCGGAAGCCCAGCGCACGCAAGATCGCCAGTTCGGTGGTCCGTTCGCGGATGGACATTCCCATGGTATTGACGACAATCAGCAGCACCGCAAACACCGCCGCCGCAGAAACGCTGATCAGGATGAGTTTAACATTCCCGACCATTGCCAACATGTCGAGGACAAGCTGTTTCATCGGCTGCGTGCGCGTTTCGACGTCGGCGTTTCGGAACAACTCATCAATTTGCCGGGTCAGGGGCGCCACATCATCGCTCGCGCGAGCCAGCACCCAGAACCCGCCCGGCTTGTTGGGCCGTCCCTGGGCGTCGTTGAGATAATCCCAATGCGAGAACATCATCGTTTCGTGTTCGTCGTCAGACCGGTAAATGGCGCGAAGAACCAGATCCATTTCCACATGATAGTTGGCGCTGCGGACGTGCACCAGGTCGCCCTCCTGCCAGCGATGCTTCTCAGCAACCTTCTGGCCGACGAGCAGGCCTCGCTTCTCACTGGCGAAAGCTTGAAACCGCTCGGGGGAGATCTTCCAGCCGGTATATATCTTCGGGAGGATGGCCGGATCGCAGGCGAGAATCCATTCGGGCTTGTCATTACTGCCGAGCGGCGCATCCACCATGTTGACGGGAGACACTCCGGCGACGCCCGGCAATTCGACAATCCGCTCGCGGTAGTGGAGAGGCAAGGGGATGAGCCAAGAGGTGCGCGGCGTCACGATCAGCAGCAAGTGGAAACCTCCGGGCGCCGGAGGGGATGTGATGTAACGGTACGTGGCCACAAAAACCGAGAGGAGGCAGATCGAGACACCCACGCTTGCCGCCGTGAGGAAGGTTCGGCGGCAGTTCCGAAACAGGTTTTTCGCGACCAATTGCGCGCGCGTCATGGCCGTTGCAGGATACTACGACAATTCTCGGAATGATGTTCCAAGTGCCTTTCCGGCTGGGACAACTTGTCACCACAGATTGCAATTCCGAGAGTGTCACGGACTCTGCGCTGTGGGTGAGTGGGGGGCACACTGTGGCGTGCCCCTGCACTGCCGTGTTCCTTGCCCTGGAGAGAAGTACTAGCAGACGCGGTTGAAATCATTGGGGGAGAGTCTGAGGGGGGCGAACCTAAATCTGAAACCTCACGCCAGCTAGCCCACGTAACGGAGGGCGTCGGAGATTCCTGTCCGCGTGGCGCGCAAGGCCGGAAAAGTCGCGCTGAAAATCCCTACTGTTGCGGCAATCACCAGGCCAAGCAGGACAGTGCCATAGGTCACCCGGAAGTCGGAGAAGAATCCGCCGGAGGTCATGATGAGGCCCGCGGCGTAATAAAAGCCCGCCCCAGCGCCGAAGCCTGCTGTCGCGCCCACGACACTCACAACATACCGCACGATTCGGAGCAAGCCACGGGCGGCGTGCGAGCCGGCAAAGAGTATCCAGGTGCCATAACCAGCCAACAACGCCACACCGAAGGCGTAGACGGTGAGGAAGATCTGTCCTTTCGTCGAGGTCAGCCCGATGAAGGCATAGGTGGTCTTTGCGCCGAGCCCGCCCAAGAGCCCGCCCAACAGGGCGATGGCAAGCGACTCGCCCACCAGCAGGTAAAGGATCGTGTTGCGGCGAAAACCGAGGGTCTTGAGCACCGCCACTTCACCCGTGCGCTCGCGAATCGACATTGCCATGGTGTTGCCGGCGACAAGCAAGATGGTGAAGACCACGGCGGCGGAGATGGCGTTAAGTAGCAGTTTCACGTTCCCCAGCATGGAAACGAAGCTGAGGTTGAAGGCCTGCTCGGTTTCGGTTTTGGTCTCAGCGTCCGTGTTGCGGAAGGTGCGGTCAATCGCGTCCATCAGCCGTGGAACGTCCTCGGGAGTATTGGCGAGCACGGCGAAGGTGCCAACCTGGTTGCGGCGGTTGAGCGCCTCGTTGAAGTAGTCCCAGTGGAAGAAGAACACACGCTCTTGTGAAGGGTCGTCCGTGGTGAAAACGGCACGGATGGTGCATTCGGGATCGAACGGATAAATCGTGCCCTTGAGCGTCACGCGATCGCCCAGTTTCCAGTCGTACTTGTCCATGAGGGCCTTCCCTACCATTGCGGCAGTACGCTCGCGCTTGAAGGCCTCAAGTTGATCTGGAGGAACGCGGTATTCCTGGTGCGTCTTTTCCAACTCGTCGGCATCCACGGCAAAGTTGGCGAAAAAGTTCGCGGGGTCTTTGTAGATTCCCCCGAACCAATTCCATGCCCCGACGGCTTTCACGCCCGGCAGACCGGCGATGCGCTGCTTGTATGCGACCGGGAGAGGCTGGCCGAGGCTCGTCCGGTGCCGTACGACCAGGCGCAGATGCCCCGCCCCCGAGCTTTGCCCCAAGTTATCGAGGCGGGTCAGGATTGCTTGCAGGCTGCTGACCAGGAAGATCGAGATCGTAATGCTCAGAATCGTGAGCACGCTGCGGCGTGGGTTGCGGATCGCGTTCTTGACGATCAATCCCGCCAGTTTCATGACCTTCCCCCAGAACGCGACGCGTCGCGCGATCCGACTGAAAGTGGATGTTGTAAGATGCCCCAAGTAATTTTACCACGGAACCCGACCCGTTCCGTGCACGGGGTAACGCCTCGGAAATCGCCACGGAACTTCTTAGTGCCTCCGTGTGGAACTACGTCACAGACATTCCCCCCGGTTCCCGCTTGCATGCGTCGCTGAGTCCTCATAGAATCGGGCGCACCCGCAGAGTCTTATGGACGCGGAACTGCTGTGGACGCGGTCGGGGTCGGTGGCGGAAGCGATCGAGCGGCTGATCGAAGCATCGAGAACTTCCGTCGACGCGGCACTCTACCGGCTGAACCATCCGTGCCTGGCCCGCGCGCTGGAGGCAGCGGCGGGGCGCGGCGTGCGCGTGCGAGTGGTGCTCGACCGCAACAAATACGAGGAGACGCGCGCCACGCGCGAGTTGCTCGCCGCCCGCACCATTCCCTTCCGCCTGCGCTACGGACGCCAGGGCGCGGGCTCGAAGATGCATCACAAGTTCGCTGTCTTCGATGCGCGTGTGGCGATCACCGGCAGCTACAACTGGACGCTCGAATCCGAGGAGCAGAATTTCGAGAACTTGATAGTTGTACGCGAGCCGAGGTTGGTGGAGATGTATCAGCAGGAGTTTGAGGAGCTGTGGGAAGAAGTGAAGACGGGAGTCGGGAGTCGAAAGTAGCCAGTCGGGAAAGCGCCGCTCTCTGAGCGGCGATGGCGCCGGTCATAGCCCGGCGCTACAGAAGAAGCCATGTCGCCCAAAGAGACATCTGACAACAGAGGAATCCATACCAACGGCTACGAGCTCTATATCATGCGCCACGGGATCGCCGTCGAACGCGCCAGCGCGGGCTTTGCCGACGACAGCAGGCGCCCGCTGACCCCGGAAGGCAAAAAGAAGATGAAAGAGATCGCGGCGGGACTGATCCGTGCGGGGTTTGACGTGGACTGGGTGGTTTCGAGCCCGCTGATTCGCGCCGAGGAAACCGCGGAGATTGTGGCCGAAGAAATCGGCCCCGGCGTGGCTCGCGATTCCTGCGACGCGCTGGCCCCGGGCGGATCGCCCGAAGCCCTCATCACATTTCTCGCCAAGCATCCGAACCGCAAGCGCGTGCTCGTGGTCGGGCACGAGCCGGATCTGGGCGAACTCGCGGCGCGCCTGATGGGCGCGGGCCGCCATGCCAACCTGGCTTTCAAAAAAGGCGGATGCTGCCTGCTCACCTTTCTGGAATTCCCGCCCAAATCCCCCGGTCAGCTCGTCTGGTGGTTGACGCCGCGGCTGGCGCGCAAGATGGCGTGAGCAAGAGCAGCTTTGTTCTCCTGGGGCGGACGGCCGAAGACCTCGGAGGAAACACGTGGGCCTGGAAAAGAAAATCCTGGCGGGTTTCGCCCTGGCCGTGCTGGTGCTGGTCGTCATCGGCGGGATCGCGTATGTCAGCGTGCGGGAATACGGGAAAACGCTGCAACTTGTTTCTCACGCCTTGGAAGTCGTAGAGAGTGTGCAGGAAACCCAATCGTCTCTCAAGGACGCGGAATCGGCGGGGCGCGGGTTTACGGTCACCGGGCAAGAGGCGTACCTGGAACCGTACGAGCGCGCCAAAGACGAAATCCCCCGTCAGATCCAGAGGCTCTACGAATTAACTGCCGACAATCCCCAGCAGCAGGCCCGTTTGAAAATCCTCGAATCGCTCATCCAGAACAAGCTCGGCATCACTCGCTCGATTATCGGCGCGCGGAGGGCGCAGGGGATGGAAGCCGCCGCGCTGGTGATTCGAACCAACGAAGGCCGGCACGTGATGGACCAGATTCGCCAGCAGGCCGCGACCATTGTCGAAGAGGAAAGGCGGCTGCTCGCCGAGCGTGCCCAGGCGTCGGAGTGGCATGGCCGCCGGGCCAACATCATTATACTTTTGGGGACACTCGTGGCTCTCGGAACGTGCACATTGGCGATCCTCATGGCGCAGGGCGACGTGCGCGAACGTCGGCGCGCCGAGACCGCGATCGAGGCACTACGGAGGGAAAGAGAATCGATTCTGAGCGCGGCGGGGGAGGGCATCTACCGCCTCGACGCGCAAGGGTCTGCCACCTATCTTAATCCCGTTGCGGCGCGCAGCCTTGGTTACGAACCCGATGAACTGATTGGAAAATCTCTGCACGCGACCATCCATAACTCCCGGCCGGACGGCAGCCCCTACCCGCGCGAGGAGTGCCCGATTCATCTGACGGCCGCAGACGGAATCCTACGTCATATTGAAGGGGAGGTGTTCTGGAAGAAAGACGGGAGCCGCTTGGCGGTCGAGTACACGTGCGCTCCGGTCCGCGAAGGCGAGAAGATCCTCGGCGTCGTGGTGACGTTTCGGGATGTCGGCGAACGACTTAAAGCGGAGGAAGCCCTGCGGCTCTCCAAGCAGCGACTGGAATCGACCGTGGGCCAGCTCGAGAAGCAAGCCGAAGAAATTACGCTGCTCGCCGAGACCGGGGAGCTGCTGCAGTCCTGCCAGACCTTGCAGGAAGCTTACGATGTTATCGTGCCTTCCATCCACAGGTTGCTCCCCGACTCCGCGGGCGCGCTCTGCATGACGAACCACTCCCGCAACCTGGTGGAGGCTGTGGCGGCCTGGGGTGACGACCTGCAGACGGAGCGGAGCTTCCAGCCTGAGGATTGCTGGGCGTTGCGGCGCGGTCGGCCGCATCGCGTTCTGCGGCCGGAGACCGACCTGCTCTGCCGGCACATGAAGCCCGCGATGCTCGGCTGCTCGCTTTGCGTGCCCATGATGGCGCAAGGCGAGACACTCGGCGTACTGCATTTGGAGCAACCGCGCCACGACGCGTGCGTGGCGGACTCCGCGGACCTGGCCACCCTCGAAAGGCGGCAGCGGCTAGCCGTAGCGTTAAGTGAGCAGATCGCCCTGGCGCTGGCGAACCTGAACCTGCGCGAGACCCTGCGCAATCAGTCGATCCGCGATGCTCTTACGGGATTGTTCAACCGCCGCTACCTGGAAGAATCCCTCGAGCGCGAATTGCGCCGCGCGGCGCGCGAGGAAAAGCCCCTGGGCGTAATTCTTATCGACCTCGACCATTTCAAACGCTTCAACGATACCTTCGGGCACGATGCGGGGGATGAGCTGCTGCGCAGCATGGGTGAGTTGCTTTCTACCCGCACCCGCAAGGAGGACATCGCCTGCCGGTACGGCGGTGAAGAATTCCTGCTCATTCTTCCCAATGCCTCGCTGGAGATCTGCTTCCGGCGCGCGGAGCTCGTCCGCAAGGCCGCACGAGCTCTCAACCTCACCTACCGCGGCCAATCCCTCGGGCAGATCAGCCTATCGAGCGGGGTCGCTGTTTTCCCGCATCACGGAGCCACGGCGCAAACCTTGCTGCGCACGGCGGATGCGGCGCTCTACCGCGCCAAAGCCGAAGGACGCGACCGGGTCATAGTCCCTCCTGCCGACCGTGGGGAGGAAGGAGAAACGGAGGAGTCCACACACACTTCCTCCTGAGCGCGGCACGCGGCCCTTGCGATCGATCCCAACTCATCACCACAGAGTTTCGTCAAGCAGACAGGCAGGGACTTGAATCTGAGTCAATGCAAGATTGTAAACGATTGCTGGTTGAAGAGCGATCTGCCTTCCATCGTCAATCCTCATTCGTCAATCGGCAATACCTATCGCCGCCTCAGCGCCAGGCCCAGCGCTACCCATAGTCCCAACGCCAGATACTCGAAGCCGCGGAAGTGTCCGGGGACGAAGGGAAGGAATTTCATCAGGATCAAGGCTGACCCGACAACGATTCCCGCCGCGGAAATAGCGCGCTGGAGGGCAGCAGGGTCCAGGCGATAGTACGCCGCGCAACTGGCCAGCCAGCCGATCGCGGAGGCCATCGAGCCAACTTCGGTGATGGGAATCAGGATCGCCTCACCGAACAGCGCACTGGCGGCGGTTAGCGCTCCCAGCGCGAGCACGGCGGCCGAGGGCGTCTGGTTCTTGGGATGGATGGCGCCCAGCCGCGCGTCCAATAACCCGCGGCGCCCCAACGAAAAAAACAGCCGGCTGGCGGCAATGAAATTGCCGTTCAGAATCTTCACCAGCGAAATAAGCGCCGCGGCCAGGATTACGTTCACAATCCAGCGCGCGTGAAAGGCGTCTTCAAAAGCCACCGCGGTGGCGAAGCTTTTGCCGGTAAGCGACGGCCAGGGATGAATCACCGCCACCACAACGATGACGGCGACATAGAAGACCACTCCCAAAACCAGCGCCAGCATGATGGCGCGGAAAAATCCCCGCGCGCGAAATTCCGGGTTTGCTTCCTCGGCGGACTTGGGGACGGATTCAAAACCTGTCATGAAGTACGGAACGATTTGCAGCATCAGGAGCATCGAGACCAGTGGGGCGCGGCTGAAGAGCGGTGCGAAATTCTCCCTCGAGCCCCGCGCCAGCCCGAATGAAGCGAAAAGAGCAAAAAGCGCGAGCAGGCCGAAAGTCATCCAGTTTTGGAATGTTGCGCTCAAGCGAATGCCGCGATAGTTGAGACCGGTAACTAGTGCCGCGAGCCCCAAGCCGATGGCCAGGTGGGGGAGGTATACTGGCTTTCCGGCGATTCGGTAAAGCTCGGTGGAATTGAGCGCGGGAAACAGATAGGCGGCAATCTTTCCCGCCGCCACGCATTCCCACGGGCAGACGATGAAATAGGCGAGGGTCATCATCCACCCCGCGCCAAAACTGACAAAACGCGGAAACACTTTCTCGGTGTAGGCAATTTCGCTGCCCGCATCGGGCAGGCGCATTGCCAGGCGACCGTAAACGTAGCCGATGGGGAGGAACGCCGCGCCGCCGATCGCAAACCCCAGGATTGCGCCCAGCGGTCCGCCGCGCGCGAGCCAGTCGTCCATGACAACCAGCCAGCCCACGCCCACCATCGTGCCGAAGCCGAGGGCGAAATAGTCAACCGTGCGCAGCTTGCGAGCCAAGGTGGTCATGGTTGAAGGCTTGGCCTGAGTTGGAGCGGCGATTATGGCTCAGGGAATTGACGATTGTCGATTGACGTTTTTCAATCTTGGATCTCGGATTTTAGATTTTGGATTTCCGCGAGGAGATAGCTGCCCTTTATCTCTTTCTTTCCACATCGTTAGTTTGGAATTCGTCATTCGTAAATCCCATCGCGGGTTGTATCCGCATAAATATGAGAGTAGACTCCTGTCTTCGGAAAAAGACGGACTAAGGCTGGCAACCTGACCCGGCGAAGCTCCCGCCCGGAAAGTCGCCCAGTAACACTGTCACCCCGAGGCACGCCGAATGAACGAATTCTCCCGCGCCGCCACCGCTCCTGCTCCTGACCCGATGCACCATGACGGGCCTCCATCCAGTGGTCCATCCGGCGAGACCGCGGACCCAACGGCGCAGGAATCCGCCGATCATCCTCGCGCAGGCGGGGAGCCTGCGGTACAGGAAGTCGAGCGGGTTGATGCGTGGAAGAAGGTTCGCAAGCTGGCGATCAAGCAGCTCGATCGCTTCATGTCGCTCGAGCCCAAAGTGCTGAGCGGGGACAGCCCTGACGCAATTCACGATCTGCGCGTGGCCAGCCGGCGGCTGCAACAAGTGTTGGACCTGATCTATCCGCGGCCGCGCCCGCCCGAAATCCGCAAATTGCGGTGCAAGATTCGTCGCTGTCGTCGAGTGCTCGGCGAAGTGCGCAACTGCGACGTGCAACTGGCGCGGGTCGAGAGGACGCTGTCTGCCAAACGCGCGGCGCGGCGGGAAGCCTGGGATGCCGTCCATCACTACATTCGCCAGCGGCGAGTCGAGCACTTTGAGAAAGCGCTGAAGAAAATCAGCAAGGTCAACATGGCCGTGTTCTACGTACACCTGAAAGCGCATCTGGCGGGAAACGTCATCGCGCACGCCGCGGCTTACCTGCCGGTGACCGAAGAATCCGGCCCCGAGAAATTTTCAGAACGTATCGGCCGGTCGCTCGAGACCGTCTGGCAGGCGCTCGAAACCCAGATTGCTCAGTCGCATGGCGATCCTCGGGCAGGGGTCATTCACGGAGTGCGGATCGCCGCCAAGCGCGTCCGCTACCTGATCGAGGTCGTCGATGCGTTCGACGTGAGCGGCAGCCGCGAGGCGCTGCGCTGGCTACGCAGCCTGCAGACGCACCTCGGCAACTGGCACGACGTGGAAGTGCTCGAGCAGATGATGATCGAAATGCTGGCGCGCCAAGAATTCCTCCGCGACCAACTGCCCATCGCCATGGGCATCGAGAAACTCATTCTGCGCAATCGTAAAGGCAAAGAGAGTTTCAAGGAGAAATACTTTGCGATGACGCGGGATTCAGGAGATTACGACCGGGTCAAAGAGTGGGTGAGCGGAATGGTTGCCGGGCCGGAGAAGGCCTTCGGGATTGAAAATTGAAGTCTGATAATTGAAAATTGCAGACTTCAAACTGCCAGTTCAATCATCAATTCTCAATTATCAATTTTCAATATCAATTCTCATTTCCCGCCGTGGCGACTTTGCCGGGCATTTCGACCAGCTTGCCTGGCGCCGGAGATTCCGCAGCCTCCTTGGGACGCGGGACCGCGAAAAGGGGCTCACGCGGCTCGCCGCTCAACACGCGCGCGATGCCGTCGCGCAGGCGCCCGAAAACCGTCCGCACGTCCGCGGAAGCGTCCACGATCTCGAAGCCGTACTCCTCGCCCAGCTTGTCGAACTGTTGCAGCAGCGAAGTCTGATACTTGAGGAAACTCTCGTACATGTCCTCGCTGGGGTGAAGGTCCATACCCGATTCCCAATAATCGAAGCCACGCGAGAACACGACGCGCGGAATCAGGTCTTCCACACCGATGCGAAGATAGAAGACCGCGTCAGGCTTAAGCGCAAAACTGTAGGCGTTGCGAATCCAGGCGGGATCGATCCCGCGCACCATGGCGCGCGCCATCAACGAATAGGTGTAGCGGTCGGTCAGCACGACGAACCCGGCGCGCAGGGCGGGAACAATTTCATTTTCCAGCCGGTCGGCGAAGTCCGTCGCATAGAACAGGCTCAGGGTGATGCGTCCCAGGGTGTGGCCTTCCTTGGCTTGCTTGATGCCCTTGCCAGCCAGCGAGGAGCGCGTCATGCCGGTTTCGAGCACGGCACGGCCCTGCTGTTCCAGCCAGGGCTTGAGCAGGCGGATCTGCGTCGAACGGCCCACCCCATCCGTGCCCTCGATGACGATCAGCTTGCCGGTCAGGTCCGCCAGGTTCGTTCCCGGCAGGACCACTTCATAGGTTTCTCTCACGGCGCCACCCTCAAACGTTTGGCCTGCGCGAGTTTGGCTTTGACGATTTGCCGCATCTGGGATTGCTGCTCTTCGATGGGCAAGGTCGCGTCGATCGCGATCAGGTCAAACTCTGGAACCATCTTTTCGTACTCTTCCAGGATGCGCCCCTGAAAGAGCTTGAAGCTTTCTTCCTCGTCCTCGCTCAGCCCCAGGTCCATGCCGGCTTCGTAGTATTTCACTCCCGCGCGGCCGTCGAGGATGCGCTTCATCGCCACGTCCAATGGCACACGATAGTAGAACGCGCCGGTCGGCTTGACCGCGAAGGTATAGAGCTCGCGCACCCATTTCGGGTCCATCCCGCGCACCACGTCGCGCGCAAAGGCCGTGTAAATGTAACGATCACAAAGCACAACCGCCCCCGCCTTGAGCAGGGGAATGATGTTGTGCTCCATGCGGTCGGCGAAGTCCGTGGCGTGAATCAGGCTGAAAGTCGCGGGAGTCAGCATCTGCTTCTTCTTGCCTCGGCGGGTTGTCTCCTTGACCAGCGGCGAGGAGTTCCACTCGCTGAAGACCGTGCCGTATCCCTCCGCCTGAAGCCACTGGTGGAGAAGCATCAGTTGGGTCGACTTTCCGGAGCCATCGATCCCTTCGACAATGAAAAGCTTGCCGGGAAAGCGATGCTCACCATAGCGCTTCATGAGGGAACTCCCAGGGCGTGCGTGGAGTGTTGGCGGTAAAATGCAAGTCTATCACGCCGCCGAGCCAGAACAAAAGCGAACGTGGGGCGAAAATAGACCCATCGCGAGAGCCTTCGATAACTCATATATCCGCTTGTTTTTCAATGTGTTGCCAACAGATCGCGGAGGGCAGGATCTGCCCTGCACGGCCAATCAATGCCCCTTCCGCTCGACTGGCATCCCAAGTCTCTTTGGCCAATGGGCTTCGCCATGCGGGCGGCACTCTGCCCTCCACGATGCCGTTTTTCGCCGACAGTGCTTCGACAGCAAAGTTGTGGCATGATGGCGCTGCAACAATTCTAATTTGGGGAAGGCTACTATGCGACGAATGAAAAAGCTTGTCTGTCTTCTTGCAATTGCCGCGTTCCCGGGCGCGCTGTTGGCGCAGGAGTGGCGGCCGAAGATTATCGACGCCCACCATCATCACAACGGCGACCCGGCGTATTTGCAGAAGCTGGGGGCGAAGATGGATTCCGTAGATGGTATGACGCTGCTCATCACAGCAGTGGGTGACTTGAAGAGCGTGACCGACTTCATTAAGGCGCATCCCAAACGAGTGCGCTGCCTGGGCGAATTGAAGCTCGACGACCCCGTAGCAGTTTCTCTGGTCGACCGCTTCCACGAGGCGGGCTGCGTGGGTCTGGGCGAACTGACCGGACCGCTCTACAACTACGACGACCGGCGCTACTGGCCCGTGTACGAACGCGCGGAGAAGTACAAGATGATTGTCCTTTTCCACACCGGCATCGTGAACCGCATGGATCCCGACACGCCCTCCGACATCAGCGTGGACCGCATGCGCCCCTTGCTGCTCGACGGTATCGCGCGGCGCTTTCCCAAGCTCACCGTCTTCGGCGCGCACCTCGGCAATCCCGACTACGCTTGGGCGGCGGAAATCGCGCGCTGGAATCCTAACCTGATCTTCGATCTCTCCGGCTCGTCGCTCATCAAGAAACAGGACGACCCGACGTTCTGGAAAAGCATCTTCTGGTGGGCCGGCGTCGTCAGCCCGCACACGCCTGCCGGCGGGCCGCACGCCTTCGAGAAACTGGTTTTCGCTTCCGACGTGTTTGGCGGCGAGCTGGAGGAATTCGACCGCGAGCTCGAGCGCTATCACAAAATGCTCGACGCCTGCCAGGTCCCCAAGGCCGCCCAGGACAATATCTTCGCCGGAACGATCTGGAAAATCCTGAATGCGCAAAAGTAGCGGCGGCTGAAACTGTAGCGCCGACGTCTCCGATCTCAGCAGTCCGATGGACTCCATCGGAGTCGACAAATCGGGCCCCACCGGCGAATCCTTTAGCGCCAGCTGGAGCTTGCCCTGCCGAACAGGGACGGGCGTTCTGCCTGGGACAAAAAGCCCGATATTCCTGTTGGCGATTGGAAATGCACTAAGGGACGTTTTTTGACGATTCAAAGCCAGTAACTTATTGAAAACAATTGATCGGAGTCAAAAAGCAGGGTCAAAACAAAGCTAACTTCCAAGGCCAAGCCGGACTAATTCGAGCATTCTCGGAGGGTCTGTGAAGATGAGGGGTGCCGGAAGAACCGTGATGCTTGAAAGGCGACCAGCCGGCCATCAAGGAACGGTTCACACCAAAAAGGGTCAGTGCCGCTGCTACGTTCCCGCCGGGCTGTCCCTCAGATCCTCGCCAGAATCTAATTCAGTTCTTGACGACTCTTTACTTTAACGAAAGCGCTTTTCGGACGCGCTCCGGCGTCATGGGCAACTGGAGAAGCCGCGCGCCCGTGGCGTCGAAAACGGCGTTGGCGATTACTGCGCCCATGCAGATGACCGCCGGCTCGCCGCCTCCCTGCGCGGGCGAGTCTTTTGCGTCCACGATGACCGTTTCGATTTCCGGCACCCATGAGAAATGCGGGATGGTATAGGTGTCGAAATTCTTGTCGTGAATGTCTCCGCCCGTGAAGCGGACTTCCTCCGCCAATGCATACCCCAGGCCCATAGTGATGCAGCCTTCCATCTGCAGTCGCGCGCCCTCGGGGTTGACGCACAGGCCCATCTCCTGCGCGCAGACCACGCGCTTGACCTGCACGTTTCCCGTGCTTTTGTCCACGGCGACTTCGGCGATGTGCGCGACGACGGTGCCGACATCCGTCCCGCAAGCCACGCCATAGCCGCGTCCACTCGGCGCCTTGGCGGGCTTCCAGCCGAATTTCTCCGCCGCAGCCTGCAAGACGCGCCGCATGCGCTCATTCTTCAGGTTTTTCAGCCGGAACTCGACCGGGTCGATGCCGGCCTTCGCGGCCAGCGCGTCGATGTGCGATTCCCGCGCATGCGTGTTGGTGTTGTTGCTGGGAGCGCGCCACGGGCCGGTGGCGAAGGGATGCGCGCCCTCCGGCGCGGTCCAGCCGGAGCCGTAGGCCATCGTGCGGTGGTGGGGGATGTCGTAGAACTGCTCCGAGCCTCGGGATCCCGCGAAGTACACGCCGTAGTCCCAGAAGGTGATCAACCCGGATTTGTTCACACCCGCCTTGATCTTGATGACCGCCGCGGGACGAAACGTGTCGTAGAAGAACTCCTCGGCGCGCGTCCAGATTACCTGGATCGGTTTGCCCGTCAGCTTGGCCAGACGCGCCGCTTCGAGCGCCTGGCGGATGTTGCTCTTGCCCCCAAAACCTCCGCCCACGAAAGGCGTGATGACGCGCACGTTTTCGGGCGGCATTCCTAGCTGCGAAGCGGCCGCGTCCTTGAGCGGGAAGGGCGTCTGGGTAGAGGCCTGGATGATGAGCCTGTTTCCCTCCATCTTTGCCAGAGCTGTGTGCGTTTCCATCGTGGCGTGCGAGACGTAGCTGTTCAGGTAAGTCGTGTCCACAACCAGGGCGGCGGCTTTCTCGCCCTCGGCGAGGTTTCCGCCCTGGACGACCACCTCGCCCGCCGGCGCGACCTTCAGGAGGTGATCGAAAATCGTCTTGTCGTCCGCGTTGGGTTTGGCCTGGTCGAACTTCGCCTGGATTTTTCCCAGCGCCTGCTCCGCGACATCGGGCAGCGGGTGGAGCACCGCAACGAATTCGCCGTCCTGCACGACCTCGACGCCGGGGATTGCCTTCGCGCCGGACGTATCGACGCTCATCAATTTGGCGCCGTGAGCGGGAGGGCGTAGGATACGCGCGCAGAGCATTCCGGGCTCCTTGAGGTCTCCGGAGAACTGCGCGCGGCCGGTAACCTTGTCCACGGAGTCTCTGCGCAGGATCGGTTTCCCGACAATTGTGAAGTCGGAGGCGGTTTCAACCGGCGCGCCCTTCACGTGCCGCAAGATCTTCTTTCCCTTGGCGAGCTCGGCGTAACTTATTTTCTTCTCGCCTCCCGCTTCGTAAACAACGCCATCCTTGGTTTTCAGCCGGTCCTTCGGCACGCCGAGTTTCTCGGCGGCCAATTCCCGCAACACTGCTTTCGCCTCCGCCGCGGCGGCGCGGAAAGGCGGTCCGAAAAAGCGGTGGGTCATCGAGCCAAACGTCCCGCGGTCCCACGGGCAGAGGTCGGTGTCGCCCATCACCATGTGGACGGAATCGAACGGAACGTCGAGTTCGTCGGCGAGAATCTGAGCGAGCGAAGTAATGACGCCCTGGCCCAACTCGACTTTTCCCGTGAACCCGGTCACGCGGCCGTCGTCGCCGACGCGCAGGAAGGCGTTGAAATCCTCGGGGAGTTGCTGCTCGCCGCCGCGACGTCGCCGGCCTTCTTGCAGCGCCAGCGAATGGGGAACGGTGAAGCAGATGACGATCCCTCCGCCCACGAGTTTCAGAAATTCGCGACGATCGAGCGGCAGCGCCGGCCCCGCGTCGCCGGACGCTCCGGAAAAATCCAGTTCCAGATTTTCTTCTTCTACGTTCCGTGGTCTCGCGTAGGTTGATCTCATCGCGCGCCTCCTGCCATCAATTTCGCGGCCGTTTCAATGGCCTGAATGATCCGCGTGTGCGCTCCGCAGCGGCACAGGTTGCCGTCCATCTGCTCGATGATCTGGCGGCGCGAGGGATGAGGGGTGTTGAGCAACAGGCTGTAGGCGTTCATGACCATCCCCGGCGTGCAATAGCCGCATTGCAGGGCGTCATGTTTGACGAAAGCTTTTTGCAGCGGATGAAGCTCGCCGTTACGCTCCAACCCCTCGATGGTGGTGATTTCCTTGCCCGCCACGTCTTTCATCGCCAGCGTGCACGAGCGCGTGGCGTTGCGGTCCACCAGCACCGTGCAGGCGCCGCAGAGCCCCGCGCCGCAGCCATACTTGCTGCCGGTCATTCCCAGGTCGTAGCGCAGGACCCATAGAAGCGCACGCGAGGGATCGACCTCCAGACTCACCGCCTTGCCATTCAGTTTGAATCGCACGGTGTCTTTCATGCGGACACCTCCAGTGTGTGCATCGAATCGATGTCGAGGGTCTCTCGGGCGGGAGACTTCGTTTGCTGGCCGCCATTATAGACCTGTTGGCCCAGAAAACAACCCCGACGGGCGGCACTGTCCGAGAAATCATGCATCATCGCCGGAATACTCCAAATGGAAGCCGCACTTCCTCTGGCTCCATGACTTTGGATCCCCTTGCAACAAGAGCCTTTAAGACGGAGACGAGGTTCGGAGTCGAACTTGCTTACCGGAGGATAGAGTCTGTGGACGCCGCCAACTCTCGCCGGAGCCGACGGCCGCATCGAGACCCTGCTCCGGCTGGTGGCGGCTGGACCTTCGCGAGTGCGACCGGACTTCCTCGCGTACGGCTCGCAACGAAAGCGGGTGGCCAATGATCATCGAACATAATTCTCTGCACGTCCGCCAACACGGAAGCCTCCTCGCTGGGATTGAGAAAAGAGCCTTAGTATGGATGGCAGAGCGGCTCCCGCTCTGGGTGAAGTCCGATCACCTGACCTTGCTGGGATTTACCGCGATGCTGGCGGCTGGATTAGCCTACTGGCTCGGAAGCTGGAACCGTGCGGCGTTGTGGGGTGTCGTCATCTCGCTGGCCGTGAATTGGTTTGGCGACAGCCTGGATGGAACGCTGGCGCGGGTCCGCAATCAGCAGCGACCAAGGTATGGCTTTTACGTCGACCATGTGCTTGATCTTGTGGGGACCTCGTTCCTTCTGGGCGGCTTGGCGCTTTCGGGCTTCATGAATCCGCTTCTCGCCTTGGCGCTGCTGGTCGCCTACCAGATGGTGGTCGCCGAGGAATTCCTGTCCACGCACGTCCGGAGCGTGTTCCGGCTCTCCTTCTTGAGGATCGGCCCGACAGAGCTGCGCATCATTCTGGCCTTTGGGACCGTGTACGTTCTCTACGGGCCCCAGGTGTATCTTGGCTCGCTCGGCGCCTTCCGGCTGTTTGACGTGGGCGGAGTTATCGCGATCGCTGGCCTTGGCGTGAAACTCCTGGTGTGCGCGGTTCGGAACGCACACGCTCTCTACCAGGCTGAGAGACTGTCGTCATGAAACGGATACGAGAGACGTCGCGAGACCCCGCCGCGTTCCCTGGAGGGACCACACTGGCGCGGCGGTGGTTGGCTTTCAACTTCGTCGGTTTCCTGGGAATCCTGATCCAGCTTTCCACGTTGGCGATCCTGACCGGAGGGTTGGGAATGCATTATCTCGTGGCGACAGGATTGGCCGTTGAAGCCGCAGTCCTCCATAACTTCATCTGGCACGAGAAATGGACCTGGTATGACCGCTCGGGGCATGACAAGGAGAACATGTGGAAGCGGATGGGGCGTTTCCACTTGGCGAACGGCGCGCTCTCCGTTGGGGGGAACCTCATCCTGATGCGCATATTCGTAGGATCTTTGTCAATCAACTACGTCTTCGCTAACGTTCTGACCATCTGCGTCTGCTCAATCCTGAATTTTCTGGCAGGCGACCGGTTCGTTTTTCGAGAAGCACGCAGAGAATTGCAGGCGTGCAATATTGCGGTTCGACCAAAGCGCATTGATGGTGGCGACGTCTTCATGGAAGAGAAATCCCGAGGTGAGAAGCAAACGCACGACCTGTCCCCGGGACCGGAGTGAAAATCGGAAGTATTGAATCACCGATCCACCCCTCTTCGGGTGCGGCGTTGTCCCAGGTAGACCCGCCGGCGCTGATCGCGCTGGAAAATTTCAGAGGGTTATTAACAGGCTATTTTCCGAACACCTGTTTCAGCAGGGGCGTGATTTGAGCGGCAGGGTTCTTCCTGATCTTCGTTTCCTCCTGACCCAACACGAAGAAGAGGCCGTCGAGGCTCTTGGCAACGACGTAACGGTTGATGTCCAAAGCTCCCGGCTTTCCAAAAGGAAGCGCGGACGCGATTCCCATCAGGCTGTTGTACTGGCGGTTCACCCCAACATCTGCCATGGCTTTCTCCACGACAGGCGCAAACGCCACGGTTAGCTTTTCGGAGGTTTTCACCTTGAAATAATCAGTCGCCGCGGTGTCTCCACCCTTGAGGATCTTCCGCGCATCCTCAAACGTCATCTGGCGGAGTGCCTCTATGAAGATCGGTTTCGCCAAAGGTGCTGCCTGTTCAGCTGCCCGATTCATGCTGAGGACGAACTCATCCACTTGAGGCCCCCTGCCCATGAGGCGGAGGCCTTTTTCCATAACCTGCAATTTCTGCGGCAGCAGAATCCTGATGGCGCTGTTTCCGAAATAACCGTCCGGCCGTCCAGTGGATTTGACAGCGTTCTCTGTCCCTACTTGCAGGGCCTCTTTCAATCCCGAGGCGATCTTCTCTTCACCCAGGCTGCCTTTGCTTCCACCCTTCAACTTGCTCAGCACCGAATCCAATTGCCCGTCCCCCGAAGCGTATGCGGGCGCGAGCGTCAAGAGGAGCACCATTCCGCCGAGCAGAGGGAGGAATCCATAATGCCGCCGGACAGCTAGCAAGAATCTCGAGGGACGGAGTGGGGAAGCCTCACGGTGATCTTGAGCTTCCCGACAGACCTTTGATTGGGCCCTTGAGTTGTCGAAGTAAAATGAAGTCATCAAGGTGAACCCACCTCTCCGACCATGGAAGGCCAACCCATTCTACATCTCAAGAGTGAGCAACGCCAAAGCATGCTCCCCGGTCGCCCATGCGCCAAATCATCCCCCCGCCGGGTCGTCTGGAAGCTTCTATTGGGGAATCAATTGGCGCAAGTAAGGAATGCTTGCGGCGACCCACGACTGTTCGAGAGCGATAGTTTCTTCGAGCGATTTCTGTTCCGGCGGCCAAAGTTCGAGTATGGCATTACCTGAAGCTCCCGCCGCCCGGAGTATCTCGAGCAGCCACGGAATGTTGAGCTGCCCTTGTCCGGCCGGCTTGCCCTCTACCACGAAGCCCATCATATGCCAGACGCGCTTGACGATGAAGTCTTTGATGTGCAGGCAGACCGTGTGCGGCGCGAGCGTCTTCACCACGTGCTCTGTCCCTTCCGGGATAGCGAGGGAATTCGCTGTGTCGAGCGTGATGCCGATCCACGGGCTGGAGAGCAAGCAGAGTGCCCGATCGAGTATGGCCGCCGGAATTTTTCCGTTCTCGATCGCCAGTTTGACGCGGGATTTGCCCAGCTCGGGGTGGATCAATCGGAGCGACTCTGCCAACTGTTCCGCATTGGGCGTTTCGCCGCCCTCAAGTTCCGGAATAGTCCGCAGGATTTTTGAACCTACACGCCGAGCCAGATCGATTTGCCGCTGGAGGTGATCCAAATTCAGCCCGCGCGTGCCGACCTCCAGCTCGATGTCCCATTTCTTTGCCTGCGCCAGCAAGTCATCGAGATCGGATTTGGCGAGCGATTCGAGCGAAAGATTCGGCCCGAATTGAACGACCTGCACACCTAACTCGCGCGCGCGCGCGAGCAATCCGAACGCAGTCATGGGATTCCGCGGCGTCGCGCCGGGAAATCCAATCGACCACATGTAGCAATAAGTGCCAATGCCCAGTTTCATGGGACCTCAACCCGTAGGAGGATGTTCGAGACTTCGATGATGTCATGCTGAGCCAAGCGAAGCTTCCCGGCAGTTCCTTGAAACAAACTGAAAAAGATCCTTAGCTGCGCTCAGGATGACAGAGGCTGAAGCGTCTAGCTGCTCCCGCCGCGGGAGATCACCACAATCGCGACGATCAGGAACACAATCCCCACGAGCGAGTAAGCATAAGCACGGCGGCTGGCGCCTCGCCATTCGCCGGTGACCGCTCCCCACACGTTGGAGGTGATGAGGCCCATCGACATGAAAAGTGGCCAGCCGACGATTCCGCCCAGCGGCCCGAGCGCGACGGCGCCGCTTCCATAGGCCATAAAGCTTCCGAAAAGCAAGACGCCCATCAGGGCCGCGCCGGCCCAATAACCAATGGGCCGCGCCGGAACACGGAATTCCCCCCAGGTGCGATTCTTTCCCAGCAAAAAGACTGCGTAGCCGGCGTTAGCGACGAAGCCCGCGGTCAGGGTCAGCGCCCAGAGGACGTTCGATGACATGCTCGCGCTGACGCCGGAAGCGGCGGTCTGCTGCTGCAGTTCTTCTCCGAACACAAAAGCGAAATTCAGCATGGGCGAAAGGATGCCGGAGGCGACACAGATTACCAAGCCGATTAAGAATCCCGATTGCACCATCGGCGCCAGCGTTTTGGCTTCCTGCTCGCGGCGCCTGCCGGCGAGAGCGCAGAAGACGATGCCCACGACGACCAGGGCTGTCCCGGCAATCAGCGCCAGGCCCTGGCGCGTCCAGAGCCTCTCCGGGTGGAGAACAATCAGCGGGAGGAAAGTGCCAATGGGCGCGATGAGCCCAAGAATGATTCCGTAACCGACCGCCAGCCCCAGGCGATTTACCCCGAGCCCGAACAGAATATTGCCGACCCCCCACCCAAACCCGAAGATCAGAACCTTGGCGAGCGTCTTCCCCGAGGCGCCAGCGAGAATGACGTCAAGCTCCGGCACTGTGACAAAAGCGACGATCCACGGGATAACGATCAATCCCAGAAGCGAAAAAGCAAGCCAGGTGTTCTCCCATCGCCACTTCCCGAGGCGCTTCATGGGGAGCACCCAGGAGCCGTTCAAGAATCCGCCCAGCAATACTCCCGCAATTCCCAGGCCGATATTTCCCGTCACAAATCCTCCTCAATTCCGGGTCATGTGGTGGCAGTCACGGTTTATGCTGCCTTGCCGCCGGTGATCGAAAGCACGCTCTCGCGAATATTCTCCGGCTCGAAGATCCTTTTCCAATCGGGCTTGAAGATAACCCTCTTGGCCTCTTCCACGGCCTTCTTCGCTCCGGCGGAAAGCTGCCAGTCGGTTTCGTTGAACAGGATGGCGAGCTCGATGTTGATGTGACCCAACAGGAAGTCTCGCGCGGCCTGAGGCGGGACACCGCGTCGAATGGCTTCATCCATGCCCTCGCGAATTACCGTCAGGCAGGTTGCGCACAGCGTTTCGGAAAGTGCGGGCTCGAGAATCGCCATCTGCTCGACCGTGACTCGATGCGCGCGAAGGATTGGCCCGAAAATCTTTCGCGCCAGCGCCTCGCCGCGCGCATAGTCCGCCTCCGGGCCTTGCATCAGCGCGCACACAATGGCCTGCTTGGCCCTGCCGCTCCCGAAGAAGTCACGCTTGGCTTCCGTTGTCGTCTCGTCGTTAAAGACCGGCGGGTGCGCGGGATGGGTAACGAAATATGAGATATCCGCGCGCGCAGGCAGCCTGCCGGCATGCGCGGCGGCGGGATCGAGAGTCATCACCAGAGTCCCGGGATTGAGCTGAGGTACGACTTCAGAGGTGATCTTGCCCATGTAAAGGTCGGGGACCGCAAAGATCACGATTTCAGCTTCTTTTGCCGCCGAATCCTGGGGAACCGGGACGAGGCCGTAGTCCTTCAAGCGCGCCTTCCCGGCTTCGCCGGGTTCGACACAGTAGAGACGATAGTCGGAGTCCTTTGCGAGTGCCCTGACAACTCGTATGCCCATGCTTCCTCCCGCGCCAAACAATCCGATCGTCGTTGCCATATTCGCCCCCTACTTCAGATCACCATGATCGATGCGCGCCACGGCGTACGGGCCCAAGGAGATTTCGACTTTCCGGTCCCGCTTCTTGAGAGCCTCTCCGCGCTGTTTGCGAAAAGATTCCGGCGAGGTCATGGCGAATTGCGCGTTGGTTTCGTCGAGGAATTTTACCGACCCGACCTTCCCCGTGTCCGCGCCGTGGATTTGAATGTGCTGTTCCTGGCCGGTGAAGTTCGCGAGAAGAATGCGTGTTCTTCCGTCCTTGCGCAGAGTCAGACCTTCCACGGCCAGCGGAGCATTCGAACTCGACAATACAACTTCTCCTGCCGAAAACTCGCAGATATCGGCGAGCACGTGATAGACGGGAAAGACCGCGCCGGGAATCGAGCAGAATTTTTCCGGAACCGGCGAGCCTTGTTCGGTTTCCATCACGCCACGCCAGCCTGTAGTTTCAAAGTAAGTGAGGCTGTGAACGCCGCTTTCGGCGAGATACTTGATGCTCCCGAGCGTCCATCCGGCGCCGAAAAGCGACATCTGCCGCGCGTCCACTTGCGAGGGCAATTCGCCCGGCGCGGGCTCCGGTCCCGGCCCTGTGGCGTTGGGGTTGAAGCGCGGCTTCAACGTGACGGGGCTTACGACGACCCTGCGACCGCTGACGAATTGCCGGGCGCTTTCGATGGTCGAGGTCTGCGCTTCGAGATTCTCCACCATTGTGGCGCTGTCGAAGGCGTGGACTTGCGGATTGATGGAGTAGGTCACCAAGTCAATGCCGTCGTTTGGGGGCTGACCTCGGTTCAGTTCGGCGAAGTAAGCGTTCGTGCCCGCCGCGAACTTGATATTGGGGTTGTAGCCGCCCAGAATCTTCCGCGCGAGCGCGACCCATTGCGCAGTCGTCGATTTTTCTGCTTCGTGGAATATCAACCATCTGACGACAACCGGACTGAGTTGGTCAACGAGCGCCCGCAGCTGCCTAAGTCCATCTTCCTCCGTCCCGGGGGAAAGAAACAACGCCGCCTCCAGCGGAACGAAGATTCCGCTGGCATCCGTGACAGCGCGGCGCAGGGAAGTTTCCATGTCCGGGGAACCCAGCTTGAGATCAACGCGCAAATGGGAAAGATTCAGAGCCCGCAGCCTCGCCTGCGCCTGCTGGCTCAATGGCTCACTGTGGCTGGCCATTCCCAAACCGGTTTGTGGCAGGGCGCTCCCCTTGCCCTCGTGAATCTCCAGGGTCAGTCGTTCGGCTCCCCGATCGGCGATGGGCGACGGAATCGTTCCCTTCATTTTCAGCGTGACGGATTGCAAAATTCTCGCCCCGGCCTGGACTTCGACCGGGAAGGGAAGGCGCAACGGAGTGCAATAAGTCTTGTAGGAGGCATCGGCCCAGTTGCGCTGGTCTTCCATTTCAAAGTCGTCTCCTTCAAATCGGATCTCGGCAGTCAAACCGGGCATGACCTCATGCGAGATCGAGCGCATATCCAGAAAGGGCTGATGGGGAGAGATATAATGCGGGAAATTGCCCTCCACTATTTTGCCGTTAACTTGTTCCATGACGCAGGGACGTCCCGCGCATTCGCGGATGGGATGGAGCACGCAAAAACCGATACGGTTCTTCAGGAAGGTCGAACGGGCTATTCCATCCAGAGTGAAAATGATGCTTCCGTCCTCTTTGCCGGCGATGTTCCCTTTCCAAAAGAAGTCGATTTCACCCTGCCGATGTGTCACCTCATAGGAGATTCGGAACGAGTCGCGGGTCGTTTCCTTTCTCAAATTTGAAATGCGCGGCGGAACGGTTCCCCAGTTGCGGTCCCGCACAGCGACGTAGATGCGGCGGAGGATTTCGCGCTGCCCGAGGCGAATATAGCGCAGACCGCCAGCCTCATACGCGAGCGTCAGGGGGCCGGCGCGCAAAGGAACCTGCTCCGGCAAAGGTTCATCGACCCCGTAGTAAATCACGCGCTTCGGCAAACGGACTTTCATCTGTACTCCTCGCTGCGAAGACAGCTCGATCCCCCTGGCGATCATCGGCATTCCAGCCAGCGTTTGAATGAATACTCGTCGCGAGCGGCGGGCACGGGGTTCTTCCCGCCCTCCATGCGACTTCACGATGGATGGAGGCTCGATCATTCCATCTCCCATAGCGCGCTTCATGGCCGCACCAGGGGAAGGAACTGGCTCTGGCCGCCGTCTACGGAAACGATCTGGCCCGTGATGTGCGCGGCCTCTTCCGAAGCCAGAAAAGCCACCAGGTTCGCGTGGTCCTCGGGCGCGGCCATGCGCCCATCGGGAATCAGGTCCACCATCGCCTCAAGATTCAGGCCGCGTTCCCGGGCTCCCTGCTCGAGCATCTCAGTGCGGGTCATGCCCGGACAGAGACAATTGACCGTAATCCCGAGGGGCGCCATCTCGACGGCAAGGCAGCGCGAGAAGTGAACCACGGCGGCCTTGGCGGCGCAATAACCGATTTGGTTCGTCCGCACGATGATCCCGGCGATGGAAGAAACGTTGACGATGCGTCCCGCGCGGCGAGGCATCATGCGGCGAATTGCCGCCTGCGAGCACAGGAACACTCCTTTAGCGTCCACGGCGAATGCCTTGTCCCAAGCCTGTTCGCTCATCTCCGCGGCCGGGCCGGAAAAGAAGATGCCGGCGTTGTTCACGAGCAGCCACAGCGGGCCGAGTTCGGTTTCCGCGCGGCCCGTCATCGCTTCGACTTCCTGCTTGCTCGAAACGTCCGCCACCAGTGGAATGGCGCGGATTCCGCGGCGGCTCAATTCCTCTGCGGCGCCAGTTGCCAGAGCGGAATCGATATCGCAAACCCCCACGCTCATTCCGCGCTCGCCGAGCACGCGGGCGATCGCCTTGCCGATTCCGCGCCCCGCACCGGTAACGATTGCGACGCGGCTTTGGAGACTCATGATTCGCCTCTGTCCTGCAATAGTCGTCTGAGGAACCGTGCGGACTTCCGCGCAGCCGGTTCCGGATCGCCTTCCGGCGCCAGCACCACCGACCCGGAGCCTGAGAAACCTTCATCCCGCAACACGCGCATCAGGCGCGGCCAATCCAGGCGGTCTTTCTCCGCAAGAACCCCAGGTGGCCAGCGGCTCGGGTCATAGAAATGAATATGCCGGGCATGCCCGCGCGCGGCGCGAATCCCATGCTCGATGGAAGGCTCTGATTCGGAGAGCTGATACGTATCGAGCATCACGCTGAAGGCCGGGCTCGCGATGCGGTCGACCCACGCCATCGCTTCATCCACCGTGTTGATGAAGCTGGTCACGCCGGGGTCGGCGGGTTCGAGCATGATGACTGCACCAACCTGTTGGGCGTGCGCGGCAAGCTCGCGAAAGACATCCGCGGCCATTCGCTCCAATTCCCCGCGCGAAGCGCCCGGGATGCCCGCCCCCCGCGCTGCGCCCAGGCCCACGCGGGCTTTGAAGTGGCCGGCGAAATCGAGGATGCGCTTGAATCCTTCCAGGGAATTTCTGCGCGCTTTTGGATCGGCTTGGAGCAGCGGCAGTCCTTGGGCGAAGACGCGCCCCGTGTTCACGACCGGCATGACAGCCCCGGAAGCTTTGATTGCGGCCTCAAAGGCAATTGGGTCAGGAACGTCTTTCGGATCGGGCATGAACTCGATGCCGTCGTACCCGTATGCGACGGCGCGCTCGGCGAGTTCGCGTGGAGCGCCGGTCAGCACTTTGACGACGAAGCGCAGCGAATTCATGTCGGGCGTTGAAGTGAAGAGGCAGAGCTTAATGTCGCCCATCGAAATTCCCACACTACGCGATGAGGATCGTGCTTCCGGTCTGTGCCGACTTGTAAGCGGCGAAAACCAGCCGCAAAGTTTTGAGGTTGTCCTCGCCGGTTGTTTCCGCGGGGCCTTCGCCCTTCAGCGCCCGCAGGATGTTCGCGTGGCAAGCCACAATGCTGCTTTGGACGACCGCATAGGCCGGGTCCACCCAACTGTATCTCGGGGGTGGAAAGCGTTTCGCCAACGTTCCCTCCTCGGTCGTCACGCGTATCCGGAAATCACCTGCAAGTTCGACGGAACCGCAACTCCCTTCGATGAAGGCCAGAGTTTCGGGGAAGCGGTCGTTTTCCAGGAAATTCTCCGCATATCCCAGCTCTATCATCACCGTGACGCCATCGCGCGTTTTCATCATCACCGTGGCCACATCTTCGCCCTTGATATTCGCGTGGACACGGTGGGTTTGACAGTAGAGGGTTTCGACCTCTCCGAAGAGAAACCGCGCCGCGTCGAGCAGGTGTGTGCCCACGTCGGTGAGAACGAATTCCTCCAGTTCCGCGAGGAACGGCTGATTTCTGAAAACGGGGAATCCCGACACCATCCGCAGCCGCGCGCGGAATGGCGCGCCGATGCGGCCGCCGTCGAGCACGCGTTTCAACTCGCGGATAGGGGTTTGCCAGCGCCAGTTCTCGTGGACGAAAAAGGGAACGCCCGCCTCGCGGCAGGCGCTTACCATGCCTTCGGCCTCCTGATAAGTCACGGCCATGGGCTTCTGGCAGATGACGGGCAGCTTGTTTGCCGCCGCCAGGTGGACGAGTCCGCCATGGGTCTCGGGGCTGGTAACGACGTCAACGAAATCCAACTTCTCGAGTTTGAAGATTTGTTCCGGGTCGTCATAGACGCGCGGCACTCCGAATTCCTCCGCGCGCGCTTCGGCCTTACTGCGCACGCGGTCGCACAAGGCCACGCACTCTACCCCGCCGAGTTCCTTCCACCCCGCCAGTTGGTAATGCGACCAGAACCCGGCGCCAAACATCGCGAATCGCAGCGCTGCCATTCCGCTCTCCCTCGATTCGTAGCTTCGAGTGCAGAAGATACCGCCGAGACGGGCCGGCGTCTAGGGCAATTGAAATTTGATTTCGAGGCTGAATACTCCAGTCATCAAATCGAGTTTCTGCGGACAGAAAAACTCAGCTTGATTCCCGCAATGCACCGCGTAGTCGTCATCAGCCGTCGATGCAACTTATGCTAGACTCCGGCGGAGGCTGTGGGTCTCAGCTGCGAATGGCCTTTGATCCTGGCTCCGCCGAATCGTCTCGAGAGGGAATTTCGCCATGAGTGCGCGCAATCATTTTTCCGGTTTCCGGGTCACTCCGTTTATCGCCTTCTGTTTCTCGCTGACCGTCGGCTCAATTGCAGCGGAAGTGCAATCGTCGCCGGCGCGTGTCCCGCAATGGACTCGATTCGAAACGCAATTTGCGAGCAGCTCCGAATATGCCAACCCGATTCAGGACGTGCAAGTCGATGTCGTCTTCACTTCGCCCACCGCAAAAGTTCAGGAGGTGATGGCGTTCTGGGATGGCGGGAAAACCTGGAAGGTGCGTTTTTCCCCCGACGAGATTGGCAGGTGGACTTATCGCACGCGCAGCTCGAACGCTGCCGACGCCGGCCTCCACGACCGGACGGGTGAATTCACCTGCTCGAAATACTCCGGCGCGAATCCGCTCTACCGACATGGAGCCCTCCGCGTTTCCGAGGATCGTTATCACCTCGCTTATGCCGACGGATCGCCGTTCTTCTGGCTGTCCGACACGGCCTGGAACGGGCCGCTCAAGGCGGACATTAGAAGCTGGGGCACCTACTTGCGCGACCGCGCGGGCAAAGGCTTCACGGCCATTCAATTCGTCGCCACTCAATGGCTGGCGGCCGCCGCCAACGCCGACGGGCGGGTGGCTTACCTCGGAAAAGAAAGAATCTGGATCGACCCCCTCTTCTTCCGCTGGATGGACAAGCGCATTGACGCGCTGAACGACCATGGCCTGGTGGCGGCGCCCGTGCTCGCCTGGGCGGCGCATTGGAACCAACTGACGCTCGACCTGAATCCAGGGACTTCGCTCCCGGATGACCAACTGATTGTGTTGGCGCGATACATGGTCGCTCGCTACGGAGCGCACCAAGTGATATGGATTCTGGCCGGTGACAGCGACTATCGCGGGGAGCGCTCAGAACGCTGGAAGAAGATTGGCCGCGCCGCCTTCGGAGACCATTCGACTCGCCCGGCGACGATGCACCCCGCCGGACAGCAATGGGTGGCTGATGAGTTCCGATCAGAGCCTTGGTACAGCATTATCAGCTATCAGAGCGGCCACGGGGACAGTGCGGAAGAATTGCGCTGGCTTGTGGAGGGCCCGCCCGCGACGGATTGGGTGAAGGAGCCTCGCCATCCCATTATCAACCTGGAGCCGAATTACGAAGACCACATCAGCTACGAATCGCGGAAGCGGTTCGACGCCCACGCCGTGCGCCGCGCCGCCTATTGGAGCCTGCTCGTCTCGCCTCCGGCGGGAGTCTCCTACGGTGCGCACGGAGTTTGGAGTTGGGAGCTCGAACCTAATATTCCCATGAGTCACCTGGGCTCCGGCGTCGCCAAGCCCTGGTACGAAGCCATGAATTTGCCCGGCAGCACGGACATGAAACACCTGAAGTCGCTTTTCGCCTCGCTCGAGTGGTGGAGGCTCCGCCCGGCACAGGATTTGTTGGTCGAGCAGCCGGGCGTTTCCGATCCGACCCGCTTCGTAGCCGTGGCCAAGGCGGACGGTTGGCTGCTCGCTTACACACCCGTTGGCGGCGAAATCAAACTCCGCCTCGACGGATTGGGGAAACCCCTCGACGCGCGGTGGTTCAATCCTCGAACCGGGGTCCGGCTAACGGCGCCCGCTGGTCGTGGCCCGATTGCCCGTTTCAAAACGCCGGACAGCGACGATTGGGTTCTCTGGGTGGGAGCGGCCAGGCAACCCGCGCTTTAGCGTCGCACGGTGGGACCAAAACCCACAAAACTGCCAACCGATAGGCCACGCGTTCCTTACCCTCCGGGCGTCGGCTCGAGACTGGTGATCAGAATCGTCCCCGCGAGCGTAATGAGTCCTCCCACGATCATGGCCGGGGTAATCCGCTCGTGGAGTGTGAGCGCGGAGATGAGTACGCCGAGAAACGGAAGAAGGTAGATCGAGACCGAAGCCTGGCTTACGTCGAGGCGCTTCAAGACGAACATCCACAGCACCATCGCCAGCCCCCAACTGAAAATACTGAGGACGGCGAGCGCGGCCCAGACGCGAAGGCCGTACCCGTGAATAGCCTCGACCGAGATCGGCTCAGCCCAAACCAATAACGGCAGGCTGACGGCGAGAGCGATCAGGTATCCGTAAACCAGAACTTCAAGCGGTGTGAAGCGCCGCAGCAGTCCTTTGCAGTACACGTTGTAGAACGCGCTGCACGCACAGGCCACCAGAACTAGAAAGTTCCCAAAGAGGAACCTCATATCTGCGAGCCCGATGTGACGCCAGTTGATGTCGGAGAGGATCAGCACTCCGACCAGTGATACCGCGAGGCTGGCCCAGCGCACCACGGTCATGCGTTCTCCCAGGATCGCCGAAGCCAGAACCGCAGTGAGGATCGGCACCGTCAGGTAGATGAGCGCTGCGTTGGATGCTGTCGAGCGGTCGACCCCCCAGGCCAAGACCGCCGAAGCAGGGATCAGGCCCACCACACCGATGATGAGAAATCCGGAAACGTCCTGGCGGGTCCACCTCGATTCCCATGGCACGGGGTTGCCGGCCACATTCGGCTTTCGGCGTTCTCTGATCAGAAAAGGTAAGAGAGCGAGCGAAGCTATTGCGAACGTCCAAGCGCTGACTGTTACCGGCCCCATTTTCTCCGTGGCGACTTTGTACGCGGCATATTGCGCCGCCCACATTGCGTTGACGAGCACGAGGATACCGAGATTGATGGCAGCCTGCCGTGAGATGCGCATTCTCTTGGCTTTAATTATTCGTTTCCTGGCGCCCGACCCTTAAGAGATAACGGTCGGCGGCTGGACTAAACACTTTGTGACGATCTCCTCATCCAGAGTCACTCCGATGCCGGGCTGATCAGGCAGAGACCATTTGCCGTCGATGACCGGCGCTTCCGGCTTGGCCAGTCTCGGCCGAAGGAACGAAGGGAAGAAATCAGGATGGAACAATTCGGTGTAGGGGCAATTCGCGACCGCCGCGCCAAAGTGCCGAGTCGCCGCCGCGGTCAGCCCCGTCTTCCAGGCGTGCGGGACGCAGGTGAGTCCGCGCTCCGCGGCCATGCGCGCGCAGCGCATCGCTTCGGTAAAGCCGCCCACGCGGCCGAGGTCGGGCTGGATCACGTCGCAATGCCCGCGGTCCATCAATTCGCGGAATTCGTGCCGGGTTTGGAGGAATTCACCGGCCGCCACGGGCGTGGTCGTTGCGTCGGCGAGCCGAGCCAGCCCGTCGAGGTCGTCGGTGTGGACAGGCGTTTCAACAAAGAAGACCCTGTCATCCTCGATCCTGCGCAGAACCCAGAGAGCGTCGTTGAAATTCTTCCAGCGATAGCCAACGTCGATCATGAACTCGCGATCATCGCCGGCCAACTTCCGGCATTCATGGATGAATCTGACCAGCTCTGGGTCGTCAACCAGATCGTAGAAGAGCATTTCCATTTTCATGGCGCGAAACCCGAACGCGACCGCCTTCTCGATCAGTTCGAAGCAAGCCTTGCGCATCTCCGCCCACGAGCGGCCCTGCGGCATGCTGGGGAAAAGTGTGGCGTACGGAGTCACGAACAGCCGTGCCGCGCCGCCCAGGAGTTGATAGACCGGTTTGCGCAGGAGTTTGCCGCGCAGGTCGTGCAGGGCGATATCAATCGCCGAAATCAGCATGATGCCGAGGCCACGACGGCCGTGGTAAATCGTGCCTTCGTAGAGCTTGTCCCACAGAGCTTCGACTTCCAGCGGATTCTCGCCGAGCAGGATATCGCGCACGCCGCGGCTCCAGATATGCGCGGTGGGTGTCTCGAGCAACGCGGCGATGGCGTTGGGAGGCGCGTCGGTCTCGCCCAGGCCGTACTCGCCGTTGCTCGCTGTGACGCGGATGGCCGCCGTGTCCACCGCGCCATCGCAATCGTCCGGGGCGGCGTGCGGCGAACGAAGCTGCAAGCATTCGATTTTCGATATCCTGGCGTTTTGGCTGGTCATTTCCACATCTCCTTGGTCAGGCTTTAACTCAGCGAACAACTTCGCGCGCGCTGGCAATTGTTTCCGGGGCTGCTGAGGATTGCTCAGGCGTCTGAGGATTTTCGGCTCGAACCAGCAACATGACGGCCGCCGCCGCGAGGAGGATCATGATCGATGCCAGCCCAAACACCGGTCCGTATGAAAAACGTTCAACGATCCGGCCGACGGCGAGGGTCAAAAGCATTCCGCCACAAGCCGCGGCCGTCCCGCTTAGACCCGAGATCTCACCCACAGATGACGAAGGGAACAGGTCTGCCGGCAGACTCAGCATGTTGCTTGCCCAACTGGCGTAACCGAATAACACCACGCTGATCCACCCGAGCGCCGCGACGTGGCTGTCCGCCCAGATGGCCGGCAACCCGGCGAGCATCAATGCGGCGCTCGCCATCATGACGGCCTTGCGCGCCGCGGCCAACGGCCAGCCTCGCTTAGCCAACAGGCTTGACGCGTGACCGCCCATCAGCCCTCCCACTCCAGCGGCAGTGTAGGGAATCCACGCGGACTTGCCAATTGTGACCAGGTCGAATCCTCTCACCCGCGCGAGGTAGGTCGGAAGCCAGAAAGCGTAGAACCACCAGATGGGATCGGAAAAGAAACGCCCGATCATCAACCCCCAGACGGCTCGCTGGCGCAAATGCTTCAGAGTTGAGCTCGGCGCCGCAATCGTATCAGCCTGCGGCGCCACGGCAGGCGCGCGACGCCGGTAGTAGTGAGCCCAGGCGCCAATCCAGATGAACCCGGTCAAGCCTACGATGGTGAACATCGGCCGCCATCCCCACAGGCGCTCAATGGCAACGATGGCCGGAGGCGCGATGATCGCGCCGACGATCGACCCGCTGTTGAACACGCCCACGGCAAAGGCGCGGCGAGGGGCGGGCAGGTTTTCGCTGACGGCCTTGACGGCGCCCGGCCAGTTTCCTCCTTCGGTGAGGCCGAGAAGAAACCTGAAAAGGCCGAAAGTGAGGATCCCAATCGCCAGACTGTGAAGGCATGCCGCGATGGACCATAGCCCGACGCAGAGCAGGAGCCCCGTTCGCGTGCCCTGTCGGTCCATCAACTTCCCGAACGCGGTCTGTCCCAGCGTGTACCCCAGGATGAAAAGGAAGACGATGTGCGAGTAATCGACATCCGAGAACGAAAACTCGCTCTGTAGTGCGGGAGCGACAATGGAAATCGCCAGCCGGTCGAGGTAGTTGATCAGTGTGGCGAAAAACAGCAGAACCAGCACCGTGCGCCCGCCCTGCCCGAGCGGCGAGTTACCAGGTGACGGTCGCATGGGCTACTCGGCGTGGTCGATGCCGGCGGAAATCGTGCGCCCGCCATCGACATAGAGGGTGGCGCCGGTGATGCAGCGCGCCATGTCGGAAGCCAGGAACACGGCGGCGTTGGCGATATCTTCGGGATAGATTCGCACCGGCATGGGCTCCATGGCAATCAGTCCTTCCAGCGTTGCGGCGCGCGGCCCGGAAAAGAGCTCCTGGGTGAGCGGCGTCAGGACGAATCCCGGGCAAATCAGATTCACCCGGATATTTTCACGCCCGAAATCCACTGCCAGACTGCGCGTGAGCGAAATCAGCCCGCCCTTGCTGACGCCGTAGGGAAAGGCGTTCCCCTGCGCGCGCACGGCGTGGGTGGAGCCGATGTTGATGATCGCCCCGCCGGCCCCGCCGTTCATCAACGGAATCGCTTCGCGCGAACAGAGCCAGGCGCCTTTCAAATTCACGTTCAGGCAGCGGTCCCAATCTTCTTCCCCCAGGCTCAAAGCGTCCTTATGAACATAAATTCCCGCGCAGTTGACCAGGATGTCGATCCTTGTGGTGAGCCCGCGGATCTTATCGAAGACCGACTTCACTTGTCCCGCACACGAAACATCGGCGGTCACGGCGCAAGCGGCTCCGCCCTCGTCCGTGATTTCACGCGCGACCTTTTCGGAGGCTTCGGTATTTTGGTCGAGGACTATCGTTCGCGCTCCCTGTTTGCTGAAAGCGTGGGCGATGCCCCTGCCGATTCCCGAGCCTCCCCCCGTGATGACCGCAGCTTTGTTGGTGAGCATCATGCGTTTGACCCTGGGCCGGTGAGATCGCTTTCCCGGAAGCCGCCCAAATCCACGCGCGGGTCGTCCAGCACCATGCCAAGTTCGCGGCGATTGAAGATGACGACGGTCGTTCCGGCCACCAATGCTTCGGGCGAGTGCCGGAGGCCGCGCGGGATGGTGGTGAAATCGCCGCGTTCGAGTTCCACCGCGCCTTCCTCGGTCTCGATGCGCAGGCGGCCTTCAAACACCAACCAGCCTTCGTCGCCGTGGGGATGGTAGTGCCACGGAAAGCGTCCGGCGGTTCGAGCCACACGCACGGTGTAGTCGCGGTCAATTTCGATGACATGGAAATTGGCGCGCGGCGGCTGGTTCTCCAGGACCTTCAGAAGGTTCGTCTTTCGGATGAGGGCCATTATTTCTTCCTCATTCCTTTCAAACCGCTTGCCAGGTTGACCTTCCAGGCGCGGTCGTGCACGTCGGGAAGGGAATGGTCGATTTCAAAATCCCGCCATCCGATGGGGTGCCGCAGGCGCTCGACTTTCTCCCAATCCATCTCGATTCCGAGGCCGGGGCCGTCGGGCACCAGCATGTAGCCGTCCTGGTACTGGATCGGATTCCGTGCCGGGTCGGCGGTATAGAGCCTGGGGCCGATCGCGACGGTGGGATAGTGCATGTTCACGACCGCTGCCCCCACGTGAGCTTCCGCCGCAGTTCCAAGAGATGTTTCCTGGGTCGTGCTCAGGATGGTTCGCAGCCCCAAGGCCTCGGCCATCGCAAAGACTCGGAGCGATTCGCGCATTCCGCCATGCGCGCTGTTCGCGACATTAATGATATCGATGGCGCGCGCTTCCCAAAGGGCGAGGGCGTGGCGCGCGTCTCCGACATGCTCGCTGACGGGAAGATCAAGCCTGGCGCGGACCTCGGCCATTCCCTTGACATCGTGAAGGGGCGCTACGCTCTCGACATATTGCGGCTCGTAATGCTTGCGAAGCCGATTGATCAGGCGGACCGCGTCCGTGGGGTGCACGTGATTGCTGAGGTCGAAGGCCTGCATCGTGATGCGGTCGCCTGCTTGGCGGCGCAGGGCGGCGAGAAACTTGTCGTCGTACTCCGGCGCCCCGCCGATATAGACACGAAAGACGTCAAATCCCTCGCGCCGAAGTCGCTCCACCAGGCCGAGGTTGAATTCGATGTGCTTTTTCTCGAGATTCCGGAACAGCGGAAAACAAACCTTAATGCGCGTGCGGACCGGGCCACCGAAGAGAACGTAAACGGGAACCCCCAGCGCCTTCCCTGCGATGTCATGCAGGGCCATTTCCACCCCGGCTCGCAAGCTGCCCGTGTAGATGCCCGTGTCCCCGCGACCGGTGAAGAGCATTCCGAGCAAATGATCGAGCCGCGATAATTCCATGGCATTCTGGCCGCACAGGACATTCCTCAGGCTGGCTGTGAGGTCGCCGAGATCGGGCATGGTCAAGGGCAGATCCGTGACGTCGGCATACTCGCCCACGCCGGTGATTCCAACCTCCGTCTCGAGCTTGATGATGACGTGCTGTGAGTAATCGCCGGAGATTCGCGGGGTCAATATCGGAAACAGACTGACTTCACGGATGACGGCTGGCTGGCCGGAGAATGGCGCCCGGGGTTCGGGCCCCGACGCTTTCAATGGGCGCTCACGGAGTTTGTGCTTTGACAAAGGGCCGCTCCACTCTGTCGAACTCGCCAACGAATGGCAGTGTGCGGGACATAGCCGGCGCACATTCGAAAGGCGAGGTAAGAAGACGTTACCTACCATCAGCCTGAGGGTTTGTCAAGAAACTTTTCACATCGTGCTGAAAGTATTCACTCGGTAATTAAGTCATCCGTCCCCTCACAGGCCATCAGGCTTTTCCCGGCACTGTAAATTAATCGTCGTGGCTCGTCCTAATTTGTTGAGGTGTATATGAGCTCTCGGATCTCGAGGAGCGGGGACTGTTTTGTGAAAGCTTTCTCATATTAGTGAAATATTTCACTTGACAGGCGGAATTGTCACGCCTATAGTCCGTCCGACGAACCTTAACCATGCACGCAATCTGGTGTGAGCAGCGATCAACTTCCAGCTTCATTTAAGCGCGTACCGTCGGATGTGGGATTCAGAACGAAAGGGGAGCACGATCCATGCGTAGCAATCGCCTTCCTGCAGTCTCGGCAGCTATTGCGGCTGCCCTACTCGTAACCAGTCAACTGATGGCTTCGCTGGACCGCGGGGCCATTCGCGGGACGGTCACTGACCCGCAAGGGGCGGTAGTGCCGGGCGCGAAGATTGTCGTGCGGAACGCAGACACCGGGGTGGCGATCGACCTGGTGACGAACTCGGCGGGGTTCTATTTGGCGGCCGAGCTCGTGCCGGGCAAGTACTCTGTGCGCATCGAGGCTCAAGGCTTCAGTCCGCTCGACATCAAAGACGTCGCGGTAGGGGCGGGCGCCACTGTCACCACCGACGCAGAACTGAAAGTCGGGGCGACGGCGCAGAGTGTCGAGGTGAGCGCGCAAGCGCAGCTGGTGGAGACAACATCCTCGAACTTCAGTTCCGGGGTGAGTCGTCGTTATCTCGATAATCTTCCCCTTCAGGGACGCGACATCCAGACGCTGGTGCAACTCTTCCCGGGCGTCGTTCAATCAAGCGGCCCTTCCGGCGCGGTCTTTGGGTCCAACAGTCAATTTGGGGGATTCCCTGATCCGCTCCACCTGGTCGGTTCGAGCGTGAGCTCGAACGGCGGTCAAGCGGGCGCCAATGCCTGGTTCCTGGAAGGTGCGCTGAACGCGACGGTCGGCGCGGAAGCCGCCACGGTCAATCCCTCGCCTGACGCCGTCCAGGAGTTCAATCTTGTGCAGAATAGTCTCGCGGCGGAATACGGCCGCACCAGCGGCATGGTGGTCAACGTGGTGCTCAAATCCGGCACCAACGAGCTGCACGGGTCGGGTTCGGTTCTTAACCGCAACTCCGTTTTCAGCTCCACGAACCCCTTTGCGCGGCGGGACGCGAACGGCGAACCCTTCCTGCAACCGTGGTCAAACTGGAACGATTTCAGCGGCACGCTGGGCGGCCCGATTTACATTCCCGGCGTATATGACGGCCGGAACAGAACATTTTTCTTCGTTTCGGAAGACGTTTCGTTTCTGCACCAGCGGCAGAACCGCATCTTAACGGTCCCAGTGGCTAACGAGCGTAATGGTGACTTCCGAGGTGACCCGAGATTCGCCGACACTTGCGATCCCGCCAATGGCATAACCAACTGCATCTATGACCCGGCGACGACGGTGTGGAATGATGCCAAGGGCTGGTTTGACAGGGACCCGTTTATCACCCCGGTTGTTCCTACGGACCGGATCGACCCCCTGGCCAAGTTCTACCTGGATTCCATCCCCAATCCCAATTTCAGTGATCCCCTTTCGCCCTGCGGAATCTATTGCAACAATTATCTGGGCGCCGTGGGCAGCAGCATGACGACCCACAACGCTTCGGTGAAAGTGGATCACAATATTAGTGACAGGAACCGTCTCTTCGCGTCCTGGCTGTTCAATCCCAGCTACTATACGAACTATCGCTACCCGTGGAATGGGCCCAGCGCTCAGACAGGCACCGGCGCCGCGGGAGCCAACCCTTACGATACGCGAAACCAACTGGCGATCCTCGGCCTCACCACGACATTCACGCCGACGCTCGTCAACGAACTCCGTTTTTCGTTCGGGCGCCAGAATCTCGTGGCCAGGCCCAACTTGGAGGAAGTGACCCAAAACAGCCAGGTCCAGGATCGGGTCAAGGACTTGAACTTCTGGCTTTTCTCCCCGGGCCAGGAGGTGCCGACCATCGCCTTCTTCAACGTCAACGACTATTTTCAATTCGGCCCGGTCGCCTATCAAAACTCCAGCACTGGTCAGCAGGCCTATACTCTGAGTGAGAGCCTGACCAAGATCTTGGGCCGCCACACGTTGAAGGGCGGCTTTTCATTCCGAAGAAACAACCTTTGGGGATCTTCACCGGCAGGCTACCGAATCGGGTTCGACGGCTATCTCAGTAACAACCCCGACACCTGGGCGGGAGGAAGCGGCTTGGCGGAGTTCCTGCTGGGCGTCGTGGGGCAGGGCGGGGGCAGTTCCGCTGTTCAATACTCTCCCTGGCAGACAAACGATGACTACGCGGCCTATATCCAGGACGATTTTAGGGTCAACAAGAGCCTGACCCTCAGCATCGGGGTGCGTTACGACGTATACGGCTGGATTCGTGAGCGGCACGACATGCTGGCCAATTTCGACCTTGGAACCAAGAATCCCGAAGTGAACTACCCGGGGCGGATCTACTACATGGGTTCGGCGAACCATCCTGACCGGAATGTCTTCCCCGCGAACAAGAATAGCGTTGGCCCCAGGATCGGGTTCGCCTGGTCGCCAGGGGGCAGCTCGAAGACGGTGATTCGCGGGGGTTATGGTCTGATTTACAGCAACAGCATGTCGGCGGCGTTCGGACAAGGGAACGGCGCCTTCAGCACGCTGGGATCGTACGTCCCCGTCAGCACCCCGGTCACAGACTACTTCTACATGACCCCCTCCTGGACTCTGAGCCAGGGCGCGCCATCGCTGGATTTTCCGGATTTGACTGCCAATCGAACCAATGACTTTCAGTTCGTCGGCACTCAATCGAACGTGTACGGATTTATCAAATCGGAACACGACCCCTACATCCAACAGTGGAGTCTGTTCATCCAGCGCGAACTCCCCGGCGACATAATTGTCAGTGCCGGGTATGTGGGGAGTCACGGCTCCCACCTCCTGGGCGATGAAATCCGGAACATCAACGAAGTGTCGAAGGCGGACATGCAGCGCGTCCGATACGACATCGACCTTTACACGTACACCGTCGACCCATCCATGGATGGGATTTACGATTGCGGGCGCTGGTATGACCCCAACCTCGTGCAGTGTTCCGGATGGTATGCTCTGGCGCCCTATCCGCAGTGGTGGTCGGTTCAGGCTCTGCTCTCACCGGACGGATTTAACAAGTACCATTCGGGGCAGGTGCGGGTTGAGAAGAGATACTCCCGCGGTTTGAACTTCATAGCCGCCTACACTTTCTCCAAGAACATCGTCAGTGCCGGTTTGGGCGCGCTTGCCGGAAACACCTTCGGTCCCGTCACCCAGAGCAACCGCGGAGTGGGACGCATTTCGTGGATTCCCGGAGCGGCTGGCGGCGGGGTCGCTGACGGATCTCGACACACTCGCGCGGAGGATCTGAACAATCTTCGCCGGTACGACGCCCTCTCTCCCGACGATACCCCGCATATCTTTAACTTCGCCGCGACTTGGGAGCTCCCCTTCGGCAAGGGCCGCCATTTCGCCAACGCGGGTGGATGGTCCAATGCGTTTATCGGCGGATGGAAGCTGACGCAAAACTGGAATTTCCAGTCGGGCGTGCCCATGTTCTTCGACACAGTCCGGGCATGCGATGGCGCCTATGGGTACCTCAGTTGTCGGCCCGATCTGATTGGAGACCTGTCGGCCGGCCGGGACGGCAAGACGTTACAGGAGCGCCAGCAGGGGTGGTACAACGCCAATGCTCTCTGCCCTCCTTGGGGATGTAGTCAGGATCTGTCAACCGCCCTCTGGAACGGTGTCTATGCAGATGGAAGCGCTGTGGACTACAACACCGTGGACCCCTACTGGGAGCTCGGCAATAGCGGGCTGCGGCCACCCTCCGGGCGCACGCCGGGTTTCTGGAATGCTGACTTGTCACTAGCCAAAGACTTTCGTCTTGGCGAAACGAAGTATTTCAACTTCCGTTGGGATGTTTTCAACGCCTTCAACCACCAGAACCTCGGTGTTCCCGACAATCATTGGTGCCTGCCGCCGGGACCGAACGGTGAAACTGACTATGCCCGTGTTTTCGGATGCTCCTTTGGCCAGATTACCAACGTGCAGACCGATCCGCGCGGCATGCAGTTCTCTTTGCGATTCGTGTGGTAGTGGGGTAAGCGTCGGGTGATGAACGACAGTGGCCGCTGAGAGAGACGGGCAGGCTTTCCGGCCTGCCCGTAATTTTGTACAGGCGGAAATCCGTAGCGTATATGCTGGACGGTTCGTAGCCACGGATCGGCTGAGTATTCCGTAGAATAGAGTGACGAACTTTCCCTCACCCGGTCGCCTACGGCGACCACCCTCTCCCAGCAAGGGAGAGGGCCGGAGTATCTGGATCAATGGCCCTCGCCTTCAGGGAGAGGGGGAACCCCGATGCAGTCCATCGGGGTGGGTGAGGGGGCAACTGCAGCGGCCTTGTCACTCATTTTCGTAAACTTCATCAGAGCGACGATGCGGCGATTGACCCAATTCTCTGGCGCCATCCTTTTTGCGACAATGCCATTCATTTGCTCGGCGGCGATCAACGGCCTGCCAGCTGAATCTCCCGCCGTGGCGCCGGCTCCGGAATCGAGGACCCTTCCCTCTGTTGTCCTTCGTCCCGCGGCGCTCATCCAGATGCCGGGGGTGGAAGTTCCGGAGCGCAGTTTGTTGCACGAAGCCGATTCCAACAACCCCCTGCACTGGGACGGCGACGTGCTTTACCTCTTCAACAACTACGGGCATCCTTGGCGGACTTCCGGGCCCGACATCGAGCATCTCGGCAAGCGCATCTACGTTGATCTCGGCTACCAGAACAACAAGATGAACCTCTGGATTGAGGCGACGTGGAAGGACGAGGACGGCACGCTGTACGGCGCCTATCATTATGAGCCGGACACCATCTGCTTTTCCAACTCGCACATCCTGACGGCGCCGCGCATCGGCTGGATTCGCTCCAACAACAACGGCGCCACCTGGGAAGATCTTGGGTTCATCATCTCCGCCAACCCATGCCGGATCAACTGTCAGAGCGCCAGTCCGTGGGATTCGGGCGGGACGGGCGACTTCGTCTTTCTGCTCGATGAGAAGAAGGAATATTTCTATTTCTACGGTACCAGCTACGATCCCGACATCGCCGAGCAGGGAGTCTTCGTCGCGCGCCTGAAATATTCCGACCGCGATAATCCCGCCGGCAAGGTCATGAAGTGGCACAACGGCGCGTGGAGCGAGCCCGGCATCTGGGGTCACCTGACACCGGTCTTTCCTGCCGACCGCGATTACCACAAGCCCAACGGCGCGATGTTCTGGGGCCCGGCGATCCATTGGAATACGTATCTGCAAATGTATGTGATGGTGCTCAACCACGCCGTCGATACCAAGCTGACCGAGGATGGCATTTATATCAGCTACAACCGCGATCTCGGCGACCCGAGCGGCTGGAGCAAGCCGCAGATGATTCTCGACCGCGAGGGAATTCTGAAGGCGACCACGGTGGGGAAAGTTGTTGACGATATGCTGCTCGTCCCGCGCGGCGTCTATTACGGCGAACTCCGTCCCGCAAATGATGGGACGGTCATCGCGGACACGCTATCGAGCGGTTGGTACCCGCAGGTTATCGGCATCGAGAAAGGCGAAACCGACAAGCTGTGCGGGCGCACTTGCCGGTTCTTTATGACCGGAATGTCGAAGCTGGAAATCACTTTTTTGAAGCCGGGGGAGAAGGAGTAACCGCTATAACGCCGTTGTATCACCGGCGGAACTCAGTGTCATTCTGAGCGAAGCGAAGAATCTCCGCATTTCGAAATGAAAAAGGCCCTTCGCCCGCCGCGGCGGGCTCAGGTTGACGGCGTCTCGCGGCTTATACGAGGGCGCTTCAGGCCGGAAGTCATGAGAAGATTTGCCCAATCGACGACTGCCATTCTCCTGTTGACGCTTGCGGCGACAATCGTGTTTGCCGAGAAGCGCCCCCCCGGCAATGTCATGCCGTCGAAGGAGGAAGATCTTCCTTCCGTATTCTTCACTGACGCGCCGGAGATCCTCATCACCGGGGTTGACTCCAACAGCCCCGCTCATTGGGACGGCGACAGGCTCTACGTCTTCAATTCCTATGGCCATCCCCACCAGAATTCCGGCCCCGATCTTTTCAGTCTCAACACCCGCGTTCCAACCAGGCTCGGCGATTTAAACGACAAGCTCTACATCTGGATCGAGGCCACGTGGAAAGACGAGTCGGACGGAGTTCTCTACGGCGCTTATCACTACGAACTCGACGCCGTGTGCTTTTCGAACAATCATCTCCCCACGATGCCCAAGATCGGCTGGCTCCGCTCGCGCGATAACGGCGCGACGTGGGAAGACCTGGGTTTCATCATCGAGGCGCGCCCCTGCGCCGTGCGCTGTGACTCGGCGAGCCCGTGGGACGTGGGCGGAACCGGCGACTTCGTTTTGTACCTGGATGAAAAAAAGGAATACTTCTACTTCTACGGGACCAGCTACGACTCGAGCCCGGACGAGCAGGGCGTCTGGGCGGCCCGCATGCGCTATGCCGATCGGAAGAATCCTTCCGGCAAAGTCATGAAGTGGTACAAAGGCGGATGGAATGAGCCCGCGCTTTGGGGCCACGTCACGCCGGTATTTCCTTCCGAGATCGACTATCACCGCGCCGATGGAACAATGTTTTGGGGACCTGCCATCCATTGGAATACGTACTTGAACACGTACGTCATGTTCCTGAACCGCGCTATCGATACCCGGCTGAACCAGGAAGGGATTTACGTCAGCTTCAATCGCGATGTCGGGGATCCCACTGGCTGGAGCAAGCCGAAGAGAATCCTCGACCGCCGCCAGATTCAGGCGACCCAGGCGGGTGCGCCGCTCTCGCGAACCAAGCTTGAAAACGGCTGGTATCCCGAAGTCATCGGCACGAAAAAGGGCGAGACGGATAAAGTGGTAGGCCGCGAGGGAAGATTCTTCATGGCTGGGCTGTCGCGCAAGAAGATCACTTTCCTCAAACCCGGCGAGAAGCCCCCAGCGCAGTAAAGGCCGCGCGCCAGCCCATTGGTGCGCGAGCAAGGCAATTGCCGGTCATCCCCGCGTTTGCGGGGATCCACGGTCTAACTCGATTCCCGCTGCCACCCTTCGTGGGGGCAAGTTTCGCGGGTATGACCATGAGCGGAGCCGGGACCGAGGAACCAACATGCCTTTCCGCATTACGCGCAGGGAATTCGTAGGAACCTCGGCGGCCGCCCTTGGCGGTCTGCTGCTGCCGCGCGAGTTGAATGCCGCACCGGAAGAAGATTTCCACATCTGTCCCAAGTCGCGCCCGCCGGCGCGGAACCTCTTTGCCTTTCACACCGGGGACCTCACGTCCTTTGCCTGGGACATGCGGCTAACGCTGTCCTGCCTGCAGGGCATCGTAAACCGCTCGCAGCCACGTCTCTACCTCATCCACGACCGCTACGACGAACTCTGGCTCGATTGGCTGCGCGAGCGCGGAGATGTGGATGACATCAAGTGGCTCGAAATCGGCGAAGTCTTCGAGCGTTTCCTGCCGGAGGTTTCGCGCCTGTTTCTTACCGACCCCGAAGTTCCCGCCAGCATCAACGTGGCCACGATGCTGGCAGGTGTTCACGACGGTTTAGTCGCGACCCCCAGCATCGCCCCGCTGTTCAAGCTCGCGATGAATGGCAGCCCGGAGTTACCCGCCAGCGGACTGGACTTGCGGAAATTGGAATGGAAGAAAGATGTCGACGCCTATCGCTGGGCGTTTGAGCGTTTCGGCCAACACCTGTCACGACGCGCCGTTTCCATACTCGCCCCGCGCGAAGTCGCCCTGCGGGATTATCTGGTGGAATTCAAGATTCCAATCCTCTGGATCGCCGCCCCCAATGATGTCGCGAAAAATCCCAAAGCCTCGTCCGACGAAGAGATGGAATTTGCCCGCGACATAATGATGCAGTGGCCGCCCAACATCCCGTGCTTCGGCTGGCCCAACAGCGGGGACAAGGAAGCGGGGATCGGCGAGACCCTCGGCGTGCGGCTTTCGAGCGAGTGCGCCAAGTTTACGCCTTGCACCGCCTTCGACGCCTACTCGCCGACGGTCGGCAACCTCTCCGTCCATTCCGGAACGACGGCCACGCTGAAGCAGACGATTCCGCCCTTCACCCTGCAGCGCGACAAAGTGTACTTCACCTTCATCCGGTCAGACGGGGACGGGTGGAATTTCCAGCGGCATTACTATCGAAAACTCTTTGATGACCCGAAACACGGCAGCGTGCCCATCGGCTGGCAGCTCGGTTCGACGGCTTTCGACGGGCAGCCCGACATTCTGGATTACTACTATAAGCATGCACGCCCTGGTGATTGTTTTGTGAACGCCCTGACCGGCGCCGGATACATCCACGAGGCGAGTTACGCTGAAGGCTATCCCCCTGAGCAGCGCGAGGCGATATGGCGCGATTATCTTCGCCTCTCGGCGATCTACCGCGCGCGCATCGACGCGTCGGTGATCTCCACTTATCAGGAAATGCGCCCTGAACGGCTCGCCAGTATCGCGGCGATGTCCGGGATCAGAGGAGTCTTCTCGAACTACGGCCGCACCGATGAGACGACATTCGCCAATTTGGCGACGGAGGTTGGCGGCGTGCCGGTTTTCCGGGCTATCAATCGGCCGCCCTACGTCCTGACTTTCACGCCTTCGTCGCGCCGCGAGGCTGAGAAGTTCACGCTCAACGAGATTACGACCTGGACGCCGCCCGAGCGGCCGGCGTTCCTCTTCGTTTTCCTGGCCAACTGGCTAACCCACATGGAAATGGCGGAGAATATCGTTAAGTCGCTCGGGCCGGGATATGTCGCGGTTCGCCCCGATCAGCTGGCAGCTCTTTACAAACAGTTTCGAAGCTTGTGAACAAACATCATTGCCTTCGCTACTCGTCAAGCGCCACAATCGGCCCGTGCTATTCCAGCCCGACATTTCCGGTCCGTCAGGCTTGGTTCGGAACCGGACTAGTTTCGTAGAGGGGAATCAGAATGGCCAAAAGAGCGGGTAAGCTCTCGCGCCGCGGGTTTTTCCGAAAGGCCCTCGAAACCAGTGCCGCCGCCTCCCTGGCTTCAGCCGTGCCGGTTGAGGCTGCCGCCGCTCCGCCCTGGCCGAAGGTTGCCGACGGGGCGATCGCCATCCGCGTCGAAGGTCCCGCGGGCTTGCCCCCACTCGGCGCGCCGGTCGAAGCGGCCGTGCCCTTTGCCCACGGACAACTGAGAGGTGTTGGTGATTGGACTGTCGTATCTCCAGTCGGCAAACCGGTGCTGACTCAGGTCCGGCCAACCACGCGCTGGGACGATAGCAGCGTGCGTTGGCTTTACGTCGTCTTCGAGGCGGAGGAAGGTCCCGGCGACTACATATTGAAAAAGGGACGGTCACCGTCATCGCCCGATGCGTCGCGAACGCTTGACGCAGACCAACAAAACGTTGCGGAAGGAAAGACCTTCGACTTCGTGCTCGCTCGGCATGATGGCAAAGTGTTCCGTTCGTCTCTTGCGGGCGATACCTTGCACAAATTCGTAGAAGAGACGGGGCCGGTGCGCTTCGTGAGGCGGCTGGAAGGCAGATGTCGAGCCGAAGACGGCGAAGGGCTGTTTGACTTTATCATCCGCTCGACCTTCTATCGTGGCCGCCCCGAGGCTTCACTGGATGTCACGTGGATCAACGCCACGGACAAACCCTCCGAGCAGATCCGCGATATTCGGATCACCTTGCCGATCGATTTTGACCCGAACCGCCTGGTGATTGGTTGCGAAACCGGTGTCTACGACGGACCGTTTCTCAAGGATTGGCCGGTCTACATTCTCCAGGAGGACCACAATCAATATTGGGCGAAGACGCTCAATCCTGATGGGCGAATTCAGAATCTCTCGAGCGGCGGGTGCAACGGCGCGCGCGCGCCCGGATGGCTGTACTTGCAAAATGAGAGCCGCAGCCTTGCCGTTTGGGTTCCGGATTTTTGGCAACAATATCCCAACGAAATCGCAGTGAAGGCAGGCGAGTTAAGCATCGGACTCTGGCCCGAGCGCGCTACCGAGCATTTGCTCAGTAAGCCCCTCCTTCCCGCCCACCCCGAAGGGCAGGGCTTGTACTCGATGACGAAATACTGGCCGATCATGCCGCATCCCTACCAAGCGTTCGTTGATCCCGCGAAGAAATGCCTGGATGCGCGCCAGGGACTTGCCAAGACCCAGACGATCATCTTGAGTTTTTGGACTGGACACGATGGCGGGCCGACCTTCGAGAAGAAATGGTGGAGCGGAGCTCTCAATCCCATCCGCGGCCACCTCGACCCTGTCTATGTTGCCGCAACCGGCGCGCTGGGGCCGATGGCGCCGTACAACCCCAAGGACTCCCACGAACTCGAACGCATGTTCGACGAGAGCTTCGGGTGGCTTGACCGACACATCGACCACGCCAAGTGCTATGGGAAATTCGATTACGGTGATTTCAAGTACTTCACCGCTTCCACCAATTACATGTGCCACCCGGGAACCAAGTGGGGCGAAATGGGGGAAATGGCACGCGAGGGCTACTGGCATAACAACGAGCGTGACTCCCTACTTGGACTTTTGCTGTACTACTTTCGAACCGGCGATCGGAAAGTCTGGGAGCGCTGCCGGATTGTTGCCCGGCATCTGCTTGACGTGGATATCCGCCATCATCCCCATTGGGGCATGTGGACGCACAGCTACGGCCACTGCTACGTGGCGCTGGGAGAGGGCGGCGAACCCGACCACTCGTGGCTGCTTGGCTTGCTCGTTTGGGCGGGAGTAAGTGGTGATCCTGTGGCGTGGGATTGGGCGCTGCGGTGCGGTGAGCGCTTGCGTGACTTCAAGGCGGATTTCACGCAAGTGGATGCTCGGAGCACGGCGGTATTTCTTCACATGATGTGTCAATTCCAAGCGTACACCGGCGATGCTAAGTATTTGTCGGCAGCCAAGCCCGCCGTCTCAGCGTTCCTGAAGTTTCAGAATCCCAATGGAAGCTGGCCCGCCTACATGGGCAACCTGAGGAGTCCCCGGATCGAAGGATTCGTGGAGCATGCCGTGATGGCTCTGGCCGACTATTATTCGATTACCGGCGACGGCAACGTTCTGAAGTCGCTCGATCGGGCACTCGCCTATCTTTACAAGGAAGACGGCAGTGGTACGGTCGAGATCGGTGAAGCGCCGCTTGCCCTATACGGTCTCGCGATCCTTAGCGCCAAAACCGGCGAACCTCGATACGCGAGAGTTGCGCGGGCTGTTCTGGAAAAAATCCGCCAGAATCAAAATCTCTCTTCCGACCCCAACGGACGCGGCGACGTGATGGCAGAGTGGGGCGTCAACAATGAAGAGAAAGCCAAGGACACGGGTCGCCCGGCGCAATTCCTGGGTCAGACCCGACCGTTGGTGCCGGTGGGTCTGTTAGCGTACGGGCAAGCATGTCTGGCCGCCTTGAAATTCGAGGAAAATGAGCTATCACGGAATTGCTGATCCCGGTGGCGGGTTTGCGGACCTTGCTCGGAGCGTGATCTTCCGCCAGGGTTGAATCCGCACGGGGCCGAGCAGACCGGAAGGTACCGGCTCGGGGACGTAGTCGCGCATCATTTCAGGTGACATGGCCGGTGGGCGGTCGGCTTCGGTGGGTTGTTTGACCCGCATGCGATTCATCAGGCTGTTCGTAACCCGAATTTCCAGATCGTTCACACCAGACTTTGCTGATTCCGTAATCTCCACCTTGTAAGGCCGCTTCCAGACCACGCCGCAGAGTTCGCCGTTCAGTGAGATCTCAGCGACATCGTGGACTTCGCCCAAATCCAGTTCGAGTCTCGCGCCCGGAGCGACGTAAGAGGTCGCCAGAATGAACCGGCCGCGATACGTTGCGGTCCCCGAAAAATCGCGTAATTCAGGAAATTCCGTCCAACTGACAAGCGTGGGGAGATTCTTCTCGATGCCGTTGCTGCTCAGATGCCATGGTGCAATCGCCATCGGCGCGGGAAGGTCCCTAACCGCCGCCTCAAGAGCGCCCGAGGCGGTCCTGGCCTGGAAAATCCCGTTCTGATCAACCTCGGCTTCAACCGATTGTCCGTCATCAAGGACGCGCAATACGCGCTGGGCGTTCGATCCCGTCACGCTGTCCGTTGGCTTTTCCTGACGGAAGATCACGAACTTCGACTCCCAGGGCTCGAACTGCAATTGAACCTCTGTGAATTCGCCCTCGGTCTGAAATTCGTACAACGGCTGAATCGACCCCGTCATCGCGTCGAATTCGCGTGGCGCCTCGCCCGTAACATTAAACCGTGCCCGGATCCGCTTCTCGTTAGGACTGATATTGGCAATAAAGAAGATTCTGTGATTATTTGTCTCGCGGTGGACGAACCCGATTTCGGTTTCCCCGGGCTCAAAAACCAAATCGGGAGGAGTGATCTTTGCCACGATGCGCGATAGCGCGGAGGCGCGGGGAGCGAGGTTCTGGTAGGGATCCGGAAGAAGAACAATCCCTTCACCCGCGCCGCACTTATTCCCCCGCGCGCGAAGGACCCCACGCCAGGGTGGGCGGCTTGAATCGGCCGCGTCGCCAAAGAGTTCGCGGGCGAACTGCGTGACCCTCGCGGTCTTGCTTGAGGCATCGACGAAACCCGGCGCACGGCCAGGCACCCGGTGGATTGCGACTACACTTCCACCAGCGCGCGCGAAATCGCGGAGCCTTTCGAGGGTGTCCGGTTCCATCGCTTCGACCTTCGGCAGAATGACGACGCGGTATTTCATCGGCCCGACGCACAAGGCGCCCCCGGCAACCCGACCTTCCGCGAGGCGCCGCGCGTTAATGAAATCGAAATCAAAACCGCCATCCTGCAAAGAAGCCAGCATGGCCGCCATGCTAGCGTTGCCGCCTTCCTCGAGTTGTTTTTCGAGCCCGCCCGCCAGGTCGTGCCAGTCACCGGAAGCATTCGACCAGACATCCTCGATCGGAAGGTAGACGGCGACCTTCACGACAGGCTGGCCCTGCTGAAGAAGAAAGTCGGCGCGGCGAATGTAATCGGAGAGATGGTTCAAGTAAGGCCACCAGGTGTTTCCAGGGCCCACATACGTCGCGGCGTAGTAATACCATCCAGGAGGTTTGGCCCAGGAGGGTGAGAGCGGCACGCCGTGGTAATAGATCTGATTGATCCCATCCAGATAGAGCGCGTCGGCAGCGGCCTTCATGTTTTCGAGCGTGACGAGGAATGCCGGGCAACGAAGCCAGGTAAAGCTCTCGGCGGAGACCTGGTCTCGCCCGAAGAGATGCCCGGCTGAACTGGCCAGCTTGCGGTCGCGGATGTTGATTCGACGCCGGTCTTCTGCTCCGTAGGATTCACCTTCCGGAAAATCATTCACCCCGTAGGCCTCGATGATGTCGGCCGGAGTTCCGTGAGCCTGCACACGCGTCTGGAATCCGTTTTGATGCGCCCATTGTTTGAGCGGAACATAGAAATTCTCCAGCGCCAACTCGGAAACCGTCCTGCGGAAATCGTAGCGAATCCTTGCGCCTGCTTCGCCGGAGACCAAGAACAATGCCGCGAGATAAGGGGTGAGAGAATAGCCGCGGCGCTTCTCGAATTCTTCAGGCAGTTTGGGAGTCCAATTCGACCCGAAAACCTCCCAGCTGTCCATGAAGATGGTCCTGGCCCCGGAGAGATAGGGCTTCTGGGCGTCACCGTTGTGCTTCAGGTGCAACTCCAACGCCTCGCGGCTGAAGTGGTCGAGCACTAACCCTTCGCCCCCCACCGAGGCGCGCTTCACTTTCATGCCGGTGTATCCGCCGACGAATGTCATCAGCAACCAGCGGCCCGGGGGAACGCGCCAGCCTCGTATCTCGCCTTCGTGAACTCGCGGAGTGAGGTCCACAACCGTTTCAAGGCGCACGCCGCCATCCGAGATTATCTCCGCCGCCTGCACTGCGAGCAGTTTCTCGAGAGACGTCACGGCGCCGGGGATGCGTCCGGAGAAAACCTGCGGTCCGGATACTTCCTTAGAAAAGAATTTGAGCTGACCAGCTCCAAGCTCAGGAGGAATGTAGGGTCCGCCAAACGGCCAGCCGTCGCCGAGAAGTGAATCCGCAGTCAAACCGATCTCCGAGCCGTATCGCACCGCTTCCTGAACGAGGCCGAGAAATTCCGGAGAGAGATAGGGGGCGTTGTGGATACCACGGGTGGGGTCATCTTTGGCGAGTGGGTACACGGGGAAGATCCGGAAGCCGCCGAGCCCGGCGGCTTTCATTGCCTCGAGATTCTCTCGGATATCACTTTTTGAGTACGCCCCCCCAAACCACCACCAATTACACGAGGGCCCGAAGCTTGCTGGTGGGGTTTTGAACTGCTGCTCGAGTGTCAACTCCTGGCAGACGCAGGTGGTTGGGGACCATCCGCACGCCGCCGCAATCATCAAGAGAAGGAAGGCGCGTTTCATTTAAGGGTCAACATAGGATGAGTAAGCAAGTACAGCATCCATATTGTTTTCAATGGGTTCCAGGCTCAACTCGTGCTTGCATCGTCGCCCAGACTATAGGTTGGGCTGAAGGCTTTGTCAATTGCAAGTTTTCATGGTATTGTGCAACCTTTCAAGAGCCGTTGAGATCTGTCTGAGTGACATCCAAATGGTCGCAGGCCCAGCCCAGGAAGGGTCAAAAGCTTGCTTGGCTTTGCTGATTGCGATTTTTCTGGCCTGCGTACATTCGCCACCCCTGCGTTCGCAACCCAGCCCCGCGACGCCCACTTCCATTGTCCTCGACCGCGCGCCGGGCCAGGACGTCGCGCTGAAACTAGCGTTAGACGACTTGAGGCAGGCGCTCGAGGCGCGCCGCCTCAAAGCGGAAACTGCCGAGGCCCTTCCTCGCAATGGCCAGAGAATTGTGCTGAGAGGAAATGGCGAGTTTCGCGACGACCAGGAAGTCTCAAGCCAGGCCTTTGAGATCGCTCCGACCACGAACGGCCTTCTTCTTTCCTCGAAGGGCGTAGGGCTGGTTCACGGCGCATTCAAGCTGGCGGAAGCGATTCGTCGTGACGGAATCGATTGGAAGATGCGGCGGACCGAAAGGCCGGCGTTCGCAGAGAGGATCTTCTCCTACCAGGGAATTCTGTTTAACTTGCCCGATGAAGGTTATTACTACCGCCACGAGCCCTACGTCAATGAGCGGTTGCTCCGGGAACAGGTAGAGTCCTCCAAAGAAGCGATGCGGCGATTGCTGCCATGGGGATTCAATTCCGTCGCGTTCCTCAACTTGAACGTCGAGGACTACATCAATTACGACCTGTGGGGCGACGGCAATCGCGTGTATCCGCCCGACAGCCTGCACCGAGTACGCTCAGCGGTTTTCTGTCGAGCCTTGTCGGAGTTAGCCGATTACGCGCACTCCCTGCATTTGCAACTCTTCCTGCAAATCTACGAGTTCTCGTTGCCCGATCACCTGGAGGCGCGCGGGTTGACCGACAATTCCGCCGCCACCTGGGAACTGGTGGATGCGAAATTTCGCGAACTTTTTGACCGCACGACGATCGACGGAATCATTCTGACGATGACCGAACCCTCGCCAAGATTGGCCTATCGAGGGGTCACGCTTTGGAAATCACTCGAAGGCGCAGGGCGGATGGCGAGCCACTACTACGACACAATCGTGAGGAAGTGCGGGCGGCGGTTAATCGTGAGGATGTGGATGGTCACAGACGAGATGGAGGGCTTTAACCGCGTCCTCGGGGAAGCCTCCGAGCCCGGGATCATGTTCGACACCAAGGAAACCAACGGGGATTTCTTCCTGAGTGTCGGGGAGAATCCACTCATTAAAGGCGGTGCGCCGAAGCTGCGGCGATTCTCTGTCACCTTTGACGTCTTTCGGCAATTCGATGGTTGGGGGGACCTTCTTTTCTATCCCGTTTTCTGGGAGGAGCGCTTTCGGGACGCCCGCGCGAATGGAGTGGTTGCGGTCGACGCCTGGGGGCCGTGGCTGGCGGGGTGCATCTTTCCCGGGGTCTGGGTAGGGAAGTACGACGAATATGATTTTGTCCGTCATGGCTTCCGGCCGGCACTCGCCTCGCTTTACCTCTTCTCAAGACTTGCCTGGAATCCCGATGAGACCGCCCGCGAGATCACCCGCGACTGGGCGGCGCTTAACTTCGGAGAGGGGAATGTCGCGGCTGCATCCAAAGCGCTTTTCCTTTCTTACGATTTGTGGAGGACAACGTATCTGGGGGCGGACGACCGCGGGGCGTTCAAATGGACTATGTTATTTCAGCCCTTCTCGGCCGAGAGCGCGGCGGTTTTCGAGAAGCACTCGCTCGGCGAAATACTGCAGTCCAACCGCAAGGCTCTGACCCTCGCGTCCGAAATCCACACATTGCTTCACCAGCTCGATGCGCGCCAGGCGCCCAACCAGGAAGCGTTGCGGGAGTTCCGCCGCGCCGCCGATCTGACGTTGCTCTACTTCCGCACCTTCGCGCTTTGGCGGGAACTGCTTTGGCGCAGCCACTCGATGGCGAAGGAGAAGGGCCCGGAAAGTGAAGCGGCGCTGCGTCGAGTTTGCGCGCAGCTCGAGGGGTTGCTACCCGAGTGGCGAAGATATCCGCGAGAAAGCCGGGACTGGCTCATCTTCCGGTTTGATCCGGAGATGAACGCCGCTCCCGATTGGCTGGCGCGGACGAGCGTTGCCGACACATTGCGCGAAGTTCGGAAGTCCCTCGGGAAGCCGTAATAAGGGAGGTTTATTGTGGCCAGAAGAAAACAGACGTTTCAGCAGGTCGCCGACCTGGCGAAGGTAAGCCTGGCCACTGTCTCGCGCGTTGCGAACGGCAGCGCGCGCGTCAGCCCACCCATCCTGCAAAGGGTCAGGGAAGCCGCCGCTAAACTGGGAGTTGACCTCTACCGGCAGGGCAAGGCCAACGTCATCGCGTTTCTGCTCTGCAATCGCGACTTGTTGCATCCGTTTCACTCGCGCGTCCTCGTGGCCGCCGAGGCCTACTGCGCGGCGCACAACTACAACATGCTGTTTCTCTCATTTCGTTATCCGCCGAACATACCCTGGCGGGAAGTCTACGCGCCGCCCATCTTGCAGCGCCGCGACGTGGTTCGTGCCGTCATCGTAGCAGGCGTCAACTCGCAGAATTTCATCGATGTGCTGCATCACAAAGGGATTCCGTTCGCGATCCTCGGCAACAATCTCATAGGCTCCTGGCACCCTGAAAAGTGCGACGTGGTCTGGTTCGACGACATCCAGGGTGGTTACGAGGCAACGCGCTTTCTCCAATCGTTGGGTCACCACGATATCTGGTTCGTGGGGAATTCGCGCCTTCCGTGGTTCGCGCGACGCTTCGATGGCTACCGCATGAGGATGGAGGAAGCGGGTCTGACGCCGCAACAGGCGGGTATCGATTCCGGCGACGAGCAGGAAGTGGGATATCTCGCCACCAAATCCATCCTCGTTCAGAAGAAACCGGTGACGGCCATTTTCACCGGGAGCGACCCCGCGGCGGACGGGACCTATCGCGCGCTGCGTGATTTCGGCTTGCGCGCGCCTGAAGATATCAGTGTGGTGGGGTACAACGATATCGAGGCGCCGATGCTGCATCCGGCGCTTACCACTGTCCGAGTCTTCCCCGAACAGATCGGACAGCGCCTGGCGGAAGCGGTTTTGAATCGCCTGACTGATCCTGACCTTCCTCCCCAGCAATTCACCATTCCGACCCAGCTCGTTAAGCGGGACTCCTGCCGGGACATTGTCGCGGCGCCGGCAAGGACTGGACAAAGAAAGTCAACCGCCTGATGACGAAGATATGAGGGAGGATGGTGCCTGGCGCGCATTTTGTCAGGAGCGGAATTCTCCCTCAGGTGTCAACCCCTTAACATGCGTCAGCCCTCCCTGAACTTGCAGGACGACCGAAGTCTCGAGTGTCCCTCCGGCGGGCAAAACCGCTGCGGTTTTATTTCGAATCGCGTTCTCGACTTGTTGAGGGAAGGAAGTTGAAGGTTCGAGAATCGCCAGATGATGATTCCGCCAGCCGCCGTAGCTGGAGAACATCCAGCATGAGCGGAAGAACGTTGGCGAAAACACAAGGCCCCAGGTGAACCGGTCCGCGGGGTCGGTGAGTGCGCACCAGCCTTCCTTGAAGTCCCTGCCGTAGAAGAAATACACCTCGCCGGAAGAGGGCGGCGCGACCTGGCGCAAATCCACGGCGTTTCCTTTTCGATCGGCGTGGGGCCACACGAATGGAGATGGCACGCCTGTCAGAGTTCCCGGGTAAGTGGGATCGAGTTCCACCGTCATGGGTGGGAAGTCGATCCGTGTGCCGGGCGGCGCCGCGAATGCAGGGTGCAAGGTAAAGATGAAAGGGAAATCCACCCCTGTCGGATTGTGGAGGAAGTAGGAGACCTGGACCCGCGCCCCCTCCCCATGGAGCGTGATTCGCTTCTCCAAGCGCACGGCGCTGATGCGGGCGTCGCAACTCAAGAGGACGCACGCCTTGCCCGAATCGCATGATGTCTCCGAGTGCCAGGGCACGCACCAGACTTCGCCGTGGTCGGGATAAGACTCGCCGTTAATGACGCTGGGGGCGGGGGAAGGGAACATCTCCTCCCAGCCTCCGCACCACACATTGTCGAAGACAGCGCCGAAGGGGGCGGTCTGCGGAGGGATACGCGGATTGTGCCAGAGCAATTCTCGGTTGTAACTCTTGGCGAGAATGCTCCAGATGCGCCCGCCGAGTTCGGGAAGGACGACAACGCGCAGGCTCTGATTCTCGAGGATCACCGCCCGAAATGGACGGAAGCTCCAACTTGTGTCGACGGTCGGCATTACGTAGTGGCGATGCTCAGGAGAGTTGACGATAGTCGGCAGCGCTCCTATTTGCCAACCTGGATGTCCGCCACGAATTCCGCCTTTCCGCGGATTCCCAGATTGACATGATAAAGCGCGCCGCCGAAATAGCCGGTATTCGGGTCGTAGCCGGGCGGCATGATGGGCATGACTTCGGACCGGGCGGCGGAGGTGATGAAGATATCGGTCAGTTCGGGGCCGCCGAAGGCGAGCGACGAAGTCTGCTTTGCCGGCGTCGCAATCGTGCGTTCGATCTTTCCATCCGGGTCGTAGCGAACCACGCGGCTTCCATACCACTCCGCTGACCAGACGAAGTCCTCGGCATCAACCGTCAATCCGTCGGGAAGTCCGCTCGTCGACGGCACCTTCACAAAGACGCGACGGTTGCTCACGCTGCCGGTTCTCGCGTCGAAGTCGTAAGCGTAGATGGTTCGAGCTGCGGAGTCCGTGAGGTAAAGCGTCTTCGCGTCCACCGAAAACCCCAACCCGTTTGCGAGGTGAATGCCCTCGTCCAGAACGTGCGCCGTTCCATCCTTATCCAGGCGAATCAGTTTGCCGAGCGGGTAGTCCTTGGCGGGATCATAAAACACTGACCCCGCCAGAAAGCGGCCCGCTGGGTCGGCGATGCAGTCGTTCAATTGGCATTTGTGCCCATCTGCGTGCTCTGCGATCAAACGTGGTTCAGCGGGCACTTCCCAGAGCCAAAAGCCGGAGGTGTTGGCGATGACAAAGCCTCCCGGCCGGTTAAACGCTGCTCCCCCGACCTCGAAACCCTCCTTGAAGACTCGGTGCTCTTTCGATTTCCAGTCATAGCTGTAGAACTTCTGACCGGTAATGTCAGTCCAGTAGAGGCGCTGCGTTTTGACATCCCAAATGGGCCCTTCGCCGCAAAGGTCGCCGTAATCGGCAACAATGGAAATTTCAGGCATAGGTTAGCCTCCTCCGGTTCTGTGCCACGACCGACGGTACCGCGATTTGTACTTCCCCGGCAAGCGCGGCCTCGCAAAAGGCCTGCCGAATCAGTGGCCAGCCGCGGACATGCCACCGTCCACCACGAGCGCCGTACCGGTTATGAATGAAGCCGCGTCAGAAGCCAGAAATACCGCCGCTTCGGCAACGTCGTGCGGTGTTCCGATGCGTCCCAGCGGGTGGACGGCCAGCATCTGGCGCGTTGTCTCCTCGCGGTCCGGCACCGACCGGAGCCATTCCTCGGTCATGGGCGTGTCAATATAGCCGGGACAGATCGCGTTCACGCGGATTCGATCGCGGCCGTGATCAAGCGCCAGGGCCCTTGTAAAGCCAATTAGAGCGGCTTTGGATGCGTCATAGGCGATTCCGCCCGGATAGGAAACAAACGCGCGGACCGACGAAATATTGATAACGGCTCCGCCCCGACCGATCATTTTTGCGATCGCGTACTTCGCACAGAGAAACGCGCCCTTCAGATTCACGGCAAGCTGACGATCCCACTCGGCCGCTGTAATTTTGGCGACCGGCCCTGCGACTTCAATGCCGGCGTTGTTCACCAGCACATCGAGCCCGCCGAATTGAGCCACAATTTTCTCGATAGCGCCGCGCACTGATTCCTCGCCGGCTACGTCCCCTTGCAAAGCAAGAACCCGGCCTCTGGCATTCAGCCGGGCAGCCTGCTGCTGTGCGGCCTCACCGTTGATATCGAAGATCGCGACCCGCGCGCCCGCATTCACAAAGCGTTCGGCGATCCCGGCCCCAATGCCCGCCGCCGCTCCCGTCACTAACGCGACTTTGCCGTTCAATGGTGTGGTTGCCATATCACTGGAGGCCTGCGGCTTCACACGCGGGCGTCGAGTAGCGAGTACGACCGAAGCGCTGTCAACAACGGGCCTTGACCCCAGGGAACCATCGCGCCACGCGGCATTTTCCGGTAATGCTCGGCGCGTGTGCTCGGGAATGTTTCGTAGGATACCCCCGTCAGCAGTCCGCTTGAATCCACATGGGCGAGCAGGAATTGCATCCCCGATTCAATGACCGGGCGAAACCGGGTCTTGTCCAACCACCCGCTTCGCACGCTCGCGGAAAAGCCATCGACCACAAAAGCCGCGATGGAAGGCTCGATGTACGAACTCGGGTCATCCAGCACGGTATGCCAACCGCCCTTCGCGTCCTGCAATTCAGCCAGGCGGCCCGCCTGCCTTTCCAGTACTTCGCGGATCGTTCTGGCGCCAGGATCGTCCGCCGGGAGGCATTCCAGAGTGCGCACCAACCCCAGGAGTCCCCAGCCGTTGCCACGCCCCCACAGGACGCCGTTCCGCGACTTTGTCTTTTCCAGCCAGAAATGATGGAAGAGATTCTCGGGGGGATCAAACAACAGGTCAATCTGAGGAAGGATGTTCCTGAGAGCGAGTTCGCGAAATTGGTCTCGGCCCGTCACCTGATAAAGCTTTGCGAAGAAGGGTCCGTCGAAGTGAACCGAGTCCACAAAAACGCAGGGACCGCCATCCTTGACATTCTCTGACCGCGCCCGGCATGTCTCGAATTCCGGATGGTCGGCCGGTAGTTCCGGTGGTAATTCAATCGCCGCGTCCTCATATCGTACGAAGGCGCCGCCCGATGTCTTTCGAAATCCCGCCATGTACTCCGCATGCCGAAACGCCGCGTCCAGAAGGCGCGAGTCTCTCGTTGCCTCATAGACACGAAGCAGCGCGACGCCGGGAGCAGTGTAATCGAATTCGCTTCGCTGTTTCTCGCGCGCCAGCCAACCTTTCAGCAGCCCGTGAACAAAACCGGCGTACTGGGGATTGCCGGTCAACTCGGAGGCGTCGAGCAGACCCTCCAACCCGATGGAGTCTCCCCAAAACCACACCTTCCACGAATAGGGGATCAGAAGTTCGGCAGCCCGGTGGGCGATGTCAACAAGGGAATTGCCAGTCACGAGAGGATCCGGCATCTGCGTACGGGGTATCCCATCTGGGGCCAATCGACTCAGAACCTGCAGCTACAGCAGATTACAGCGGAGGCGCGTACAGTTCAAGGGGAAACTTTCCCGGCCGTTCTGCAAGTTTTCACAACCGGAACGACCGTGCGGTTGCCGCAACGAGGGAAGCATCCTCGCGAATCAGGTCACGCAGCCTGGGTCTGCGCGCCGTCACTTTCGTTCTTTGGCAGGCGGGAGCGAACCACATCTTCCATCTCGCGAGCGCTCACCACATGGTCGGGGTAGGTGACGACGCGGATATCGAAGGAGAAGCGGCTACTGGCTCCGGCGGCGTCGTTGAGGCCGTCCTCCAGGCGCGAGACGACTCGGTAGGCGTCACTCACGCTGACCCCGGGGAGAACGATGCCAAAGGCGCCGGGCGCGAAGCAGTAAATGGAATCCTCACCACGGAGTTTCCGAGTCAAGGCTTTGGCCGCATCACCGAACGCCGTCGATACTTCCGCAGTGTGGGTAAGGTCGCGACTCGGCTTCAGGTCAATTACCAGAAGCGAAAGGGATTGTCGGGAGCCGGAGGCGCGGCGATATTCCATCGCCAGCCGATCCTGGAAGTGGGTGAAGCCGGGCAAAGTGGCAAGAAAGTCGATGCTCGCCTCCTGGCGGAGGTCCCGCACGCGCCGTTCCTGTTCGACGAGTTGCCGGCGCAACGTTCGCAAAGTAATCTGCCGGTCGACGAGATACCCTACTGTCAAAACAGACAGGCCGCAGAAGCCGAAGAAAACCTTGCGCAGTGTGGTTCCGGTCAGGATGAGGGGGTCGGAGAAAGCTGTCGGATACATCAGCAATGCCATCCCGGACGACAGGATGACAATCATGCCGAGGGCCAACGTCCAGAGGTGCCACTCTCGGCGATCGAGGCTTCGCGGGTCTACGTGATCGAAAATCCTCATGAACTCGGTTCTCCTCTCCCGGCCACAAACCTGAGCGGTGACCTTGGACTGGGAGGCGGGCGTCAGAGTCTTCAAACGCTCACTCAGCCGCATGCGCACCCGCAGGGATATTCGGCACTCCCGCAAAGTAACTTGAGGAGGATCTACCTGGTCGACTCGCCCTGCGGGCCTTTCCTAAAGTGAGGTTTGCGGGATCACTGATTGGGTGGAAGGCCGGAGCCGAATCCGCCGTCAACGACGACTGCGGAGCCGGTCATAAACGAAGCTTCGTCGCTCGCCAGAAATACGGCCACACGGGCGACCTCCTCCGGTCGGCCGATGCGTCCGAGGGCGTGAAGCTTTCCTGCCGCAACCCGCGCCGCTCCCGGGTCGGACTGCGATTCGAAGTACCCCCACGCCAACCCGGCGTCGATGTACCCGGGACAGATGCAGTTCACGCGGATTCCCTCGCGGCCGTGGTCGATGGCCATGGCTTTGGTCAGGCCGATGATGGCGGCCTTCGTGGCGCAATATCCCGCGCATATCGGCTCCACGAAGAAGCCGTTCACCGAAGCCATATTAATGATGGCTCCCCGGCTCTTGCGCAGATGGGGAAGGAAGAACTTCGAGCAGAGGAATACTCCGCCCAGGTTGACGTTGATCTCGCGGTTCCATTCTTCGACGGTGGTGTCCTCCACGGTCTTGTTCACCTGGATGGCGGCGTTGTTGAGGAGAATTTCCACATGCCCGCAGGCGCTCAGGGTTTTCGCGACGAGTTCCCGGACTGACTCGTCGCTCGCCACGTCAGTTTCGACAAGAGTCGCGTTGCCGCCGGCCGAGCGTAATTGCTGGAGGGTGTCTTCAGCTCCGGCGCGATTGATGTCGGCGATCACGACTCGTGCTCCTTCGCGGGCGAATTCCAACGCGCACGCCCGCCCGATCCCTCCGCCTGCTCCGGTGATGACCGCAACGCGATTCTTGAGTTTCATCTGCTTCCTCCTTTAGAGTCGAACCGCCACCAACCGCCGGTGCATTCTAACGCCGAGACGCCGCGGCGTGTCAGGCCCGGAACGTTTTATTCTGGGCGGGAGCAGTGAATCGTGGTGTAGAATTGGGTCTATCTCGCGCTTCCGGGGCGCAAACCAAATGGGGTCGTATATTATGAGATGCCTTTGCGCCAGCTCGATATCGGAACGACGCGCTCAACGCGCCTCAACCCCCATACCCCCAGCCATTGCTTTCGCCCTCGCGTTGCTTGGGTGGTTGTTGGTTGTTGCCGCTGGACGACCGCTTTGGGCGCAGGATCCAACTTCCGGGCAGAAGCCGGCGGACAAAAAAGCCGCGAGCAAGAAAACTGCGGAAGGAAAGCCGGAGGAAGCGAAGCCCGCCGAGGAGCCTGCCGCGGAGCAGAAAGCTGCGGAGGAACCGGCATCCGAGCCGGCGCCTGAGCCGAACAGCACCAAGACTTTTGGCGTTCGCAACGGGACGTTTTCATACTCGCGGACCGAAGAGACGGAGCGGAAGAAGACTCGAGACGGCGAAGTCGAGACGCAGCGACTTCGCATGCCGGCCTTCGGCGGTGACCACCGCGTGGTGATGGAGCGCGAAGTCCGCACCAAGAAGCTGCCGGACGGGACGATCGAGAAGGAATACGTCCTCAGGAACCCCGACGGCTCGGACCGCATGGTGCCCATCGAAATTACCCGGGAGAGGATCAAGAAGTCGGGCGATTCAACTTCCATTGAGCGCGAGGTCTTGAAGCCTGATTACTCGGGCCGATGGACGCCGGTTCGCAAGGAGCACGAAACGGCCGCGGGACCTGAGGCCGCGCGCACCAGCACGAAAGAGACACGTGAGAAGTCCATGAGCGGCGACTGGCGGCTGGTGGACCGCCAGACCACCACCGAAAAATCCGCGGAGGGCAAGAAAGAGACACAGACCGTCCGGCAGGTCCCCGATGCTTACGGCCGCATGGCCGACTATGAGGTCCGGCAGGAGAAGGTTTCGACCACGCCCGGCAAGGAGACACGCGAGGTGACCTTGCGCCGGCGCGATTTCCAGGACACCATCAATCCCAAGTCCTACCTTGTCGAGAGAACTGTCTCCGAGCAGGTGAAGACGCCCGAGGGAAAGGCCACCGTGAAGACCACGAAAGAGTCCGACCTGGTGGCGGGCGGCGCTGCGAGGGATGTCTCATCCTTCAAGCCGCGAGTTGTCGAAGAGAAGACGCAGGAAACCGCGCCGGGCAAAGACGGATCGACGCAGACGGTTGAAAGAGTGAAGGAGCGTGGCGCTGCGGATTCCGAGTTGCGGCCGTCCTATCAAGTCGTGCAGGAGACCGACCGCAGCGGGCACGTGCGCCAGGTGTTCGTCACGCTGCGCTGAGGCGCTACGCATCCGCCCTAGGCGTCATATCGCGAGGGGTCGGCCGGCCCCACCGTTTCCAGCAAATCCCAGAAATCCTTCTCGGGGTTCAGGCACTCGATGCCCCAGCCTTCAGCACTCAGCGCCTGGCTCTCGCCGAGTCCCACCACGCGGAACTCCGCTTCCTTGCCGTTCTGCTGGTTGACGACGTATACGGTCTGGTCGCTCGTGAGGGGTTTGATGGGAGTGACGAGCGCGCCATTCCAGTTCACAACCAGGGTCGATGTTTCCTCGCTGAATTCCTGGCCTTGAGGATTGCGGCCGTTAATTCGGATCGGAACCTTCAAACGCTGGCGTGGAGTCTTGCGGGATTCCCGTTGCGACATCAGCGCACACCTCTTCCTCGGTCGATTTCAATCTTCCCATGTTCAGGCATCAGCGTGGTGAGAGTTCCGACCTATCCCCAACGTCTATTTTAGCCGTTCGGTCCGGATACCGCAACGGCGCATTGGTGTCGTGCCGTCATCCGTGACGGTGGGCCGGGCTTCAGCCCGGCATCCGCCTGCGGGTTGACCTTGCGCGGAATGCGAAAATGCGTTACAAACTAATGAGCGGCAGGCAAGCCCGCCGCCGCAAAGTAGTTAACACGCCGGTGGTCGCCCGGGGCGCATCCGAGGTGCAACGGAGTGAGGCTGAAATTCTGGGGAGTCCGCGGCTCGACACCCACGCCGGAGCGCCGCAACTCGCGTTACGGCGGCAACACGCCCTGCCTGGAAATCCGCCTGGCCAACGGCACGCTGCTGATTCTCGACTGCGGCAGCGGCCTGCGCGGGCTGGGCAAGAGCCTTCTGCGTGAGTTCGGCTCCGAGCCCATCATCGCTTTCATCTTCCTGACGCATTTCCATTGGGACCACATCCAGGGCATCCCATTCTTCCTGCCCCTTTACCGCCAGGGAAACAGCTTCTTCTTCCACTCCGTGTCGACCAAGGCGCGCCAATTGAAGCGGGCCGTGGAAGGCCAGATGGTGACGCCCTATTTCCCCGTTGACATGAGCATCATGGGAGCGGTACGCAACTTCTACGATATCGGGACCAAGCCCATCAACATCAACGGCGCCATCATCAGCACCACGGCGCTGAACCATCCGCAGGGCTCCGTCGCTTACCGCATCAGCGCCGACGGCGGATCGATCGTCTACGCCACGGACACCGAGCCGGGTTCGGCGTTGCACGACCAGAACCTTCGCAAGATCGCTGCGGGCGCCGACGTGCTGATCTACGACGCCCAGTACACCTGGGAACAACTGGTGGGCGAAAAGCAGGGCTGGGGACACAGCTCGTGGGTGGAGGGAGTGAAGGTCGCCCAGGATGCGGGCGTGCGCCAACTCGTCCTGTTTCACCACGACCCGGACCACGACGACCATTACATCGACAGCCTGCTGGCCCAGGCGCGCGCGAAGTTCCCCGCGACCCTTGCCGCCGCCGAAGGCATGGTTCTGGACATCCCCGCTCCGGTCCCGGATCGACGCACGAAGGGCGCTCCGACCCCGGCCGCAAGACCCGCTAAATAAGATGCCCCAGGCAGTTGCCGCGCAGATCGTAAACCCGATCGCCGCGGAGGTGGAAGAGCAGGTTGCCGGTATCGAGCGCCATGATGCGGCTTCCCTCCAGGCGGGCGAAGACCTCGTGTTTACTATTATAGTAATTCTCGCCTTCGATATATCCGACCCAATTCTCCGAAGGGAAGTCATAGACGTATTTGCGCGCCGCCGCCGACCGGTTGAACCTGGTCCCCGCGGGGAAGCGCAAACGCACGCGGTTCATGTTGGCGCCCAGTGGAGTCACGGTGGTGACCGCGGCCGGCGATTCGAACCCCTCCTCCGGCGCGGTCAGCGTCAGCGTATCGCCCCGGCGGGGCGAGACAGGAAGCAGCACGCACATCCCCGAGGGGCTGGCGTCGGCGGTAATGGACTCCTCGTCGAATTCCTTGCCGTCGCTCCCCCTGCCCTTCACGCGCACGGGCACGGGAATATTCCAGCGGATCTCCTTCCGTCCATGGTCGGGCTTGCCTTCGGGTTCTTCGTCCAAGTATGAGGCCATGTTACGCTCTCTTACCCCGCGCCATGCGCGCGAGCGCCATCAAGCGCCTGGTGACGCCGCGCCAAACGACGCTTTGGCTTTTTCCAAGTCGTCGTACATTTCGAAGACCGAACTCAGCCGCGTGATCTGGAGCACATCGTAAACGCGCTTGGTCAGGCGCAGCAATTTCACCGTTGCTCCCTTGCGCATCGCCGAACTGTGGACGCGAATCAGCGCCCCGATTCCCGTCGAATCGATAAAGTTCACCTGTGCGAGGTCCAGAATGATGTGGCATTCGCCCGCCTCCAGGAACTCCCCCACCAGGCTGCTCAGCTTCTCCGAGTCCCCGCCTGCCACGATCGATCCTTTCAAGCTCAAGAGTATGATGGAATCAACTTTGGAGTGAGTGCTTTCAAAAGCCATGGCAAAATCCCCTGATCGGTTTCGCTTCGGCTGAAGCGCGGCCGAGCGCCCCAAACTTACACCAGAGAGCAGCGAGTGACAACTGGCGGGTCTGGGTATTAACTGCGCTGGAAGCAAGGTCGGACAGAATGGCGTCCTCCGGCCGCGAAATGTGCTGCGAGCTTGACGTTCTCCGCGCAATTCTGGCCGCAAACAGCGCCGCAGAACGGACTTAACCGCCTCGTTTTCTATGATATTCCGGCTTTCTGAATAAATCCCTTTGTTTTCTACAAGATTCCGGCGTCGTTCCAGGACTTTTGGACGCCGATCCTTTGTTTTCAATGACATTCCGGCGTCGTTCCGGGTTTTTTGAAGTAACTTTATTTTTCGTACTTCCGCGACCCTGCCAGTGAGTAACCAATTCCGGATTCCCAATATCCCATTTCCAGTTTCCACTATCCAACGTCTAGCCTCTCTCCAGCGCCAAAGTTGAGCCTACTATATTTGCCTAGAATTGTCAAGAGACAAAAAGTCCCCAAATCCACTGCCATTCTAAGCCCACCGCGGCGGGCTCAGGATGACATGTCTCCATTCACGCTACAGATCCGGGGCAAAAAGGAAACGCGGCGGGCTTTAAGGGTTGGCGGGCGCGCCGCCGCTGTGGGGGAGGGACAACGGGAATCCGATTAGCGCCTTGACGGCCACCGGCTGGCCATCCAGCTCCGCCGCGCGGAAGGTCCATTTCTTCAAGCTTTCGAGCAGCGTCTGGTTGAGCAGCGGGTTGGGGCTCTGGATGATCCGCGGGTTGGCGATCTTTCCCTGGTCGGTGATCTCCGCGTAGACCACCATCATGCGCGCCACATTCCGCGCCACGATCTCTTCGGGGAACTGCGGGCTCTCCTTATCGATCGGGAACGGCGGGGTGACGTGTTCCTGCATGGAGACGGTCGAGTTGTTGCTTCCGAGCGTAATCGTCGAGCCATTGCCCGCCGGCCGTCGCAGCAAGGCGTATTGCAGCGTCCAGGAAGGCGCCGGCTCGGGCGAATGGGTCATGGGGATGTAGACGGTGAAGACCGACTCGTTGCGGAAGACGCCGTAGTCGCGCAGTCCGCCCCCGCTCGCCGCCGTAGCAACGATGGTCATGCCGTAGGAGGGCGGCGGCCCGGTTTGGACGGAGTGGGTTGACGAGGTTCCTTTCGCGGCGCCGGTCGTCCCGCTTCCTCCGGCAATGGAAATCCCGGTGAACGGCCCGCCACCGGAACCCGATCCCGACCCGCTTCCGGTACCCAGGCCTTCGCCAGCGCCGTGACCGCGTCCTGGGCCGCTGCCGGAGCCCGTGCCCGTTCCTGAGCCCGTTCCACCGCCACCGGTGCCGTTGATTCCGCTCCCGGAGCCTGTGCCCGAGCCGGTCCCCGATCCTGTTCCCGAACCCGGCCCGATGCCGCTCCCAGTACCGCTGCCGGTACCGGTTCCAGTCCCGCCGCCACCGCCGCCGACGCCACTGCCGGTTCCCGAGCCGGAGCCGCCCGAGCCGTTCCCGCCGGCGCCCGTGCCGGTCCCCGAAGTTGCCGCCCCCGTATCCGTTCCGGAACTCGTGCCGGGGCCGGGATGAGCCGGATCGCCTCGCAAGTTGGGCTCCGGGCCGATGGCGAACTGTCCTCGCGCTTCGCCTGCCGGGACGTCCAGGGGCGCTCCCGGAGGCGCCGGGGCCGGGCTCAAAGCCAGCAGGGTGCGGTCATCGTTCCCTCCCGCTCCCGAAGGCAGCGTAAGGTCTGGAGCTGCGGGCTGAGGCGCAGCGGCGCGCGCGGCCTCGGTGGGGAGGTTCGGAACTTTGGGTACGAATGGCAAGTCAACTCGGCGCGGCTCGGGTGTGGGCGGCGGCAACGCCAGCTTGGGAGCTTCCGGCGGCGGCGCCATGTGGTACATGGGCTGCGAGTAGGGCAATTGCGGCGTGCGCAGGTCGGCGCGAATCTTCGGCGCTTCGGGCAGCTTGTTCTGGGGCAACGCCGCCAGGTTCACTTTCGGAACCAGTGGTGGCGGCGCCGGCGCGCCGCGCTTGACCATCACGACATTGGGCAGCGGCAGCGGGACCTTCAGCTCCGGCGGCTTGGGCAGATCGGGCTGAAGAATGGTCTGAATGCGATTGGTCGGATTGGGCGGATTCGAGACAATCGGCTGCGGACCGGGATAAACCAGCCCGCCCTTGCGCGGGGCTGCGGACTCGCCTCCACCCTTCGACGGCGATCCGCCGCCGGACTTTCCGCCGGGACGACCTCCGCCTTCATGGCCGCCGCCGATTTTGGGCAGCATGTAGGTTAAATGTGTGTCGGCGCGAATCCAGCGCTCGACTTCGTAGAACTTCCTCTCCGACCGGAAGCGCGTGGGGGCCAGAAGAATCGCGAAGATCGCGGCCTCGTGGATCAGAATCGAGTACATCAGCCCGCGGCCGGGCGAGGCGCCCTGGGATACCTCGGTGAGATTCGCCTGAAGAGGGACAATACCCTTCGGCAGGTGCATCCGCCCGCCCAGGCCCAGAACAACCTTGAGGTTCGCGAAGAAGTCAGTGGAGGAGGAGCGGCCCTTGGGTCGAGTCGAGTTCAGGAGTGACGGGAACCCGCTGTCTGGCAATTCATCATCTCGCTTCCCTGGCGCTTGCTATCTGTGGCGGCGATCAGTGATCGCCGGTCGGCCCGCTGTTAGAGCCAAAGCCTGCGATCCCTTCCTGCGTCAGGGCAGGCTCCGATCGCCGCAGCAACAGGCCTACCGCATCAACGTGGCCTTCAAAATGAAATAGACGCGATTCGGGTCAAGCTGCATGGCGACGCTGCCGTTGCCGGATTCCACCAATTCGTCCGTGGTGATATTTCCCAGCACAAAAGTTCCGGAACCGGGTGTTCCTTGAAGCTGGAAGTAGGCATTGTACCCTACCGTGGGGTTCCCACAGTTTGTACCAAGGCCGGGTCCGTCTGGGGAGGCGCAGTTGTGGAAGTACAAGCTCCCCGAAAGAAGCATGGCGCCGCTGCCCTGCAGACTTGGCTGTCCTTTCAAATACGTCTGGTTCGAACCGTTGTCGCGGTCCTGAAAGAATAGGAGCCCCCGCACGGGACCTGGTGTGTCGGTGCTTCCGGCCCCGAGGTAATTCCCGCCACTTGTGCATTGACCAAGCAGGACGTTTCCATTGACAAACGCCGGCACATTTACCCGAGGGTCGGGTGGAGTTCCACCTGGACAAGTTATGATGGAGGTGTCATAAGGGTCAACAGTTCTCCCCCCTGGGTTCCCGGCGTTTCCGACCCAAGCTACTGAGCCGTACGGAGTCCCACCGGTGCCGGGACCGGATAGGTAAAACATAGTCCCCTCGCCGTTGCCTGTGACCTTGCTTGGTCGGACAACACCATTACTCAAGACCGCAAAGTCCGCCGTAAACTGGCCGGATTGATTGGGTACACACCCGTTGCCAGGAGTGCCCTTGTAATTGGCCGAAAGTCCGTCGTTTGCGTTTGTATAAGTGGTTGGCTTTATGTAGTAGATCCCAGGGTCGAAAATAGCCGTTGAATTTTTGACGACAATCGGCTGCGTGTACAGTCCTGGCGTGTATTGCCAGCAGCCGGCGGTGTCCGGGCAGCCCCATGCGCGGTAAGGGACGCGGCAGGGAGCAAACCCCGGCGTGGGACAGCTGGGCGTGTAGCCACCAGGGACACCGCCAGTGTCGATGTTGAGATTAGCTAGGGCTGGCCCAGGTGGGGTGGGCGGCAGGGTTTGCGCGAAGGGATCGGCAATAGGAGAAGCATTCCCCCAACTCCCGGTGGTTCCACCATTGAAGTTGGGTGGCGCCGCTCCCGGGGACCCGAAGACTCCAAAACTGCTGCCCGTGAAATTAGGTCCGCCTTCGCTCAGGTCGATAATGGCGTTACTGGAGCACCCGGAGGGTGCTGTTGCCGCCGCGCAGGTTTGGTTGGCGGAATTAACCTGTACGCTTCTTGTGGGCCCTCCAACGATCTTCAAGGTTGCGCTGGAAGCCACCTCGAAGGCGTGCGTGCAGGTCGGGTTTAACACGATGAGGGGGATGGGCGCCTTGGAAAGGGTCAACCCGCAGATAGCCTGGGCGTGAACGTCCTGGGTGCTTCGGAAGGGGGGAATCAACGTGGCGAAGGTCAGTTTCACGCGGTCCATAATGTCCACACGCAGAAAATTGACCGGCGCGAGGTTGGTGGGCGGCAAGTTGCCGGGATCAACGCCCGTCGGCACGGTGGTGGGGAAGCTCACTGCCACCGAGTTCGATGGTGTGTTGGCCACCAAACCGCCGCCGGGGTAACCATTCAAGGCGGCGTACCGGCAAGGAGTGGGCCCGGAGGAGGCATTCGGGGCAGTCGCTGAGCAGTCAAACGCTGTAGGGGGAGTGAAGCCGCGCGTGGCCGTGGGAACGAGGACGTTCATAATCCCCGCTTGGCAGGCGGCATCGGCGGCGCCCTGGGCCATTTGGCGGTGGAACCACAAATTGGTCATGTCCACGGCAAAGCCGATGAATCCCAGAAGAAATATCGCCATGGCGATAACCACGAAAATGGTGATCTGGCCGTCGTCGCGGCGCGTCCAATGCCGTGTTTCAACCCGCCTTTTCATCGTTGCACCCGCTGCATGTTCTGGCCGTGGTCGGAGACCTGTCTCGCCCGTCGTCAGGCGCTCGTCGAGCGCCGCGCAAGTCACTTAGAAAACGATTCGCCCTTCGGCCGCCGCCCGAAGCGTCGGTCGGAGATTCAGCGCCGTGTAAGGAATGAAAGTGTAGGCGACCTCGACGCGAACGCGGCTGGGAGGAGTGTTGTTGCCATCCGGATAGGTCACGGCAACGCTCATGGCTGAAGTGTTGTGCATGGTGAATCTGGCATAGTCCCTCACCACGGCTTCCACATTTGCCCCCGTGGGATCGGGAGTGGTGCACTCAGGCGGGGGGTTGGGACCGCTGCACTGGGTGTTTCCGCTCCCGCCGTGCACGATAGCGTAGCGCACGCCCTCTTTGGCTGCGTCCGACAGCACATTCATCGTGTGCACGATCATGATCAATTCCCACATCCCGAAGATCAGAAACATGACCACCAGGAAGGAGAGGATGAACTCAATTTGCACGGCGCCCCGATCGCCCCGTCCCAATCGCCTGCGCCGAATGCCCGTCATTCGCGCCCGTACTGTTGCTGAAAGGCCCCTCATGTTCGCCTCAATTCATCTCCCTCATGGAAACTTGACGATGCATGTTCAAGGTCGGCAGCAGGGCCAGGCTTATGGGCCCCGCTGGGGTCGGCAACACAAACGAAGGGATAATCGGCGTAAGCTGGTAAACGACGTCCACGCGCGCCAGTCGGAACAGCGGGGCCTCCGGGTCCGGCGCCGGCGTGTAGGACGGAGACCCGGAAGGGTATTTGACGCACGCGGTAGTCCCACCCACACCCACCGGCCCGACCTTCGAGCTACAAACTTGAACCGTCGCGCTGGACGATCCTGTCAGCACGCCGCGCATGTCCTCGTAAGTCACAAAGCTGATCGAGGTCGTGCTGGTGGCCGGCCCTGGTGGCGGCAAATCGAGAGATTGTGGGGTCTGAAACCCGAGGATGGCGTACTGGACACCACTCCGCGGCGCTGAAGTCAAATTAACCGCCACAAAAAAGAAGTACCCGAAATTTATGGCGTTAAAGGTTAGAAGCAGCAGGATGGGGAGGATCAGGGCGGTTTCGATCAGGCTCTGCCCGCGCTCCGAGCGCCAAGCTCGCAATGAAAGATTTCGCCTCATTTGACCGCCACCAAGCCTCGACCGAACCAGCGGGACGCCGTTAACTTTCATGATAGGGCCCGGCATCGGTTGTGTCAAGGTTCGCAACCGCTTCACGCACCGCATTCGTGGTGATTTGCGTTTCCGAAAACCCTCCGCCGCGGCGCTGCGCGACCTCCGATTCGCGGCGGGCTGATCGCCGTGAATGCCAAAGCCTAGGTTCAGTCTCGAAGATGGTTTTACCGCTGTCCCCCGCCAAGTGTCAATGTTACTTTAGGACCACTTCCAAGGGGCAAGCCGGGTTCCAGACGCCGACCTTACTCAGCGTTGAGGGCGATACAATTTGTCAGGGCAGTTTCGCCCCCGCCAGACTCTGAATTTCCGCAACATATTGAATCCATGGTTGATAGTGCGCAACGATTCTTAGCGACCCCGGGTCGCCTGCGGTTTGGAGGATTTGCAAAGGCGAACCGAGGGTCAGTCGACGGGCGGGGCGCCACCAAAAGTGCAATAGATTGCATATTCGGGTGAAGATGTTTTTCGCGTCATATATACTCATTGTATATTCTATGTATTAATTCTAAACGATAGATAATATCTGTCCTTCAAGTTTTTTCTTGTCATGCCGCGCTTCATGGAATAGTGTGCAGCGGCAGCGCCTTGGCGGCGGATTTCCGCGCGGGAGTTCGCACGTCGACGCGCGGAGGGTTCCGCACTTGCCGGGCGAGGTCAGCGGGGATGTGGCGCGAGAAGATCCGGACAGTTTTCTCCTTCCATGTGGCGCTGGGTGCGATCCTTGTCCTATGGCTTTCCACCCTGGCGGAGGGCGCGATCTGGGATTCGGACATCTGGTGGCATCTCAGGAACGCGGATTACCTGCTGACGCACCACGCCTTTCCTCAAGCCGACATGTTTTCTTTTACGGTCCCCGGCCATCCCTGGTTGAACCACGAGTGGCTCTCGGAGATTCCCTACTTGCTGGCGTGGCGCGCCGCGGGGCCGGTGGGGATTTTCTTGCTCTTCCTCTCGCTTCTCGCCATCAATATCATCGGCGTCTACTACCTTGCGTGCCGGGCTAGCGGCAATCCCAAGGCCGCCTTCCTCGTGACCGCCTTCGGAGAGCTTCTGATGAAGGTCTCCTTCGGTCCGCGCACAATCCTTTACGGGTATATCTTCATTTTGATACTCCTCATGCTGCTGCGGCGCTATCGAACGACCGGCCAGGCGCCGCTGTGGGTGATTCCGCCCATGTTCTGCCTGTGGATCAACACCCACGGTTCCTGGCTGCTGGGGCTGTTCATCTTCGGGATCATCATCGCGTGCGGTCTGGTGGAGGGACAGTGGGGGCGAGTGGAAGCGGAGCGCTGGACGCCCTCGCAGTTGCGACGGCTGATCGCGACAATGGCAGCGTCCATCGTTGCGCTCTTTGTCAATCCATTCACCTACCGGCTGGTTGTCTATCCCTTCGACCTGATGTTCCGGCAGAAGCTCAACATCGCCGTGGTGGACGAATGGGCCTCGGTGGATTTCAACGACGCGCGCGGGAAGGTAGTCCTGATCCTGCTCGCGGGGGTACTGGCGGCCGCGCTATTCAGCCGCGTTCGGTGGAAACTTGAAGAATTGGCTCTTGCGGTCTTCGGCCTCTATGCCGGTCTCGTTCATATTCGCTTTCTTTTCCTTGCTGCGATTCTCCTGGTGCCCTTGCTGGCGCGGATCGTGGACTTTCTGCCTCCCTATCAGCGGGAGGTCGATAAGCCGGCGCTCAATGCGGTGGTTGTGGGCGTCGTTTTGTTGATTGTGATGTACCGATTTCCCTCCGCTGCCGATTTGAACCAGGTCATTGTCAAGAGGTTTCCCGAAAACGCTGTGAAATTCTTCAAGGAGCACGGGCTCTCAGGGCGTGTCTTTAACCGCTATATGTGGGGCGGATATTTGATCTGGTTCCACCCCGAAATCAAGACCTTCATCGACAGCCGGACGGATATCTTCGAGTACGCCGGGATCCTGAAGGACTACATGGACGCGGAAACCATGGTCAAGCCCCTGGAAGTTCTGGACAAATACCAAATTCGCTACGTCCTGATTCCCCCGGACGCTCCCTTAGCGTACTTGCTCCGCAATCACGCGGGCTGGCGCCCGATCTACGGCGATTCGACCGGCATGATCCTGGAACGAATTACACCGGCGCCGCCTGCGGCAACGCCCCCGGGCGAGGAGCCTCCCAGGAGCCCATGAGCGAGGTGGCCGCAGCAGTTTTCGCTGGGACGGCGGACCGGAAGAAGGCCGGGCTCGGTATCCTCGCCATTGCCCTCACGCTCGGAGCAGCGGGATGGAATATCCAATCCTGGCCCGGCAAACTGCGCTACCCAGGTGAGCACACCGACATCGAAGGCATGCGCTTAGTGGAGATGGTCCATCTCCGTCAGGGAATCCCCATCTACGCCGGCCCGGCGGCCAAAAGGTTTGATGCCTCGATATATGGTCCTTTATATTATCTATTTGGAAGCAGGATTGTCGATCCCGCTCAACCAGCGTTCTTCCCGCTCCGCCTGGTTTCTGTTTTAGCCACCTTGGGCTGCGCCGCGGGATGCGGGCTCCTGACGTATAGGCTCGGGAGAAGCTGGCTCGCGGTGGTTCTCGCGCCCCTGCTTTTCCTGAGTTACGGTTTTGTTGTGCGGCTCGGCGCTTCGGCGCGCGCGGACAGCCTCGCGGTGCTGATGGCCTTGGGCGGCTTCCTGGTGGCGTATAAGTTCCGGCACAGTCGAGCGATCTTCCTGTCGGTTCCTCTGATGCTCGCGGCCTTCTTCTATAAGCAGCAGTATGTGGCCGGACCAGTTGCCGTTGCCCTCTGGCTCTTGCTGCAACGGCGAGTTCGCGACGCTGCCCAGTTCATCGCGCTGATGTCCGCCACGGTGGTGGCACTGGTGGGAGTCTTTCAGTTCGTCGTCTTCCGCGGACAAGACTTCCTTCTGCATTTTTTTCTCTACAATGTGGTCCCCTTATCGTGGCTGCATTTTACCCACGCCGGGCTCTTGTTCTTCGGGCTGGTGCTGTTGATTCCCACCCTGATGGGGCTGGAGTTCCTGCGCGTCCACCGGAATTCGCTGCTCGGCTGTTATCTCGGCTGCTCTGGGGTCCTCGGACTGTTAGGGACCGCCAAAGCGGGCAGTGACGCGCATTACTGGTTCGAATTTGTCCTGGTCCTGTGCGTGGTGGTCGCCGCTCTCGTCGGCGAAAGGATCGAAGCGGGGAATCGCCCGGCGGAGGTGATCGTTCTCCTCGTCATCAGCTCTCTCGTGGCCCATTTCTTCGTGCCTCCTGGCCCGCGGCAGAAAGATCTCGCGCGCGATCAGCGAATCCAGGAATTCCTCCGTCGACGATTTCGGCCCGGTACCCCCGTGCTGACCCGCTACGCCGGAGACGTGGTTCGCGCTGGCCTGGATCTTCCCATCTCGGACCTCGACCAGTATTTGTACCTGGTTCAAATCAGGAAGTTCGCCCTGAGTGAAGAGGAAGCGCGGTTGCAAGCTCAGCGCTATCCCGCCGTTGTACTTAACTTCGATATAACCGTCTCGAATAATCCTAAAATCAGTGTGTCCGGCTTTCCGGAATCTTGGGCTTCGGTTATCCTCCAGAAGTATGAAGAGGTGGGCTCGCTCGACATGCCCGAAGTTGAGAAGGTTTTCGATGACGACCGATTCCATGTCTGGGTGCCGCGTTCCCATTAATCAGCCATGACCTCCAATCCTCTGTCGCAACCTGCGGTCCTGCAATCGACGACAACGAGCCGGAAGGCGTGGCTGCTGGCGGGGGTGGCCTTGCTGCTGGCGGCAGGTTTCGCTGCCCGCCAAATTTCGTCCTGGCCGGCCCGGATCGGCTATCCCGGCGAGCAGAACTTTATCGAAGGGATGCGCCTGGCGGAGATGCTGCACGTCCGCCAGGGCGTGCCGATCTACGCCCCCGCCTCGCCGGAGCGCTTCGATGCCTCCATTTACGGCCCGGCGTACTACCTGGTAGGCAGCCGGCTGATCGATCCCGAACGGCCCGCGTTTTTCCCGCTTCGTTTTCTGTCGTTGCTGGCGACGCTCGCGTGCGCCGCTGGCGCGGGATTGCTGGCGTTCTGGTTGACGGGGAGCCGCCTTGCCGTCCTCCTGGCACCGCTGATTTATCTTTCCTATGGATTCGTCACTGCCCACGGCCTTTCCGCTCGGTCGGATTTGGTCGCATTGCTTCTGAGTTTCGGAGGCTTCCTCATCGCCTTTCGGTTTCAGAACCGGGCGAGCTTCTGGCTTTCCGTCCCCTTCATTCTCATGGGCTTCTTCTATAAGCAGCAATTCGTCGCGGGTTCGGTGGCGATTCTGTTGTTTCTCCTGTGGGAAAAACGGTATCGCCGCGCCGCCGGGTTCGCCGCCGCGCTGGCTCTGGGCGGACTGGGGATGCTGGCGGTCTTCCAGTTTGTCGTGTTCCCCGGCCAGGCGTTTTTCCGCCATTTCTTCGTTTACAACCTCATCCCATTTTCGTGGAAGCTTTTCTTGCTCGGGATTGGGGTTGTGCTGCTGATGTTCCTTGTGCCGCTGTTGGTCTCGCTCGAGTACTTGCGGCATTCGCCCAGTCGCTTGATCAAGGTGTATTTATTCAGTGCCGCGGTGCTGAGCCTTCTCACGCTGGCCAAAGAAGGCAGTGACAGCAATTACTACTTGGAGTTGGCGCTCATCTTGAGCAGCCTCTTCGCGGCAATGGTCTGCAAAAGCATTGGGGACTCGCAGCGCATGTCGGAACTGCTGGTGCTCCTGACGATCGCGCTCTTCTTTGCCCAATGGCTTACTCGTCCCGCGCCGCGGGCCGAAGACTTCGAGCGCGACCGGGCGGTGCAAGAGTACCTGCGCAGCCATTTCGCGCCTGGGACGCCTGTGCTCGCCTACCTGGTGGGCGACTGCGTGCGCGCCGGGTTGGATGTCCCCGTTTCCGACCTTTATCAGTATGCGCAGCTCTTCATGTCGGGCCGGCTTCCGGGGTTGGATTTTCAATCGCAGTTTCGGTCACGGCGCTTCGCGGGTGTAATTTTAAACTTTGATATTCGAATAGAGGATAATCCCAAGGTGAATCTCTTTCGGTTTCCTAAACCCTGGGCCCGAGCCGTCCTGGCCGACTACGAGCTTGCGGCCGTACTGGAATTGCCGATGGCGGAGAGGATGTTCCCCGACGATCAACTCTTCGTCTTGGTGCCCCGCGAACAGGCTTCGCAATCTAGCGTCGAGCCGAAGCGCTGACGGGCAGCGTTATTCAGGGAAGCGCATGCAGTCGTTCGAAGGGCTTGGTGGTTCGAGTTGAAAAAACCTTTCAGCACGCCGTCCGCCGCCCGTCGCAGCGAAAGAGTTCCAACCCCCGCGCACGGCAGGACATGGCCCTGTCTGGCCGCCTTGGTGATCGCGGGAGGCTTCGCTGCCTGGCAACTTTCCACCTGGCCGCCGCGCCTTCGCTATCCGGGCGAGTGGTGCGGGATCGAAGGGATGCGGTTGGCGGAAATGCAGCACCTTCGACAGGGAATTCCCGTTTATGCTCCTGCCTCGGCGGAGCGGTTCGACGCCATGATCTATGGGCCCCTCTACTACCTACTTGGGTCGAGGTTGATCGATCCTGAACAGCCTGCCTACTTTCCGCTTCGTCTGGTCTCTTTGCTGTCCGTGCTGGGTTGTGCGGCCGTTGCGGCATGGCTCGCCTTTCGCATCAGCGGGTGCAAACTCGCCGCCGCATGCGCGCCCCTTTGCTTTCTTTCTTACGCCTTTGTTTCCGTTTATGGAATTGCGGCCCGAGCGGACGGTGTCGCATTGTTCCTTTCGTTCGGTGGTGTTATCGCAGCGTATCGATTCCGGGAGACTCCCACACTCCTGTTGAGTGTCCCGTTATTTCTCCTTTCCCTGTTCTATAAGCAACAGTTTGTGGCCGCGCCGCTCGCCGTCTTCTTTTTCCTCCTTCTCGAGAAACGTTACCGCCTGGCCGCAGCCTTCGCCGGCCTCATGGCTGCGGGTGGGGGCGGGTTGTTAGCCTTCTTCCAATTCGTGATCTTCCGCGGGCAGGATTTTTTTCTGCACTTCTTCAACTATAACCTTGTCCCCTTTTCGTGGGCGCGGTTTGAAGGTGCGTTGATCAGCTTCGCCATCGTCTTCCTGGTTCCGCTCCTGGTGGCGACGGAATCCCTGCGCGTCCACCGCGACAAGTTCATGGCCTGTTATCTCGCCTGCTCCGTGGGGTTCGCGATTCTCGCCTTGGGCAAGCAGGGGAGTGACGCCAATTATCTCCTGGAGTGCATCTTCCCGATCAGCGTCCTGTTTGCCTCGCTGCTGGCCAGAAGGATTGGGGAATCGGCTAGCGTGCTAGACCTGCCGGTCCTGCTCCTGGTCACCCTATTCACCGGACAGTTCTTCGTGCCCCCACCTCCCTCTCAGCGGGATTTTGAGCGCGACCGTGCCATCCAGTTATATCTACGCGGCAATTTCCCGCCGGGGACGCGCGCTCTCGGCTACTATGCGGGAGATCTCATTCGCGCGGGCCTCGACGTTCCAATTGCGGACATCTATCAACGCACGTGGCTTACGCGCACGGGGGCGCTCGATGAGCGCCAGATTGTCGATCAACTCGTGCGGCATAAATTCAAGGTAATCGTGCTGGACTTCGACCTGCAAATGGAGAAGGAGACCTATTGGACTGAAAACTATTTGACTGCGGAAATGCGGCGGACGATCCAAGCCGAATACCGCCTGCTTGCAGTGCTTGAGATGCCCGTGCCGGAGCGCTTCGCACAACGAGCGCGGTTCTATGTTTGGGTTCCGCGGAGCGACGTTCAGCCGGTCGCTCCGGCCACTTCGGAAGATACGGGAGCGTGGCGGGGCGGCAAGTGACGGCCAATAAAGAAGCGACGAGGGACGGAGATTGTGGTGGCTGATTGACATACTGATGGTGCTGGCAGCGATCACGGTGGCATTTCGCGCTCCAGCGATCGGCTCGCGATGGTTTGAAGCGGTCGAAAAGACACTGGGCGGGTTGGCGCGCAGGCGTGGACTGGCGGTGCTGGCGGTGGGATTGCTGGCGCTCGGGTTACGCCTGGCCGCTCTGCCGATCTTACCGGTGCCGCAGCCGGACTTCCACGACGAGTTCAGCTATCTGCTGGCGGCCGACACCTTCGCCCACGGGCGGATTTGCAATCCCCCGCACCCGATGTGGGTTCACTTCGAGAGTTTCCATATTATCGTTCATCCCGTTTACATGTCGATGTACCCACCGATGCAGGGCCTGATTTTGGCGGCGGGTCAACTCGCGACGGGAGTTCCCTGGGCGGGCGTGGCGCTGAGCATCGCCGCAATGTGCGCGGCAACTTGTTGGATGCTACAGGGTTGGTTGCCGCCCGGCTGGGCATTATTAGGAGGGTTGCTGGCCGTCGCACGCTTTGCGCTCTTCGGCTATTGGGTCAACGGTTACTGGGGAGGAGCGGCAGCGGCCACGGGGGGCGCGCTGGTGTTGGGCGCGTTGCCGCGGCTGATTCGCCGGCCGCGCGTTGGCCTCTCACTGGTGCTGGCGCTGGGTCTGGCGATTCTTGCCAATAGCCGCCCGTATGAAGGTCTGGTTTTCAGCTTGCCCGTGGCCGTGATGCTTTTCGCTTGGATGCTTGGCAAGAAGCGGCCATTACTTCAGGTTTCGCTGGTTCGCGTGGTTCTGCCGATCGCGGTCGTGCTCATCGTCGTCGGCGGGATGATGTGCTATTACTTCTGGAGGATCACCGGTAACCCCTTCAAGATGCCGTACCAAGTCGACCGCGAAACCTACGCGATGGCGCCCGTCTTCCTCTGGCAGTCGGCCAGCCCGGAGCCCGCCTATCACCATGCGGTCATGCGTGATTTCTACACGAATTTCGAACTGGCGTGGTATCGGGACACTCGCCATGCGAGCGGTTTGCTGGAGATCAAGGTGGTAGGAGCAATTCTGTTCTGGGGTTTCTATTTCGGGCCGATTTTGAGCTTGCCGTTCGTCCTGCTGCCGCGGGCTCTTAAGGATCGTCGAGTGCGCCGGCTGGTCTGGGTTTTTGGGGTGACACTGGCCGGGCTGGCTCTGGAGGTCTTCTTCAATCCCCATTACGCGGCTCCGCTGGTCGCAGTCAATTTTGCGCTGCTTTTGCAGGCGATGCGTCACTTGCGGCATTGGAAGTGGTTTGGCATGCCAAGCGGACGGTTCCTTGTCCGTGCTGTGCCGCTCATCTGTTTTCTGTCGATGACGATTCGCTTGCTCGCGATTGGGTTAGGTCTGCCCTCAGCACAAGCCGGACCTTGGTGGGCACGCATGACGGGGAGTCCACGCGGGCTGCCGCGGGCCCGTCTTCTGGCGCAACTCCAAACCGTGCCTGGGAAGCAGTTGGTGCTCGTTCGCTATACACATTATGAGCGTTTCCGCGGCGGCGGAGCGCACGACCCGCTTGCAGTTGAATGGGTTTACAATCAAGCGGAAATTGACCATTCCAAGGTCGTTTGGGCTCGTGACATGGGCGCTGAAAAGAACAAAGAACTGGTTGACTACTTCCGGGACCGTCAGGTCTGGCTGGTAGAACCTGACGAGAAGCCGGTGAGGTTTGTGCCGTACCCGACCCCACCCAAAGAATAGCGGAAGAGAAAGTCTAGGTTGGTTAAGCCTTGGCCGACCTGCTGGTCGAATTCTGATCGACACGCACTACATCCGGACCGTGCGAGGCGGGCTTTACAAGAACAAAAGCATTTACGCATATCACGATCCAGCACAAGAACCCCAGATAGAGGACGTGGCCGTACCAGGCGGGCTGATCGAAAGTGCTCGCCAAATACGCGGGCCACGCGTGAGTGACTCGGTAGTAGTACGCCGCCAAGAATCCTCCTGTCACGATATGGTAGAGCGCGGCAGGCCAACCGGTGAGTAATGCGGCGAAGGGGATCGACCACGCGAGGTACTGGACGCCAAAACCCGGAGTCAGCGCGAGAAAGATGAACGCAGCAAGGCCGCAGTGCTCGAATAGCGGCGCCTTGCTCCTTCGCTTCGATTTCCAGATCGTCAAAACTGTGATCAGAAGCAAAACGGAGTACCCCCCGTACAGCCGGTAGGCTTCGCACTCCAAATTGAGTGAGTCGCCGTGGCCGAAAGCCGAGCAAAGCCGTCCAATCCCCCAGGTGCCGAATTGGCTTTTGTACTCTCCCAGTCGAGTCAGAATCAGGCGCGGCTCCTGGAAGATATACGGTATTGAACCGGCAAGCATGGTGACGGCTGCAATGGTTCCCAACTCCAACTTCTTGCGAAAGCCCGAAATCCCCAGGAATATCGCTGGCATGAAAAGCACTGCGGCGAGCTTGATGTTCAGCGCCATTCCGAGGGGAACGCCTGCGGCCCACGGTGCGCGGCGGCATTCGATCAGGTAAATTGAAGCCAGAACAAACATCATCATGATCGGGTCTGTATTCCCGTGGAAGCCTGAAATCAAGATCGCCGCTGGGCAAATTGCGAAGACGCAGAGCCGCGAAAGAACTCTGCCAACACCTGACTGTCGGAGGATGCCGGCGAGCAGTAGCAGGCTGCAGCCGTCAGCCAGTGCACAGGTGAGTCTTATCCAAAACTGTATCGGAAAACTGGTGGAATTCGACAGAAACTCCCAGACACGCAGGAGATGAATAACGAATGGCGGATGAATGAATGGCTGCTCGATAAGCAGGCGGCCTTCCGGCGAAAAATAGGAGATTCCTTCGCGATAGAGCGCTGGAACGCCTTGGGCGTGGATTAGGTCGAGGTCGCGCTGCCAGGTGAGGGTGTCGAAGGAACCCAATGTGTGGAGGGCAAGGAAAACCTTGACAGCGAAAGCGAGGGCGGCCAACATGACGAGCAAGTACCGTGCATCCGGCCGCGGAAAGATTCTACGAATTTGCAGCATGCTCTCCACATGTAACCGCTTCAAGGTCAGGGCATTTCCCACCCGCCAGCGGCGAGATTACACCTTAAACTCCAGCGGATTGCAACCAGGCTGATGGTTGCTGTTACCAACTCTGCTGTGGATTCTTGCTGGCTTTTCAGGATTTCATTGTAGGGGTCCTTTCAATGGCCCGGTATCGCCGCTGCAGACTTTCAAACTGCCTCTGGCGCAGCAAGCTTCTGGTGTGGAGGGAATATCGGAGTAGCAGCCAAAGAATGGACAGACCATAGACGACACTCTGGAGGAAAGAGGCGGATGAAGCGGCAGGGAAATAACGTGTGGGCACCGGGATCTCCGCGATGCGCATTTTCAAGCTGATGGCCTGGGCCAGGATCTCCTGATCGAAGATGAAATTATCGGAGTTCATCTGAAAGTTGACGGCTTCCAGGGCATCTCGGCTGAAAGCGCGATAGCCGGTGTGGTATTCCGAGAGTTTCAGTCCGAAGGTTACGTTCTGCAGCCAGGTAAGGAAACGATTCGAAATGTACTTCCACCAGGGCATCCCTTGCTTCATGGGATTGGCCCCCATCAGCCGCGAGCCGAGCACGATGTCGGCTTCACCGTCGGCGATGGGACGAATGATTTGCGGGAGCAAAGTGGGGTCGTACTGGTAGTCGGGGTGGAGCATGACGACGATGTCTGCATTGACCCTCAAGGCTTCGCGGTAACAAGTCTTCTGATTCCCGCCATATCCATAATTCTGCGTGTGGACAAATAACTCCAGGCCCAGGGCACGCGCGATTCGGACCGTTTCGTCGGAGCTGTGGTCATCAACTAGAATCACCGAGTCGGCGACCCCGGCCGGGAGGTCGGCGTAGGTCATGTGTAAAGTCTTGGCGGCGTTGTAGGCCGGCATGACGACGACAACCTTGGGCTTCGGGCGGGTCATCGGCCAGCCTCGGGTCGAGCGACAATTATAAACTGGTAAGCAAAGAGCTTCTTCCACACGCAGGCCAATGCGTAGGTTGCGGACTCCAGCCAGCGAACAAGCAACAAGTCCTTCCAGTGTGGCAGGGCCAGTCCTAAGGGAATTCCCGAAGGCTGGATATTCTCAATCCTGAACCCGTTCTCGGAGAATAGATCAACCCAGCCCGCCCACGTGTAGAAATGCAGATGAGTTCGATCGAAGAGACCGCGATCATGCCGGGGAAATCTTCCCCAAAGGACGTTGAGGCGAAAGTAGAGGTTGCCACTGTTGGGGAGAGATGCAAGCAACCTCCCTTCGGGAGCCAGATAAGTGCGAATCTCCTGCAAAAGCCTTGAGGGTTCGCGCAGGTGTTCGAGGATGTCTGCGCAAAGGATGAACTGAAAAGTCCCCGGCAGGTGCGGCAGTCCGGAATCGAGGTCGGCAGGCATATAGTTAACATTCCCTTTAGATCTGCCAGCGATTGCCTGCGGCCTGTCAATGCCGATGACTTCGAACCCTCTGTCAGCAAGGATCTCGGCCAGATATCCGCCAGCGCACCCGACGTCCAAAATACGACTGCCGCGCCCCCGGGCCGGAAGCAGAGCAAGCAGCAGAGAATGACTACTGTAGGGGCTGGCCTTGTATTCGTAGGGAGGTCGTGTTTCCACGACTTCCTGGCCGACAGGAGTCTGCATGCGCCAATTGTAATGGATACGCCGCTAAATGTGGTATGTCACCTTGCGGGGGAGCGGCTTCTATACTTCCGATTCACAGTGCTCGATCCACGGTTCAACAATGCCTCGGTGTTTGTAGCTGCAGGAGCGTGGTTTACCAATTACGAAGCTTCCCGGTGAAAGTGGGGTATCCAAAGTGGCATTCTTCCTCCTAAGTCCATATGGGTAGGGTGGATTCATTGGGTAACACGAAAGAGAAGGGGTCTGGCGTGGCGTCGGAAAGGAATACTCACGGCATAGCACGAACTGGCTATTGTGGGCCTCGTCGAAGTCGTTTATCTTCCTAGAAATGCAAAAAGTTCTTGATTTCTACGGGGGTGTGGGCCATATTCTGCTAGAAGCGAGTTCGGTTCTCGATCCGAGAACCCCCAGTTTGGACTCCAAGTGTTACCGAGAGAATCCTTCAAGGTTAGGGAGTTACGGACGATGAATGCATGTTACAAGAAAGTCAAGAAGGCTCTGACAATCTTTCATGGGGAAGATTCCGGGCAGGATCTGATCGAGTACGCCTTGATCGCTGCCTTGATCGCCCTGGCCGCAACGGTGGGAATGGGCTCGGTGGCCACGGCGATTAACGAAGCTTTCTCATCGATTGGCGCGAAGATGAAAAGCTACTCGAGCTGAGACCGTTGGGAGGGGAATACCCATTCGGGCGCCAAATCTTTGGAACCGCAGGAGGTTGGAATGAGGGATTTAATTTCGGAGATGAAGCGTGCCCTGGCTCGCCTGCATGCCGAGGAGTCAGGCCAGGACCTGATTGAATACGCCCTGATCGCGGCCTTAATTGCATTGGCGGCGACAGTAGGGATGGGGTCAGTAGCCACGGCCATTAACGAGGCTTTCTCGTCCATTGGTGCGAAGCTGAAGGGTTACGCGAGCTGACGGCTCTGCCTACACGGCTCGACTGTAAAGGCTGGAGAAGGGAAGCGGGAACAAAGTGGCGCCCCTCGCGGGCGTGGCGCGGGCATTTCGCCCATGGAGAAATACTTCTTAACCGGGGCGGCGGTTTGCGCAGCTGTCGCGGCTGCTTGGGATGTTCGACAAGGACGGATTCCCAACCGTCTCACCTACGGAGCGATGGTGGGCGGATTGGTTCTGCGTACATTCCTTGAGAACTGGCGAGCAACCTTGGACGGAATGGCCGCCGGGCTGATCGGGGGAGGGGTATTCTTCCTCTTCTTTCTTGTGCGCGGGATGGGTGCTGGGGACGTCAAGCTCATGGCTGCCGTCGGGGTGTGGTCGGGTTTGCGTCATCTTGCTGTGGTGATGCTGGCTTCTGCCCTCGCCGGGGGAATCCTGGCTTTGGGTTACATGCTCATACGGCGGAAGGGCTTTCGCACATTGAAGAACCTGGGTCAATTGTTTCGTCACCATCTCGCTTCCGGGTTTTCGCCGCACCCTGAGATCAATCTGCAGAACCCCCAGGCCATCAGGATCCCCTATGCCCTGGCTATCGCGGCCGGAACGTTTTATGCGTTCGGCTTGACGTTTTTGCGAGGCTAACAACGTGGATACACGACGCATCGTAGTGGCATTGGTTGTCGCGCTGGCCCTTGCGGGGGGGGCAGCCTATTTCTTTGCGGCGCGCCTGAAGCAAAGCGGCCCTGCGATCCAGCTGATCAAGGTGGTGGCCACCGCCAAGGAACTGCCGGCAGGCATTGTTCTCAAGGCGGAAGATCTCGCCTTGGTCGACTGGCCATCAACAGTTCAATTGACGGGTTCCTTTTCAAAGCCCGATGAGGTGGTGGGCCGATCGACCCTCTATCCGCTGGGGGCCAAAGAACCGGTATTGCAGCGTGATCTGGCAGTCGCAGGATCAGGATTTGGACTCACTGCGAAGATTCCGACTGGCATGCGCGCGACGTCGGTCCGGTCCAATGAGATCGTGGGCGTGGCGGGATTCCTGTTCCCGGGTTCGCACGTTGATGTCCTGGCGACCTTCCGCCCGCCGGGCGGGGATTCGCCCGTCACGCAAACCGTTTTGCAGGATGTCGAAGTCCTGACGGCTGGGCAGAGAATCCAGCCTGACCCGGAAGGCAAGCCGCAGACGGTGAACGTGGTGACCCTGCTCCTGAGTCCCGAAGACTCGGAAAAGCTCCTGTTGGCCAGCACGCAAGCTACAATCCAGTTCGTTTTGCGCAGTGGCGCCGACAAGGAACGAGTCGACACCAAGCCAGTCAGCCTGGATGAGTTGATTGCTGGAATGAAAAAACCGCCCGTCCCAGCGCCGGCGGCAGCGCACCGGGTTCGGCGGGAAGCTCCCAAGGTTGCACCTAAGCCGCCCGACATCTATACGGTCGAGGTCATTCACGGAGATAAACGGAGTGTGGAAAAATTCGAATAAGCCCCGGTGGGCTCCATCTGGCAGTGCGATCCGACCGACATTGAAGGTGCAAGCCCTGGGGGGTTCCGCAATCCTCGTCGCGGCCCTGTTAATGGCTTGGACCCGCACGGCGTGCACGCAGGAATCGGCGGCTGCCCCCGAAACGCAGACGCTTCACATCCTGGCAGGAAAATCGCTGGTAATTAATCTCGAAGCGCGCCTGCGCCGGGTGCTGGTCAGCAATCCTTCCGTGATTGAGGCTGTGGCCACCACCCCGACACAACTCGTGGTGACGGCGAAGGGGATGGGAGCAAGCAGTCTCATCTTGTGGGACGAAGCAGGTCGGTCCCGGATGTTGGACGTCCTTTCCGACTTGGACGTCGCTCCACTTCGCGACAGCCTTCAGCTTGCTTATCCCAGCGAGCCGATCCAGGTGCAGGCGGAGGGAGGTCGACTGATTGTTTCCGGCGCGGTTTCAAGCCAGGAGGTCATCGACAACGTCCTGAAGATGGCTGGCGTCTTCTCGAAAGACATTGTGAATTCCATGGGGCTGGCGGAACCTCCCCACGACAAACAAATCCTCCTGGAGGTGAAGTTTGCGGAAGTGGACCGCACCAGGCTGGACCAGTTCGGTTTCAACCTGATGAGTACGGGCGCCCTCAATACGCCCGGGGCACTTTCCACTCAGCAATTCGGTGCGCCGACCGGCGGCGGAGGCGGCGGGGGCGGCGCGGGACAGACTCAGATATCAGGGGGTATCGGAAACAAACTTACGGGCACCACTTCGACCTTCTCGGTTACGGACATCTTGAATGTTTTCCTCTTCCGGCCGGATCTGAACCTGGCCGCGACCCTTCGCCTTCTGGAACAGAGAAACGTGTTACAGATTCTGGCCGAACCCAACCTCCTGGCCATCAACGGCAGGCCGGCGAGATTCCTTGCGGGGGGCGAGTTTCCTTTCCCGGTGGTTCAAGGGGGGACGAATTTCACCGCCGTCACAATCCAGTTCCGGCCCTTTGGGGTGCGCCTGGAATTCACGGGCGTGATTACGAAGGATAATTCGATTCGCTTGCAGGTGAGCCCGGAAGTCAGCACCTTGGACTTCACCAACGCCTTGACGATTTCAGGGTTCCTGGTGCCGGCGGTTTCTACGCGGCGCGCGGAGACGGAAATCGAACTGAAAGACGGCCAGAGTTTCGGCATCGCCGGGCTCATTGACCAGCGGACCCAGGCGCAGCTTTCGAAGATCAAGGGATTCGGAGACCTTCCGATTATTGGTCACCTGTTCCGCTCGCGGAATGTCAGCCGCTCGAAGACTGAGCTCCTGGTGATGGTGACCCCGCACATCGTTGATCCGACTCGTACGCCGGTCCCGCCGCCAACGCCACCGAAGCCGGTAATGCGCGATCTTGACACGCCACAATTTGACCGCGAGGTTCCCAAGAGCGACGGGATCCGGGGTCCGGTGCCGGAGAAATCGAAATAGGTCGGGAGAACATGGGAGCGGAAAGATCAACTCGGCCGCCAGACCGAAGCAAAGCAGCTGGGGCGGATTCTCTTTCGATTGCCACGTTGTGCCTGGATGCGGAATCCGCTTCGCAGCTGCGGGGATTCCTCGATTCGACCCCCTTGGCCCAACTCGCCGCAGAGCTTCAGCACTACCTGGCCGATGAGCAGGACTCGGTCTTCGTCGACCGCCTCAAGGATCTCCATCCGGATATCTGCATTATTGATTTCGACCGCGACCGAGAGAAGGCCGGAAGCACGGCTGAGAGGATCCACGAAACGCTGAGCGGAACGGTCATCTTTGCGGTGTCGGCCAAGTCTCAATCCGACCTCATCATTGCCGCCATGCGATGCGGCTGCACGGAGTACCTGCTTAAACCCCTCGATCGAGACGCGTTGCTGGAAGGGCTGGCGCGCGTGGGAGGCAGGAGGAAGGACAAGCGCGAGCAGGCGGCGGGCAAGGTGCTGGCTTTCCTGGCAGCCAAGGGAGGTACGGGCGCTACGACCCTGGCCACGCATTTGGCTGCCCATTTGGCGCAACGGCAGCCGCACCGCGCCCTGCTGGTTGACCTCCATCCGGACCTGGGCGATGCTTCGGTTTTCCTCGCCCTGCCGAAACACCAATACCACTTCTACGATCTGGCGGACAACACCCACCGGCTGGACGCGGAGCTTCTGCAGGGCTTTGTCATGAAGCACCGCAGCACTCTCGATGTGTTGCCCGCTCCCGACGGCGTCGATGCCCCGCGGCACGTTGCCGCCGATGCGCTCCAAAGGGTCCTCGACTTCCTGCGGTCGCATTACGGATTTGTCGTGGTCGACTGCCATCCCGCCCTCGACGAGCAGACCATGGTGGTGGTCGACCAAGCTGACCAGGTCTACCTGATTGCCACTCCCGAACTTCCGGCTCTGCGCAGTGTGGCAAGGCACGTGGAATACTTCGGGCGATTCGACTATCCGCCCGACAAAATCCGGATCGTGATCAACCGGTATTCGAAGGGCGGCTCGATTACCGACGCCCAGATCGAAAAGGCCATTCACAAGAACATTTTTTGGAAGATTCCCAATCAGTATTTTGAGGTTATGAAGTCTATTAATACCGGAGACCCGCTTTCCGTGGCGGCTCGCTCCGACTTGATGCGCAGTCTCTCCGACTGGGCGGAAATGCTAACGGGAAAGGCGGGGGCCGGGGGCAAGAAGGAAGAAAAAGGGATGTTCGGTTTCTTGAGCCGGTAGGCAAGCGGCGGGGTGTATGAAGGAGGATAGAAATGGGTGACGGGGGAAAAGGCGCACTGGTCGTAGGTAATCAAGGGATCTCGCGGCCGGGCCTCGAAAAGAAGGCGGCCGGCCTGACACCCAAGGCTTATCAGGAATTGAAGTCGAATATTCACCGCGATCTGCTCAGCCGTGTGGATCTTGAGAAGCTGATGGATTTGCGAGATGGACGTGCCCGCTCGCAGATCTTCGCCATCATCCAGGATCTGGTGTCGGGCTCGGCTACGCCCATGAGCGGGATGGAGCGGGAACGGTTGTCGCGGGAGGTGCTGGACGAGGTCTTCGGACTGGGCCCGCTCGAGCCCCTGCTCCAGGACCCGACCATTAACGACATTCTTGTGAACACTCACAAGCACGTCTACGTAGAGCGGGCGGGAGTCCTGGAGCCGACCAACGTCCGCTTCAAGGACGATGGGCACCTGATGCACATCATTGACAAGATCGTTTCGGCGGTCGGCCGGCGCGTGGATGAATCCTCTCCGATGGTGGACGCGCGGTTGCTCGACGGCTCGCGCGTCAATGTCATCATCCCTCCGCTGGCGATTGACGGCCCTATCCTCTCCATTCGCCGATTCGGACACATTCCCTTGGAGGCGGACGACCTGCTCGCCAACCGAACGTTGACCGCGCAGATGCTGGAACTCCTGAAGGGCGCAGTGAGAGCCCGCCTCAACGTGCTGGTATCCGGCGGCACGGGCGCCGGAAAGACAACCCTGCTCAATATCCTTTCCAGCTACATTTCCGAAAAGGAACGAATCGTCACCATTGAGGACTCGGCGGAATTGCAGCTGAAGCAGGAGCACGTGGTCCGGCTCGAGTGCCGTCCACCCAACGTTGAGGGGAAGGGCGCTGTCAAGCAGCGCCAATTGGTGATCAACAGTCTGCGTATGCGTCCTGACCGGATTATCGTCGGCGAGGTGCGCGGGGAAGAAGCGCTCGACATGCTTCAGGCGATGAATACCGGCCACGACGGCTCGCTCACAACCATTCACGCCAATAGCCCTCGTGACGCGGTCGCCCGCCTGGAAACCATGGCGCTGATGGCAAACCTGAACCTGCCCGAAAAGGCCATCCGTCAGCAGATCACCTCCGCCATCGCTGTGGTTATCCAGGTCTCCCGAATGAGCGATGGCACGCGGCGCGTCACTCACCTGACCGAGATTTCGGGAATGGACGAGGACGTCGTGAGCATGCAGGATATCTTCCTCTTCGAGAAGCGGGGCGTGGCGCCGGGGGGGCGGGTGCTTGGGCGTTTTCACGCTACGGGAATTCGCCCCAAGTTCGCCGAGAAGATCAAAGTTTCCGGGGTCAACCTTCCAGCTTCCCTATTTGAGCATTCGCTGGAGGTCTGACGTGGTGGGGAGAGTCAAATGTCGCCGGTAGCACTCTTCGGCCTGATTCTGATGGCGACCTTTGTGGTGCTGGTCTTCGCCTTGAAGCCCACGAAGTCGGAGGCTGCCCTTCGGCAGCGCCTGCAAACCATAGAGCGGGCCTCCACCGGCGTCGTGGATGACACGGCCAGCCTATTACGGCAGGAGGCCCTCAGCGATGTCCCATGGCTGAACGAGTTTATGCAGCAGGTTCCTGTCTGCATCAAACTTCAGCGCCTGCTGACCCAGGCGGAGAGCAGTTGGACGGTGGGGACTCTGGTCTCGGGTTCGTTGGTCATGGTGCTGGCGGGGACCTGGCTCGGCACCTTCCGAGCGCCGACGCTTCCGCTTGCCGCCCTCTTTGGTTTGATCGTCGGAAGCCTCCCCTATCTTTATCTGTTTTGGAAGCGCCACTCGAGGTTCCGACGATTTGAGGAACTTCTTCCCGATACCATCGATCTGATGGCGAGAGCGCTGCGCGCCGGGCACACCGTGACCTCCTCTATCGAAATGGTCTCTACGGAAGGATCGGAACCCGTCGCTTCCGAATTCCGGCGGGTTTTTGAGGAACAGAACTTCGGACTTCCGCTCCGCGAAGCGATGCTGAACCTTGCCGACCGCGTTCCGATTCCCGATGTCAGTTTTCTGGTGACTGCAATCCTGGTTCAGAAAGAGACAGGTGGCAACCTCGCCGAAGTCCTGGACAAAGCTACCGCGGTCATCCGGGACCGCTTCCGCTTGAGGGGACAGTTGCGGGTCTATACGGCGCAGGGCCGCCTGACGGGTTGGATCCTGGCCGGGCTCCCGTTCTTTATGTTTGTGCTGCTGAATCTCGTGAATCCCGAGTATGAGAAGACGTTGTTGACCGATCCCATCGGCCAGAAATTGATCTATGTTGGGATCATCCTGATGGTGACCGGTGGATGGGTCATCCGTAAAGTCATCGACATCCGAGTCTGAACGTGAACATCTATCTTATAGCCGGTGTAGCAGCCATATTTGTGGTGACGTTCGCCCTGGTCATATTGCTTCTGGGCGGGCGTTCCCGAGAGAGCACGAGGTTGATGGAGGTTACAAGCGGTACCCCCCAGCCGTATATGCCGGAAAGCCGAACCGGCTTACAGGGATTCCTGGATTCCGAGCGAGTGGCGAAGTTCGCCAAGCCCTTGCGGGGCCTGCTGGGATCACGGGAGGATCCGGACCTTGTCCGCCGCCTTGCTTCGGCGGGATACCGCAAGGCCGCCCACGCGGACATTTTCTATATGGTCAAGATCCTGCTCCCGGCGACGGCGATCTTGGCGGTGGCATTTCTCGTTAAGAGCAATACCTTCTTCTATGTTGTGCTCTCGGGCGCCGTCGGTTTCATGATTCCGGACCTGTGGCTGATGCAGGCGGCTGGGAGTCGGCAGGATCAAATTCGACTGAGCCTGCCTGATGCCTTGGACCTGCTGGTGATCTGTATGGAGGCAGGGCTGGGTTTGGATCAGGCAATTCTGCGCGTCGGGCAAGAACTGAAGATCAGTCACCCTGCGCTCAGTGAAGAGTTTGTCTTGATCGGCCTCGAACAGCGGGCCGGAAAACCCCGTCTGGAAGCTTGGCGCCACATGGCTGACCGGGCGGGGGTGGAAAGCGTGCGGCAGTTCGTCCAGATGCTCGTGCAAACGGAGCGATTCGGGACGCCCATTTCCAAATCGTTGGGGGCCTTTGCCGACGCTCTGCGCGTGAAGCGGCGGCAGCAAGCCGAGGAGATGGCGGCGAAAACCACGATCAAGATGATTCCGCCCCTCGTTCTCTTTATCTTCCCCAACCTTTTTATCGTTCTCCTGGGGCCGGCGGTTATTATGATTTGGAGGAATCTGGCCAGAGCATTGCAGGGCGAGTAGGTCCAATTCTCACACGACGAGGAGAGAAGCAGTGGACAACGTCACCGTAATCAGGTTAGTTGCCGGAGTACTTTTTGTGGTTGTGCTGTTCATTCTCATTCAGCGCCGTAAGAAGAAGATGTCCCGCTAATTGCGCTTCCGGATGGGCCTGCCGCAACCCGGCGGATTTGAAATCATGCCGAGGGAAGACGGGAGCGTGCTTGTCTACAACAAGACGAAGCAGACCTTCCTTGCAAGGCGGCTGAAGGTTGCGGATTCCGTCCTGAGCCGCTTCGTGGGGCTCCTGGGAAAGCGCCGTCTCGAACCTGATGGCGGACTCTGGATCTTCCCTTCGAGGGGTATTCATACCCTGGGGATGCTCTTCCGCATTGACGTAGTATTCCTCGACCGAGGCTTGCGTGTAGTGGCCCTACGCGAGTCCATTCCACCTTTCTCCATGACCAGCCTTTATCTGGACGCTGAAAGCGTCATCGAGCTCCCCGCGCGGACAATCTCGAGGACCGGGACCGAAGTGGGCGACCAGTTGGTCATCAGTGCCGTGGACGTCTCCGGCGCTTCGGAATCGACGCGGCCCGCCATACCGTCGAAGGCCGGTGAATGAGCGGTGCGCTCTATTGAGTCTGGCGTTTGCCGCAGTCTCTCTTTCCTTCCGAAGTGTGGAATCCCATGTCATAACACCTGGAGCCCATGGATAAGCTCCGCCGGCTCGCCTGCCCCTGTTAAGAATGAAAGGCCGAAGCCACTGTAACCTTTGAATCCAACAACCCCCTTATATACGGGCCCGGTCCCTAACCGTCCCCCGAGATAAACGAACCTGAAGTGGATTTCGGCCGCATGTGGCTTTCGCGAGCGACGCGCGTCTATCGCTCCTGCAAGACGAGTGGTGTGGTGAGTCGGAATTCGATTCTCGTCCCGAGAGGAAGGGTACTGGCTGGGCGACTTCTGACCGCGAAGGCAGAGACGGGGTAAGTCTGATCTCCGATCACCAGCGCGGTCAGACGGAGCGTGAGGGATGTAGCGTCCGGGGAGCTTCCGGGAGTCTGACTTTTCGGTCCAACCGACAGGCGGGCTCGACTGCCCTGAGGGATTGCCAATTCAGTTCTTACATGGATATCTTCAGCGATTTCTCCTTCACCCTGCGCACCCGGCACCATCTCGAGTGGAGAGGTGAGTCTTATCGCCAGCGGCGTCTGATCCAAGACCATGACTTTCCGGACAGGCGATCCTGCGGCCCCGCCTGCGGTTGTCGGCGTTCCCCCGCTCGTTCCCCCCACGATGCTGAATTCCAAAGGTCTCGGCTTTGACGAGCGGGGCCGAGGCTGAGTCGTGGGTTCCGAGGCAAGTTGGTCGAGGGCCTCGCGGGCTCGCATTGCGTATTCCCCGCCCGAATTGGCGAGCTTCTGGTACTGCTCCCGCGCGGTGGCGAGAAGCTTTCGTGGGCGATCGGAGCGTGCCGCCAATTCGCGCGTCTGTTCTGCCAGCAACCAAGTCAGTTCGTCCCCGTGGTGGTTACCGGGGAAAATGCTGTGGTAATACTCCACAGCATCCCGGGCGTAATCGAGCATCGCAGGGTCGCCAAGATGCAGCAGGGAGTGCCGCAGCGCGGCGTACCCCCCATCCGGGTCTCCCTTCGTCGCCTCCGGCGGCGCTACGTCTTCGGTGCTGACATACCCTTTGATACCAGCCGAGATCACTCGAAACCAGCGATTCCCGGCGCTATCGTAAACGCACTTGGTAATGTCGACCTTTTCCGAGGGTTGAAGATCTTTTACAGGCGGAGCGTTGCTAGCTGGGGACTTGCGCATGACCACAGGGTAGGGGCGGACAACGAAGGTGCGCGCGATCGGCCGATTGATATACGCGACCCATTGCGAATAGAGGTAGTACGCCAAACCCGCGAGAATCAGGACGGAGACCGCAAGCGCGGCGAACTTCTGAATTCGCGCGTAGGCGCTCTTCTCCCGGAGCCCCCATGGCCCCGCCGCCAGGACGCTGAGCCCGTCTTCTTGCATGAACGAATTCGCGCAATAGATGCAGGTCAGGTGCTGAGCGGATTGGGTGCGCTCGCAGCTCGGACACTTGCGGACAAGCGAGAGAGCCACCTGGCAATTGGGGCACTCCGTGGCCTCCGCCGGGTACGTCGCGTTGCAGCTCATGCAGAGCGCCAGCGGTTCCGCGCCGGGAGCCCATTTGGTCCCTCGCGGCGGAGCTGACTTTCTTTCTAAAGTGCCTGCCATGGCGATCGGTCGTGCGCTGCCTCTGAAGATTACCTTGTCAATCGGCCGCTAAGCCCAGGATCTGCATCTCCTGCAGCGACTGCTTCGAGACCAGAACGGTCTGGTTGTTGGAGGCAGGGTCGGGTGGCGTCATGGAAAAGACGGGTTTGACGTAGGTATCAATCCGATTGGGGGCGACGCCTTCCATGATTTCTCCGTCATGGAAGTGAATTCGAACCCAAACGCCTCTCCCGTTGGGCTGAGCCGTAAACACTTTGAATTCGGAGTAGTCCGCTGCGCCCTCGAAGCTCTTCACGAAGAAGATGGCCTTCACTTCGGAAGATTTCACCTCCACACGGTTGCCGTCGGGAGTCCGCGCTGCAAACGTGGCGGGGGCGCTCTGGTAAAGGAAAGATTCCTCCTCTGCGGAGATATAGGTGCGCAAGACCCGGCCACTCGAAAAACGGATGATGGCCTTGCGTAGCCCGTCGACGTCGGACTGGAGAGAGATGGCTCCGCTTCCCGCGACCGGTTGCTTCTCCATCAGTTAAATCTCCTCGGCGAAGTTATTGGCGCGCGCCCCCACCCAGAGGGCTTCCCCCAGCGCCGGTCGAAAGTTATTGGGGCGGAATTACGCCCAGGCAGAATGTCCGGGCGTTGTCTGGAGAGGCTCACGCCTGCCGTCGCAGGGGAAGCGGATTCTTCCCGATTGAGGGCGGTTCGCGAACTCGCGGACGGAGGGAGTTCCGCTGGTTGGGGCTCTACAAGCGGCTTCGATTGCTCTCCCCACGATCTCGACATCCCAAATACGATAACACAGTTCTCCTGCTATCCGAAGCCGCAACAGGGGGAGTTGATTGAAGTGTGAATTCGGGGAGCTAAGGGCGCTGGGATAAAGGAGCTAACCCTTTTAGCCACCAGTTGCCCCGGAGCCTGCCGCTCTGCCAGGTCCCGGAAATTTCAGCCGTCAGCGTTCGTTCCAGAAGCGTCTGGAGGGTGGGCCGTTTGGTCTCCTCGCCCTCGGCCCTCCAGGTTCCGGATACCTGCCTTCCTTTTTCGTCCTGTGCCGACCAGGTACCGGTCCATCCCTGGCCTCTTCTCCGGGCCGTCCAAATGCCCCTCGCCAGAGCCTTCCCAAGACCATCTGATAAGGTCCAGCCACCTTGTACCACATCGGGTTGGCCGGAGGGGACTTGAGCTGTCCACCGGCCGCGGAAAGTTCTGCCATCGCCGGCAGTGGCAACCCAGTTTCCCTGCAATGCCGGAGGATCTTGCCCGAATGTCAAAGCCGAAGCGAGGATGACGACGCCCCACAGGACGCAAGCGCTCGTCACACGTCGTGTCAAGTCCAGCGGGTGCATGATTCACCCTCGTTTGACCCAGACAGAAAGCCCTGTATCCCGTAGTCACTTAGAGCCGTCACGGTCCGTGGAAGATGAGGCCAGGCGGAGCACGGACAGGCAACGCAAACTGCCTGAGCGGACACAGAACCTCTTGCCGGCAGTGAGGCACCGCCACGCGACACGCGAATGCTCAGCCTGACCTGCTTGGTTACTTGCGGGTGTTGACCTCGATCTGCTCGAGGGTCTTCAGAAGCTTATTGGTCTTGCGAATGTAGATTACAGGGAAGTACGCTACGATGCCCGTGATGAACAATAGGCATCCGATAATCCACTTGATTCCTTCCATTGAGGCCTCCTCAACAGCAACGTTGTCAGCGTATTTATACACAAGGGCAGTAAGAATTCAATTCCGAATTTGCGGAACTTCGAATTTTCTGTGGGATTGGTTGGTCAGTTGTTGCCACACCGAATAACGCTGATGCGCGCCCAGCTGTGTTCGCCCCCCCCCCGCGTCTCCCCTGATTTCGCCTTTAAGTTTTCCCCCGGAACAGACGATATCCCTTCTTCAGGTGGGGCGGTTGGAATGAAAGTACCCCGCCGGAGGGAAGCTGGCGCATCGCCGGGGGGTGCACAGGCAGCGTGTCAACCAGAGTCCTCCTTGCCGAAGACGATGCGGTATCCCGCCGTGTGGTGGAGACTTTCCTCGCGCGTTGGGGCTACGAGGTTGCTGCGGTCGCTGATGGGGAGAAAGCGTGGGAAATCCTTCTGGAGCCGGAGGCGCCCAACCTCATCATTCTCGACTGGATGATGCCGGGTGTAGGGGGAGTGGAGCTCTGCCGCCGGGTGAGGGAAGGCGGGCATCCTTCACCGGCCTACATCATTCTCCTCACGGCTCGCACCAGTCGTGACGACATCGTCAGCGGATTGGAGGCCGGAGCGGACGACTACGTCACCAAGCCCTTCCACAACGAGGAGCTGCGCGCTCGCGTGCGGGGCGGAGCCCGCGTCGTGGAGCTTCAGATCTCGCTTGCGCAGCGCGTCCGGGAGTTGGAGGAATCGGCGGGGCGCGTGCGGCTCCTTCAGGGTCTCCTCCCTATCTGTTCTTATTGCAAAAAAATTCGGAATGATCAGAACTACTGGCAGCAAGTCGAAGCTTATATCAGTGAACATTCGGAAGCGATCTTCACTCATGGCATCTGCCCGGACTGCTTTGAGAAGATTGTCAGCCCACAGTTAAGGGCTGCACACCCCGCGCCGGGTCAGCACTGATGGGGCGTCTCATTCGACGCGGCCGGATTCCTCTTGGTCAAGAGACCGTGCAAAGGGCCCTGGTTTCCTTTCTGGCATTCTCCGCCTTGATCGTGGCTGACGGCTTGCCTGGCCAGGAAGTCGCCGCATCCGTCAACCTTCCTACGCTCACCAGCGCCGCGCAGGTTCGGACCCTCACGCGGGAGAAAGCGGCACTGGGGTACCCCGTGCGGCTGCGCGCCGTCGTGACGTTTTACCATAGCGACAGCGTGGAAGGCGAAGACCTCTTCATTCAGGATTCAACTGCTGGAATTTGGGTGGACACGGCGGGAATGAAACTTGGCCTGGAGGCTGGAGACCTGGTCGAAATTCGAGGCTTCACGGCTTTCGTGGATTTCGCGCCTGAAATCATCCGGCCGAGCATCCGAGTACTGGGGAGAGGGTCACTTCCAACTCCCAAGCAGGTTTCATTTGACCGGCTCGCTTCTACTTCGGAAGACAGCCAGTGGGTGGAAGTCGACGGAATCGTCAGGCAGGCGGCTATGCAGGACGAATACTTGGTGCTCGACCTCGCCGTAAGCGGCGGGCGCGTCAGGACCTACGTCCTTACCACGCACCCCTTGAAGCCAGAGCGGCTAGTCGATGCGCGAGTAAAGGCGAGGGGCGCTTGCGGGGCGATTTTCAACGACAAAAACAAGATGCTTGGCGTACGGCTTCACGTCCCGAGCCTGGAGCAGGTTCGGATTGAGGAGGAGCCTCCCAACCCCTGGGCGCTTCCGGTGCGCTCTTTCAGCAGCCTGTTGCGCTTCACGCCCGAGGGCGCTTCCGATCATCGCGTCCGCGCGCAGGGAGTGGTTACCCTGCAAAGACCGGACAGCCGGCTGTTTGTCACCGATGACACGGACAGCATCTCCGTCAAGCTGGCCGAAGGAGGAATTTTCCAACCCGGCGATCGCGTCGATATCCTGGGCTATCCGTCTCTTGGAGATTTTTCGCCCGTCCTGGAGGATGCGGTGGCGCGAAAAATCGCGTGGGGCACGCCGCCGCCCCCAACCAGAGTCGCGGCAACCGGGGCAACAGCGGGAGGTTATGACAATGCCCTCGTGAGCGTGGAGGGGCGCCTGGTAGGTGTCTCCCCGGAGCGAACTGGGGCGAACGTTATCCTGCAATTCCAAGAGGTCATTTTCGATGCCTATCTGCAATGGCCGGGTGCTTTCGGCGCCCTTGCAGCGCTTCCGCGTGGCAGCCGGCTGCGAGTGACCGGGGTATGCTCGGTGCAGGCCGACGATAAGCGGCAGGCGCGCGGATTCCGGGTCCTTCTGCGCACACCCGCGGACGTCGTGGTGTTGGAGCGTCCGCCCTGGTGGACGCTGCGCCACGCTCTGGTGGGGCTGGGGGTAATGGCCGCGCTGATTCTGACCGCGCTGGGATGGGCGGCCCTGCTCCGCCGCCGCGTCTTCGAGCAGACCGCGACGATCCGCGAGTGGGGTCAAAGGGAATCTGCCCTGCGCCACCGCTATCACGAACTCTTTGAGAACGCCAATGACATGGTTTTTACCTGTGGCTTGCGCGGCCACCTCACCGCGTTGAATCTGGCAGGGGAGACAATCACGGGCTACTCGCGCCCCGAGGCGATTGGGCAGAATTTCCTGGAGTGGGTGGCACCGCAGTATCGAGCGCAGCTCGATCAGACCGTCAAATCCGGACTCCCGCAGCCGAGGGCCACCGAGATCGAAATCGTAGCCAAGAGCGGCCAACTCCGACCGTTGGAAGTGAGCCTCCGGCCCATTTACTCCGGGTCTTATCCGGTGGCCGTCCAGGGAATCGCGCGCGACATCACCGAGCGCAAACGGGCGGAAGCGGCCCTGCGGGAAAGCGAAGAGCGGTTCCGGAGTCTCGTCGAGAATTCCCCCATAGGGATTTACCGCACCACCCCGGAAGGAAAGATCCTTATGGCCAATCCCGCTCTGGTCAAGATGTTGGGTTACACCTCTGTTGCGGAACTGGAAAGCCGAAATCTCGAAGAGGAAGGTTTCGAGCCGAGTTACCGCCGCACCGATTTCAAGCGGCAGGTCGAGGGCCACGGTCAATTCCGGGGATTGGAAGCATCCTGGAAAAGACGCGATGGGTCGGTGATACATGTACGGGAGAGCGCCATCGCGGTTCGCGCCTTCAATGGCCATGTCCTTTACTACGATGGCATCGTTGAGGATATTACCGAGCGGAGGCGGGCCGAAGAGCAGCTTCGCAAGCTGTCGCAAGCGGTCGAGCAAAGTCCGTCTTGCGTTCTCATTACCGACATCGATGGCCACATTGAATATGTCAATCCCGAGTTCACGCGCTTGACGGGCTATTCATTGGAAGAGGCTGTCGGGAAGAAACCCAGCATCCTGAAGTCGGGCGAGACGCCGCCCGAGGTTTACGGTGAGCTGTGGAGGGCGATCACTTCCGGCCGCGAGTGGCGAGGAGACTTCCACAACCGCAAGAAGAACGGGGAACTGTATTGGGAGTCGGCCTCCATCACGCCGGTTAGGAATGCGGCAGGGGCCATCACGCATTTTCTTGCGGTCATGGAAGATGTGACCAGGCGTAAACAGGCCGAGCGCGAGTTGCAGAAAGCCAAGGACGCCGCGGAAGCGGCGACACGCGCCAAAAGTATCTTCCTGGCAAACGTGAGCCATGAGATTCGTACCCCCCTCAACGGAATCATCGGCGTGGTCAGCCTGCTTCAGGGGACGCCGTTAAATTACGAGCAGCTCGAGTGCCTGCGCATGCTGGAGTCGTCGGCCAACTCGCTCCTGAGTTTGATCGACGATATCCTCGACTTCTCCAAAATAGAGGCCGGCAAACTGGACCTGGACCTGGTGGAGTTCGACCTCCGCCACAGCCTGGAGACCACGTTGGCGATCCTCGCCGCACGCGCCCGGCAGAAGGGGCTGGGCCTTTGTCCCAGCATCGCTCCCGAGGTGCCACGACTTCTCGTCGGCGACCCCGACCGGCTGCGGCAAGTCGTGGTCAATCTCCTTGGCAATGCCATCAAGTTCACCGAGCGCGGGGGCGTGTCGCTGAGGGTTGACTGTGAATCCCAAACCCCGCAAGACGTCTGGCTGCACTTTTCCGTCGCCGACACGGGAATTGGAATCGCCAAAGAGAAACAGCAGGTCATCTTCGAATCGTTCGTTCAGGCTGACGGCTCGACGACCCGCAAGTATGGCGGCACCGGCCTGGGTCTGGCCATTTCGCGCGAACTGGTCGAGTTGATGGGTGGCCGGATCTGGGTCGAAAGCGAGCCCGGCCAGGGCAGCACCTTCCATTTTGCCGCGCGCTTCGGGCGGGCGACGGAGGCGCGCGAATCTCCGGGTAGTGAGTTGACGATGCGGCAGAGCGAGCCTTCCTTTGACCGCGACGCAGCGCTCGCCGGCCTGGATGGCGACCATGATTTGCTGGCCGAAATCGCCGGCTTATTCCTCCGGGAGTCGCCGCTTCTCATGTCCTCGATTTCGGAATCCCTGGAGCGCCGCGACGCGCCGGGCCTGGCAGCCGCCGCACACAAGCTGAAGGGATCGATTATCAACTTCTCCGCTCCGCGGGCTCAGCAGGCGGCGGACCGGCTTGAAGACATGGGCCTGCAACAAGAATGGAGTGGGGCGGGGGAGGCTTTCGCAGAACTGAGCGCCGGTATCGAACAGCTTCGTGTGAGCCTGGCGGAGCTAGCCGGGCCGCCTTCCGCAATTCCGTGATGGGTCGCTCGGCTCAAAAAAGCCTGGGGCGGCCGGGCCGCCCCCCTCCGGGCCGACTCCGGGATATGCTTGTAACATGCTGACAATAAGATGGTTAGCTCGGAATCGAGGGAGGCCTCGGGTGGCGACCGCAAGCCCGGCCGCGGGAAACCATCTATCCAAGGAATTTGGGCCGCCCGGGGGCGGCATCGCGGCCTCCTGTCTCGACGCTGGTATAACATAATAGGCTACATTTGCCCGCCTACCGTTCGCGCCGGAGCGCTGCCTCCCGGACGCCCGGGCGGAGTCCGGCGCGACGCGGGGAGGGATCGCCGGCGCCTGCCCGTGGCGGCGTTCTGTCGCGGCGCGGTGTCATCGCCGCACCGTCGAACCTGGTTTGACGCTACAGCGGGCATAGACCCGCGTTGCCGATTGGTGTAACCTAGGCCGCAATTATGGCCGCGGAGACAACAGAGAAAAAGGCGGGCAAGCCTTCGGCGCCGGTCGATACGCGCGTCATCTATTGCGGCGAAGCATGGCATAATGATCGAGGAGGTTGAGGAGGTTTTATTCTCCCGGCCGCATGTTCGCTGGGCGGAAAAGGGACGCGTGAAGGGCGAACATTTGTACGTTGCCTTTGGGCAGACACAAGCAGGTCGTTGTCTGGTTGTCTTCTTTGTCCGGAAGCCAGGGAGCGCCGTGCTGCCCATAACCGCCCGTGAAATGACCCGGGCCGAGCGCAGCTATTATGAAAAGCAAAAGGAAAACCGTTGATCCAATCCCGGAAGAATTCGCGAGTTACCGGGAGGCGGCAGATTTTTGGGACACCCACGACACGACCCACTATGCTGACTCCTTCCGGACGGTGAAAGTGGTCGCCAAGCTCCGCCACCGGCACTACGAAATCCCGATCGCGCCGGATGTCGTGGAGGGTCTGCGCACACGGGCTCGGCGACGGGGCGTTTCGGTCGGTTACTTGACTAACGAGCTCCTCCGTCGAAGGCTTCGCACTTCCAGATAAAACTGAATAAGAACCGTCAACCCCCCGCTGTCCAAACTCAACCCCTGGAGTGCGACATCGCCGCGACGGACGCCGAAACCGACGAGCGCGTCTACGAGCTGTACGGAATCGCGGAAGAGGAACGCAAAGTCATCGAGGGCGGGATGTAGCGGCCGGGCGGGGAGGGGGTTGCGGGCCGCGGATGCGGGCCACGAGGGCGCGGATGACGCCGTGCGTGACCGACTGATTGGCGCCCAGCACATCGCGAAAAGTCCCGCCTGCCAGGCAGAGGGCGCGCGTGCCCCCATCGCCGGCGAGGACGCTAGCGGCGCGCGGCGCGGGATCAAGGACGGCCATCTCGCCGATAAATCCCCCGGCCTTCTCGCCGCCCACCAGTTTCTGTTCGTCGCCAATCTGCCGAAAAACCTTCACATCTCCCGAGAGCAGAATAAAGACTTCGTCGCCGGGCTCGCCTTCCACGCAGAGCGCTTCGCCCGCGGCGAAGGCTTTTTCGAGGCTGGCGCGGGCGAGACTCGAGAGGTCCTCGGGCGCGAGCGAGGAGAACAGTGGCACGGCGCGCAGCGCCATCATTCGTTCCAGGGTGACGAGGCCCGTCTCCTCGCGCGTCTCGAGTTGCTTGGAGCGAAACAGCAGGCACAGCGCGGTTTCGCGGACGACCTCATGCTCGTCGCGGATCAGGTTGGTCAGTGTCTCTTCGCCCACGCCGGCACGCTCGTTGAGGACGTAAAGCGCCGCGGCGCGCACGTAGGGGTCGACGCTCTCGAGGTGCGCGCCCACTGCCTCGGCGAGTGTCGCGCGCGTCTGCGCCACTTGGGCCGCGGCGCGCCGGGCATCCCGCAGGCGCGCCCCGATGGCCTTCGCCACACTCGCGCCCAAGGTTTCGACCGCCGCCTCGCGCGCTGACTCGTCGTCTGAGAGCAGCCCGTCGCGCAGAGCGTGGTTTCTCTCGTCATCGGGAGCGCAGCCGAACCCGCGCATCAGCCCGTCGGCGGCGCGGGCGCGGCGGCGTTCCAGCGCGTCGGCGAGAAAGTCCCCCGCCGGCGTGCGCTCGGCGTGGAGGAATTGCAGCGTGCGCGCCGCATCCTCCATCACTCCCAGGGCCTTCGCCACGTGCGGAGTCATGCCCTGCCCCTTGCCCAGCAACTCGTCAAGCACGGCGCCGTGCTCCTCCGAAGTGACGGCGTACTCCTGGCGCAAATGGCGGATGAAGCTGTCGTCAGGCGCGCCGGCGGCCTGCGACACGCGCTCGAGATAGCTCTCGAGGGCGCGCGTGTAGGAGTCGAGTTGCAACCGCTTCTCGGCCGAGACCTGGAGGGCGGGATTGGCGATGCGCGCGCGCTCTTCCTCGTCGAGGTCGGCCATGACCTTTTCGTGATCGGCCTGGGTGATTTGCAGCTGGTTGCGCAGCGACTCCAGGCGCTGCACTTCGGCGCGGCTGACGAAACCGCTCGCCACCGCTTCGCGCACCGACTCCTTGTAGATCTCCAGGAGCCGCGCGTGCCCGCTGGCAAGCGTCTGCGAACGGATCTGATGAATAAGGAAGGCTTCGTGCAGGTCCTTGGGCGGTTCGACGTCGGCCCACTTCCAGCGGCGGATGATCTGGCGCGCCAGGGTTTCCTCGGCAAAGGCGCGTTGCTGGCGCGTAAAGCGGCGAGCCAGCACAATCGTCGCCGTGACCACTACCAGGATTTCGAAAAGGTGCGGCGCGCCGGCCAGCAGACGGATCGTCGGGGCGCCGGCGAAGCTGTAGAAAGCGATAAAGGCCGTGAACGCCGCGGCCGTGAACATAATGTGCCGGATGCCGGCTTCGTCCATGCCGACGCCGCGCCTCTGCAGTCGCGCGCCCACCACGCGCTCGGCCAGGGTGAAGAGAATGACGCTCCCCAGCGCCCCCACGGCCAAAGTGATAAGCGCCGCCGCCGCGCGCGGCATCGCGGGCAGAAAGAAGAAGCCCGCCGTCGCGGGGTCATACCCCGGCAAGAGCGCTGTGCGCAGCACTTCCGGCTCGTTTGTCCACGCGCCGCTGAAGTAGTAGTGCCACGTCCCCGCCTGGAGGTAGTAATAGAAATAGAAACTGAACACCAGGCCCGGAAACGCGAAATAGACCAGCCGCTTGGGGGCGGAGAGGATTTCCTTCCAGTAGCCATTCTCTTCGTTGATGTCCGGACAGGCGGGCTTGCAGGCGGTGCATTTCGGGCATTGCGAGTTGGAGATGGGGCGGATGCCGCGCGGCTCGGTGTAGATCTTCTCGATAAACGAGACGGGGCAGATGTAGTTGCACCAGGTCTTGCCGGTGTATAGGGCGCCATAGAGGAAAGCGGCCAGCGACAGCGCCAGCAGAAAAGTCGCCAGCGCCGGCCCGTGGCCGTTGGTGGCAATCAGGCGCAGCCAGAGGGAAAAGAAGAATACGCCGAAGGCGACAAAGTAATAGTTCGCCTGCAACCACGCCGCCCCGCGCCGCTCGCCGGGACGCCCCAGGCGCGCCGCGAGTTGCGAGAACCAGGCGAGAGGACAAATCTCGCGCCAGCGGTGATAGCCCGCAAGCACGATGAAAAGCGGGATGACCGGCAGAACAACCGTCCAGACCGCGCGCCCCGCGATCCCGGGAATCAGGTAGCCAATCACGGGGAGCGCGAGGAAAACCGCCAGGGCGCAATTCCGAATCGCCGCCCACCGCGCCGCGTGCGTGGACTCCGGCGCTCGCCGGGCGGGAAGAGGTTTCATCTCCACCCGGCCCTTCGCCGCGGGCAGCGTCCGATACGATTCTTGTACGGCTTGTCCGCCCATGCGTGTTGTCGCCTGCGGCCGGGTCAGTTCTTGGCCTTGGGGTATTCTTCTTTGGGTTTTTCGACGACGTCGGGGCGCAACTTTTCAATCATCGCCAGGAATTCCTGCTGCTCGGTCCCGGCAATCTTCTGCTGGTTGAGCGCCACGCGGAACATCTCGATGCTCGCGTCCCACTCCTTGTCCGTGATTTTCAGGCCCGTGTGCGCCGTCTTGGTGTCGCGGCCGATGTAGGTGCACGGCCCGCCCGCCAGGAAGCAGATCTGGTCAATGACCAACTGGCGCGAGCGAACCAGGGAGTCGTGACTGCGGCCTCCGCCGAAGCGCTCGAAAGCCGGGTCCTTGCGCATCTGCCCGAGGAAGGCGTCTACGATCCCGACAATGGCGTCGTATCCGCCCAACCGCTGGTAGAGGGTTTTTTCCGCGGGCTTGTCCTGCGCCCGGATGCGCGCCGGGGCCGCCACAAAACCTGACACCATCAGGGCAACGATCAGCCCCACGATTGAAGGCGACAATCGCCGTTCTTGCTTGCCGCTCGGTTGACAATACACGCTGGTTCTCCTTTCGCGCCGCCGGTGCTCGGGCAGATACAAGACGCCACGTCGGCCGGTCGGCTCTCTGAGAATGCCCGTTATAAAAGAGTTGCCCTGAGTTCTTTACGGAAACATTAATACTAACATCCCCGCAGGGCAAGTCAAGATTGTCCTGATGGTGTGTGGACCGGATGATTCCCGGATTCTGAAGATCTCCGCGTCATTTCAAACGCGGCGCAAGTCTCTGGATGTAGTCGTCGAAGACTCTCTGGTTGTTGTCGGGGCCGACCGCCGTGACGTTGGGCGAGACGAAGGCGCGGAATTTGACGCCCCGCGCGTGCAGCCGCGTCGCGGTCTCCGCCACCAGCGCCATGGAAATGGCGATGACGGCCAGCGTCGAGCTGGCGGCCACCGGCCCGCCTGCGATTTCGACCAGGCTGTCCTGCGGCGGGCAGCAATTGTCAATCACGACGTCACCAACGTCGGCGAGCCGCTTGCCGCTCGAATGCGTGGCGCGGGAAATTTTCGCGTTGTCGAGCGAGGTGACCGAAACCACTTTCAAGCCCAGCGATTTCGCGTGCAGCGCGACCTCAATCGGCGCGGCGTTCATTCCGCCATGGGAATAGACGACCATCGTGTCGATGGGCTCGAATTTGAAATTGGCAAGGAACGTGGCGATGTAACCCTCCGTGCGCTCCAGGCGCAGGAGTTCGCGCACGCCGCCCGAGCCCAAAACCTGCGTCCACATCAGGCGCGAGTCCATCATGGGATGAAACCCCGCGAAACTTCCGTAGCGCGGGAAGACATCGAGCACCGGAATCACCGAGTGCCCGCTGCCAAATAAATGCACGAGTCCGCCGCGCGCGATCGAGTCGGCGGCGAATTCGGCGGCCTTCTGAATGTTCGCGAGCTGGGTGGAATGAATGCGGTCGTAAACTTTCTGGGCTGCTTCGAAATATGTTTCAGCCGACATTGATATCTCCCCTCGAATTACCTAACGATTTCGAAAAATTGAGTGACAACAGCGCTCCAAGCACCGCCCTCACCCACCCCGATGAAATGCATCGGGGTTCCCCCCTCTCCCCGAGGGAGAGGGCCAATTATCCGTAAACTCCGGCCCTCTCCCCTTGCGGGAGAGGGTGTCCCGTCCCGCTCGGAGCGGGATCGGGACGGGTGAGGGGAAATCGCCACTCTATTACATAAGCCTTAGTAGGGCCTTGAGACACCGCCGCTACAGATGAATGCGTATCTTGCCGCGCCGAGAATTCCGGCGTCCGAACCGAGGCGCGAAGGCACGATGCGAACCTGTCGCGCCGCGAGCGGCTGGCCCCACTGGCGCACAGCCCGGCGAAGCGGCCGGAGAATCAATTCTCCCGCGCCCGCCAGGCCGCCGCCCAGGACAACCACTTCGGGATTCAGCAAACAGATGATACTCGCCACGCCGCGGCCCAGGTTCGTTCCAACTTCATCGAGCACGCGTCGCGCCGCAGCGTCGCCACGCCGCGCGGCCTCGGTAACAACTTCGGCAGAGATGATCGCGTGCCGCTTCAGAGCAAGATCCCTGATCAGGCTGCTCCGGTTTCTCCGCATTGCTCGCGCGCCCGCGCGCGCCACCGCCGGCCCGGCGCCGAAAAATTCCAGGCAACCAACGCGCGCGAATTCCTCGCGCCACTTGCTTTCAGTTACGAGCCATCCCGCGGCGCCCGCGACACCGCGCGCGCCGGGAATCAGTCGGCCGTCGGCGATGATGCCCGCGCCGATGCCTGTGCCCACGGTGAGAAACACCAGATTTCGCGCGCCCTTGCCGGCGCCCAGCCAACCTTCAGCGAGCGCCTGGACGTTGCGATCGCCTTCGACGAATGTGGGGCGGCCGAGCGCGCGCTCGAGCAGGCGGTTAAGCGGAACTTTCTTCCAGCCCGGGAGATTCGGCGCCCAGACGGTTTCGGTCTTCGGATCGACCGCGCCGGGGACTCCGACGCCGACGGCCTGAATGGATTGCCACTTCACTCGGGCTGCCGCAACCGCGGCGTGGGCTGTGTCGAAGATCGCACGCAAGTCGTTCTTCACGCCCGTGGCAGGAGTGACCACGCGAACGCTCGATAGCTGCTGGCCGGAAGGCGCCACGACGCCCGCGGCAATTTTCGTGCCGCCCAGGTCGATGCCAAGCGCGAGAGTTTTTTTCATGCGCGGTCCGGCGAGCAATTAAGGGTCACGTTTTGCAGGGCGGAATTTTAGCCCGGCGCCGCGTGATTTGCATCAGGTTTCGAGAGGCGCGCCTGGCGCAGACATCGCTTCTTGATGCCTGTGGCCCCGCCAACACTGGCTCGGCGGAACTTATCCCCCGCATAAAAACTTCTGATTTCACAACCTTCCGTCGTGGCAGGCAGAATGTTAGCTGCGGATTGGAGCGCCCGCGTGTCGCTGCTCACCGGGTGAGACTCCACAACGACAAAAGTTCATACGGCTCAGAAAGATGGCGAAGAATTCCAGTCTCGAGGCGGGGCTTTATCGGCGAGAGGAGCACGACGCCTGTGGCGTGGGCTTCGTGGCGCAACTCGACGCGCCGCCCTCGCACCGCGTGGTGGAGCAGGCGCTGGAGTGCCTGGGCTGCCTGACTCACCGTGGCGGCGTCGACGCCGATGGCGCGAGCGGCGACGGCGCGGGGCTTTCTCTCCAACTTCCCGCCGAGTTCTTTGCCCGCGAAGCGCGCCGGCTGAATTCCGGCTTCAAGCCCGACTGGAAAATAGCCGTCGGCGTTTTCTTCCTGCCTCAGGATGGCGTTCAACGCGCCCGCGCGATGTTTATCGCCGAGGAAGTCGTCCGCAGCCGCGGCCTCTACCTCGCCGGCTGGCGGCAGGTTCCGCTCGACGAATCGGCGCTGGGCCCGCAGGCGCGCGAGACGCAGCCCGCCATCTGGCACATGCTCATCGGGCAACCGGCCGACCAGGAGCGCGAGTTCGAGCAGCTTCTCTACCTGACGCGCAAAGAAATCGAGCGCCGCCTGGCGGAATCGAATCATGGAATCGCCGCGGCCACTTACATCCCGTCGTTTTCTTCCCGCAATATTGTTTACAAAGGTTTGCTCGCGCCCTCGCAACTGGGAGTTTTCTACCGCGACTTGAGCGATGCGGAGTTCGTCTGCTCCGCCGCGCTATTCCATCAGCGCTACAGCACCAACACTTCGCCGAGCTGGTTTCTGGCGCAGCCGTTCCGCCTGGTGGCGCACAACGGCGAGATCAACACGCTGCTTGGGAACCGCAACTGGATGCGCGCGCGCGAAGCCGTTCTGGCGCATCCCATCTGGGACACCGACGTCGAATGGCTGAAGCCGGTCATCCAATCGGGCGGAAGCGACTCGGCGAGTTTTGATAATGCTCTCGAGCTGCTCACGCGCTCCGGGCGGACGGTGCAGCACGCGCTGCTGATGATGATCCCGGAGGCGTGGGAAAGCTCGGTGGAAATTCCCGCCGACGTCAAGGCGTTCTACCACTATCACTCCTGCCTGATGGAGCCGTGGGACGGCCCGGCGGCGATGGCCTTTCTCGACGGGCCGCTGGTCGGGGCGGCGCTCGACCGGAACGGCCTGCGGCCTTCGCGCTACACCATCACTCGCGATGGTCTCGTCGTGCTGGGCTCGGAAGTCGGGCTGCTTCCCATCGAGCCGGAGCGCGTCAAGGAAAAAGGCCGCCTGGGTCCCGGGCAGATTTTCCTGGTGGACCTTCAGCACCACAAGATTTTCAAGAACGAGCAGGTGAAGCGCCAGGTTTCGCACGGGCGCAAGTACCGGAAGTGGATCACTCGGAACATGGTCTTCCCGCCGCGCCTCAAGGCGACGGAACTCGCGATGGCCGACGCCGAGCAATCTGCGCAATCGCTGGCGGTTCGCGATCGCGCGCTCTTCGTGGCCGCGCAACGCGCCGCGGGCTACACCGAAGAAGACGTCGAACTGCTCATCAAGCCGCAGGCGGGCGAAAAGAAAGAGCCCATCGGCTCGATGGGCGACGACACGCCGCTCGCGCCACTCTCGCATCGTCCGCGCCCGCTCTACCACTACTTCCGCCAGATGTTCGCGCAGGTCACGAATCCGCCGATCGATCCGCTGCGCGAGTCACTGGTGATGTCGCTGAATATTTACCTTGGCCCACGCCATTCGGTGCTCGTCGAGACGCCCGAGCACGCGCGCATGGTGCGGCTGGAATCGCCCTTCCTTTATGACGACGAACTCGAGCAGTTGAAGGCAATCGCGGGAGCGCAGTTCAAGCCTGCGGTCATCTCGACGCTGTTCGAGGCGAGCCAGGGGCCGGACGGCGTAACTCGCGCGCTCGAGCGTATTGTGCGCGAGTGCGCGGCGGCCGTGTCGCGCGGCAGCTCAATTCTGATCCTGAGCGACCGCGGCGTGGACGCGAAACACGCCGCCGTCCCGATGCTGCTGGCCGTCGGCGCGGTGGTCGAGGAGTTGATCGCCGAGGGCGTAGGGAACAAGGCCGACCTGGTGCTTGAAACCGCGGAGGCGTGGGAAGCGCATCACTTCGCTTGTTTGATTGGGTACGGCGCGGCGGCGGTGAATCCTTATCTGGCACTCGAAACCGTGGCTGACCTGGCGCGACGGGGCGAACTGGGCGGGCTCAGCGCCGCTGATGGGCTTGGGAACTTCCGGGCCGCGGTCGAGGCGGGGCTGAAAAAGATCATGTCGAAGATGGGAATCTCGACGCTCGCCAGCTACCTGGGGGGGAAATTCTTCGAGATTATCGGCCTCGACGCTGACGTGGTGCAGAAGTTCTTCCCCGACACGCGCTCGCTGGTCGGCGGAAGAAAGCTCGTTGATCTGGTGAACGACGCGCTCGACCGCCACCGCGCGGCGTTTGGCTCGCCGGCGGAAAAGCCCGATTTTGCGGGCTTCTACCGTTTCCGCAAAGGATTCGAGCGGCACGCTTTCTCGCCCGAAGTCATTCGCAATCTCCAGAAGACCGCGAAGGAAGACGATCCCGGGGCCTATCGCGCTTTCGCCCACGAAGTGGACCAGCGCGAACCGATTACATTGCGGGATCTTGTGCGTTTTCGTAATACCAAGCCTGTGCCGATCGAAGAAGTGGAACCCGTCGAAGCCATCTTGAAACGGTTCACCACGCAGGCCATGTCGCTGGGCGCGCTGAGCCCGGAAGTGCAGCGCACGCTGGCGATTGCGATGAACCGCATCGGCGCGAAATCGAACACCGGCGAGGGCGGGGAAGACCCCGAGGTCTACGTTGAGCTCGCGAACGGCGACTCCGCCGCCAACAAGATCAAGCAGGTGGCTTCCGCGCGCTTTGGCGTGACGCCGGAATACCTGACGCGCGCCGCGCAGTTGGAAATCAAGATGGCGCAAGGCTCGAAGCCGGGCGAAGGCGGCCAGTTGCCCGCACACAAAGTGACGCCGCTCATCGCGCGCGTGCGGCGCGCCGTCGAGGGCATCGCGCTGATTTCGCCGCCGCCGCATCACGACATCTATTCGATCGAGGACCTGGCGCAACTGATTTACGACCTGCGCGAAATCAACCCGCGCGCCGAGATCGGCGTGAAACTTGTCTCGCAGGCGGGCGTGGGTACGGTGGCGTGCGGTGTGGCGAAAGCCAACGCCGATGTGGTCCTCATCAGCGGGCACGACGGCGGCACGGGCGCCTCGCCACTGAGCTCGATCAAAAACACGGCCTCGCCCTGGGAGATGGGTCTTGCGGAATCACATCAGGCTTTGGTGGCCAACGGCCTGCGCGGTCGCGTGCGCCTGCGCGCCGACGGCGGAATGAAGACCGGGCGCGATGTCGTGATCGCGGCGATTCTGGGCGCCGACGAGTTCGGGTTCGGAACGGCGGCGCTTGTGGCGCTGGCTTGCGTGATGGCGCGGCAGTGCCACCTCAATACCTGCCCGGTCGGGGTGGCGACGCAGCGCGAAGACTTGCGCCGGCGATTTCCGCAGGAGCCGGAACGGCTGGTCAACTACTTCCGGCACGTCGCCCAGCACGTGCGAGAGACGCTGGCGAAGCTCGGTTACCGATCGCTCGATGAAATTGTCGGCCGCACGAGCCTGCTGACTCCGGTTGCCTATCGTATTCCCGGACGACGCGGACAACTGGATCTGGAGCCGATTCTCCATCGGACCGGATCGAACGGGAGGGCGGTGGTTCGAGGACGTCGTTCCGCGCGGCACGTTGATCCGCTGGCGCTGAAGATGGCCGAGGACGTCAGGATTCCGTTAGCCGAGGGCGCATCCGTAGTCCGCGCGTACACGATTCGAAACACCAATCGCACCATCGGCGCGCGCGCTGCCGGAGAGGTGGCGCTGCGCAACGGCAACCACGGCCTGCATGGGGCGAGCGCGGAGTTCCGCTTTAGCGGCAGCGCCGGGCAAAGCTTCGGCGCTTTTCTGACGCATGGGATTCGCCTGGTGCTCGACGGCGAGGCCAACGATTACGTCGGCAAGGGGATGGGCGGCGGGGAGATCGTTATCCGCCCGCCCAAGGGCAGCCGGTTTGCTTCGCACGAAAATACGATTATGGGAAACGCCGTGCTCTACGGCGCGACAGCCGGGCAGCTTTTTGCCGCGGGGCGAGCGGGCGAACGGTTTTGCGTTCGCAACAGCGGAGCGATCGCCGTCGTCGAAGGCACGGGCGACCATGCCTGCGAGTATATGACCGGCGGCGTGGCGGTCATCCTCGGTGAGACGGGACGCAACTTCGGCGCCGGCATGACCAATGGGATTGCTTTCGTGTACGACGCCGCCGGAAAATTCGAGCACCGATTTAATCCCGAACTCGTCCGCATCGAAAGAATCATCGAGCCGGAAGACTCGCAGCTTCTCCGCCAGCTTATCTTCCGCCACATGGAAAAGACCGAGAGCGACCGCACGCGCGAAATTCTCGACAAGTGGTCCGAAACCATCCTGCATTTCTGGAAAGTCGAGCCTCGCTCCAAACCCAAGGGCCCTGCCCGCCGCACACGCCAACTCTCCTCCGCCGAAACCGCCAGGGTGTAACGCGACTTAATCCGCCCTGAACGGACGAGATTCGGCTATCTGTCTTTTCAATTGCCCTGCGCAAAGTCGAGTACTGAATTTGCGGCGGCTGTGGCAGAATGAAAGGGAGTGAGAGACCTGAGAAGACGGGTGATTTCCAGCCGGAGGATAATCCGATGACCGACCCTTCTATCCAGAGGGAAATCCTGGGCGAGCTTGGCAGGCTCAATCCTGCCGACCAAAAGAAAGTCCTGACCTTTGCGCGGTCGCTTGCGGAGCGAGAATTGAAGGGGACTCCCGGGAAGGACTTGCTCCGGTTCGCCGGGGCGTTTCCTGAAGAAGATTTGAAGGAGATGGCCAGGATAATCGAGGAGGACTGCGAGAGGGTCGATCCGAGTGAATGGTAGATTCGCGTTGGACACGAACATTGTCATCGCTTTATGGGAAGATGAGCTTTCGTTAAGGCGACGGTTTGATGAAGCCTCCGCAACTTTCGTTCCGAGCATTGTCCTGGGTGAGCTTTATTATGGGGCGGTGAAATCCTTCCGCCTGGAAGCGAATCTCGCGCGTGTGGATGAATTTGCCGCAACGAACACTGTTCTTTCCTGCGACGCGGGCACCGCACAGCATTACGGGAGAATCAGGGCTGACTTGAGCAAAAAGGGGCGGCCGATTCCCGACAATGATGTCTGGATTGCAGCCCTCGCCCAGCAGTACGGGTTGACTTTGGTCACTCGAGACGAGCACTTCAAAGCCGTCGGGGGACTCAGCGTCGAGCGATGGTGAAGGTGCTATCAAAACCTGAGCCGCGCTCCAACCGAAGAGCCCCGGACGCGACCGCACCAAGACGCATCCGCCTGCAGTGCCGCTGTGTAGTGTGCGAGAACCCGATCGATCTTCCGCTAGTTTGACGGGGTGATGACCCCAAAGGCGGGAGCACGTCCGTTCACGGCGAACCCTAAAGTCTACCAATCCGGGCCGCAGTCCTGCGCCCCTCGGCGCCATGCTCAGCCAACGCTTCGAGGCGGTGCAGCGTGGTGAGCTTCCTCGCGCAGGCGACGGAGAATTTTGCGGAAATCTTCCTTACTGGGAAAGCTGATGGCTCCGGCGCGGCACATTTGCGCGCAACTGTCGCAGCCGGGAATACAACTGTAGGGATGCGCCACAAAAGGCCGGTGCGTTTCTGGATCCCACTCGAAGACGCTCTGAGAACAGAAATTCACACAATCCAAATCCATCAGGCAGGCATCCGGATCGATGGTGGGAAACCACGGGAGTTTTTCGCGTGGGACGCCGGGATATGACATGAGGACTTTGCCGACACTCCATTCCCAACGGATATCGTCAGGCGGGGGTGTTCTGCGGTTGCGTCTCCGGTTTCAGAATTGATTCAACAGCTTGTCTCAAGCGCGCCAGAATCCCATCGTTCGAGGTGCCACGAATATCGAGCGGCACAAACCGCTTCTCATCGAAGCCGGTATTGCGCATGACCTTCTTGAAGAGCCTGAATTGCGCGTCCGGAGCGCATGCCCCGCCGATGATGTAAGTCTCAGGGTCGGCGGCGGATTGGCGCATGATGTCCGCAACAACCTCGTTCCCACCCTGCCCGCACAGTTCCGGGTGAACGATGGTGTACTGCACGTCCAACTCGGATTCCACCATGAAGGGCAGCGTGTCCATGTCGGCGTTCTTGAAAGATGGACAGAGGCCCTTACAGTTGCACAGCAGGATCTTGATTTTCACAGTGCTCCCCGAGTGAATTCCGCTCACGCCGCCTTGGGCAGGTTCGCGCGCCCTCCATTGTTGGAAACAAGAGCCGGCGTTTTCGATTCATGGGCGACGAGCCTGCGCAGGTCACCCTGGAATTCGGCGGAAAGCGGAAGCGTATCCCGCAAGAAAGATTGCAACGCATAGCCAAATGCCGTGCCGAGCGTGAGGGAATAACACACACGCCGGCCCTGGCGAGCAGTCCCGACCAGTCCAACCTTGCGAAGGGTTGCTAGATGCCGGGAGATAAACGGTTGACGGAGCTCAAGAACGGTCTGCAAGTCGCACACACAGAGGCATTTTCGCGACAAAATGTTCATGATCCGCAGCCGACTTGTATCGGCAAGGGCTTTGAAGAGATCCGCCAATTGCGGCATGTTTCTCTCCCCGTATCTGTAGCAGCATATGGCCTGCCAATCTGTTTCCCCAAATGTGGCTTTTCCTTCGGTTACCTATGACCGCAAATCGGATTCTGCCGACTGGGACATGGGTCACCTTGGAATCTGACCGTTGACCGAATCCGAGACGGACGAATTGTGGTTCTCATCGCCACTTGCGAACTCAGCCCGAGTGAAGTATCCTGCGCGCTCGTTATTTGGTGATCCCGCAATGTGAGGCTCATGAGCGAACCCAGCGATTCGACGCACGGTACGGTACCAGCCACTGAACAGCCTCAACTGCAGCGCAAGTTGGGGGTGCTGAACGCCACGTCGATCAACATGTCGAACATGATCGGCATCGGGCCGTTCATCACGGTCCCGCCGATCCTGGCGACTCTGGGCGGACCGCAGGCGCTGCTCGCCTGGTTCGCGGGGGCGATTATCGCCATTGCCGACGGCCTGGTGGTTTCCGAACTCGGCGCAGCATTGCCCAGCTCAGGCGGCGCGTATGTCTTTCTTCGCGACTCCTACGGCCGCGAGCGCTGGGGCAAGCTGATGGCTTGGATGTTCATCTGGCAATTCCTTTTCAGCGGGACTCTGGAAATCGCCTCCGGCAGCATCGGGATGGTCCAGTACCTGACGTACATCTGGAAAGACCTGGGGAATCATCCCTGGGGCATCAAGTTCATGGCCGCGGGGATCTCCGCCATTGTCATGCTATCGCTCTATCGCAAAATTCAGGATATCGCGCGGCTGATGCTTATCCTCTGGATCACCACACTGGCCACGACGGGGTGGGTGATTATCAGCGGCCTCGTCAAGATGAACCCGCATCTGGCATTCGATTTCCCGCCTGGCGCCTTCGATCTGAATTGGGCTTTTCTGGTGGGTCTCGGCAACGGCACGATTCTGGTGATCTACAACTATCTTGGCTACAACCAGGTCTGCTACCTGGGCGGGGAAGTCAAGGAGCCCGGGCGGACAATCCCCTACGCCGTGATTCTCTCCATTCTGGGTGTGACGTTGATTGATTTCCTGCTCTCCTTCAGCTTTGTGTCGGTTGTTCCGTGGCGGGAGATGGTGAAGGAGGGATCGTCCGCGTACAACGCCGTGGCCTCAGTCTTCATGGGGAAGATTTACGGCGAATGGGCAGCCATCGCCATTTCTGTGATGATTCTCTTTACGGCCTTCGCCTCGGTATTTGCGTTGATGCTCGGGTATTCGCGGGTTCCTTACGCCGCGGCGCTTGATGGAGCCTTTTTTCGCTGGTTCGGGGTGCTGCACTCCAAGGGCGGATTTCCGCACCGTTCGCTGGTGCTGATCGGCATACTCTGCATCGTCGCCAGCTTCTTCGGCCTCGTCCAAATCATTACCGGCCTCATCCTGGCCCGCATTCTGGTAGTTTTTGTCGGCCAGATCATCGGACTGCTCATCCTTCGCAAGTATCGCCCCGAAGTACCCCGCCCGTTCAAGATGTGGCTCTATCCGATCCCGGGAATCCTGGCCTTAATCGGTTGGCTCTACGCCTTCGTGAGCCCCGCCGGATCGCCGGGAGGGTGGAAGTTCATGCTCTACGCCTTCGGAACGATCGCCGCCGGGCTCGTGGCGTTCGTCTTCCTGGCGATGAAAAAGCGTGAATGGCCGTTTGCGGCGCCCACCAAGAGCTGACAGCCGGGGAAGACTTGTCCGCTAAGGCTTACTTTTCCGGAGTTTTATCAGCAGAATAACCGTTGAACCTGGAATAAACATCTGGTACGCTCGCCGTAGCCTGGAGGGGGCTGAGAGGCGCAGGTGCCCAGTCTCACGCAAGATTCGGGCGTGTTCATTTCTGAAGCCGTTTCCTGCCTGCGGAGCCAGCCGCACGAGATATCAGACTGCGAGGTGATTTAAGTCCATGGGACGAAGCCCTTTTGTCACCAAGGAACTCTCCTCTCAGGCCCGCGCCAAACAACGGCGCAGCACCCGCATCGATTTCATCACCCCCATCATCCTCAGTGGCAAAGACGCCACCGGCCAAATCTTCCGCGAGGAAACTCAGACCTCCATCGTGAATCTCCATGGGTCCAAGGTCCTCACCAAGTACCAGGTGTTGGTGGGAATGATTGTGACGGTTGAGGTGGTGCGCACGGGCCGAGCGGGCAAGACGGTTTGCGTTCAGGTTTACGATCCGGCTCCGGGAGAGACGATTCACCACATCGCAGTTCAGCTTGTGCAGCCGGGGAACATCTGGGGCGTGGAGAATCCTCCCCCCGACTGGGAGGCGGTGGAGGCCGAACTGGGCGGCGCTCGCCAGCCGGTACCTACAGCCAGCGCCAAAGCCTCGGTGACGGGAATGAAGCCGCTGGTGTTGGAGCCTTCTACGATTCCGTCCCCGGTCGGCCGGGGACCCGCCGACGGACAGTTCACGGAATTAGAGAAGCGCACGGCACGGCTGATGGATTCGGTCTTGGAGATCCTGCGGCTGCAGGCCGATTCCGCTGTCCGGAACGCTGTGCAGGAAATCGAAAAGCGCATGGAGTCCATCGGGGCGGCCGCGGAGTTGCGCTTTCGAGAGTCGGCGGAGCAAGCAGGTGCGGGACTGGAAACGACTCTGGAAACGATCCGCACCGAAGCCATCGGCGACGTTGTTCGCGAGACTCTGCAGGGTCTCGAACCACAGCTCGAGGCCGCCAGCCGGCAGATGGAAACCCGCTTCGCCCGCCGGTGCGAACAGATTCTGGAGGATTTTGAGGCACGGTTGAGGTCCGTCCACCAGAAACAGGCGGCTCACGTGGAAGAGGGGGAGACCAGGATCAACCGCGCCGCGGAGCAGGCCATCGCGAAAATCGAATCGAGCCGGCAGTCTCTCCGGGAGTCGGAAGAAAAGATCAGCGCCGAGAGCCAGGCCGGCTTGACCCGCCGCAAGGAAGAGGCGCTGGCGGAGCTCGAAACCTCGTTGCGGGCGATTCAGGAAAGGCAAAGGACCCAGGCCGAGGAAGCGGAGATGCGAATCTCCAAGCTATCGGACCAAGCCATGGCGGATTTTGAGATTGCTTTGCAGACCTTCAGAGCCGATGTAGGCGACGAGCTTGCCGCGCGGCGCGAGGAAGCGGTCGGATCCGCGGAGCAGGCCCTGCGCGAGCGCCTGGCGGCTCTCCTCTCCACGCTCATCACCGTCCCCGGAGCCCAGCCGGGCGCGCCCGCAACCGTGGCGCCTCCGAAGCCCGCGAAATGAATCGCCGCGCCGCGTTTTGCGTTGACGCAAGCCCTCCCACATCACCGCCCGAACTCAGCGGCTATTGAAATGCGCGCAGCATCCTCAGGACACAAGTGTGCGCCTTCTCTGCTATAATGGAGTGTTCGGGGGAACGACGGGCTCTTCGCCTGCGGCTGGTCGAGAAGAGAGAACTCCAGCGCAATCAGTTTGGCGGGCGATTTCATTTCTTGTTTCACGTAACCCTTTCCGGCCTTCGGCCACCCGTGGTGGCATTCGCCCTCCCCGCCATGACGACGGCTATCGAAAAGGGGTAAGCGCCGTTCCCGCCTAGGGAGGATTGGTCAGAGGGATTCAATGGCTACTACTACTCACGTCGCGGCACAAGAAGCGGAAGTGCCCGCCGAGCCGCAGCAAGTCCTGAACGATCTCAGCATTCAAGTCGCCACCGTCAATGGTTCGGGCAGCCAGACCGCCAACATGGTCCTGTTGCGGTCCATCTTCCAGATGGGGATTCCGGTTTCGGGGAAGAACCTCTTCCCGTCGAACATCGCCGGACTGCCCACCTGGTTCACGATTCGGGCTTCCAAGCAGGGCTACATCGCGCGCCGCAAGGAGATTGATTTTCTGGTGGCGATGAACCCGGAGACCGCGGACGAAGACGTGCGGGACTTGCGGTCGGGCTCGGCGGTGGTTTACGACGAGCGCCTGAACGTGAAACGGCTGCGGAACGATTGCGTCTTCTACCCGGTGCCGTTTGACCAGCTCGTGGCGCCGGTTTGCCCCGACGCCAAGCTGCGCAAGCTGGTTCGCAACATGATTTATGACGGCGTGCTGGCCAAACTGCTGGGCATCGAGATGGAAGAGATCCAGCGCGCTCTCTACAAACAGTTCCGCAAGAAGGTCAAGGCCGCGGAACTGAATTTCAACGCCGCGCGGGCGGGTTACGAATTCGCCGAAAAGAACTTGCAGAAAGCAGATCGATTTTCCCTTCAGCGCATGGACGCGACGCGGGGGAAGATCATCATCGACGGTAACTCCGCGGCGGCATTGGGCGCGATGTTTGCCGGCGTTACGGTCGTCACGTGGTATCCCATCACGCCCTCTTCGTCGCTCTGCGAGACGCTGATTGAGTATATGAAGCGCTACCGGATCGATCCGGAGACCAGGAAGGCGACCTTCGCCATCGTCCAGGCGGAAGACGAACTGGCCGCCATTGGCATGGCGCTGGGGGCGGGCTGGGCCGGGGCGCGCTCGATGACCTCGACCGCCGGGCCGGGCATCTCGCTGATGACGGAGTTTGTAGGCTTCGGGTACTACGCGGAAATCCCTGCGGTCCTCTTCAATGTTCAGCGCGTGGGGCCGTCGACGGGCCTGCCGACGCGCACCGCGCAAGGCGACATCCTTTCCACGGCTTTCCTCTCGCACGGCGACACGATGCACCCCATGCTCTTCCCGTGCTCGGTCGAGGAGTGTTACTCGATGGCGATGGAAGCCTTCGACCTGGCGGAGGGGCTTCAGACTCCCGTCTTCGTGATGATGGATCTTGACCTCGGCATGAATAACTGGATGGCAGACGCGTTTCAGTATCCGGAGAAGCCCATCGCGCGCGGCAAGGTTCTGAGCAAGGAAGACCTTGAGCGCCTCGGGCGCTTCGAGCGTTACCGCGACGTGGACGGCGACGGCGTCGGCTATCGCACGCTGCCCGGCACCGACCATCCCGCCTCGGGATACTTTACGCGCGGCAGCGGCCACGACGAAAAGGCGCACTACACCGAGCGGCCTGACGACTACGTGCACAACGTGGACCGCCTTACACACAAACTCGAGACGGCCCGCACGCGGGTCCCCCAGCCGGTATTCCAAGAGGCGGCGCGGTCCGAAGTCGGCGTCATCGCCTATGGAAGCAGCCACTGGGCCATCCTGGAGACGCTGGATCAGTTGAGGGATGAACACGACCTCAACGCCAGCTACTGCCGCGTTCGTGGTTTTCCGTTCAGCGAATCCGTAAAGGATTTCATCCACCGCCACAAGCGGGTTTACGTTGTGGATCAGAACCGCGACGGACAACTGTTGCAATTGCTGCGGCTCGACGTGGCCGCCGATGAGGTGAAAAAACTGCGCAGCGTGCGCCACTACAATGGGTTGCCGATTGACGCGCGCTCTGTGACCGACGCCATCGCCGCCCAGGAAAGGGAGAAATAACCATGGCCACTACCGCGACGCCTCCCGCCCCGCCGAAGAAAGTCAACCGCATCGGGCTGGACATCGCCACTTACAAGGGCAGCAAGAGCACACTCTGCGCGGGCTGCGGGCACAACGCCATCTCCGAGCGCATTGTCGAAGCGTTTTATGAGCTGGGCGTCGAGCCCTACCGTGTGGCGAAACTCTCCGGCATCGGCTGTTCGTCGAAGAGCCCCGCGTATTTCCTCGGCGGATCGCACGGATTGAACGCCGTTCACGGACGCATGCCTTCCGTGGCTACCGGGACCATCCTGGCCAACCGAAACCTGCTGGGGATTGGAGTGAGCGGGGACGGCGATACGGCTTCGATCGGCATCGGCCAGTTCGTGCATATGATGCGCCGGAACCTGCCGATGATTTACATCATCGAGGACAACGGCGTCTACGGCCTGACCAAAGGACAGTTCTCAGCCACCGCCGACATCGGATCGAAACTGAAGACGGGCGTCGTCAACGAGCTTCCCGCCATTGATACCTGCGCACTGGCGATCCAACTGGGCGCGACGTACGTGGCGCGATCCTTCTCCGGCGACAAGCGACAACTGCTGGCTTTGATCGAGGGCGCGATCGTCCACCGCGGGACGTCCATGCTCGATGTGATTTCCCCGTGCGTCACCTTCAACGATCACGAGGGTTCGACCAAAAGTTACAGCTACGTCAAGGACCACGACGAACCCCTCGCCGATGTGAGCTTTGTTCCGTTTTTCCAGGACATCACGGTGGACTATCCCGCCGGTACGGCCACCGAAATCACCATGCACGACGGCTCGCGAATGATCCTGAAGAAACTCTCGGCGGATTACGACCCCACCAATAAAATCGAAGCCCTGCGCGTGCTCACCGAGGCGCACGAGAAGAATGAGGTTGTCACCGGTCTCTTCTACGTTGATACCAAGCGCGAGAATTTTCTGGAGCTGCTGAACCTGGTGGATGAGCCGCTGGCGACTCTCCCCGAGTCGCGCGTCCGCCCGCCGAAACAGGTTCTGGACGAAGTGATGGAAGAGTTGCGTTAAGAGCACCCGTTGTTGTTTGTGAGTTGTTGGCCGTTACAGGCGCTTCCCGCAATTCACGGCGAACTACCTGCTCCCCGGATGCCGCTCAAGATAGTCAACCAGCACATTCGCCATCACCTTGACACCGACGACTAAGCTGTCCTCATCAATGTCAAACTCCGGCGTGTGCCAGTTGGCGCTGATTCCTTTCGCCTTGTTGCCGACCGCCAGAAAATAAAAGAACGCCGGAACCACTTTCCCGTAATAGGAGAAATCCTCGCTCACCATCACCGGCCGGAGAAGGATGACATGATCGTCGCCCACTACGCGGCGCATGGTGGGTAATGTTTCCTCAACCAGCTTCGGATCGTTGTAGGTGACCGCGGCGCCCTCATCAAAGCGAAGCTCAAATGTTGTACCGTAGGCGGAAGTAACTCCTGCCAGGGTTTCACGCATCATTTGTTGGACGCGGCTGCGAACGCCTTCGTCGAGGGCCCGCAACGTGCCTTCCAGCTTCACTTCGTCGGCGATGATGTTGTAGCGGTTTCCGCCGTGAATAGCGCCGACCGAGATGACCACCGGGTCGAGCGCGTTCGTGCGCCGGCTGGGAATCGATTGCAGCGCCAGAATGCAGTGCGCCGCCACGACCACCGCGTCGGTTCCCATATGCGGCATGGCGCCGTGAGTCTTCTGGCCATGAACCGTGACGAAGAACCGATCGGCGGACGCCATCGCGCCGCCCGACATGTAACCAATCTGCCCGACCTCGAGCGCCGGCATGGTGTGCAGGCCGAAGATCGCCAGGGGCTTGGGATTTTCGAGCGCGCCTTCTTTGATCATCAGCTCGGCGCCACCCTCTTCACCGGCCGGCGCGCCCTCTTCCGCAGGCTGGAAAATGAATTTGATCGTGCCGGGAATCTGCCCGCGCATTCCTGACAGGATCTTCGCCACACCCAATTCCACCGCCATGTGCGCGTCGTGCCCGCAGGCGTGCTTGACTCCCGGGTTCTGCGACTTGTAGGGAACGTCGAGGGTCTCCTGGATCGGCAGCGCGTCCAGGTCGGTTCGCACCGCGACGACGGGGCCGGGCTTCGAGCCCTTGAGCAAGGCCACGATACCGTGCTTCGCCACGCCGGTTTTGACTTCATCGAAGCCGAAGGCCTTCAGCCGCTCGGCGATCACGCGGGACGTGCGCTCCTCGCGGTTGGAGAGTTCGGGATGCATATGAAAGTCTCGCCGCCAATCGATGAGCTGAGAGCGCAATGCTTCCGCTGCCTTCGCGATCTGGTCCTGAAAATCGGCGGCGGGAGAAGTGGCGGGAAACTGGCGCGAGCCAGCCTTCTGATCGGCAATCGCGGGAACGGCGGAGGCTAAAACAATCAGTAGCAACAGCGAACATCTTCGGGGCATCAGGATTCTCCAAAGGAATTTGATCGGCTGACAGCCATTCGAGCGCGCGCGGCCAAAGGGGTCATTTTTCGACGGGAAATCCCGCCCCGGTCCAGCCGCGCCAGCCGCCCGCCAGCGAAATGACACGCGTGTATCCCATCTTCTGCAGGTTGTCCGCCGCGAGCGCGGAGCGGAATCCCCCGCCGCAATAGAGAACGATCTCGGCGTTGGGATCCGGGAACTTGACCTCGACATCGCGTTCGATGATTCCCTTGCAAAGGTGAATCGCGCCGGGGATGCGACCCGCAGCATACTCATCGGCTTCGCGGACGTCCACCAGATGAAATCCGCCGGCCCCCAGCCGATCTTTTAACTGCTGCACGCTCATTTCGTGCACGCGCGTCTTGGCGTCGTCAACCAGCGCCAGAAAACGCGGGGAATGATGTTTAGCCATCTCCGAGCCCTCCTCCTCTAAGTGGCCCGCCGATTTTTCGTTGGCAGGCCTAACCGTAAACCCGCTATGGTACCCAGTCGGCGGCGAAGACATTGATTTCGCGCCGCTGCTGGGCGTTGCGGCTTGAAGCGAATACGAGTTGCTTCCCGTTTGGCGAGAACATCGGGAACGAATTGAAGCCGCCGCTGAAAGTAATCCGCTCGAGTTGGCCTCCTTCACGATTGACTGCGTAGAGCTCGAATTGGCTCGTGCCCGGATGCTCATAATTGGAGGCGAAAATGATCCGTTTGCCGTCGGGAAAGAAGTATGGCGCGAAGCTGGCGCCACCCAGGCGCGTGATCTGGCGATTCTCCGAACCATCGGATCGCATGACATAAAGATCCATGAGCATCGGTTCGACGAGTTCCTGCGCCAGCAATTCCTTGTAGCGCGCCACGTCGCCGGGTGCCGTGGGATGGTGAGCGCGGTAGACGATCCATCGTCCATCGCGCGAGAAGAACGGCCCGCCGTCGTAACCGGGTTCATTCGTAAGCCTCTTAAGATTGCTCCCGTTCGTATTCATTGTGTAGATATCAAGGTCGCCGTCGCGAGAAGAGGTGAACACAATCTTCTTTCCATCAGCGGAGAGCGTGGCCTCGGCGTTGTAACCCGGCCCTTGGGTGAGTTGCTTGAGAAGTTTTCCTTTGTCGGTCGCCTCGAAGATCTGGAAGGCGGAATAGACGCCCCAGACGTATCCCTTGGAATAATCCGGGCGAGGGGGGCACTCGGGGCTGCTGAGGTGCGTTGAGGAGTAGAGGATGTGATGGCCGTCCTTGAGAAAGTAGCCGCAGGTAGTTTTGCCGCCGCCGGTGGAAATCAACCGCACGTCCGACCCATCGGCGTTCATGATAAACATCTGGTCGCAGTGGTAAGGCGGGCGAGTGGATTGAAAAATCAAACGCTTGCCGTCGGGGCTGAAGTAGGCCTCCGCGTTCGTTCCGCCTGACGTCAACTGCTTGACGTTGCGGAGACGGGTCTCTCTCGGGTCGCGCAGGGGATCGCCGGCCGCGCCGTGAACGGCAGGGCCTGCGCCCGCGAGTCCGGTTTCCTTTTGAGACTCCTGACCGCGCACCCTCATAACGATCAATAGACATGCGGATCCGATGAGTGCCAGGAGCGCCCAGCGCCTCGCGATGAGGGCACTTCGATTCGAGCTGTCAATCGTGGTCATTTCTTCTCGCATTCGTAGATCAATTTGAACCCGTCGACCCCGCTGCCGGCGGCGACATCGGCGCGGTCATCTTGTTTGGGGCAGCCGCGGCGCTTCGTCGTAACGAAACTGCGCCCGGGAATCAGTTCGATGACCGCGATACCATCCGCGCCCGTCTCCGCCTTCACGTCCTCCAAAACCACTCCATTCGACCAGGTAATTTCCAAGGATACTTTTTCGAGCGACTGGCCATTCGTGTCAGTGACGAGAAACAGGACCGGTTTGTGTAATAGGCGCTGGGCCTCGTAGATCTCGGGTGGGCTCAGTGCGAAATCGAGCGTCGCGTCGGGCGCTCCGGCGGTCACGTCGAGATGGCGGAATACCGCCGTGTCCTCGTCGAAGGTCGGCCGCCGCACGGTGACCCAATAAGTCCCGAACGGCAGTTCAGTGAATGTATATCGTCCTTGGCTGTCAGTCGTCGTTTGTCCCATCAGCCGCTCTTCGCCGTCACTCAGTGAAACCAGCGCATCAAGAATCAATCGCCCGTCCTGGCTCTGCACCGTGCCGGAGATCGTCCCCTGGCCGGAGGGGGGCTGGAGTTCGATCTCGATCGTGTTGCTGGTCACCTCACCCTGCCACAAAGTGACCCCGAGGTTGCGGCGGATTTCTTCCGCGTTGGTGTAATTTGCGCGGTACGTAACCGAGAGACGGTAGCGCCCCCAGATAGGTGGCCCCTTTCCTTCGGGACTAGCATGCGATGGGATAATATCCAGAACAGTCTTCTCCGTTATATCATCATCCGGCGGCAATCTGACAAGTTTAGGGCGAGGCAATCCGACATTCTCGAAAACTCTCCCCTGGGCAGGAGTCGCGCCTTCGGTGCCGGCCGCGGTGTCGGCGGGTTCGATATGCGCGATCAACTGAGAGCCGTTGGCGGCCACAGAGCGCGCCCGGCGATAAAGCCAGACACTTTCGCGCCCGGCATTGTGGATGTGGAGCGTCAGTTGCACCGGATAAGGCGCGACAATCACGGGTGACTCGACGGAAATCAGAAGTTTCAGCGGGACATCTGCGCTGTGCGCCAGACGGGCTGGAGCCAGGAAGAACGAAACCAGGATAGAGATGAGGAATCGCATGGCGTGGCGTCAAGACCCTATTTCCGCACTTCTAACGTCACCTCGCGCGTCAGTTTCTCACCCCTGCGGAGAACCGTGACCATGACCTTGTCGCCGGGCTTGTGCTCTCGCAAGGCGTACGTAAAGTCGTAAAGGTTATCTATTTTCTTGTTGCCAAACTCGATGAGCACGTCGCCGCCATGGAAACCGGCTCTGGACGCGGGGCTGCCGTCGCGGACGTCAGCAAACTTGACCCCGTTCTCGCTCTCGCCCATGTCGGGAATCGAGCCGAAGTAGGGCCCGTAGCCGCCTCCTGCACCCATGACCGGCGATGGAGGCTGCGCCACTCGCACGTAAAGCGGCTTTTCCGGTAGCGCGTCGAGTTCCTGCGCGACTTTCGCCACAAGATCGACCACCTCGGCGCCGCCCGCGGCGTTGATCTTCTGCCAAGTGTCGGAAGGCTTGTGATAGTCGGCGTGCAGGCCGGAGAAGAAAAAGATCACGGGCACGTCGCGCACCGTAAACGACATGTGATCGCTCGCGCCATAGCCGGAGGCGGAATAGCTCAGCTCGAAGCCGCCAGCGGGAAGCGAGCGATTCGCCTCCTCAACGAGTTTTTTGAACCCCGGCGAGGTGCCCGTGCCGCCGATATAAAGACGATTTTTGGCGACCCTGCCCACCATATCGAGATTGAGCATGGCGATGGTTTGATCGAGCGGAACCGCGGGATGCTGCGCGTAGAAGCTCGACCCGAGCAGGCCAGACTCTTCGCCCGCGAAGGCAACAAAAACGATCGAACGCTTCAGTTCGCGCCGGCGCTTCGCCAGGCCTTCCGCCAGTTCGATTACGGCACTCGTCCCCGAAGCGTTGTCGTCGGCGCCATGATGAATCTGGCCGATCTGGCTGGGAGCGAGCGAATGCTCGTCGCCAAGGCCCAGGTGGTCATAATGCGCGCCAAGCACGATTGCCTGCTTGCCAAGTGTCGGATCGCGTCCGGGGAGAACCCCCACGACGTTGGCGACTTGCTTGCGAACGCGTTCGACATCCACGTTCAGACTGATGCGCAGCGTCGCGTCAAGAGGGAAGGAGTGGTTCGAAAGGTCTTGGTCAATGGCCTGGCGCAGTTCTTCGAGCGTGTGGCCCGAAGGTTTCAACCATTCATCAACGACGGCTGCTTTGACCTCCAGCGAAGCGAGTTTCATCTCCTCCGGGCCGGAAAGCGACGCGAAGCGAATCAGCGTGTCACCCTCGCTCGGATGCGCGCCGGTGTCGTTGACCAGAATCATTCCCGCGGCGCCATGGTTTTTGGCGTTGATGGCCTTGTTGACGATGGCGGAATGCGTGGTGAGCTGTTTTCCGGCAAAAGGGCTTTTTTCGTCGTCCTCCTGGGGCTCGTGGCGCAGCACAATGACGAATTTGTCTTTGACATCCAGGTGCGCGTAGTCGTCGTAATGGAGGTCCGAAGCGGTGATGCCGTAACCGGCAAAGACCAGTGGAGCTTCAAACGAGCCGACGGCGGAGAAGCTGAGTGGAACGAAATCCTGGCGAGGGACGAGCGCCTTGGCCACGCCGTTTGAATACGCCAGGGAATTCTTGGGCCCGAGCTCCGCGCCCACCGTCATCATGAAGTGCTGGAGGTAAGTCTGGTTGTCCCCTGCCGGTTGAAGGCCGGATTTCTTGAAGCGCTTGGCGATGTAGGCTGCGGCATCGTTCAGCTCTGGCGTGCCGTCGCCGCGCCCTCTCAACTTGTCACCGGCCAGGTATCTGACCGCCTCTTGAAATTTCTTCGCCGAGGCCGAGGATGTTGAGGTTTCCTTGGCGACGAGAAGGCCGCAGGCAGAAGAAACCGCCAGCACGGTGACAGTCGAAAAGAGAGCGCCGCCGCGCAACGAACACTTCAAGCTCCTGATCAATTGCCTCACTCCTTCACACCCCCGCGAGAGACAGAGAGATTCCATTATACATAGGGAATTCCGCGCAGCGCCGACCTTTGCGCCGGCGTTTCGTGGCAGTGCCGGCCGCGCTCAGAGCCGTACCGGCGCTACAGCACGCGCAGGATCAGGCATTTCAGGTAATGGGTTTCGGGGACAGTGAGCAGGATGGGATGGTCGCGCGCCTGCGTGCGCCGCTCGACGACCGCCACGGTTCGATGCGCGTCGAGCGCGGCGCTGGCGATGGTTTCGAGCAAGTCGGCTTCGCTGACGTGAAAAGAGCACGAGCAGGTGATCAGGTACCCGCCGGGGTTGAGGATCTTGAGCGCGCGCAGGTTCAGCTCCTTGTAACCGCGCAGCGCCGCCTCACGGTTGGATTTCTGGCGCGCGAAGGCGGGCGGATCGAGCACCACGGTATCGAATCGCCGTCCTTCCTGATCGGCGGCTTTGAGAAAGTCGAAGCAGTTCGCCTGCAGCCACTCGATATTCGACAGGTTGTTCAATGCCTGGTTCTGCCGCGCCAGTTTAAGCGCATCCTCAGAAATTTCCACGCCCAGCACCGATTCGCACTGGTGAGCGAGAGCGACGGCAAATCCACCCGAATAAGAAAAACAGTCGAGCAGCCTTCCGCGCGCGTAGCGGCCCGCCGCGTCGCGATTCTCGCGCTGGTCGAGAAATCCTCCGGTCTTCTGCCCGTGCCGAAGGTCGTACGCGAACTTAATTCCACCTTCTTCCACAACCACCTCAGAGACGTCCTCACCCGCGAGAATGCCAACCTGCTCTGCTAATCCCTCCAGCCCGCGCACGGCCGCGTCGTTGCGCTCGATGATGGAGAGTGGCGCGAATTGATCCTTCAGGATTTCCACGATGGCCGGCTTCAGCCGTTCCATCCCTTGGCTGAGCGTCTGAAGGATGAAGTATTGTCCGTAGCGGTCAATGATGAGAGACGGGAGCAAGTCGCCTTCCGAGGCGACCAGGCGATAGGCCTGCGTGCCTTCGACGATCTGATCGCGGTATGCTGCCGCGGCGCGAATTCGTTCCGCGAGGAATTCGCGATCGAACGGCCGTGCCTCGCGCGTCAGAATGCGCAAAGTGATTTGCGACTTGTCGCTGTAAAGCGCCTGGCCCCAGAAACGCTTCCTCCGGTCCACGACGCGCACAATGTCGCCCGCCGCGGCGCCGGGCGCCTCTGCGACGTCAGCGCGGTAAATCCAAAGATGCCCTGATACGATTCGCTCGATTCCACGCGCCGCGATGGTTACGCTCGGAAAATCCACGCACCGAATCTACCATACGCCGCCCGGCCCCAAGCTCCCAATTTGCCTACGCGACCGAGAAGGTTGATTTGGAAGATGGCGGACCCTAAGATAGGGCACGTTTCAATGAGCCGGTTTCTCACGCGGGAACCTGAATTGATCAACCCACCGCTGCGCGTTTCGCCCTCGTGGGTCAATGCTGCATACGGCAAGTCATGGCGGGCGGTAGGATTCCTAATTGGGGGTAGGATGATGCACAAAATTCTAAGGTCGTGCGCAATCGCGATCATAATTGTCGGAATTCTGACGGCTTCGCGGGCGAGGGGAGAAACGAAAACCTCGCCGCGCGGGAAGCCAACGGTTCAAGAAGCCGAACAATTCATCGAGCAAGCCGAGGCTCGGTTGGAGAAGCTCGCGGTGAAGAGCTCTCGTGCGGACTGGGTTCAGGCCACATACATCACCGACGACACGGAAGCTCTGGCCGCCGACGCCAAGGAAGAGATGCTGGCCGCGGTGACGGAGCTTGCCAACCGGGCGAAACGTTTCGAGGCCATGAAACTCACTCCGGCCCTCGCGCGCAAGCTGACGCTGCTGAGACTCTCGCTTTCCGCTCCCGCTCCGAAGGATCCCAAGGAGCGCGCCGAGCTCGCGGAGCTCGGGACCTGGCTCGAAGGCGCGTACGGCAAAGGCAAGTACTGCCCAAAAAGCGGGCCGTTCGCGGGGAAGTGCCTCGGCCAGGACGAGATGGAACAGGCCGTAGCCACGACCAAGGACCCGGCTGTCCTCCTCGACCTCTGGACGGGCTGGCGCACGTTCTCTCCGCCCACGCGCGCCAAATACGCACGCTTTGTGGAACTGGCCAACAAAGGTTCGCGCGAGATGGGCTTTGCCGACGCGGGCGCGCTCTGGCGGTCCAACTACGACATGACTCCCGAGCAATTCCGCGCCGAAGTCGAGCGCCTGTGGCAGCAAGTCCGGCCATTATATCTATCTCTGCATGCCTATGTAAGGTCACAACTCGTTAAGAAATACGGCGCACAAGCTGTGCCGCCCGGCGGGCCGATTCCCGCGCATCTGCTGGGAAATATCTGGGCGCAGGATTGGACAAACGTCATCGACCTTCTTGAAGTGCCGGGCGCGGAGGGCGGCGTGGATCTCACCCCCGTCCTCCAGCGGAAGAAGATCGATGACCGCGAGATGGTGCGCTTCGGCGAGCGCTTCTTCACCTCGCTGGGCTTTGCTCCGCTGCCGGGCACCTTCTGGGAGCGGTCGCTCTTCCTCAGGCCGCGCGACCGCGACGTGGTCTGCCACGCCAGCGCCTGGGACGTTGACACCCAGGAAGACGTCCGCCTGAAGATGTGCATCCAGATTCGGGACGAGGACTTCCGCACCATTCATCACGAGCTGGGTCACAACTTCTACCAGCTTGCTTATCGCCATCAGCCCTATCTGTTCCAGGGGAGCGCCAACGACGGTTTCCACGAGGCGGTGGGTGATACGATCGCGCTCTCTATCACGCCGGAATATCTGCAGAAGGTTGGCTTGATCGGGCAGGTGCCTTCGGCCGAAGGAGACCTGGCCTTGCTCATGCACAAGGCGCTCGAAAAGATCGCCTTCCTTCCTTTTGGCCTGCTCATCGATCAGTGGCGCTGGAAAATCTTCTCCGGCGAGGTGAAGCCGTCGGAATACAACCAGGCCTGGTGGGACCTGCGGACCCAGTATCAAGGCGTCGCCGCGCCCGAAGCACGTACGGAGAACGACTTTGACGCGGGGGCAAAATATCATGTTCCGGCCAATGTTCCTTACACGCGCTATTTTCTGGCCAGCATCCTTCAGTTCCAATTTCACCGCGGTTTGTGCCGGGCGATTGGTTACACCGGACCGCTGCATCGCTGCTCTATCTATGCCAACAAGGAAGCGGGCGCGCGCTTGATAAAGATGATGAAGATGGGACAGAGCCGGCCCTGGCCCGAGGCGCTCGAGGCCCTCACGGGCGAGCGCCGGATGGACGCCACCGCTATGCTCGATTACTTCGCGCCACTTAAGAAATGGCTGGATGAGCAGAACCAGGGAAAGCCCGTGGGCTGGTAGGTTGCGTGGCCGTACCGCCGGTCTATCACCGGCGAACTCCGGGCCTCCACTTTCGCGGGAGTGACAGGGCTCTCGTCCGATCATCGTCATTCCCGCGTAAGCGGGAATTCGCCAGGACTCCCGTCGAACCACGGTACGAGGCTCACCGAATGCGTGTCGAAGAATTCGATTACCCGCTCCCGCCGGAGTTGATCGCGCAGCGGCCGCTCGAAGAGCGCGACGCGTCACGCATGATGGTGCTCGACCGCGGGGCGGGGTCGTTTGAAGACCACGCATTCCGCGAGCTGCCGAAGCTGCTCCGTCCCGGCGACCTTCTGGTTTTCAATAACACCAAAGTCTTTCCCGCGCGCCTGCTCGGCCACCGGCGGGGAGTCTCTGCGCAGCCCATCGGCAGGCACAATCCCGCCGCCCGCGAACATCTGACCGGCGAGGTGGAGCTGATGCTTACACGCCAGGTGGGCGCGGACGAATGGGAAGGGCTTGTCCATCCGGGGCGTAAGATCCGAACCGGAGAAATCCTGGTGTTTGGCGCCGGCGAACTGGAAGCCGAGGTCATCGGCCGCGGCGAGTTCGGTCTGCGGCGCGTTCGCCTTCGTGCCTGCGAAGGCTCGATGGACGCCGCGATCGACCGGCTGGGGCATGTGCCCCTACCGCCGTACATCCATCGTCCCGATGAAACTGCCGACCGCACAACTTACCAGACGGTTTATGCGAAAGTGCGCGGCGCCGTGGCAGCCCCCACGGCGGGATTCCACTTCACAGAAAAGATATTACGCGAGTTAGCGGCTGGTGAAATTGAAACCTGTGAAATAACCCTGCACGTCGGGTTGGGAACTTTCCAGCCGGTGCGCGTCGAGAATGTGGAAGATCACAGGATGGACTCAGAGCGGTATGAAATCACCGAGGCCGCAGCCACGGCCATTAACCGCGCGCGGGAAGAGGGCCGCCGCGTGATCGCCGTGGGGACGACGAGCGTGCGCGCGCTCGAACACGTGGCCCGCGGGCAGGGTGGAAAGGTTGCGCCCGGCCAAGGGGAAACGAATCTCTTCATTGTTTCGGGATTCAAGTTCCAGATTGTCGGAGCGTTACTCACCAACTTTCACTTACCGAAGTCAACTCTCCTGATGCTGATCTCAGCGTTTGCGGGGCGGGAACTCGTTCTCCGTGCCTACGCTCACGCCGTCAGCGAGCGCTACCGCTTCTACAGCTACGGCGACTGCATGCTGATTATCTGACTGGTACTCGGGAAGCGCGGCCCCTCACCCGTCCCGATTCCATCGGGACACCCTCTCCCCCGGTGAGAGGGGCAGGGGTGAGGGGGCTTGTCAGGCGTCCTTCCGGCCTGCTGGATCAATCCCACCTCACGCGCACGCGGTACTTCAGCACCGACTCGCCGTTCGCGGCGACGGGTACCGTGAAGCGCGCGGCGAAGGCAGCAGTCTTTTCCCACTTGAAGGTCGAATCGAGAATCGTCCAGTCGCCGCCGATGGGTTCGTTGACGAGCACGGTGATGGGCTCCGCCTTGTGATTGCGCAGCGCGATCTCAAACGCCATCTCGTAAGTGTGCGGGCCGTACGATTTGAAATCGGTCTGCTTGCGCTCGGCGACGATGTCGAAGGCGTTGCCAATCAGCAGATCGACGGTTTCGTCCTTGGGCGTATGGTCGATGCGGTCTTCGCCGATGAACTGCACGCGCCCCTTCGAATCGCCCTGATAGACGCGCACCGTCCCGGCGGGCAACGGCAGTCCGAGAGAGTTCGCCTGCGAGTTCTTGAATTTGATGCGGACATTGACGGGATCTTTGAACGGCTGGCCGGGCCGCTGCTGGTTGTGGTAGTAGAACTGCTGCCCGTTCACCTCGTAGACCTTTTCGATGCTCACCCCCGTCGAGGCGAGCAGGCTGATCTGCTTCGTTTCGTTATTCATCACGTTGGTACGCCGCTCGAGGGTGTAAAGATGGTATTCGGACAAACCCTCTTCGGCGAACTGCGGCGCGGCGGCTGCTTCCGCCACGCGCATGGCTTTCATCTGCAGCGCCATGTCGCGCCGTTCCTGCACGCGGTGAAGTTCGCCCGCCACCAGTTGCAGCATGGCGTTCTTGAACGCTGTGCCGCTGTTGTTGACGACCGTGACCCAGCCGTTCAGGTCGGCGGCTTTCTGGTCGGGCGCCACGGTCAGGACGTAGTCGGAGCTCCAGTTGACCTGATTGGTCAGGTACGAAGCCTCGACGGACTGCTCGCCCGCGTGCCGGTTGTCGAGCATCCAGACCAGCGTCGGCTTGCTGTAGAGATTCTCCGGAAGGTCGGGGAAAACATAGCGGTCCGCGCCCATGCCGGTGATGATTTGGTTGCCCACCTGCCAGACCGGGCCTTCGTTCAAGGCGAGCAGCGTGGCCTTGACAGGAACTTCTTTGGTGGAGTTGTTCTCGCTTACCAGCCGCACGAGCGTCAATTCCTTGCCGACGTATTTCGAGAGGAGCTTCTGCGGACTGAGCAGGTCGTATTCGTAGTTCTGCTCGAGCACCGTCAATTCCTTGGGCGAGGTCAGCGAAACGATGTGGACGGTGGCGGGATTCACCGCCGCGGCAATGTCCATGTAGCGCAGGTCGATCACGCCCGTCGGCAATTTCACCCGGCGAACATCGCGCACCAGGGCCACGTTGGAGTTGTAAACCGTGACGGCGAGCTCCTTTTGATCCTGCTCGGTCGAAGTGGCCGTTGTCTGCGCGCCGGCAGCCGGGGCCAGCATCAGGAGGAGTGCTATCATCCCGGAAAGGGATCGGGTCTTTGTTTTCATCAGGCACCTTCCATTGGTACTTCTTGTGTTCACTCCCATAGAACGGAGAGCATACCGCTTCTTGCACGAAAAGTAGAGGCGGTGGGGCCAATCGACTTTCGCCGTCTTTTCACGAAAAAGAATCTGCAAGTGACCGCCTCGAGATCGTTCTCCTGCTGACAGCCGCCCGGGCCGCGAGTCGCGGGCGGAGGAGGACGAAGATGCGCAAGGATTCCATAATGACCGGGCTGCTTCTCCTGGTACTCGGGTCGCCCCTCGTCGCGCGCGTCATTTTCCCGCACCCCGTGGCGGTCCCGAAAGGAGCGGGCGTTGGCGAGTTTCGAGAAAGCTGGAAAGTGCTCGAAGCCATCACGCGCCGTAATCTCAGCATCTATCCCGTGGTTTCGAGCCTGGGTGCGGACACCTCGACGTTTCTGACGCTCGATGAAGGGGTGGCGTCGGGCGTGGTGAAGATTCTGGAGCGCGGGCAGTTGCAGGGCGCGATCTACCGCCGCCGTGAAACGCGGCGCTGGCCGCCGCAGGGTGATCAATACCCGCAAAGCGGAAGTGCCAGTGTCAACGAGCTCGTCTTAGTGAACGAGTCCTCGCGGCCGCTGTTGCTGCTGGCGGGGGAAGTGGTATCGGGCGGCAAGCAGAACCGCATCATCGGCGCCGATCTCCTGGTGCCGCCCAAGAGCGAGCCGGTTCCGCTCACGGTTTTCTGCGTCGAGCACGGACGCTGGACGGCGGGCGGCGGAGGGTTTGGGTCCGCCAAAGCGATTGCGCACCCGCAAATTCGCATGGAAGCGCAAGGCAACAAGAGCCAGCAAGGCGTCTGGGATTCGGTCTCGCGCGCGGCGGGGGTATTGGCGGCAGCTTCGCCCACGCAGGACTACAACCAGGTTTTGGAGAATCCCGAGGTCAAGCGGCGTATCGAGACAACCGCCCAATCCATTCAGGCTGACTACGAGCGTGAACTGCGCGAACAGATCCGCGGGCGCAGCGCGGTGGGCGTGATCGTCGCCATCAACGGTGAAATCGTCTGGACCGACGTCTTCCCGACGCCCGACCTCTTTCGCCGCTACTGGCCGAAGCTCTTGCGGTCTTATGTCATGGAAGCGGAGAGCCGAGTGAATGCGGAGAGGGATTACGCTTGGGGGCGGAAGTTGGCCAACCCGCCGACGGTGAAGCAGGCGGAGAACTTCTTGCTCGAGGATCGCGGTCGAGTGAGCGTCAAAGTGGAACCGGCAGTCTTCCGGCGAACGGAAGTTACCTATTCCGAATACCAGATCGTGGCGCTCGAAGCGATTGAGAAGCCGGATCCCTCTGCGACAGAGGGGGTGATGCTCCACTACAACAAGATGGCACGCGGCTGAGTCCCTCCTTCAAGGACGCCTGCTCGGGGCGGCTCGAGGTTGTCGAGTCGCCCCGATTGCCTTCCGGTCTTTCGACCGTGGAGGCCCCTAGGTGACAAAGTGTCCGAACCCTCACAAATCGCACTGCGGGCGATTCTGGCCGTTCGAACCAGATTATTGGGCTAGACCTATGGGTGGGGTCGTTTCGAGCGCTCCTGGGGGCGCTGGCGGCCCCTGGCGGGGCATCCTAGAGGACTAGCTGACCGTGAAAACGGGTACGGGCAGGCCCGGGCCTCCTAGGCTCACGCAGTGGCCGGGACAAATTGTCGTTCGATCTCCGCGAGGTCCACTTCGGCGAACTCGCCCGCCACCCAGTCGGCGTGGCGGAGTTCTTCGAGCGGCTGGCTGTGAGCGAGCGCCAGGCAGCGGAGGCCGGCCGCCTGGGCGGCGATCACCCCCAGCGGGGCATCCTCGATGGCAAGACAATGCGAGGCTAGAAGCGGCGGCGTGCGAAGCGCCAGGAGCCCGCCCAGCCGTTCCAGCGCCCGCCGATAGACCTCCGGGTCGGGCTTGGAGCGCGCGCAGTCATCGGCGGTGGCGAGCACGCTGAAGCATTCGCGCAGGCCGAGCTTGCCAAGCAGGTGTTCGATCTCGACCCGCAGGCTGCCGCTCGCAATCGCCAGCGGGCAGCGATCTCGAGCCCTGCGCACGAAATCGACGGCCCCCGGCATGGCGGGCAGGCCGTCGCGAATGATTTCCTGGTAGGCTCGGAACTTCCACGTGATGAGTTCGTCGCGCCGTTGGGCGTCCACGGGCCTGCCATGGCTCTGGTAGAGGTGTTCGATGATGCCGCGGTCGTCGAGCGCCAGGTAGTCGCGGAAGTACTCCTTCTCGTCGACCGTCCACCCTTCCTGGGCGGCCATCTGTCGAGTGAGTCGAAAGATTAAATTCTCGCTATCGACAATGACGCCGTCGAAGTCGAAAATGATGGCACGCAACAAGACGGACGGTTCTCCTCTTCGGGCGTCGGCGCCGCAGGCTGCGCCCCTAGGGCGCCTTCTGTCTCGCGCGCCGAATCGGCTATGATACACTTGAAGTTCGGAGCGCGGCAAGGCAGGGGGAGGCTGGAGGCGGGGCGAAGGGAGCGGTCAGAAACCCGGCAAACGCTTCCAATCGGCTGACCGGTGAATCTCCGCCCGGGGGTGGCGCGCCTACCGGCGCGACCAGCCAGGCAACGCAAGCATCCAATAGGCATGAGCACCCTCCAAGGAACTGACCGACGGTGACCCAAGGACTGAGCATCCCGATTGCTTTCGTGGCGGGCGTCGTCTCGTTTCTTTCGCCCTGCGTTCTGCCGCTCGTGCCCGGCTACATCTCGATGCTGTCGGGCGAAAGCATCGAGGAACTGAAAGCAGGCGCCGGGCCGGCGTTGATGGCGCGAATCCTCCGCAACTCGCTCGCCTTCGTCGTCGGGTTCTCGGTGGTATTCATAGCGCTGGGGGCCTCAGCCACGGCGGTCGGGAACTTCCTGGTGGCGCGGCGGACGATCCTCAACATCGTCGCCGGAATCGTCATCATCGTCTTCGGGCTGCACCTGACAGGCCTGGTAAAGATTCCCTTTCTCTACCGCGAAGCGCGGGTGAACACCGGCGCGCCCAAGCGCGGTTTGGCGGGATCGTTCCTTCTGGGCTTCGCCTTTGCCTTTGGATGGACTCCCTGCATTGGACCGATTCTCACCGGAATTCTGCTGTTGGCGGCGAATCGTGAGACGGTTTTCCAGGGCATGTTCCTGCTGGGGATTTACTCGGCGGGACTGGCGATTCCCTTTGTGCTGACGGCGGTGGGTCTCGGCCAGTTCATGAAGTTCTACTCGGGATTTCGGAAGCACTTGCATGTCGTAGAAGTCTTCTCCGGAGTTCTTCTGATCGCCATCGGCGCGCTGATGGCGTTTAACCGCCTGGGAGTTATTTCGAGGTATCTGGATTTTCTGAATGTGTTTACGTTGTGAAACACGCGATCAGTTGTCAGCGGTCAGGCATCAGCAGCAAAGTTCTCTGGAAGCTGAAAGCTGACGACTGAAAGCTTTGTTCGGAGCCATCTTGCACCCGATTCTCCTCGATTTCGGTTTCTTCCGGCTGCCGACTTACGGCGTGCTGCTGGTCACGGCGTTGATCACGGCGATGGTGACGATCGTCCGCCGCGGGCGCCAGGAAGGTTTTGACAGTAATCGCCTTCTGGATTTCTGTACCTGGCTGATTGTGGTCGCGCTGGTCGGCGCGAAAGTGTTGATGGTCCTGACGGACTGGAGCTTTTACGTTCAGAACCCGGGCGAGATTTTCAGCCGGACGACGCTGCTCGCCGGCGGGGTCTTCTACGGTGGTTTTGCCGCGGCGGTACTCTTCGCGCTCTGGTACACGCGCGTGCACCGGCTTCCAATGTGGAAGGTCTTCGACGTCTACACGCCGAGCATCGCGCTGGGCATGGGAATTGGCAGGCTGGGCTGCTTCGCCGCCGGATGTGATTACGGCAAGCCGACGAATTCGTTTCTGGGAGTTGTCTTCACTGACCCCTTCGCTCACCAAGTGGCCGGGACGCCGTTGGGAATTCGGCTGCATCCGACGCAGCTCTACGAATCGCTCGCCATGTTCGTGATTTTTGCGATTCTGGTTTGGCGCTACCGGAACAAAACCTACGATGGACAGATCTTTGTTCTGAATCTGGTTCTCTATGCGGTGGCGCGTTTCTTTATCGAGTTTCTGCGCGGAGACGAGGACCGCGGATTTGTGTTCGGCCATTTGCTTTCCACCTCGCAGTTCATCGCGCTCGTGGCGCTGGCGACTGCCGCGGCCCTGACGATCCATCTACGGGGAAGGCAGGTGGCCGCCGCCCCGGTTGCCGTCGCGGTTCCACAGGCAAAGCGCGCGCGAGGGTGAATTCGACCCCAGGGGTGTGCCGACCGATTCCAGATCAGACGGCCGGTTTAGGAGAGATTCCCGGCAAGGAGCGTGAATTCGTGAAACAAGCCAAAGTCCTGATGGGCGCGGTTTTGGCCGTCGTTGTAGTGGCGGGGCTCTACCTTATCAACCGGTACTGGATCGCGCCCGCGACGGTGATGCAAACGGCCAGAGCCGCCGCCAACCGGCCGATGGCGCCGGACTTTTCGCTGATCGACATGAACGGCCGCAAAATCGCGCTCGCCGACTACAAAGGCAAAGTCGTGCTGCTGGATTTCTGGGCCACCTGGTGCGGTCCGTGTCGGATCGAGATTCCGGGCTTCATTAAACTGCAGGAGCGCTATCGCGATCAGGGGTTGGTGATCCTGGGAGTATACATCGACGACAACGCGGAATCGGTCCGCGAGTTCTACAGCGAATTCAAGATGAATTATGCGGTGGCGGCGGGCGATTCAAAGATTGTTGAGCTTTTTGGTGGAATCGTGGGATTGCCCACGACATTCCTGATCGGGCGCGACGGGCGCATCTACTCCAAACACTCGGGCGCCACCGACGTTTCAGTTTTTGAGGAAGAGATCAAGGAATTGCTTGCCGCCCCGCCGACGGCGGAAGCGGCGGAGTTCAAGGAAGCCGGGGGAGTCGGGCGGGGCGAGCAGATTCAACTGGGCGATCCCGCGGAGATCGACTCGGAAGTCCCGGGGGTCAACCTCTCCAAACTCACTCCCGAGCAGGTGACGCAGTTCAAGAAAGTCCTGGAAGGACAGCAGTGCGATTGCGGCTGTAAGCTCAACCTGCTCAAGTGCCGCATCAGCGATCGTTCCTGCGGCGTCAGCCGCCGGCTGGCGCGCGAACAACTGGAAAAGTTCCTGAAGCCCACGGTTTAACGGAGGACTCACGGCAAGATGCACAGCAAGGGAAATTTCTTCACGCTTCATTTCGGTTTGGCACTCATCGCCCTTTTCGCGCTGAGGAGCGGAGCGCTCGCGCAAGCCGCGGCTTCCGTGGTGGGAGTGAAGACAGCGGTGGGCGCTGACGGGGTCCGCCCGGGGTCCAGCATCAAAGTGGCGGCTCTGGCCACGATTGCGCCGGGATTTCACATCAACGATCACAAGCCCACACTCGATTACCTGATTCCCACGGAGTGGAAGATCGAGCCGTTGGGACAGGTGAGCGTTGAGAAGTTTGTTTACCCCAAGGGGCAATTGAAAAAGTTCGCCTTCTCCGACACGCAGCTTTCGGTTTACGAAGGTTCGCTGGCGGTCGGCGCGCTGCTCAAGGTCGACCGCAAGGCGCGGCCGGGAACGTACACGCTGAAGGGTACGTTCAATTACCAGGCGTGCAACGACCATGCCTGCTTGCCGCCCAAGAGCGTCCCCGTCAATCTTACCGTGAAAGTCGTCGGGCGCGGCGATCCGGTGAAGCGTGCCAACGCGGATGTCTTCAACAGCCTCCAACTCGACTGATTCGCCGGGCGGTCCGCCCGCGGGGAGACCGGCGCCGGGCGCGGTGGCTGCCGTGGTGATTACGCTCGGACTGCTCGCGGCGCTGACATGGGCGCTCGCTCCGGCGCGCGTGCATTTCACCCCCGCGCCACTCGACCCCCCGCCGGCGGATTGCCCGAAGGTCCCGCGCGAATTCGTGCCATCGAATGTCACGGAGATTCCCGACCTGCCCCTCCTCGAGCTTTCCACCGCGCAGAAAAACCGCGCCCTCCTGCGCCTGAACATGGAACCTTGCACGTGCGGCTGCGGCTTGAGCGTCGCGTCTTGCCGGGTTGAACACCCGGCTTGCGAGACGTCGAGGAAACTGGCCTTGAAGATCGTCGCGGAGGTTGAGGCCGAAACGCGCAAGTAACGAAGTCCTGCCGGGCTCGGGAGTTCATCGCCCGGAGCGAATTGGGCTTTACCTTCGCGCCTTCCCTCGATAGTATCAGCCTCAACCGCCCCGCAGGCCGGGTGGCATCTCCAGCGCCGAGGGAAACCGATGAAGATTGGAGTGGTCTCCGATACGCATGGCTACTTCGACCCGCGCCTGCCAGAAGTTCTCGCGGGCGTGGACGCCATCGTCCATGCAGGCGATGTGGGCTCCGAGGAAGTCCTGGACCAGTTGAGTCGCATCGCAAAAGTGCGCGCTGTGTGCGGGAATATCGACCCGGCCAAGCTGAAGCTGCCGACCTCGCTGCGGCTGAGATTCGGGGGCGTGCCGCTGAGGGTCGAGCACCAGTTGCCGTTTCCGCAATCGGAACTGGAGGCGTGGTCGGACGGCTCTTCGCTGGGAAAATCGCAGCCCGAGCGGCGCGATGCCTTCCTGAAGACTTTCGGGAAATCCACGAAGGTCGTGATTTTCGGACACAGCCACAAACCGTGCCTGCTGGCCATGGGCCACAAACTCTTCTTCAATCCCGGCAGCGCCGGCCAGCAACGCTTCTCCCTGCCGCGCTGCTTCGGGCTGCTGGAAATCTTCGCGCGCGGGATACGCGGGACCCTGCTCAGCTTGGAAGGCGACAATGAGAAGTTGCCCGGCAAGATCTGGTTGCCGGTGGGAGGATAGCCGCCATGCTTTCTTTGAAGAGAATCAAAAGAGTGCTTGAAATCGTGGCCACAGTGGCGGCAGTGGCGGTGATCATCATCGAGAAGTTCGAGAAGCTCGAGCAGAAGTGACGGCGGGAAGGAAGAATTCAGAAGTCAGAAGCCAGAAGTCAGAAGGTCCCATTTTCCGAGGTTCGACATGGGTCTTGCCGCCTGGCGGGGATGATTCTGAACTTCCCTTTAGTCTGACGAATTCAAAGTTCCGTCTTCATGCTTCTGACCTCGGGTTGTAGACCAGACGTGACCCCGGTCTTCCCGGCGCGCTGCATGGCTCCCGATTCTGTCCTCTTACTTCTGGCATCTGAATTCTGACTTCTGACTCCTGTTCGGTCACTTATCACTCGTCACTCTGAAGTTCTCCGCCGCCCGACGCAACCGTTCCACCACGCGTTCCCGCCCCAGGACCGCCATCACGTCAAACAGGCCCGGCGCCACGGCTTGCCCGGTGAGCGCCACTCGGCTGGCGTTGATGAGCAAGCCCGCCTTCAGGCCCTTCTCTTCGGCGAGCGCTCGCAGCGCCTTCTCGGTCTCCTGAACGCCGAACGGCTCTACTTGAGCCAGCCGCTCGGCGAGCTCACGAAGCAGCCCGGGCAGGGAAGCGTCTTTCCAGAATTTCTTCACAGCCTCGGAGTCGTAGTCGAACTGGTCGGAAAAGAAGGCCCGAAACGAGCCCGAAAAATCCTTGACTGTGCGCGCGCGCGATTGCAGCAGCCGCACCGCTGTCTCGAACGCGACCTGGTTTTCTTGAATCCCGGATCCCGAATCCTGAATCCTCAACTCGTTCCGGACCAGCAGGATCAACCGGTCCATCGGCAGCGCACGCAGATACTCGCTGTTCATCCACGCGAGCTTTTCCGGATCGAAGACGGCATTGGATTTCGAGACCGCGGTGAGTTCGAAGGATTTCACCATCTCTTCGAGCGAGACGATTTCCTTCCCGCCCGGCGGCGTCCAGCCGAGCAGCGCCAGGAAATTGTCGAGCGCCTCGGGCAGGATGCCCTGGTCACGGTAGGCTTCGACGGACGTCGCGCCATGGCGCTTCGACAGTCGCTGCTTGTCGGGGCCGAGAATCAATGGCAGGTGCGCAAAGACCGGGACCGCCGCCTCGAGCGCCCGGTACATCAGGATCTGCTTGGGCGTGTTCGAAATGTGGTCGGCGCCACGCACCACGTGCGTCACGCGCATGTCGAGGTCGTCGGCGACCACACCCAGGTGATAGGTGGGATGGCCGTCCGAGCGGAGCAGGACGAAATCCTCGATGTCGCTGTTATCTATTTCAATATGACCAAACACCTGATCATCCAACGTCGTCTTGCCTGATTCCGGAACGCGGAAGCGAAGCGCAGAGGGCTGACCCGCTGCGCGGCGTTGGTCGCGCTCCGCTGGATCGAGCGAACGGCAGGCGCCGTCGTATTTCCAGGCGCGGTGCTCGGCTTCGGCCTTGGCGCGCCTGGCCTGGAGCTCTTCCACGGTGCAGAAGCACGGATAGGCGTGGCCTAACCGTTCGAGTTCCGCGGCCAGCGCGCGATAGCGCACCAGACGCTCGGACTGATGAAAAGGCCCTTCATCCCAGTTGAGCCCCAGCCACTCCAAGCTCCGCAGGATGGCCGTGGTCAGTTCGGGCTTCGAGCGGTCAACGTCGGTGTCTTCGATGCGCAGGATGAAGACGCCGCCGTGACGCCGCGCGAAAAGCCAGTTGTAGAGCGCCGTGCGCGCTCCGCCGACGTGCAGGTAGCCGGTGGGCGAAGGGGCAAAGCGAACGCGGATCGGATTCATATGTTCAATGGTCCCGGGAATGCAAGCGAGGGCGCGAGCCTCCCGCGCGAAATCGGAATGTCCATCGTATGCGATAGCGACGGAGGGGCGCAAGAAGCGATCACAAGCTCAAATCAAATCGCGATTGGAGCGTGGCTGCCTCAGTAACGGAACCGGTAGCGCAGCTCGACGGCGATCTGGCGCGGCTGCGCGTAGTGCGTGCCGGCGAATTCGTTCGCGCGGTCGGTGTAGAAACGCCGGTTGGCGGTGTTGAGCGCGTACGCTCCGAGCGACCAATTCTCGCCGAACTGCCTGCCGACCGACAAGTCAACGGTCGTGTGCCCGGGAAGGTGCTGCGGCCCTTCGCCATCCAGAAATCCCGAGCCGTAATAAACGTTTGTGGAGGCCCAGCTTCGGCCCGGCAGGTTGACTTCAAATCCGCTGCTGAGCGTGTGTCGCTGATCAAAGTCCAGGAAATAGTAATCGCCGGTTTCGGGTGGTTCAAAATCAGTTAATCCGCCCGTCACGCCGCCCTGAGCCTCGACGAACTGGCGCGAATAGGCGAGGTGAAATCGCGCGCGGCGGAAGAGGCGCGGCGAGCGCACCGTCGTTTCCCAGCCGCGAATGCGCGCGCGTTCGAGGGTGATGGGGAGAAACACGCTGGAATTCTCCAGCACGTCGTGGTCGAAGTAGTTGCGCGAGCCCATGCGGAAGTTGCTGACGTCTACCGTCCAGCCGCGCAGCGGAATCGTCAGCCCTAACTCGTGCTGCTCGTCGCGCTCGCCGCGCAAGGGCACAAAGCCCAGCCCTTCTTCTAGAGCAAATTCCAGCAGCGGCCCCGAGACCGTGGTCAGCGGCGGCGGCTGATAGAAGCGCGAGTACGTTCCGCGCAGAACCCAACCGAGGTGCGGTACGCGCACGGCCGCGCCCAATCGCGGGCTGGCGGCGGTTTCGCTGAGCAGCCCGCGGAAGCGCGTCAGCCGGATTCCGCCGCTCAAGGTGAGCCAGTGGTTCAGCTTGTACTCGTCCTCGAAATACGCCGCGGCGAGGTTGCCCCAAATCTTTTGGTCTTCCCGCAGCGCCAGGTCTGAGCCGTCGGTGGCGGTGAGGGCAAAGACATCGTTTTCGTGCTGGCCGAGCACGAGCGTGCCGAAACGCGCGCTGTGCTTGCCGGCCGTCACGGCCACGGCGCCCTGGAAGCCAGCATATTGCGAGGCGCGGCGATGATCGGGAATTAAAGGCATGTCGCCGGGTCCGCCTTCATAGGCGGCGCGATTGAAATGATAGAACGGAGCGATCGTCAAGAGCGTCCCCGGCCCCAGCGTCCGGACCCAGGAGAAATTCCCAAAGGCGTCGCGCTCGCGGTCGAGGTCGCGGATGCCCGCCGCCTGCTCGTCAGGCGTATTGGGAATCTGGAAGTGGTCGTTGCGCAGTGAAGCTACGAAGCGCAGTTGGTCGGCGGGCGTGGCGTTGTAGATCAGCGAAGTGAACGCGCCCAGCCCGCTCGACTGATCGTGAAGCCTCTCCGGGCCGGGAGTTTCGAGACCCACGTCCGACCGGCTGCCATTCACGCTGGCGTAATAGGCAAATCGCTCGGTGTGACTGCCGAAGCTAAGCTGATTGTGAGTGGTGTGGTGGTTACCGTAGCTGGCGACGAGCTCGGCCTGATTGTTGCGCTCGAAGCCCGAGCGCGTTACCACGTTGATGACACCGAAGGTGCGCTCGCCATATTCGGCGGACACACCGCCGCGCCGCATTTCGAGATAATCGACATCCTTGGGATCGAACTGCGGTGCGACGTTGGCGGCGATGTTCAAGTTGGGGACGGGAACGCCATCCACGCACCACGTCATCTGGTGGCCGCCGCGCACGTGCAGCAGGTTATGGCTGACGGACGCGGAAGGCACGAACGCCGTAATCATGGCGAGGCTGTTCGCGCGGTCGGCGCCCGGTGTGCGGGCCACCTCTTCGCGGCTGATCATAACGGCAGGTGTCGTGGCCTCTGTCGCCACACTTTCGGCTCTCTCCGCGATCTCCACGCTCTGTTTCACCGTCGCCAGCTGCAGGCCAAAATGCAGAATGGGCGAGCTGCCGGAGACGACGGTCAGGGTTGATTCCACCGGGGCGAAATCCGGCGCGGAGATGGTCAGCGTGTACTCACCCAGCGGCACGGCGGTGAATTCGAAATTCCCCTCCGGGCCGGTCGGCGCGCTTTGCGACCATTGGGACTCACGCGCCTTGAGTGTTGCCTGAGCGCCGCTCACGGGGCGATGCTGCGGATCGTGCACAATGCCGCGCACGGTTGAGAAAATGGTGGCGTTCGCGGGCAATGGAGACAGCAGCCCTATGAAAAAGATTGCACGGAAGCAAATCAATCTCACCTTTGGTTCCTCTCTCGGTAAACGTTAGCGCCCTCACCCGTCCCGATCCCGCTCTGAGCGGGACGGGACACCCTCTCCCTGAGGGAGAGGGCCTGGTGTGAGGGGAACACAGGTCATCGCGGCGAAGGAGAGTGATGTCTTATCCTCACCCAACAAGAGAAGCGCCGATCGCGCCTGCGCCGCGCCCAGGAAGTGCTGAATCAATGCCGCAAAGCGCGGCGGTCAGCAGGGAGGTCGTTCGAGTGGCTGGGAATAACCTTGCAGAGTTGAGGCGGAATTCTCGCGAAAAGTCACGTCCGAAATCGCCAGGGTGATATCAAAACTTGTTTCAGCGGGAGCGGGCAGGGGCTGGTCGGCGAAGCTGGTCAGCGCGATGTCTGCCGAGCGCACGCCGCAATGCCCGCCATTGTTCATCGAACACATCGGAGCATGGCCGGAGCCGTGCTCGTGCCCTCCACACATGCAGGCCGACGGCGGGCAGGCGCAGCCCTGGCCCGGAGCGGCGCTCTGGACCCAACGTCCCTCAGACGCCAGAAAAAGCAACGCCATGAGGCACGCGACGATGCGAGACCGAGGAGTCATTTTTAGCTGTCCGCCCAAATTGGGAAGATAGCTATTATACACCTGTCGTGGGCGTGCGAAAACGCGGACTACCCCTTCATCACCAGGTAGGATCAGTATTGCGGCCGCGCCAAACTGCGATGACCCGGCGGTGGGCTAGGAGGAGCCCGCCGCCGGGATCGAACAGCGCCGTGACGCGGTTTGGAGGCGGGAATGATTACGGCGCTGCTTCGTCAGGCCTCTCTGGACATCTGTTCGGCATAATGCCCCTACGGTATGAGGGCTTATCCTCGAACCAGGCGGGTCCGCTACCCTGATGTCCAATCATCCACAAACCGTATTATTCCGGCGATCTCCGATTGGATCGGGATGGCGTGGAATCGTTATCTGCACAGCGAGATTCCTTGCTGCGCCTGGCTGCCGCACGCTGGCTTGGGATGACAGTATCGGTTGGAGTCTCACAGCAACCTGCAGGAGACAAGTGGACTCGCCATGAGCCTTTCTTATCGGCGCAATAAAACGGATTTGGCCAACTTTTTCTTATCTCAGACAAAAAATCTATTTCCTTGACGAAAAAATGTCCGAACTTCTACTGTCGATTCACTGGTCAAACGGCTGAACGCGGACTCGCACAGCGGGTCGCATTTCAGCCTGGGGGAGAAAGCGAAATGCGGAAACATGAAAAGCCATCGAGCGACCATTGGAGTGGTCACGGGCTTTTGTCTGGCATGTTTGGTTTCTCCGGGACTCAGGGCACAGGAACAGGACTCTAACGCTTCGGCGGGCTCCACCGCCGAAATGACGAAGCGGCTGGAAGATTTGCAGAAGCAGATCGACCGGCTGCAAGCCGAGCTTGCCGCGACGCGGAAGGAGTTGAAAGGGACTTCCGAGCCGACCGGCGAGGCTTCCCCCGCGCCTGGGGCGGAGGCCCCGGCAGCAACGCCGGCTGCGGATGCTGCTGCCGTCTCAAACGCCGAGGGTGAGCCGCCGGCATCCTCGCCGGGCTTAGTTAAATCTCTCCTCGGCTCCACGAGCATCAGCGGCTTCGTGGACGGCTATTACGGCTACAACTTCAATCAACCGCACAGCCGAACTTCCACTTACCGGGCTTTCGACGGACCCACAAATCAATTCTCGCTCAACATGGTCGAGCTGATTCTGGACAAGACTCCCGAGGCCTCGAACAGCCGTTTGGGGTATCGGATCGCGCTAGGGTTTGGGCAGGGGATGAAGGTCGTTAACAGCGTCGAGCCGGGCGAGCCCAACTTCGCGCAGTACCTCAAGGAAGCGTATTTCTCCTATCTAGCTCCGGTGGGGAAGAACGGTCTGCAGATTGACTTCGGTAAGTTCGTAACCCCGCATGGCGCAGAAGTGATAGAGACAAAGGACAACTGGAATTACTCGCGCGGGCTTCTCTTTACCTACGCCATCCCGTTCTACCACTTCGGCTTGCGCACCAAGTACGCCTTCAACAGCAAGTACTCGCTGACCGGATTTGTGGTGAACGGCTGGAACAACGTGGTGGACAACAACACCGGCAAGACTTACGGCGCGAGCTTCGGCTGGACTCCGCACAAGAAGTTCAGCTTGATTCAGAACTACATGGCCGGGCCGGAGACGGCGGGGATCAACCAGAACTGGCGGCAGCTTTCGGACACCGTGGCAACGATCTCTCCCACCGACAAGCTCACGTTCATCGTGAACTATGACTACGGTCGCGGCGACCGGATGGTGGGCCTGGCCGACCCGGCGTTCTGGACGGGCTGGGCGGGGTACGTCCGCTACGCCTTCGACGAGCTGAACGCCTTCGCACTGCGCTACGAGTGGTACGACGACGCGGACGGATTCACCACCGGCACGGCGCAGCAGATCAAGGAATTCACCGGAACCTACGAGCGACGCATCGCGCAGCATTTGCTGACGCGGCTCGAATTCCGGCGCGACTACTCCAACCAACCCACGTTCACGAAGGGCGACTCTCCCGTCGGAGCACAGAACACCGTGGCCGCGGGAATGGTGTTTGTATTTGATTCACGGGAGGCGCAGTAACACTCGACTCCAGGCGTAGAAGCCTGGAGCTTAGAAATTTCAGATTCCAAATTCAAAATTTGAACGGAGGGGGGATTGAGACGATGACGCCAGAACAAGTAATCAAGTTCATCAAGGACGAGGGGATCCAGGTGGTTGACTTGAAATTCGTCGATCTGCCGGGCCTCTGGCAACACTTTTCGATATCGGCAAAAGAATTCGAAGTGGACGCGTTCACCGAGGGCGTGGGGTTCGACGGATCAAGCATTCGCGGCTTCCAGATGATCAACGAGAGCGACATGCTCCTGATCCCGGATCCGAACGCCACGTTCGTGGAACCATTTACGACCGTTCCCACGCTCAGCATCATCTGCGACGTGCAGGACCCCGTGCACGGGGTGATGTACACGCGTGACCCGCGGCACATTGCCAGGAAGGCGGAGGCGTACCTGAAATCTTCCGGCATCGCCGAGCGCGCCTACTTCGGCCCCGAGGCCGAGTTCTACATCCTCGACAGCGTGCGGTTCGACCAATCCTACAACTACGGCTACTACCACCTGGATTCCGAAGAAGGTTTTTGGAACAGCGGCAAGGAGGGCGAAAACGGCTCGAAGAATCTGGGGTACAAGCCGCGCTACAAGGAAGGCTACTTCCCCGTGCCGCCCATGGACAGCCTGCAGGACATCCGCTCCGAGATGATGCTGACGCTCGAGAAGGTCGGCGTGCCGGTGGAAGTCCACCACCACGAGGTTGGCACGGCGGGACAGACGGAAATCGACTTGCGCTTCGACACCCTGGTGAAGATGGCGGACAGCATGATGAAGTACAAGTACGTCATCAAGAACGTCGCGCGTCGCCACGGCAAGACCGTGACCTTCATGCCCAAGCCCATCTTCATGGACAACGGCTCGGGCATGCACGTCCACCAGAGTCTGTGGACGAACGGGACGAACCTCTTTTACAACAAGGGCCGCTACGCCGACCTGAGCGATTCGGCCGTTCACTACATCGGCGGCATTCTCACTCACGCGCCGGCGCTGCTGGCGTTCTGCGCGCCGACCACCAATTCCTATCGCCGCCTGGTTCCGGGATACGAAGCGCCCATCAACCTGATCTACTCACAGCGCAATCGCAGCGCCTGCGTGCGCATTCCGGTTTATTCCCGCAGCGAGAAGGCAAAGCGCATCGAGTTCCGTTGCCCCGACCCCTCGGCAAACCCGTACCTGGGACTGAGCGCGATGCTTCTCGCCGGGCTGGACGGCATCAAGCGCAAGCTCACGCCGCCCGAGCCGATCGACAAGGACCTCTACGACCTCGAGCCGTCAGAGAAGGCCAAGGTCAAGTCCACGCCGGGGAGCCTGGATGAAGTTCTGGACGCGCTCGAGCGCGACCACAGCTTCCTGCTGCAAGGCGGAGTCTTCACCGAAGATTTGATTCAGACATGGCTCGATTACAAGCGCAAGAAGGAGCTCGACGCGGTGCGGTTGCGGCCTCACCCGCACGAGTTCGCGCTGTACTTTGACATTTAGAAGAACCGTCGGTGGTAGGTGGCATGTGGCAGGCGGGAAGAACAATCCGAGTGCCGCGAACGAGAGGTTGCCCCACCTACTACCTACGACCTACCACCTACTGGAGGTCACATGGCTGCCAATCGTCAGCAGGGAAGTTATGTCGCGGTGTTTCTGATTGCGTTCACGGTTTTGCCGGCGGGCTTGGTCGCGTGGATGAGTCACCCCATCATCGGCGTCGTGCTGACTCTCTGCGGGCTGGCCTTGATGATTCATTCGCTTGTCGGATTCTACCGAATCAAGCGGCTGGAATTTGCGGACGAATAAAGGCATCCGTTCGAGGGGCCCGATTCGTCCTGCATTTTCAAAAGGAGGCAGAAATGAAAGCGCTGGGATTGCTCATGGCGTTGTGCGGATGGCTGCTGCCGGTGGCGGGGCTGACGTGGACCGACTCGGCAACCATTCGGCTGGTGCTCTGCCTGACCGGAATGACGCTGTGTCTGCTTGGGATTCTGGGTTTTGTGAATGGCTCGTATCTCAAGACCGCCATTTGGAAGAAATAGCGAGCTTCCAAGCTCTGCGAATTGTGCGGCCTGGGGCTGCGACAACATCAGGAGGAGAACACCGCATGGCGCTCAAGATGAAATGCAGAATCCAGTTGGCAATCGTCGCAATTCTTTTATGCGGGCTGACGGCCTGGGCGGAGAATCAATCCCCCCCGATGACCAGCGCCCAGGCCGCGCCCGCGCCAAAACTCGACACTCCCGTCGCCGTCACTGAAGCGAGTCCACCCGCAGTTGAGGATCTCGCTAAGGGCGATCCCGGCGGAAGCAAGACGGGCACGGTCAACGACATCATTGTCTCTGACGCGAAGAAAGGTCTGACGCTGGCGGACGCGCTCAACCAGGTCGGCCAGAACAAGGTGGCCATCAATTTCGTCTGGACGCTGGTCGCCGGCTTCCTCGTCATGTTCATGCAGGCCGGGTTCGCCATGGTTGAGACGGGCCTCTGCCGCGCCAAAAACGCCAACCACACCATGATGATGAACTTCATGGTGTACGGCTTCGGACTCTTCGCCTACTGGGTTTGCGGGTTTGCCCTGCAGATGGGCGGCGTCGGGGCGGTGGCGAACCTCGGGGGCACCGCGCCGCTGAATTCCGAATTCACGGTCAATCTGGCGGGAAGGACTTGGGGCTTATTCGGCACCCATGGGTTCTTTCTCTCCGGCATGACCTATGACGTGGGCGTGATGGTGATGTTCCTTTTCCAGATGGTGTTCATGGATACGACCACCACGATTGTGACCGGCGCGGCGGCCGAGCGCTGGAAATTCGCGGCCTTCGCGATTTCCACGTTCTTTCTCGGCGCTCTGACCTATCCGATCTTTGCCAACTGGGCCTGGGGCGGCGGATGGCTGTCGCAGCTCGGCGCGAATTTCGGGCTGGGCCATGGCTATGTTGATTTCGCGGGCTCGGGAGTCGTTCACGCCGTGGGCGGCCTGACGGCTTTGGGGCTGGGCATGATGCTCGGGCCGCGCCTTGGCAAGTACAACCGTGATGGCTCTCCGAACGCCATCCCCGGACACGACATCGTGCTCGTCCTTACGGGCTGCTTCATCCTCTGCTTCGGCTGGTTCGGTTTCAATCCCGGCAGCACGCTGGGCGCTTCCGGAAACGGCGGCCTGCGCATCGGCTCGGTCGCTGTCAACACGATGCTGGCCGGATGCACCGGGTCGTTCGGCGCGCTGCTTTACATGTGGATCCGCTACGGCAAGCCCGACGCCTCGATGAGCGGTAACGGCCTGCTGGCGGGCTTGGTGGCGATTACCGCGCCTTGCGGATTCGTCAATCCCACCGGCGCGGCGATTATCGGTCTGATCGCCGGCGTGCTGGTTTGCCTGGCCGTCGAGTTCTTCGACCGCGTCGCCAAGGTTGATGATCCGGTCGGCGCGATTTCCGTGCACGGCGTCAATGGCTTGTGGGGAGTGATTTCGGTCGGCCTCTTCGCCGATGGAACGTCGAATTACGGCGGAAGCTGGAACGGGGTCGCCGGCTCGGTGACCGGTTTGTTTTACGGCGGCGGCGCGGGGCAGTTGCTCGCGCAGATGATCGGTGTGGTCACGCTGCTGGGGTTCGTTTTCACGTTGTCATTTGCTTTCAACCTGTTCGTGGACTTCGCGGTGGGTCAACGCGTCAGCGCGGAAAGCGAACTTGAGGGACTGGACATTCCGGAAATGGGCGCGCTCGGCTATCCCGAGTTCGCTTTGAAGGCTTACCGCGACAAGCTGCCGCTGGGCGGAGTCGGAGAGGCCGCGCGCGCGTGAGCCGTGACCGCGTTTTTCCGGACTGGTCAGAGCGGGGGAGCCAATGAAACTGCAAGTGCAAGACCTGGAAACGGAGACTCTTCAAGAAGAAATAACGGGTGGCGTTGGAGCGCGGCAACTCGCCCCTGCGCATCTCCCTCCCTTAGCCCTTCGCACTTTTCAGGCGGGACTGGAAAGCTTGAACTGCGGCGAAGCAAAGCCAGCGGCTGCGTGCTTCGAGCAGGTCCTAAGCCTTGCCCCCAACTTTACGGACGGGCACATCGGACTGGGAATCGCCTACGCTATCGATTCCCGGGTCTACCCCGCGCTCGACCATCTGGAACACGCCACGCGGCTTGACCCCGGGAATTTCCACGCCCATTTCAAACTCGGCCAGCTCTATTTCAAGCTGCGGGTGCCGCAGAAAGGCTACGAGGCCGCACAGCGCGCGCTCGCCTGCGCGACTTCGCTCAGCGAACGCAAGCTCGTGGCGCAATTGCTCCGCGAGGAACGCGCGAGAGAGAAGAACGGCGTGCCGCGCCCGTGGTGGAACCGGGGCTTCTCAAGATCTTCCGTTTCTCTGGGGTTCGCAATTCTTGCTGGCCTGCTGGCGGCGCTGCTCCTCGCGTTGCACTGAGGCCTGTGGCGACTCCATATGGTGAAGACTGTCAATTTCGGTCAGGGCCTTTTACGCGCCCTCAGCCGGCAACGCCTGGGAGTGGGAGCGGCGCTTGCGGCGGCGGTGCTCCTCATCGGCGTCTTTCACGCCCCGGTCGCGCCGGTTCTGATCGGATGCGCGGTGGGACTGGCTTTCATACTGCTCAGAGCAGGCACGCGTGACTCCTAGAGTAGCGCTGGGACGATGTCATCCTGGGCGAAGCGAAGGACCTTTTTCATTTCCGGCTCAGGCCAGATTCCGCGAAGGATGTCGCCATTTTCTTCTCGAGCCAATGCAGAGATCCTTCGGCGTTCCGATAAAGAACATCGGCCCCCTTCTGAGCGGGATCAGGATGACGGGCCCGGGCTACGGCGACATACTCCAAACCACCGCATGGACACTTCACTTCAAATCCTCCTCTTTATCGCCGTCCTGATTATCCTGGCGAAGGCGCTGGGAACCCTGACGGCGCGTTTCGGTCTGCCGCTGGTCCTGGGTGAACTCGCGGCTGGAATTGTGCTTGGCCCGACCCTCCTCGATTTCTGGCACCGGGGCTGGTTTTCATCCCCGGCGAATGTTGCGGCGCATCCGATCTCGACCGCCGGAGTGTTCAAAGTCCTCGCCGATCTAGGCGTCGTCGTCCTGATGTTCCTGGCCGGGCTTGAGACCGACGTCACCATGATGCGCGCGGCCGTCGGCCCGGCCTTTTGGTCGGCGACGGGCGGCGTCATCCTGCCCATGGCGGGCGGTACGGCGGTCGCTCGGCTGGCCGGTTTAGACTGGGGCGAAGCGGTCTTTCTCGGGACCATCCTGACGGCGACCAGCGTTTCCATTACCGCCCAGACGCTGATGAATCTCAAGAAACTCCAGACGCGGGCCGGGTCAACGATTCTCGGCGCCGCGGTCATTGACGATGTGCTGGGGTTGGTGGTGCTCTCGCTCGTCATCGCGGCGGAACCGCGTCTTGGGCATTCAGGGCATGCGGATTGGGCCGCGTTGGGGATGGTGCTGGGACGAGTAGCCATCTTTTCGGTACTGGCATTTGGCTTCGGGCCGAGATTCGTGCGCTGGGTGTTTGGCCAGGCCAAGCGCCTTCATGGGCCGCACACCTCCGTGGCCGCCGCCCTGGCCGTGGCGTTTCTCTTTTCCTTCGCGGCGAGCATGCTGGGGGGAATGGCGGCGATTACGGGCGCTTACCTGGCCGGAGTTTTTGTGGCAGCCACACCAGCCCACGGCGAAGTGATCCAGGAACTCCGCTCCATGACCAACGCCTTCTTCGGCCCGCTCTTCTTCGTCTCCATCGGCCTCAATATTAACGCCTGGGAGCTCGGTGGACGATTGGGCCTCTTCTTCCTCATCCTCGCGGTCGCAATTTTAGGAAAAGTGCTGGGCTGCGGGTTAGGCGCTTGGTTTCGAGGATTCAGTGTCCGTGATTCGCTGGTGGTCGGCGTGGGCATGATCCCGCGCGGCGAGGTGGGCTTGATCACCGCCAGCATCGGTTGGGGATCAGGCTTGGTTTCACCGCAAATCTATTCGCTGGTCGTCGTGCTGGTTCTTGTCACGACACTCGTGACTCCGCTCGTCTTGCCGAAATGTTTTGGCGAAGAGGGTTCAACGCCCACGAGGACTGAAGCCGCTTCGAATCTTGAAAGTGTTTCGATTGAATTGTGAGGCAGCCGTGGGAATTTCTCCACGGCCTCCATGCCGTTCTTCCGTTAGTTGGGATCCCACAGAGGGGCTCCGCGTCCTCCGCGGTGGATTTCTCTCGGGACACAGAGAACTCTGAGACCCAACCGCTAAGAGATTGCTGCCAGCCCGACTTTTCCTATGACCCAAACCATCCACAGGCCGAGATAGACCAGGAAAATTGTCCGAGCCTTGACCTTGCCTCCCGTGGCCTGGGAAAAACCGATTCCCAACAGAATCACGAACCAAATGGTAAATAAATCCACCGAGCTGGCGAGCGCTGCGACAGGCTTCGACGTCTCCAGCGGATTCAGGAAGAATCCCAGGTTAGTGGGAGCGGGGTTGTTGGGATTGAAGCGCTCGACGTCGCCAAACAGGATCAACGCCACGGCCATCACCGCGCCAATCACCCCAACGAGGTTCGCGTAGCAGGTGACCGAGAACGCCTTCCTGAAACTGATAGGCGAGCCGAAGAGGGCGTTGACGATTGCAAGGCCAATCGCCGCCACGACCAGCAGATAGATCGGAGCCCCGAGGATACCTCCCACGTGGGCCAGGATGCTGCCGATTCCCTTGCCTCGGTCGACCGCCTGCTGAATCTGCTCAGGGGTCATTTTGGCGGCCTGGCCGCCGATTTCCATGGAATTGCGGATGATCCTTTCCATGCCAATCTTGGCCAGCATCGTCTCGGTGACTGCAATGGCTGATAAAACAGCTGCCACCAACGGGAATAGGAAATCCGGTTTGCGAGCGATATCCTGGAACGTCTCGCCGGGAGAGAAGTAAACGCCGATCCAGCGCGACCAGAACGAACGAGGGTGGAGTTCTTCACTGCCTGCCAGCACCGTGTGGGCGCCCATATCGTTTCCTCCTTCGCGAGGAACAGGGGACACTGGGTCTGCCTCGGTGGGTGACCTGTCGCGAAGAATAACAGAGGGCATAGCCCGAAACAAGGTTTAGGGCTGACGACAGCGCGCGGAGCGGCGCGTCTTCGGTGGTGGAATTCGCTGTTGACCCAGCAAATTCCTCCATTCGCTGCTTTTGTGCTTGACAGGGCAGGAAGGGGACGGTATGCTGCCGCTTTTAGATGCAACTCATTTGCATCTGATATAAATCTTCTTCTTCCCATATGATGCCGCAATATGCAAAATAGGAAGGAAATGTCGCTTGAGATCTTAATCAAATGCAATTGACCTGCAACTACCTTCGGTTCGCGAGGCTCCCCAAGCCAAGGGTCTTTACGGCTTGCCTTACGCTCTGGGGGCTATGCGTTTTGGCTGCTCCGCAGGCGCGCGCCGAGAGGCCCTACTTTGTCACCTACGACCACCACTTAGAGGAGCCGGGCGCCCTGGAGGTGGCCCTCAACCCGATCATTGGGTTTCCCCAGCGGGCCAACGGATTCGTCGGCTCGACGACCGAACTGGAATACGGGGTCAAGGGTTGGTGGACCAGCGAGCTCTATCTGGACGCTCAGAGCACCCGCCGCGATAGCACCATCTTCACGGGTTTCCGCTGGGAGAACCGCTTTCGCCCGCTGATGCGCGAGTATTGGATCAATCCCGTGATTTACATCGAATTCGAGCGCCTGAGTGAGGCTGACAAAGCCATGAAGGAAATCGTGGGTTTTGGTCCCGAGGAAGAGCACGCCGAACCCAATTCCCACACGCGGGAGGAAATCGAGAACGAAGTCGAAACCAAGCTGATCCTCTCGAGCAATATCAAGGGCTGGAACGTTTCCGAGAATTTCATCGCCGAAAAGAGCTTCAGCAACGAGCCCTGGGAATTCGGCTACGCGTTCGGAGTCAGCCGGCCGCTGGCGCTCGAAGCTTCGCCGCGACCGTGCAACTTCTGCCGGGAGAATTTTGCGGCGGGCGTGGAGGTGTACGGCGGGCTCGGCGACTGGCACGATTTCGGCTTTGTCGGTCCGTCGCACTATGTCGCGCCCGTCGTGGCCTGGACGCTCAACAACGGAATGACCTTCCGGGTCTCGCCGGGATTTGGCGTCAGCGACACCGCGCACCCATTCATCCTGCGCGTCAGTGTCAGCCACGAATTCCCGGGATTCGGCCGCAAGCTGCGCCAGATGTTCCGCTGAACGCGCCTCATCGAGGAAATTGCCATGATCAAGACTCTATTCAAGTTCCTTATCGCGGCAGTCATCGCCATCCTACCGCTGTCCCTGCTTGCGAAAAAGCCGAAGCAGTCCTACAACGATCCCACTCTGGTGGACGCCCCGGCGAAAGCGCAGTCGCTCGTGAACCCCTACGCCGGAAAGCCCGAAGCCATCCAGGCGGGAAAGAAGCTGTACCAGCGGCACTGCGCCTCCTGCCACGGCGATGACGCGCGGGGCCGCGAAGACGCGCCCAGCCTCTACTCGCCGGAAGTACGGGGCGCCACGCCGGGAGCCAAGCTCTGGTTCTTAAAGAACGGGAATCTCCGCGGCGGCATGCCGGCCTGGTCGCGCCTTCCGGACCAGCAGCTCTGGCAACTGGTGACTTTTCTCGATACGCTTCAGGAAGGTCCTCGCGATCTGCCAGGCGACGGGGCCGTTCAAGTTGACAAGTCCTATTAATTCCGATTAATTTTCAATATTAAGCAATGTTAACGCTTCACCAGCCTCGGGTGAGTGTGAGTCGCCTGCGTCACGGTAGGATTCCGCTCGCGCTGGCGCTTTTCGTCGCCGCGACGGCGGTCCCCCGAGTGGCTTGTGCCGAGGATGAGCCTGAAGAGCCCGACTTCGCCTTCATCGCTGGCGGGCCCTATACGCAGAAGGCGAAGTCCACGCAGTTCATCTCCGCCAGCCAATACGGCCGGCGGCGCTCGAACCTCGGCGGCTCGACGCTGGAGCACGCTGAATACGGGACGCTTTTGCGCAACGAGTGGGGCCTGACCGACCGTTGGGAGCTGGACATCATCTTTGCCGCCGAGGGTGGTCGCGATCGGCTGGGCCAGACCGTGCTCGATTCCAGCTTCGCGCTCGGCGACAGCGTGCTGGGAATTCGCTATCGATTCTTGCAGGAAAGCCGCGCGCCATTTACCCTGACCATGGGCCCCCAGTTGATCTTCCCGACGGGGAGCATACTGTCGGGAACCAGCCACGATCGAGTGGGTCTGGCGTGGGACGTGGCGGCCGCCAAGGACTGGGGCGGGCCGATATTCCTCTATACTTCGCTGAACTATGCGTTCTTCCCCTCCGTGCGCCTGCCGCGGCCCGCGCCTCAGACCCCCGGCAACCTGCACGATCTTTTCTGGGGAACCGCCCTCGGTTTGCGCCCCCTCGAGAAGGATCACGGCTCATCGCACCATGACCTTCACGCTTTCCTGGAGTTGGGTGTGGGGATGGAGCAGGATTTAACGGCTGACCCTGCCGTCCGCCTCGTGACCGACGTTCACACGCTGCTTGCTCCGGGCATCCGCTACGGCCTGCTGAAGAGCAATAACGATCTCTACGAAATCGGCGTCTCGTTTCCGGTGGGGCTGGATCATGGCACACCGCGCTACGGCATCATCCTGCAGATACAATTCGAGCATGTCTTCCGCTTTGGAGCGGACAGAAGGTGATGGGCTGATGCTGCGGATTGGGGTGTCCGCCAGATCAGTGCTTCTCAAAGCGGACGCCATAGGCAGTCCCGCGTTGACGTGACTCCGCGCGCACGATGCAGCCGCGGGTTTCGGTGGGAGAAGCTTTCTCGGAAGAGGGAAGGGTCAGGTAAACGGCGGACCCGACCTGGTAATCTCGCCTACTGAGGAATCGCAACCCGCCTTTGGAAACGTCCAGGGTCTGCACCGTCTCGCTCTCCCCGTTTTCCATGCGTATTCGCAAAAGGATGGTCACGTTATGCCGCCGGTGCTTTCGGCGCTCCATCGGGTTCGCGGTGGGTCGGACGGTGCGCGCAATCAGGACCGGTTCGGGGGGATTGCCGCCCGGACCCCAGCGGGTCGTCTGATCGCAGAACTCGCAGTGGCGAGAGATCACGCCGGTATAGAGCAACACGTCGTACTCAATCGAAGTGAGGGGGGTCAGCGCGCCCTTCCGGCATTCTGTGCAGGAGATCAGCACTTTGGGCTGCGCGTCATTCGGCATGGGGTCGAATTCCAGACCCCAGATGTTGCAGTCGGGGCAGTGCGTCTCCACGCCCCATTCTCGCCGATCGCCAAAGACCTGGCGGAGTTCTCCCACCACACGAAAGCTCGTGCTGATGCCGTTCTCGAGGTTCAGGATTTGGATCGCCTGTTCGCGTCGAAGCGTGTGCTGGAGGCTGATGCAGGCTCCGTGCTTGTTGACGCTGATGGTGATGGTTTCCTCTTCGAAGGAGTCCCCGAGGGCGTCCACGCCGGAAACCCGAATCCGGATGGGGGTAAGAACGCGGTCGCTTCGGCGGGTGGGACTGGCTTCGGGGGCAGGCGGGACTTCGCGAAGCCGCGTGGTTTCGGTTTCGATGGGCAGGGTAATAGGCCGGATTCGATTTTCTGGCCGATGATGACGCCGCAGAAATCGCATACCAAGCGGTCTCACCCGCGACTTGTAGATGCCCAAATTACCGATGCCGAATCGTCCCGGGATTCAGGCGAAGGATCGCTCCAGGAAGCGTTTTCATTCTGCTGTAACACTCGTCCCCTGCTCCTCCTGCCCTAGTTCCTGAACCCTCGTGTTTTCGTGTGAAGGAGATTCGGCGCCGTCGTCGCCGATTTCCCCCCTCGTTGGGGGGCCTGGGGTCACCATCGTGGCGCCAACCCACTCTGGCGGCCGTTGGAAGTTCCGCGCGCCCCTTCGCGTCATCGCGGCGCGCTTCATCTATGGCGCATCTTCGCGCCCAGGTAATCGTTTGTCAAGATATTTCTAGCGATTTTGGTAATTAGTCTTTCGTGGAATGACCTTAAGGAGTAGGTAATCCCCCGGTTCAGGAAACGAGACGCCGGAGTCTGCCGCCTATTCGCGCACCGTGGCGTCCAGGAAGGCGCGCAGTTTGCGGCTGCGGGAGGGGTGGCGAAGCTTGCGCAGGGCCTTGGCTTCGATTTGGCGGATGCGCTCGCGCGTCACGGCAAAGCTCTGGCCGACTTCCTCGAGCGTATGCTCACTGCCGTCGTCGAGGCCGAAGCGCATCTTGATGACTTTTTCCTCGCGCGGGGTCAGGGTCTTGAGCACCGACTCGGTCTGTTCCTTGAGGTTGATATTGATGACCGCCTCGGCGGGAGAGATCACACCGCGGTCCTCGATGAAGTCGCCGAGGTGGGAGTCCTCCTCTTCGCCGATGGGCGTCTCGAGCGAGATGGGCTCCTGGGCGATCTTGAGCACCTTGCGCACCTTAATGACCGGGATGTCCATGCGCTTGGCGATTTCTTCCGAGGTCGGCTCGCGCCCGTACTCCTGCACGAGCTGCCGCGAGGTGCGGATCAGCTTGTTGATCGTCTCGATCATGTGCACCGGAATGCGGATGGTGCGGGCCTGGTCGGCGATGGCGCGGGTGATCGCCTGGCGAATCCACCAGGTGGCGTAAGTCGAAAACTTGTAGCCGCGGCGGTACTCGAACTTGTCCACGGCCTTCATCAGCCCGATATTGCCTTCCTGGATGAGATCCAGAAACTGCAGGCCGCGGTTGGTGTACTTCTTGGCGATGGAGACCACCAGGCGGAGGTTGGCCTCGATCAGCTCGCGCTTGGCGGCCTCGGCCTCCAGTTCGCCACTGATGATGGTCTGGAAGGTGCGCTTCAGCTCGGCGGCCGTGGCTCCGGTCTGCTCCTCGAGTTCAACCAGGCGGGCGCGCAACTGGCGCAGGTCCTTCCGCAGATCCTTGTTGCCGTTGGTGCGCGCGCTCTCGATCTTCTTCTCCAGCCTGGCGGCTTCGCGCTCTATCGGGCGGACTTCATCGACTGCCTGGCGGATGCGTTCGATCAGGCGCTTACGTTCGACGTGCGTGAACTCGATGGAACGGATGACCTTGGAAATAATGATGCGGTGCTCCGCGACGGCCCAACTGTAACGGCGGAAGTCGCGCGGGCGCTTGCTGCGCGGGATCGAATCGCGCTTGGCCTTGAGCTGTCCCAGCTTCTTGTTCAGCCGCTCGATCTCGTCCACCTGGGAAATGACTTCCTTGATGCGCGAGCCGATGCTGTCTTCGGTGAGGTCGTCGTCGTTGAAGGTGACGACTTCCTTGATGGACTTGCGCCCCGCCTGCAGCTCGGCGCGCAAGGCGAACAATTCCTGCACGACGATCGCCGACCGCGAGAGCGCCTTGAGCACGTTGAGCTGCCCGCGCTCGATGCGCTTGGCGATTTCGACTTCGCCTTCACGCGTCAGGAGGGGCACGGTGCCCATCTCGCGCAGGTACATGCGCACGGGGTCGTTGGTTTTGTCGAGCGCCCCCGGACTCAGGTCGAGCTCGACCTCTTCGCCGGCTTCTTCGCTTTTGGCCTCGTCGCTTTTTTCGAGCGCCAGCTTTTCCGCGGACTTGGCGCGCGGCGATTCCAGGACTTCGATTCCCGCGTTGTCGAACATCGACAACACGTCCTCGAGGTCCTCGGCGGAATGCATGTCGGAGGGCAGGAGGTCGTTGACCTCGTCGTAGAGAAGGTATCCTTTCTCCTTCCCCATGGTGATGAGCTTGCTTACCTGGTCAAACTTGTCGTCAAAGGCCAACTCGGTGGACCCTCCAGCGGATGACAGAACTCAATGGGACGGCGGCAAACACACAAAAGCGACACCTACCCTTCCTCCGGCGGTGTCGCGTCCGGCACTCCAGAAGCGTGGCTGCGGAAGACCTTCAATCCCCGCCAGCACCATCCAGTTAGATGTCATTTTACACGAACTTGTTATTTTTTTGTCGAGAAATATTCAAGCTTTCCCCATCTGGCTTAATTCCTTGACCAGCTTGGCTTTAGCTTCGAGGAGCAGGGCCAGCTTTGCCTGATCCTTGGCCTGCTCCGCCGCCCGGATCTCCGCCTGCAGGCGATCCCGCTCGCGCTCCGCGCGGCGCCGGTAAAGCGCCCGCAGGCAGGCGACCACCTCGTCTCGCCCGGGAATTTCTGACACGGAAAATAGGCTATCATACATCAGCCGCTGCGCCTCGCCGCTCAGCCGGTCGCTGAAGCTTGCCGCCTCGATCTTTTCCCCGCTTCGCCACGCCTCGAGAAGTTGCCGGAAGACCTCCTCGCTCGCCAGGCCGTGCAAGTCGCCGCTTTCGACCAGGCCGCTGAGAAATTCCTCGGCCAGTTCCTCGCTCTCGATGAAGGCGCGGAGCAAATGCCTCTCGGCGGGAATGGATTTGACCGCTGCGACTTCCGGCTGGACCCCGACCTCGCGCCTCCCGGCGCCGGCTGCCCGCTTGAGTTCGTCGCGAAGGAGGCGTTCGTCGACGCGCAGGCGCTCCGCCAGGCGATTGGCGAGTTCGGCGCGCAGCATGGGGTTGGGCACGCGCACGAGGTAGGGCATTACGGCGTTGGCGGCGGCGATTTTTCCTTCCGGACGCGAAACATCGTGTTGAGCCGCTGCGCGCTCGGTGAGGTAATCAAGGTAAGTCGGCGCGGCGGCCAGGCGCTCGCGATAGAGCGCCGCACCCTGCCGGCGAATGAAAGAATCGGGATCGAGGCCCCCCGGCAGCGCCAGGACTTTCGCCTCGAATCCTTCTTCGAGCAGCAGATTCAGCGAGCGCTCCGTGGCGGCGACGCCTGCCGAGTCGGGATCGTAGTTCACCACCACGCGCCGCGAGTAACGTGCCAGCAGCCGCGTCTGGCTTTCCGTCAAACTTGTGCCGCAGGTGGCCACGACGTTTTCGATTCCCGACGAGGCCACGGCGATGCAGTCCATGTATCCTTCGACGAGGATCGCGTAATCCAGCTTGCGGATGGCGCTTCCCGCGCGGTCGAGGTGATAGAGCACGCGGCCCTTGGTGTAGATGGGAGTCTCGGGGGAATTCAGGTACTTGGGCTGGTCGTCGCCCAGCGCCCGCCCGCCGAAGGCCACGACTTTTCCCGATTCGTTCGAAATGGGGAAGATGACGCGGCGGCGAAAGCGATCGAAGTGGCGCTTGCCTTCGTTGTCGCGCAGAACCAGGCCGCTCTTCTCGAGAGCCTCAAATTCAAACCCCGAATCGCGCAGCCAACGCGTCAGCCCCTGGCCGTCCGAGAGCGCATACCCGAGGCGGAAGCGCCCGACGACCTCGTCGCTCAGGCCTCGGTCAGCAAGGTAGGCGCGGGCCGCGCGGCCTTCCACCGTCCCCGCCAGTTGCGAAGCGAAATATTTCGCTGCCGCTTCGTGAATCTTGTGGAGGGCCGTGCGCTCGCGCGCGCTCGCGTCGAACGTTTCGTCGTGAATCGTCTCACTCAGCGTGACCCCGGCCTTCTCCGCCACACGGCGCAGCGCTTCGGGAAACGTCAGGTTTTCGAGCAGCATCACGAACTTGAAAACGTCGCCGCCCACGCCGCAGCCAAAACAGTGGAAAATCTGTTTCGTCGGATGCACGGCGAAGGAAGGAGTCTTCTCCTGATGGAACGGGCAGAGACCCATGTAGTTCGCGCCCGCCTTGCGCAGCTTGACGTAATCGCCAACCACTTTGACGATGTCCGCCGCGGTTCGAACTTCGTCCACCTGGCTCATGGAAGAACAGTTGAGAGTTAAGAGTTCAAAGTTGAAAGCGGAAATTCGCAATTCGAAACTCGAAATTCGAAACGCGAAATTCGAAAATCGTGGCGAATTGAGCTCGCAGTTGCGGCCCGATACTCGTTGTCAGCCTCCTGCTAAACCCTCAACTCTTAACCCTGAACCCTAACCCCGAATCCCGAATTCCGAACCCCGCACTTACGGCAGCAGAATCACGCTCGATGCCGGCTTCGAGAATTCCTCGGGTTTGAACTGGCTGCGCAGGAAGTCGAGGTAAGCGCGCCCCTTGGGCCGGCCGTTGGAGCGCGTCGCGCCGATCTGCGCCAGGAATATCAAGGCATCGCGAACCTCGCCGTCGCGCAGGCTGCCGGCGCGCTGGGCTTCGGCCTTCTTGAAATCTTCAATCGCGGTTTTCAGACGTTCGTAGAGCTCCCGCTGAGCGCGGAAATCCGGCGGCTTTTCGTAGTAGAGCCCGCTCGAGAGCGTGCGATAACTTTCCGCCAAAGCCTGAAGCGTGGCGTGCACGTCGGCGTCCACGACGGCGCGATTTTCGTGCGCCTGCGCGCAGATCGCATAGGAGAGCGCCAGAACCAGCTTCTCGTGCGCGGCGACGAAGGAAGCCGGAATCTTCGTGTCGGCAAACGGCACCTTCGACCAATCAACTTCCCGCTTCTCCAGATCGTATTTTCGGCTGGCGACGAGATAGGGGCAGTCGGAGGGGCAATCGATCGTCACCTCGCGCTCGGTGCCGCAACAGACGGCGCAAATGTTATCCGCCTTCGCCGGGCAGTAACGTTTCGGCGGGCGCTTTTGGCAAATGGGACAGGGCAAACGTTACTCCTTAACGGACACGCAAATTCCGCATCGTTTGGAACAAGACTGATTATGCCACAATTTGCCTTCTGTCTCGGCCGTAGGGCGCATCGTCACCCTGATTCCGCTCGGAGCGGGCTCAGGATGACAATGGCGAAGAAGCGACAAAGCGCTTGACTGGTCCCGCGGCATGGCCGAAATTGAGTATTCGCGGTACGAACGGTTCGGGTTTATGGCAGCTGACTCAAATTCTCCACGCACGGCTGACGTCATCGTCATCGGCGGCGGGCTGATCGGCAGCGCCGTCGCGCTGCGCCTGGCGCAGGCCAGGCTTCGCGTGTGTGTGCTCGACCGCGGGCAGCCGGGCGCGGAAGCCAGCACGGCCGCGGCGGGGATGCTTGCGCCGCAGGGCGAGATGGTGAATCCCGACGCCTTCTTCGAATTCTGCGCTGCCAGCCGCGACCTTTATCCCGACTTCGTTAACGAGATTGAAGAACTGAGCGGGACGAACGTCGGCTACCGCCGCGACGGGACGCTGCTGGTTGCCATCACCGACGCCGAATGCAAGGAGCTTGAGGCTGTTCACCGCGTACAATCGGGCCTGGGCTTGCCCATTGAAAAGCTTGCCCGCCGCGGCGGGGACGCGATTCACGGCCGCGTCAAGGGACTCTCGAAGGAGATTCGGGCCGCCCTCTTTATTCCCGGCGACCACTGGATTGACAACGAGCGATTGACGCTCGCCGCTATCAATGCATGCCGCAAGTTGGGCGTGGTCTTCTGCCCCGGCCGGCCTGTGACGAGGTTCAACGTGAAAGAAGGCCGCGTCGAAAGCGTGGAAGCCGCGTACATCGCGGGTGGCGCATCAACGCTCGCGGCCGAGCATTTTGTTTTAGCGGCGGGCTGCTGGTCGTGCGAACTTGTCGCGCCGCTGGGCATCAAGCTGCGCATGGAACCTTGCCACGGCCAAATGATGGAATTCGAAGCCGATGAGGATTTGCCGCTCGTCGTCCGTGCGGGGCATCACTATCTGGTTCCGCGCGCCGGGAAGCGCGTTCTGGCGGGAACGACGGCGGAATATATCGGCTTCAACAAGGCCGTGACCGGCGGCGGGCTGCGTTCGATCCTCGAAGGCACAGGGCGCTTCACGCCGTTCGTAAAGGGTCTGCGCTTTCGCCGCGCCTGGTCGGGTCTGCGTCCTGACACCGAAGACCATCTTCCCATCTTAGGGCGCGGTGAAATTCCCAATCTTTATTTCGCCACCGGCCATTTCCGCAACGGTATCCTGCTTGCGCCGATTACCGCGCAAGTGATTTCCGAATTGATCCTGGGAAAGCCCGCGCCGTTTCCCCTCGAAGGCTACAGCCCCGCGCGATTCCTCTCTTAAGAACAACTGACAAAGATCCTTCGCTGCGCTCAGGATGACAGGGTGGGTAAGCTAGGCCCGGCACTGGGGCATCACGCACCATACTACGAGTCACGGTTTGCGGGCGAAGATGTTCGCGCCGTGCACCCCGTATTTGCGGGCCGTCCCTTCCTTGGTGGTAGCGCGGAAGCAATCGAACCGCTCGACGATCTGCGCTTCCTCGAACCCGTAACGACTGAGGACTTCGATCATCTCTGCCTCCGGCAGAGCGCCGGCGATTCAACCCGTCCAGAGGTCGATGTTGCGTCGCGTGTCCTCGGAGAGTTCGACATCGAGAAGAATATCGCCCAGTTGCAACCGGCCCCCCGGCTTGAGCACTCGGACGATCTCTTCAAAGGCAAGCTGTTTTTCGGGGACAAGATTGATGACGCCGTTCGAGATTACGACATCGACGCTGGCGCTATCGATTGGCAGCGCGGTCGCGTCGCCTTTGCGTACATCGACATGCGCCAGGCCGGCGGCGCGGGCTGAGGCGCGCGCGCGCTCGATCATCGCGTCGGTCATATCCACACCGAGGGCTTTTCCCGTCGAGCCCACTCGACGCCCGGCAAGCAGCAGATCCATCCCGGCGCCACAGCCAATGTCGACGACGGTTTCGCCGGCGCGAATCGGGGCGATGCGCGTAGGGTTCGAGACCCCCGCAAAAGCCGCGGTGGTCTCCGCAGGCAGCAGCGCCAGCTCATTGGCGTCGTAGCCGAGGAATTCGGCGGCATAGGCCGGCCCGCGATGAAAATGGAATTTCCCGCTGGGTTCGGCGACGACCCGCGAATAGATGTTCGACACTTCGGAGCGCAAATGTTGTGTGTCCAAATCGACAGGGCAAGCAATCGCCATATCTTCTCCTCCTCGGCTGAAGTTCGTTTGTTGAGTGGCTCCCTGAAAGAAGATTCTACCCCCTGCAAGCTGTAACTGCAATTGTGGAGGACGGTTTTCGGTAGCGCTGCCCTTAAGGGCAGCATTGTTCCCGGCTCCCGACAAGGTCGGGACAAGTTCCGCCCGTCGCACCGGGCAAAAAAAAGCCACCCTCGAAATATTAGTGAGGGTGGCTTGCCCTGGATGAGGGGTAAAGGCAGGCGATGGCCAGGGCTAATTTGCTTCCGACCACGGGGCGCCTCGCCGGGGGGCGCTCTGTGTGGCCAGAGAATCCAAAAAGGTGTCGAGCAGTTTGGCGTCAAACTGTGATCCACGGCCGCGCTGGAGCTCTTCGACTGCCTCCTCCAACTGGCACGCCTGTTTGTAGGCGCGCTCGGAAATCAAGGTATCGAAGCAGTCAGCGATGGTGATGATCCGCGCGCCGAGCGGAATATCATTCCCGGTCAGGCCATCCGGATAACCTTTACCGTCCACCCGCTCGTGGTGGGAGCGGACCATCTTGCGGATGCGCTCGATGGCCTTCACCTTGAGCGGCTCGAGAATCTTCTCGCCCAGGATGGTGTGGCTCTTCACCAGTTCGTATTCTTCCGGCGTGAGGCAGGATGGTTTGTTGAGGACACTTTCCGGCACGCCGATTTTGCCGATATCGTGGAGAATTCCGGCCAGGCGGATGTCCTCCATTTCCTCGCTTGAGAGTCCTAACTGCTGGGCGAGTTGCGCCGCCAGCCGCGAGACCGACTGCGAGTGGCCCTGCGTGTAGTGGTCTTTGGCGTCGATCGTAAATGCCAGAGCGGTGACAGTATCCATTAGTGAAGGATTCTCCCCATTGGTGTCGCTGGTGGCGGCTTCGAAGCGCGCCAGATATTGATTGAAAGCTTCCGGACCGGTCGAGAACATGCGCTTGACCGCCACGCCCAGGTAGGCTTCGAGCAACTGCTGCTTCCAGTCCTCGGCGGGGGACTCGGCGGAGCCGGAAGCGACCCGGACGCTGTTACCTTTTTCGTGCTTGGCAAGATACATCCCGGATTCGGCGACCCGCACAATTTCCTCCGGCGTCGCGCCGTGCACGGGGAAGGTGGCGATCCCGAAGCTGGCGGTGATGCTGCGGCTGGCAAGGTAGGGGTCGGCGGCAAGGCCATAGCGCAAGCGCTCCGCGAGCCCTTCCGCCTGTTCCATGGTCGCCTCGGCCATCAGGACGGCGAATTGGTCGCCGCCGTAACGGGTCACGACGTTCGACTGCCGCGAACGCATTTCGAGCACCCGCCCCACGGCTGCCAGGACGCGGTCGCCCTCCAGGTGGCCGTAGCGGTCATTGACCTGCTTGAAGTCGTCGAGGTCCATCATGATGATGGAGAAGTGATGGCCGGAACGCGGTGACCGGCGCCACTCTGCGTCCAGGGCTTCCATGAAGTAGCGGTGAGTCTTCAAGCCGGTGAGGGTGTCGGTGATGGCCTGGTCCTGCGCCACCTTGTAAGCCTGAGCGTTCTTGAGGGCGACGGCGAGCTGGTCAGCGAGGGTCCGCAAGGTGAGGACATCCTGCTGCGAGAAACTGTTGGCCCGCAGGCTCTCGACGCTCAGCACGCCCAATATTTCGGACCGGTACTTGAGCGGCATGGCCAGGGACGATCGCACGCCGGTGTGGAAGGGAATGTAGCGATCGTCACGCGCCACGTCGTTCACCAGGACGGGCTCGCCGGTTTCGGCGGCGAAGCCCGCCAGCCCTTCCCCCAGGCGGGCGCGACGGCCCACCAGCGCGGGCGCGTAGCCTTCCTGCGCCTCAACCACCAGCTCTTCCTTCGCCTTGTCCAGCGTTTCGACGCGCGTCAGGTCGAAGCCGAACGTGCCGCGCAACTGCTGGCAGATGCTGGAAAGCAGCTCCTGCGGGTCGAGGACGGCCGTCGCCTTGCGCGTCATTTCGTTGAGCAGGGCGAGGTGGCGGGAGCGGCGTTGCTCCTGCTGGAAGAGCCGGGCGTTCTCAAAGGCCACGGCGACTTCGCCGCCCAAGACCTTGAGGAGTTCGAAGCGCCGTTCATTCAGCACTCCCTCGCGTTCGAAATCCGCGACCGCCAGCACACCCATCGAGCCGTCGGAGAATTGCACCGGCACCCCCGCCCAGGCCATGACGCGCGGGTCGATAGGAGAAATCCCCAGACGGCGCGTCGTGCCCAGAAAATCGCTGGCAATCAGAAGCGGCGTGCGTGTCCGAAGGACATACTCGGAAAGGCCGTCCGGGCCGGCGTAATGGGGTTCGCCATCCCCCGCCGGACTCACCCCATAAGCGGTCTCCGGCCGGCTGTCGGGCGATTCCTGAAACACCAGCGAAAAGTTCGCGGCGCCAATCAGGCTCTTGAGTTCGCGCTCCAGGATCTGTCGCTGCATATCGAGATCGAAAGTGGCGCTGAGCGCCTCACCCACGCGATGCAGGATGCGCAGCTCTTCTTCGTGCTCGTTCGCCGCCTTTTGCAGTGTGCGGTTCTCGAGCGCCACCGACATCTGGTTTCCCAGTGAAAGCGTCAAACGAAGCTCGCCCGGCCGGAAGGCCTTCACACGGCGGCTGCCCACGATCAGCGTCCCGTAAGTGCGCTCTCCGGTCTGGAGGCCGACCACGATCAGGGTGCGCGGACCCTCGGAGGCGAACAGCGCCCGGAACTCCGCGAAGACGGGGTCGCGCTGCCAGGCCGTCATCAGCTCGTGTCGGGTCAAGTCCGGAAACACCATCAGAGGGCCCCAGCGCTCTGCGGCGTTGGCGAGGTAGTCGCGCATGGCGCCGGTCGCCAGCCGCTCGACGGCCTGGGTGGAAAAGCCGCGCGCCGTCGTGTAGTCGTGCTCGTCAGGGCCGGGGAGGTGGAGGATGGCATAGCCGTGCGTCAGGTTGAGCGCCTGGAGGATTCCGTCCAGAGTCTTGTCGGCTGCTGGCTGTAAGTCCGTTGAGGAAGAGAGGGTCGTGGTCAGCAATTGCAGGTCAGAGAAGTGCAGAAGCTGGGTCTCGCGGCGGCGCTGCTCGGCCCGATGATGGATCAGGCGCAGGATCACATATCCCAGAAGCAGGAAAGACGCAAGAGTCGGTAACCAGATGTAGGAAGGTACAAGGTTGAGGCAGTTTCCCATCGCTGGCGCTCTCCCGGCGGCTTATCGGACTGGCCGCTGATCCCGCTTGGAGCGGAACCACTTGCCCTTCGCCTGGCGCTGTCGACGGGTTCTGAGAATGCTGACTGAAAGCGCTGCCCTCGCCTCACCGCGCCTCCACGCGGCTCAGAAAGAACAGCCCTAATAATGAGCGCAATATAGCGGGAAGTCGTAGTCTAGTCAATACCTAAATCTAGTATTTTCAACTTTTGGGCGAGATGGCTTGGTTCTCGCAGGAAGACGGCGCGAGGGCCCACAAGGTTTTGTACCCGAAGTCGGGAGGGCACAACATCTTGATTGCTCCCTTGGGGGTGTCTGTTAACTAGAGCGTGGCTAGTATTATCGTACACGGGCCAATGAACCCGCATTTCAGCCCGAGAGCAGCGGGCCGGCATCCTGGGAAGCGGGCGAAGTTCGCGCCTGAGGCAGGCCCGGGACTTCCAACGAAACCGTGCCCAGCAAGGGCCGGTGGTCCTTCTCGCCGAAAATTACTGGCATCCGCCTGCCCATCGAAACGAAACGAGTCTTGGCCGCTGCGCCGGGTCACCGTGGTGCCGTCGACGCGAATGAAGGAAACGTCAGGCGGCGCCGGGGGCTGTCGGCGGGCCATGCTATAATTACGCTAAGAGTTCGTTTAGGTGCTCTATGCCCAACTGGCAGCCAAAGGCCTACAAGAACTACGAGTGGATTGTCGCCGACGCAGACCTTCTGGGGGGAAAACTTGCAATCCGGGGAACCCGGTTATCCGTCTCGCTCATCCTCGAATGCCTCGCCAGTGGGATGTCTCTCGAGGAGATCGACGCCGCGTTCGATGGGGCGTTCCCACGCGACGCGCTGCCTGAGGTTCTGAAGGTGGCCTCCGAACTTGTCGATTCCGTCCATGTGGCTGCTTGACGCAAATGTGGATGTGCATCTCGCCCCACTCTTGCGGGAGCGGGGAATTGCCTGTGACACAACGGCGAGGCGGGGGTGGAAATCTCTGTCAAACGGCGAACTTGTGGCCCGGGCGTTTTCCGAGGGGTTTCGCTGCCCCTTAACGCGGGATCGGCTTTTCGGCGAGTCGGCCACTCAGGCGCTGAAGTCGTTTCCTGATTTCGCCATTGTGGTAGTCACTCTCAGCCAACGACCTTGGCCGCAATATCGCGATCACTTCCTCTCAGCCTGGATTACTTCGCCTATTCAGCCCATCTCCGGGCGCCTCATCGAATGGCCCGAATAAGAATTACTTCGACTTTTCAACCCTCAGATTATTGGTCACCGAGAACACGCCGGAAACCCCGTTGGCGCGGATGTTGGCGATGTTTTTGTCGTTTTCATTATCGACCACGCCTTCCAGCGTAACATTGCCATTCTTCACCATAATCCGGATGGGCTTGATGACCGGCATCGCATAGCGCACCAGGACCGAGTCGCCGTAGATAGCTCGATAGAGCGCCAGCCGCAACCGGTCGTCGTTGGGCGAAACCGGAAGCACTTCGATCCGATTGTCCACCTGCTCGACGCCTTCAATCCGCTTGACGACGTTTCCCGCATCGCTTTTCAGTGTCGGGCGCGTTACCTGCCCCGCCAGCGTCACCTTGTAACCTTCCACCTTGTAGGTGATGTTGTCGAAGACCCCGTAGAAGGGCAGCAATAGGATTTCGTGGCGGACTTCTCTTTGGATCCGCTCCTCCGCCCGGGCGGGAACCTCTTTCTTTTGTGCCTGCGCCATAACCAAGCCGCTGCATGACGCGAGGAAGACCAGGGTTGCGATGATTCGCTTCATGTTCATTCCTCCTACGCCGCGAGGGCGTGCAAAGGCCAGAGAATAGCTCTATTTTACTCCCGAATTGTCGAGCGCGCAGCGTGGGCTGCCGCAACCAGTCGGGGCGAGGTGGTGAAGTATTTCTCTCAATTTATCAGCTCTGCTCCGGAAATTCGGATTGAATCCCCTCACCCGGCTCTCGTGCCCTTCGGGATCGGGACCGGTGAGGGCCATTTTCACGCTTCGGGGTGTCCGTCCGCCGACGGACATAAACGATAGTCTTGCCTGCTCCTTATTTGCGCTTTCGTTTGGAAAAGTGGCGGAATAGAATAGGCCCAGGGGCGAAACCATTTGTGGTAGTGAAGATCAAGACTCGCGGGAGAGTGCGGTCACTCGAAGGAGGCGGTATGAGGAACCGGAAGCCCTCACCTTTCCTGGTCATGCTCGGTGTGTTTCTATTGTGCGCCGCTGGGGCGCGAGCCGGCGCATCGAATCCGGCCGGGCGCGATGAAGAGAAGCCCGTCGATCCCAACGATCCGACCTACCGGCTTTTTCAACTCCTGGACACGACTTACGGGGGGAAGCTCGAGGATTTCTATGCGTTGGCGGACCTCTACAAGGACTCCAAAGATCCGAGCGAGGAGTACCGGCACGTCCTTCGTGTCCAATACGACCAGAAACTTCAGTTTGGAAAGTTCCGAATCTACGTCCGGAGTGTCGGCCGAATGACGCCTGAGCAACGCGCCACCTACACACCGGCCCAGGTTTACGATTTCGGCGTTGTGGATGAAGAGAAATTCGAGAAGATTGAGCCCGGCCCCTTCGGACAGCCGGGCGATGTCTATTTTCGTGCCGAGCCGAACCGGCCCTTGCACTCCGCTCCCACCACCGATGCGGTGCGCGAGGCTTACAAAGACTACGTGACGAAATACATTTTGCCTGCCTTGCAGAAAGAGACGACCCAGCCGTAATCCCCGGCTCGGACGCTAGCAACGAACGGGGACAATGGGTTTCCAACCTTTCTGCCTGGCAGCGAATCGTTTCCAACCTTCACGGAAACGCCTCAGGCCCTTTTGACGACGCGAAGCAGGGACAGGAGAATCACGGCGCCCAGGACCGCGGCGACTATCGAGCCGATCAGGCCATAAGTGTAAACGCCGAACCAGGAAAGCACGTGTCCGCCCACGAGCGCGCCCAGCACGCCCACGATGATGTCGCCGAGAATTCCAAATCCCCGGCCGCCGGTGATCACGCCCGCGAGCCAGCCCGCCAGGAGTCCGAGGAACAGAAAGGCGAGGATGTGCATGCTTAGCCTCCTTTCGGCCCGCTAGAAGTGTGACGCGGCGCGGCGATACGTCTCCTCCAGATCCGTCATGACCGCGTCGAAGCCTTTCTTGGTTTCTTCCCAGGCGCCCTGGCTGGACCGTTGGAGTTGCTTCAGCTTCCGGTGCGCCACGGTGCGTTTGCGGTCCAAATCATCGAGTTGTCGCCGGAGTTCCTGGCTGGCCTTCGCGCCTTGTTTTGCTGTCTTGTCTTTCAGGTCTTTGATTTCCCGGTCAAGCTCGTCGAGTTTGGCTCGAAGCTTCGCTTCAACATCTTTGCGCTTTTCGGAGCCGGCCTGTGCGCTTTCATTCGCGGGAGGCGCGGACGTCGGCGCCTGGAATGCCCGCGCCGGCGAAACCATGAAGAGCAGCGCCGCGAGACCCATGATCAGATTCAATTTCATTTCGTTCGCCCCCTTTCCACACTTCTCTCCTTCCGGCGGACCGAAAGGCTCACCATTTTGCCGCAAGGAGCGTTCCAGTCCGCAAACGAATGAATTAAGTCAAGTCGTTTGAGTCGAGTCCACGCGGCCCGCGTACTCAGGCGCATGAATACGGCGATCCCAAATGTACACAGTTGTGGAAAGTTAGTCGGCTCGACAACGGCAACGGTTTGCGCAAAGGCTTCATCCAATGTATAAGGGCATAAGGGGGAGCGGGAGTGTGTGCTCCGCTCAAGGAGGCCGTCCATGATGCGCCACCGATTTAATCCGCTTATTGTGTTTGCGGGATTGGTCTTGCTCCCCGCGGCGCTCCTGGCTGACGAGGGCCTCTCGCACGCGCGCGTGGTGCGCCTGAGCTTTTTGAGCGGCACGGCGGCGGTGCAGAAGCCGGGTTCGACGGTATGGGCGAAAGCTTCGGTGAACACTCCGCTCGAAGAAGGCTTCAAGGTCTCGACTTCTGAGGACAGCTTCGTGGAAGTGGAATTCGAGAACGGCTCGACGGCGCGCCTGGGCGAGCTTTCCCAGATCGAGTTCAACCAATTGGCGCTGGACGCTGACGGCAACAAGCTGAACCGCCTCACCTTCACGCAGGGCTACGGAACGTTCCACTTCATGCCCGAGCATGACGACGTTTACAGCGTCAAGATCGCCGATGCCACCATCGAGCCCCGAGGCAAGGCGACCTTCCGCGCCGATCTCCGCGACAACGGTCTGCGCGTCGAGGTCTTCAACGGCTCCGTGGAATTCGCCGCAGCCGCCGGCAAGACAAAGCTTGGCAAGAACAAGGTCCTTGATTACGCGCTGGGGACCCAGGAAGCCTTCAACATCCACGAGGGCATCGAAAAAGATTCGTGGGATAAGTGGACGGAGGCCCGCGATACACAAGCGCAACTTTCGCTGAAGGACCAGGCTGTGCGGGCGCATCGAGGGATTTACGGCTGGGGCGACTTGGGCGCTTATGGCGACTGGGCGTACTTCCCGGGCTTTGGTTACGGCTGGGCGCCCTATGCGCCGATGGGCTGGTCCCCGTATTCGCTGGGGATGTGGGACTGGTACGGCGGCTTCGGCTGGACATGGATTTCCTACGAACCCTGGGGTTGGCTGCCCTACCACTACGGCATGTGGAATTACGACCCCTCCTTCGGTTGGTTCTGGATGCCCGGCAACTTCAACTACTGGTCTCCGGCGCTGGTGACCTGGTACACGGGGCCGGGTTGGGTTGGCTGGTCGCCCAGAGGCACTCAGCCACGCCCGAGATTCAATACCGTGACCGCAATTTCGACGACCTCATTCCAAAGCGGCCAGGTGGTGAACGCCCAAACCACCATGTCGGTGGATCCGAGGGAAGGCACCGTGGTGCGCAGGCTGCCGATTCAGCCGACGGCGCAAACCATGTTGGCGGGGAGGCGCCTCGATAGCGACGTTGTTGTGCCCGGCAGGACTTCGTTTGCCGGCCGGGCTGCGACTTCGGGCCGAGCGTGGTCGCGCTTCACTCCGGCGCCCGCAACCGTGTTGATGGGCGGGAACGCCGCTTCTGAACGGGCGTTCGTCAACTGGAATCATCAGGGCCGCCGGCCCCAACCCCTGCGCGCCCAGCAGGGCGAAACCCTCGGCGGGCGCTACAGGGTGACGGGCGCGGGGAACGCGGGGTTCCACGGATCAGGCGACCTCGAGGCAGGCCGCGGGCGAATCGCGCCGCGCGGGGCTGATCGTCCTGCGCCCACGGTTCTCTCGCGCGGCCACGAAGCCGGTGGCGCGCGCATTCACGGCGGTAACATGGGCGGCGCCTCCGCGGGCGCGCCGCGCAGCGGCGGGGTCTTCTCCTCCGGCGGCGGGTCGGTCAATCCCGGCCGTGGGGCTTCGCCTCCTTCTTCCAGCCGCGGCTCCAGCAGCACTCGCCACTAGAAGCCTGTAACGCAGAGTCTCGTCTTTCCCGAGACTCTGCGGCTTCTCCCTTGTTTCCCACCCCGCTGGAAGATTCCCCTCACGAGCAGAGCTTTTTGATTTGCGCCAAAGACGCCTCGAACCGATAATGGGCGTTGGGGCAAAAGAAACGCATGCGAGCAGCGACGACACTTTGGGAATTCCTCGGCCTCGCCAGGAGCGAAGGCCGGCAAAAGCGGCCGCGTGCCGAATGGCTTACGGCGGAGACCGAGAGCGTCCGCAAGATTGTTGAGGTGCTGGGGGATATGGAGCCGGCCCGGGCCCGCTACCTCGCGGCGTTTGCCTACCTCCTCAGCCGCGTGGCGCGCGCCGACCTGAGCACCAGCGCCGAGGAAACCCGCGAGATGGAGCGCATCGTCAGCGAGCGAGGGGGACTTCCGCCCGACCAGGCGGCGCTGGTAATCGAGATCGCCAAAAACCAGAACCAGCTCTTTGGCGCCACCGAGAATTTTCTGGTCGCGCGGGAATTTGAACGCATCGCCACCCAGGAGCAGAGAATCGCCCTGCTGTATTGCCTGTATGCGGTCGCCTCTTCCGACAAATCCGTTTCCTCCACGGAAGACCACGAAATCCGCCTCATCGCCCGCGAACTCAAACTCGACCATCGCGATTACATCAACGTCCGCCTCGCCTTCCGCGAACACCTTTCCGTTCTGAAGACTTTGCCGGGCGGCAAAACCCAGGGGTAGTCCGTGCTTCACCCTTCGGCGGTTTCCAGGGGTGGGCCGGTCTTTGATCTTGAACGAAACGATTTCATGCCCCGCTCCGTCAGGCCGCCAGGAACTTGTTCTGACTTGTCCCGATGCTTTCTTCGGCATGCGGTTGATCGGGACCTGTCCCGATGCGGTTGATCGGGATGGGGCGTCCATTTGCCCCCAAGGGTGGGCCATCTGCCTGTGGTGGACCAACCGACCGGAATCAGCCTAAATCAGAGTGGAATTAGCCTAAATCAATACCATGAAAACTTATTATATTTGTATTGACAATCACCACCTTGGTGAGTTATCTCAATTGAGTTCCGAGTAGGGCATCACTCAACAAGAGGGGATTTCACGGCCCGCAGCACAGGGGAACTCGCGCCTTGGTCCGTGCGCGAAAGATGAACTGCGGCTTGGGCCGACAAGATTTTGGAATACGCACGCAATCGATACCGCTTGAAAATCCAAAATAACCAAGGAGAATGCACATGAGAAAACTGTTCGCTGTCGCCTTCGCCATCACTGTCCTGGCGGTTCCCGCTGTCTTCGCCCAGGGAGGAGGGAAGACGACCGGTCCCGTTCCTTATCAATCTCAGAAGACCTCGGGTGTGTTCACGACCTCGAACAAGCAGCTAGCTTTGCCCGACGAGGTGCCGGCAGGCAAACGTCTGATCGTCGAGCACGTGAGCGTCGTCTTCCAAGTCAGTTCTTCCACCACGGACGCCCAGTCGTACTGCTACATCCTGGGTAATACACCGGGTTCGGTGGCCAGTCCCACGGGGAGCCAATTCATTCCCCTGCAAAGCCGCGTGGATGCCACCAAGACCATCTTCTTTGCCGGGAGCCCGCTCAAAATCTATTTCGACGCGGGCCAGGTTAAGGTCGATTGCGTCGTGACGGACGACGCGACTAACGAAAAAAATTACGTCGTCAACGTTTCCGGACAACTGGTGAGTGCTCAGTAGCTGGTGGACACAGGCCACCTGCAATTTGCAGTTTAAGTTGACCGTGGGCTGGCCGGCTGGCGCCCCGCCCAATCGGGGCGCCAACCGGCCTCGCTTCGTTCCCGCCGCATCCCAGACTCTCCTTGCCAATGTGGTCCGACATCCTCTAGGCTTCCAGGCACGCATGGGACTCCGATTCGAGGTCGTGGCACGGGACGGCGCGACGCGGGCGCGCGCGGGACTTCTGCACACCGCGCACGGCGTGGTCGAGACGCCGGTCTTCATGCCGGTGGGCACGGCCGCGACGGTCAAGGGCATGACGCAGGACGCGCTCGAATCCCTGGGCGCGCAGATCATTCTCGCCAACACGTACCATCTCTGTCTGCGGCCTGGGCACGAAGTGGTGCGCGAGATGGGCGGGCTGCACGGCTTTATGGGCTGGCCGCACCCGATTCTAACCGACAGCGGTGGCTTCCAGGTGATGAGCCTGAAAGGTCTGGGCAAGGTTACCGAAGACGGCGTGCATTTTCGGTCGCACCTGGACGGCTCGCCGCATTTCCTCTCGCCCGAGCGCGCGGTGGAGATTCAACTGGCGCTGGGCGCCGACATCATCATGACGCTCGATGAGTGCGTCGAGTATCCCGCCAGCCATGAGGCGCTGAAGCGCGCCGTCAAGCTGACGAGGAAGTGGGCGGAACGGTGCAGGCGAGAGTTCGAAAAATGGGAGTCGGGAGTCGGGAATTCGGAAGCCAGAAGCCAGAAGCCAGAAGGCGGAAGAGAAGATACTGGAAACTCGAAACTGGAAACTCGAAACTCGGAATTGGAAAATCGAAATTCGGCAATCCAAAATCCAAAATCACAAATCCAAAATCCCCAGCACCTAGTACCCAGTACCCAGCCCCCAGTCGCAAACCCCGAGTCCCGAGTCCCGACTCCCGCGCTTTTCGGCATTGTCCAAGGCGGCACCGACACCGCGCTGCGTCGCGAGAGCGCCGAGGAGATAATGGAAATCGGCTTCGAAGGCTATGCCCTGGGCGGGCTTTCGGTGGGTGAGCCGAAGGCGGAAACCTACGAGGTGACGGAATTCACAGCGGCCCTCCTGCCCGAGGACCGGCCGCGCTACCTGATGGGTGTGGGTACGCCGGAGGACTTGTGGGAGTGCGTGGCGCGGGGGATTGATATGTTCGATTGCGTCATGCCCACGCGCAACGCGCGCAATGGTTGCGCTTTCACCTCCGAGGGGAAATTGGTGATCAAAAACGCCCGATACGCGCGCGACGAGCGTCCGCTGGATCCGGCGTGCGCGTGCGCGGTTTGCCGGCGTTATTCACGGGGCTACATTCGTCACCTTTTCGTGGCGGGGGAGATGTTGGCGGGAATCCTCGCAACCCACCACAATCTCTACTTTTACCTTGACACCATGCGGAAAATTAGGCAGGCTATCCTTTCGGGAGAATTTGGGAAGTTAAAGTGTGGGGTACGCGCACGGCCGTAAACGGTCCCGTTTACACCCTGGCCGGTCCTGAAAGCCATACGGAGGAACCCTACTGACCCTGCCTGCCCGAGCGGGGTTTCTCATTCGTAAATTGAATCCATAAAGTCCGAACTTGATTGAGCTTTTGCTAGCACACTTTCCTGTCATTGCGGCCGACCCCGGCATGGGCGCGGGATTAGTCCAGCTTCTCCCCTTTGTGCTCATTTTCGGTATCTTCTATTTCCTTTTGATCCTTCCTCAGCAGCGCCAGCGGCGGAAGCTGCAAGCCATGCTCGACAGCCTCAAGACGGGCGACCGGGTGCTCACGAGCGGCGGGATTTACGGCACCATCGTCGGCTTCAGGGATGCCAGTGTTGTGCAGCTCCAGGTGGCGAACCAGGTGAAGCTGGAAGTGGCGCGTTCGGCCATTACCGCGCTCCAGTCACCCGAGGCCGAGGCGAGTTCAGAAGCCGCCAGGGCAGAGGCGGCAGGAAAGGGCAAGAAATAGCCCGCGCACTTTGCGGGGTTTAGAGGAATATGGAACATAAGATTCGCAATCGCGTCATTGCTATCGTGGCGGTCATCGTTCTCTGCTTCTTGGGCATCATCTGCTATCCGCGCGGGGAAGAGGAAATGATCGGCTTCCCCCGGACCTATGAGCGGCTGAAGGAAAACGTTCGCGACCGGATTCGCCTGGGCCTCGACTTGAAGGGCGGCACGCACCTGGTCCTGCAGGTGCAGGTCGAGGACGCCGTCAACATCACCAACGACCTGGCGCGCGAGCGCATGCAGGACGAGCTTCGCGCGAAGAACATTCCCTTCGCTGACATCCAGAAGGTTGACAGCACCCACATCCTCATTAAAGGGATTCCGCAGGAGAAGTCGGCCGACGTCCAGTCGCTGGCCAGCGAGCAGTTCCCCGACTGGGACTTGAGCCGGGTGACCGGCGATCCCACGGCGCGGCAGATGAACCTCAAAGCCAGCGCCGCGGCTGGGATTCGCAATCAGGCGCTGCAACAGTCGATGAATACCATCCGCAACCGCATCGACCAGTTGGGCGTTACCGAGCCGACGATTGCCGAGTACGGCCAGGGCAACTTCATGCTGGTGGTGGAACTCCCCAGCGTCGATGATCCCAGCCGCGTCAAGGACATCATTCAGAACACCGCCATGCTGACGCTCAAGATCGTTCAGGATGGCCCTTACGCCAGCCGCGATGCGGCGCTGGCGGCGCACGGTGGCGTGCTGCCGCCGGACACCGAACTCCTGCCGGGCAAGCGCGAGTCGGGCGACACCTCGGGCGGGGAAGCCTGGTATGTGCTGAACCGCATCTCCGCGGTAACGGGGCGCGACCTGCGCGACGCCCAACCCCGGCCGGACGAGAACGGCCGGCCCAGCGTCAACTTCACTTTGACCCGCGACGGAGCGGTGCGTTTCGGCCGGGTGACGGGCCAGAACATCGGGAAGCAACTCGCCATCATCCTCGATAACCGGGTCTTCTCCGCGCCGACCATCCAGAGCCAGATAACCGACAACGGAAGAATCACGGGTTCATTCACGCAGCAGCAGGCGTCGGACCTGGCCTTGGTGCTGCGCTCAGGCGCCCTGCCGGCCTCGATCAAGTATCTCGAAGAGCGGACGGTGGGACCCTCCCTCGGCGCCGACTCGATTCGCCACGGCGTGATTGCCTCGATTGTGGGCCTGGTGGCGGTGATGGCGTTCATGCTGTTCTACTATCGCGGCGCCGGGATCAACGCCAACCTGGCCTTGGTTTTGAACTTGATAATTCTGATTGCCGCCCTGGCATATTTCGGAGCCGTCCTCACACTCCCGGGCATTGCGGGGGTCATTCTGACCGTGGGCATGGGTGTGGACTCCAACGTGCTAATCTTCGAGCGCATTCGCGAAGAATTGCGCTTGGGGAAGACGGTGGGAGCGGCGGTCGCGGGAGGGTTTGACCACGCTTTTTTGACGATTATTGACACACACGTAACGACCATTGTTTCGGCCTTGATTCTCTTCACTTTCGGGACCGGCCCGATCCGGGGCTTTGCCGTCACGCTGACAATTGGTCTGCTGGCCAATCTGTTTACGTCGGTCTTTGTTTCGAGGGTGATCTTCGATTACGTCCTGGGAAGACGCGAGAAGGGTGCGGAGCTTAGCATCTAGAGATTTGTGGAACTTCCGGAGAATCTCCGGTGTCAATTCTGATGGCGAAGGACTGAGTTAGCTCATGGAGTTTTTTCACGAACCCAAGATTGACTGGATGGGCAAGAAGTGGTACTTCATCGGCCTCACGCTGGTGCTTCTGGCGGCGGGGTGGATCTCGATCGCCGTAAAGCGAGGTTTGACCTACGGAATTGATTTCCGGGGCGGCACGCTGGTTTACGTGAAGTTCACCAAGGCTCCGGACCTCGACGCGATTCGCGCCCAACTCAAGCGTGAGAACCTCGGGGACGCCACTATCCAGCGATACGGCCCGGCGAGCGACTATGAGGTCATCATCGGCCTCGACATCAAGACGACCGTCTCCAGCCAGGCCTTGGACACCGGGAAGCGGGACATCGTAAGAGCGCTGACGGGATTGTACGGCGCGGGCCCCGAGGGCAAGGTGGATTTCAACAACGCCAGTCCACAAACCGTGGCCGAGCACCTGGTGGTAACGGACCCGCTGCACCTCGCTTCCAAGGGTTCGGACGAGGCCATGCAGACTTACCGGCAGTTGGCCGAAGCGATGGTCACCTATCGCAACGGCGCGCCACGCAGCGGCCTGATTGGCGATCTGAATGATCTCCGCAACGTGGCCGGCGTCACTCCGGCGGTTCTGGAGACCCTGGGGAAGGATTTCTATCTTTCCAGTTACGCCGTCCGGAACACCGAGATCGTGGGGCCGAAGGTGGGGAGTGACTTGCGCCGCCAAGCGCTCTACGTTACGCTGGCGGGCCTGGGCGCGATGCTGGTCTACATCTGGTTTCGGTTTGAGCTGATCTACGGCGTCGCGGCGTGCATCGCGACGTTTCATGATGTTCTGATTACGCTCGGCTTTTTCTCTTTGTTGAACAAAGAGATTTCCTTGACGGTCATCGCCGGCCTGCTCACCCTGGTGGGCTATTCGATGAACGATACCATTGTGATTTTTGACCGAATCAGGGAGAATGTGCGCCTGAGCAAGCGTGAGAATTTTGTTGACCTGGTAAATCGCAGCGTCAACCAGACGCTCAGCCGTACGATCCTGACATCGGGACTTACTTTCCTCGCCGTCCTTTCGCTTTACCTTTTCGGCGGCGAGGTCATCAATGCGTTTGCATTGACCCTGGTGATTGGGGTAATTATTGGGTCGTATTCTTCGGTTGCCATTGCCAGTCCGATCCTTGTGTTCTTCTATCAGCGAGCGGGGAAAGGGCGGATTGGCGAAAAGCCCCGAATTCTGGAGCGTGAGGCGGCAGGCGCTCGGCGCTGAGTTGCCGTCCCGATTGCCCGGACGCGGGGCGCATCAAGCAAGTCGATTCAGGAGGTAGGAACCATGTTTGACGAGACCTTGCTGGATTCCTCGCCGTCACGTGCGCCGGTGCTCAACAACACGCACTGGATCATCTGTTTCGCTGCGGGCCTGGTGGGATTCCTGGCGTGGTTCTTCGGCGCCCCCATCATCCTCGGACCTCCCGAGAGCACCAAGGCGCTGATTGCTCAAGCGGTGATCTTTGCGGGCGCCCCGCTCTTCTTCCAGGCGATGTTCCTCTGCTACATCTGGGCGGACTCGCGCCACCTGGGGCTGAGCACCATTCCCTGGATGGTCATCACGTTCTTCCTGAGCGTCGTGGGGTTTCTGTTCTACCTGGTTTACTCCGCGGCCAAAACCGACAACTGGAAGCGCGCGACCATCCCCATCGCCTACATCATTGAAGTCATCCTGGTGGGCGTGACGATTCTTGTTCCGTTGATTTACACGGAAGCGCTTCCCAAGGCGCAGTTGATGACCTTCCTGGTGGCGCCTCCGCCGCCCCCGCCGCCGCCTCCTCCGCCGGTCGCGGCCGCTCCGGTGCGGGTGATTCGCCGCGTGACCGCGGAAGACATCATGCGGGCTCCTACCGTAATTCCCAAGACCATCGCGCAGATCAAGGACGAGCCGGAGCCGCCACCCAACTCGGCGGCCGTGGGCGTGGTGGGCGGAGTACCGGGAGGCATGCCGGGTGGGACGCCGGGCGGAGTGCTGGGCAGCATCATTTCCAGCGCCGCCGCCGCGCCGCCCCCGCCGCCGCCCCCCAAGGCGACCACTCCCAAGCGTATCCGCGTGGGTGGTCAGGTGGAGAACGCCAAGCTGATCTTCCAGCCCAAGCCGGAATATCCCCCCCTCGCCAAGATGGCGCGCATCCAGGGGACGGTTCGCCTGGAAGCCATCATCAGCCGCGACGGAACGATTCAGGACCTGAAGGTTCTGAGCGGCCACCCGCTGCTGGTCAAAGCGGCGCTCGAGGCGGTGCAGCGCTGGCGCTATCAGCCGACCCTGCTCAATGGCGAGCCGGTGGAAGTGGTTACGGAAGTCGATGTGAATTTCACGTTGGCGGAGTAGTTTGAAGGGCTCAAGGAATTTGGACGGGCGAGCCGCCAGGCCCGACAGGGTGGCTCGACTGTGGGACGGGATTTCGCGGGATCAGACGCAAGCTTTACGAAAACTTTCGAGGAGGAAATAAACAAACATGTTAGGGGCAAATCTACTAACCCTCACTCTGTGGCTGTTTCAGGAAGGTGAAGCAGTCAGCTTCGACCCGATCAGTATGTGGCGGGCGATGGGCTGGCCGGCCCGGTCGGTCGTCATCCTCATGTTCATCATGTCGGCATGGTCGATCGGCGTGATGATTGACCGCTGGATTGCTTTCCGGGCCGCCCGGAAACAGTCCCGCCTGTTTGCTCCGGCGGTTGCCGGCGCGCTGAAAGACGGGAAGATCGATGAAGCGATCGCCATCGCCGAGCAGAACAAGCGCAGCCACCTGGCGAAGGTTGTCACGGCGGGGCTGCAGGAATTCCAGGCCCATCAGGCTTCGACGGAAATCTCCGGGGAGACCATCGAGGCTTCGAAGCGCGCTCTGGAACGCGCCGCGGCCATCGTCCATGCGGAGTTGAAGCGCGGCGTTTCCAGCCTCGCGACGATCGGCTCCACCGCGCCCTTCGTCGGACTGTTCGGGACCGTGTTGGGCATCATCAACGCGTTCCACGGCATTTCGGCGCAGAAATCCACCGGATTGGCGGCGGTCGCCGGCGGTATCGCGGAAGCCCTGGTCACCACCGCGATCGGTCTGTTCGTGGCCGTGCCGGCAGTCTGGATGTTCAACTACTTCACCAGCAAAATCGAGGCCTTTGACGTGGAGATGGACAACTCCTCCTCGGAGTTGATCGACTACTTCATCAAGAAGTCCTCGCGGGGGAAGCGATAATGGCCGTCGAACGAAAGTTGCCGGGACCCGTTGCGGATATTAACGTGACGCCGATGGCGGATGTCATGCTCGTGCTGCTGATCATTTTCATGGTCATCACACCCATGCTCCAAAAGGGCGTCAGCGTGGATATGGCGAAGGCCGAGAACCCGCGGCAAATGCCCGATGCCGACAAGGAAGACGCCGTCGTGATCGCCGTCACCCGGGATGGCAAGGCTTATCTCGGGTCGGACGCGGTCCGCCTTGAGGACATCACCACCAAGGTCAAAGACCGGATCTCGAGCAAGCTCGACAAGACGGTTTACGTCAAGAGCGACGCTCGGGCCAAATACGGGGACGTGGTCGCGGTGGTGGACAATGTTCGAGCCGCGGGAGTGGACTCTCTCGGTCTGCTGACCGAAAAGCTCGAGCACCGCGCTCCAGGTGAGGCGGCGCCCGCGACGGTTACACCTTAGCGGCTCGGCCAAGATTCCGTCAGCCTGAGGAGGGTAGTGGTATGGCTATGGCTGTCGGGGGGAAGAAGGATGTCCTCGCGGACATCAACATCACCCCCCTCATCGACGTTTTGCTCGTATTGATCATCATCTTCATGGTGATCACGCCTTTGACTCCCAAGGGGCTGGATGCGCTGGTTCCGCAGCCCAACCCCAACCAGCAGCCGCCCAGCGAAGACATCATGAACCGGACCATCGTGGTCTCGATTGATGCCGCCAAGAATATCAAGATCAATCAGGACGCGGTGGACAAGCGCATGCTCGGGCCGCGGCTGGAAGACATCTTCAAGACGCGGAATGAGCGCGTGATGTTTGTCAAAGGTGATGCCACGCTGCAGTTTGGCGATATCGCGGAAATCATCGACATCGCCAAAGGCGCGGGGATCGATAAGATCGGTTTGATCACCAAAGAGTTGCAGTAATCATCATTCTTGTACCGGGTTGAGGGAGGAACTCCGATGAGACCCCAGAAGAGTGCCCTGCTTTGCGCGGTGTTGCTGCTGGCAGGGGCGGCGGGCGGCTGCAAATGGATTGACCAGCTCAAGGCCCGCGATCAGTTGAACAAAGGAGTGGGGGCTTTCCGTAATGCGCAATTTCAACAGGCCATCGTGTTTTTCAAGAATGCCGTCGATCTGGACCCCGGACTGTTGAACGCCCGCCTGTATCTGGCCACCGCTTATGCCCAGCAATACATCCCGGGCGGGGATTCGCCGGAAAACATCAAGATCGGCAAGCAGGCCGTCGACGCCTTTGAAGACGTCTTGAAACAGGATTCCAGCAACCTGACGGCGATTGCCAGCATTGCCCAGCTCTACTACAACATGAAGGATTTCGAGAAGGCGAAGGAGTATCAGCGGCGCCGCCTGCAAATCTCTCCCAACGAGCCCGAGCCGTATTACTGGATCGGCGTCATCAACTGGGCAACGACTTACCCCAAGCGCATGCAGGTCAGGAAAGACCTGAACCTCACGATGCCCAAGGACGTCAACCGGCCGGATGTCCTGCCTCCGTTGCCGGAGAAAGAGCGAGCCCAACTGGAGAAGGACAACGGCGCGCTGGTGGAAGAAGGCATCCAGGCCCTGCAGAAAGCCATCGAGCTCAAGCCCAACGACGACGCGGCGATGGCCTACATCAACTTGATGTACCGCGAGAAGGCCGACTACGAGAAAGACCCGTCGGCTCGCGAAGAGGATCTCAAGACCGCCAACGAGTGGGTGGAGAAGGCCCTCAACATCAAGAAGCAGGCGTCCGCCAAAGCCGCCGCTGCGGTCCAGTAGTCGCGCTTCCTGGTTTGATTCTTGCGGGCACGGCGTGCCCAAATTGAAAAGCCCTGGCAAGTTGCCAGGGCTTTGTTCTTCTCACTACCCCACTTATCTGATCCCTCACCCGCCCCGCTCCCGCTCTGAGCGGGACGGGACACCCCCTCCCAAAGGGAGAGGGCCGTGCAATTCAACCCACGCCCTTTGCCCTCTCCCGCGGGGAGAGGGTGTCCGCCGCGGCGGACGGGTGAGGGCGAACGACCCCTCACATCGGCTTGGCGCGCGTGGCGATGGCGGCCTGGAAATCCGCCAGGTTCGTCTTGTCGATAACCGCCGTGCCGGTGTCCACGCGCTTGGGAAGCGGCGAAGTGGGCGCCGACCGCCAATCCTTGGTGAATTCGTGAACGACGTTGTGGTGAAGGTCGTCGAGCATCTTCAAGCTGTAGTACGCCATGGTGTAGGATTTCTGCGCCACGGTGGCAGCGATGGCGCCGCGCGAAATCCAATCGAGCGTTTCCGGATTCTTGTCCATGGCGACGATAGGATACTTCCCGTCGAGGTTCAGACGGTGCAGGGCTTCCGCGGCGCCCGGCCCTCCGGAGGCTTCCAGGCACAGGATCCCGTCAAACTGATCTTTCTTGTCCTTGCTTTCCAGGAGCGCTGAGATCTGGTCGTTGGCGATGCGCGGGTCGCCCTTGTCGTTGAGTTCCTGCGAAATCTTCAGGTCGGGATACTTCTTGAGCACTTCGTCCACCCCGCGCCGGCGCTCTTCCAGGTTGTACTGGCCGGTGATGGTGATGAGCGCGATGCGCCCCTTGCCGTGAAGCAGTTCCGCGATGCGCCGTCCGCTCTCCTGGCCCGCCAGGAAATTGTCCGTCCCCACAAACAACACGCGCTTCGATTCCGGCGCATCGGAATCGACGCAGAGCACCGGAATTCCGGCCTCGATGGCGGAGTCGATTTCCTTGACGAACAGGTCGGGGCGCGTGGGAGAAACCGCAATCCCCGCCGGCCGCGCCTGGACGGCCTTGCGGAAGGCCTCCACCTCGTCTTCCGGGTTGTACGATTCCGGCCCCTTGAACTCCACCTTCACTCCCAGCGCGCGCCCGGCATCCTGGAATCCCGCCTGCGCCTCCTGCCAGTAAGGCAAGGCAATGTTCGCGGAGATGAAATAGTAGCGCTCTGTCTCCTCATGAAAAGACTTTTGGCACGAGAGGAGCACGGCCGTCAGAGAAATGCCGAGAACCAGTATCACGATGCGTCGAGGTTGCATGGTGCCCTCCGTTCCCCGGGTGGGTTTCCCTGGCATATCGTTCCTACCGAGTTTCGATTGCGCAGGGCGCCTGAACTGCAGGAGCGGGAGATTATCACAAAACGCCCTCCCATGACGACACCCTTTGACTCGCTCCGCCGGCGCGAACGAAGGCATGGAGTGGCGAAGGCGATTGCGCTAGAATGGCCCCCAAACGGTCTGAGACCGCAGGCCGTTCCCGCAATCGAGCGAAAATCCGAAGGAGGTACACCTCCATGACCTCGCGCGCCAGGCTTCTGCTGTTGGGATTCGTGGCGGTCGCTGCGGCCGCGGCGGTTCTGTACGCCCAGGCCCCCAAGAAAACCGCCATCGCCTATCCCGAAGGGTACCGCAAATGGATTCACGTCAAATCCATGGTCATCTTCAGCAAAGAGAACAAGCTCTTCGAGCGCTTTGGAGGCATGCACAACATCTACGTCAACGAGCTGGGCTGGAAAGCCCTCCGCGTGGGCTCGGCGTTTCCCGATGGAGCGACCTTCGTGTTCGACCTGTACGACGTCCGCACCTACCAGGGAGCGATTGAGGCCCGCGGGCGCAAATTCCTGGCCGTGATGAAAAAGAACGCCAAGCTCTATCCCAATACCGGCGGCTGGGGGTTCGAAGTATTCAAAGGGTACGAGCAGGCGGGGAGCCTGAACGACATGAATCAGTGCTTCTCCTGCCACTCCCAGCAGAAGCGCCGGGACTACGTCTTCTCGGAATTCGCCGAGTGAACGCGCTGCCCGCATTCCCCGCCGCTGCGGGTGAAGACAGCCCGATCTGCGGACGAGCGTGTATCGCGCGCGGAGGCCTGCTTCCGGCGCGCCGCTCGCCCGCCCGATTCCGCCCTCCGCGCGCTGCCGCGCCGGCAGGTCGCACACGGCACTTGAACGCCCCTTCACGCCTGCCCTAGAATCAAAATCATGGAGGAGATCGGCCAGCTCGTCCAGAAGGTGCAGGCTTATCGCCCGGGCGAAGACCTGGAGCTCCTCCGTCGCGCCTACGAATTCAGCGCGGCGGAGCACCGGTCGCAGCGCCGGCTTTCCGGCGAGCCCTACGTTTCCCATCCGCTTGCCGTGGCCAACGTCCTGGCCGACCTGAAGCTGGATGTGGTTTGTGTGGCCGCCGGAATGCTCCACGACGTCGTCGAAGATACGCCCACCACCATCGGGCGCGTGCGCGAAGCCTTCGGGCCTGAAGTCGCGCGCATCGTCGAAGGCGTCACGAAGATCGGCCGCCTCGAAGCCCTGAAGCCGGAAGAGCGGCAGGCGGAAAACCTTCGCAAGATGATCCTGGCGATGGTGGACGACATCCGTGTCGTCCTGGTCAAGCTCGCCGACCGCCTGCACAACATGCGCACGCTCGAGCACCTGCCTCCCGAAAAGCGCGAGCGCATCGCCGCCGAGACCCTCGAAATCTACGCCCCCATCGCCCACCGCCTGGGGATGGGGAAATTGCGCGGCGAACTGGAAGACCTGGCGTTCCGCTATCTCGAGCCCGAGGCCCATGAAGAAGTTCGGAAGGCCGTCGAAAGCCGGCGCAAAGTCAGCGAAGAATTCCTGGACGAAGTCCGCGCCCTCGTGGAAGCCAAGATGAAAGAGCAGCGCATTCCGGCGCGCGTCGAAGGGCGCATCAAGCGTCTCTACAGCATCTGGCAGAAGCTCAAGCGCCAGCACATCACCATCGAACAGGTTTACGACCTGCTGGCCGTCCGCATCATCACGGATAACGTCAAGAACTGTTATGCCGCGCTGGGCATCATCCACAACACCTGGCGCCCGGTGCCGGGACGCATCAAGGATTTCATCGCTATCCCTCGCCCCAACCTCTACCAGTCACTCCACACTTCCGTCATCGGGCCGCACGGGCAGCCTTTCGAAGTCCAGATCCGCACCGAGGAGATGCATCGCACAGCGGAGCAGGGCATCGCCTCGCACTGGAAGTACAAGGACGGCATGCCGCTCGCCCAGCAGGACGAAGAGCGCTTCGCGTGGCTGCGCCATCTGGTCGAGTGGCAGCAGGACATGCGCGACTCCGGCGAATTCCTCTCCACCCTCAAGATCGATCTCTATCCCGAGGAGGTTTACACCTTCACCCCCAAAGGCAAGGTGATCGTGCTGCCGCGCGACGCCACGCCCATTGACTTCGCCTACACGATCCACACCGAGGTCGGCCACCACTGCGTGGGCGCGAAGGTGAATGGCCGGATCGTACCCCTCAAGTCGCGCCTGCGGAACGGCGACATCGTGGAGATTACGACCCAGACCTCCCACAATCCCAGCCGCGACTGGCTGGCCTTCGTCAAGACCTCGAAGGCGCGCAACAAGATCAAGCACTGGATCAACGTCACACAGCGCAACCAGGCGATTGAAATCGGCCGCAAGCTGCTCGAGAAGGAAGCGCGCAAGTTCGATGTGACGCTGAAGAAGATCTCCGAAGAGGATTACCAGCGCGTTTCGCGCGACTACGGGTGCACGACCGTGGACGACCTCTACGCCGGGCTTGGCTACGGGAAATTCGCGGCGCGGCACGTGCTCTCGAAGCTCACTCCCGCGCTGCCCGCGGAAGCGGAGCAGCCCTCGCGCGTCACCACCGCCGTCAAGCGCGCGCTCGGCCTGGCGCGCGACCTCGCCATCCAGGTCCATGGCCAGACCGATTTGATGGTTTACCGCGCCAAGTGCTGCAATCCCATCCGCGGCGAGGAAATCACCGGCTACGTCACGCGCGGCAAGGGGATCGCCGTGCACTCGCGCGACTGCCCCAACGTTCAGAACCTGATGTACGACGCCGACCGGCGCATCGAGGTCGAGTGGGCGGGGCCGAAGTACAGCCTCTATCCCGTCAAGCTCAGCATGTTCACCGCCGACCGCCAGGGCTTGCTCGCCGACGTCACTTCGGTCATCAGTGACGGCCACTCCAACATCCAGAATCTCGAGACGCGCACCGACGACGACAAGGCCCACATCGACTTGACGCTCGATATCGTGGACCTCGAACACCTGGAGAAAATCATCTCGTCGCTGCGCAGAATCGACGGCGTCTATCAGGTCGACCGCGTCATGCACCCGTAGGCGGACCCTCGCGTGCTCGCAACGCCGGGGGCCGAGCGCCCTATCGCCAATCGACAAGGAGAACCATGCATGGCCCAGAATGTGATTTCCACGCCCCACGCACCCGCCGCCATTGGCCCGTATTCGCAGGCGGCGCGGGCCGGCAACCTGCTCTTCGTTTCCGGCCAGATCCCGCTCGACCCGGCGACCGGCCAGCTGGTCGCGGGGGACATCGCCGCGCAGACGGAGCGCGTGCTGATGAATCTTGGCGCGATCGTCGAGGCCGCGGGCTCGAGTCTGGAGAAGGTTGTGAAGACAACGGTCTATCTGCGCGACCTGGCGGAATTCGGCAAGATGAACGAAGTCTACGGAAAGTTCTTCGGGGGGAAACCGCCCGCCCGGGCTACCGTCGAGGTCTCGCGTTTGCCGCGTGACGTGGCGGTGGAAATTGATTTGATTGCCGAGGTCTAGCAGGGAAGGGGCGACTCTACGCGGCCTTGATGACCTTGCCCGAGCGGATGCAGGCGGTGCATACCCGGATGGTCTTGTGGACGCCGGCCACGATGGCCCGCACGCGCCGCAGGTTGGGGTTCCAGCGTCGCTTGGTGATGTTGTGCGCGTGGCTGATGCGGTTCCCGAAGACGGGGCCCTTGCCGCAGAGTTCACAAACCTGAGCCATGTTGTTCCCTCACAGAACGATGAATTGGTGGACGGCCAATTAAACATTATACCACGACCCGCGGGTTCCTGTCCCCCTCCGCCGCGGCCGTGAAAACTCCGGTCGCCTTCCCCCAAAACGGATTAGAATCGAAGCATGGACTCAATCGGTATTCTCAGGCGGATGGCCGCCCTCATTCTTTCTTTGTTCTCGCTGGGGTTCTTGCCGGCGTGCAAGCGCCAGCCCGCTTCCGGCCGCGAAGTCTGGGCGGAAGTGGACGGCACGCCGATTTACCGCGACCAGGTGGAGCGCTACTATCGCGGGCGTCTGGCGGCGGGCTCGGACGCCGGCAGCGCCGAGCAGGCCCTCAGCTTCAAGCTCAACATTCTTAACGAGCTGATCAACAACCAGATTCTGATCGCGCACGCGGCGCGGGCGCGCGTCGCGGTCTCCGAGGCGGAGGTCGACACCAAAACCGCCGAGCTCCAGAGCCCCTACTCGCGCGAGGAGTTCCAGAAGAAGCTGGCTGAGCAGGGCCTCGACACGGGGAGCCTGCGCGACGAAGTGCGTCAGAATCTCATAATCAATAAACTAATTAATAAGGAAATTGTGTCGAACATCAAAGTCTCGGACGCCGAAATCGCGGCGTACTTCGAGCGCAACAAAAGCACCTTCAACGTGTCCGAGACCCAGTACCACCTGGCTCAAATCGCCGTCACGCCCGTCGCCGACCCGCAGGTCCGCAACACCAAAAACGACGACGCCACCAGCCCCCAGGCGGCGGAGCGCAAGATCCAGGCGCTCTACGCGCGGGTGCGCTCGGGGGAGGACTTTGCCGCCGTGGCCCAGGCTTACTCCGAAGACGCGCGCACGGCCGCGGGGGGCGGCGACATGGGCTTCCTGCCGGCATCGGCCCTGGCTTCGAACGCGCCGCTTCGCCAGGCGGTCACCTCGCTGCGTGTCGGCGATGTCTCGCCCATCATGCGCAGCGGCGACGGCTACCACATCCTCAAGCTCCTGGGGCGCGAAGAGGCCGGACAGCGCGAACTCTCCGATCCGCAAGTCAAGAGCGCCATCCGCCAGAACCTCGTCAACGAGCGCGAGCAGCTCCTGAAAGCCGCTTACATCGAAGACCTGCGCAACCGTGCGAAGGTGATGAATTACCTGGCGGAGAAGATCGTCGCCTCGAGCGCCAACGCCGCGCAGGTGAAATAGGCGCTGCGTCACGAGGTGTCATTCTGAGCCCGGCGCGGCGGGCGAAGAATCCGCATTCGCCCTTCGGCCGCCGCCTCACACCAACTTCACCAGGTGTGCTCCCGTCTCGACACCCGTGCCCTCGGCGACGTGGATCTTCTCGACGCGCCCGGCGCGCGGCGCCCGCAGCTCGTTCTGCATCTTCATCGCTTCGATCACCAGCAACCCCGCCCCAGGGGTCACGCTTTGGCCCTCGTTCACCAGGACCTTCACGATCTTGCCGGGCATGGGCGCGCGAATTTCCTGCGGCCCGTCGCGAGCCGTAGCGGAGGCGGAACTCCGGCGCCGGCGGGGATCGCGCACCACGACGCGGTAATGGCGCGTGCCGACCGTCACCAGGCGAACCACCTCGCCGGCCGCCTCGCCCGGCTGGGTCGCCACGCGCGCCTCGTAGGAGCGCCCGCCCATCAGGATCGAATACACGCCCGGCGTGACCACTGCCCACTCGGCCTCGGTTGCGCTGCCATTCAGGACGAACCGCAGCGCGCCCGCCGCGCCATCGGGAAGAGCGGAGAATTCCAGTTCGTGTTCGCCCGAATGCGATCCATGTTGGAGGGTCAAACGGAGTTTCACAAAACTCTCCCAATTCCAACCCTCTCCCACAGGGGAGGGGGTGTCCCGTCCCGCTCAGAGCGGGATCGGGACGGGTGAGGGGTTACTCCCGCGGCCAGCGGTTGAGCGTCGCCTCGCGCGCCGCGGTTTTCCACGCGCTCGCGCGTGCCGGCGCGGGTGTGCGATCGGCGGCGTTTGCCCCGGCATCGAGTGCCGCCGCCAGCAGCGCCACGCGTTCCAACTCCGGCGAGGGCGCGTCTTCAGAGAGAATTCCTTCCGCCAGCGCGCGGTCGATGAAACTGGTGTCAACCCGGCCGGCGAGAAAATCCGGGTGCTCGAGCACGCGGCGGAAAAACGGGATCGTCGTCTCGATTCCCAGGACTTCGTATTCATCCAGCGCCCGCCTCAGGCGGGCCACCGCTTCGGCGCGGTCGCTGCCCCAGACGACGAGCTTGGCGAGCAACGGATCGTATTCGAGCGGCACCTTCCAGCCCTGATAGACCCCGCTGTCCGACCGCACGCCCGGCCCGCGGGGCGCCTGCAGCCGCTCGATCGTCCCCGGGCAGGGGAAGAAGTTGTTCGCCGGGTCCTCGGCGTAGATCCGGCACTCGATGGCGGCGCCGCGCAGCTCGACGTCCTCCTGCCGCCAGCGCAACGGCTCTCCCGCGGCGATCCGCAATTGTTCCTTCACCAGGTCGATCCCCGCCACCATCTCGGTGACCGGATGCTCGACCTGGAGCCGGGTGTTCATTTCCAGGAAATAGTAATTCAGATGCTCGTCAACTAAGAACTCCACCGTTCCGGCATTGAAGTAACCCGCCAGCTTCCCGATGCGCGCCGCTGTCTCGCCCATGCGGCGGCGGAGCGGCGCGTCGACCAGCGGGGAAGGGCATTCCTCCATCACCTTCTGGTGGCGGCGCTGCAGCGAGCACTCGCGCTCGCCGAGATAGATCAAATTCCCGTGCCGGTCGCCAAGAATCTGGATCTCGATGTGGCGCGGCCGGGCGATGTGCTTCTCGATGTAAACGGAAGGATCGTTGAAGGCGTTCTGCGCCTCCGAGCGCGCGGTGCGATAGGCGGATTCCAGTTCCTGCGGCGACGCGACGAGCCGCAACCCCTTGCCCCCGCCCCCCGCCGAAGCCTTGAGCATGACGGGATAGCCGATCGCCTGCGCCACGCGCGCGACTTCGTCGAAGCTCTCGAGATCGCGGTCGGTTCCGGGAACCACCGGCAGGCCCGCCGCCATCACCGCGCGGCGTGAGGCGGTCTTCGAGCCCATCAGCTCCATCGCCGCGACCGGCGGACCGACGAAGACAATTCCGGCGCTTTCGCAGGCGCGCGCGAATTCGGGGTTCTCCGCCAGAAACCCGTAACCGGGATGGATGGCTTCCGCGCCACTCAGGCGCGCCGCGTCGATGGCGCGGTCGAAACGCAGGTAGCTTTCGGTCGAAGGCGCCGCGCCGATGTGATACGCCTCGTCGGCGTAGCGCACATGCAGCGCCGTGCGGTCGGCGTCGGAGTAAACCGCTACCGTCGCGATGCCCATCTCGCGGCAGGCGCGCATCACGCGCACCGCGATCTCCCCGCGATTGGCGATCAGAACTTTGCGGAACAAGGGCGCTCCAAAACCCATCGAATCTTACGCGAAAACGGGGGCAATTTCATGTCTAAGCCGATGATTTGACGATGGATATTCGCGACAGGTCCGTTTTGTCGGACATTTTATACAACTGGCGTGTTTTCAGCAACTTACCAGCTTTGCCCCGTGAAAACCTTAGCGCGCTGCGGGCACCGCATGTAGAGAGGCTAGCACACTGGGCAATGTATCATTAGGGAAGGCGGCCAGCCGGGATTCAAGCCGGGCGCGCATGTGGGGGAGCGACGTGATCTCTCCGCCCAGGCACCCTTCCAGGCGCGACCACCATTTTCGCGAGCGATGGGCGAGGGACTGGACGAGAAGCGCCAGCGCATCCTCGATCCGCTTCTCGGCGCGGCGAATGTCCTTCTGCCGGGAAGGGCACAGTTCCGGCGCGCGCAGCGCGCTGACTTTTCCCCAGAGGGCTTCCGCCAATTCGTCGACGCGGGCCGCTACGTAGCAGTTTCCCGACATCAGCAGGGCGATCAAATCCCGATGCATGCGCAGGTATTCGTCAATGTCCTCGCCGCGAAACTTGATGACCTTGCGGAGCACGAAGGAGCAGAGGGTGCGCCGGCGAGCGTTCAGCGCCGAGCGCCGCTTGCCCTCGGGGGTGCGGGGTCCGGTGGATTTCTGGGCGTTCCTGCGCCGGGCGGCCAGCGCCGCCGGGGTGACGGTTCGTCTGATCAGGGGCATGACTTCCTCCTTGGGTAGTTGATAGCTCTGGCCGGAGAGGGAACTCCCGGACCCTTCCCCGGATGCATACTAGCCTATCAGACGGGATTGAGATCATGGAGACCAGTGAGACCAGCAAGACAGATTGTTTTGGAGGATTTAGAATCAGATGGTTACAGGCATGGCCGATGTTGCTGGGACCCGACGTAAGCCAGTTGTGTGGCATTACGCCACGCTGGATTCTTTACCTTCTGACTAGCCGTCGACCCCAGTGGTGCGGGATCTACTGCGGAATATTCCCATGCTTCTCGGGCGGTTTGATATCGCGCTGGGTGTCGAGGATGCGCAGGGATTGATTGTAGGGCGGCGAGTCAGCTTGGCTTACCGCGTAGTGTTGCCCGCGTGCCGACGGATGATCTTGCCTAAGCCGCGAAGCGCTTCGTTTACCGATTCGGAGGTACGAAAAATCCCCGAAACATCCGGGTCCAGGACGACGATGTTCGTCCCTTCCCTGTAACGCGCAACGTACTTACCGCGCTGGGCCTGGCTGAAGTCATATTCGGCCAGCATTTCCGGACGTCGTCTGTGTCTAGATTGCCTTTTCATAATTCCTTCGCTCGCGCCGGGTGGTTCGACGCGCGCTGATGATTCGGATTGTCTCCCCTGAATCTAAGTGTACCACAACCAGCAGATTCTGCTTGGCTGACAGGCCCATCGTTACGAACCGTTCTTCGCCATGTGGAGAGTGCAAGGGGTCTGGAATTGTCGCTGACAACGGATCGGAAAATACCGTTGTTGCCTCGTCAAACGAAACCCCGTGTTTCCGTTGATTCTGCGCCGCCTTCCTTTCATCCCACTCGAATCGAATTTCCATTGGGTCTCCGGCGGAATCCGCAACGCATGATTCAGAGCGGAATATTCCCATGCTTCTTGGGCGGGTTGGTGTCGCGCTTGGTGTCGAGGACGCGCAGGGCGGAAATCAGTTTGGGGCGGGTATCGCGCGGCTCGATGATAGCATCGATCCATCCGCGCTCGGCGGCGATGTATGGGTTGGCGAAGCGCGCGCGGAATTCTTCCACCTTCTCGCGGCGCAGCGTCTCGGCGTCGTCCGCTTTCTGCAGGTCGCGGCGATAGACGATATTCACCGCGCCCTCGGGGCCCATGACAGCAATTTCGGCGGTGGGGTAGGCGAAGTTGACGTCGGTGCGGATGTGCTTGGACGACATGACGCAGTAGGCGCCGCCGTACGCTTTGCGCGTGATGACGGTGATCTTCGGCACCGTGGCTTCGGCGAAGGCGAACAGCAGTTTCGCGCCGTGGCGGATGATCCCGCCGAATTCCTGCTGCGTGCCGGGAAGAAATCCGGGGACATCTTCGAAGGTGATGAGCGGAATGTTGAAGGCGTCGCAGAAGCGCACGAAACGCGCGCCTTTGACGGAGGCGTTGATATCGAGGCATCCGGCGAGGACGGCGGGCTGGTTGGCGACGATCCCCACGCTCTCGCCGCCCAGGCGCGCGAAGCCGACCACGATATTTTTTGCGAAGTGCTCGTGGACTTCCAGGAAATAGCCTTCGTCCACGACGCGATGGATGATTTCTTTGATGTCGTAGGGCCGGTCGGACTCGATCGGAACAATCGTTTGCAGCGATTCTTCGCGGCGATCGGTCGGGTCGCTGGATTCAACGCGCGGCGCGTCCTCGCGATTATTCTGCGGCATGAAGGAGAGCAACTCGCGAATCAACGCCAGGCAATCGGGATCGTCGCGGGTCATGAAGTGCGCGACGCCGCTGCGCTCGTTGTGGGTCAGCGGCCCGCCCAGATTCTCTTTCGTGACGTCCTCGTGCATGACGGTTCTGATGACGTCGGGGCCGGTCACGAACATGTAGCTGGATTTCTCGACCATCAATGTGAAGTCGGTGATGGCGGGAGAATAGACCGCGCCGCCCGCGCAGGGGCCCATGATGGCTGAGATTTGCGGGATGACACCGGAGGCGAGGGTGTTGCGCAGAAAAATGTCGGCGTAGCCCGCGAGCGACGCGACACCTTCCTGGATGCGCGCGCCGCCGGAATCGTTCAGGCCGACGATGGGAACGCCGACCTTCATCGCCAGGTCCATCACTTTGCAGATTTTGGCGGCGTTGGCTTCGCTGAGCGAGCCGCCGAAAACCGTAAAGTCCTGCGCGAAGGCGTAGGCGGGACGCCCGTTGATGAGCCCGAAGCCGGTGACGACGCCGTCGCCGGGGACGCGCTGCTCGGCCATGCCAAAATCCTGGCAGCGGTGCTCGACGAGTTTGTCGATCTCCTCGAAGGTCCCTTCGTCAAAAAGCAGTTCGAGGCGTTCGCGCGCCGCGAGCTTGCCTTCGGCGTGCTGGCGCGCCCGGCGCTCTTCGCCGCCGCCGGCTTCCGCCGCGGCATGGCGCCGGCGCAGCTCGTCGAGTTTTTCCTGGAGAGTCATGGAAGCGGGTGCTAGGTGCTGGCGACCGATGACCGAGGTTCTTCCCGAGTCCCGAGTCCCGAGTCACGAGTCACGTCCTTCAGGGAAATACCGCTCCACTCTTCGCACGCCACGATGGAGTTGGTCGGCACCTTCGGGTCGTACTTGATGCTGGCCACGTGCCCGAGGAGCGTGTGCGCGGCAGCGGCGAGCGCCGGCAAAGCGGAAATGTTCTGAGAAACTTCGTAGGAGACGCCGGCGACTTCGTATTGATACACCACTCGGACACCTTCTCCTTTTGAGGGATCCGACTCGACGATATCCACGACCTGCCCGACCGTAATGCGCCCGCGACGGTTGATCTCCAACCGGCGCAGGCGCTCGATCTCTTCCGGCGTTTTGCGCCGCCAGCGCAGGCGCGCCAGCGTCCAGGCCGCAAGCGCCGCCGCCGTCGCTGCTGCGGCCAAGCCGAGTGTAAGGCGCAACGAAGCGTTCACTTGACCTTGGTCTTCTCCCAATCCTTCAGGAACTGGTCGAGCCCCTTGTCGGTCAGGGGATGCTTGAAAAGCTGGTCAAACACCTTGTAGGGCATGGTGGCGACGTCGGCGCCCGCCTTGGCGGCGTCCACGACGTGCAGCGGGTGGCGCAGCGACGCGGCCAGCACTTGCGTCTTGAAACCGTAGTTGCGATAAATGGTCACGATGTCGCGAACCAGGTCCATGCCCACATGCGCGATATCGTCGAGGCGGCCAAGGAAGGGGCTGACGTAGGTGGCGCCCGTCTTCGCGACCATCAGCGCCTGCGCCGGCGAAAAGACCAGCGTGACATTCACGTGGATGCCGTCAGCGGCCAGACACTTTGCGGCCTTCAAGCCGGGCTTGGTCGTGGGCACCTTCACCACGACCCAAGGGTTCAGCTTCGCCAGCTCGCGGCCCTGCGCGCACATGCCCTCCGTGTCGAGGGCCGTTACTTCGGCGCTGACCGGGCCCTTCACGATCTCGCAGATTTCGACGACTCGCTGCTTGAATTCCGCGCCCTCCTTGGCGACGAGAGTGGGGTTGGTTGTGACGCCGTCGAGCAGTCCGATGCTCGCGGCTTCACGGATTTCATCCAAATTGGCTGTATCGAGAAAGAATTTCACTGGCTGCTCCTTTCAATCAAAAGCCCAGGGGATTCACTCCAATTATAACACTCGCTGGAGGGGCGGACGAGTCACGCCGAACGCGCGGCGCCACGCCTTCAGTGCGTCTCCACGGGCGCTTCCTCCGAGCGCGCGCTTTCATTGTTGGCCAGGTCGATGGCGGTCACCCGATAGATGTACTTGCGGCCCGGAGCCACCGTCGTGTCGCGGACAATCGGCGTGCGCAGGATTTCCTGGTTGATCTTGCGTTCCTCCCCGCCTTCCTCGCGCCGATAGACGTTATAGCCGGCGAGGTCGGGCTCGGAGTTGGCCGTCCAGATCAATTCGACGGCGTCAGTGGTGTAAACCGCGTTCAGGCCGCGCGGCACAGCGGGCGGAAAGACGTCGCGCGGCGTAATCTCGACCGCCGGCGATTCCTCGCTCTCTGCGACGCTGCCATCCTGCTTCGCAACGGCCGTAACTCTGTAGAGATAGGTGCGGCCGAATTCGAAATCCAAGTCGCGAAACTCCGCGCTGGAGACTTCGCCGCGAATCGCAAACGATCCGGGCTTGCCGGTCGAGCTGCGATAAATGCAATAGGCGGAAAGATTCGTTGCCGCTTGCCCGGTGACGGTTTGCGCCGGCGCGCACCAATTCAACGCCAACGCGTGTTCTTCGGTGCGGGCCTTCAGGTCGGTGACCGCCGCCGGAACGTCTACAAGAATCACCTGCACGATGTTCGATAGATCGCTTTCCACGGCCCGCCGGCGGAAGCGCCGCGTGAGCGTTCGCACGCCAAATGCCAACGTCGCGCCGCGCTCTTTCCGAAACTCGTCGGGCGAAAAAACGAACGGGAAAACCGCCTTGTCCTCCTTCTTGATCCGGGAGAGTTCTTCGGCGGCGAGAGTTTTCCACGGGCCGAGGGCGGAAGACACGGGCGGGCCGGGCTGTGCCGGGGGGAAGACTGCGCGCAGGATTTCGACTTCCAAGGGTTTACTCAGCCGCTCGCCGTCCGTCGCCAGCTCGGGAAGGGTGAACGTCAGTTCAATTGTCCGGCCGCGCTGGGCGACGGCCAAATCCTTGACGGCGGTCGGCTGCTCGATTCGCGGGGGATGGGGCGGACCTTGCACGCCGCACGCGGATACGAGAACAGCGGAACAAATTGCCACCAGGATGTGGCGAGGACCCGGCGGGGCGGGGCAGGGTGGTAAGCGGCTCACAAGATGTACCGGCTGAGGTCCTGGTTTTTGACGATGTCGGAAAGCTGTTTCCGAACGTACTCCGCGTCGATTCGAACAACTTTCTTCTTGAGGTCGGGCCCCTCGAAAGAAATCTCGTCGAGCAGCTTCTCCATGATGGTGTGCAGGCGGCGCGCGCCGATGTTTTCCGTCTGCTCGTTGACGAGCGCCGCGTACCGGGCGATCTCCTCCAGCGCGTCGTCGGAGAAAGAGAGCTTGATGCCTTCGGTTTCGAGCAGGGCGGTGTATTGCTTGACGAGCGCGCTCTTGGGCTCCTTCAGGATTCGAATGAAGTCCTCGACGTTGAGTGAACTCAATTCGACGCGGATGGGAAAGCGGCCCTGCAGTTCGGGAATCAGGTCGGAAGGCTTGCTGACGTGAAACGCGCCCGCGGCGATGAAAAGGATGTGATCGGTGCGCACCATGCCGTAGCGCGTGTTGACGGTGGTGCCTTCGACAATAGGCAGGATATCGCGCTGCACGCCCTCGCGGCTGACGTCGGGGCCATGGCCGCGCTCGCGCCCGGCAATCTTGTCGATCTCGTCGACGAAGATGATTCCCGACTGCTCGGCGCGCTCCACCGCCGCGCGCGTCACCTGGTCCATATCGATCAGGCGGTTTTCCTCTTCCTGCACCAGGTAATCCATGGCTTCATTGACGCGCATGCGCCGCTTCTTGGTGCGCTGGCCGAAAAGGCCAGGGAGCATGTCCTTGATATTGATGTCCATCTCCTCGATGCCCTGCGAAGAGATGATTTCAAACGCCGGGAAACTGCGCTCGCGGGTTTCGAGCTCGACCTGACGGTCGTCGAGCTTGCCCTCGCGGAGTTGAGCGCGCAACTTCTCGCGCGTGCGCTGGTACTGCTCGCGCTGGCGCTCCTCCTCTTCCGCCCCGACTTTGTCGCCACGCACCGGAGGCAGCGGCGGCAGGAGCAAATCGAGAAGGCGCTCTTCGGCATTCTGCTCGGCCTTTTCCGCGACTTCTTCGAGTTTTTCCTCACGCACCATATCGATGGCGATTTCCACCAGGTCCCGGATCATGGACTCGACATCGCGGCCGACGTAACCGACTTCGGTGAAACGCGAGGCTTCGACTTTGAGGAAGGGCGAGTTGGCCAGCCTCGCCAGGCGGCGCGCGATCTCGGTCTTCCCGACGCCTGTCGGGCCGATCATGATGATGTTCTTGGGAAGGATTTCTTCCGCCAGTTCCTGGGCCAGTTTCTGGCGGCGAATGCGGTTTCTCAGCGCGACCGCGACGGAGCGCTTGGCGGCCGCTTGCCCGACGACGTGTTTGTCGAGCTCCGACACGATCTGCCGCGGCGTCAGCTCGTCGTACCCGGCGGCGGTTTCAACGCTTTCGGGAAGATAAAAAACCATAAAGGAGTCCGATTTCTAGCGGGGATTGGCCGGGAGTTCTTCCACGTTGATCTGGTCGTTCGTAAAGATGCAAATCTCGCCGGCCAATTGCATCGCTTCCTGAACGATTTCCCGCGCGCTCAGTTGCGTGTGTTTGGCGAGGGCGCGCGCGGCGGCCAGCGCGAACGGCCCCCCTGAGCCGATGGCCACGATCCCGTCGTCGGGCTCAATGACGTCGCCCGTCCCGCTCACCAGGAACGTGCTCTTCTCGTCGGCGACCACCAGCAAGGCTTCGAGGTGGCGCAGCGCGCGATCCGTCCGCCAGTCCTTGGCCAGTTCGACGACGGCGCGGTTCAGGTTGCCGTGATACTCCTCGAGCTTCCTCTCGAAGCGGTCAAAGAGCGACATGGCGTCGGCCGTGCTGCCGGCGAATCCCGCCAGCACTTTGTCGCCGAAACAGCGCCGCAGCTTGCGCGCCTTCTGCTTGACGACGCTTTCGCCCATCGTCACCTGCCCGTCACCGCCCATCGCCAGGCGATTGCCGCGGCGCACGCACAGGACCGTCGTGCCATGAAAGGCCGGCGTCCTCTTCACATTTCCTCCGAAAAAGTATTATAGCAGATGGCGGGCAAGCTCACCGGACCGGCTCGAAATAGTTGGCCGGATAGGCCGCGTTGTATTCGGCGGCGGCCCGAAAGATCTCCGAGTAGCGCTCGCCGTTGCGCAGGCGCGTGATCTGCATCGGCGTCTGCACGCCTTGGAACATCTTGTATTCGCCGTACACTTCCGCGAATTCGTCCCACTCGGCTGTCTTGGGGTCCTGGACCCGGTAAGTGAATCGGATCGGGAGAAGCGTTTTGGCGTTAACGTACAGCCGCATGTGCACGTGCTGACGGTCGATAATGTCAACGACGCGCGCCGGGAGGTTGTCGACGAAATCCCTTCCGGCATCCTGAACCAGGATGCCAGGCTCGCGAATGATCTGGCGGAAAAGGTTCTCGAGGCTGTAGCGCGTGGAAATTTTCCAGCGCTGGACCTGGTCCGCTGGCTGGCGAACCATGCCGTAGCGGTCGAGTTGAAAGCCGGCATCGCCGTTGTTGACGAGGATGACGGGTGTGGTGCCCTTGCCGTAACTGAGTCGGCGTTTGTCGGGAAACTCGACGGTGCTTTCGAACGGCGCCAGACCCGCGGTCGAGCCTTCTTCGATGGCAAACAGCCGCCCACGGGTTTTGAGGCTCTTCGCGTGGAGAAAGGCGTCGCCGCCCAGAGCCTGGATCGTCCGGTCGAAAAGCTCCTGCGCCGAGGGAGCGATGCGTGAAGGCGGCTCTTGCCCCGCAGGCGCCGCGGGAGCTTGTTGGCAGAAGGCAGCAGGCAGCAGGCAGAAGGCAGTGAGCAGCAGGCAGAGAAAAACCGGCAGTCGGCAGCCGGGAGTCGGGAATCGGAAGACCGCGGTTGGCAAACCAAGCGGCGAAGTGGGTGCTATTCGAAGATTCCGGATCCAGTCGTGACGCTTCACCAAATTATCTCTGCCTTTCGATTCACACTCTCATCTTCACGCAGCAGGCCACAAACAACGAACCACTAACAACTCACAACCCACAACGAACATTTGCTTGCTAACCACTTGCCACTAACCACTGCTCTTCTCACCCGCACAGCACATTTCCCCCGTTCACATTCACAATCTCCCCTGTCATATATGATGCCATTTCCGAGGCCAGGAATAGGATGGGGGCGGCAATTTCTTCCGGGCGGGCAAAGCGCCGGAGCGGGATGGTACCCAGGGCCTTTTCGAATTCCTCGGAATCGGCGACCACTGAGGCGGCCATATCCGTATCCACCCAGCCCGGGGCCACGCAATTCACCAGAATCCCGTGGGACGCGAGTTCGGTGGAAAGGCCCTTGACCAGGCTGATCACGCCGCCCTTGCTGGCTGCGTAGTGGGTGTGGAACGCTTCTCCGCGCTGTCCGGCGGTCGAGGAAACCACAATGATGCGCCCCGACCTACGGCGGATCATGCCGGGGACGGCGTGGTGGATAACCGAATAGACGCCCTTGAGATTGATCTCGATCATTTCATCCCATTTGCGCTCGCTCATCTGTTCGATCGGGGCAGGGTCGGCGTTCCAGATGCCGGCGTTGGCGACCAGGATGTCCAGCCGGCCAAAGCGTCGCGCGGCTTCGCCGACCAGCTTTTTGGCGTCGGCCATTTTGGTGACATCGGCCCTTACGGCGAAAACGTTCGGCGCGTGACGCCCGCAACCGCGCACGACTTCGCGTGCCGCGTCGGCTGCCTTGTGGTAACCGAAAACCACTTTCGCTCCTGCTTCAGCGAAAAGCCTTACCGTCGCGCGTCCAATGCCACGCGACCCGCCGGTGATGACCGCTACTTGATTTTCAAGGTTTATCCGCATGGGGGTTGAACCAAATCACTAAATCGCCGAGTCACAAATCAATTGAAAGTGAAAGCTGTTATTTTCCACTTTTCACTCCGATTCCCGGGGGCCGGCCAAAAACTCACTGATTCACCGAGCCGGGGGCTTGAATCGCGACAAAACTTGATTCCGGACTCTCCCCGCCAGTTCTTTCGAATCGTCGGCCGCCAGACCCGCCGTCAGAATCGCCGCGTGCACGATCATCTCAACCTGGCCGGGCCTGATATGAACCGTGTCCGGCCGGAGTACCGCCATGGTTCCATTCAGCGTGACGGGATGGATCGGGACTCCGGAGCGAATCGCCAGATGAAATGCTCCGGCCTTGAAAGGGAGAATTTCTCCGGTGCGGCTGCGGCCGCCTTCGGGAAAGATCACCACCGGATAGCCGTCTCGGATCTTTTCAGCCGCTTCGTCGATGCTCTTCCGGGCCTCGCCGGGACGGTTGCGTTCGACAGAGATATGTCCCGACCGGCGCAGGTGCCAGCCCATGAAGGGATACCGGAAAAGTGAGCGCTTGGCGACGAAGCGAAACTGAAAAGGCAGGCTCACGAGCAGGACGGGGATGTCCATAGAACTCTGGTGATTGACGCAGAAGATCGCCGGCGCGCCGCGCTGGATGTGCTCCATTCCCTCCACCCGCACGCGGATACCGCTGGTTTTCAAAATCAGCCACGACCATAGGCGCGCGCATGCGTGTTGCCAGCGGCCACCGGAGTCGAAGAGCGACCCCGTCAGCGAGAGCGTCCCCATGATTCCCGTGTAGAGGTAGATCAGGTTGTTGGTGATGAGCAGCGAGCGCCAATAGCTGAAGACCTCCCGGACGCCCGGTGCGGCCTCGCTGGATTTTGCCGGGATGGCGGGGGAGGGTTCCATCGTCAAGCTAGGACGTCGTGGCCAGGCTCAGCGGGGCGCGGGCGCCGAGCGGCCCGGTGGATAGTGACGCCTTGATGGCGCCCACCAGGAACAGCGAACCCGCGGCCAGGATCACGTCTTCCGGCGAGCTCGCCTGGAGGGCACGGTCCAGGGCGCGTGGCGGGGCCGGGTCCAGGATGACTCGCGCCGGCCGGAATCGCGCGGCCGCAAGAATCTCCGCGGGTGAAGCGGCGCGCGGCTGATCGGGCTGAGTCAAATAGACTTCCTCGGCCAGGGGGAACAGAATCTCGCTGATTTCGTCGATGGCCTTGTCGCGCATCGAAGCGAATACCAGGCGCAATTTGCGGCCCGCGAGATGCTCCCGCACGAAAGTCGCGATCTCCCGCGCGCCGGCGGGGTTGTGAGCGCCGTCCACCAGAACCAGCGGACGCTCGCGGAGTTTCTCAAGTCGGCCGGGCCAGGACGCGTGGCGTAATCCCTCCAGGATCGCCTGGCGGGCAACTCGAAATCCCTCGCTGCGAAGCTGCAGCGCGGCGGTGACCGCGGCGACGGCATTGTCCACCTGGAATCTTCCCAGCAGCGGAAGGATGAGGCCGGAAAGATAATCGCCATTCAGCTCGAAATCAAACTCGAAACGTCCCTGGCGGTCGCGAAGGTTGGCAATCCGCGCCAGTCCCGCGGGCTCGATCAGCGGGGCCCCCAGATCCGCGGCGTGACGGCGAATGACCTCGACAGCGTCGGGATGGGCGCACGTGGAGACGACCGGCCGCCCCGGCTTGATGACTCCTGCCTTCTCACGGGCGATTTCCGCGCGCGTCTCGCCCAGATACTGCTGATGGTCGAGATCGATGTTGGTGATGACCGAGACGCGAGGTTCGGTAACGTTCGTGGCGTCGAGCCGCCCACCCATCCCGACTTCGAGCACAACGAAATCCGCGCGTGACTGCGCAAAATACAGAAACGCGGCGGCGGTCAGAAATTCAAAAAAGCTCGGGCGAGACTCAAGCTGATTCCGCGCGAGTAGCGAATCAACCGTCTCGCGGATGGCGGTGAACGACCGCGCAAAGTCCTCGTCCGAAATCTCCTGCCCATTGACTTGAATGCGCTCGTTGACGCGTACCAGGTGGGGCGACGTATAAAGGCCCGTACGATATCCGGCGTGTTTCAAGATGCTTGCCAGGACCGCTGAAGTCGAACCCTTGCCGTTGGTCCCGGCGACGATCGCGGTGGGGTATTGCCGGTGAGGGTCGCCCAGCGCTGCGAGGATTCTGGTGATCGGCTCCAGGCCGAACTTTGCGCCACGAAGTTCGTGGCCGAGTTCTTCAAGGTATTTGAGGCAATCTTGATAAGTCATCACTGAGAAGCGAAAGTCAAATCAGGCAACGCGAAATTCGAGAACACCTTCTTCGCCGGTTCAATGGGCCGGCGGCGCGGCGGCTCGATCCTCCCAGGCGCCAAGGTGGTGGAGCGCGCGCGCAAGATACGCTCTCATTTCCTTGCGTGGGACGATGGCATCGATCATGCCGTGCGCCAGAAGGAATTCGGAACGCTGGAACCCTTCGGGCAGTTTTTGCCGGATCGTTTGTTCAATGACGCGCGGGCCCGCGAAGCCGATCAGGGCGCCAGGCTCGGCGATGATGAGGTCGCCGAGCATCGCATAGCTGGCCGTCACGCCGCCTGTCGTCGGATCGGTCAGAATCGAAATGTACGGCTTGCGGACCTCGTCCAGTCGCGCCAGGCCGGCGCTGATTTTGGCCATTTGCATCAAACTGATTGCCCCTTCCATCATCCGCGCACCGCCGGAGCAGGAGACGATAACAAGCGGGAATTTCCTCTCGATGCAGAGGTCGATCGCGCGCGTGATCTTCTCGCCCACGACGGCGCCCATGCTGCCGCCGATGAAATTGAATTCCATCGCGCAGATGAAAAGCGGCTTGCCGCCCAGCAATCCCTCGCCGGTGAGCAGCGCGTCCTTCATCCCGGTCGATTTCTCGGATTTTTTCAACCGCTCACGGTAGGTCTTGGTGTCCTTGAACCCCAGCGGGTCGGTGGAGGCGAGGCGCGCGTCGTGCTCGGTGTACCGGCCGTCGTCGAAGAGCATCTCCAGTCGCGCGCGAGCTCCCATCTTGAAATGGAAATTGCACTTCGGGCAGCACTGGAGATGGGTCTCGAGTTCTTTCTTCCAGATGATCTGCTTGCAGCTGTCGCACTTGACCCACAGGCCCTCGGTCTGGACGCGCTTTTCCGGCGGGGCCTCGAGAGCTTTCTTTTCCTTTCGGAACCAGGCCATATTATTGGACCATCGACTCACCGGGCGGTCGATTCATCGAACGCCGCAGAGCGGGACAAGCTTATCGCCCTCCCGATCATTCGATGAGCCGAGCAACCGATGAATCAGTATTCGATGCCTCGCTGGGCGGTGATGCCTTTCTGAAACGGATGCTTGACCTCGCGCATTTCGGTAACAAGATCCGCCATTTCCACGATGGCCGGATGGGCGTTGCGCCCGGTCAGAATGACGTGCAGCATTTCCGGCTTCTTTCGCAGCGCCTCCACCACAGCTTCAGCGTCGAGCATCTTGTAACCGATGGCGTAATTGATCTCGTCCAGAATGAGGAGATCGAATTCGCCGCTCTCCATGCTCTTCCTGGAAAATTCCCAGGCCTCACCGACCATGCGAACTTCTTCCGCATCGGGCTTTTCGGCGCCAACCTTCACAAACCCGCGGCCCATGGGCAGAATCTTAAAGCGCTCCTCGCCAATCATTCGCGCCGCGTCGAGTTCGCCGTAGTGCCACGATCCCTTGATGAATTGTACCATCAGAACCTTGAGTCCTTGTCCCACAGCGCGAAGGGCGGTGCCGAGAGCAGCCGTCGTCTTACCCTTGCCCGGGCCGGTGTTGACGATGATGAGCCCTTTTCTCGATTCCGGCACGTTTCCTCGGCGCAAGCTGATCAGCGCGAATAGGGATAGCCGCGGAGGATGGTGAATCCGCGGTAGATCTGTTCCAGCAGCAGCGTTCTCGCCCAGTCCGTGGTCAGCGTCATCCGTGAAAGCGAGAGGAGGAGGTCGGCGTGCTCACGAAAGGCCCGCGAGAATCCATCGGGCCCGCCCACCAGAAAAGCCAGCTCGCGCGTGCCGCGCACGGCCTGCTGTCCCAGCCACTCAGCGAATTCCTCCGATGTCCACTCCCGGCCGCGCGGATCGAGAAAGACTCTGGTGCTTCCGCTGAGCTTCTTCAGCAGCAGCTTTTCGGCGGAAGATAGCCTGTCCCCATCGCCCCCGGCAGAACCGCGCCCGGCGGCCAATTCCTGCACCGTCACATCGTTGAAGTGGGCGATGCGCTCCCGATAGTCGGCCTGCAGGGCGCGCAAGCGCGCGTCCTTCGTCTTGCCTTCCCAGATGATACGGATGCGCATGATCAGGCTCTCGGGAGCCACGCTTACAGGTCAAGCCCCGGCGCCCGGCAGCGGGATCCGCTTGGCGTTCTTCCACAGGCGCTCCAAGTCGTAGAAGTGGCGCGCTTGTCCGGAAAAGATGTGGACCACGAAATTCAGATAGTCGAGCAGAATCCATTCCGCTCCGGCATAACCTTCGACGTGCGCGGGAGAAACGCCGGATTTCTCGAGCTCCTCGCGAATGGCATCGCCGATGGCCTGCGTGTGGCGAGTCGAAGTCCCGGAGCATATGAGAAAGAAATCCGTAAACGAGCAGATCCCTTTCAAATCGAGAACATCGAGTTCCAGGGCCTTGTGATCCTGGGCGGCGCGGACGGCCTCCCGCAGTTGCGGCGTCATCATCGTTTCGGTCCCGCCGGGGCGGGGCGGTAAAGGCCCTCCTTCAGAATGTATTGTTCCACAAGCGAGGGAACAAGGCCAGTCACCCTCCGCCCGGCGCGAATCGCATCACGGATGTCGCGCGCGGCTACCGGCGCGTGAACTCCCCGCAAGATGTGCAGAGCCGTCTGCCGCATCTCGAACCTTTCCGGTGATTTACCGCGACCGACGGAAATCACCGCCTCGCGCGGAACAGTCTTCCAAATGTCATCGGTGGAAAAACCCGGCCGAGAGACGACGATGATGTTCACCGTGTCCAGCAGCTTTCGATAATCCTTCCAATGCGGAAGGTCCGCGAAAGCGTCCGCGCCCAGCAGGAAATAGCAGCGGTCGTGGGACTTCAGCGTGTGCTTGAGTCTCCGAGCCGTGTCAATCGAGTAATGCGGACGGCCGCTCGCGTTGGGCGCCTCCAGCAGGGAGGCGACAAACCTCGCATCCATCGAGCAAGCGAGCGCCACCATGGCGTAGCGATGATGGAAAGGCGTGAGCCGGTCCTGGCCCTTGTGGGGCGGGTTTCCCGAAGGTACAAAGAGAACGCGGTCGAGGCCGTAGCGCCGAGCCGCGGCCTTGGCCGCCTGCATGTGGCCGGAGTGAACAGGGTCGAAGGTTCCGCCGAAGATGGCGACATTCACAGGGAAAAGGATCCTACGAAGGATTCAGGGTCGCGGCTTCCGCCTCGGGCATCGGCCGCGGAAGCTGTTCGAGCTTCGCCCAGGCAGCCCGCTTCAATTCTTCCAGCCCCTCGCCGGTCACGCCGGAGATTTCGTAGAGCGGCTCGCCGCGCTCGCGGCAGAATTCCCGCAGGGAAACAAGCCGGTCGCCTTCTCCCGCCGCGTCAACGCGCGACGCAACCAGGAGCATGGGCTTGGCGGCGACGGTAGGGCTGAAACTCTCCAGCTCGCGCATGATAACACTGTAGTCCTCGACCGGATCGCGCCCCGAGTGCTCGGCAACGTCAATCATGTGAAGCAACAGGCGTGTCCGCTCGACATGTTTCAGAAAACGGATGCCCAGGCCTTTTCCGAGGTGCGCGCCCGCGATCAAGCCGGGAATGTCGGTCATGACGAACGAGCGGTCAGGATCCAGCGCCACCACGCCCAGGTGCGGCTCGAGCGTCGTGAAAGGGTAATCGGCGACCCTCGGGCGAGCCGCGCTCAGCCTGGAGATGAGGGTGGACTTGCCAACATTCGGGAAGCCCACCAGGCCCACGTCCGCCAGAAGTTTCAGTTCCAGTTTCAGAGCCCGTTCCTGGCCGGGCTTTCCCCGCTCGGCCTTGCGCGGCGCCTGATGGGTGGAAGTCGCAAACTGGGCGTTGCCTCGCCCTCCCCGGCCGCCCGCCGCGGCAAGAAATCGTTGACCCTCTGCACTGAAATCCCAGGCCTTGTCGCCAGTCGCTTCGTCGAGGACCATCGTGCCCACAGGAACTTGAATGGTGAGATCTCCGCCGTCAGCGCCGTGTCGGTCCGAACCTTCTCCGTGCCCGCCGCGTTGGGCCGTGAATTCGCGGTTGTAGCGGAATTTGAGCAGGGTGTTGAGGTGCCCGCTGCTCTCCAGGTATACGTTCCCGCCGCGGCCGCCGTCACCGCCGCTCGGGCCACCACGCGGAACGAATTTCTCCCGCCGGAATGCGACGCAGCCGTTCCCGCCGGCCCCGCCTGCAACATGGATTTTGGCTTCGTCAATGAACATGGAGAACTGGGATTCGCGACTCGCAATGACGGGCGGGAACCACGCCCCGAATCCCGGATCCTTAACAAGTGCGCGCAGAAACAATAAGAGCGGTGGGGCGAATTATCAAGCCATCTCTGCCCGCACCGCTTCTTGGACTAATTCGCTGAAGGAACCAGGATGTGGACGTAGCGCCCCATGCGGCCTTTGTCTTCAAACCTCACGACACCCGCAACCTTGGCGTAGAGGGTGTCATCCTTGCCCAGGCCAACGTTGTCGCCGGGCTTCAACCGAGTCCCCCGCTGGCGGACGAGGATGGAGCCGCCCGAGACGGTTTGTCCGTCAAAGCGCTTGACGCCCAGCCGCTGCGAGTTGGAGTCGCGACCGTTGCGTGAACTTCCCAGACCTTTCTTGTGTGCCATATCAAATAACCTCTTGGAGGCCCGCCAAACCCGATCAGACGGTGACGATTTCCTTGATCAACACTTCGCTGAATCCCTGGCGGTGGCCGATGGTGCGCCGGTACTGCTTCTTGCGCTTGATTTTGAGAACCCGAACCTTGGGCGCGCGCGCGTTGCGCAGGATGACACCCGTGACCTTGGCGTTTTCAACCAGCGGCGTGCCGACGGTCAAGTTCTGCCGGCGAACCGCGAAAACGTGGTTGAATTCCACGCCCGATCCGGCCTCGCCCTTCAGACGCTCCACCCGAATGATGTCTCCGGGCGATGCTTTGTATTCTTTCCCGCCTGTGCGGAAGATTGCGTACATTCAGTAGCCTCTTTTGTTGAAACTCGAAATTCCCATTTTATCAATATCCCTCCGCTTGTGTCAACGCGGTGATTTCACGAATCCAAGCGCGGGTCATGTGGAAAGCAGGACGACAGCCACCAGCGCACAGGCCACTCCGGCGCCTTGCAGAAGGGAAATTGACTCGTGAAGGAGGATCGGAGCGATCAGGACCACCACCAGTGGGTAAAGGGCCGTAAAGGGCGCCACAATCGAAGCCTTACCTCCGCTTTTCATTGCGGCGAAGAGCGCCCACGCGCCGAGAGCGTTGAACACGCCGCTCAGAACCGCCCAGGTCACGCTGCGTGTCGAATATTCCCACATCGCTTTTCCCGGATACAGCAACGGCTGGAGCAGGAAGAATCCCACGACCAGCCAGATCAATGACGACTCGGCGGAAATGTAGTTGGTGGAGAGTTTCTGCAAGATCCCCACCACGCCCCAGCTCACCAGAACGATCGCGGCGTACCAAAACCAGGGTGGCAGATGCATCGTTCGTCTTTACCTACACGGAGAAGGAGAAAATCACAATCGCCGCCGCGGCAAACCCCAGCCCGGCGACCTGGACCCACGTCAGGCGCTCGCGCAGAATTGTCACGGCAAGCACGACCGTAATCATGGGGTAGAGCGAAGTCGCGGATGCGACCACGGCGGTGTTCTGGCTGCTTCGAAAGGCGGCGAAGAATGCCAGCCCCCCAATGCCCGACAGAACTCCGTTGGCGACGGCGTAGAAAATCCCCTTGGGGCTTCTTTCGAGCTTGAATCGCCGCGCGACCAGCAGAACCACCGCCACGGGCAGCGCGCCGAACGTGAACAGGAACTGCATCGTGTCGGCCGGGATTTCATTCGACCCGAGCTTCGAGAGCAGCGCCCACGCTCCCCACGAAAGCACACAGAGCGTCGAGTACCAGAACCAATTGGCCTTGAAAATCGTGGACGAAGGCATAAAGTTCTCTGATTGCCGGCTTAGCAAGAAAAGCGAGCGCTTAAAGTCTCATTACCTTGCCGATGGCAACCTCAATAGGTCGCGCGCCCGCCGCTCACGTCGTAGCACTGTCCCGTCACAAAGCTCGCGTCGTCCGACGCCAGGAAGCACACGACGGCAGCGACTTCCTCCGGCCGACCGACGCGACCCATGGGGATCTTGGCGGCCATGTAGTCGATCTGCTGCTGCGTGAGTTGCTTCAGGATCGGAGTCTCGATGACCGCCGGGGCGACGCTGTTGACGTGCACTCCGAACTGCACGACCTCCTTCGCAAGCGCCTTGGTGAAACCGATAACCGCAGCCTTGGCGGAAGAGTAAGGCACCAGATTCGGATTGCCTTCCTTGCCGGCAATCGACGCCACGTTGACAATCTTTCCATAGCGCCGCTCGATCATGTGGGGCAGCACCGCCTTGGCGCAAAGGAAAACGCTCTTCACATCCACCGCCATCACCTGGTCCCACTCCGGCTCGCTGACCTCCACCAGGGGAGCGTTTTTCCCGGCGATTCCGGCGTTGTTCACCAGGATCTCAATCTTCCCGAATTCGGCGAGGACGCGGTCGCGCATGGAAGCGACATCCGCGGCTTTTGACACGTCGCAGCGGACGGCGATGGAGCGTCTGCCGAGACCTGCGAGCCGCTTGGCAACGGCCTCCGCCGCGGGGAGGTTCAGGTCAACGACCGCAACGTCGGCGCCTTCCGCCGCCAAGCGAGTCGCGATCGCTTCTCCGATCCCCTGTCCGGCTCCGGTGACAATGGCCGCGCGATTTGAGAGGTTCATGATTTCAGGTTCCTTTCGAGGAGTCTTCCGTTGTACGGCCCTTCCCGCGAATTGGCCGGCTGTTCCCTCTACCAGATGAGGGCTGCGGGCGCTCTCCCGGACAGCACTTCCTCATCCAGGTCGTAACCGAATCCCGGCGCGTCCGAAAGCTCAATGAACCCGTGTTTCGGCTGCGGCTCGTTCTTGAGAAGCGGCCGCCCGCCCTGCGCGAGGATGTCAACATACTCCGCGCGCGGCGCGTTGCACGTCGTTTGCACGAAGTGGTACGTGGGAGCCCCGACGCCGTGGGGAATGACCAGAAGACCGTAAACGCTTGCCATCGCGGCGATTTTTCTCAATTCGGACAGCCCGCCCGCGCGGTAGATGTCCGGCTGGAGGATGTCCACGGCCTTCTTTTCGATCAGCTCGCGAAATCCGTAGCGCGTGTATTCGTGTTCGCCGCCGGTGATGAGCATGTCCGGGACGGCGTCCTTGATCCTGCGGTACGAATCAACCTGATCGGGCGGCACCGGCTCTTCGATCCACAAAACGTTGTATTCCGCGACCGCCTTCGCCAGCGCGATCGTGTAAGGCACGTCGAGCCCCATGTAACAATCAAGCATGATATCGCCGTCGGGCCCAATCAGTTTTCGCGTTTTCTCGACAAGCTCGGTGTTCTTCCGCAATCCCTCACTTCCATCCGCGGGACTATGCGGCACCGCCAGCTTGACATCGCGAAAGCCTTCGGCAAGATGCCGCTCGGTGAGATTTCCCGTGACGTAAACCGGGATCCGTTCTTTGGTCCTTCCGCCAATCAGGTTATACACCGGCTGCCCGAGCGCCTTGCCGATAAGGTCCCACAGCGCGAGATCGATTCCACTCATGACTTCGATCACCACGCCACGACGCCCGTAGAACTGCGACGCGCGGTACATCTGCTCCCACAGGAGCTCGATGTCGAAAGGGTTCTGTCCGAGCAGCAGGTTGCGAAACTGTCCTTCGATAATCGGCGCGGCGAGCTTTCCCTTTCCTCCGCCCACCGTCCCCACTCCGCGAATGCCCGCGTCCGTTTCGATTTCGATGATGGCAGCCGTCATCGGACCGAACCAACTGGAGCGCTTTTCCCGGTAGCGGGGATAGAGTGACATCGGGTTGGCGATCAGGCCTTCGCTCAACCAGGACGCGCTCATCGGAACTTCGTGGGCTTTGATTCCAGTAATCCTCACCCGGTCACTCCTTCACACGCTCGGGCATTCAGTGCACTGCCTCGACGCGAAACGGCTCCACCAAGCCGTAATCCAAGACATCGTATTCGTTCCCCGGGGGCTGGTGTTCAGGAAATTCGCTCCATGCTCCGGGCCAGGCAATCATGCGCGGCCTCGTGGGATTATGAAATGGGCCGAAGAGATTGCGCGGCGTGGCGACCACGCGCAACCCGACCACGTGTGGTCCTGGGGGAGATTCCAACTCGACAGAGTAGGGCTGCCAGCCGACAGTTTGGACGTGATTGCCGTCAAACAGTACCTCCGCAACGCTTCCTTCCCAACGGGGAAAACTGATCCGTAGATTTCGCACGCCGCGGGGACTTCGAACGGTCGTCTCATACAGAACACTGTCGGAGTAGAACGGATACCCCTGCTTCGCCCAGGAGCCGAATTCGAGCGCTCGCGCTTTCGTGATTGCAAACCCCTGCTCTTGCGGCTCCAGCGCAAAATCCCCGCGCAGGTAGATGTTCTCAAGCTCCATGTGCACGTCGAACGGTTTGGCCGTGATCTGAAGGAGGTTCTCGCCAGTCTTGAGAAGCGGCTCGACGCCTACGCTTTTGAGGTGATCGTCAAGCCAGCGCGTGGCGTGCGCGAAATCCACTGCGCGGCCATTCAGGGTGATCTTGTACAACTCGGGAAGTTCGACCGCGAGTTCTGCGCCCTTGGCGGCGGTGGCCTCGGAGACGGTGAAATGGAATGTTGCTTCGAATCCGGAGTCGGCAGGGAAAGGCGGGCGATCGAGAATCTCGCGGTTGAACTGCGTGGCGTTGTCCCACGCCGGGCGCTCGAAGCCATGCGCTTGCCAGATCTTCCAGTTCGCCTGCCAGGTGTTGATATTCGGAAAGCTTTCGCCCGCCAAACGAAGGTCGCAGTAGTCAAGGACCAGCACATTCGGGCTGGCGCGAGTGACCCTCAAGTTGTTGACAGGCAATTCGCGCGACTTCGCGATACTCTTCGGGGCACCATGAGGGGCCGAAATCAAGAACAGCCGGGAACCGGCAGGTGGTATTTCCAAGTCGAAAAGGGCCCCACCGTCAGCGGCCATCTGGGCCGGGAACTCCCCAATCCTCCCTGATGTCGTATCCCATTCTTCGAGGCCCGGCCCACCGTCCACCCATACTTTGGCATTCACTTGTTTTGACCCAGCGTTTGTAAAAAGTTGGAATATCCCCTCGTCGTTAGTTGTTAACATCGCATAGCCGACTCCCCCAGGGATATCAGTCAGGAATTTTACGCGCTCGCGAAGCTTCCCGTGTATTGCGAAAACCAGAGCCGGCAGGTCAAGCCCACTTGCCCATTTGGACGAAAACTGGTCTTTCAGGCGCTTAAGAACTCCGTCGGGACGACCATCCACGAACGCGGCAGGTTCGCCGAGCGCCAGGATTTCGCCGCCGCCCTCAAGGAAACGCTGTAACACGACGACTGACTGGTGGCGGACGTTGATCATGTGCTCGGGCCAGACCACGAGGTCGTAAGTCGCCTTGCCAATGGTGAGCTTCCCGTCGCGGGCCTCGCCGAACCATTCCAGCATGTACTCATCGCCCAGATCGAAATCGATTTGGTGGTCCGCAAGATACTGGTTGAGCTGATCGTAGGATTCGCGCAGCTTGGCGAGTTCGGGGGTCTCGCCGCCACGCCGCGCCCAGAGGAAGCCGCTGGTCGTCGGTTCGAGCACCAGAACGCGATGGCGTGGCTGGGCGTTCGATAGCACGTAGGAGAGGCGTGCCGTGTGGTCGGCATGCAACCGGTAGTACGGCCACCACGCGCTGATGTCGCTGAACGACTGCGGGTGGTCGCGTTTGCGGGCACCTCGAATGGTTGTGAACGAGAGATGTTGATTGATGAAGTTGACGCCGTTGACGATCAGCCAATCGCCCATGCGCTTGTAATGTTCCAGGGTGCTATCCCATCCCGCGACGCCGTAGGTTTCCGAGAACGCTCGCCGGCCCAACTGGTGCGCCACGCTCGCCACCTGGCGAATCGTGAAGAGCATGTGCGGGTCAGCGCCCTTGGTGCGCAGTTCCGCGCCCACCAGCATGTCGATGCCGGGCATGTGCTCGAACGCGTACATTGATGCATCGTCGGGGGAAATCCACGGGTACGGCCACTCGTGCTCCATGAAGTGCCCCGTGAATTGCAGGCCGTTGCGGTCGCACCACTCGAAGAGCGGCCGGAAATAGTTCTCCTTCCAGAGGTCGTGCAGCGTCTGCCAGTAATCGAACCGCACTCGACGCCAGTCGCCCACGTCCCAGAAAAGCGATGGCAGTGCGTCGCGCAAGTCGTAGCCGTTGCGCTTCTTGAACTCCGCGAGCGTCCGGTAGCTGAGGGGCAGCGCCATGGAATCGGGCTCATACGCGCCACCGGTCGCGAGCAGAGGTTCGTCGTCAAACGACCACTTCACCGCCTTGCCGAATTCCTCGCCGACATGCTGCTTGTAGGCTTCGAACGTGGTGCGGATGAACCAGCGCGACGTTTCGGGATTCGTCAGGTCGACGTAGGGGAACTGCGCCGTCCAGGGATTGCCGCTCGCTCGGCGCAACGAGAAGACGGCCACCGGCCCCTTCGCCTTCGCGATGTCCGGTTCGGCGATTCGCGACGCGCGAACCGGCTGTCCCTTACTGTCTCGCTCAATCGCGAAAAGCCCGAGCATCGCGGGGCCGTGGTCGGAAGGCGGACTCTCGACAATCTCCGCCTGGACGTACTGCGCCGCCGTGTCGGGTGCGAGCGACGGAACATGCCCGCCGGCGAATCCCGAGGGATAACTGTTCTCATCGTAGATGTTGCATAGCAGCCCCAGCCTTTTGGATTCGTCGAGCGCAAGCCGCCAAAGTCGAAACCATTCGTCGCCGAGGTATTCGGTCATCAGCCCGGGGCGCGGATGGATGAACACCCCGCCCATGCCTTGCTGCTTGAACTGGCGAAGTTGCTCCTTGATCCGTTCGGGATCCATCTCGTCGTTCCAAACCCACAACGGCGCGGGGCGGAACTCGTTGGGCGGATCCTGGAAGTTCCGGCGCAGATCTTCAACGGACGCGGGCGGAGGCGCGTTGCGCAGCGCGGCGGGTTCGAGCAGGCGGGACTTTTCCTCTTCCGCGGGAGTTGGCTGCGCGGGGCTCGCGAGCGCCCCGGCGCGATACTCGCGGACGGCCATCGTCACGCCAACTAGGGTGATAACAGACGCAACGAGCGGGTGCAGTTTCGCGCGCTTCATGGTTTCCCGCTTTCTTCGGTGCCCGGCGCCATGCCGTTCGCGCGGGTCGGAGTTCGGGGAAGGAAAGATACCACAACCCGGCGAGCGCGGCCATCCATCGCCACAGCGCGAACCTCGCATGAGGTCTGGCAAACTCTCGCGCTTGCGGGTAGAGTAGTGCGGCGTCTCGGCGCAGCGGTTAGACAACCGCGCCGCTTCGCGAGGCGGCTGGCTAACATCTTTTCCGGGGGACTGTGATGAAGATCACCGAAGTTCGCACGCGCGTCGTCGAGTGGCGAGGCAAGACCGTTCCACCCCAGCCGCACTTCTGCACCAACCCGGTGGACCTGCTCGACCTGCCGACCGATGCGATGGGCTCATTCCGCTTTCACAGTTGGTTGATCACGGAGGTTATGACGGACGCCGGCCTCGTGGGCATTGGCGAGGCGGCGCTCGCTCCGCGCGTCACCAGGCAGGTCATCGACACGTACCTCAAGCCGATTCTGCTGGGGCAAAATCCCTTCGACTCGGAATACCTCTGGCAGCACATGTATCGCCGCACGATGGCGTTCGGGCGCAAAGGCGTCGGCATGGTGGCCATCAGCGCGGTGGACATCGCGCTGTGGGACCTTCTGGGAAAAGCGACGAAGCAGCCGGTGTTTCGCTTGCTGGGCGGGAAGACCAAACAGAAAATTCCCGTCTACGCCAGCCGTCTCTACAGCCAGCCCCTCGATGCGCTCGCAAAGGAAGCGCAGCAGTACAAGAACCAGGGCTATCGCGCCATGAAGTTGCGCTTCGGCTGGGGCCCGGTGGACGGTGCCGCGGGCATGCAGCGCAATCTCGAGCTCGTGCGCACGGCGCGTGAAGTGATCGGAAACGAGATCGACCTGATGGCCGACGCCTACATGGGTTGGACGCTCGACTACGCGCGGCGCATGATCCCGCTGCTCGCGCCCTACCAGTTGCGCTGGCTGGAAGAGCCCGTCATTCCCGACGACATCGCGGGCTACGCCGCGCTGAAGGCGATGAACCAGATTCCCATCGCCGGCGGCGAGCACGAGTTCACGCTCTACGGCTTCCGCGAGTTGCTCGACGCGCGCGCCGTGGACTACATCCAGTTCGACACCAACCGCGTGGGCGGCATCACCCAGGCGCGCAAAGTCCAGGCGCTTGCCGAGGCGCACGAAGTTCCCGTGATTCCCCACGCCGGGCAGATGCACAACTTCCACATCGTCATGGCCAGCCTCAATTCGCCGATGGCCGAGTTCTTCCCGCCGGTGGACGTTGAGGTCGGCAACGAACTGTTCTGGTACATCTTCAAGGGCGAGCCGACGCCGAAGAATGGCACCATCGAGCTCGACGAAAATCTTCCGGGGCTGGGCATCACGATCGACGAGGATGCCCTGAAGAAGTTCGAGATCATTGAGTAGGCGCGCGGAATCGGAAGGCGCGTAACTTTTGCAGGCGGGGGGAGAACATGCGCGTGAAAGACAAGGTGGCGATCGTGACAGGGGCCGCGACGGGCATCGGACAAACCACGGCGGAAGTCCTGGCCGAGGAAGGGGCGAAGGTCGTCGTGGCCGACATCGACGCGGCGGGCGGCGAGGCGACCGTCGGGGCGATCCGCGGCAAAGGGGGGACGGCCCTCTTCGTTCACGCCGACATCTCCAAGGAAGCCGACGCCCGGCGCGTCAGCGACGAGGCGGTCCGGCATTTCGGGCGGATCGACATTCTGGTGAACAACGCGGCGACGTTCGTCCTGAAAGGCTTTGACGCGACCGTCGAGGACTGGCAGCGCTCACTGGGCGTGAACGTCATCGGCACCGCCATGGTCACCAAGTACGCGGTCGAGCACATGAAGAAAAACGGGGGGGCGGTCGTCATCCTCGCGTCGATCTCCAGTTTCGTCGCGCAGCCCAACTTCTTCGCCTACAGCGCGACCAAAGCCGCGCTGCTGCAGTTAACGCGCAACATGGCCATGGACCTCGGCCCGCACAAAATCCGCGTCAACTGCGTCTGCCCGGGAACGATTCTGACCGCCGCCTCCCACCGGCACATGGAGCGGGTGGGATTGACGCTCGAGCAGTTCAATGCCGAGGAGGGCGCCAAGACTTTTCTGGGGCGGATCGGACAAACGCGAGAGGTGGCGAAGGCGATCTTGTTCCTGGCCTCCGACGATGCGTCCTACATCACCGGCGCGCCGTTAATGGTCGACGGTGGATACACGGCACAGTAATATGCAAATTGATTATACTAACGCCAAGGTAAGTCAGCTCCATAAGCGGTCCCAGGAACGCTCCTGGTCCCATTCCGTGGTGGGGCCGAAATACGCGGCGCCGGGCTTGAGGTGTTGCTTCACGACTTCGTCGTTCAGAGTGATCCCGAGCCCGGGCTTGTCGGGCACGGTGATGAATCCGCGATTGACGATCGGCTTGCCGATTCCTTCCACCAGGTCGTCCCACCAGGGCACATCGAGAGCGTGATTTTCGAGGGCCAGGAAATTCTCCGTGGCCGCAGCGCAGTGGACGTTGGCCATGCAGGAGACGGGAGTCCCAGCGAAATGCATTGCCATGGGCACGCCGTATTCCTGCGCGGCATCCCCGATTTTCTTCGTTTCCAGAATTCCGCCGGAGGTGGCGAGGTCGGGATGGACTTTGCGGATCGCTTGTCGCCGGCAAAGCTCGATGAAGGGCTCCTTGAGATAAATGTCTTCTCCCGTCAAAGTGGGGACGCCGATTGAATCGGTAATCTGCTTCCAGAGGTCGGTGTATTGCCAGGGAATCATGTCCTCGAGCCAGGCCATGTTGAATTTTTCGAGCGCGCGCCCCAGGCGGATGCAGGAGTTTACGCCGATGTGGCCGAAGTGATCGGCGGCGAGCGGTATTTCCATTCCGACGATTTCGCGCACCTGGGCGACATAATCCGCCATCAGGGCGATGCCCTTGTCGGAGACCTCGATGCCCGTAAACATATGCTGGGTGTTCGCCAGTTCGCGACGGCTCATGCCGGCCGGCTGCGTGACCGTCCCCGGGATGCCGTCGAGGAGGTCAATCCCCAGGTCCATCTTGAGCCACGTAAGGCCGCGGTCCATGCGCTCTTTCAAGCGGCGCGCGTAGACTTTGGGGTCATGCGATTCCGTGGTATCAGCATAAATTCGGATCTTGTCGCGAAACTTTCCACCGAGCATCTGGAAGACCGGGACGCCGTAGGCTTTGCCGGCAAGGTCCCACAGCGCCATCTCGACTCCGCTCACGCCGCCGCCCTGGCGCGCGTGCCCGCCGAATTGCTTGATCTTGCGGAAGAGCCGGTCGACGTTGCAGGGGTTTTCTCCCAGCAGGCGGCTCTTCAGGATCAGCGCGTAGGTGGGGCTCGCGCCGTCGCGGACTTCGCCCAGGCCGTACAGGTCCTGGTTGGTGTCGATGCGGATGAGCGGGCACGACATCGGCGCATCCACCACGTGCGCAATACGCAGATCAGTAATCTTCAGCTCGGAAGGACGTGAGTTCGTATTGACGTTCTTTGGCCAGGCTTCATACGGGTCGCCCGACAGCATCGCACCGCCCAGCGCTGCGGCAGACGTCCGCAGGATTCCTCGCCGGCTGACCTTAGTGGGCATATCGGACTCCTTTTCCGCACGCAAGCGCAGGCGACCCTATTCGGGCTTCATTCGCACCTTAAGTCCTTGCTGCTCGGCATAGCGGTTGAATTCCTCGATCATTTCTTTCGTCCAGCGTTGGTCGATTTGCCCGGGAGTGTACTTGCCTTCGCGCAGCATCTCGTGCCCCCACTGATCCTGCAACTGGGTCATCTGGGAGTAGTCCGCGACCTTCTCAGCGAGCTGGGGAGGGATGAAGGTCAATCCTTCCGGGTCGCTCACCACGACGTCGCCGGGCATCACCGTAACGTGTCCGATGCGGATTGGAACGTTCATTCCCATCAGCGTGACGTCAGCCAACGCGGAGGGATCGGTGCCGCGCACGAAGACTCGGAGCCCTTTGATCTCGGAAATGCCTGACACGTCGCGGACCGAACCATCCACGATCAGGCCGGTGCCGGTCTTGGCGAAAATGGAAGTGCCGAGATTATCGCCGGCGAAAGTCCCGTCCTTGATTTTGCCGAAGAGGTCCACTACCAGCACGTCGTTGCGCTGCAACGTGTCGATGATCCAGGAATTCTGCCCCCCGCCGACCCGTGATTCTTTCTTGCCGTAGTCATTGACGACGGCGTTCACGTCCGGGCGCAGCGGCATGAAGACCGCGGTGACGACGCGGCCGACGAGGCGCTCGCCCGGGTTGATGACCTTCCAACCTCCTTCGAACTGATTATGGAAGCCTGCGCCGCGCAGCACGCCCCAAGCCTCTTCGGCGGTGACGTTTTTGAGGCGGGAGAGGAGAGCATCCGGAACTTTCGGACGCCCGTCCGGGAAGCGTTCGCCTTTCCACTCGCGCGTAAACTCCACACGCTGATCCTTGCTGAACATGCCCAGCTGGGCGAACCCTTCGCCTGCAACGCAGCAGGCGAGGAGTAAAGCTACCGTGATTAGTCTGCGGGAATGAGAGAATTCAATCACCATTCGCCTCCCAGGGAGAATTTCGCGGGAGAGTAGGATAGCGCAGCGTGCTTCAGGGGACAACGCTTTGTGGGGCACTACTCCTTGATGCCGGGCGCCGCGGCAAAGCGCACCTCGACTACCGTGGCGATGGGATCAAGCTTCCGGGGTTTCGAAATATGAAGCACCGCCGGCGCGCCGGCCTGGGAAGTGGCCTCCAGCTTTTCGTTTCCTTCCAGCGCCCGCGCGGTGGTCACGGTACCCTGAACGCCGGTCAGGGTCAGGCCCTGGCTTGGCCATTCGAAGACGTGGAGATAGAGCGAATTTCCCTTGGCGGTGACGCGGCCTTTGAAGGGCAGCTTGTGGAACGGGCTCTTCGTGGTTCCGTAGATGCTTTCGCCGTTCACATTCATCCACGCGCCGATCTGCGCCAGCCGTTCGTTGATGGCGGCGGGAAACTCGCCCTCGGCTGTGGGGCCGACGTTGAGGAGGAAGTTCCCGCCCTTGCTCGCGATGTCGATCAGCTTGCGGACCAGGTCCTGCGCGGATTTCCAGTTGGTGTCGTTTTTCGCGTAACCCCACGTGTCGTTGATGGTCATGCAGGTTTCCCAAAGCCGCCCGCCTGGCAGCGCGTTGGCGGGAATCTCCTGCTCCGGCGTCGCGTAATCTTCGGGTAGCTGGTCGCGATCGTTGATGAGGATGTCGGGCTGCAGGGAGCGGACCAGGGTATTCACTTCGCGCGAATGCAACTCCCGCGCGTTGTGTTCCCACGCGCCGTCGAACCATAGGATTCCGACCGGGCCGTAGTTGGTCAGCAGCTCGCGCAATTGTCCCTTCATGTATTCGATGTAGCGGTTGAGGTCGGCGCCGTCGGCGGGGCGCGTTTGCGCTTCCCACTTGCGGCGCGGCAGGTAATCGGAATGATGCCAGTCCATGATGGAGTGATAGAAGCACAGGCGGATGCCTTGCCGGCGGCACTCCGCCGCCAGGTCTTTCATCGGGTCGCGCTTATAGGGCGTGGCCTTGGTAATGCAGTAATTCGTCAGCTTCGAGTCGAACATGCAGAAGCCGTCGTGGTGCTTGCTGGTGATGACGATGTATTTCATGCCCGCGTCACGCGCGGTCTTGACCCATTTCGCCGCGTCGAACTTGACGGGGTTGAACTGCGCGGCGAATTTCTCGTAGTCCCTCACCTGCTTGCGCTGGTTGGAGAAATACCACTCGGCGTTTGCCTTTTTGCCCTTGAGGTCGGTCGAGTCCGCGGGCACGGCGTAGAGCCCCCAGTGAATGAACATGCCGAACTTCGACTCGCGCCACCACGCCGTGCGCCGCGCGAACTGCTCGGGGGTTTCATGAGCGGTCTGAGCGCTCACGACGGTGGGAATCAGGCCAGCCCACAATGCGGTAACCAGAAAGACGCGGAATTTCATCTCTTATTCCTTTCGGTACAAGCCTGTAATATGTCGATTGCCGCGGCTTGCGTCGCCGCCTACTCCATCTTGAGGAGAAAGATCCCGTGACCGACGCCGGCGGGCTCGTTGTTGCGCGCCGACTGGAACGCAATCCATTTCCCATCAGGGCTGACCACGGGGTTTGAAGCTTTGTAGCCCGCGTAGTCTCCCCAGTGAGTCAGCCGGACAAAATCCGTGCTGCCGGGAATCAGGCGCAGCTTCCATATGTCGATGTTCGCCCACTTATCGGAGTCGGGTACGTTCTGGCCGCGGCTCGATTCTACGAGCGTCCACTCTCCATCGGGAAAAGCGCCTTCCACCTCGTTGTATTCGCCTGAAACGTGGCGATAGACGGTCGTCTTGCCGGTCGCGAGGTCGATGCCCAACACGTCGGCAAGCGGATGCGTGTAGCAGGTGTAGATGAGTTCCGTATCGTCCCTGCGGAAATCCTGCGCTTCCAGTGTGCAGGCGGGCGCGCGGGCGCGGACGACCTCCTTCCTGTTGACGAGCGTCGGTACGCCTGACTTTGTTTCGATGTCTGCCGTGTAAATCACCGATTCGCCGGGACCCAGCACTTCGGGATACTGCCCATGAGTGTTTGCCCAGGCAATCTTCATGCGCGTTCGCGAGATGGCTACACCCTCCGAGATCTTGTGATTCAGCGCGACGGGTGGCAATTTCGCGTCCGGCTTCATCACCCACATTTCCTGGTCGTGCTCGCGCGTGCTGCGAATGTCGGTAAAGGTGCGGGCGCCGATCAGGAAGAGATCGCCGTTGGGAAGATATTGGACGCGCAGAAATCCGGCGTGCTGAAAATGGCCCGTCAGCAGGCGGGTCATCCTGGTGGCGAGATCGATCTCGAACGCATCACCGAAGCTTTTGCTCACGAAGGCGATTCGCTTGCCGTCTGGCGACCATGCGGCGCGCTCACCGAATCCTGTCAACTGCGTGACGTTGGGAGGAAGCTCCTTCTCAGGATTGCCCGGCTTCTTGCTTTGCCCAGCGGAGGGCTGAACAATCCACAGGATGAATAGTGCGGCCAGCGAAACGCATCGTATGACCATCGTCCGCCTCCGGAGGCGACGCCCTCCCTTCGGGCGGGGCCGACAGTGAGTCAGCATAGGCGGCTCAGGCCCGGCGCTACACAAGATCCACCACTCCTTCTGCAATCTCGCCCAGATATTGCCCGTCAGCTCTGATATCGGCCGCCAGCGCGACGCGCGGCTTGGCGCGATCCCAACTGTCGGGAATGGTCAACGTGAAGCCGCCGCTGGCATCTTCCCCCGCTGGAATGGTAAGCGCGACCGTTTCGGGCGAGACCTTCCAGCCGGCGGGTACGACGAGCGCGGCCTCCAACTGCATCGGCTTCGGGCGATAGTTCCTGACGCGCAACTCGATCGCCGCGGTCGACCCGAACTTCGCCTCGAGCTGGTAGGGGTACAGTCTCGCCCAACTTGGGTTGAGGCCGAAATTGCAGTCCGGGTCGGCGATGACATCCCTAAAGTAGGCCTGCTGTTTCTCCAGCCGCCGCTTGAGGTCGTCCAAATCCTCCTTGTTGCTCAGGAAAGGCTTGCCGTGGCCCGGCGCTATCATCGTGGGCTGGTAATCGAGGATGGCCCGCAGGGATTTCAAGTGGCTGTCGTTTTCGACCCAATTCCGGAAAATCAGGTTGTGACGAAGCTGATAGGGCGCGCCGGGACCGGCGGGAAACATCGCGTCGCCGGTGAAGGCCAGCCGCGCGCCGTCGATCTCGGCAAACATCGCCATCTGATACTCCGTGTGCCCCGGAGAGTGAAATACGGTGAACTCGAATTCCTCCCACTTGAATTTCTCGCCGTGCCGGAAAGAGCGCTCCACCTTGATGGGTTCGGCGAGAATGCAACCCAGGTTGTTGCCGCGTGGATTCTGCAGGATGTCAACCATATTCTCGTAGCACCAGATCTTGGCACCGTGATGGCGGGCGAGATGCGGAAAGCCGTTCAAGTGATCGTCGTGCATGTGACTGGGCATGGCGACGTCCACCGTTTTCAGTCCATAGCGCGCCTTGAGTTCCGGAATCGTGTGCTCGACAAAGCGCATGCGGTCAAGCACCGGCGCGGCAGTGTTGAAGCCGTTGAAGAAGTTGCCGCTGGCTGCGCCGTAGTCGATAAACAGAGCCTTCCCGCTGTCGCTGATCAGAGCGTAGAACGTCGAGGTGGACTGATGAGAGCAGATCAAGTGCGGGGTGACGGCGAAGGGCCTGTTTTCCACGGTCAGGCTCGTGCCGGGCGAGTACGACTCAATCCAGCCTTTCATTTTGGCGATCAAATCCGTCATGCCGGCTTCGGGATTCGCGAACGGCTCGCCGTGCGAAGGGCAGATGAGTTCCGGCCCCTGTTCACGCAGGCGAGTCAAGGAGAAGATCGCAAAATCCACGCCATCGGTACTGCCGTATTGGTATTGAAGCTCGTACAGATTCGCAACTTTTCCCGGCGAGTGAATCAGGTCGCCGGAGAATGCAACCTGCTTGCCGTCTACTTTGCCCACCAGGCTGATCGAGCCGAGTGTGTGCCCTGGGGTGGGATAGATCAGAAGTTGGTGAGGCCCCCAGCGGAAAATGTCGTAATCGCGCAAGATGCCCGCGACGGGAACATTCCGGGTGAGCGTGAAGAAATCATTGCGGACGTAATAGAGATGAAAGACGCGGCGGTTGCGCCAGAAGTTTTCGGCGTCGTCGAAGAGGTGCCGTTCGTGCTGCGGGACGTGGATGGGAATGCGCTCCTCCGCGGCGCGCGCGTCGCCCTGGCACTGGTCGCGATGGTGGTGCGTATGCAGAATGGCGTCCACCTTCGTGACGCCAATCTGCCCAAGCAGCTTCAGGACGTGGCCCGAGCCGAAGTCGATCAGGATGGCGCGATCGCCGTTCTTGAGGACATAGACGTTGCAGGTGTCCTGAAGGACATAGAGATTCGGGGAAATCTGCCGCAAGCCACCGTGCGGAACGAAGCCCATGCGAATGGTGCCCTTCGGTGACGGCGCAGAGCTGGCCTGCGGCATGCCTGCGGCGAGTCCGGGGGCCAGCAGGCCTGCGCCCGCGCTTCGGAAGAAGTCCCGGCGGTTAAAACCTTCGCCCTTCTTGCCTGTTCGCTTTTTCATGCTCCGCACCTCCCTGGGGCTTCCGTAAACCGGAGAAATTCTGGTAGGCTGCACGCTTGCGGCGATATAGAGTACCGCAAACGAGTCCCCATGCAAACGGCAAGTTCATGTAGGGCGCGCGCCACACGGCCCGATGAATCTGACCGGAATCGAGGAGGGAATTATCATTGATCGATCGGACGATGAAGGCGACGCGGCCAATTTATGCGGGCCTGTTTCTTGTGACTCTTGCCACGCTGATGTTTGAGATCTTGCTGACTCGCATCTTCAGCGTGACGATGTGGTACCACTTCGCATTTGTTGCCATTTCGATGGCAATGTTCGGAATGACCGCCGGGGCGTTAATGGTCTATTTGGCGCGGAATTTCTTCTCCGCCGCGAGGACAGGGTTCCACCTGGCACTGAGCGCCCTGCTGTTGGGTGTGACGATCGTCGGGGCGTTTCTCCTCCATCTGGCGATCCCTTCCCTGACCGGCAAATCAAACCTTACTCCGCTTGCGCTGTCACTGACCTATATCGTGATCTCCGTCCCTTTTGTATTCAGCGGAATCTGCGTTTGTCTTGCCTTGACGCGGTTTCCCCGGCAGGTGGGGAGGCTCTACGCCGCCGACCTTGCCGGCGCCGCAACGGGCTGCATTGCTGTCATCTACGTGTTGAAGATTACCGACGGTCCCACGGCCGTCATGGTTTGCGCGCTCATGGCGTCCCTGGGGGCCCTGTTCTGGGGATGGACCTGCGAGGGCCGGATGGTCATGCGGATGGCAAGAATCGCCGCGATATCGCTCGCCGCTTTTGTGGCCGTCAACACAATGCTCGTGCGCCTTCAGCAGCCGCTTCTCCGCCTTGTCTGGGTGCGCGGCGAGAAGGAAGCAAGACCTATGTATGAACGATGGAACTCCTTTTCGCGGATTATCGTGGATGGGAATCCTTATGCCCAGGAGGAGCCTTTCGGGTGGGGCCTGAGCCAGCGCTATGCGCGAGGCGCCAGGGCGCGGCAACTCTCGTTGCGCATCGACAGCGGGGCCGAGACCGTCTTGACGGGCTTTGAGGGCGACCTTGGCGCGCTCGACTACCTCAAGTACGACCTGACGAACTTGGCGCACTATGTGAAATCGCCGGCCCGCGTCCTGGTCGTGGGCGCGGGCGGCGGGCGAGACGTCCTTTCCGCCCTGGTTTTTCATCAGCCGGCTGTCCTGGGCGTCGAAATCAACGAAAACATCATTAACACCCTCAACGGCGAATTCGGGGAGTTCACGGGGCATCTGGACCGCTACCCGGGGGTATTGTTCGTAAACGATGAGGCCCGCAGTTACATTGCTCGCCAGAATGAGAGCTTTGGCATCATCCAAATCTCCCTCATCGACACCTGGGCAGCGACTGCGGCCGGAGCGTTTGTATTGGCTGAAAACTCCCTGTACACGCTGGAGGCCTGGAAAGTGTTTTTGGGGCATCTTACTCCGGATGGTGTTTTGTCCGTTACGAGGTGGTACCGGAGAGGCACCCCGAAGGAAACCTATCGACTGGTTTCGCTTGCCTCCGCGGCGCTGGCGGCCGCCGGCGCGGAGCATCCGCGCGACCAAATGGCGCTCGTCCGCGTTAGGGAAGCGGGCCGGGGCGGGCTGGCGCCGAGCGGCCTCGGCACGTTGTTGGTCAAACGAAGGCCGTTCAGCGCGCCCGATCTGGATAAGCTGCGCGCCGTCTGTGAGCAACTGGGCTTCGAGATCGTCCTGACGCCGGCTTTCGCGAGCGATCCGATGATCGCCAGCCTCGCTTCCGGCAAGGGACAAGTGCAAGGTCCCCCGGGCCTGAACCTGGCGCCACCGACCGATGACAGCCCGTACTTTTTTCAGATGGGCCGGCTTTGGGGATTCCGCAGACTCGAGGGCTCGGGCTCGCCGGGCTACGAGGCAGCCCAACGCGCCGTCTCGTTGCTGGGCATCCTTTTCGTCACCGTTACCGCGCTGACGATTCTCGCCGTCGTGATTCCCCTCCTGCTTACCGCCCGGCGTATTTCCTGGACGGAAGCGCCGCCCTATCTGGCTTATTTCGGATGTATCGGGATGGGCTTCATGCTCGTGGAGATTTCCCAGATGCAGCGCTTCATTCTTTTCCTCGGTCATCCGACATACGGACTCTCAGTGGTTCTCTTCACCCTGCTAACCGCTGGAGGGCTGGGAAGCTTCCTGGTTGACCGTGTGCCCGGGGATGGATCCGCGAGATCGCCTCTGGCCCGGCTGGGGGGGCTTGTGGCGATCCTCGCGATATTCGGCTTCCTGACTCCTCTGGCGGTCCGGACTTTTCAGAGCTCCACGACGCCTGCGCGAATCATCGTTTGCGTGGTAATTCTTTTCCCCCTCGGGGTTTTCATGGGGATGGCTTTCCCGCTCGGGATGGAGGCGGCGGTGGCCCGGGTGTCTGCCTTGACGCCTTGGCTCTGGGGAATCAACGGGGCGTGTTCAGTCCTGGCTTCGGTCCTCGCCATCGTGATCGCGCTGGGGAGCGGAATCTCGTCAGCGTTTTGGACAGGAGTTGGGTGTTACGTCCTTGCCCTCGCGATGTACGCGAGGTGTCGCAGAACCGTTCCCAGCGTTCAGTCAGTGGCGGCACAGGCGGAAGGGAACTAGCGGGAGGTTCATTCGCGCGGGCTGGGGCCGCTGGCGTGTCTTGGCTCGCCCCCATCGGAAATCTGGATCAGGGGAGTGACGAGTGTTGCGGTATCGCGCTCGTTGCCCAGCAAATCAGCGAGCGTCGTTTTGCTCAGCACCCGATCCACCATCTGCTGGACAGCGTGCCACAGTGAGCGGAGCGAGCAATCCACGGAACTCGTGCAGGTGTGGCTCATACCGGCGTGGTCGTCGCAGAAGTCGGGCTCGAACAATCGCCCGCCCAGCGCGGCGAGTGCTTCGCCCACCACGATCTGACTGGGAGGGCGGGAAAGAGTGTAACCGCCGATTTTTCCGCGCGCGCTCTTCACAAGCCCGGCGCGTCGCAAAATGCGCAGCAGTTTCGCCACGTAAAAAGAAGAAATCCCTTCCGCCTCGCTGATTTCGGGAATCGTCAGGCCGCTGCGCCCGCTCTGGCGGGCAATACGAAGCAGGCAGCGCAGCCCATATTCTTCTTGGGATGAAAACTTCATAGCTTTTTGCCGCGGCGCTCCCTGAGCGCCGATCGCCGGTCATAGGCCGGCGCCCCAGCTTCTCAGAACATCCCCAGTTGCAGCCGCGCGGCTTCCGACATCTTGGTGGGATCCCACGGTGGATCCCAGACCACGTCCACCTTGATGTCTTTGATTTCCGAGACCGCGAGCCGCCGGATTTTGTCTTCGACTTCTCCGGGCAGCGTTCCCGCCGCGGGGCAGCCGGGTGCGGTCAAGGTCATCTTCACGTAGACGCTTCCGGTCTCCGGGTCAACCTTGGTTTCATAAATCAATCCCAGCTCGTAGATATCGACGGGAATTTCCGGGTCATAGGTCTTGCGCAGCACTTCGTTGATGATCTTGTCTTGCAGCATGATGGCCTCAACGGCTGTCATTCTCGCGCTCCTGACAATCCTATTCCGTGGACACGTTCTCTTGGCCTTCGCCGAGCGCGCTTCGCAGCGTGTGCCAGACCAGCGTCGCGCACTTCACGCGCACGGGGAATTCCGAGACGCCCGAAAATACGGCCAATTTCCCCAGTTCCGGCCCCTTGCCGTTCTGATGGCCCTTGCCCGTAACCAGGTCGTGGAAGCGTTCGAAGAGGTCGTTTGCTTCAACGAGCGTCTTCCCCTTGACGGTTTCGGTGAGAATCGAGGCCGAGGCCGTTGAGATGGCGCAGCCGGAGCCTTGAAAGCTGATGTCGGCGATGCGGTCGCCGTCGAGCTTTACATAAAGCCGGACCTTGTCCCCGCATAAAGGGTTGTAACCCTGCGCCTGGTTTGTGGCCCCTTCCATGGCATGGAAGTTGTGCGGGCGCCTGCTATGATCGAGGATCACTTCTTGGTAGAGCGAGTGCAGATCCGACATCAGCCCAAAATCTCCTTCACCCTCGCGATGCCCCTGACCAGCGCATCCACTTCCTCGAAGGTGTTGTAGAACGCCAGCGACGCACGGGTTGTGGCCGGAACCCCGAAGCGGTCCATGAGTGGTTGCGCGCAGTGGTGGCCCGTGCGGACGGCGATACCCTCCTGGTCCAACACCGTTCCAACGTCGTGCGGGTGCAGGCCGTCCATCACAAAAGAAATCACCGCCGCCTTTTCTTTCGCCGTGCCGATCAGCCGCACGCCTGGAATACGCGCCAGCGATTCGGTCGCGTAATTGAGCAGTTCGTGCTCGTACGGCATTAGATTTTCGAATCCGATACCGTTCAGATAGTCAATCGCCGCGCCCAGACCGATCGTGCCCGCGATGTTGGGTGTCCCCGCCTCAAACTTGTGCGGGATGACGTTGTAGGTCGTCTTTTCGAAGCTGACCGAACTGATCATGTCCCCGCCGCCCTGGTAGGGAGGCATGGACTCGAGCACTTTGGCCTTGCCGTAAAGCGCGCCAATTCCGGTGGGGCCGAAAAGTTTGTGGCCGGAGAGGGTATAGAAATCGCAGTCGAGCGCGCGGACGTCCACCTTCAAGTGAGGCGCGGCCTGCGCGCCGTCGAGCAGAATGGGGACATTCCAACGTCGGGCGGCCTCGATGATCCGTTTCACAGGATTGATCGTGCCGAGGGCGTTTGAGACGTGTGCAACCGAAACAAACCGCGTGCGCGCGTTCAGGAGTCTTTCAAATTCCTCAAAAATCAGTTCACCGTCGTCGTTGATCGGCGCCACGCGGAGCTTCGCGCCCTTCTCTTGGCAGAGGATCTGCCAGGGGACGATGTTCGAGTGATGCTCAAGCGCGGTGATGACGACTTCGTCGCCCGCGCCGACGTTCTGCCGCCCGTAGGTGCTCGCCACCAGGTTGATGGCTTCGGTGGTACCGCGCACAAAGATGATCTCACGCGCCTCCGCGGCGTTAAGGAAGCGCTGGACCTTGACGCGCGCGTCTTCGTAATCCCGTGTGGCCTGCTCGCTGAGCGCGTGGACGCCGCGATGCACGTTTGAGCATTCCGACCGGTAGAATTTCTGCTCCGCCTCGATCACCGCCAGAGGCTTCTGGCTTGTAGCGGCGTTGTCGAAATAGACGAGCGGCTTGCCGTGAACCTTCTGCTTCAGGATCGGGAAATCTTCCCGGATGCGCGCGATGTCGAATGCGGGCCGCGCGGCCGCGCGTGCGGCTGGCTTCGCGATGTCGTGTGTGGTGGCCATCACGTTTCCTTTCTTCCCAGTCCGCGCCCCATGCGCATGAAGAGCGCTTCGCGCAAGCGGTCGCGCATGGGCCCGTGCTTGACACGATCAATGACTTCGTTGGCGAACGCGTAAGTCAGCAGGTTGCGGGCCTCGTCGCGCCCGATGCCGCGCGAGCGCAGATAGAAGATCGCTTCCTGGTCAACCTGGCCGATCGTCGCGCCGTGCGTGCATTTAACGTCGTCGGCGAAGATCTCGAGCTGCGGCTTGGTATTGATCACCGCCTCTTCGGAGAGCAGCAGATTCTTGTTGCTCTGCTTCGAGTCGGTCTTCTGCGCGTCCTTGCGCACGATGATGCGGCCGTTGAAAACTGCCGAGGAGCGGTCTTCGAGCACGCCCTTGTAGAGCTCGCGGCTGTCGCAGTGCGGCTGCGCGTGGTCGATCGTCGTGTGATGGTCAACGTGCTGCCGGCCGAGGGTGATGTAGAGCCCGTCGAGATGAGCGTTCGCGCCTTCGCCCGCCAGCACGATGTTCAGGTCCTCGCGCACCAGGGCGCCACCGAAAGTGAAGTTGCGCGTCGAGACGCTGCTCGCCCGCTCCTGCCGGACCTGCACGGTGGCGATGTGGAATGACTCATGACCTTCCTGCTGGAACTTGGCGTATTCGACGACGGCGTTTTCTCCGGCGACGATTTCCGTAACCGCGTTGGTGAAATAAACTCCGCCCCTGCTGATTTGCGGAACACGCGCGCGGCCCAGTGCGCGGAACGACGGGGCGTCGTCGAGCCCGATGTGGCCCTCGATGAATGTGGCCTGGCTCTCCCGGCCCGCCAGGATCAGAGTGCGGGGGAACGAAACCGCGGGCTCGCTTCCCTCCGCCGCCGTGGAAACATAAAGGAGATAGATGGGCCTCTCGAAGACCAGGCCATTGGCGATTTCGATGAAGGCGCCATCTTCCATGAATGCTGTGTTCAAAGCGACGAAGGCGTGATCCTGGAAGTCCGCGTGACGCGCCAGGTGCTGTTCCAGTTGCGGAGCGCCGTTCGACAAGGCCCCCGCCAGGCTTCCGACGTGGATTCCCTTGGGCAGGCCCGCGAGGGACGAGAACTCGGCGCTGAAGTGGCCGTTCACGAAGACCAGGCGGCTACAATCCAGGTCGAAGTGGCACAGGGTCTTCAGCCCTTCAGCCGTTGATGCGTCGGCCGCTCGTGGGGCAGGCTGGAAGGCCATGCCCGCAATCGGCGCCACGCTGGTGAACTTCCATGCCTCAAGGCGCGTCGTCGGGAAGCCGAGGTCGGCGAAGCGCTCGATCGCTTCCTTGCGAACCTGGTTGAGCCACGCTGGCCCCGCGGCGAATTCCTTTTCCCGTTCGGCGAAGTTCGATAAGTAAACTTCCTGATAATCTTTAACAGCGGTCATTGATTGAGGAACCCTCTGTAGAGACGACCCGCTGGGCCGTCTGATTTCGAAGACGCTCCACCCGAGCGTCTCTACGCCCTCTGGCCGGCCACTACGCTTTCTTCCAGCCAGCCGTAACCCTTCTCTTCCAGCTCCAGCGCCAGCTCCTTGCCGCCTGACTTGACGATGCGCCCGTTGTACAGGACGTGCACGAAGTCGGGAACGATATAGTGCAGCAGCCGCTGGTAGTGCGTGACGACGATGATGCCGCGCTCCTTGCTGCGCAGCGAGTTCACGCCGTTGGCGACGACCTTGAGCGCGTCGATATCGAGCCCGGAGTCGGTCTCGTCCAGCACAGCGAGTTTCGGCTCGAGCACGGCCATCTGGAAAATCTCGTTGCGCTTCTTCTCGCCGCCCGAGAAACCTTCGTTCACCGGTCGGTTCATCAGGCCTTCGTCCATGTCGAGCAGCTTCATCTTCTGCCGAACCATCGCCAGAAAGTCCATGGCGTCGAGCTCTTCCAGGCCGCGATGCTTGCGAATTTGATTCAGGGCGGACCGGAGGAAATACGTGTTGCTTACGCCCGGAATCTCGACGGGGTATTGGAAGGCCATGAAGATGCCTTCCCGCGCGCGGTCTTCAGGTGACAGGTCAAGAAGGTTCTTCCCCTCGTAAAGGACTTCGCCGTCCGTCACCTGGTAGATGTCGCGCCCCGCCAATACCTGGGCGAGCGTGGACTTGCCCGAGCCGTTCGGCCCCATGATGGCGTGGACTTCCCCCGCTTTCACTTCGAGGTCGATGCCGCGAAGGATTTCCTTGCCGTTGGTTTTTGCCTGCAGATTCTTGATGGTCAACATTCGTTTAGCAGCCCTCAGCCGTCAGCTATTAGCTATCAGCAAACGGAAATTGGAAAATCGAAACTGGAAATTCGAAACTCGAAACTCGGATAGGGGCCGGCCGTGTTGTCGTGTTTCGGCCGATGTATCCGCCACCTTCGGTCTTTCATATCCAAAATCCAAAATCAGCCCACGCTTCCTTCCAGGCTCACGCCCAGAAGTTTTTGCGCTTCCACCGCGAATTCCATGGGCAGCTCGCGGAAGACCTGTTTGCAGAAGCCGTTGACGATCATCGAAATCGAATCTTCCAGCGAGATGCCGCGCTGGCGGCAATAGAAAATCTGATCCTCGCCGATCTTGGAGGTCGAAGCTTCGTGCTCAACCTGCGCCGTCGAGTTCTTCACTTCCAGGTAGGGGAATGTGTGCGCGCCGCACTTGTCGCCGATCAGCAGCGAATCGCACTGCGAGTAGTTCCGCGCGCCCTCGGCGCCTTTCAGGATCTTGACCGCACCGCGGTAGGTGTTCTGCCCGTGCCCGGCGGAGATGCCCTTGGTGACGATGGTGCTCCGCGTGTTCTTGCCGATGTGAATCATCTTGGTGCCGGTGTCGGCCTGCTGGTAGTTGTTGGTGAGCGCCACGGAATAGAACTCGCCGATGGAATTGTCGCCCTGCAGGATGCAGCTGGGATATTTCCAGGTAATCGCCGAGCCGGTTTCGACCTGCGTCCAGGAAATCTTGGAATTCACGCCCAGGCACTTCCCGCGCTTGGTGACGAAGTTGTAGATTCCGCCTTTACCTTCCTTGTCGCCGGGGTACCAGTTCTGGACCGTCGAGTATTTGACCTGCGCGTTGTCATGCGCGATCAATTCCACCACCGCCGCGTGCAACTGATTGGTGTCGCGCATCGGGGCCGTACAGCCTTCCAGGTAACTGACGTATGCGCCCTCGTCGGCGATGATGAGAGTCCGTTCGAATTGACCGGTATCCTTGGCGTTGATGCGGAAGTAAGTGGAAAGCTCCATCGGACAGCGCACGCCCTTGGGGACGTAACAGAACGAGCCATCGCTGAAAACGGCGGAATTAAGCGTGGCAAAAAAGTTGTCGGTGTAGGGAACCACCGAGCCGAGATACTTCTTGACCAGTTCCGGGTGCTCGCGCACCGCCTCGGAAAACGAGCAGAAAATGATGCCCAATTCGCCCAGCTTTTCTTTGAAAGTAGTGGCCACCGAAACGCTGTCAAAAACCGCGTCCACCGCCACGCCCGCCAGCAGTTCACGCTCCTTGAGCGGGATGCCCAGCTTTTCGTAGGTTTTCAAAAGCTCGGGGTCAACTTCCTCGATGCTCTTGGGACCGGGCTTCTGGCTCTTAGGGGCGGAGTAGTAAGTCGCGGCCTGATAGTCGATGGGAGGGTAGTGAACGTTCTGCCAGGTCGGCTCCTTCATGGTCTGCCAGTGGCGATAGGCTTTCAGCCGCCACTCGAGCAACCACTCGGGCTCCTGCTTTTTGGCGGAAATAAGACGGATGATGTCTTCGTTCAACCCAGGGGGAATTGTGTCGGCATCGATCTCGGTGACGAAGCCGTATTTATATTCCTGGTTTGCAAGGATTTCGATTTCGGTCTGTGGGGTGGACATCGAACTCTCCTCTTGATTTCCGGCAAAAAGCCGGGGCTGAGGGCCGGAGACCGTGTTCGGCGGAGCCCTCCTCAGTTCTGCTTGACAAAGTAATCTTCGTAAATCTGTACAGAATTGTCAAGATAATTGTGGGAAGTTTTGCCAGTCCTGAAGGACCTGCGGTCAAGCAGCTTAACTGTATGAAAATAGTATAGAAACCCGACGATTCCGGCGACGAATATGGCTTCCGCTTCGGGCTATTGACGGGCCGCGGCCCTCGGCCTCCCCATATGTCGAAAGTCCGCTCCGGATGCAGACCCTACGGAGCCGAAGGGCTAACGGGATTGGAATCGTTTCCGCTACTAGCCAAGGCTATTCCCAGTCCGGCCGCTGCCGCAGCACCGACACCCAGGCCGATCAGCGCCGTATGTCCTCCCCCACCGCCTCCTCCCAGAGTCGTCGGGGATGGAGTGGCAGGGGCCTGAGCCGTGGAGGCCGCTGAGAGCCTCCCGTCAGGCGAGATAGTCGCTTCGCCGCCGTCTCTGATGAATGTTGTTTGTGCCCCTTCCAGTTCGATAATGCCGACCGAACCTTGGACCGCTTTGATCCTTATCAACCCATCGAGGGCCCGGACGATTTCTGCGGTCATTTCCGGTCGTTCGGGGTCGGGCACCACAACGAAGTTGCCGACACGAGTCTGGAAACTCGTCGTTCCACGCAAGGACTGCGATGTCACTCGGCCATAGTTGAGTTCGGCGACGTAACGGGTGGACTTCGTAAATCGCATGAGCGATTGCGGCGAGACCGTGATGGTTCCCTTTCCGGGGAATTCCAGCACGGCATTCCCATTGCTGCCGGTACGCAGTGTGTCGCCCGGGAAGAAGGTCGCAACTTGCGGAACAGCGGTTCCATTCAGAATGACTTCCCCGGTTGCGCGCACGCTCCCGAGAGCCCCCTCCTGGGGCGCGCCCGGAGCAGAGGCCTGAGCGGGTACGGCTTGTGCCATGTAGATCGGCTCCGAAGGCAAGGGATGTGCTTCCTGGCGCGGAGCGGCTCCGGGAGCCGCCACCCGGACCGGCGCTATTCCTGATCCACTGGCGAAAGTCCCGGTGGCGTTCACAGTGGGGGCAGCGTTTGAATCGCCCGCGCTATTGCCGGCGAGATTCCCCAAGCCGAACGACATCAGTTGCGAACTTGTAGTCCCGACAACCAGCACAACCGCGAGGAATACGGCTGCCAGAGGAGCTGGATGCGGGACCGCATAGACCAGGCTGGCCCAAGGCGAGCGGTAAACTCCCGCGCGAGGGTTCTTCCTGAGAAAGGCGAACCCGTAGTGTCGCCGGCCACAGGCCCCGCAGCGGTATGGGCGGAGGGAGAGCGCGCGCAAGAGAACCTTTTCGCGAAATCCTCTTCGTCGGGAACGGTGTACGAATTGAAACCGGCAATAGGGGCAGCGATGGGTGGCCATAAGTTACTTCCTCCTTGTGTAAAATATGCTCGGGGATTGCTTGGATAACATCCCTTCTGTCCGGTAGGGCCGACTGCGTGCACGCTTAGTTCCATACCGCGCGGGTACGCAAACAGGCATCGGTTGGGTATTTGATGTCATAATGCACAGACCAAACTTGCAGGAGGAAACTATGAATTCGCCCGTGACGCGTCGCCGGTTCCTGGGAGCGGCCCTCTCGGCAACGGCAGGAGTGAACTTTACGGGAAGGTCGGAGCCCATACCGGCCACGAACTCCGGGCCAGCAGGGAAGCCTGCCCTCCTGGGCGGCGAGCCGGTCCGCAAGCAGCCATTTCCTTCCTGGCCGAAGACTCAGGCGAACGACGAGCAGGCCTGGATGACCGTGCTCAAAAAAGGCCACTGGTGCCGCATGGATGGCAACTACGCGAAGGAATTCGAAGCCGCTTGGGCCAAGACGCTGGGCGCGAAATATTGCCTCGCCACGGCGAGCGGCACGACGGCGCTGTTCACTTCGCTGCATGCGCTGGGGATCGGGCCGGGCGATGAGGTGCTCGTCCCCCCTTACACCTTTGTCGCGACCGTCAACGTTGTTCTACTCGTCCACGCGCTGCCGGTATTTGTAGACACCGATCCCGAGACTTTCCAGATGGACGCCAACAAGATCGAGGCCGCCATCACCGAACGAACGAAGTGCATCATTCCAGTGCACCTCGGCGGATCACCGGCCGACATGGACAAGATTCTGGCCGTGGCGCGCAAGCACAAGTTGCCGGTGCTCGAAGACGCTTGCCAGGCGCACCTCGCGGAGTGGCGGCATCAAAAGGTCAGCACGCTGGGTGAGCTCGGCTGCTTCAGCTTTCAGGCGTCCAAGAATCTCAATTCCGGCGAAGGCGGCGCCATCCTCACCAACAACGAAGACCTGTATAAGATCTGCGAGAGCTTCCACACCAACGGCCGCGGCCAACTCGACACGGGATTTTCTTACGTTCGCAATGGCTGTAATCACCGCATGACGGAATTTCAGGCCGCGCTGCTTTTGACGCAGATGAGCCGGCTGGAAGAGCAGTCACGCACCCGCGAACAGAATGCGGAATATTTGACCAAGCAGCTTCGCGAAATTCCCGGCATCGCGCCCGCCCGGATGTACGATGGCTGCACGCGCAACGCCTACCACCTCTACATGTTCCGGTACGACAACGCTCAGTTTGCCGGGCTCCCGCGTTCGCGTTTTCTGAAGGCGCTCGAGGCCGAAGGAATTCCGTGCTCCGGAGGGTACACCCCGCTGAACAAGGAACCGTTCCTCAAAAACACGCTCGATTCGCGCGCCTATCGGACGATCTACTCGCCGGAAGTGATTGCGCAGTATCAGGCGCGCAATCACTGCCCCGCTAACGACCGCCTTTGCGAGGAAGCGGTCTGGATGTTCCAGACGATGTTGCTGGGGACGCGAAGCGATATGGACCAGATTGCCGAAGCGATTCGCAAGATTCAGCGCGACGCCCCGTTGCTCGCGAAGGCCTAGAGGCTGCTGCAAAACCCGGATTATTCCCTCGTCAGGGCACGGCTTCAGCCGTGCTGAACCGATGTCTTCACAGCAGCGGCTTCAGCCGCTGAGGGCCAACCAGGCACTTCAGGGGCTAAAGCCCGATTCTTCTCGGGCCTCCATCGGCCCCGATGAATCGGGGCCCTGACGATACTTGCGGAAGGTTTTGCAACTGCTTCTAGGAAGGCCAAGTGTTGTCTGCGTGGGATCTTACGTCTCCGCCTTCCTTTGCGCGGCCGTCAAGACTTCCTTCAGCCGTCGCGCCACAATCCTCTCTTCGCCGGGTTTCATCATGAAGGGCGTGACGCTCAGGCCGTGGGATTCCTCACCTACAAGGCAAACGATACTCGGCTCGCCGTCTTCAAGCTGCTTGGCGCAATCCGCGGCAGTGAGCTTGAAGGCGCTCTCGTCCCACTTCAATCCCAGGTGCGGAACATGGTTCGCGATTTCAGGGACAAAGCGCGTGGCGGTGATGCCGGGGACCGTCGCTAACGTTTTCTCGATGACCTCGATCCGCGCCTCCCAGTCCTTCCATTCCGCTTCGTGATCCACTTTCAGGTAGCGCTCGACCGCCGCGAACATGCCGATGACTTCTTCTTTCCCCACCTTGCACGGTCGGCCGATGGCATCCTCGTGCGGATTGTTGTTGAGCAGCGCGGCCTCGATCAAATCCCTGCGTCCGAGCAGCAGGCCCGCGCACTGCGGCCCGCGCAAGCCCTTGCCGCCGCTGAACGCCACCATGTCGAATCCCATTTTGCAGTAGTCGCTCAGGTGCGAGACCGGCGGCACGTCAGCCGCAGCGTCGTTGAACGTAGGCACGCCGCGGCGTTTCCCGACCTCCACGAATTTTTCAAGCCCTACTTTGCCGTGGTTCTGCGCGGCATTCAGGAAATACATCATCGCGGTTTTGTCGCTGATGGCGCTTTCCATCTCTTCCAGCGTTTCCACGACGATGAGCTTCACGCCCACGTTCCGGATGGCGTGGTCGAAAGCGTTGCGATGTGTCTTCTGGATGATGACCTCGCTTTTCAGTCCGGTGAGGTCGGGAATCTGTTTGAGCCTCTCGGGATCCTTTCCGGCGATGCACGCCGCCGTGCCGAGCATGATGGCCCCCGCCGCGCCGGAGGTGACCATGGCGGCTTCGACGCCCAGCATGGCGGCGAGCTTTTTCCCCACCGCCTCATGCAATTCCGGCAGCCAGACGTAGTGCTGGGAGGCCTCTTCCATGGCTCGGGAAATTTCCGGCGGCATCAACGAGCCGGTCAGGAATGTGTAAGTTCCCTTGGCGTTGATGCGCGTCCGCACGCCCAGCCGATCGTAGATGTTCGGACGTTTCGTGCTTGCGCCTCCTTCGAGCGCGCTCAGTCGCTCCGTCGGGGTCACGACCAGGCCTGAAAACGAACTGCCGGCGGCGATAAATTGGCGGCGGGAAAACTGCCATTTTGGGATTCTCATTTTGATGCCCCCACGCAGGCTTGAAGTCGTGCTCAAATTATCGCCCGTTCAGCATCCTGTCAAGCGCTGCGGAAACAGGTTGAAAGGGCGCTCCCAATAATCATCTTCCGCAACGCTTCGTGGTGTGGTAGTTTTTTCGCCACACACAGGGAGTTGCATTTTTGAAACCGGAGGACATTCTATGAGCAACAAGAAATCCGATCGGCGCAGATTCCTGGGCCGCGCGCTGACGGGCGGCGCGGCGGCAGGGGCCGCAACGCTGGCCGTGCCGGGCGGCGCCCACGCCGCAAAAGGGAAACTGCGCAAGAAGGTCGTCTATCGGCCCGGCGAAAAGCCGTCGCCCGACAGAATCCTCAGTACGGCGATCCAATATGGCAATGTGATCTATGTCTCCGGGGCCGGCGCCCACGATCCCACGACGCACAAAGTTGTGGAGGGGCCCTTCCCGAACCAGGTTCGCCAATGCCTGGAAAATGTGAAATCGGCGGTCGAGGCGGCGGGGTCCTCAATGGATCGCGTGCTGAAGTGCCTGGTGTTCCTCACCGACATCTCCACCTTCCAGGAGATGAACAAGGTCTATCACACGTTTTTCCCCACCGATCCGCCGGCGCGCTCGACCGTGGCGGTGAAAGACCTGCCGGGCGATTCGCCCATCGAGATCGAGTGCATTGCCTACGTCGACTGAGGGAGGTGAAGAATGGCCCGGAAGCTTGATCGGCGGGAATTCGTGCGCCGAGCCGCGCTGGCGGGTGTCGCGATGCCGTGGTTGGCGCGCGCGGAGGTTTTACGCGCGCTTGTGGCAGCGCCTGCGCAGAAGGCTTTCCGCGGCATCTTCGCCATCCTGCAGACCCCTTTCAATCAGAACGACGAGATCGATTGGGAGGACCTGGAGCGCGAGGTCGCATTCTGCATGAAGTGCGGCTCTCACGGCCTGGTGTGGCCGCAACTCGCGGCGGAGTTTTATCTCCTCACCGACGATGAGCGCATGCGCGGGGCGGAAGTTATCACCCGCAAAGCCCAGGGAGGCGCGAGCACGGTCGTCATCGGGGTCCAGGCGCCCATCCGGGAAACCGCGGTCAAGCTGGCGCGGCACGCCGAGCAAACCGGGGCCGACGCGGTGATCGCGCTGCCCCCCTTCCTTGGCCACGCGTCACTCGACACGGCGCTCGACTACTTTCGGGCGCTGGCGCGCGCGGTGAAAATCCCGATCTTTATCCAGAACAGCGGCGGCTCGTGGGGGCCGACCCTGCCGGCCTCAACCGTGATTCAGCTCGCCCAGGAGTTTCCGTCGCTGGGTTACATCAAAGAGGAAGTTGAGCCCGTCGCCCATCGCTGCGAGGAATACGCGCGCTCGGGCGTAATGCGCGGGATTTTTTCGGGCAACGCGGGCAAATACCTTTTGAACGAAATGGCGCACGGCGCGCAAGGGACCATGCCGGCGTGCGAGTTCGTGGATATCGAGGTCCAGGTCTATGACCTGGCCGCCGCGGGAAAGCTCGACGAAGCCCGCGCCCTCTACCAGAAACTGCTGCCCATGATTGCCATGGAGGAACTCTACGGCATGCACTTCGCCAAAGCAGTGCTGGTGCGGCGAAGCGTCTTCAAGTCCGCCAAGATGCGCGGCCAGCGGGGCACGAATCTTGACGCCATCGATGAACAGCAGATGGAGATCTGGTGGAAGCAGCTTGCGCCGTATTTCAAGGCCTGAGCAGCCTTACTTCGTGCCGTCCTTCCCGACGAAGTCCAGCGACGCGGAATTCAGGCAATAGCGCAGGTGGGTCGGTTTGGGACCGTCGTCGAAGACGTGTCCGAGGTGCGCGTCACATTTCTTGCAGGTCACTTCAGTCCGCACCATTCCCAAACTCATGTCGGTTTCAGTCTTGATGTTCTCCGGTGCGATCGGTGCCCAGAAGCTCGGCCAGCCCGTTCCGGACTCGAACTTGGTGTCGGAGCTGAACAGCGCGTTGCCGCAGCAGACGCAGCGGTAGATCCCTTTTTCGTGGTTGTTCCAGTATTGGCCGGTGAAGGCGCGCTCCGTGCCTTTGTGGCGCGTCACCTGATACTGCTCGGGAGTCAATTGCGCCTTCCATTCCGCGTCCGTTTTCACAACCTTCTCTGTCATAATGATTCCTTTCCGTTGGCCGGAATCTGAAAAATCAACCAGAGTAACCACCTTGACCTTCGGGCGAGGCGCCGCACCGCCATCGGTCGCGCCCCATGTCAGCACCCCGGCGGCAGTTGCGGCGGTAGCCAGGAAAACCCTTCGGGTTATCTGGCGGCCGGGAGCAAAAGAATCATGATCGGTCTTCACTGCAACCTCCTCTCATACTGGTCGTGCTTTGCCCTGACCCAGATTAACAGATGGATTTGGAGGCGAATTGGTTGCAGGTTTCCAGGAGCCCGTTGAGGCGGGGGAAGGCGAGTGTGAGTGCGTCGGACGCAACCCCTCTCAACGCAAGGAGTTGCGGACGGCTAGAAGCTGCTGCAAAACCTTCTCCAAGTATCGTCAGGGCCCCGATTTATCGGGGCCGATCGAGGTCGGAGAAGGAACGGGCTTTAGCCCCTGAGGTGTCTGGGTGGCCCTCAGCGGCTGAAGCCGCTGCCGAGGAGACATGGGTTCGGCCCCGATAAATCGGGGCCCTGACAAGGAATTAATCAGGGATTTGCAATCGCTTCTAGGCGAAGATGCCGTCCGAGGGAGCGTCCAGCCGTCCGAGGTTGGGCGGCAGGTCGCGCATCGGTCCCATCCATTCCAGTTCGCGCTCGATGTCGGCGTGCAGGCGGTAACTGCGGCGCACGGCGGCGATGGATTCTCCAACCACGTCGATCTTGTCCAGGTTGTAGTTCCCGATTCCCACCTGGTCGCAGTAACGCAGGTATCCCACCCATTCGGCATTTACGCCCATGGTTTCCAGCGCCACGCGGTCGGCGGCGATGTAGTCGGTGGAGGCGACGGCAATCCGGTGCGGCACGGGCGTGCCGGAGGAAGGCCCGTTGCCTTCCATCCCTTCGAAGCCGTCGATGAGCGTCGCGCCCCAATGCGGCGCCATGCGCTGGGCGGTGAGCATCATGTTGTAGTGCGTCTGGCGGACCCCCACGTGGTATTTCCGCTTGTCGTTCCAATGCGGAGTCTCGCCGGGGGCGTGGTGGAGCGGCGCACCCAGCGTCATGTTTTTCACCGACAGCGTGACGACCGTCACGTTGTGCGTCTTGGGCATGGCGGAGCAGATGACAAACGCGTCCGGATCGAGCAGCCGCGCCGCCAGGCGCACCGGCACAACGTGGAGGTCGAAATCCACGATGGGAATCGTTTCGTACTTCGCTTCCTTGTTGAGGTCAACCAGCGTGACGTTCTGCGAGCGGAACTCCGGAACCAGCCGCGTGTAGCCAAAGTTGCTGAAGCCTTCGAACGTCTCTCCCGCCGACGACTCGGCGATGATGACCGGTCCCTTGAAGCGCGGGCCGAGGTAATCGAGGATGCCGCGCATGGCGTCGGCATCCGTCGCCGCGAGGGGATTCACCGTCGAGACGTTATTCGGCTTGATGATCACATACTTCTTGCGAGCCAACCGGGGACGGATCTGCTCGTCAATGGCTAGGAGCGCGTCATGAGCGTTCTTGCGGCGATTCTCACCGCGAACGAGCGATACCTTTGACCGTCCCGAAAGTGGCCGAATTACTTCCGTCTTCGTAGCGGGCGCTTGTTGCGCGCTGAGCCGGGATGAGCTAAGCAGAATTCCTGTCCCTGTGAGTCGGATAAAATGTCGTCGCGAAAATATCACTGGTCACCAGTCCTCATGCGGATTTATGATTCCACCTCGAATGGGAATTATATTCTCGCCATCGCGGAGATGTCCTCATGAAAACGAAATCTTCTCGCCGTGACTTTTTGTCCGCCGGCGTCGCGCTGCCGCTCGCGGGACTTGGAACCAGTTGGCAGCAGGCGCCGGAACCGCGCTCCAAGCAGCAACCCGCCGTCTCAAGCGGGCTCAGCTTTCGAACCCTCGGCAAGACCCGGATGCGCGTTACTACGGTCGGCTTCGGGTGCATGATCACTTCCGACGCCAGCGTCATCGAGCGCGCCGCCGACCTCGGGATCAATTACTTCGACACCGCGCGCGGCTACCAGGGCGGCAACAACGAGCGCATGGTGGGCGCGGCACTGAAGCGCAAGCGGAATGCCCTGTACCTCTCGACGAAGTCGGGCGCCGGAACTAAGGAAGGCGCGCTCCGCGATTTGGACACGAGCCTGCGCGAGCTGGGTACGGACCACGTGGATATCTGGTACCTGCACGGAAAGGATTCGCTGAGCGAAGTCCCTGATGAGCTTTTCGAAGCGCAGCAGATTGCCAAGCAGCAGGGCAAGATTCGCTTCGCGGGCCTGAGCACCCACGAGCCACGGTTGCTGATTCCTTTTCTCGTGGAGAAGCGCGCCACCGACGTCGTCCTGGTGACCTACAACTTCACCATGGACAAAAGCATGGACGCGGCCATCGAGCAGGCCGCCAACGCCGGCATGGGTGTAGTGGGCATGAAAGTGATGGCGGGCGGCTTTCGCAAGACCAAACCGAGCGACCCGCTTTACGGCAAGCTGAAGTCCGAGGGCACAATGCTGGCGGCGTTGAAATGGGTGATCAAGAACCCGCGCGTCAGCACCACCATCCCCAGCATGACCGACATGGAACAGCTCGACGAGAATCTGCGCGCCATGAAGGAGCCGTTCGCGGGCGGGGACGAAAAGCTCCTGGCCCGTCAGCTCGATTTCATCACCCCGCTCTACTGCCGCATGTGCGGCGAGTGCAAGGGGACTTGCGCCAAAGGCCTGCCCGTGGCCAACATCATCCGCCACGTGACCTATGCCGACGGCTACCGACAGTACGCGCTGGGACGAGAGGAATTCCTCAAGCTTGGCGCGGACGTCACGGGAGTCCGCTGCGGCGACTGCGCCGAATGCACAGTCAAGTGCCCATACGGCGTTCAGGTTTTTTCACGCCTGAGCCGCGCGCAGGAGCTTTTTGCTTAGTGCAAGGACGTTTTCGCACCGCTCAGACGCAGAGTACGCAGAGCGGGGGCTGTGGCTTCTCTACGCTCTCTGCGTCTTGGTGGTGAGCCACCCCGATCATTGGGCGGATTGCAGGAAATCATGAAGCGAGCATTATTCCTTTTTGCCGCAGTGTTGGCAGCTTCTTCGGCCGCCACCGCCGGCGATATTCTTCATTGCAGCTATGTGCCCGGATGGGAGATGTCTGGGCCGGTTCGCGCGTTTACCGCCGAGAACCTTTTCGAATACATGGATGGCAACGCCGAGGGCTATCTGATTTACGGTTTCGTCCGCATGACGGGGATTACCTGCAAGTCGGGCGAGGACACGCTCATCATCGATGTTTCCGAGATGACTGACGCGGACGCGGCCTACGGGATTTTCACCGCCAACCGCGATCCCAGCCTGCCGGTCGCGGCGATCGGCATGGGAGGACAGATTCTGCCGCGCAAGGCGACCTTCGCCAAGGGCACCTATTACGTCGAGATAAGCGCCAGCCCCGACGGTGACCATTCGAAGGCTTTGGAGGGATTCATCGTTGGGATGGAGAAGAACATCTCGGGTCAGAGCGCGCCGCCGGAAACGCTCGCGTGGTTTCCGGTTGAGAAAATGGTTTCAGTTCGGTTGATTCCCGAAAGCGTGCTCGGCCTGCGCGCCCTCAAACGCGGTTACGTGGCGCAGTACGAAGCAGGGAAGGCGTTCATCGTCAAGGAAGAGTCCGCTGAGTCCGCGTCGGCGGTGATGAAGAAGCTCCGCACGCGCCTGGGCGAGACGGCGCCCGCAAGCGTCGCCGACGAGGCGCTCCAGGCGAAGGACCAGTATCTCGGCGGGCTCTGCATTTTCCGCAAGGGGCGGTATCTCGGCGGAGTTGCGAATTTCCCCGACGCGCAGGCTGCTGTGACCTTCGCCTCGACACTGGCCGCGCGCATTCCCTAGCCAATTTCCGAAAATCAGGCGCCAATCCTGCACCGCAGAGACGCGGAGTACGCAGAGACGGCGCAGAGACTCAGGCCTATCAATGTGCCGTGGCACTCTCTCTTTCTTTTCTCCGCGACCTCTGCGCCTCTGCGGTGCGAAAACGCCCATTCCCCCAGGAATTTCTCCGCGGCCTCTGCGCCTCTGCGGTGAAAAAACGCCTCGGGGCAACAACAAGAGGAGTTCCCAATCGACATTCGATTTTACGTTATAATCCTTCCTCGTCCGCGCGCTGAGCGGGGGCTTCACGGCCATTTAATTCCAGGGAATTTCAGGAGCCAACATGCGTCGCATTGCCGCTGGTCTGGTTATCTTAGTTATGACTGCGCTCGCCTCACAAACATTCTCCAAAGAGAAGACGACAGACCCGCGCCTGGCGGGCGCCTTTCGCAAGCCGGAGAAGAACGGCTGGACGTTTGTCCACCTGCAAGGCACGCCGTCGCAAATCGGTTTCCAGCACGGCTACCTGCTGGCTCCGGAGATTGAAGACGCGCTCAAGGTTACGGTTCTCGAGCAAGCCCACGACGAGAAAAAGGACTGGCAGTTCTTCCGCGACGCCGCGCAGAACATGATGTGGCCGCACATCGAGGAAGAGTACCGGCAGGAACTTCAGGGCATCGCCGACGGCGCAATCGCGCACGGCGCGAAGCTCGACCTGTGGGACGTCGTAGCGCTCAATGCCGCGATGGAATGGGGCTACTACGTCAAGGTTTACGACAAGGAGCACGGCATCAAATCTTCGGCCGCGCTCGTGGCGCCGGAGCATTGCAGCGCCTTCGTGGCCACGGGCAGCTACACCAAGGACGGCAAAGTCATCATCGCCCACAACAACTGGACCAACTATCTCGATGGCGAGCGCTGGACGATCATCTTCGACATCGTTCCCGCGCGCGGCCACCGATTCATGATGGACGGCTTTCCGGGATTCATCCACAGCGCCGACGATTTTGGCATCAACTCCGACGGGATCATGATTACGGAAACCACCATCAGCCACTTCTCCGGCTACGACACGAACGGGATTCCGGAGTTCGTGCGCGCTCGTAAAGCCATGCAATACTCATCATCAATCGACGACTACGCGCGTATTATGAAAGAAGGAAATAACGGCGGTTACGCCAACGACTGGCTGATCGCCGACCGCAAGACGGGCGAAATCGCCAGCCTCGAGCTGGGGCTGAAGAACGTCACGCTGGAGCGGACGAAGGACGGATTCTTTGTCGGCTCGAATTTCCCCATCAACTCGAAGCTGGTGGCCGAAGAGACCGACTTCAACATCAAGGACATGGGCAACAGCGCCAACGCCCGCCACGTGCGCTGGGACCAGCTCATGGCCGAAAACAAGGGCAAGATTGACGTCGCCACCGCCGAGCGTTTCCTCTCCGACCACTTCGACACGCTGCAGCAGAAGAACCAGCCCAACGAGCGAACCCTCTGCGGGCACATCGATCTTTCGCCACGCGGCTCGGGCTCCTGGCAGCCGCCGTACGGGATCGCCGGGGCCGTGCAGAACAAGATCGCCGATGCCACGCTGGCCGCGAAGATGTCGTTCCGCGCCGCCGCCGGACACGCCTGCGGGATCGACTTCAATGCCGCCGCGCACCTCGCCGCCCATCCGGAATTTTCCTGGCAGAAGGATTTGCTCCGCGATATGAACTCGCACACGTGGACGACGTTCACCGCCGCAAAGTAGCGGCGGCTTTACGCCGCCACCTCGTCGAGTAAGTCGGCGGCAGCGGCCAGTGAACCTGACCAACATTCCTCTTGCGCGATGCCCTAGCTGTGCTGTATAGTCTCCCTCTTATGGTACGGGCCTACGCCAGCTATTTCGGCTTTAGTTACCGCTTCTGGGGCTTTGCCCTGGGGCGGTAGAGTGGCGTTGGCCTGAATCCAAGGAAAAAGCAAGAAATCCAGAGCCAGCCCACTCACCGCGAGTGGGCTTTTTTGTTGTAGGACCGCCCTTCAGGGCGGCACCTCTGCCGGCCTAAAGGCCGGCGCTACAAAACGGCTCACAGCAAAAGCGAGGTTGGCCATGATCATCTCCATGCGAAAGCACGCTTCGAAAGAAGAAATCGACCACGTCTGCGAGCGCATCCGCGAGTTCGGCTTCAAGGTACATTCGATTGTCGGTGACGAGCGCGTGGTGATCGGCGCGGTGGGCGTGGGCGACGTCACGCCCTGCCTCGAAATGCTCGAGGCGACTCCGGGCGTCGAAAGCGCGGTGCGCATCAGCGCGCCCTACAAATTCGTAAGCCGCGAGTTCAAGTCCGAGCGCACGCGCATTCGCGTCAACGGCGCGGAAGTGGGCGGCGACGATTTCATCGTCATGGCCGGGCCGTGTTCGGTCGAGAGCGAAAAGCAGATCATGGAAACCGCCGAAGCCGTCGCCGCCGCGGGCGCAAAAATCCTGCGCGGCGGCGCCTTCAAGCCGCGCACCTCGCCCTACGAATTCCAGGGGCTCGAAGAGGAAGGCTTGAAGCTGCTGGCCAAGGCGCGCGCGGCGACGGGGCTCTCGGTCGTCACCGAAGTCCTGAGCGAGAAGGACGTCGACCTGGTCGCCGACTACGCCAACATCATGCAGGTGGGCGCGCGCAACATGCAGAACTTCGCTTTGCTCAAAGCCCTCGGCAAGTGTAACCGCCCGATCCTGCTTAAGCGCGGCATGAGCTCGAGCATCAAGGAACTGCTGATGTCGGCCGAGTACCTGGTGGCGCATGGGAACACCAACATCATGCTCTGCGAGCGCGGCATTCGCACGTTTGAGACGGCGACACGCAACACCTGCGACATCACTGCCGTGAGCGTGCTGAACGAGCTGACCCACCTGCCCGTCATCCTCGACCCCAGCCACGCCACGGGCAAGCGCAGCCTGGTGCCGGCGCTGGCCCGCGCTGGGGTCGCCATCGGCGCCGACGGGTTGATCGTCGAAGTCCACCCGAATCCGGAAAAAGCCTACAGCGACGGCGTGCAGTCGCTCACCCTCGACATGTTCCGCGCTCTGATGAAGGATTTGAAGCCCTACATTTCGCTCTGGAAGGATTCGCGCGTGGCCGCCGCGGCGGCGGTGTGATGGGGGCGGAACACCGGAAATGCCTCTAGAAGGCAAGATTTCGAGCCGATCATGCTTGGGCTAGGGTTAGCCTAGCCGGGCCTCTAACGACGCAACCTGGAGCCTCCTGGCGCGCCCAGAGGCCATTCTACGAGCCGACACGACAGTGCGCGGGGCGCATTTCCGAGGTTTCAGGCAAATTGTCCGGAACGGGCGCGGGGATTTTCCATTGATCTAGGCGGTCTGCAGCAAGGCAGAGTGTGGGCACCCGGCCTACTCCTTGGTCAGCAGGGTAACGTATTTCAGCAGGGCTTCGCGATCCGAGGGTTCGGGGTCGATGAACTCCAGTGCGACGCCTTCTGACGCCGTCCAGACGACCTTCACCATCAGCTTCAGGGATTCGCTCACGCTGGGCAAGGCGAACTCAATTTCCGCGATGTCGCCCTTGGCCAATCCGCCCAAAGCTTCCAGCAGGATTCCTCCCTGCGCGATGTTGACGCTGCGAATCCGGAGTTGTTTGCCTCCCGCCCTGCAAATCACCTCCTGGCGCAGGGGAAGGCGGATGTAGCGCCGGCGTTCCTGGAGCATCGAACCGCGCGCCGCCTTAAGCAGCCCGCGCAGTTTCGTCACGTTCAAGGGCTTGGGCATGTAGAACGTCACCCCGGCGGCGAAGGCCCTGCGCATGGTTTCAACATCGTCGAAACCCGTGAACATCAGGATCGGGACATCCCGATTGGAATGTGACGCTCGGACGCGCTCGGCCAATTCAAAGCCGTCCAGGTGGGGCATGCGGATGTCCAGGGCGACGAGGTCGAATTTCTCCCGCATGACGCGCTGCGCGGCGGCGCGGCTGTCGGTCAATCCGACCACTTCCCAGCCGGCCGATTTTACGACGGTCGCAAAGACCTCCAGCACTTCAGGGTCGTCGTCAACCGCCAGGACTCTTAGCTGCATCGCGGACACGCTTTGGCTACTCCTGTACTCAATCGGCAGCCGAAATCTCGCGCATGAGTTCGGCGCGCTTTACGAAAGGTTGCATCCGGTGCGCCCACCCTGGTGGTCTGAGGATATAACGGCGGGGCCGCTCGCGCAAGCGGGGCCGAATCAGGCAGGTTGAGTCCCGCGATCCCTACGGCGCGGCCGTCTGGGCCAACGCGGGAATGAGCCCCGCCACGAGGGCGATCAAACACGTTGGAATAAATACTCTCCGAATATCTCGCGTTCTTCCTCGCTGAAGTTCCCATCTGACTTGCCCCAATATCATGGCGATCGCGCCTGAGTCGAGTACGCAAGCGCCGACTCGAGGGTTCGCCGTGCGCTTCGGTCAGTTCTTTGGATATCCCACCGACTGAGCCAGGATGATTTGCTGGTTGGGCGTCAGGTTCAGAAGCTTGGCGAGTTTCGGCCGGTCGACGCTGCCGCGCACGACGGTTGCCAGGCCCTCTGACGCGCAATAGAGATAAACATTCTGGGCAATGAATCCCACATCAGCGGAGGAGTACATGAGGACATCGGCGAGCGAGACGTGGTTGGTTTTGGAGAGATCCGCGACGTAAACCAGGTTAATCGCCGCATCCTTCACAAAGTCCTGCGTGCCGGTCGCCGCGCGCGAGTCGCCGGCCAATACGGGCTTCATCGCGTGAGATTGGGCGTCGTAAACGTACACGCCTTCGGCGGTCGCGACGTAGATGGCGACTTCCTGCCAGTTCATGGCGGAGGGCGCGGTGCGGTGGCCGTCCGGGCGGTTGATTCCAAACGCTGCCCAGAGGAGATTCGAAAGGGTCTGAGGCGATAGTTTCTGCGGCCCGAACTCGCGGGTGGATTTCCGGCTTTTCAAGACTTGCATCAGCGGGCGTCCGCCATCGGTCTGCGGGGGCGGCAGTTGGATGACTTTGCTCTCCTGCGCCGGGGAGAGAACGGAGAACAGAGAAAGGATGAGTCCCAGACAGAATGGCGTCGCCAGTTTCGATCGCATTTGAGACACCTCACCAGATGGATTACGGGGGACGAAAGCGAGGGAGGGCGGGGGAATCATAACTCACGCGCGACCTTTCGAACAGTTCTTGATAGGATGAGCGGATGCAAAAGTTGTTTTGGACTTTGGTGACGGTAGACGGCGCCCTGTTCTTATATCTGCTTATTTCGACCCTTCGGCAGCGCAGCCCGGCGGACGGCGGGCGCGAGATGGCGCTCTTTTTCGGTGTGCTGGTTCCGGGAGCTATCGTGGGCTTGGGTGTCCTGGTGTATGCCCTTGCGAGTTCGACTTCCTGGCGCGTCATCGGACTTATCATTGTCGCCGCGCCGCTCGTCCTGCTCGCCGTGGTGCGCCTGCGCAGCGCGTATATTGATTACACTATCCGGCACGGCGCAGTCGGGGGCGACATCTCTTCCGGCGGGAAACCCTAATCATGCCGAGCGTTGAAATCGAACAGAGCGGCCGCGGCGGCTCGATTTATTACCACGAAGGCAAAGAGACGATTATTTTCGGCTGGGAATTTGCGCTTTCTCCGGCCCTGGCGCTGATCTTCGGTCCCACCGCGCAAGTCTGGGCGAGCGCCCATCCGTGGGCGGCGATGCGGCAGGCGGAAATCTACGAGACGGTCGGGGAGGAAGTGGTGCGCCAGAAGGCGCCGGGCTGCGCGTTCAAGGTCAACCTCGACGAAGGCGTCATCGAGATCCTGACGGAACAACCCAAGAAGCCCGCGCGCCGGGCGCGAGCCAAGAAGGGCGTAACCGCTCCGGTGGCGCCCAAACACTCCGAAGCCTTTGAGCAATTCCTGGCGAGCGTGGTGCCGATCTGGGAGCATTGGCGCGACGACCAGACCTATGACGTGGCGGCCATCGCCAAGATGAAGTCCGATGAGCGCCAGGAGGCTTTCAGCCTGCTGACCTCGCGCGACGTGACCTGGCGGGAAGTCGAGGCGCTGGCGGCAATTGACACTCCGGAGGCGCGCGCCGCGGTGGATAGAGCCTTGGAGGACCATCTCTCGATTGATACGCGATTGGCTGCGGCCGAGGTGATGCACCGGGATGGCCGACTGCCGGACATGGACGGTTTCCTGGCGCGGCAGATCCGGCAACTGTATCAGCCTCGGAACGGGCTCGAGCGCACTCTGCGACTGGCTGCTCAACATCCGAGCGAGACTGTCAAGCAGGCGCTGCTTTGGGCCAGCTACAATCAAACGGAATGCGCTCCGTCGTGTGCCAGACTGTTGCTGGATTTGACCGGCGCGGCGAAGGAACCGTTCGACGCCGCCACTGAGCAAATGCTCGAAAAACTCGGCCTGCACAACAGCTACTTCGATCGCCAGGCGGCCTTCGAGGAACTTTGCCGGCGCGTGGGAATGAAGTTCGATCCCCAGGCGGGGGAGTGAATCGTCTTATTGGCTTGCGGCGCGCCGCTCGATGCGCCGCGAATGGAATCCGCCGGTTACAGACCGGCGCTGCAACAGGCCCGCTCGGTGACCCAATCGGTCCAGATTGCCGTCGCGCCGCTGGAGAGCAGGGGCGTGCCGTCAAGCACGGCGTTGACGAAGTTCTGAACACAGGGGAAGTGAAGGTTGGCGTGCGGCGGGAGGTGCTCGCGCCCGCCGGGATAGATCAGGTCAGGGCCGTTCAGCGGAGTCAATTCCATTTCGCCATTGGTGCCCACGATGCGGAACTCGTCGCGCCCCACGCGTGAGTTCCAGCGCACGTCCACAATCGCGCGGACTTTGTTGCGATACTCGATCAACACGGTGGCGCAATCTTCCACCCGAAGCGCGTGTACGGCGTTCGAGAGTTGCGCCGTGACGCGCGCGGGCTCACCGAAGAGGAAGTTCAGCACATCGATGCGATGCGAGCCCACGTCGTAGAGCGGCCCGCCGCCCGCCATCCTGGGGTCGAGGAGCCAGGTTCGCGCCGCGTCCTCACCGGGCAGCCAGTCGTGGCACGTCACATAGGCGAGCAGCGGCTGGCTGATCGCGCCCTGGGCAAGCAGTTCGCGGGCGCGTTGGACCTTGGGGTAGCAGCGCCGGTAATACGCGACGCCAAGCGTCTTGCCGGCAGAATCAGCGGCCTCCACCATCGAACGCGCCTCGGCGTAATTCATGGCCATGGGCTTCTCGCAGAGGACGTGCTTTCCCGCGCGCAGCGATTCGAGTGTCTGCGGCGCGTGCAGAAAGACCGGCGAGGCCACGTAGACGGCATCGATTGGTAAGGCGCGCAGAGCTTCATCAAGCGCCTTGAACGCCGGGACGCCGTATGGCGCCGCCTTCGCCGGATCGCGCGTGACGATTCCCGCCAGGCGGCTGCGCGGCTCGGCGAGAATCGCCGGGAGCACGCGCTTCGTAGTGATATCTCCGATTCCGATTACCAGCCAGTTCAGCATGTCGAATGTCCGCCTTGGCGGCGAGAGATTCAATCCTCACTCAGAGGTTGGCAGCAAGGGATCCAGCTCTCGCGCCCGTTTGAATTCATCGGCGGAGGCTGCCCATTCTCCGCCCCGCTTGAGCGCCCGCGCCAGGTTGAAGTGGCCGAGGGCGTACTGGGGCTTCAGGCGCAGGGCCGCGCGGAATTCCTGGGTGGCCTCGCGGACCTCTCCACTTTCGAGCAGCGCCAATCCGAGGTTGTTGTGGGCCTCGGCAAAATCCGGATTCGACCGGACGGCCTCCCGGAATTCGCGGACGGCCGAGGCCGCATCTTTACGGGCCAGGAATGCGAGACCGAGATTGAGTCGCGCGTCGAGATAATGGGGCCGCAGGTCGAGCGCTTCGCGCAACTCGGCGACGGCGCGGTCCAGGTCGCCGCTCACGGCGGCCGCCAGCCCGCGGTTGTAATGGGCTTCAGGCAGGTCGGGAGCGAATGCCAGCGCCTGCTCAAACTCTTCGATCCCGCCTTTCCGGTCGCCGCCGAGCCAGAGAAGCTGTCCCAGGCTGTTGTGGGCTTCGGCGTAGTCGGCCTGGAGTTCAATCGCCTTCTCGAAATTCGCCCGGGCCTGACTCGCGTCCCCTTTTTGCTGCCAGGCAAGTCCCATCATGTAATACGCCACCGGATTCTCTTTCCAAAGTTCGAGCGCCGAATTGGCATTCTGGATCGCTCCGTCGGGGTCGTGCTGTTTGATCCGCTCGGCGGCCGACACCGTGTGGCTTTTGGACTGAGCCACATCCTTGCGAAACTGGCTGAGCGCGGCGATTTCCGAGAGATCCTTGTTGGCGGCCTCGCGCTGCCCGGTCTCGCGGAGAATCACCGCGCGGTTGTAGCGAGCCTGCTCGTAGTCGGGCTTGAGCGCGAGGGCCATCTCAAATTCCTGCAGAGCCGATGGGGATTCGCCTCGCGCCCGCAACGCCAGCCCGAGCTGATAATGGGCCTCGGGATCGCGCGGCGCCAGTTGTGCCGACCGCTGAAACTCCTGAAAGGCTTGCTCGATTTTTCCCTGGCGGCGCAGGGCCACGGCCAGTCGCAGATGCGCCGGGGCGAATCCCGGCTGCAGGCGCGCGGCTTCGCGAAAGTGCGCGACGGCGCCGTCGAGATCGCCGCGCTGGCCGAGCGCCAGGCCGAGATTGAAATGACCCTCAGGGGATTTGGGATCGAGTTTTACCGCCAGGCTCAGTTCTTTCGCCGCGTCTTCCGCAAGATACTTCCTCAGAAACGCCACGCCAAGCGCGAGGTGGATGGGCGAAGAGTTGGCCCGCAACTGCGCCGCGGCACGCAACGACTCGATGGCGGAATCGATCTCACCGACTTCGCCCAGAGCTACTCCCAGGTTGTACTGCGCTTCGGCATAGGCGGGACGAAGCTCCACGGCGGCGCGGAATTCGCGGATCGCGGCGCGGTGATCCCCCTGCCGGGCCAGCGCGATACCTTGCTGATTGTGCTGGCGCGCCAGCGCGATGGGATCGCCCTTCTCCGCCCGCCGGGGCTGCTGCGGCGTCGCCCCCAGGTTGAGATCCCCCGCTGCCATCAGTCCGACGAGGAACATCAGGAGAAGGCCGATTGGCCGGAGCTTCACTAAGATCGCCCGGTTATTGAATGGAAAGCGGAAATTCATGCCTGGATCAGTCTAGCAAGACTCGGGCTGAAATAAGAAGGCGGCGCAAAGCTTTGTGCCTTGCGCCGCCTGATCATTCGCTGATCTGTCCCGGCCTAGAAGTTGAACTTCAATGCCAGTTGCCCGATCCGCGGATCGCGCGCGCCGGTAACTTTTCCGAAGTTGCCCGAGGAGAAGTTTCCGGTTGGATTGCGGAACTGCGCGTGGTTGAAGATGTTGAAAAACTCGGCGCGAAACTCCACCGAGGTCCTCTCGGTAATCTTGGTGGTTTTGTGAACCGAGAAGTCCCAGTTGTTGAGGCCCGGGCCATGGAAGAAGCGGCGGTTGGCATTGCCGGCAACCCCCAGGATGGGATTGTTGTCCGGGTCAGGACCCGCTTCGGAAGAGAAGGTATCGGTGGCGAAATACTGGAAGTCCGGAGACGTTCGCGGATCCATGATCTGAATGGCCCCTCCAGAGTAATTCGGCCTGTCCACGCCGCCGCATCCGCAGAGCGACCAGTCGCCGCTTTCGCCCATGCTGATGGGGAGGCCGGAGGTAAAGCGCGTGATGCCGGTAACGCGCCAGCCATCCAGGAGCTTGCGCCCCACGCCGCTGGAAGTGTATCGGCCGAAAGGCAGATCATAGCTGTAGCTCAGCACGAAGTTGTGCGCCATGTCGAAGGACGAGAGCGCCTTGCTGACCGCGCGATTGTAGGGGTTGATGTTGTCGCCGAAGCCCGAAGCGTCATCCAGGGACTTCGCCCAGGTATAGGCGCCCAGGAAACGCGCGGCGCCCACCCGCTTCTCAAGGCTGATCTGCAGAGAGTTGTAATTCGAGTTGGCGACCGTCGTGGAGTAGTTGTTATTGGCAAAATCCAGCAGCGGGCTGGTCGGATTCGCCAGCAGATATCTCCCCGAGGTGACCGAAAACGGCCGGGTGCCGTAGACGTCTCCCTCATCGAAGCCGTCGCCGTTGATGTCGTAGGACGCGTCCTCTCCGAACGGTCCGCACCCCGGAGTGGCAAGGCAGAGAGCCGCGTTGCCGGGGTTGAATGACGTCTGCGCGATCAAGTGATGACCGCGTGTTCCCACGAAGCCCAGAGTCAGGATGGTCGAATCGCCAAACTCGCGCTGCAGGCTGACATTGAAGTGCTCCGCGTAGGGGAGAATGTTGTCCGTCTTGAAGCCCGGTGAACTCGAAATCGGCTGGTACTGCGGCCAGATCCCTGTAGCCCCGGGTTGCGGAATCGAGAAGGGGAACCGCTGGCCGGGGTCTTGACCGTTAGTGCGAGCCTTGTAGGGCTCCTCAAGATAAACCTGCGTGGGGCTGACGTAGAACAGCCCGAACGGCGCGTCCCCGACCTCAAAGAACAATGTGAGGTCTTCGACCGCCGTGTAGTACATCCCAAACGCCGCGCGGATGCTGGTCTTGCCCGGGCCGCCGAAGATCTTTCCCAGAATCCCGTCCGAGAAGCCCGGCGAATAGGCGAACCCGACTCGTGGCGCAAAGTTGTTGTAGTCGGTGGGCGCGAGAGTCTTGGGAATCCCGGGATCGCCCGGGAACACCCAGCCCGTCGGAGTGTCGGGGTAGACGTTGGATTGCAGCCCCGGCACGAATGCCTGGATCTTGCCCTGCGTGTCGTAGAACGGCTGGCTGAATTCCCAGCGCAGGCCGTAATTCAAGGTGAAGTTGGGCGTGACCTTCCAGGTGTCCTGGCCGTAAAGGCCCATGTATTTGGTCCGCGAATCGAGGAACTGGCGGCTCGACTGAATGAAGAGGTCCGGCGCGCCAATCAGGAAGTCAGCGAAGTCGCTTCCGGTCTCGCTGCCGTAAAACTCGAAGTAACCGTTCTGCGCGTATGTGTTGCGCTCGTTGATTTGCAGGTAGCGGCCTTCCCAGCCCACTTTCGTTGTGTGCTTGCCAATGATTTTGGAGAAGTTGTCGACAATTTGGAAAGTGTTGTTGTATTGGCCGGTGGTTCCATCCGGAACTCCCCAACCCACGCCGGTTTCGCCGAACAGGCCGATGGGCGGAACGCCTTCGCGTTTGGGATCGACGGGAATCAGGCCCAGCCCGCCGGAGACATAGCCGAAATCAGGGATCTTCCCCAGACCTCCCACCGGATCATTCAGGAGGATCGCGGCGCGCGTGTAATTGAAACGCACCTCGTTCACAGCGGTCGCCCCAAAGTTCCGGTTGTTGCTGATGTTGAACTGCTGCGCGCGGGAGGGGGTCACGGCGGAGAAGCCCGGAACGTTCGAGGGCCAGCCGCCTCCCGGATAGGGATTCAGCAGGCGGGCATCATCAAAGTGATAGTAGAAGCCAAAGTTGCCCAGCCGCTGGGTGTTCAGGTCAACGCGCTGTCCCCACTTGTCGTCGCGAACCGTTTGATTTTCCCCTGCCGAGGAGAACGCATCCGCGCCCACGTTGGGGGAGGGAATGAAGCCCAGATTCGCCACCGCCACCGGAGACCAGGCCGACTGCGGAATGACGCCCCCCGGAAACACGCACATTCCCGCCTGGGCATCCGCAAGCGTTGTGCAGTTGGGGTCCGTATAAGGCTCCCCATTGGTCACCGTATAGCCCAGCCGTTGCGTCAGGGTTTCGTCGAATGTGTGGTTGCCGACAATGTCGTCGCCCTGCACGCTCCCTGCGAGTTCGCCGACGTTACCGGTCCGCGCATCGGTGGTGGGGACGGTTATCAGTCCGCTGGAGAGCCCGCGCACTTCCCGGGTACCCTGGTAATCACTGAAGAAAAACAGGCGGTCTTTGAGGATGGGTCCGCCGCCCGCCCCGCCGAATTGGTTGCGCTTGAACGCGCCGCGCGACAGGTCGAAGAAGTTCCGCGTGTCCAGCTTGTCGTTGCGGAGAAACTCAAACAGGCTGCCGTGGAAGTCGTTGGTCCCGCTCTTGGTAATGGCGTTGACGACCGCCCCGGAAAAGCGTCCGTACTCGGCGTCGAAGGAGTTGGTGATCAGCCGGAACTCCGCGATCGAGTCGAGCGTGGGCACAATCGAGGCGCCGTTGTTACGCCCTTCCTCGACCGTGCCGCCGTTCACCAGGAAGGCGTTCGCCGACTCGCGCTGGCCGTTCACCGACATGTTTCCCGCGCCACCTGTGCCGGAGGTCGGCCGGTCGGTATACTGCACATCCGAAGTGATGGGAACCACCCCCGCCTGCAAGCCCAGCAAGTCGAGATAGCTCCGGCCGTTCAAGGGCAGTGTGGACATCTTCTTGTCTTCAATGACGTCGCCAAGCTGCGTGCTGGTGGTTTCCACTTGCGCCGCTTCCGCGGTGACGTTCACCGACTGCGTGATCGCGCCCACCACCAGTTGGAAATCCGCCCGGAATCGCTGATTGACCAGAAGCCTCAGTTTGGTCTGGGAGGACTTCTGGAAGCCGTGAGCTTCCACTGCCAGGGTGTAATCCTCCCCGACCGGGACGGCGAGAAACTCGTAGCTGCCGGAACTGTCCGTGATGGTCGTGCGGTTCAGGCCCGTCCCCTCATTGTGCAGGGTCACGGTGGCGCCGGGCACGGCCGCGCCGGTGGGGTCCGTCACGCTTCCCAGAATCGCGCCCGTAACGTCCGCCCTAAGGCCTGGTGCCAGCCAAAACAACGCCGCAACAAGTACGGTCTGTGTAATGAGTCGAATTCGCAGCCTCATGCTGAGCCTCCTGTGTCGGGATAGACCAGAACTCATCGCTCGGAGTGTGTGGATTTTTCTCCAGGGCCTCGAGGCCCAACGACTACCTGCCCATCGCAACTCGCGCCAGAACGGCGCGAAAGAATTCGGGCGATTTGTCGCCCCTCTAATGGTTAGGCTTTTACGCTAGAAACGACAAAGTGTCAAGTGGGACTTTCTGTCGATGCCGCAGGATTAGGCAGTTGACATGTGGTATAAACTTCAAACCACTTAGGGGCTCAAGACTGCGTGGGAATGCGATAGGTCAAAAACATGTCTGACCACGAACAAAGTGGGTGCCTAGAGTTGAGTCGCCGAAAAGCCTTGGCCCAGTTGCTGGAGCTCACGGCGGCCGCAACTTCGGCCTGGTTGGCAAAGCCGGTCTTCGGGGCGGGCAGCACGGCGCCGAGCGCCGTGGCAAGCGCGTCGAGCCCCGCCGCCCAGCCTGCGACGACCTTCTTCTCACCTGACCAAAAGGCAACGATTGCGGCGCTGGCCGACCTGATCATCCCTGCCGACGAGATCTCGCCCGGAGCGAAGGCGGCGGGCGTTGACACCTTCATCGACTTCCTCATCGCCAATTCGCCGCGCGAGGATCAACAGGCTTGGGTGGACGGACTGCGCGCGCTCGACGAAGCCTGCCGCGCCAGATATGGGAACGACTTCCGCTCGCTCCCTGCCGACCGACAAGAGGATCTGCTGGCGGAAATCGCGGGCGAAGAAGTTTCTCCGCGGACGGACTCCGGCCGCTTCTTCGTCCGCGTCAAGCACGCTGTGGCCGAAGGTTTTTACACGTCCAAGATTGGCCTTCAGGATGATTTGAAGTATCAGGGCAATACTTACGTCGACGCCCCCGCGACCTGCGCGGATCAATTCGGCAGCGGGCAGGCCTCGAATGAAGCGCATCAAGCGGGGGCTCATCAGGCGGCGACGCATTGCGACCGCGCCTCCGGTGAGAACTAATTCCCAAGCGGGCAGGGAAACGCATCGTGAACCAGCAACTTCCGGCTGCGAGTGAACGCGATCTGACCAAGCTCACGCGAGCCGAATACGACGTCTGCATTGTGGGTTCGGGCGCTTCCGGCGGAATCGCCGCCAAGGAGTTGACCGAGCGCGGCCTGCGCGTCGTGGTTCTGGAGGCGGGTAATTGGATTTCTCCCGGCCAGTTCCGCACGCATACCTGGCCGTTCGAGTTGCCCTTTCGCGGGCGCTGGGTCTCGCACGGCGAGAGCGACTACATCGGTTTCCTGTTCGTGAAGAATCCCGTCGTCTGTCCGGCGGAGCGCATCGACTACGCGCTTTTGCCCGCCGTGGGAGGCAAGTCGCTCCTCTGGGCGGCGCACTCCTGGCGCTTTGGCGAGCGGGATTTTCAGAACCGCGGCATCGGCGACGATTGGCCGATCAGCTATCACGAGCTCGCGCCGTACTACGACCGAGCCGAAACGTTCATGGGCGTCAGCGGATCTGTTGAGGGTTTGGCTTCCGTCCCGGACGGAAAATTCCTCAAGCCCTTGACCCTGCGTTGCGGCGAGCAGCTCTTGAAAGAGGGCGTCGAAAAGAAGCTTGGCCCCGACCATCGCGTTATTCCTGTCCGCAAGGCCGTGAACACCGAGCCGCACGGCGGCCGCCCGCCCTGCCACTATTGCGGCTACTGCATGAGGGGCTGCGATGTGGACGCGAAATATACTTCCGCGAATTCCGCCATTCCCGCGGCGATGAAGACCGGACGATTCACCCTCATTACCGACGCCATCGTGCGCGAACTGACGGTTGATGCCTCGGGCCGGCGATGCGATGGCGCGGTCTTTATCGACCGCCACACGCGCAAGGAATACCGTGTGCGCGCGCGGGTGTTTGCCCTCGCCTGCGGCGGCGTGGAAGACGTGCGGGTTCTGCTGATGTCGAAGTCGCGGCATTTTCCCGCCGGCCTGGCGAATTCCAACGGCTGGGTCGGCAGGAATCTTCTCAGCGAGCACGGCGCGGGCTGCGTGGGTTACATCGAGCGCCTGGTGGGTGGCAAAGTCCTCAACGAAGATGGCACCGGGCAGCACGCCGAAATTCAGAACGTTTATTACCAAAGGCCCAGCAAGGATTTCGCCCGCGGGTACATGCTCGATATCGCCAGCGGCGCGACGCAGATGCCCGGCTACGCGGCGCTGGTTCCCGGCTACGGCAAGAAGTATCGCGAAGAAGTCCGGCGCCTTTTTCCCGCGCTCGTCGCCGTGGGCGGGCACGGCGAGATGCTCGCCAACGAGAAGAGCTTCGTGGATCTTGATCCCGACGCTCGCGACGAGTTCGGCCTGCCCAAAGCGCGCATGCACCTCGAGTGGGGTGAAAACGAACTGGCCATGGTGCGCGATATGCACGAGAAATGCGTTGCCGTCATCGAAGCCGCGGGCGGCAAGGTGCTGGGCAGGCGGCGACCGGACAGGAAACCCGGCTTCGACGGCGAGAATCTGGTGGGCACCGTGCGCATGGGGAGCGACCGCAAACGTTCGGTCCTGAACTCGCGCAACCAGACGCACGACGTGAAGAATCTCTGGGTCCTCGACGGCGCGAGCTTTACCTCCTTCTGCGAGAAGAATCCCACCCTCACCGTGATCGCCGTCGCCATGCGCGCCGCCGAGCACCTGGCCGAGGCCATGAAGAAGGGCGAGGTGTAGCGCGGACCGCCGTCCATACGGTCCGCGGTTCTTCCCAGCATGTCATCCTGATCCCGCTCTGAGCGGGACCGATGGTTTTTATCGGGACGACGAAGGATCTCGGTATTTGGTCGTTGCTTTGCACGCGGGGAGGATTCGCCGCGAGCGAAACGAAAAAGATCCTTCGCTTGTCTGCCGCCGGCAGGAGTTACAACTTTTGCAGGCGGTGAATCTTCGAATGAGAATCTTCGCGACGGTTCTGTTTCTTATGTCCGCGGCGCTCGGCGCCACAACGGCCGCGCCGGCGCAGGAGGTCCCTCGTTGCTCGCTCGAGCAAACCACCTACAAAGGCTGGAAGGCGATTCGTCTGACGAACGGCTTCGTCACGCTGACCATCGCGCCCGAAATCGGCGGGCGGGCGATTCAATACGAGCTCGGCTCGCACGCCTACTTTTTTGTGAATCCCGAACTCGCCGGAAAAGTTCTGCCGCGCGAGCAGAACGACCGCGGCCGCGAGTGGGCGAATTACGGCGGCGACAAGGATTGGCTGGGGCCGCAGGGTTTCGACACCGCCGAGCAGTGGGCCGGCCCGCCCGACTACAACCTTGACGGCAGCGTCTTTTCGGCGGAAGTCGCGGCGAACAACGCCGAGGAAGTCGCCGTGCGCGTGACGGCGCCGCCCGACGACCGCAGCGGGCTGCAACTCAGCCGCGTCTATCGCCTGGCGCGCGGCTCGACACGTGTCGCCGTCGAGCATCACATGAAGAACATCACGGGCCACAACGTGCGTTGGGGATTTCAGGAAGTGACCCAGAGCGACACCGCCGACCCCAGCGAGCCGCTCCAGCCGAACCACGACGTTTGGGTGTTTACTCCCGCGAATCCGCGCAGCCGCTTTCCCGGCGGGTACACTCCGCAGCACGGCGACGTTCGCGACTCCGCGTATCAGCCGCTCGAAGGTTTCTTCCGGCTGCACTACCGCTACCAGGCGCTGCAAGTCGGCGTGGATTCCGAGGCGGGCTGGCTGGCGGTGGCGAACGGCAAGACTCAGCACGCGTTCGTGCAGAGATTCCGCTTCGTGCCGGGCGCCGACTATCCCGACCAGTGCACGATCGAATTCTGGCTGAACGGCCCGGAGCGCTATCCGCGCCAGTTCGGCGCGCCGGTGACTGAGCCCGGCCCGCGCCACACGCCCTACTATCTCGAAACCGAAATCATCAGCCCTTACTTCTTCCTCCGGCCGGGCGAAGACGCTTCCTTCCAGACCGAGTGGTTCGCGGCGCGCGGGCTCTCAAACATCGTGAATGTCACCGATGCCGGCGTGACCAGCGAGCCGCTTGCGGCGCGCGTCGAAGGGACGATGCTGCACGTCACCGGGGCGTTCGGCGTTTTCTATCCCGGCACGGTTGCGCTTTCGCTCAAAGGCAGCGGCGGCGAGGAATTAAAAAGGATTTCGCTTGGCCGCGTCACGCCTGACGCGCTTCTGCGTGTTGATCAAGAAATTGAGGCCCCGCCCGCCACGCATCGCATCAGCCTCGAACTTCGCGACGACCGCGGCCTCGACCGCGGGGATTTGGGGAATCTGGTCTTCAATCGAAACTGATCGCCGCCTGGGGGGAAGTCACTGTGTTGTGACACCTCCTTCGAAGCGTCGGGCGGATCCCCTCACCCGGCTCTCCCGCGCGGCGGGATCGCCACCCTCTCCCGTGGGAGAGGGCAGGAATCGCGCATTGGGCTGTAGCCCTCTCCTGTCGGGAGAGGGTGCCCGAGGTACGAGGGCGGGTGAGGGTCTTTCCGCCTCCGAACCCCCGACCCGGGAAGCAAGCTCTGCGCCAACTTCCGCATTGTGTTATAAGTCCCTCAGGCGGCAAACATGCGACAGGGGACGATTCATCTTTTCCGATTTGCCGGGGTGGATCTATTTCTCCACTGGTCGTGGTTTCTGGTGGCGATGTACGAAATCCAGGCCCGGTCGGGGAGCTATCCCTCACTCGCGTGGAACGTAATCGAATACCTCGCGCTGTTCTTCATCGTCATGCTGCACGAATACGGCCACGCGCTGGCCTGCCGCTCGGTGGGCGGGAAAGCCGACCGGATTGTCCTCTGGCCGCTGGGCGGCGTGGCGTTTGTGGATCCGCCGCCGCGTCCCGGGGCCACGCTCTGGAGCATCGCCGCGGGGCCGCTGGTCAACGTCGCGCTGCTGATTCTGATGTCGCTCATCGGAATCTTGAATCGATCGGCGGGCTGGAACGCCGCCTATCCCAACGCCCACGCGCTGCTGCGAGCGGTCTGGTTCATCAACGCGGGCCTGCTGATCTTCAACCTGCTGCCGATTTACCCTCTCGATGGCGGGCAGATTCTTCGCTCGCTGCTTTGGTACTTCCTGGGGCGCGCGCGCAGCCTGATGCTGGCCGTCACCGTCGGCTTTGCGGGCGTGGCGGGGCTGGTCTCGATTGCCGTGTGGCTGCGCTCCGTCTGGTTCGGAATTCTCGCCGCGTTCATCCTGATGAATTGCTGGGGAGGATTGCGCCAGGCGCAAGCGCTGGCCCGCCTGGCCAAGCTGCCGCGCCACGAGGGATTCGCCTGCCCGAATTGCCACGCCTCGCCGCCCGTCGCGCAGTTGTGGGTCTGCGGCCGCTGCCACAAACCTTTCGACACGTTCCAGTCCCAGGCCACCTGCCCGAATTGCGGCGAGCAGTTCTCGACCACGCGCTGCCCCGATTGCGGCGCCGTCAGCGCCATCAGCGACTGGCGCGCCACGGCGCTTGCCGGCACGAAACTTTGACGCTGCCCTTGGGTCGGCTTTTCCACGCCTTCCGGTCAAGGTAATGGGTGTGGTACGCTCGCGCTGGCATGAAAGAGCGTGAGGTAACCGAACTCGAGAGCACCCTGGCTCGCATCAAATCCCGGGCGGTGGCCGGGGCTTTCCGGATCACACAGCATGCCCACCGCGAGATGGTTGAAGTGAAGATCGGTCTGGATGAAGTTCTGGCAGCCCTTCGACGCGGTGAGATTCTGGAACACTATCCCGAACACCGCCGTGGAGCCTGCTGCCTAGTCAGTGGAGAGACCGACGAAGGCCGCCCAAGTGGGTGACGCCCCGGGCGAGGAGAAGCCGGCCATGAAGTGCTCCGTGCAAGGTTGTCCGGGGGAATACGAAGCGCGCACCGTGGTGCACACCGTCAAGCGCCGGGGCGAAGTCATCGTCATTGGCCACGTTCCGGCGGAGGTGTGCGGCATTTGCGGCGACGTGCTTTTCACACCTGAAACCGTCCGGCGCATTGAAGCCCTGCTCGAAGCCACTCCCCCACCCAACCGCAGCGTCCCCCTCTACGAATTCGCGTGAAGCTCGCAGATACAAGCTATGGCACTGACTTTTGCCATGGGCTCGTCCGATGTCCACCTATTTACGAACCCACGGCAAAGAAAGGACGCCGTGGCTAGCATTCTGGATTCCCGCGTTCGCGGGAATGACATTGGTGAGCGGGGCTGGCGCAAGCGGCCGCGATTATTTCGGCAGGGGAATGCCGACGGCCCAGAGGTAGCCGTCAGGGTCGGCGAGCATGACGTCGCGCCAGCCATGGCCTCGGTCACCGGCGGGCTGAACGACCTCGGCGCCGTGCGAACGAGCTCGCGCTTCGAGCGCGTCCGGGTCCATGCCAAACACGCGAATCTCCGCGCCGGTTCCGCGCCGGCCGGGCGCGGCCAGCCGCGCCGAGATGGCGTGATGGTCGTAGGTATGGTCGGCGTGGAGCATGAAGTCGATCCCCTCCAGGCTCAGCGCGGCAAAATCGGCGTCCGCATAGCGCGCCTTCGCGCCCAGCACCTTCTCGTAGAAGGGAAGCGCTCGAGCCACGTCACGGACAATCAGGTTCACGGAGAGCCGCGGGAGTGACCGCCCGTATTCTTCCGCCGTCATCCATGGATCTCCGACTCGCTTCTTCGTCATCGCTGTCTCCTCTCCGCCATCGCACGCCAGAACATCATCGCACGGAACTTTCCGCGTGACGACGGGCGTGGATCCCCGCATTCGTGGGAATGACAATGGAGCGCGGGTGGCGCGTACATCGCACCTTTTGCGATTTGAGCGAAATGTGTGGTCGCTTGGAATTGCGCGATGCTTGGCCTATACTTCCAACCCAGAGGCGCCAATGCCGACGGACTGGAAGCACTACATCGCGAGCGATCCGGAGATATTGCACGGGAAGCCCCGGCTCAAGGGAACGCGCATCCCGGTCAGTCTCGTCCTCGGCCATCTGGCGGCCGGTGAAAGCCCCGAGAAGATCATCGCTGAGTATCCCGACCTGACTCGCGAGCAGATTGCCGCCTGCCTCGACTACGCCCGCGACCTCGCCGAGTTCGAGGTCAGCGTCTGATGGCGCTCCGCCTCTTCGCGGACCATTGCGTCTCCAATCTAATTATCCAAACGCTGCAGGGCGCCGGCTGCGAAATCCTGCGGCTTCGCGATCACCTTCCCGTCGAGTCACCTGATTCGAAGGTGATCACCAAGGCGCAGGAACTCGAGGCAATCCTGCTTTCCCTCAATGGCGACTTCGCCGACATCGTCGCCTATCCGCCGCGCCAATTCCGCGGCATCATCGCACTTCAAGTCCTGAACCATCCCGAGACCACGTCACTCCTGCTGGAGCGGCTGATACGATATCTTCGAACCCACCCGCAGATGGACGAATACGGCGGGAAGCTGATCGTCGTTGGTGCCGACCGAACCCGCGTCCGCGAGTAGCGTGTCGCAACGCACAGATTCTGCGCCATGGGCTCTGCGCCGGCGACGGGATTTAGGTTATGCTTTGCTGTGATGCGCCCTGCGCCCAATCCGTGCCGAGTCGGTGAACCAAGCTTCCGCAGAACAATTCAGGTTGGGGCGTTGATGGCGGCGTTTCTCGTGGTCATAACGCCGGCGCGGGTAGCCACGGCATGTTTTTTGTGCCGTGGGCCCGTAACGTCCCGGCCGGAAAAATCCCACGGCATCCCGACCAGATCGGGACCGTGGCGGCCAACCCAGATCGCATACATGCCAATGGGCGGCATGTATGCGCCGCCCGAAAGCAGCGCGCAGGCGCGGCGGGAAGAGACGGCCGCGCAGGCGCACCTGGAGCGCGCCAAGAAAATGCTCGCGAGCGACAACTTTCCGGGCGCGCGCGCCGAGCTCGAACGCGCGATTGCGGCTGACCCCGGGCTTGCCGACGCGTATTTGAATCTCGGGATGGTGGAATACCAGCTGGGCGACACGGCGAAAGCCATCCCGCATCTCGCCCGCGCTGTCGAGCTGTTGCCGAATTCCTTTGAGGCGCATTACGGGCTGGCGCTGGCTTATCTGCGCGCGCGGAATACGACCGAGGGAATTCGCGAGCTCGAGCGCGCCCGCCAGATTAATCCCCGCCATCCCGACGCCGCGTACAACCTGGGAATCGTCCTGCTCGGGCAAGGGAAGGCGGAGGAGGCGGCGCGGCTCTTCGACGAAACGCGGCGGCTGGGGCCCGACCGCCCCGACGTTTCTTTTTATGTCGTTTATGCCGCGCTCGAAGGCCGGCGCTTCGATGACGCCGCGCGCGAGGCTATGGAGCGAGCTAAGGTTTTTGGTAGCGACTTTCAGTGGCGCTCGGGCGTGGGGCGATTGTTTCTCGAACACGGCCGGGCGCGCGAGGCGCTGGAGCACCTGGAAGCCGCCGTCAACCTGCAGCCGGATTCGTCGGAGGCGCGCCGGCTGCTGGCGGCAGCTAGGCTGGAATTGCGCGATTCCGCCGGCGTGCTGGTGGCGTTGCCGAATCCCCAGACGACGGAGGATCATTACATGCGAGCCAGCGCGCTCTACCTGCTGCGACGATACCCCGAGGCGCGACGCGAATCACAGCAGGCGCTCGCGGGCGAATCGCGCCAGCCGAAGTATTTGCTCCTGGCGGCGCAGCTCGCACAGCGCGCCGGACAGCATCAGCAGGCGCTGGAGTTGCTGGCCGAAGCCGTGAAAGCCGCGCCCGACTGGCCCGAGCCTTACTACAGCCAGGGAGTCAGCTACTACCTCGAGCGGCGCTACGAGGAGGCGCGACGGAGCCTGGCGCGCGCCGTCGAACTCGATCCGAATTCCTCGCGAGCGCTGTTTGTCTATGCCGCCACGCTCGTCAATCAAAGCAAGAATCGCGAAGCGGAAGACTACCTGCATCGCGCCCTGCGTCTGGAGCCGGCGAACGCGCGCTTCTACTATCACCTTGGTGCGCTGCTGCTGCGAGACAATCGCGGCGAGGAGGCGCGAGCGGCATTCGAGCAGGCCGCCCGCCTCAAATCGGATTACGCGCCACCGCACTATCAACTGGGGAAGATTCTCTTGACGGCTGGCCAGGCGGACGCAGCGGCACGCGAACTTGAGAGCGCGGTCCGCTATGACTCGGAGTTCGCGCAGGCGTATTACCAGCTCAGCCGTGCGTACACGTCGCTGGGACAGAAGGAAAAGGCCGCTGCCGCCCTTGCCAACTTCAACCGCCTCAAGAAACAGGAAACCGACGAGGACCGCGAGCTCCTCGAAGGCATGCGGAAAGAGATTGAAGCGCCTTAGGTTACCGCGCCGGCGGAGGCGCTTGGCCGAGCCCGGGGGGCAGCGAATTTCCTCTTGCTATTCGCCTTTTATTCGCCTAAAATTTGCCTCAGAGCCGTGAAGTCCGCTCCGCGATTTTCGAGCCGAACGAGCTATCACGGAATTGAGGGGATACCGATGGCTTTAACACGCCGGCAAAAGCAGGTTCTGGATTTCCTGGTCGGATTCATCAACAAGCACGGATACTCGCCCAGCTTCGAGGAGATCGGCGCATCGCTTGAGCTCTCTTCGCTCGCCACCGTGCACAAGCACATGCAGACGCTGGAGCGGAAAGGCTTCATCCGGCGCGGCTACAATCAGAGCCGCTCGGTGGAAGTCGTGGCCGTTCCCGCGGCGGTGCCTTTTGCCAAGACCGCGATTCAACCCTTCGCGCGTCCCAAGGCCGCAGCGAGCAAGACTGTGGCAGCGCCGCGCGAGCTCGTTCCGATGGCGCCGGCATTGGGCAAGATGCAATTCCCGCTGCTGGGCAGAATTGCCGCCGGCCAGCCGGTCGAGGCCATCCCCAATCCGGAGACTTTCTCTCTTGGCGATTTTGCGAGCGGCAAGGGGAATATCTACGTCCTGCGTGTCAAGGGCGACTCGATGATTGACGACCACATCTGCAACGGTGATTATATTCTGGTGGAAGGCGTGGATGCGGCCAACAACGGCGAAATCGTGGTGGCGCTGACCGGGGGAACCGATGCCACACTCAAGCGGCTCTACCGTGAACCGAACGGCCGCGTTCGACTGCAGCCTGCCAACGCCCAGATGGATCCCATCATCCTCCCGGCGCGGGACGTGAAAATCCAAGGCCGAGTCATCGGAGTTTTGAGAAAATACTGAAGGCTGAAGGCTGAAGGCTGAAGGCTGAAGGCTTCTCTCCTTCGTCGAGAGCTTGAGACCGAGGGAACATGATTTCTTCCCAGCCATCGCGCTTTCCTCTGCTCGCGACGTTGGCGTTGACAGTCGCGGTTTTTGCGGCGACTAGAGCAACAGCTGAAGAAATCACCCTGCAGAATGGCCAGAAGGTGGTCGGCGCGATCGTGGGGTTTGAAAATGGAATGTTCAAAGTCGAGACCGAGTTCGGTTTCGCCCTTATCCGCAGAGACCGCGTCCGCTCCATCACTTTCAACCCGGCCTCCATAAACGATTCGGGACCGAAAACCGAGGGGCGAGGAGCGCCCGCGGTTTCCCTGGAGACCTCAAGAACCGCTGCGCCCTCCGCCACCGCGGCGGCGCCCGTCAAGCCTCCGCCTCCTCCCGTCAGCAGGCCGTTGAGCGAGCCGCTTCCGGCCGAAATCCGCGAACACGTGGAGGGCTTCAACTACATCAACGACACCTTTCACTTCGCCATGTACAAACCCCCCGGATGGAAAATCCATGAGAACGTTCCCCGCGAAACCGGCCGGGCGATCGTGGCGATAGGGCCCGAAGACGAGCAGACTCTTCTCATCGTGGACCGCCAGGTCTGGAGCGGCGAACCTGACTTGAAAAGTGCGACCACCGAAGCCGGCCTTCGACACACCTACGAAAACTACCAGGCGCTTTCTGAATCCGCCGTCCAAGTGGCCGGCCGGCCCGCCCTTCGGCGCGACTTCAAAGGATTGATGGAAGGCGCTGAGTGGCATGGTATGTCGGTCCGAGTCGCGCAAGGAAACACAGTGTTCGGGATCATCGGTCTTACTTCGGCGGAAACCTATCAGTTTCAGCAAGCATTGTTGAACAAGATCATCAACTCCTTCCGTTTCATCCCCAAGGCGGGAGAGACCCCGCAGGCTCGGTAGGTTCGCGGGCCCTCGGGTGGTTGCAACTAGTTGCGAATTAGTTGCAACAGGGGCCCTCCAACTGTGACCTAAGTCGTTGTTTCTCAATCCCCTCATTGACAGGCTTAAAGTGCCTTTTTATGATTTGTGTGCAACAAATAGAAGCATCTCTAAGATAGCTTGTAGTTGGTTCTGCATCCATGTTTCAGTCGTTGGTCATCACTCTCCGTGAAGGTGTCGAAGCCGCGCTCATCGTAGGCATCGTTCTCGGTCATCTCAAGAAGACCGGCCGCGAAGCGTGGAGCCGGATTGTCTTTTGGGCTCTGGGCGCGGCAATCCTCGCGAGCCTTGCCGGCGCTTACGCCATCCACCGCCTGGAGGTTGACCAGGAAGCGTTGGAAGGCTGGCTGATGATGGCGGGCGCGATCTTCGTCGCCTCGATGGCGATCTGGATGTGGAAGACCGGCAAGCGCCTCAAGCAGGAAATTGAAGCCCAACTCGCGCGCATTTCCACCCGCCCCTCGAGTATGGCCACCCTCGGCCTTTTCCTCTTCGTGTTCCTGATGGTCTTTCGCGAGGGCGTGGAAACCGTCCTCTTCCTCGCGGCCGTTTCGTTTCGCACCACCGAGCTGCTGAATTTCCTCGGCGGGGCAATCGGCCTGGCGCTGGCGGTGGGCCTGGGAGTCGCTTTCTTTAAGGGCACGCTCAAGGTCAACCTGCGGAAGTTCTTTGCCGTAACCACGCTGGTGCTTCTTGTTGTCGCGACGCAGCTCCTGGTGGCGGGGATCCATGAACTCTCGGAGGCTCGAATCCTTCCCTCCGGCCCGCGCGAGATGGCCCTGATCGGGCCGGTCGTGAACAACGACGCATTCTTCTTCGTGGTGGTGGTGGCGCTGGCGCTCTTCCTAATGGTGGCGCAGCGAATCCAGGCGAGCGCGTCGGCGGTGGATGCGGCCAACTCGGCCGCTCCCGAGCGGCGCAAACTGCTGGCCGAGCAGCGCCGCGAGCGCTTCTGGAAGATCGCGGCGACGGCGGTGGCGACGCTGGTCATCATTGCCATCAGCACGGAGTTCATTTACTCGAAAGCGTCGCAGAGCATCACGCCGGCGGAAGCCGTCTCCATCACCGACGGCGAAGTTCGTGTGCCGGTGAGCCGGCTGGCCGACCACCGGCTGCACCGTTTCGCAGCGCAGGTCGGGGGCGCCACGGTGCGCTTCATCGCCCTGCTCGACGCCTCGGACACGGTTCGCGCCGGGCTTGACGCATGTCTGATCTGCGGCAGCCAGGGCTACTATCAGGACGGAGCGAACGTGATCTGCCGCCACTGTTCGGCGGCCATCTATGCTCCCACCATCGGCATGGCCGGCGGGTGCAACCCCATTCACATCGATTACCGCCTCGAGGGTGAGACGCTGATCATTTCCGAAAGCGCGCTCCGGGAAAGCGCCAAGTACTTCCCGTAATGTCATGCTGAGCCGAGTCGTAGGCCGATCCATCACGCGCCGCCGACGCCGCAAGCTTCTGAGCACGCTGGCGGTCACGCTGGGAATCGCCGTGAGCACCGCGGTGGCCACCATCGCGCTCGACGTAGGTGACAAGGTCGGACGCGAGCTGCGGTCATTCGGCGCCAACATCTCCATCACGCCTGCCGCTGACAGCCTCCCGGCCAGTCTGGGCGGCGTCGAATCGCGAGCTGCGTCTTCCTCAGCGCTTCTCCAGGAAGCTGACCTCACCAAGCTCAAGAAGATTTTCTGGCGCAACAACATCATGGCGTTTGCACCGCTCTTGCCTCTTGCGGCTTCGGTCGAAGGGCATCGAGTCGAGTTGGTGGGCAGTTGGTTTGACAAGGAAATCCAAGTCGACAAATCCGAGACGTTTCGCACCGGACTCAAGCCGCTCCACCCGGCCTGGAAAGTGACGGGCGAGTGGCCAGACGACAACGATCCCGCATCGTGCCTTGTCGGAAGGCGCGTAGCGGAGAGGCTCGGTATCGCGCCGGGACGCACATTTACTGCCAACGTTGATTCGTCCGCCGCGCGAAGGCCAACGTTGCCGCTGACCATTCGCGGCATCCTCGACTCCGGCAGTGAAGTGGACGATCAGATCTTCATTCCGCTCGCGACCGCGCAGCAGCTCTCTGGCTTGGAAGGATACGTCCGTCGCATCGAGGTCAGCGCGCTGACCAAGCCGGAGGACGAATTCGCCCGCTCCGACGTCACCCGGCTCAGCGCCGAGGAATTCGACCGCTGGTATTGCACGCCGTACGTCAGCTCGATCGGTTACCAGATTCAGCAGTCCCTTCCCGGCGCGGAGGCGCGACCCGTGTATCGCGTGGCGGAGGCGGAAGGGAGCGTCCTCAACCGCGTCGGCATCCTGATGGCGCTGCTGGCGGGCGCGGCGCTGGTCGCTTCTGTCCTCGCCGTCGCGTCGCTGATGCTCGCCACCGTCATCGAGCGGCGCGCGGAAATCGGCCTGTTCAAATCGCTCGGGGCGACGAACGCCAGCGTCGCGACGATCTTCCTCCTTGAGGCATTGATTATCGGTTCTCTGGGCGGACTGGCAGGATACTTCGCAGGCAGCCTGATGGCCTGGCGCCTGTCGAGTGTCGTTTTTGGATTGCCGACGGGAATACATTGGGTGATTCTTCCCGCCGCCGTGGCGCTGGCCCTGGCTGTGACGCTCGCCGGCAGCGCGCTCCCGCTGGCGCGCGGCCTGAGACTTTCGCCCATCGACGTGTTGAGAAATGAATAGCGCCGATAAAAAATCCGCGGGTCCTCGCCGTTCGCTTTTCTGGCGGCTGTGGCTGCGGTCGGTTTCCGTCAAGCGTCCGCAGGCTGCGCTGGCGATGACTTCTCTCTTTGTTGGCGCAGCGGTGACCGCGGCGCTGCTGAATCTTCACGACGGCGTTCGCCGCAAGATGACGCAGGAATTCCGTGCCTACGGAGCCAACGTGGTCCTGACGCCTCGCGCTGGAAGAGGGGACGCCGTGGTATTGGACGGGTCGGTTCTGTCCCGCCTCGCGCCGTTCGGCGAGCGGCTCAAGGGATTCACTTCTGTTCCAGTCTTGAACGCGGTCGTTCGTCTCGCGCGCCGGCCCGCCGACCCGCGCTTGCCGGAATTGCTCAACGTTGTCGCCGTGGGCTCCGACTTCGGATTGCTCCGCGCCCTCTATCCGGGCTGGCGGCTGGAGGGCGGAGCAAGTCGCCTGGACCCCTCCGATTGCGTGATCGGCTCGCGGGCCGCTTCCCGGCTGCGCCTGCGAATTGGCGACAATGTCGAACTGGAATCGGGCGCGGGCATGTCCGATCCGGTCGGTGAGACCTTCCGTATCGCCGGCGTGCTCACGACGGGCGACGCCGAAGACGACGAGGTTTTTGTTCCGCTCCCATCCCTGCAGCGCGTGACGGGCCTTGCAGATAAAATCAGTCTGGTACAATTGAGCGTCCCGGGCGAAGCTGCGGAAATTGATCGCACCCTTCACGAACTTTCCGCGAATCTCGCGGGCATCGAAGTGCGCCCGATCCGGCAGATCGTGGAGTCGCAGGGAAAAGTCTTGGCGATCATCCGCTGGCTTACCGTGTCGCTGACGGCGCTGATCCTGGTGATCATCGCCCTGTGCGTGATGGCGACCATGACGACCATCGTCCTCGAGCGCCGCAAGGACATCGCCGTCATGAAGGCGCTGGGAGCCACGGACCCGCTGGTGATGCGGCTGTTCATGAGCGAGGGCGCGGGCCTGGGACTCGTGTCGGGACTGGTAGGATTTGCCGCCGGCGCGGTGCTGGCGCGCTCGCTCGCGGAGCGGCTGTTCGGCGTGTCGCTAAGTGTAACCTGGTGGACGCTGCCGCTGGTCTGTTTGCTTTCTGTGGCTTTGGCCGTCGTGGCCACGCTCTTCCCGGTTAACATCATTCGCGGCGTCGAGCCCGCAACGACTCTCAAGGGAGACTGACGCTTTGCCATTCATCGAAGTCGAGGGGTTGACGAAAGCCTACGGCGCGGCGGTCCAGGCGCTGCGCGATGTCTCCTTCTCTGTCGAGAAAGGCGAGTGGATCGCCGTAATGGGTCCTTCGGGCTCCGGGAAGAGCACGCTGCTCAATATTCTCGGCTGCCTCGATTCGCCCAGCGCCGGACGAGTCGTGGTGGACGGATCGAATCTCGCCGCGCTCGTGGCGGGCGACCTGGCGCGCTTTCGCGCCGAGAAGGCCGGATTCATCTTCCAGCAATTCCATCTCGTGCCTTATCTCACGGCCGTCGAGAACGTGATGCTCGCGCAATACTTCCACAGCCTCGCCGACGAGCACGAAGCCGCCGAGGCACTGAAGCGCGTCGGGCTCGGCGACCGGCTGCAGCATCTTCCTTCCCAGCTCTCCGGCGGCGAACAGCAGCGCGTCTGCGTGGCGCGCGCGCTCATCAATCAGCCCAACCTGATTCTCGCCGACGAGCCCACGGGAAACCTCGACGAGGTGAACGAAGCCATCGTCATGGGTCTCTTCACCGAACTGCATCACGAAGGCCACACCATCGTCATGGTCACGCACGACCCGGAAATCGGGCGCATGGCCGAGCGCCGCATTGAGCTTCACCACGGCCGGCTGACTGAGGTCTCGGTCTTCCCGGCCCAGGAAGAGGAGTTGATCGACAATCTGCTGAAGGCCGTCTGGCACGTCCAGGAAGATACGGGGAAAAACCTGTTCGCCGTCGACTCGCTCCCCGAGTTCGCGCAGAACCGCGCCACGTTTCTCCTCATGGCGCAGGAAGAGCTCGTGAAGATCAACGGGGGGGAGATGTCATTTTCGGGAAGAGGCGAGCGGCGCGCCACCGAGATCATCCGCCGGCACCGCCTGGCCGAGCGGCTCTTCTTTGACACCTTCGGGCTCGATTCCGATTCGCTCGACGCCAACGCCTGCCGGATCGAGCACACCCTCAGCCCGGAAGTCACCGAGAAGCTCTGCATCTTCCTCCACCATCCCCAGACCTGCCCGCATGGGTCGCCCATCCCTCGCGGCGCCTGCTGCCCGCTTCGGTAGCGTCGGATTCTAGCCAGAGGCTTGCCAGCGAGGAGCCGGGAGAGAGCACGGAGGGCCTGCAAGCCTGCCATCCCAAAGCCTCGCGGAAGAGGGCCGTTGGGGAATTGATTCGGCCTTCTAGCCCTTCGCGACGTTGGTGATTTGCAGCGTCAGGAGCGCTTTGCAGGCGACGCAGAGGTACCGTGGGGGCGCGGCGGAACCGTCACGGATGCCAAAGATCCTGTATTCTCCGCAGCGCGCGCAAGGCGCGGTGGGCGCCGAGGGATCGGGGTCGGGCAACATCGGAAATGCGTCCTGCAGCTCGCCGATTCGAGTGGTCGCCAATTCGAAGGTCGTATAGCAGTTGTTGCAGACGTGGTTGAAGCAGCATTCCGGCTTGCAGGAGTAGAAGACGTCATTCGATCCGCACTGCGGGCAGGCGACGGTCAAAGGCTTGAGGGTCATCCAATCCCAACTTTGCCTGGTGGGACCGGGCCTGTCAAGCCCCCGCGCGGCAGAATTCTTGACAATTTCCCGCTGCCTGGCGAGAATGCCGCGAAAGCAGCATTCAGGATCAGGGCGTTGCGGGAAGGCCACATGCAGGTTTACGAAGTCGAGTGGGAATGTCCCAGCTGCGGAAACCGCCAAACTTTCCGCCGGGGGCTCAATGAAGAAGACGGCTGGCCCAACAAATTCGACGATCTGGAATGCGAAAATTCCGAATGCGGCCGTGTCCAGGACGTTGCGTTCCGCGCCTGCACGGTGACTCTGGCGAAAGATTAACCGGCGGGCCTCAGCGGCCTCAACCAGCAACGAACAACCAATCAGCACTCACATATACCTCACCCACCTCGCCAGCTCGACCAGCGACGGCCGTTTCCCGTACATCAGAATTCCGACGCGGTAGATGCGCGCCGAAAGGTAGACCAGCGCGCTGGTGGTGAGCACAATGATGAAAATGGAAAGGAGAACCTGCCACAGCGGGGGCATCTGCAGGGTGATGCGCAAGACCATATGCACAGGAGAGAAGAAGGGGATCATCGAGAGGGCGACGGCGATGGGCGAGCTGGGATTGCGGATGATGACGCCGAGAAGCGCGGGGCTGAAGCCGAGCAGGATGTTGATGGGGGCGGAAACCTGTTGGCTTTCTTCGGTGCTCGAAACCATGGCGCCGATGGCGGCGTAGAGCGAAGCGTAGAGGAAATACCCGCTGACGAAAAAGACGGCAATGAAAGCCACGATATGAAGCGGAATCGGGAAGCGCGGGAAAGACGCGCCGGGGCGGAAGAGTCCCGCCACGGCGGCGCTGTACGCTCCCAGAATCCCGGCGGCGGTCAGCCAGACCGCGAGCTGGGTAAAGCCCACGGCGCCCACGCCCAGCAGCTTGCCCCACAACAAGTGCGTGGGTCGCAGGGATGAAACCAGAATCTCCACGACGCGCGTGTTCTTTTCCTCCTGCACGGACTGCATGGTCGCCAGGCCATACACGAAAATGGTCATGTAGAGAAAGAACATCAAGGCGATGGCGAGAATGATGGTCTGTCCCTTTTCGACGACTTCGCCCTTTTCGGTGACCTTGACGAGAGTCAGCTTAACCCCGCCGACCAACCCTCGAACGTCCTTCACCTCGACACCGCGCGCCTTCAGTCGCTGCGCCGTGGCGGCGTCATCCAGGGCGCGTTGGATGGCAGCCGAAACGCCGAAGTCGCCGGGGTTGCGGGTGTGCAACACGGCCGCTTCCTTTTGCAGAATCCCCGCTGGGATGATCAAAAATCCGTCCAGTTCGCCGCGATTCACCCTGGCGCGAAACTCGTCGGCCAAGCGCGCGGCTTCCGGGGCCGGGGGATTCGCCGCCTCCTGAACGATGCGATAAGCCGGCTGGCCGTTGGGGAGCTTCTGGTCGAGCCCCTGCGCCAGCGCCGCGGAGAGATTTCCCGTGGCGTCAATCACCGCCAGATTTTTGCTCTGGCTCGACGGCCTGGTCGCCAGCAGAGCCGGGACAATGATCATCGCCAGCATGATGAGCGGGACGGCGAAGGTGCCGAAGATAAACCCTTTCGTCCGCACTCGCGTCAGGTATTCACGTTTGACGACCAGCCAGACTTTACGCACCGGCAACCTTTTCGATGAAGATGTCGTTCAGCGGCGGCTCGATCAGTTCAAAGCGCGTGATGCGGACGCCGCGCGCCACAGCCGCCTTGAGAATTTCCTGCGGGTCCGCGCCCGGGCGAAGTTTGATGTCCACCATCGCGCCATGGTGGTTGGCGCCCTCGACGAGCGTCGGGAGATTAAGGAATTCGTCGTCGCCCGAATACTGAATTCGTAAAGTATTTTTCCCGTACGAACGCTTGATGGCCTGCAGCTCGCCGTCCAGGACTTTCTCGCCGCGATGGATCAGGCAGATGGAATCGCACATCATCTCGACCTGCTCCATGCGGTGGGTGGAGAGGATGATGGTCGAACCCTGTTCGCGCAGCTCGAGCATGATGTCTTTGAGCGTCGCGGCATTCAGCGGATCGAGGCCGGTAAAAGGCTCGTCGAGCACCAGGAGCGGCGGGCGGTGCAGGACCGAGGCGATGAATTGAACCTTCTGCTGCATGCCTTTCGAGAGGTCGTTGATTCGCTTGTCCGCCCACTTCCCAAGTTCAAGGCGCTCCAGCCATTCCAGCCCGCGGCGGTCGGCCTCGGCTTCCGAGAGACCCTTGAGCGCCGCCAGGAATCGCAGGACATGCCGCACCTTCATGCGCGTGTACAGGCCGCGCTCCTCGGGCAGGTATCCGATAAGATCCTGAGTGTGGTCGCTCAAGGGCTGGCCGAAAATCTGGACCGAACCCTCATCGGGGATCAGGACACGCATCATCATGCGCAGGGAAGTGGTTTTTCCCGCGCCGTTCGGCCCCAGCAATCCGAAGAGGGCGCCTTCGCGCACGCGCAGGTCGAGTCCGCTGACGGCGGTGACGGAGTTGAACCGCTTGGTGACGGAGTCGAGAACGACGGCATCCATCATGGCGCGCGTTAGCCTTCCCCGGAGCGGGTTTCAGTTCCCGTGGGGGTCCAGAAATCGAATTCAAATCCGGATGAGAAACGAAACACCCGTTTGTAACATCAAATGTCGCGACATCGCAACCTTGCTGTAGCGGCGATCTATGATCGCCGGCGCTCGCCAAGTGAGACTCTTGCCGGTAGCCAACCGCCGCTGCCACTCGGGGGGATGCGGCTGTACGAACGCGCGGGCATCGAGTAAGATGATTCGCCCGCATCGGATCTGGGAGGATCGCAGGAATGAGGAACGTCATCATCATGGGATCAGGTTGCGCGGGTCTTACCGCGGCCATCTACGCGGCCCGCGCCAACCTTCAGCCGCTGGTGATTCGCGGAATCGAGGCGGGCGGCCAGCTCACGCTGACAACCCTGGTTGAAAATTACCCGGGCTTTCCGAAGGGTGTGCAGGGCCCGGAATTGATTGAAATGATGCAGAAACAGGCGACCGAATTCGGCGCGGAGTTCATGGAAGGGAACGTCACGCGTGCCGACCTTTCCAAGCGGCCGTTTGCGCTGGAGATCGGCGAGACGCGCCTGGAAACCAAAACACTCATCATCGCTTCCGGCGCTTCGGCGCGGCTGCTGGGGCTGGAATCGGAGCGCAAGCTGCTCGGGCACGGGGTTTCGACCTGTGCCACCTGTGACGGTTACTTTTTCCGTGGCAAGGAGGTGGCCGTGGTGGGCGGCGGGGACACGGCGGCCGAAGACGCGCTGTTTCTGACGCGCTACGCCACGCGCGTGAATCTGGTTCATCGCCGCGACCAGCTTCGTGCTTCGAAGATCATGCAGGACCGCCTCTTCCGCAACGAGAAGATCAAGCCGGTCTGGAACTCCGTGATCACGGATATCCTCGATCCCTCCAAGGGTGAGGTAACGGGAGTAAAACTCAAAGACACCCGGACCGGCGAAGAGACGCTGAGGGCATGTGACGGCGTCTTCATCGGCATCGGGCATACGCCCAATTCGGCGCTCTTCCGCGGCCAACTGGAGATGGACGACATCGGGTATCTCAAGACCCACGATGGCCCGAAGACCAGCGTCGCGGGAGTTTTTGCCGCCGGGGATGTCCAGGACAAGGTCTATCGGCAGGCGATTACCGCGGCGGGGTCGGGCTGCATGGCCGCGATCGACGCGGAGAGATTTTTGGAAGCCGAACACGGATGAAGCAGGGAACAGGGAATAGTCAAGAGGGAACAGAAAAATCTCCGGAACCTTGACCGGCCGCCGTTTGCCTGTTCCCTGTAACCTGTTCCCTCAAACCTACTCACATGCTTCGCTCCCTCCTCCTGTTTCTGTCCGAGCGCGAGACCCCCAAGAATTTCCTGACGCATTCTTCGCTTGGGCGAAAACTCGCCCGGCGCTACATCGCCGGAGAAGAGATCGACGACGCCGTACGCGCCGTCCGGGAATTGACCGCGCAAGGTTTCGCCGCCACCCTCGATCACCTCGGCGAAAGCGTCAATGCAATGCGCGACGCGGAGGAAGCTTGCCAGGTATACCTGGGCCTGCTTGACCGGCTGGCTTCCGAGGGAATTCCCTCGCATATTTCCATCAAGCTCACGCAACTCGGCCTCGCTATCGACGAGGCGTCGGCGCTTCAGCACGTGAAATCCCTCGTCGAACGCGCCGCGCGCTACCGCAATTTCATCCGCATCGATATGGAGGGTTCCGCGTATACCGATGCCACGCTGCGCGTGTTTCGCGCCGCGAAGGCGCCCAGCGACGTCCTGGGGATTGTGATCCAGTCCTATCTTTATCGCAGCGAGAAGGACGTAGACGAATTGCTCGCCGGCGGCAGCCGTATCCGCCTTTGCAAGGGCGCTTACAAGGAGCCGCGCGAGGTGGCGTTCCCGCGCAAGGCGGACGTGGATGCGAATTACATCAAGTTGATGCAGAAACTCCTGCGGAGCGGCCATTACCAGGCCATTGCGACTCACGACGACCGCATGATTGCCGCCACGCGCGAGTTCGCCGCCGCGCACCGTATCTCTTCCGACCGCTTCGAATTTCAGATGCTGTACGGAATTCGCCGGAGGTTGCAGCGCGAACTGCTTCGGCAGGGTTATCGCGTGCGCCTCTACGTGCCCTACGGAAGCCAGTGGTATCCCTACTTCATGCGCCGTCTCGCCGAGCGCCCCGCGAATGTGTTCTTCCTGATGAGGAATTTGATCAGACGATGATCCGTTGAAGGAATTGACTGGGTGGGTCGCTGATTCGGCGGATCACTTTAGGACGTTGTTTGAACGTTCGCAGCGAACCGCCAATAACCCGTGATGGACTCCCCTACATCAGCCCCAGCCTCTTCTTCGCGGCTTCGCTCATGCGGCTCATATCCCAGGGCGGGTCCCAGACGACCTGAACGTTGGCCGACTTGACCCCGGGAATCGCCGCCACGCGCGTGCGGATGTCTTCGCTGATGAAGGTATGAGCAGGGCAGCCGCGCGCGGTGAGGGTCATCACTACGTTCACGTGGCCTTCGTCGATCCCGACTTCGTAGATGAGTCCGAGGTCAACCACATTGACGGGAATTTCCGGGTCATAGCAGTTACGCAGCGTTTCGAGGACTTGTTCCTGGGTCACCATAAAACGCTCCTTTACGGCAGGCTCCCAGATAATTCTAAACGACGCGGCCCGGGAATGGAAACCATCCTTTGACATTCTCTTTGCAGGAGCCTGATTCTCGGGTTGCATCCGGCAAGATATTGTGGACATCATAAAGGGTGTCAGGGCACTGAAGACATCGGAAAGGTGGGAGCATTGCTGAACCCCAGAATTCTCGCGATTGGCACGGCGAACCCTCCGCACCGGTTCACGCAAAAAGATGTCTACCGGATGGCGGGGTATCAGAGCCGGCGGATTCTCGAAATTTTCGAGAACAGCGATATTGACTACCGGCACTTCTATATTGACCCGCTCAACCCCCGGAACGACGAAACTCCGGATGAGCTGAACCAGCGCTTCCTGAAAGGCGCGATGGAAACCGGCTGCCACGCCGTGTGCCGGTGTCTGGAATCTGCCGGCCTCTCGACTCGCAATGTGGACATGCTTTCCGTCTGCACTTGCACGGGCTACGTCTGCCCGGACGTCGGGACGCGCCTGATCGGCCACATGAAATTCCGGTCGGATGTCGAGCGGGCGCCCATGGTGGGCCTGGGCTGCGCCGGAGCCATGCCGACACTGCAACGCGTTTGGGACTACGCCCGGGCGCGCCCCGGGCGCAAGGCGCTGATGCTGGCGGTGGAAATCTGTTCGGCGAGCTATTACATCGATAACACGCTGGAAACTGTAGTGGGGAACGCCATCTGCGGCGATGGCGCGGCGGCGTTCCTCCTGAGCACGGAACCGCTGGACGGCGCGCGCCTTCCGGAAGTTGTCGATTTCGAGACTTATCTTGACCCCGGGCAAATTGACAAGGTCGGGTTCGAGCAGCGCGAGGGAAAACTCCGCATCATCCTCGCCGCCGAAATCCGTGAACTGGCCGCGCCGATGATCGCGCGCGCCATCAATCCTTTGCTCGATCGTCACGGGCTGACGAAAACCGACATCCGTTTCTGGGTCGCGCATCCCGGCGGGCGCAAAGTGATTGACAACGTGCAAGTCGCGTTGGGCCTTACCGACGAACAGCTTCGTTTTTCAAAAAATATCTACCGCAACTACGGAAACATGTCATCGGCCACGGTCATGTTCGTCCTGGATGAAGTGGCGCGGACGGGCGACCCGCAACCCGGTGACTGGGGTGTGATGGTGGCGCTTGGCCCCGGCATGGCCGCGGAAGCGGCGCTGATCCGATGGTAGCGGCGTTCTGCGCCGCCACGTGGATCAAAATTGGATTTGAATGGAGGGAACCATGGTTCGAATAACCAGATATGCGAGCGCGTGCGCGTTGCTGGTGGGTTTGGCGGTGGTGGCGCTGGCGCAAACGCCGGCCACATCAGGCGAGGCGCACGAGTTTCAGATGACCGCCAAGAAATATCAGTTCGATCCCAACGTCATAACCGTCAAGAAAGGCGAGCATGTCAAGCTCGTCATCACCGCGCTTGACCGCGACCACGGGTTCAAACTCGAGGCGTTTGGCATTGACCAGAAACTGAAGAAGGGCGATCCGACGACCGTCGAGTTCACGGCTGACAAGGCGGGGACTTTCCCTTTCAAGTGTTCCGACTTCTGCGGGTTCGGGCACGGGAAGATGAAGGGGAAGCTGGTGGTTGAGGAATGATGAATTCTGAATGGTGAATTTTGAATGAGTGCAGGTGATCTTTGCCGGCCAGCGTTACGCTCGGCGTGATTTAGCGCCGGGCTTAAGCCCGGCATGCTGCCATCAAGGGCAGCGCTACTCGGGAGTTGATATACGCGGAAGCGGGGGCGGGCTCGCCGTCCTCTCCGCCTGAGCAAGGCGCGAGAGTTCCTGCCAGGGCCGCAATTGTTCGCGAAACGTGGCGAGGTCGAGGCCGGCGCGTGACTCGCCGAACTTTTCCAATTTCTTCACCCCTTTTTCCAGCAGCGAGCCAAAGCCAGCGGGGTTGCCGTGCTGATGATGGTGAAATGCCGCGGCAATCTGTATGAGGCCGTGGAGAAAGAGTTTTTCATCGCCCTCGGCTCTGAGCCAGACCGCTTCGAGCGCCTCGTGGGCTTCAAAGTATTTCTGAGTGTTGAACAGGTGGATGCCTTCTTCGAGATCTCGTCTCATCGGCCTTCATTGTGACACGTCTCCGGCCACCGGTAACTTTCCTTTGTAACGAGGCCGGGTTTTGCTATCTAATCGGGATCGCCTGTCAATTCAGGTGGGGGAGGACTGGGTGGGAATTTTCGCCAACAACAGCGAACGCAAAATTCTGGAAGCCAAGATGAGGCAGGAGGGACGATTGCCTCCCGGCCAGTCGCTGACTCTCAAGTGGCCGGTGTTACATTACGGGAACCTCCCGAAATTCGATCCGGCGACGTGGGATTTCCGCACGTTGGGCCTCGTCGAGGCGCCCTTGCGGTTGACGTGGGAGGAGTTCCTGCGCCTTCCCAAAACCCAGGTCACGGCGGACTTCCACTGTGTCACGCGCTGGAGCAGGTTTGACAATCGCTGGGAGGGAGTGCCGTTCCGCGCCGTGTGCGACCTGACGAGGCCAAAGCCCGAAGCCACCCATGTTCTCGTGCATGCCGACGAAGATTACACCACCAATCTACCGCTCGCGGACCTGATGGAAGCGGACGTTCTGTTTGCATTCCATCACGATGGCGCGCCGCTGCCCGCGGAGCACGGCGGGCCGCTCCGGCTGGTGGTTCCCAAATTGTACGCGTGGAAGAGCGCCAAGTGGGTGCGTGGACTGGAATTCCTCGCCCACGACCGCGCGGGCTTCTGGGAACGCAACGGCTACCACATGTACGGCGATCCGTGGAAAGAGCAGCGGCACGACGACGATTAGAGTGAAATAGAATTCAAGGTTCAGGATTCAGAGTGGCCGAAGCTACGGCCGGCTGAGGTAATTTCGGGAGGGGCCTGACGGCACGATGGCCGCACCAGCCGGACCAGGCGAGGCTGGCGAGCGTGGGGGCGTTCTGCGCGAGCAGCTTCAGCCACGCCCAGCGATTCATCTGGGGAAAATAGATCCCGCGAAAGAGCAGCCGCCCGACGACGAGCATCAACTGATAGGCGAACGATTTTCCATGCTTGACCATCCACTCCTGCGTCTCTCGAAATGCCGCCGGTGAGTAACAATGGGTCCAGGATTCGCGGACTTCCGCCTCCGCCTCGTCCGACGTCATTCCCTTGGGCACGAATGCTGTCTTGAAGGCGCGAAAGTCCAGCCAGTGCTGTGGCCGGGTCAGGCGGCCCTCAGCCTTCAGCCGGTCGTATAAGGGCGTCTGCGGATAGGGAGTCAGCAGCCCGAAGACCGACAGCCCGGGCGGCCACGAATCGATTTGCTCGACGGTGCTGGCCGAGACGCCCGGAACGTCCTCTTCGAGGCCATAGATAAAAGACGTGATGCCGTAGAGGTTGTACTTGGCGAGGGTGTTCAACACCTTCTTGTACTGGGACGGCTTGTTGAACGACTTGCGGGCCAGTTTCAGGCTTCGCGCGTCCACCGATTCGAGCCCCATGAAAATCCAGCGGGCGCCGCTCGCCGCGATCAGTTGCACGAGCTCTTCGTCCTCGAGCAGGTTGATGCTGATCTGTCCCGTCCAGGGGATGCAGGCGTCGTTGGCGATCATCTCCCGGAGGAGGGATTTGGTGCGGGCCCGATTGATGGCGAAATTATCGTCCACGAAAAAAGTCATGACGAGGCCGTTGTTGCGCTTCGCCATGGCCTTCAGGCGGAGGATTTCCGCCACCACATCCTCGTTCCGGCGGAAACGGATGCTGGTCCCAAAGAATCCCGTCACCGTGCAGAACTCGCATCCGTATGGGCAGCCGCGGCCCGTCTCCATCGGGATCGCGTAGACGTTGTCATATCGGAACCCGAATCTGCGCAGCAGCGTCTTGACTGTCGGGGGCACGAACCTCATCAGGTTGAAAAGCCTAAGGTCGAGCTGCTCCCAGGGAATTGCGGGGTAGCGGTCGAGAGTGGGTTTGGCTTCTTTCCCGTCGACGAGTTCGGGTTCATAGGTGCGCCGAAGACAACCGTTCTCAGCATCGCGCAGGATCTGCGGCCACAACTCATCGGCTTCGCCGACCACAACCGCGTCCGCGTGCTGGGGCTGGCCCGTCAGGCCGAGTGGTTCGTCCGGGACGGCGGTGACGTGGGGTCCGCCCATCACGATTCGAACCTTGGTCGCCGCGCGCAGCGCCGCAGCCATGCGGTAAGCGCTCTGGGCCATGCGGGTCATGAAGCCCATGCCGACCAGGTCAATCTGCTTTTCCTGAACAAACCGGACCAGCTCTTCCGGACTCAGGTGCTGAGCATTGCCATCGATAATCGTAACCTGGTGCTCGGGGGGGGTCAGCGACTGCAGGACGAAGGGCCAGAGCTGGGGCATGAAATTGCCCGTCACCTGGTTGTCCGGCACATAAAAGAGAATACGCATGAATGCGGGGCCCTGACCCCGCGTTTGGTCCGAATTTTCAACGCGCGGCTGGAACCGGCCCAGACACTATCACGCTGGGAGGCGATTAGCTAGGAAATTGGTGACGACTTTATTTGGAGCAGCGGAAAGATGAAAGAACCGGTGAAGCGGCTCCGCAGATCGCTCCGGCCCCGCCTTAAAATGGGGCCGGCAAGTCCGCTATCGGGCGCAGGTATCAATAGATCTCAAATCGCTCCTGATGCACCAGCGGATCGCTCTTGATGATGACGTCCTTGTGTGTCAGGGTTTCGATTTCGGAAAGCAAAGCGCCCTGGCGTGACTTCAAGGCGTGAGCCACTTCGGGATTCACACGCAGCGTGATCGTATCGCCCTCCAGTTCCTTTGCCATTTTCTTCACTTCGCCCAGAATCTCAAAGCAGACGCTGGTAAGTGACTTGATCCATCCCGAACCGGAGCAGTAGATGCACGGCTGGCAGAGCGTGCGCTCGAGCGACTGCTTCACACGCTTGCGAGTGATGGCCACCAGGCCGAAATCGTTGAAGGAAAGAATTTTGGTGGGAGCGCGGTCGCGTCGCAAGGCCTCCTCGAGCGCCTGCACCACTTTCTGACGGTTCTTGCGCTCGTCCATGTCGATAAAATCGATGACGATAATCCCGCCCAGGTCGCGCAACCGGATCTGGCGGACGATTTCGTTGACGGCGTCGATGTTGGTCTTGACGATGGTGTCTTCCAGGCGGTTGGTTTTGCCGACGAACTTGCCGGTATTGACGTCGATGGCGACCAGCGCTTCGGTCTGGTTGATGACAATGTAGCCGCCCGACTTCAGCCACACCTTGGGTTTCAGGGCCTTGTCGATCTCCGCCTGGATACCGAACTCCTCGAAGAGGGGGGTATTTTTCGTGTAGAGCCTGACGTGCCCGACCAGCGAGGGCTGGCAACGGTTAACGAATTCGACGCAGCGTTCGTACTCGACCTCGTTGTCGACTCGAACCGTCTTGAAATCCGGCGAGAGCGTGTCGCGCAGGATGCGCTGTACCAGGTCCAGATCGCGGTGCAGCAGCGCCGGAGCCTTGATGTGCTCTGCTTTGGTCTTGATGTCGTTCCAAAGGGTCGAGAGGAACTTGAGGTCAGCTTTGAATTCATCTTCCGATCGCCCCCCGCCCGCGGTGCGCACAATGAATCCGCCCGTGAGCGAGCCGCGGTTCTCTAAAATGATGTTGCGCAGGCGCAATCGCTCGTCCTCGGAATTGATCTTGCGCGAGACGCCGATGTGGTTGATGGTCGGCATGTATACCAGGTAGCGTCCGGGAAGGGCGATGTGCGAGGTGATGCGAGCGCCCTTGGTTCCGAGCGGCTCCTTGGCGATCTGGACGATGATCTCCTGGCCTTCCTTGAGCAGGTCGCTGATCTGAACGGGTGACTGATTTCCGGTACGCGAAGGTTCCGAGCGCTGTTGGGACCGGCCACGACCACTCCCCCCGCCGCGCCACCCTCGGCGACGTCGCGGGGAAAACCGCGGGCGCTGGTAAGGCTCGCGCACCGTAACTTTCTTTTCCGTGGGTTCACCGGAGGTGCCGGCCACGGGCGGCACCTCGGGGGCTTCCAGAGGAGCGCTCCCCTCGGCCGGCGTGGCGGCTTCCTCAGCGGGGGCTTCCGCTTCCGCTGAGGGCGCTTCACCCGGAACTGCCTCAGCCGTCGCCGGTTCGTCGGCTGCCTCGATCGAAGCGCCTGCGAGCTCCTGCTGCGGTTCAGGCCAAGGCTCACCTGCGGCGGCGCCAACCGGCTCAACGGACTCCGCAGTTTCGGGAACCTCAGGTGGAGCAGATTCCTTCGGCGGCTCGGCGGCCGCCGCTGTCGGCCCTTCCTCGTGAGTATCGAAAATCACGGGGAGATGGACGCCGACGTGTGTCTCATCGAGTTCCGGCGCGTGAGGCGCTTCGTATGCCGCAGAAGGCTCAGTGGGCGGCGGCGCCGCGACCGGTTCCCCTGGCGCAATAAAACGCGGCTGGAAGGGCGGGACCAAATCAGCACTGGTGTCTTCCGCCAATGCAGCCTCAGGAGCCGGGGCCGGCACATCGGATTGGCCGGCGCCGGCAGGAATCTGTTCAGTCAACCCTGTTGCGGGAGCCGGATGTTCGGCGGCAAACTCGAGTGACTCGGAATAAGAGGGTGGCTGGGCAGCATCAACTGCCCCCGCCTCAGCGGGTTCCTCGGTCAGTGCTTCGGGCGAGACACTGGGCGCGGCTCCACGATACTTTGCCAATGACTCTCCCGGGAGGATTTCGAAACTGTGTGATGCCTCTGCGGGCGGACGCTCCGCAATCCGGTCCGGCGCTTCCGGCCTGGGCCCGAACTTGCGCTCCCCGAAACCGCGTCCGTGGCGACGGCGGCGACGACCACGCTGATCGTGACGGCGATACTCACCGACTTCTCCCGCCGGTTTTGGCGATTGCGTCGCGCCTGGTTGTGTCGAAATGGGCTCGGTTGTTGTCGCTGGATTCACGGGAACCGGTGCCGGCAAGGTCGGCGCCGCGGCAGCGGTGTTCTCCGCAGCGACAGGGGGATTCGCGGGGGTTTCAGCCGCGGGCTCAGACGGGGCAGACGCAGGCACCGGTGCCGCCGGGCCCTCGACAAAGCGCGTGGCGCGCGCTTCCGCTTCTGAAAACACTTTGTCGTATTCCTCTTCGTCCTCGTAGAAATCCGAGACGTAGAGGAACGCGTCGCGTTCCAGCCCGATGTTCACGAAGGCCGACTGCATTCCAGGAAGAACGCGGCTGACTCGGCCCTTGTAAATCCCGCCCACCAGTCCGACATCGAGATCGCGCTCGTGGTAAACCTCGACTAGCAGGTCGTCTTCCAACACTGCTACCTTCGTCTCGTGTGGAGACGACGAAATAAACAACTCCTTGGACATGGGAACTCCTTATATCGGGAAGGGCCGGAGGATCAATCCGTCAACCAACGGAGATCAACTCCCGACCTGTCCCCGTCCGGCGGTTGGCTCGTCCCGAGTGGGGCGCGGCAACACCTGCCGGACAACTTCAATCTTCGGTGGTATCCGTTGCGCCCCCCCGCACGAGGAGAACGCCGTGATCCACTTCATCCGACGGAATTGGCCCATCCCTCACTAATTGAGACGGCACCAACAACGCCAAGAGACCCTCTCTTGCCTAATTCACGAAACGCCGCATGTTGACGCTCATCGCCAAACCCAGACCCAGGAAGAAGAACATGACCGCAGAACCTCCCTGGCTCATCAGCGGCAGCGGAATTCCTGTAATCGGGAAGAACCCGATCATCATCCCGATATTGACGGCGATCTGGAAAAACAGAACCGCCGCAAAACCCACCAGTAACAACGCGCCGGCGCGGTCGCCCGCCGATTGGGCCCCATCGAGGAGCCGCAACAGCAAGGCGAGGTAGAGAAGCAATACGAAGAGGGTGCCGGCGAAACCCTGCTCCTCAGCGAAAGCGGCAAAGATGAAGTCAGCATGGGAAACCGGAACAAATCCCAGGCGGCTCTGCGTCCCGTTCCCGACGCCCTTTCCCCAGAATCCTCCAGAACCGATAGCGATCTTGGCCTGGGTTCCCTGGTAGCTGGTGCCTTGGGTGTCCTGAGTGGGGTGGATGTAGCTGGTCAGTCGGTCACGCTGGTAGGGCTTGAGGAGATGCCAACCCACCGGCAGTATCAAGGCCCCGAGCAGCGCCAAGACTGCAACCTGCCTGGCCCTAACGCCCGCCAGGAAGAAACCCGCGGCGGCAATCGGGAAAAAAGTCAGTGCCGTGCCGAGGTCCGGCTCCTTTGCCACGAGGATCGCCGGCAGGCCAACCAAGGCTCCTAACTGGACGAAATCCTTCCACGTGACGAATCGTCCCCGTCTCTCGGCGAAATAGGCCGCCACCGTAAGCATTATAACTAATTTGGCCAGCTCTGACACCTGGAAAGTCAGCCCACCGATGGGAATCCAGCGCCGGGTGCCGGCGATGGAAGGCCCGGCGACCAGCAGGCCTGCCAAGGCCAAAACGGTCAGAACATATAACCACGGAGTCTGTTCGACGATGAGGTGGTAGTCAAACCGGCTGATCACAAGGGCCAGAACCGTTCCTATCACAATCCAATAGATTTGGCGGGAAAACTGCCCCGCCAGGGCGGTGTGCGAGGTGGTGCTGTAGATCTCCACCAGGCCTGCCGCCGCGATGGCGAGGGCGAGAGCCAGCAACATCCAATCGGAATCTCTGAACCTGACAGCTTTGCGCATAGGGCAGAACTTACCTTACTGATTAGCGGATTTTCCGGCGGAAAAAGCCTCCGGGGTTCTCGCTTCGCTCAGGACGCGCACCTGGGTTTGCAATTGATTTCGCGGCGGCCTGTGCGCCTCCTTCTTCTCGAGGTAAGTGCGAATGACATCGCGGACGATGGGCACTGCCAAGGTCGAGTGCTCGCCTTGCATCACCAGGGCCGAGACGACAATCTCCGGCCTGTCGGTCGGGGAGTAACCCACAAACCAGGCGTTGCTCTTGAATTCGTGTTTGCGTGCCGCCTGCTGAAGCCCCGTGCTGACCACCTGCGCGGTTCCGGTTTTGCCGGCGATATCGAGGCCGGGCTCGCGAGCCGCGGCTCCCGTTCCGCCTTCGTTCACCACGCCCCACATCCCCTTGCAGACGGCGTCCACCGTGCCCTCGCTCAAGGGGAACTGGTGCTCCGACTCGTCGTCGGGCTTAAGGCCCAGCGCCAGGAGTTGTCCTTTGAAGGCCAGATGCGGCCGGTGGAATATCCCGCCTGAGGCGATCCCCCCAATGGCGTACGCCAATTGCAGCGGGGTGGTGGCGACGGCTCCCTGCCCGATCGCGACCGAGATCGTTTCCCCCGCCCACCACTGGCGTTTGAAAGTCTTGCGGGCCCATTCGGGGGAGGGGACTAGCCCCGGGTCTTCGGAAGGCAGGTCGATTCCCGTGCGTGCGCCCAATCCCAGTTGCTTGGCAAAGAAGCTGAGCTTCTCGATCCCCAGCAGCTTCCCCAGAGTGTAGAAATAGACGTCGCAGGAGTGCACGATGGCGCGGTGCAAATCGACGCTCCCGTGACCACGCCCCTTGTCGAAGACCCAGTCGTGGTAGGTGTGCCCGTAGATGTTAATCAAGCCTGCGCATTGGAGAGTGTAGTCAGGCTTGATGGTTCCGGTTTCCAGGGCCGCGGCGCTGGTGATGATTTTGAAGACGGACCCGGGCGCGAGGTGGGCTTGAATGGCCTTGTTCATCAAGGGCTTTTGGGGATCCGTATTCAAGCGTTGCCAGGTCTCGCGATCGATGCGGCGCGCGAAGTCGTTGGGATCGAAGGCCGGCTGGCTCACCATGGCGAGTACCTCGCCGCTGCGCGGGTCAAGAGCCACAACGGCCCCGGGACGATTGCCCAGCGCCGCTTCCGCTGCCATCTGGATATCGAGGTCGATCGTCAGACGCAAGTCGTTGCCAGGGAGGGCGTTAATCGTGGTCTCGGAGCCCATTTCCTGGCCTCGGCTATTGACGACGACTCGCCGCATGCCATCGCGACCGGAGAGCACGCTATTATACGAGCGCTCGAGGCCGAATTTTCCCACCACGTCGCCGGGGCGGTAAGGCGATCGGGGCTGGGCGATCATTTCCTCGGAGACCTCACCCACATAGCCCAACATTGCCGCCGCGATGGTTTGCCGCGGGTAGGAGCGCTGTTGCACCTGCAGCAGATCGAGCTCAGGGTATTCGACGCGGTGCGATTCAACGAAGGCGATGTCCTGCATCGTGGCCGACTGCTTCAGCACCACGGGCTGGAAACGCGGCAACTTCGCGGTGCGTTCGATGGTCCGCTGCAGATCCTCGGGGTCCAGCCCCAGCCCATGGGCCACTCCGGCCAGTCGCTCGGGAGTGAAATTCGCAGGGCTATCCCGAATCAGCAGGACGCTGAAGGCGGGAAAGTTGTCGGCAAGGATTCGCCCCTCGCGATCGAGGATGCGGCCGCGCGGCGCGATGACCGGGAGGTTGCGGATCCGGTTGCGTTCCGCCGCTTCAAGATAAGTGCGGTGATGAAAGATCTGCAACCGCCAGTATCCAAGCAGCAAAACAAGGAAAGTGGCTGCGATCGCGTACTGAAAGAATGCGATTCTCCAGGCCGGAAAGTGTTCGTCGTCCGGAAAGCGAGTCTGCATCGTTCTGGAGGCTGCCGCCTTCCGCCATTGCCCAGCGGCCGCCGGATGCGAGCGTCGGGAGATTCCCGCGCCCGGAGGGCGGAACGCCCCGCCACGAGTGTATTCCCGGTCGCCCGTCAAATCAAGCCGCCCGGCGGGAGTCGGCACGCCCCGGCGGGAGAGACACCCCGGACACTCGGCTATGAATAAGCCTCGATTTGTTGCCTAGATGTGGGAGGTGCGGCGCGCTTTTCGGGGGCTTGCTCAGGGCGTAAACGCATTCAGGCTTGCTACCGATGCAGATGGCACGTTGGTGCTATGCAACCGGCACGTTTGTGCCATTCCCCTAACACCTTAGTGGCATTGAATAATGGTCCTAACGTGCCAAGCTACTGGGCCCGAACATACTTCGCCAGGAGCTGGCATCGTCCGCTGGTGGGCTCCCGAGGAGACAAGGCCACAGAGAAAGAATTGACCGATGCTGGAATCTACAGGTCTGGCAGCGCTTACGATAGTGTGCCTCTTCCTTCTCGGCGAGCCGGTCCGGGAACTGCCGGAGAGGAAGCATCTCCGAACAATTCAAGACATTTTAGTTTCTTTAACTGGGTCCTCATGGATTCTTACTAAGTCTCCCTACGGGCATCTTCCCTTCAACTGGTCCAGGGTAAAAAGACTTGGCGAAAACGGTCATTTCGACCGAACCTGGCTAAGCATGCCGGGCATTCAATCCACCGATCATGGGGCCCCCCAACCAGGTATGAAAGGGAACGCACATGAACGTTGCAATCTTCAGCCGCTACTTTCTGACCCGCAAGTCCATCTGTAGTCTGCTAAGCCCTTTGAGGGACGTGCAGATCGTATTGGATTCGGAAAGCGTCTTGGAGAGCATCGATCAAGTTAGGGCTACGAACCCGGATATCCTTCTCCTTGACTCCGAGAATCTCAACGACGACGTGGGAATCGTCCGCCAGGTCACTAAAATCTTTCCACTCGTTAAAATCGTACTGCTCGTCGGAGTTGAGGGGGCGGAATTCGAGCTGCGCGCCATTGAGGCGGGGGCGCGAGGGTGCGTCTCGAAGAGAAGCGACCTGCCGACCCTACTCAAGGCCCTGAGCTTGATCAAGCAAGGGCAATTCTGGATCAGCCGTGAAGTGGCCAGCTTGCTGGCGGGGAAGTTGCGGGGTACTGTAACGCCCGACCACGATGCGTCGCGGGAGCTGACGGAGCGCGAGTGGGAAATTCTGGCGCTCCTGGGGATCGGCTACGTCAATAAAGACATCGCCAACCATCTGAGCATTTCCGAGAACACCGTAAAAACTCATCTTGCCTCCATCTACCGGAAGCTCCAAGTCAATACCCGCCTGGGAGCGGTTCTTCATTACTTCCGCCGAAACCAACAGTTGAGTGGTTTGACCCCTAGCGCAACGGATTCCGAGAAAGGTCACGCCGCCATGGTTGAAACGGCGCCGGAAGATCCGGATCCCTTGCCCCGCGCCCCCAATCAGGGCCTGCCGCTCAAAGTTAAATCCCACCGGGCGTAGGGCCCCCGCCGTTCAGTTCGCCGGAGGCCTCCCAAAGTATTGCATTGTTTACCTCGACTTCCGGGGGAGCGACCGAGTGGCCTGTTCAGGTCGAGGTCGACTCACCCATCCGGGTGAGAGGCCTCACCCTCGCGACCTAGCCGTGCCCCGACTTTTTGACCTTCCTCAAGACGCTACGGGCTAGCCAAGACCAACCAGGAAACCAAGGAGGCGCTCACCCCAAAGCCCGGGCTGTTCCACTCTTCTGGGCGATTGAGCTAGCCCTTGATCCGGGAGATAAAGACACCGTCAAGAGTCTCATTGTGGGCGGCACCTGAGAGTTCAAGCGATGCGCAGACACGAGCGGTATGCGATCGAATCCCCCGTGACTGTATGTCCGAGGGGGGCGGCCGGTAACCAGGAGTCACAGATCGGAAGGTTATGCGATATCGGCGTGCGCGGAGCGCGGTTCTGTCTGGACCGCCCGATGTCCGCCAACGAAGCTGTGACGCTCTTGGCGCACTTCCGGGATCCGAATGAAAGGGTCATTACGGTTCGCTTCGAAGGGGTGATCACCCGGGCGCGCCAGGCGCCTCCTTACGAATTCGCAGTGCGCTTCCGCAAGGCCGCGCGGTTCTTGCCCCTCGACGGGGCCAGCGCCCATCCGATTGGAGGAACTCAGCCAGTATGACGAACATAGCGAACGTCGTTGCTCAGGGCGGGATCGATTCGGCAAGCCTTGTCGGGCCGGTCGTACTATCTGCAGCCTCCCCGACGGGGGAGATTCGAACCTGGGTCGTCCGAATGGCCAGGGCGGACTTGCCAGTGCTTCTGGTGGGCGAGAGCGAAACCGACAAAGACGCGGTGGCGCGGCTGATTCACAGATTGTCTTCGCGCGCTCAGCACGTTCTTGCGCGGCTCGATTGCTCCAGTTTGACGGATGACGCGCTGGAAATTGAGCTTTTCGGCTTCGAGTCGCCGGCGGCTTTCAACGGCGGGCGGCCGAAGCGCGGAATTCTCGAGCTCTGTCACCGCGGGACGGTGCTGCTCGAGAACTTCACCGAGATGCCGTCTCGCCTCCAGGCCCGATTGCTCGATCTGCTGGATGACGGTTACCTGTGCAGGATGGGCGGTCAGGAGCGCGTCCGGGTGGATGTGCGGATCATCGCTTCGACGCCCCTCGCTCGTGACCAGGCGCTGGCCGCCGGGAAACTGCGAACCGACCTCTACTACAGGCTGAATACTTTGACGCTGGAGCTTCCCCTTGAGCGCGAACCAGGGGACGCGGCGCGGGCGCCAGCGAGCGGCCAGGACGATTTCGAGGGTTTTGTACGTCGGTCCTTGCTCACGGGCGGCGACATTCTGCCCCTGAGCGGTGTGCAAGGGAAAGGAGGGAAGGCGCGCGGAACAATGTTGAGTGGCAATCGCTGCGCTTTGTAAGTCTAAAGACAATTCGATGGGATTGCATATTTCGCTTCCTTAAAGGAGGAGGTAAATTCGATGGAAAAATTTCGCAAATCACGAATCGCCGTTGGAGTTTGTCTCGGCGTCGTGAGCTTGATGCTTCTGCTGGGTACTCCAGCGCGAGCTGACCAGGCTTGCGCGAATGGTAGCACCTGCACGATCCAGCTGACACAGACGAACGTTATCGAATTGAACGGGGTCGTCGTCACTGTTACAATCGATAACACGGGCGCTAACACCAAAATCAGCTTCCAGTTGACGGCCGACCCGGTTTCAAACACGCCGCTCGGGATCGATCAAGTGGGCTGGCAGAACGGAGAAGTGTCAGCGTATCCGAGTGCAAACTGGCACGACGCTGGAGATGGCAGCATGGACGGATTCGGGCAGTTCGAAGTGCAGAGTGCGGATTCTGCAAGTACGGATGGAATCTCCTCGCCGGTCACGTTCACGCTCGCGGGGAAAATCACCAACTTCGACGACAACAACCTCGCAAACGAATTTGCAGTCCACGTCCGTTACGGTGGGAGTTGCAGCGGGTTTGTAGGCGGAGTGTCTCCCTCTGGTCCGGACATGCATAGTGATTCTGGCTGCTCCCCGGAGGTTCCCGAGCCGGCCAGCCTGACGCTTTTGGGTAGCGGTCTGCTGGGTCTGGGGACGGTCCTGCGCAAGCGATTGGGTAAGAAGTAGCAATCGCCGGGCATTTCCCGATGGTGGCGCGCGCGGTCAGACCAACGACTGCGAACTGGCCGTGGCGATCACCGCAGGCTCGGGTCACGCCTGGATGCTGGCGCAGTGCGAACGCTCGTGCGGCGACCGGCCGCGGGACTAATGGCGGCACAGACTGTTGATGCCCGTGGCCGGAAGGGCTTGGAGGGTCCAAATGGCAAGTAGCGTTGCGTGTGCACATTGCGAGTGCAACGAGATTCGGCGAGTGAAGCGGCAGGGGATACTCGAGCGGTGGATACTTCCCAATCTCTCCCTATATCCCTTCCTTTGTGGGAAGTGCGGGCGGCGCTTCATTTCCTACGCCCGTGACAGGGGGCTCGATACATTGCCCGATGTTCTGCCGGAACCATCACCGGTGGTTTCGGTGGCGATCGGTCACTAGGCCCTTGTTGCACCCGCCGGCCGTTGCCTTGGAGCCAGGTCGCGTGTCAAGGCCCTCTCTCGGTACGCGGCTTGAATCCCTGGCGGCTCACGCTTCCTGGGGCCATGTGCCGAGTCTTGTACATGAGCCGCGCAGCCGTCAGGGCGTTATCTTGCCAAGCTGGGAGCGCCGAAGTCTCCGGGCAGTTTCTGTTGACGGCAAGTAAGGAGATCGAAAACAGAACTTGACGAACTCAAGTGGGAGAACTACGTGATGGGTGCGCCGGCTTTTGCGCTCGGGATCGTCGGCGACAATTAGATGAGACACTTGCCTTCAAGACCGGTAGGCACGGCGGTGGGACTGGATACCCATACTGGGTGGAAGCGCATGCCCGCAGCGGTTTCCTCAGGCGTTCGCCGCGATGGGCGCGTGCGCGTCCACATGCCGGTGGACCTGAGGAACGGCTCCTGGGGTCCGGATCTTGACGACGAAGCCTTCACCATCGATCTTTCCAGCCGAGGGATCCGAGTGTGCACCATTCTGGGTCTTAGTCCCGGCGAGTTAGTTGTGATTACCGCCATCGATGAACAAGAACGGCCCATCGAGGGTCGCGTCGTGTGGGTGGGGTCGGCGGGAACGACACTGGAACGCCAAGCCGGGATTGAGTTTCTGAAACCGCTGTTTCGCCTGGTGTAGTGCGGATCGTTCGGCCCCCAACTGGCGTTGGCACGCTGCGTCACACCCGGCAGCGGACAATGTCGCCGTACAGTTTTCGTTCCAGCGTGGAGAGGGAAAGAAGGAACGGGCCTTACTTGTACCAGCCCAAATGGAGGCCCTTGTCGGCGTGTTTCTTGAACTTTTGCCCAACATTTGAAATGCTGGTCGTCACCTGGAGGGCGATGCTTCCTGAGGCGGAGACGACCATCAGCGAGACCATGGCGGCGATCAACGCGTACTCGACCAGGTCCTGCGCCCGCTCATGGCGGTGAAGGAGAGCGAGATGCTCTCTGAGCCATCGCAACAATTTATCCAACCCGCTTTCTTCCGCTTCGAAATTCGGAACAGAGCATCTGACCGACTTTTACGTTGGTTCCTCAGTTCGCGCAAGTCCCTGCTCCGTTAATCCTGAGAGTTACACTTCTAGATAACCGTGAGAAGAAGCTGCCACAATATCGGTATTACTCTCTAGGTATCAGTCGAATATCCAATGCGCTCGGCATGGGGCCGTTCGGTGGGAGGCGAGCGGGGACCAGTGTCCCCGCTCGGTTCGATTGTCTGTGGGAATGGCGAGTGCCCGGTGAAGTTGGGCGGCGGCCTCAACAACCAGCCGCTTCGTGGTGATAAACGTCCCAGCCCTTATAATTTCCCAGCGCCTCGGCGACGGCGCGGCCATGGTGGCTGCGGTTCACGGCCACGTGATGCTCGTAGCCGTTCTTGCAGACGTATTGCAGAAGGTGCTGCAGGCGCGGGATTCTGACCACGCCATAGCCGCCGAAGCTCTGCAGTTTGTCGCTGGTGATTTCCCCTTCACCGACGTATGCGCGCATCCGCCCGTGGAGATCGTCGGTCGAGGCGCGGCAGAAGGTCAGCGGCCCGCTCCGGAGCTTGCCGACCACGGTCCCGAAAGTGTTCTCCTTGCCCACCGAGCCCGCGATGATTTCCTGGAAATCCATCTTCGCTTCTTCAAAGAAATGCTTGGGCAGGTTCGAGCAGTGGAAGATCACGGCCTTGTCGGGATCGTTCCCGTAGTTGTTGTTCCAGTCCACGATGGCGCTGGGCTCGCCGGAAGCGAGCTGCAGCACGTACATCCCGACCATCCCGATCATGTCGGTCTCGCAGGCGCTGGGCAGCAGGTTGTTGGACATCATGCTCATCAGCGTGCACGGAACGACGCCAAAGAACTCTTCCATCGCCGTCCAGCACTGGACGGACGTCCCGGCCAGCTCGTTTGCCGCCATCCAGTCGTCCACCACCACTCCAAATTTTGACATCTTCAAGAGCGAGGGCGCGGGCACGTTCTTCGCGGGAACGTAGCCGCCAATGCTCGTGAGTTTGGCCTGGACTTTGGGGTCGTCGTCCTTGAGCCTTGCCACCCGTCCGAAAACTTCCGACAGGTCCAGCGTCTCGACGGTGATCCCGGCATGCTCCATCAGCTTCTCGCTGAAGCGAACGGTATTGAACGCCGCGGGTCGCGCCCCGAGCACGCCGACGCGCAAGTTCTTCGTGCCGCGTACAATTCGGCAAGTGGATGCAAACGCTTTCAGGTCGAAACGAAAAGCCTCCGTCGCCGGTGCCACGGTGTGTTGTGAGGTCAGCGTGTAATGAACGCCGTATTGCCACAGGTTGTTGCACACCGAGATCTTCCCGCAGAAGCTGTCGCGCCGACCGCCCATCAGCATCTTCTCCGGCTCGTCTGGAAATGCCTGCACCAGGACCGGCACCTCCAAACCCGACATGCGGATACTGTTCGCGGCGCCGCGCTCATCCCCGAAGTTCGGCAAGCTAACCAGAATGCCGTCGATTTCGTCGCGATGCCGCTTGAATAAATCCGCGCAGCGCCGCGCCTCCTGGAGCGTTTCCACCGAACCGAACTTCGTTTCCTGGGGCGTCAGGCAGACCGTTTGGTAGCCTTCTTCCTTCAATACGCGAAGTACTTCTTCCCGCCCGTCGCGGGCCAGAACATCAGGAAAGAATCCACGATTTCCAATAATGACTCCGAATGTTGTCGCTTTCATCGCACGGTCCTCCTTGAAACCGTTTCCTGCTTCTCCTTCGCCACTCAATTCAGCCCGCTATCTTAGCACGGCAAAAATCCACGATGAAGCGAGAAGATTCTGAAAGCGATGCCATGACCCCAAAAGCCTGCGGAGCTGACAAGTTGTCTGAATCTGGATCGGGGGCGCTGTGGTCGGAGAAGAGCCTTGGGGAACTCGATTGACCTCTATGCCGGCTTACGCAGGCGATCGAGCAGATGAAACAGGATTAGTCCCAGCCCGACGTTCAGCATAGCGCTGCTGAGCAGATCCCAGGGCTGAAAAGGCGGGGGATTCTCCAGCAGGCCGCGCTGCAGGCCGAACAGGAAGAGCCCGTGAATTGGAACCAGAATCGCGGTCAGGCCAAGGCGCGTCAGGACTTCGTCAAGTTCGAACTTGAAACTCGCCCAAGCCGCCAGGTAAGCGGTCAATGCCTTGGCCATCCCGAAGATCCCGATGTAGCCGTTGGAAAGCGCGTCCTGTGCCAGCCCCATCCCGGCTCCGAGTCCGATCGCGAAAATCTTGTCGCGCTTGACAAGAGCGTAATAAATCGCCACAAGCAAGGGAAAGTCCAACAGCCTCGCCAGCGGCATCTTAAGCGGCAGGAAAGCTTGAAGCAGCAGCGCCACGAACACCGTGGACCACAGGATGGCCGGGTGCATCCGGAAAACTGGAATCGGTCGTTGCGCGGGCGTGGCCATCGCCGTGAAGAGTATCAAACCCGGCGAACCTTGGGTAGAGCTGGGAGGTTCGGACGCGCGCAATCCGGCGGGGCGCCTTTCGCGCCAGCCGCTCTCACCTTTCGCTTGACCTCGAACCCGAAGTTGCGTGCCCGCTGGCCGCTTCGCCTCGGACCCTCTCCCAGCGGTAGACGGGATACTTCGGCCGTCGGAGGGGCTGGGGGGGATGATCCTTTAATTCCTGGAGCGCCACCTCCACGCCCTTCTCCAACTGTGGATCGTGGCCCTGGCGCCAGAGTGCGGGATCGAAGCCCACCTCGATGTCCGGGGCTACGCCCTTATTCTCCACGTCGAACTCGCCGGTATCCGGATTGTACAGTCCAAAGCGTGGCGCTGTGACCACGCCCCCGTCCATCAAGGGGGGATACCCGCCGATGCCGATCAGTCCACCCCAGGTGCGCGTGCCGATTAGCGGTCCTGTGCCCAGCTTCCGAAACATCCACGGCAAAGCGTCGCCGCCGGACCCCGCATGTTCGTTGATCAACATCACCTTCGGTCCGAAAATAGCCCGCGGAATAATGGGATCCTTACCTTCGCGCGTCATCGCGGCCATCAAAAGCGGCCGCTTCAGCCAATCCACGATGTAATCGGCGATCCAGCCGCCGCCGTTGAAGCGCTCGTCAATGACGGCCCCCTGCTTCTCATTTTGCGCGAAGTAGTAGCGGTTGAAATAGGTATAGCCATTGACGGCCGTATCGGGCACGTAGACGTACGCCAATTTCCCGCCGCTCAGGGCCTCCACTTTTTTCCGGTTGCCTTCAATCCACTCGCGCTGGCGGAGCGAGCGCTCGTTGGCGATGGGCACGACCGTGACGACGCGCGAGTCTTTTCCGGTTGGGTCCGGCCCCACCTTTAAGCGCACCGCCTTTTCGGCGCGCTCCAGGAAGAAGCTGTAGATATCGTCGCTGGCGTGCACTTCGCGGCCGTCCACGGCCAGCAGGTATTCGCCTTCACGCACATTGACGCCCGGCTCGGTCAACGGTGCCCGCAACCCTGGATTCCAGTTCTCGCCGAAGTACACCTTGGCGAAGCGATAGCGGTCGTGGTCAACCGCATAATCGGCGCCGAGCAACCCCACGTTCACCCTTTTCACCTCGGGACGATCGCCTCCAGTGACGTAAATATGCTGCGCGGTGATCTCGCCCAGCATCTCGGCGAAGATATAGTTCAGGTCGGCGCGGCTCGTGGCGTTGTCGACATACGGCTGGTACCGTGCCATTAACGCCTTCATGTTCGCGCCGTGCAGATTGGGGTCGTAGAAGAAGTCGCGTTCAATCCGCCACACCTCGCGGAACATTTGCTGCCACTCCGCGTGAGGGTCGGTGTACACCTGCATGGACTCGAGGTGCAGGGTGCCATCCGGCTTGCCGGGCTCGGCCGGCTTGCCCAGCGCTTCCACGGGCTTGATGGCCCAGGCGCCGTGCGGCGGTTCTCCGCCGGGCGGGGGAGTCCCGGAGATCGAAGGCGGCAGTTGCTCATAGAGCGCCTTCTCGCCATTGGCGGAGATGAAGAAACCGCCGACATTGTCGAGCAGCTTGTCGGTCTTCCGGGTGCACACATCGAACTTGTGCACGATGCGGCCGACTGACCCGCTGTCGTTGACGATGGGGCCTTCGAGAAGGTAGAGCAGGTGGGTTTTGCCGGCAAGCAATTGGTCGTAGTTGCGGGCGGGAATGGGCAGCGCCAGGACGCGCTGGCCGATATTCTCGAAGTCAATCTTCACTTCGGGAATTTTCTTGGCGTCTTTGTCTTTCTTTTCCTCGCCTGGCTTGTCGGGCTTCTCAGCGGCGACTTCGCCGCCGGGCTTAGTCTCGCCTTCCGCCGGGCATTCATCGGTGTCGGCACGGGCCGCTTTCTCGCCCGCGACCTTCTCTTCGTCGCTCTGCGGCGCGAGCGGCGACTTCAGGTCCTTCTGCAAGACCACCACGTACGCGCTGCGTGTGACGGGAACCTTGTACGAACCCATGCTGCTGGCAATGGCCGGGCCGTCGTCTGTGCTGGTAAAGAAATAAAGGTACTTCCCGTTCTTGTCGAAGGCGCAGGAAGCAGCGTCACTCAGGCCATCGGTGATCTGTTGCGCGCTCTTATCTTCGATGCCGTAAAGGAAGACGGCATGGAGCGAGCTATCGAGCTGGCGTGTGTAAGCAACCCAGCGGCTGTCCGGCGACCAGACGGGGTCGAACCCCGAGCCGGGCCCTTGATCGTAAGGATTGGTGTCAATAGGAACGGGTTTGCCGGCCTCGATGTCCACGTACCAGAGGCGGAGCCGCTTGTCGCTGTAAACAATTTTCTTGCTGTCGGGCGACCAGGTCGGCGAGTAGTAGAAGGTGGGTGGATCTCCAAGGTGAATCTTCTTCACCTCACCCAGGCCGTCCTGCGGGCGCAGGTGCAGCGCGTATTCCCCTGACTCATCGGAGAAGTAGGCGATCCATTTTCCATCCGGAGACCACGCCGGATCGCGCTCGGCAGCCGCGACCGTGTTGGTCAGGTTGCGGATGTCCCCGTGCTCGACCGGGACGGTCAGAATTTCTCCGTGCGCTTCAAACACGGCGCGCGCGCCGGTTGGAGATATATTCGCGTTGGTGATTTTCTCCCCAACCTTCACGAAATGCGGCCGCGCGGCCGGGAAATCGCCGGTAACCTGGATGGGGATCTTGTGTTCTTTGCCCGTTGCCGGATCGAAGAGGTGAATCGAGCCGAACTGTTCGTAGACAATCGCGTCCGGCCCGGCCGAGGCCGAGTTGATATCCACCCCATTGCTTGCCAAGGCTGCGGTCACGCGTTTCGACCTGGTGTCGTAGCTGTACAAATTCACCGGCCCGTCGCGGTCGGAAAGAAAATAGACCTTGTCGCCCAACCACATGGGCGTCGAATCATTAGAGTCCTTGCGCGGCACTTTCTCGACTGTCGAATCCGCGAGCCTGGCTATCCAGACCGGGGACGCCAGGCCGCCGCGATAGTGTTTCAAACCTCGATAGAAATTCCATTGCTCCCGGAAGTTCGTGAACGGGACGTAGGCCAGATCAGAGCTGTCCGGCGAGTACGAACCCTCGAACGCCATCGGCAGGGGAAGGACCTTGGGCAAACCCCCGGAAAGACTCACGGTGTAGAGCTGCGTGTAGCGGGCCGCATTCGCCTCCCGGGAGGACCGGAACAGGATGTTCTTCCCGTCGCGCGTCCACCCCACCACCTGGTCTGGGTCAGGGTGCGTGGTCAGCCTCTGCGGGATGCCGCCCGACGCGGGCACGACATACACGTCTTCGTTGCCGTCGTATTCTCCCGTGAAGGCGATCATCGTGCCGTCCGGCGAAAACACGGGGTCAATTTCAATCCCCACATCGCTGGTGAGCCGCCTGGCTTCTCCGCCGCTACGGTCCACAATCCACAGGTCGCCGCCGTAGCTGAACGCGATCTGCGTTTTGCTCACCGTCGGCTTGCGCAAAAGCGCGTATGGATTGCCGGGCTGCCCGACTAGATTCGTTGCAGCAGCCAGCCAAAAAACGACCATGAAGGAAATGCCATCCAACAAACGGACCACTGGCGATTGTTGTTTCCTTGCCATCGCAACCTCCCGAATATAAGGCCCTTGACGGATTCGATAGCCACCGGGGATTTCACCACGACTTGACGTTCTCGGGCCATGCCCCGTTGTTTGAACTCAAAAACGACACAACGGTCGACGTGGTGCCCCCGGCATTGTACACGACCCCCTCCGCCAGGTGGGACGCCGTCGATACCTCTGTCTTGTGGGTAAGTCGATGCCGCCTTAGTGCCGCGCCGGCGTGTTATTGGCCTGCAATTCGCCGGAGGGAGACTTGACCACCACCAGAACCGTTTCCAGTCGATCGAGCGCCGCGGCGGGTTTGACTTTGATCGTCTTGTAGATATTCCCCTCGGCGACTTCGCTGACCGAGCCGATGGGCAGGCCCTTGGGGTAGATTTGATCAAGGCCGGAAGTCAGAACCATTTCGCCGGCGGAGACCGGCGCTTCGTTCATCACGTACTGAATCTGGCAGAGGTTGAGGCTCGCACCCTTCAGGATCCCTTGCACGCGGCTTTTATCGAGCGCGCACGCCACGCCGCTGGACGTGTCCGTGACCAGCATCACCTGCGCGGTGTGAGGAAAAACGGCGATGATTTTTCCCACCACGCCGGAGGGAGTGACCACGGCAAGGTCCGGGGTCAAGCCGGCGTCCGACCCTTTGTCAATGAAGATCGCCCGGGAAGCCTCTCCGGGGCTCGAGGCGATGACTTCCGCGGCGACCGCCTGGAAGGGAAGATGATTCTTGAATTCCAGCAAGTCGCGAAGCCGGCGCGCCTCGTCGGCCTGCTGTGAGAGTTGCTGAATCTGGGTCCGGGCCGCGGTCAATTGCTCACTCAGCTCGCGGTTCTGCTGCTGCGACTTCCACAAATCCCGATAGGATCCCCAGGCCCCCGTCGTGGCGTTCACGGTCCCGCGCAGGACGCGCGCAAAAGGATCGACCGCCGATACGGCCCACACCTGAATCAAACGCACTTTCTGGTTGCGCGTAATCTGCACGGAGAGGAGGAGGAGTTGGGCGATGAGGACGGCGATCAGCGTGAAGAACGCCCGGTGCCCCGAGACAAAGGCGCGTACCCTCTCGGGCGTCTCGCGTTCCGGAGGCCTTTCGGCGGGTGGAGATTCGTGGGATATTATTTCAAGCATAAAGGCGCTGCCTGATTTTGTCCCCCCGAGCAAACTCGCGTAGCCGGCGCGGCTACTATTCTATCGCAACTCGCCGCAGTAAAGCGAAATCGGTGAGCATTCTTCCGGTGCCGAGCACCACCGAAGCGAGGGGGTCCTCGGCGATGGAGACGGGAAGGCCGGTCTCTTCGCGGATGCGTTTGTCGAGGTTTTTGAGCAGGGCGCCGCCGCCGGTCAGAACGATCCCGCGGTCCGAGATGTCGGCGGACAGTTCCGGAGGCGTGCGTTCCAGGGCCACGCGGATGGCGTTAACGATCGTCGCCACGCATTCCGAAAGCGCGTCGCGGATTTCGGAATCGTCGATGGTAAGCGTCTTGGGAATGCCTTCCAGCAGGTGACGGCCCTTGATTTCCATCGTCAATGGTTTCTCGAGCGGGTAAGCCGATCCCACTTCCATCTTGATTTGCTCCGCCGTCCTCTCGCCCACCAGCAGGTTATATTTCCGCTTCAGGTAGGCGGTGATGGCCTCGTCCATTTCGTTCCCGGCCACCCGTACGGAGCGGGCATAGACGATGCCGGAGAGCGATATCACCGCGATATCCGTCGTTCCCCCGCCGATGTCCACGATCATGCTGCCCGAGGGCTCGGTGATCGGCAGGCCGGAGCCGATGGCCGCCATCATCGCCTGCTCCACCAGGTAAACCTCGCTGGCCTTGGCGCGCATGGCGGAGTCCTGGACGGCGCGCTTTTCCACCTGGGTGATTTCCGACGGCACCCCGATCACAATCCGCGGGTGGACGAACATCTTGCGGTTGTGCGCTTTCTGAATGAAGTAATTCAGCATCTTTTCCGTTACCTTGAAGTCGGCGATGACGCCGTCCTTCAAGGGACGGATGGCCACGATGTTCCCCGGCGTGCGGCCCAGCATTTCCTTGGCCTCGCGGCCCACGGCCTCGACCTCACCCGTGTGGGTATTGATTGCCACGATGGAAGGCTCATTGAGCACAATGCCCTTGCCGCGGGCGAAGACCAGGGTGTTGGCGGTTCCCAGGTCGATGGCCAGGTCGGAAGAAAAAATACTGAACAATGAACGGAAATTCATTCCCACAGGTTATCCCATCTCTTTCGTTCGGAGAAGAGCGCGGCGGGCAGTTTCATTCGATGACGATCGTCTTGCGAATCGTGCGCGTGTCCCCTTTGCGATTTTGTGCGGTTACCGTGATCTGGTTGGCCCCGGTCCTGGGCAGCTGGGACGTGAAATGGCGGAAGGTCCCGTCCGAGGCGATGTTAAAGACCTGCTCATTGTTGATAATCACCGAGGAGCCCGGCTCCGTCCGGCCCACGACTTCCAGCACCCGGCCGTGCTGGATAATGCTGGTCACTTCCAGAAATGCCTGGCTTCCCGTATCCACTTGCTGTACCAGGCTGAAGCGGTTCGCGGCGCTGGGTTGGCTCTCGTTGCCCTTGGCGTCGATCGAGGTGACGACCCAATAATAGGTCCCTTCCTCGAGCCCGGAAATCCTGATCGACGTCCTGCCAGGAATCTTTTTGTCTACCACCAGGTTCGAAAACAGCCCGGAAGGGGAAACCTGAAGGCGATACGTGCTTGCTCCCGGAACGGCGCTCCAAGCGAAATTCAGGTCGGTGGATTTCGGGTCCTGCGTGACCGTTAAGGCCATATTCGGCGGGTCGGAGAGTTCGGGCGGTGCGATCACCTTGTTCCGGTTCAGCCCGGGTTTCTCGCGGTCGAAGGTGACCTGGTCGTATTGGCCCAGACGCACCGTGTCCGCACCCCGCGTGACGTCGGCGGCGCCCTGCTGCACAGTGAACTCATGAACGTTCTTGTTCGGGTCGTTGCGCACCATCGCCCGGCTGTCCTGCGCGAGGTTCGCCACGGCGTTTTCGATTTTGACCTTGGAAGTCGATCCTGGAACCTCAAATCGCCCCGTCGACAGATCCACGGTCCCGGCTGAGATCTGCACGGACACGCGCGTCGCCTTGGTGACCGGGTCCTCGCGGCTCTCCTCCACCGCGATCAGCGAGTCCGGCTTCAGGACGTAATTGGTCCCGTCGGCGAAGATGATCCGCGCCACACCGTCGCCGCCCGTCTGCACGTAATCGCCCTTTTCCAGGTTGGTGTTGTAATCCGCCCGGATCCACTGGGAAGAGTTCGCCTTGCGTACGCGCACCGTGCCGTCGATGTTGACGAAGTGCGCCTCGCGCTTGCTGGCCGCGGTTTCGGTGGAGGTCGTCTCGGTCAGTCCTGCGGAGATCGCCCCGATCAACTGCTTGGCTTTCTTTCCAAAATAGGCCGGAGCAATCAGATAAAGAACCAGACCCACGATCAGCAGACCCATGATCACGAAGAAGGCAATCGTGCGGTACGAAATCGTCGTCCATTCAACCTCGTACGCGGGTCCCCGATCTGTCGGCGGTGGTGGTGTTCCCATGCCCGAGCTTCCGCTACCCAGTCCGCCTATTCTTCATCAAAAGTGGTTATTTAATCAAGCGCGTTTCCGCTGCAAGGCGAACGCGAGCTTTCAACCAGGGCCTCTCAACCGGCGCGCCTTTGACCGGCGCCCGCCTCCGTCCGCCGCCCGAAGATGAGATGAGAATCTGATTCACCCCCTTGACTTCTCCGCCGGAGGGGTTTAAGCATAGGGTGGAAATCAGGGAATCTACCTCAGATAAATACCCTGCAATTTATTGGCATGCAGGGACTGCTACATTTCGCAACGCGACAAAGGAGGATTTCGACATGCGTTCGTTCACAAGAGCCCTTCTTGCAGCCTTTTGGATTCTTGGCGTGAACAGTCTCGTCTTTTCGCAGGCAGGCACCTGCGGTGGAATGAGCCTCGGCCAGGGCGCGGACCTGAACGGGTTCGTTCCGTTCCCGGCTTCGAACCTGTGGAACACCGACATCTCCGCGGCGCCGGTTGACCCCAATTCGAACAACTACATCAACTACATCGGCGCCACCGTAACCCTCCATCCGGATTTCGGTTCCGGCACCTACCACAACCAGTCGCTCGGCATCCCCTATCAGATCGTCGCGGGAACGCAAACGAAGGTGCCCATAATTTATGGCGCCTATCCCGACGAGAGTGATCCCGGCCCGATGCCAATTCCTTCCAACGCCCTGATTGAAGGCTATCCCAAGCCCGGCAATGGCGACCGTCACGTTCTGGTGCTGGAGAAGGACGGCTGCTGGCTTTACGAACTCTATAAGGCTTACCCGCAGAAGAATGGCAGCTGGAAAGCCGATTCCTCCACGGTCTGGGATATGACGATCAACGAGCAACGGCCGTACACATGGACTTCCGCCGACGCCGCGGGCCTGCCGGTTTTTGTGGGCCTGGCGCGCTACGACGAGGTGGCGCGTGGCGCGATCAACCACGCGCTGCGATTCACCGTTCCCAATTCGCAGCGGGCGTTTGTGCTGCCCGCCACTCACTGGGCTTCGTCGACCACCGACCCGAATGCCCCGCCCATGGGCACGCGCCTGCGGCTCAAAGCCAGCTTTGACATTTCGGGCTTTCCCGCTGACGACCAGGTGATCCTCACGGCGCTGAAAAAATACGGAATGATCCTTGCCGACAACGGCAGCGCCATCTTTATCAGCGGAGCCCCCGACAGCCGGTGGAACAACAACAACCTGAACCTGCTGAAGACGATCACCGCAGCGAATTTTGAAGTCGTGCAGATGGGCACGATCTATACCCCCGCCAACGTGCCGACCGGCCCCTCGCCGACCATTACCAGCTTCACCGCCAATCCCATGGCCGCGGCGCCAGGAACGCCCGTTACGTTGAGCTGGAGCACGACCGGGCAGCTCTACAATATCGTCTCGCCCACGGTGGGCGCTGTGCGCGGTACCAGCGTCATTGTTGCTCCCACTGCCACCACCACCTACACGATCTACTCGACCAATGCCTACGGCCGGAGCACGGCGTCGGTCACGGTCACGGTGCAGTAACGCCCCTCGCCGCCCCGGTCCGGCAGAAAGCTGGGCCGGGGTGGCAGGATGGCCGGGAGTTCGCCGCGCATCCATTGACACAGCCTCTTGCCATCTGGCCGGCCGAAGGGCTAGCATCATGGTTCTTTTTGCCTGGAGGAGTGACATGCAGAGGTCAGAGACTGTTCATACCGATGTTGGCTTCATTACTGGAATCGTTCAGGTTTACGGGCCAGTGACGAAAGAGGGAGGCATCACGGTCACCGTGACCGCGCAATCGGACACGCTTCAAACCACGACCACCGTCCAGGCATCGCAGCACGGCCGTGCCTACTGCCTCGTCGTGACCCCGGGCAGTTGGCTGGTGCGCGCCGAATTGGGTCCGGTCAAATCGGATTCCCGCGAGGCAATCGTCTCCAACGGCGAAGAGTTCAAAATCAACTTTCACTTCGGGAAGGCCGAGTAGGGCTCGAGCTCGTCTTGCGCCCTGTGATTCCTCCGCGCCGTCCCAGCCACCTGCCCACCGCCGATAGCCGGCCGGGCAGCCTTCCCGCTGGCTTCCATCGCTATGCCCCGCAAGTTGCCGGACGCGAGGGATTCCGCCTATAATGGGAAGGTTTAACCCCACGGCCTGGAGCCAGCATGTATAAGCTGTTCAAGAGAAATCGCGAAGCGGTCAAAAAATATCTCCTGATCTTCTTTCTCGGCATTGTATGCCTGGGCATGGTCATTACGCTTGCGCCGATTCCCGGCGGCGATACGGGGGCGCTGGAATCCAACACGCTCGCAGAAATCGGCGGTATCTCGATCACCTCGCAGGATCTGGCGCGCGCCATCCAGTCGCGGCTGCGCAATTCCCCGCTGGGTAACGACCCGCGCATGATGGCCAGCCTGGCCTCCCCCATGCTCGACGATATGATCCTCCGCCGCGCCCTCCGAAGCCAGGCCAAAACCCTCGGCGTCGAAGTTTCCGACGCGGAGGTCAGCAGTCAAATGCGCAAGTTGATGCCGTTCCTCTATCCCAACGGCACCTTCGTCGGCATGGACCGCTACCGCGACTTTGTGAGCCAGCAGGCGGGCATGAGCGTGGCTCAGTTCGAGGAACAATTTCGAGAAGGCCTCCTGCAGGAAAAGATCCGCGCCATCATTACCGACGGCGTGCGCGTTTCTCCCGGCGAGGTCCGCGACGAGTTCCTGCGCCGTAACACCAGGGCGCGCATCGAGTACGTCCTCTTCGACCCCGCGCAGTACCTGAAGGCCGTCGAGGTTACTCCCGCGGCGCTCGAGGAATTCTTCAAGAAAGACCCCAGCCGCTACAAGACCACCGAGCAGCGCCGCGCCCGATACGTGCTGATCGACGCCGACCACATTCGCGCCCAGGTCAAAGTGGACGAAGCGGAACTGAAAGCGACTTACGGCCAGCACGTTTCCGACTATCGCGTTCCTGACCGCGTCAAGGTTTCTCACATTCTTTTCAAGACGGAAGGAAAAACTCCCGGCGAGATCGCGACCATCGAAAAGACCGCGCGCGATGTCCTGGCCAAAATCAAGGCGGGCGCCGACTTCGCCGAAATGGCACAGAAGAACTCCGAGGATTCCACCGCTTCCAAGGGGGGAGACCTGGGCTGGATTGTGCGCGGTCAGACGGTGAAGGAATTCGAGGACGCCGCGTTCGCGCTCAAGCCCGGCCAGGTGAGCGACCTGATCAAGACCACCTACGGCATCCACATCATCAAGGTTTTTGACAGGCAGACCGCGCACCTTCAAACCTTCGAGGAAGTGAAGAACCAGATTCGCGACGGGCTTGAAAAGCAGAAACTCGCCGACGCCCAGCAATCGTTCGCGAGCCGGCTCGAAAGCGAGCTGTTGAAAGACCCCAAGAACTTCCAGGGGGTCGCGGCGAAGTTCGGATTGGAGACCCGGGAAACGCCGCTCTTCAAATACAACCAGGCGGTTCCGGACTTCGGCACCAGCGAGTCATTCCACAACCTCGCCTTCCAGTTGCGCGAAGGCGCGGTGGGAACGCCGATTTCTGTCCCCAAAGGAACGGCTATCATCCAGTTGATGGAAATCGTTCCCGAGCACACGCCCAAGCTGGAGGAAGTCCGCGCCATCGTCGAGCAGGATTACCGTGCCGCGCGGTCGCAGAGTCTGGCGGTGGAGAAGGCTCAGGAGTTCGCCGCCAAGGTCAAAACCGGCGACTTCCAGAAAGTCGCGAAGTCGATGGGCCTCGCGGTCAAGGAGAGCAAGGACTTCAACCAGCAGGATTACCTCGAGGGCCTGGGCTCGGGCTCGCAGCTGTCGGCGGCGTTCACTCTGAATCCCGGCCAGACGAGCGACGCTGTGCAGGTGGGCGGGAACCGCGTGGTGTTCCGCGTGGTTGCGCGGACGCCCGCCGTCGAGGCCGACCTGCCCTCGCAGCAGGACCAGATCGCCGAGGAGCTCGTCGAGCGCAAACGCAGCCTCGCCTGGGAGCTCTATCAAAAGAACCTCAAAGAAAAACTTCTGGCTTCGGGTGAGTTGAAGATCAACGAGGCGGCAATGAAGAGTTTCCTCGCCACCTACAAGACTACCTAAACGGTCGAGAGTCAAGGGTCAAGAGTCAAGGGCGCGTCGACCGGGCCACGCTTAACTCTTGACCCTCAACCGTCCGCTGCATCCGCGTGAACAACACGATTCCTTCCCGCCGATGGTTTCAAACCGACCACGCAATTCTTGCGTTCCTGTCGCTTGCGATGCTGGCAGCTTACTGCCTGGTCAGCGGGCGGTACGGTTACTTCCGGGACGAACTCTACTACCTCGCCTGCGGCCAGCACCTCGACTGGGGCTACGTGGACCAGCCTCCCTTCGTCGCGCTCGTGGCGTTCCTCTCTCGGAGAGTGCTGGGAGAGTCGCTGCTGGCCATTCGCTTCGCGCCCGCGCTCGCCGAGTCCGCGGTGGTGCTGCTGACCGGATTGACGGCGCGCGAGATGGGCGGCGGCAGATTCGCGCAAGGGTTCGCGGCACTGGCCTTCGTTATCGGGCCGGTTTTCCTGAGTGTCGGCCACGTCCTCAGCATGAATGCTTTCGATCATCTTTTCTGGGCGCTGGCGATTTATGTCCTGGTTCTGATTCTGAAACACGATCGCGCCAGACTTTGGCTTCTCTTCGGCCTGATCTGTGGGGTCGGGCTGATGAACAAGTATTCGGTCGGATTCCTCGGCGCGGGTCTCGTTGTTGGTCTTGCGCTCACGCCCGCGCGGAAACATTTCCGCAGTAAGTGGCTCTGGGCCGGCGGCGCGCTGGCATTCGCGATTTTCCTTCCCCACATCATCTGGGAAATTCAGCACGGATTTCCTACGCGCGAATTCATCCATAACGCCACGGTGCGCAAGAACCTCCCGATGTCGCTCCCGGCGTTCCTTGCCGAAAGCATTCTGCAAGTCCACCCGCTGAATCTTCCCGTCTGGCTGGCGGGATTGTATTTCTGCTTCTTCTCCACATCCGGAAAACCTTTCCGAGTTCTAGGCTGGGTTTATGCCTGCACGCTGGGCATTTTGCTCGCCACCAACGCCAAGCCCTACTACCTTGCGCCCGCCGTTCCGATGCTGCTCGCGGCAGGCGCCGTGCAACTCGAATCTCTGATTCGCGCGCGGCATTGGAATTGGCTGAAGCCAACGTACGCCATAGCGCTCTTGCTGGGCGGATTGTTCACGCTTCCTTACGCGCTGCCGGTTCTTCCCGTCGAGACGTTCATGAAGTACGAGGACTTTGTCGGTCTCCACCCGGGCAGCGGCGAGCGCGGGCCTTCCGGGAAATTGCCGCAGATGTACGCGGACATGTACGGTTGGGAGAACCAGGTCGCGACCGTTGCCCGGGTTTACAGCTCTCTAACACCCGAGGAAAAGGCGCGGACCATCATCTACTGCAGCAACTACGGCGAAGCAGGCGCCATCGATTTCTTCGGCAAAAAGTACGGCTTGCCCCGCGCCGCGAGCGGACACAACAGCTACTGGTTCTGGGGCCCGGGCGATTGGAGCGCCGATATCGTCATCACCATCGGCGAAGACCGCGAGGACGTGGAGAAATCTTTCCAGCAGGTCGAGCTCGCCGCCACGGTCGTCAGTGAATTCGCCCGCCCGTTCGAAACGAACCTCCCGATCTTCATCGGCCGCAAGCCAAAGATGTCATGGCGCGAAATCTGGCCGCGCTGCAAGGATTTCATCTGATCCGAGTCCGCGCGGACCCGCGAGGGCGGCGGGCGCGCACAACTCCCACCACCCTCGCGAAGGCCGCGAGACTTTACGTCACGCTATCGGCTCTGTTGCGCTAGAACCGCGACGTGATCCGCTTGACCAGGGAGCCCGGATTGTAGCCGATTCGGAAGGAGAACGTGTCGAGGTCGTAGTGCATGCTCCGGCTGTAGCCCAGCTCAAAGTCGATGTTCTTGCTGGTCTTCACTCCCACCCAGCCTGAGAGTCCGTTGTCTTTCGCGATGTCCGACGGGCCGATGGTGCGGAAGTCGGACTGGAAGGGTCTGGCGGGATTCAGTGGTACCACCACGAAGCCCGGGGACTCCGGCACGAGCTGGCTGTAGATCTTCTGCGTCCCGGAAGGCAGCACACCGTACCACGAGCCGCCCGCAAACACGTTCGAGGCAACCTTCACATCCGCGCCGGTCTCCAGCTGGCTTACCAATCCGAGCGAGCGGAATGGCCGCACCAGGTAATGCCGGTCACCGATCGTGTTGCCCAGGCTGGCTTCCACGAAAGGCGTGATCGGCCCGAACGAGCGGTCGAAGTGGTTGTTCCAATCCACGGTGACGCGCCCCGTACTGAACCCGTCTTCAAAACTGCCTGTGGGAGCGAACGTGCGCGCCTGCGAAGTGTAGTTGACGTAGCGGTTCGGCGCATTGAACCGCAGATTCAGATAGAGATCTCCCGCGTTGGTGTTCCAGCCATTGGGCGTGAGCGAGGCGGGAAGGTTCTGGTATTCGCGATGCACAAAACTGAGCGGAATTCCGACATCCACTCCGAAGTGCTGATTGAAGTTGTACCCGCCGCTCAGATCCAACACCGTCGTTTGCCCAAAGCTGTTGGTGCTGCCCCGGTACTCCTCATAGAAAGTCAGCCCCTTTTCCTGGGATTGCGCCCGTAAGTTAGGCATGGCCAAAGAGAAAGCGATCAAAGCCGCAGAAACCCTGGCCAGGGACACAACTCCCCGTCGATTCAACATACGAATCTTCCTCCTTCGGTTACGTTAAGTTGTCCCGACCCTTGACCCGAACTGTTGGATGCAGCAGCCCGGAAGGAAGGTTGCGCTCAGGCGATTTCGAGTGCGGCTTGACCGTGTCTCCGGCTCTCCCACATAATGCGCGAGGGGCAACTTCAGAACTCCTGGGAGGCTTGTTGCGCGATATCCGCAAGGTCGCAGTGTTGGGCGCGGGAACAATGGGCTCGCGCATCGCCGCGCACCTGGCCAACGCCGGCGTGCCTTCCATCCTGCTCGACATCCTTCCGCAAGAGCTCACCGCCGATGAAAGGCGCAACGGGCTGACACTTGCCGACGCCAGAGTTCGGAATCGATTGGCGCACGCGGGCGTCGATGCGGCGCTCAAATCGCGCCCGGCGGCGTTTTTCGTTCCCGAGGCCGCACGCCTGATCACGGCCGGCAACCTCGAAGATCATCTCGTCGGGATCAGGGACTGCGACTGGATCGTCGAGGCGGTGACGGAAAGCGTTGAGATCAAGCGCGCGCTGCTGCGGAAGGTCGAGCCCCTCCGCGCGGCGGGCTCGATCGTCAGCTCGAACACATCCGGAATTTCGCTCGCTTCGATCAGCGAGGGGTTGAGTGAAGATTTCCGGCGGCATTGGCTGGGGACGCACTTCTTTAATCCACCACGCTACATGAGGCTGCTGGAAGTCATTCCCACGCGCGACACCCTCGGCGAGGTCGTCGAAGCGGTCTCGCGTTTCGGCGACGTGGTGTTGGGGAAAGGCGTCGTCGTCGCCAAGGACACGCCAAACTTCATCGCCAACCGCATCGGGACCTTCGTGACGCTGAGTGTGCTGCGGCTGATGCGGGAAGGCGGCTTCACGATCGAGGAGATCGACGCGCTGACCGGCCCGGCGATGGGCTTACCGAAATCGGCGACGTTCCGCACGCTCGACATCGTCGGCCTCGACGTGCTGGCGCACGTGGTGCGGAACCTGGCGGAGACTTTGCCACACGACGAGCGGCGGGAACTGTTTACGTTGCCGGACTTCATCACGCCGATGCTGGAACGGAATCTGCAGGGCGACAAATCCGGAAAGGGTTTCTACAAAAAGCTCGCAGGTCCGGGCGATGATAGCCAGATTCTCACGCTCGATCTGGCAACCTTCGAGTACCGCCCGCGCCAGCGGCCGAAGCTTCCGGCGCTGGAGATGACGCAGAGCATCGAAGGTCCGCGCCAGCGCGTCCCGGCGATGCTTCAGTCGCGGGATCGCGTCGGCGAGTTCTATCAAAAACTTCTCTCCGCGACTTTCCATTACGCCGCCACCCGCGTTCCGGAGATTTCCGACAACATCGTTTCCATCGACAACGCCATGAAGTGGGGTTTCAACTGGGAGTGCGGCGTGTTCGAGCTTTGGGATGCCGTGGGCGTCGAGAAAACCGTCGAGTGGTGGAAGGCCGAGAAACGCTCCGTGCCGCCGCTCGCCGAAAAACTCCTGGGGGCGGGGAAGGCGAAGTTTTATGTCGAGTCCGACGGAACGACCGGCTTTTTCGATTTCGCGCGTGGCGACTATCACGCCCTCGAAGAACGGCCGGGGATCGTGTTGCTGCCATCGCTCAAGGCGCGTAAGAGAGAAATCAAGCGCAACGCCGGGGCGAGCCTCATCGACCTGGGCGACGGCGTCGTCTGCGTCGAATTCCACTCCAAGATGAATACGCTTGGCGCGGACGCGTTCCAGATGGTTCACGCCGGGTTGAAAGCGCTCGACGGCGGGTTCGACGCCATGGTGATTGGAAACCAGGGCGCGCAGTTCAGCGCCGGCGCCAACCTCATGCTTCTGCTGGTCAGCGCGCAGGAAGGCGAATGGGATGAGATTGACGCCAGCGTGCGGGATTTTCAGAACGCCAATATGGCCATGAAGTACGCGTCGAAGCCCGTGGTGATTGCGCCGCACGGGCTGGCGCTGGGCGGGGCCGTCGAGATGACACTCCATGCCGCGCGGGTTCGCGCCGCGGCGGAAACCTATATGGGGCTGGTCGAGTCGGGAGTTGGACTCATCCCTGCCGGCGGCGGCACGAAGGAAATGCTCGTCCGCGCCATGGATGCCGCGCCGCAAGACCCGGAATCCGACCCCTTCGTATTACTGAAGGAGATATTCCTGAATATTGGAATGGCAAAAGTCTCGACAAGTGCGGAAGACGCGCGCAAGCTGCGCTACCTGCGTCCGGAAGATTCCATCAGCATGAATCGCGACCGCCTGATTGCCGACACCAAGCACGTAGCGCTTGACCTTGTCCGGCTCGGCTATCGCCCCGCGAAGCCACGCACGGACGTTCTCGTACTGGGTCAGGCGGCGTTCGCGAAGATGAAACTGGGGCTGCACCTGATGCGCCGCGCCGAATACATTTCAGACTACGACGTAGTGATCGGAACTCACCTGGCGCGCATCTTATCGGGTGGGGGCAAGTTCACTTCGCCGCAGCGCGTCTCGGAGCAATATCTGCTCGACCTGGAGCGCGAGGCGTTCGTGAGCCTGTGCGGCGAAAAGAAAACTCAGGAACGGATTCAGCACATGCTGAAAAGAGGGAAGCCGTTGAGGAACTGATTCGAGGAAGTGTGAAGGGTAAAGTGTAAAGGGTAAAGAAAGAAGGGTGAGAGACAAGCGATGCGCGAAGCAGTGATCGTTTCAATTGCCAGAACGGCCGTGGGCAAGGCGCCGCGCGGAACACTGCGCAACACCCGCTCCGACGACATGGGTGCGGCGGCGATCCGCGAAGCGCTCCGGCGCGTGCCGGCGTTGGACCCGAAAGAAATCGAAGATGTCATTCTCGGCTGCGCGATGCCCGAAGCGGAGCAGGGAAACAATGTGGCCCGAATCGCCGCGCTGCGCGCCGGCCTGCCGGTTGATTGCGCGGCGATGACTATCAATCGTTTCTGTTCGTCCGGCTTGCAGGCGATCGCGCTGGCGTCGGAGCGTATCATGGCGGGTTTTGCGGAAGTCATCGTTGCCGGCGGCACCGAAACCATGAGCATGATTCCAATGGGCGGCTACCGCTTTTCGCCCAATCCCTACCTGATGGAGCACTATCCCGATGCCTATCTCAGCATGGGCCTGACGGCGGAAAATCTGGCGCGGAAGCACAATATCTCGCGCCAGCAGCAGGACGAGTTCGCGCTGCGCAGCCATCAGCGCGCGCTCGCCGCCATCGCGGCAGGCAAATTCCAGGAAGAGATCGCGCCCCTCGAAGTCGTCGAAGTCAGCATGAACGGCCACAACAAGCCGCAGACGCGCAGAATCCTTTTCGACACCGATGAAGGCCCGCGCACTGACACGTCGCTCGAAGCGTTGGCGAAGCTGAAGCCCTCATTTCACGCGCACGGGACGATCACCCCCGGCAACGCCTCCCAGATGAGCGACGGCGCGGCCGCGGCGGTGGTGATGTCAGCGGAAAAAGCGCGGGCGCTCGGAACAAAACCCCTGGCGCGCTTCGTGAGTTACGCGGCGGCGGGAACCCTCCCCGAGGAGATGGGCGTCGGGCCCGTGTATGCGATTCCCAAGGCGCTCAAGCTCGCGAGGTTGAAACTGGCGGACATTGACCTGATCGAATTGAACGAAGCCTTCGCGGCGCAGGCCCTCAGCGTCATCAAGCTGGCAGGACTCGATCCCGAGAAGACCAACGTCAACGGCGGCGCCATCGCGCTCGGCCATCCGCTGGGCTGCACGGGCGCGAAGTTGACCGCGACGCTGCTTGGCGAGATGAAGCGCCGCGGTTCTCGCTACGGCATGGTGACGATGTGCGTGGGCGGCGGCATGGGCGCGGCCGGAATCTTCGAGTGTCTGTAGCGGCAATCTCCGGCACGCGCTCGGCTTGCGTGGAACGCCGCCGTAAAGGAAATCGAATGGCCACGGCACCAACCAACGCGCAAAACGCCATTAAAGGCGGAAGCTTTCTGATCGAATCCCGCCGCCCGGAAGAAGTCTTCACCCCGGAAGACCTGACCGACCAGCACCGGATGATCGCGCAAACCGCGCAGGAATTTGTCGAACAGGAAATCGTTCCGCGGCTGAAGGAAATCGACGAGAAGAAGCCTGGACTGTTGCGCGAGTTGCTGAAGAAGGCCGCGGACGTGGGCCTGTGTTCGGTCGATGTTCCGCAAAAGTACGGCGGGCTCGAGCTCGACAAGATTTCTTCGATTCTGGTCGGGGAGAAGATGGCGCGCGACGGCGCCTGGGCGTCGACCCTGGGAGCCCAGGTAGGTATTGGCATTCTGCCGATCATCTATTTTGGCACGGAGGATCAGAAGAGCCGATACGTTCCCAGGCTCGCCACCGCCGAACTGGCCGGCGCTTACTGCCTGAGCGAGGCGACTTCGGCCTCGGACGCGCTTAACTGCCAGGCCCGCGCCACACTCAGCGCCGAGGGAAAACATTACACGCTCAACGGCACGAAAATGTGGGTGACGAACGGCGGCATCGCGGATGTTTACGTGGTGTTCGCCAAAGTGGATGGCGAGAAGTTTTCGGCCTTCATCGTCGAGCGGAATTTCCCGGGCGTCTCGGCCGGCGCCGAGGAGCACAAGATGGGCTTGCACGGCTCCTCGACCACGCCCCTCAATCTCGAGGACGTCCCGGTGCCCGTCGCGAACGTGCTCGGGGAAATCGGGAAAGGGCATCTGATCGCCTTCAACATCCTCAACATCGGCCGGCTGAAGCTGGGCGCGGGTTGCGTGGGCGCGTGCAAGTACCTGCTCGCCGAAGCGATTCGTTGGGCGAAGGAGCGGGCGGCGTTTGGGCGCAAAATCGCGGACTTCGGGTTGATCAAGGAAAAGCTTGGCGAGATGGTGGCGCGGACTTATGCCATCGAAAGCATGTCGTATCGCACGACCGGGATGATCGATCACCTGTTGGAAGGTATAGACCAGGGCGCCCCAACGGCGTCGCAGCAGATTCTGGCGGCGCTGCAACAGTACGCGGTCGAGTGTTCCATCCTCAAGGTGATGGGCACGGAAACGTTGCACTTCGTTTCCGACGAAACGGTGCAGGTCTTCGGAGGCTACGGCTACTCGAGCGACTATGAAATCGAGAAAGTGTATCGCGACCAGCGGGTCAATCGCATCTTCGAGGGTACGAACGAGATTAACCGACTGCTGATTACGGATATGTTGATGAAGCGCTCGATGAAAGGCGAGCTGGCTCTCGTTCCCGCAGCAAAGAAAGTGCTGGATGAAATCCTTGGAGGAGCGCCGGCCGACGAAAGCGAAAACGACCAGCCGTTGGCGGAGGAGATGAAGCTGCTTGACGGCGCGAAAAAGGTCGCGCTGCTGGTGGCGGGAAGCGCGGTGCAGAAATACCTGCAGGCGTTGGCCGAGGAGCAGGAGGTGATCGGGGCGCTCAGCAACCTGGTGATGGAAGTTTACGCCATCGAGAGCGCCGTACTCCGGACGCGGAAGAAGATCGCGAAGGACGGCATCGAATCCTGTGCGGCGGAATGCGACGCGGCGCGCGCCTATGCGCACGCCGCGGTGGATCGCATCGAGCCGGACGCGCGGCGCGCGCTCGCGAGGATTGCGGAGGGCGACGCGCTGCGCACGCAACTGGCGCTCCTGCGGCGTTTCTTGAAGCGCACGCCGCCCGATCTCATCGAGTTGCGGCGGCGCCTCGCGGATCGCGCGCTGGAGCTGAGGCGGTACCCGTTTGCGTAGTGCCGAGCCTCGTCGTCCAGAGGCGCCATTGGCGAATGGCGGAATTGCCGAGATCCTTCGTCGTCCCGATAAAAAGCATCGGGACACCTCAGGATGACAATCCCAACGGCTTTTCGGCACGCCTGAACCGCCGCACTACAGCCCCCGCAGCGCCTTCGCGGCTCCGGCGAGATCGGAGATTCCGAGGACCAGGTCAACTTTCTTCGCGCCTTTGCCGACGCTCGCGTAGCTGTAGTCCACGTTGACGTGCGCTTTTCCCAACCGGTCGCCGATTTCGCCCAGTGCGCCGGGCTTGTCGGGAATGGTCAGACGGATGACGTCCTCCTCGGTGACGCGATAGCCGAGGTCGAGAAGAATCTTCTTGGCCTTTGCGGGGCTGTTGACTTGCATGCGGATGGGGCTTTCGCCGCCCGTCCCGTAAGCCGTGAAGGCGGTGATGTTGATCTTCGCTTCACCCAGCGCCTTGGCAATGCGGCCGATCTGGCCCGGCAGGCTCTCTGTCCAGGCCGTAATCTGTTTTACCTTGGCCATGTCGACTGCCTCCTTGAAATGCGGATTGAACCCGATCTGAATTGTGCGTGCATGAATTGCGGATCGTTCACCAGAATCTCTTGAGATCGAAACTCACCATCGCGAGTTCATTCCCACCTGCCCATCCTCCCGGGACCCCCGTGACTCTCCCAGGGGGCGGCCTGGAATTCAACCGTTGCGATGCGCGTAAGATACCCCAAGGTTGCGAAGGAGTAAAGCCGGGCGGCCCGATACCTCCCATCTCGGCCCGGCGGAGCCTTCCGGGTTTCTGGTTCTGAACTCGTAGTTGCCGGAGCCGTACACGCTCCGCCGACGAGGGCTTGACAACCACTGAGAAGAGTGCAAAGTAGCGTTTCTTGGCACAAAAGAACGCGGCTTCAGCGGCTGGAGGATGAACATGGTCCGACGCACCGAAGAAATCCACGTTGTCGCGGTCGGCAGCACGAATTTCGATCTGGTGGTAAAAGCCGAGCGTCTGCCCAAAGAGGGCGAAAGCATGATGGCCGCGAACCTCAAGTTTTTCCACGGCGGGAAAGGCGCCAACCAGGCCGTGGGCGCGGCAAGGCTCGGTGCGAAAACCAGCTTCATCGGATCGGTCGGAAAAGACATGATCGGGGATTTCCTGATCCAGGGCCTGGAATCAAACGGCATCGACACAACCTGGGTCCGGCGCGATCCGGACCGCTCGACGGGCTGCGCGTTCATCATGCTTTTCCCCAACGGCAACAACACCATCGTGGTCGACCCGGCGGCGAATTTCGCGCTGACTCCCGCCGATATCGAACGCGCCGAGGAGGTCATCTCCAAGGCTGACGCGCTGTGCACGGTTTTGGAGATCCCCCTCGAAGTCGTCGAGGCATCGCTGAAGGCCGCGCACAAAGCCGGAAAACTGACGGTGCTTGACGCCGGGCCACCACGCAAGTGTCCCGCTTCCATTCTCAGGCTGGCCGACGTGGTTTCCCCCAATGAGACCGAGCTCGAGGAGCTGACGGGACATGAAGTGTCGGGGCGCGTTTCGGCGCGCGAGGCGGCGGAAAGCCTCCTCGAAATGGGCGCCAAAACCGTGGTGCTGAAACTCGGCAGCGACGGCGCGATGCTGGTGACGCGCAAAGGGGCGAAGCATTTCCCGGCGCACAAGGTCAATGCCGTCGACCCGACCGCGGCGGGGGATGCCTTCACGGCGGCGCTCACCGTCCGGCTGGCGGCGGGCGAGGAAATGGAGGAGGCCATTCGCTACGCGAATTTCGCCGGCGCGCTGGCCGTCACCAAGCTGGGCGCCCAGCCGTCGCTTCCCATGCGATCCGAGGTGGACGACTTCGCCGAGCGCGACGCCAGGCGCGCCACGACCGGGAAGAAATAGCGGCGAAACGTCCCGCCCGGGACCCCTGCCTCGCCAAATCCTACCGGAGGGTGACATGCACAAAAATAGGATTGCAACATTTAGTATTATGGTATTAGAGATATCCTTTGTCGGTCTATTGCTTGGCGCAGCGTCCCTTGGCTCGAGGCCTGCTTCAGCGAACCCGGCGGAAGAGGCTGGCGCACCCGACGCTTTGACGAGGACGGCCGAGTTCAAGCGTATCGTCGTGGTGCGGATGAAGAACCAGGTGGACATGCTTCAAGGTCTTCGCGACGCCGTGGCGCGGGAGAAGATCAAAAACGCCGTCATCCTGAGCGGCGCCGGCTCGCTGGTGAGCTACCACGTGCACGTCGTGAGCAACACGACGCTCCCGGCTACCGAAGCGTTTTTCAAGGAAGACGGCCCGTTCGATCTGCTGACCACCACCGGCTACATCATCGACGGTCGCGTGCACGCGCACATCTCGTTTTCGAACACGCAGAAGGCCATGGGCGGGCACCTCGAGTCCGGCACGCGCGTTTTCACGTTCGCGATCGTCACTCTCGGCGTGCTCGACGACGCGACGAGCCTGAAGCGCTTCGACGACCAGACGTGGCGGTGAGTCGCGTAAGGTTCGAATCGGACTCAAAAGAAAAAGGAGGACCGCTTTTCGGGTCCTCCTGTTGGATGAACGAATCTTTCAACTCCATTACGCAGGCTGAATGTCCGTCACATGGATGAGGCTGGCCCGGACGTCGAGTGTTCCAGTCACTTTCACGGTCTGGCCGTTGAACTTCTTGGCCTTCTCCTGATCGTCGAGGAAGTAGCCCTTTCCCGCCTGTTTGTCGGTCAGTAACGCAAATCGCCCGTCACGAGCCTGGACGATCTGGCCGACGAAGGTTTTTGCCTGTGCGTCATCGGTGGGCTGCTGCGCGGCGGGCCCCTGCCCCTGAGACTGCGCGCGGACCGCGGGCGCAAATTGAATGATATTCAAAGTCAGTGCTGCCGCCGCGACCCACGCTCCTAATCTCCTGATTGCCATGTTGAGTCTCCTTTTGTTGGGAATCCCCGCAAAATCGCGAGCAATGAGGTGGCCATCCTGCTTGGGGAATTCTAGCGCTTGCTGGTGGGAGACTTACACGGAAGGAGAGAAAGTGCCCACGTAAATTTTAGAGGTCCGTTGTAGATTTTTCGCGTGGACTCTCCTCCGGCCCGTCAATGCGCAAAACTTTTAACTTTCGCATTGAGGCTTGGGAACTCTGAACATGGAATCTTGGATACTCAGCCGCACCCGTGTTGTAGGCCCACTAATGCGCGCCGAGAACGATGTTCCCGAGGTACCCGCGATTTTCTCCCGCGGCGTCCATAACGCGAATGCTGACTCGAAAGGTTTCAGCGGGAAGGGCAATTGTCTTTTCAACTTTCACGACGTCGCGCGGGTCCACGGTCTGAAGCGTTTCGCGACTCAGCTCCTCGCCCATCTCGCTGTAGAAGACTGCTTCCAGCGATCCCGGAACGAATACGCCGAACGTCCCGCGCAGCGCCACTCGCCCGCCCTCGACTTTTGCCGATAGCGGCTCGCTGACCATCCCGCCGCCGACGGCGTTATGCACAGGATTCGTGACACGCGCCGGCGACCACCAAATCGGGAACGAATATTCCTCTCCCGGCTCGAGCGTCGCGTAAGGGCTCATTCCCTCCGATTCAAGGAAGTAGGGAGTCTGCTTGGGATCATCGGGAAGAATCTGATCGTGCGTCCCGCGCGAGATAATTCCCGGCCCGTCGTTCCAGGATTCCACCGAAGCGCTATCGGGATATTCCTCGCCGGGGAAGAATTTGAAGTTCTCAACGAGGCCGATCTGTTTCTGCCCGTTCACAATTGCGAACCAGCCGGCGTCCGAATCGGCGCCGATTTTGCCCACGCGATAAAGATAGTGGATCCTCAGCATTCGCCCGTTGTCCACCACCTGATAGCTCGGATGTCGCACGTCGCCGAACATCACGTAGTAGCCGCCCGGGTGCCGGCTCTTGGGGTTGAGCGGGACGTACATGTAGAGTTCGGGATTCGGTTTCGTTGGATCGTTCGCGTCGGCCGCGTCGCTCTGAATCAGATGCCAGATACCCCAACGGATCTGCCGCTTCGAGATGTTGCGCATCACCTGCTCGACTTTGATGCGCGTGGTATTCGCGTAGACGTGGAACGTGCGCACGAACTGCACGCCGGTGCGCGGGTCTTTGGGGCTGGTGACTTTGACGGCGACTTCGCCGGAATTGTTGCTGGTGATTTCTGAATCGAATTTGCTCCCATCGAGGATGTAGTAGGGAATGCTCGGCCACTCGTCGTCGCTCGACCAGCCTTCCGGGCCGGGCCAGACCTTGTCCCCGCCGTAGTTCGCCCATCCGGTTTTCAGATTATTCTGTTCGGGAGGGAGGATCTTTCCCGCAAGATCTTGGTTCACAAAGAAGTATTCCTGGTCCCCGAGCTGAAGCTGAATGGCCCGCCCGCCGATTTCCGGGGCGATATAGAGCGTGACCAGGCCATTCGTCAATTTGTAAACGTTCCAACCTTTGTATTGCGCTCTTTCGACTTTCGCGAGAAATGAAGCGGCGGGGGAAGCCATGGCGAACCTCGATGGTTGGAGTGTCACGATGCAAAGGCCGAGAGCGGCGGCCGCGATCAGGACGTCGACGGTGGATCTTTTCATGAGCGAAACCTCGGAGCGTAATAGGACTCAGAACCCGGATGGAACGATCCCATATCTTGCCGTAAAGGTCTTGCCCGGTTCAAGCACAATGAGCCCGTCGAATTTGCCTTCGTGCTGCAGGTTGAAGACGTTCGTGGGACCCGTTTGCGGCTCGATGCAGATCAACTTTTTCTCGACGGGCGCGTAGACGACGGCGAAATCGAAGCCCTCGCCGTAGCTGACCTCGATCCTCTGGCTCTGGCCCTTGACCCACACGCGACCGCGCCCGCTGGCTTCGCGGTCGAGATCCGAGAACTCATCGTCGAGCGACTTTGATCCCAGCACAAACTCTCCGGCATCGGGCAGGAAACGCGACATCGGTTCCCGCGCGCCGGTGGCCACGTTCCGCTCGTCCAGAATCCAATGTGTGCGCGCGCCGATGCCCACGGTCCACTCGTCGCGCGGGCCGTCGGGAGAGAAGTAAGGGTGATACGCCATCACCACCGGTAACGTGCTGGCCCCGACATTCGTCACGTGCGTGATGACTTCCAGTTGGCCGTCGCGGAGGCGATGCGTGACCTCGTAATCCTGCGCGAAAGGAAACTGCGCCATCAGGTCAGGATACTTGTAGAACTCCAGGCGCGTGGTGACGAACGCCCCCTCCGTCTCCGAGGCGCCGCTCTCGACGACTTGCCATCGCGGTTCGAAGACCAGCAGGCCATGCGTGGGCAGGCCCGACGAGTCAAGCCGCAGATTCTTGAGCGCGGTGTTGAGGAGATATTTCTCTCCCCGGAAGAAGAAATGATCGCGATCGATGCGGTTCGCCCAGGGAGCGAGGAACGGATTTCCACCGCCCATGCGTCGCGCGCTTGCGTAGGCACCGAGCGAAGGGACCGGAACCAAAACGTCTTTCCCATGGACTTCAAATTCGAAGCCGAAATTTCCCAGGCCGGGGGCGAGGCTGTAGGTCATGTCGCGGCCGCGGTCGGAGAGGCGGTACGCGCCAAAGCCCTCGACGTCGCGCGTGGAAACTTCATAGTTGCTCAACGCCTGTCTCCGATGGCGGGGTCGCGGCACGGAGCTTAGTAGCCGCTCGGAACGATCCAGTAGGTTGCCTTGAAAGTCTTCCCCGGTGCGAGAACGATCAGGGATTTCATTTTCCCCTCGTGCTCGAGGTTGAAGGCGTTGGTCGGCCCGGTCTGCGGCTCGATGCAGATCAGCGTGTTGTCGAGCGGCGCGTAGACGATGGCCCAGTCAAATTCCTTTCCGTAGATGACCTCGATCTTTTGTGTTTTCCCTTTTACCCAGATATGCCCGAGGCCTTGCGCGTCGCGCTCCAGTTCCGCGAAGCCGGAATCGAGGAAGCTTTTGCCCAGCACCACACCCCGGGTCAGGCCTGGAAGGAATTTGTCCGTGGGCTCGGTTTCGCCCGTCGGGACGAGGGCTTCATTGACAATGACGCGCTTCCGGGCGGCAACCTTCACGGTCCACTCCTCGCGTGCGCCGTCGGGGCGGAAATAGGGGTGATAGCCGAAGTGTACGGGCATGTCGGATTTGCCCACGTTGGTGACGCGCGTGGTGCACTCGAGTTTTCCGTCCTTCAGCCGGTACGTAATTTCGTAAACGTGCGCGAAGGGGAACTGCGCCATCAACTCGGGATATTTCCAGTACTCGAGCCGCGAAGTAATGAACGCGCCCTCGGCGTCGGAGCCGCCCGTTTTGATGACTTCCCAGTGCGGTTCGTAAACCAGCGTGCCGTGTAGAACAAGATTTGTGGGCGGGACGCGGCGCAGGTTCCCGAGGCTGTCATTGAGCAGATATTTCTTTCCCTGGAAATAGTAATAATCATGATCGATGCGGTTGGCAAAGGGCGCCAGGAAGGGATTCCCCCACCCGAACCAGCGCTTCTCGATGTACGCCTTGAACGATTCGGGCGCGATGAAGACGTCCTTGCCGTTCATTTTGAATTCGTAGCCGAAGTTCCCGATGTCGGGAACGATGCCGAATTCCATCTTCCGCTTGGCGTCGACGAGGTGATAGGTGGTGTGCCCCTCGATGACTTTCTTCGTGACGCTGTAGTTGGCGGTTTTCTTCATGGCGGCCTCTTGCGGCGCGGCGAAAACTCCACGCGGGGATAGAAGCAGAGGGAGGGAGAGAATGAATGCGGAACGGCGTAGCTTCATTTGAAAATCCTTTCTGGTCGCAAAATGTTGCTTGGCCCCTCACCCGTCCCCACCGCGGCGGGGACACCCTCCCCCGGAGGGAGAGGGTATGTGACTAAATTGCCCCACCCTCTCCCTCCGGGAGAGGGGCCGGGGGTGAGGGCCGCTTCAGCATAACTTCATAGTGCGTTTGCTTCGCGCTTCTCTACAGGGCGCCGGATCAGTCGGTGTGTTCGCCCAGCGCCCCAAGCTGGTGCGCCAGCTTCCGCACGGTCGGATAGAGCTCGCGGTAGATCTGATACTGGCGGTTGTAGATCTGCACGTTCGCGGCTTGCGGCGCCATGCTCTCGCGAATCTGGATCGCGGCGCGCGCCGATTCCTCGACGTTCTCGTAGATACCCGCGCCGACGCCGGCCAGCAGCGCCGCGCCAAACGCCGAGCCTTCCGACGTCCGCAGCGTGACCAGTTGTTTGCCGTAAATGTCCGCCTGAATCTGCCGCCACAGAAAACTGCGCGAGCCGCCGCCCGAAACGCGAATCTGTTCGACGGGAATTTCCAGCTCCCTGAAAATCTCGATCGAGTCGCGCAGGCTGAATGCCACGCCCTCGAGGATGGAGCGAATCATGTGCCCGCGCGTGTGCGTCGCAGTCAGGCCGAACCACATGCCGCGTGCCTGGGCATCGAGGTGCGGCGTGCGCTCGCCCATCAGGTAAGGCAGCCAGAGCAAACCCAGGCTGCCGGGCGGAATCTTCGCCGCCTGCTCGATGATGAGCTCGTAGGGATCGACGCCCGTCTGCCGCGCCAGCCACGCTTCGGACGCGCCGAACTGATCGCGGAACCAGCGCAGCGAAAGGCCCGCGCCCTGCGTCACGCCCATCACGTGCCACTTGCCGGGAACCGCGTGGCAGAAAGTGTGAATGCGGCCGAGCGGATCGAGCTTGGGCAATTCGGTGTGCGTGAAGATCACGCCGGAAGTCCCCAGCGTCGCCGAGGTCAGTCCGGGCAAAACAATTCCGTTGCCCACGGCGCTCGAAGCCTGATCGCCGCCGCCGCCCACGACGGGCGTTCCGGCTTTAAGGCCGGTGACGACCGCGGTCTCGCGCGTGATCTGCCCGGTGATCTCCGGCGACTCGTAGGCGCGCGGAAGCAGCCGCGCGTCGAGGTCCAACATGCCAAGCATTTCCTGCGACCAGCGGCGGTTGGTGACGTCGAAGAGCAGCGTTCCCGAGGCGTCGGAAACGTCGGTGGCGAACTCGCCCGTCAGGCGGTAGCGCACGTAATCCTTGGGCAGGAGGAAATTTGCGGCGCGCTCGAAAATCTCCGGCTCGTGGTCGCGCACCCAGATGATTTTCGGCGCGCTGAAGCCGGTGAGCGCGGGATTCGAGACGAGCTGGATCAAGCGCTCCGCGCCGACTTGCGCGGTGATCCAGTCGCACTGCGCCTGGCTGCGCTGGTCGCACCAGATGAGCGACGGCCGCAGGACAGCGTGCGCTTTGTCGAGCAGCACCACGCCGTGCATCTGTCCGGAGAGCCCGACGGCGGCGATGTCCTCGCCCGCCAAATTCGCCGCCGCGAGCGCCGCGCGCACGGCTTCAATTGTGGCGTTCCACCAATCCGTCGGATCCTGCTCCGCCCAGCCGGGCTTGGGCATGCGCATCGGCTGATGGTCGCCCGTCGCCGCGCCCACCACGTGCCCGTCAGGGCGCACGATCACGGCGCGAGTGCCGGTGGTTCCGACGTCGATACCCATTACGTGAGGCATACGAATTCACCGCTGGGATAAGATATCCAGAAGCCAGAAGTCAGAAGCCAGAAGCCAGAATGGCTTTCGAATAAGAATCGAGGAGCCTGCTTATTTCCTCGACCTGACGAACCAAAGGCCCTGTCTGACCGTAGTTCAAGTCCTGTGCCAGCCTCAGGTAGTAGCGAGTTTCCTCTAGTGACCCTTCTGCTGTGTTCATAAATCGAGCTTTGTCGGGCTTGCCGCGCTTTCGAAATCCTTCAGCGATGTTCGCCGGAATGGAAACCGCGGCCCGTCTCATCTGGATCGACAAGCCATAGGTTTCGGATCTGGGAAAAGTAGCCGTCAGTTTATAGATAGCCAGGACAAGGTCATGCGCTTTTTGCCAAACGAGCAGGTCCTCGAAGGTCCTCGCCATTCTCCGCAATTCGCCCATTCCTGTGCTCCGCTATTCTGACTTCTGTCTTCTGACTTCTGGCTTCCTTTAGACCCGAACCTTCTCCCACTTCCGCGACTTCGCCGACTTCTCCACCGCATCCAACACGGCCTGGACCTTCACGCCCTCGCGAAAACTCGGTTCCGGCATGCGGTCTTCTTCCATGGCGACGAGGAAATCGTAGAGCGCGTGCACAAACGTGTGCTCGTAACCAACGATGTGTCCGGGCGGCCACCAGGCGCCCGAGTAGGGATGATCGGCCTCAGTGGCGAGGATGGTTTTGAATCCCTGGTTCACCGAGGGCTCGGTGCGATCGTAGAGCTCGAGCTCGTTCATGCGCTCGAAGTTCCACGCCAGGCTGCCCTTGCTGCCGTAGATCTGCCACGTATTGAAATTCCGCCGGCCGCCGGCGAAGCGCGTGCTCTCGAAGACGCCGACGCTGCCGTTCTTGAAGCGCGCCAGGAAATTCGAGTCATCGTCCACGGTGACTTTGCCCTTGCCGCCGCTGCCTTTCGCGCCCCACGCGCCGCTCGCGGAAGCGGGCAGCGGGCGCTCCTTGATGAAGGTGGTCATCTGCCCGACGACTTCCGTGACGTCGGCGTTCAAGAATTGCGCGAGGTCGGTGGCGTGCGCGCCGATATCACCCAGCGCGCCCGAGCCCGCCCACTTCTTTTCCAGCCGCCATACCAGCGGGAATTGCGGGTCGATGATCCAGTCCTGCAGATACGCGCCGTGGTAATGGTACACGTCGCCGATCTTTCCTTCCTCGATCAGCCGCTTGGCGTAAGCGACGGCGGGCACGCGACGATAGTTATAGTTGACGTAGTGCTTCACGCCCGCCTTCTCGACGGCGCGCAGCATCTCCTTGGTTTCGGCCAGGGTGTTCGCGAGCGGCTTCTCGCAGATAATGTGCTTGCCGTTCTTGGCGGCGCGAATCACCATCGGATGGTGAAGATAACCCGGCGTCGAGATGTCCACGACGTCGATGTCCTTGCGATCGATGACGCGCTCCCACTCGCAGTCGGATTCTTCCCAGCCGAATTTCGCCGCCGTGGCTTCGAGTTCTTCCGTGCACGCCTTGCCGCATAAAACCTTCATGCGGAATTTGAGGTTGGTATCAAAGAATCTGCCCACCTGGCGGTAGGCGTTCGAGTGCGCCTTGCCCATGAATTGGTGACCGATCAGTGCGACGTTGAGTTCAGGCATTACTTAGCTCCTCCTTTCAATCGCGAAGTGACAAGTGACGAGTGACGTGTGACGAGCGCGGAATAACCGCATGCGAATGGGGAATCAAGCGAAACGAATTCTTCGGAGACGGCAGTTAATTGCACCGAGGCGAGAAAGCGAGGCGGCATGATTGGCTTCATCTGTTCCTAGGCTGCCTTCGAGAGACTTCTCCGCAAACCGTTCAGCATCTTCTTTAGTTCCGAGATCAGTTCCATCGCGGGGGCGGCGTCGCCCACCGGGCAGCATCCCAATTCAACGGCGAGGATGAGTTGCGTGTCCAACTCGGCTACGGAGCCCTCGGCCTGCGAAATGAACTGAATGAACTCGGTGGTGCTTCGACGCGCCTGCCCTTCGGAGATGTTGGAGGGTATCGAAACGGCGGCCCGGCGCATTTGCGAAACCAAACCGAATCGCTCATCGGCTGGGAACGCGCGCGTGACTCTGTAGATTTCTTTGACCAGCTTCATTCCTTTCTGCCAGACGAGCAGGTCCTTGTAACTGGCAGGTTTGGTGGTCGCGGTTTCGTCTCTGCCATTCATCACTTCATTCCCGGCGTCAGAAGCTACTTGTCGCTCGTCGCTTGTCACTCGTCGCTTGTCACTCACCACTAGCCACTCGCCGCTGGATCTTCCGGCTCGTCACTCGTCACTTGTCACTCGTCACTGCTCTTCTCACGCCCACCACATTTCCTGCAATTTCTCCTTGATGACGAGCTGGTTCAGGAAGCCCGCGGCTTTCGACAGGCCCTCGTCGATGGACATCAGACTGTCCTCGTGTTCGATGGAGAGGACATCGTCATAGCCCACCATCTGCAAGGTCGAGACCATGTCGCACCAGAAATCGGCGTCGTGCCCGTAGCCCACAGTGCGGAAAATCCACGAGCGGCTTTTCTCCTGGCTGTAAGGCTTGGTGTCGAGCACGCCGTTTACGCCGATGTTGACGCCATACAGGCGCGTGTCCTTGGCGTGGACATGGAAGACGGCTTCGCCCAGGGCGCGGATCGCCAGGCAGGGGTCGATCCCCTGCCAGAACATGTGGCTGGGATCGAAATTGCATCCAATCGCCGCGCCCGCCTCGGCGCGCAGCCGCAGCATCGTCTCGGGATTGTAAACGACGAAGTTGGGATGCATTTCGATGGCGATGCGCACCCCGTGGTCCTCGGCGAACTTGGCGCGCTTCTTCCAGTAGGGAATGACCTTCTTTTCCCACTGCCACTTCAGGACGTCGAGGAAGTCGGGCGGCCAGGGCGCGGTGACCCAGTTGGGGTACTTCGCGTCTTCCGAGTCGCCCGGGCACCCGGAGAAATCGATCACCGTGCGGACGCCGAGTTTTTCCGCCAGCAGGATCGTTTTGCGGTTGACTTCGGCGTTGCCCTCGGCGATTTTTTTGCTCGGGTGGAGGCAATTGCCGTGGCAGCTCAGCGCGCTGATCGCGACGCCCTGGTCGTCGAGCCGCTGCTTGAACTCTTTGATCCTGGACGGCGTGCCCAGCCAGTCGAGCTTCAGATGCGGGTCGCCGGGGTAGTTGCCGGTGCCCAGCTCGACCGTGCGGATGCCGAGCGGCTTGATCTTCTTGATGACCTCGTCCAGGCTGAGCTTGGCGAACAGGGCGGTGAACAGTCCGACTCTCATGAGATTCTCCTCGTGAACGGGGTCCGGTTGCAGAACAGGCAGCCACGGTCCCGCTCCCAGCGGGACCGTGGCTACCAACCCCCGGGCGCCGTAAGTGGCCGCAAAATTCTGCGGATGCGCGGCTAAAATCTAATGGCCGCGTGCGCCCCCGTCAACTGGAAAATAGCCGCGTTTCTGAGGGTTTGAGGGGAGGGAAGTTGCACGACCCATTAGGCTAGCCCCGTAAAACATTATGACAATGGCTCTTGGCTAGTCAGGGATCAGGCGACGCCGCCGGCGGAGGAGGCGCCCCGCCTCAGGCCCGGCGCCAGGCGCTGGCCGCGCAGCGAAATCCCACAAAGGCGACGGGATGCTCGGCGGGGTGGCTGTCGCGCGCCGTGACGCGCAGGTTGAAGGGCCCCCCGTCAAAGCTCCCGCCGCGGATGACCCGGCGTTCCGCCCTAGCCTCGCGGGCGCGGAGCAGGGCGGGTTCCGTCTGGCGCTGCGCGCCGGAAGGGTAGGTGCCCTGCCAGGCGTCCAGGCAGAATTCCCAGACGTTGCCCGCCAAATCATAGAGGCCGTAGGGGTTGGGAGGGTAGCTACCCACGCGCGCGGGATGGCCCAATCCGGAGGCTCCGTAGTTGGCCAGAGCGGGACTGGCGTCCTGATCCCCCCAGGGGTACTGCGCCGTCGCCCGCCCGCCGCGCGCCGCGAACTCCCATTCCGCCTCGGTGGGCAGGCGCCCGCCCTCCCACGTGGCGTAGGCTAGAGCCGCCTGCCAGGTCACAAAAACCACCGGGAAATCCCCCTCGCCCGCCGGCGGCAGGCCGCCCCGCCAGTGGCGAAGGTAATCACCGCCCACCCGCTCCTTGCTCCACTCCGGCCGCGCCCGCGTGAAGCGGTGGAACTGGGCATTCGTCACTTCACAGCGGCCGATCCAGAAAGGAGGGATCGTTACATCATGGGCGGGCGTCTCGGCGCGCAGCATTTCTCTCATCCCCGCGCCGGCATCGGGAAACAGCTTCAGCAACTGTCCCGCATCCGAACCCATGCGAAATGTCCCGCCGGGGAGACGGACCGTCCCGCGATGATCGGGACGATTGGCCATCCCTCGCCGCGGCAGAAGGAGCGCGGCCAGCAAAAGGCGTCGACGAGTCATCATTGGGTTCCCGGAGATTAGACGCTTCAGAAAAAGGGTGGTAAGTGCGTCTCAGCGGCGGATCGCGCACCCGGGACATTCGGCGTGGTAGGTGTTGCCCTGGTAGTCGAGCTCGTCAACCCCCGCGCGCGAGGTGTAGAAGCCGTCGAGCGTCTGGCTCTTCAGCAACTCGAAGAGCCTGGCCCCGGCGTCCTCGGAGGCCATGTCCGCGCGCCCATCGCTGATGGTCCTCAGCAGGTCGAGTTGTTCGTCCTGCGTCAGGGTTAGAAACAGCATTCCGAAACGCCGTTGCGATTCCGCGGCCAGCCATTCCAGGCCCTCGCGCCAGACTTTCTGCGGGTCGGAAGTTTCGAGCCGCCGCATCGCCTCGGGGCCGTGATAGTGGTCGGCGACGGCGCGATGCTCGGGCGATAGCCTCCGAACTGCTTCGCACACCGGCTCCGCGTTGAAGACGATCAGGTCAATCCACTCGGCGACTTCGTCCACGGTACTCGCGCCTTGCGGACTATCCCCCAGAAACAATTCGACCAAGCGCCGCACGATAGGGAACTGCTCAGCGGAAAAGAATTGCGGCACAAACGGCCCGGTGCGCGGCCGGACGTAATCCGTCTCGCTTCCGGGTGGAACGGAGCGGAACCGCTCGTCGCTCGTCAGCGCGTGGGTCAGGTGATCGTTGCTGGGCAGATACAGTCCGGGCGGCAGCGCGGCCTGCTGCGAAGCGAGTGTGTCCGCCGCCAACTCGCCTGCGACGCCGCTGAAGCCCGTGAGCACCACGCCGCGCCCCAGGCGCAGCAACCACTGGCGGCGGGTCGTGCCATGATTCGCGTCGTCCATCGTCTCTCCCTGAGCGTTCATCCCTCACCCGCCCCGATCCCGCTCTGAGCGGGACGGCACACCCTCTCCCGGCGGGAGAGGGCAAGGCCTGTGCTTTTTCCGACCCTCTCCCTCGGGGAGAGGGGGGACCCCGATGCGTTTTATCGGGGTGGGTGAGGGGCACCTACAGATTTCCCTTCCGAAACTCCTGCGCGATGTATTCTCCCGCGCGCGCGGAAATCGCCATGATGGTCAGCGTCGGCTCGTACGGGCCTTGTGTTGTAAAGCACGCGCCGTCGGTGACGAATATATTTTTCACGTCGTGGACTCGGTTAAACTTGTTTAACACGCTTTTCTTCGGATCCGTGCCCATGCGCGCCGTGCCGCACTCGTGAATATTCTTGCCGAACAGGCTGACCCCTTCGCGCGGCGGGCGGGGATGGGGAATCTTCATCGCCTCCATAATGTTCATCAGATCCTCGCGCATGAACTTGGCCATGGCGCGCTCGTTTTCGCCGTAACTGGCGTTGATGTGGAGCGCGGGAATTCCCCACGCGTCTTTTTTCTCCTTGTCGAGTTCGACGAAATTGTCGTAGCGCGGCAGGCACTCGCCCTGCGCCATCATGCCGAAGTAAGTGGGAATCTCTTCGCGCACTTTGCGCCGCAGTTCCGCGCCGAAGCCCGGAATTTCGAAAGCGTGCTCATACATCGACTGGCTGCCGTCGCCGTCCATGCGATAGCCCCGCAGAAAACTTCTGTTTACGTTGGCGCCGACGTTCGCGTATTTGGCGATCAGGAATCCGCACGGCCTTCCTTCGGGTTCGCGCTGGGATGACGTGAGCGTGGGCATCAGCCCGCCCGCGCCCTCGAGCGTAAAGTGGTCCATCAGATAGTGGCCCAGCACGCCTTGCGAATTTCCCACGCCGTTGGGAAAGCGCGGCGATGTCGAGTTCAGCAGGATGCGCGTCGATTCGAGCGTCGAGGCGGCGAGCACCACGACCTTGGCGAACGCCTCGCGCGCCGCGCGCGTGTGGCGGTCGATATAGGCCACACCCCGCGCTCTGCCATCTTTGTCCATCACGAGGTGGCTGACGATCGCGTCACTGACCAGAGTGAATTTGCCCGTGCGCGCCGCGGCGGGCAGCGTCACCGAAGGGCTGTTGAAGTAAGACGCCGTGTGGCAGCCGCGCTGGCACGTGCCGCAATAATGGCACGCCGGGCGGCCGTTGTGCTCGACCGTCAGGTTGGCGACGCGGTCGGGCATCACGCGCCAGCCGAATTCTTCTTCGATAACTTTCTTGGCGAGCATCCCGCCGCAGGAAAGTCTCATGGGCGGCAGGAATTTGCCGTCGGGGAACTGTTCGAGGTTCTCATGCGAGCCGCTGACGCCGATAAAGCTCTCGACGCGGTCGTAATACGGCTCGAGTTCCTGGTAACTGATGGGCCAGTCTTCGCCGTAGCCGTCGCGGCTGGCGGCCTTGAATTCGTAGTCGCTGAAGCGGTACGACTCGCGCGCCCAGCAGAAAGTCTTGCCGCCCACCTGGCGCCCGCGAATCCACATGAACGGTTTGTCGATGGGGAACGTGTAGGGATGCTCGTGGTCGTTGACGAAAAACTGGTGGCTGTATTCGTCGCAGGCGTAGCAGAGGCGCTGGATGGGCTGATGCGTGAGCAGGGCGCGCGTGTCGCCGAAGCCGCGGAACTTGAGCTGATACGGCCAGACATGCTCGGTGAAGTCGCGCGTGGGAAGGCGCGGCGGCCCCGCTTCGAGCATCAGCACGCGCAGCCCGCGCTCGCAGAGTTCTTTTGCTACCCAGCCGCCGCTCGCCCCCGAGCCGACGATGAGGGCGTCGTGGATTTCTTGTTTCATTCCTGCTCCGTGAGTCCCGCCAGCAGTATAGCGCACACCTCCACTTCTGATGTCTGCGGGTTTGCTCCGAGATGAACCGCGGACCTGAGACGCGAAGATCCGCGCCACACGCAGTGGCCCTGAGAACGTTTGGTGGGAGTTGCCCGCGTGGCACCCGGGGCGTATACTTGGCCAAGTGAGGAGCGATGAAGGCGATTGAGCTGTTGGGAAACGTTGACGACCAGCACCGCTTGCGAGCCGAGGTGCCGGAAAGTGTGCCGGCGGGTTCGGTGCGTGTCGTGGTCTACGTCCCGGAAGAAGACGATGCCGGCGCCGCCTGGCCACGCGGTCTGGCGGCGGAATGGGCGGAAGACCTCAGTGATCCTCAGCAGGACATCTACACCCTCGAGGACGGACTGCCTGTAAATGGTCCCCGGTGAAATCTATCTGGCGCAATTTCCTTTTGGCGACGCGCCAGTCATGAAGCTCCGCCCGGTTCTGTTGCTGACGGGCGCGGTGGGACCGGTGCCGGAAGTCTTGGTCGCCTACATCTCCTCCGTGATTCCCGGTCAGCTCTTGCCGTCGGACATGATGCTCGATCCCGCCTTGCCGGAGTTCCGCTCGACCCATCTCAAGACCGCCTCCACGCTCCGCCTCCACAAACTGGCCACGATCCATTGTAAGAGCCTGGCTCGCTACCTCGGCAAGCTCGAAGCGGATGCGCGGCTCCACGTGAAGGAGAAGCTGAATAGCCTCTTGGGGCTTTGACGCCGGGGCAGGCCGTCTGGCGCCCGCCCCCCACCCGTCCCGATCCCGCTCTGAGCGGGACGGGCCACCCTCTCCCAGAGGGCGAGGGCAAATACTCCGTTTTTCCTACCCTCTCCCACTGGGAGAGGGTGGCTCGCCGCGGCGAGCCGGGTGAGGGCGTCACCTGTCAAACCCAAATGAAAAAGATCCTTCGCTTCGCCCCGATAAAGAACATCGGGCCTCGCTCAGGATGACATTCATGCCCGGTGCTAGCACGATAGTATGATATCATCCTACAGAGGTGATGCGGATGCGCAACTTTGCCGGCCGGATTCTGATTCGGGTGCCGCCGGGACTGCATAAGGACCTGGCCCGCGAGGCCTTTCGGAGCGGGCGTTCCATCAATCAACTCTGTCTGGAAGCCATCCTTGCCCGGAAGGCTCTCAAGAAGTATGACCCCTGGAAAGCTGTTGATGCGATCTGGAAACACAACCGCAAGGTCAAGCCCCAGCAAGTGCAGGCAGACATCTTGAGGGCGATTTCCGAGGTCCGGCGTGGCCGTTAAGCTGCGCGCCGTGCTGGACACCAACGTCTTTGTTTCCGGCTTGATCAATCCCCAGGGCGCGCCCGCCGCCATCCTGCGAGCCCTCCGGTCAAAACGGTTTACGTTAATATCCAGCCCGCCCATCAACGAGGAGATCATCGAAGTCTTAAGTCGCCCGTCGATTCGCGACCGCTACGGCTTGGGCGAGCGGATCTTCGATGTGTCCTTCATATTGTGGGAGCTCGCCGAGCTGGTGATCGATCTCCCTGTGGTGAGAGTTTGTAGCGATCCCGACGACGACAAGTTCCTTGCGACAGCGGATGCTGGCCGGGCCGAATACCTCGTCAGCGGCGATGTTGGTGACCTCCTTCGCCTTCATCAGTATAGAGACGTGGCCATCATTTCGCCCCGACAGTTTATTTCGCTCCTGGAAATGTAAGCCGCACTGCTACGCAATATGCGCGCCCTGGGTCGCCACGTACACGCTGTAGAGCGACTGGCTGGCGGCCATGAAAAGGCGGTTCCGTTTCGTCCCGCCAAAGCACAGGTTGGCGCAAATCTCCGGCAGCAGGATCTGGCCGATCAGCTCGCCCGTGGGGGCGATGATGTGCACGCCGTCGTAGCCGGGTCCTACCCAGCCCGCGCCCGCCCAGACGTTGCCATCCATGTCGCACCGGATGCCGTCCGCGCCGCCTTTCTTGCCCCCCAGTTCCATGGTGTTGAACACGCGTCCATTGCGCAGGGTGCGGCCGTCCACGACGTCGAAGACCTTGATGGGGCGCGCATCGTCGGGATTCTTGCTGCCCGTATCGACCAGGTAGAGCAGCTTGTAGTCGGGCGAGAAGCACAGCCCGTTGGGCTTGTAAGCCTCGTCGTTGACCATCTCCATCTTTCCCGTCCTGCCGTCCACGCGGTAGGTGGCTTCCTTGATCTCGAACGGGGCGACGTGCCCTTCGTAGTTCACCATGATGCCGTAGCCGGGGTCGGTGAACCAGATGCCGCCGTCGGGGTGGACGACGATGTCGTTGGGCGCGTTGAGCGGCTTGCCCTGCCAGTTGTCGGCGATCACGGTGATGGTGCCGTCGGATTCGTAGCGGACCACGCGGCGATTGCCGTGCTCGCAGGAAAGCTGGCGGCCCGCGTAGTCGAAGGTGTTGCCGTTGCTGTTGCCGGAAGGCTGATGGATGACGCTGACGTGGCCGTCTTCCTCCAGCCAGCGCAACTGCCGGTCGTTGGGGATGTCGCTCCAGACGAGATAGCGTCCCACGCCGTTCCACGCCGGGCCCTCGGCCCACAGCGCCCCGGTCCAGAGGCGCTGGATGGGCGTGTTGCCGGTCTTGTATTTGGCGAAGCGCGGGTCGCGAACGACGACGTCGGGGTCGGGATAGCGGATGGGATTCTGGCCGCTCCAGTCGCGCTGGGCGGCGCGCCCGGCGGCGGCCAGCGCGGCGCCGGCCAGCGTCGTGCCGAGGAACGAGCGGCGGTCGAGGGTCGGTTTCATGGGATGGCCTCCGGCGGCTGTGAATTGATGACGGGCGGAAGTATACGGGAGGACAGTCGAAAGTCAAAAGTCAAATGTCGAAAGTCAAAAAGGAGGAAGGAGGAAGGGTAAAGGGTAAAGGACGAATTACGAAGTACGAACGACCGAGGACCAAGGACTAATGACCAATGACCATGGACTGACGACGGGCTGGACTAGGCGCGTGGGCGCTTGGACATTGTGTCGCCCGAAAAAAGTCTTGACAAACGAGGCTAGTCGTGTTATAATACAAACTAAGCCTAGGAATCTCGCTGCGGGTTCCGCCGGAAGGCGCGGGCCCGCCGCCATCCTCCGTCCAAGGAGTCCGTCATGTCATCCCCTCAAATCTCATCAACTCTCCGGGCCCTGGCGGCCCGGCGCCTGAACGCCTTGGCGTCCACCGGGCCGCGCTCGGAGGCCGGCAAGCGGCGCGTGGCGCTCAACGCCCTCAAGGGCTGCGGGCACCTGCGCTGACTTTCGGCCACGCTGCGCGACCTGGGGGAGAAACCCCACGAATTCCGCCACCTGCTGGCCGACCTGCTAGCCTCGTACGGCCCCGCCAACGCCGCCGAGGCGCTGCTGGTCGAGGACCTGGCATCGCTGCGCTGGAACCGCCGGCGCTGCGAGCTGGCGCTGGCCGCGCTGCTGGCCCACAACCGGGCGGTGCGGCGGCAGGAGGCCCTGTGCACGGCGGTCGAGCGTCGTTACCACCCCTGGCAAAATCCCGCTTGCTCCGCCAGCGGCGGCCTGCGCGGCGAAGCCAACGCCTCCTATCGGTTCGAGGCGCTGAAAGAACTACTCGACCTGCTGCGCGCCAAGGTCGATGCCGGCAACTTCGGCGATGACACTCGGGCATTGGTGCGTACGATTTACGGCGAGCAGCCCACCGGCCGCGGCGGCTCGATCGCCAAGCTGGTCGACGAACTGGCGAACTGCGACAAGAGCGCTCCTCTTTACGCGGTCACCCTGCAAGCCCTGACGGTCATCCTGCTCGAAGACGACGATCTGCTGGAACTGGAAGCGGCGGCGTGCAAGAGCGAGGCCGACGGGACATTCTACGAGAGCCCAGACGCCTGGTTCGCTCCCGACCGCCCGGAGTGGCGGCTGCTCCTCCGCCAGCAGGCCGGCATCGATCGCGAGATCGAGCGCAAGACAAAATTACTGATGGCCATGCAGCGCGAGCGGGAATTGCGGGAAGCCCGAGAGGCCGAGCGGACGATGGCCGCAGGGTACTCCTTGCGCGGGGTGCGCAGCCGACCCGCCCTGCCGGAGCTCGACCCGCCAGAGCCTGACTCCGAAGCCGACAACTCAGAAATTTTGTCGGAATCGTCAGTCGAGGACGAACGCGCTGAAGTTGCGGGCGCGGGCACCGAAGAAAATCGTGTAATTTCTTCCGGGAAATCCTTCCAACCTCTTGAAAATACAGGTAAAGCATCTGAAACAGTGGTCAAAACAAAGCTGAATTCTAACCCCGAAACCGAGCCATCTCTCGACGGATACGACGATGAGCCAAGTCCTTGAGGAGCGTTGGGATCGTCGGAACCTGACGCCGCAGAGACGCGGAGAGCGCACAGACTCGGCCAACACTGAAAGCCTTCGGGGCGCGGGCGTGACGCTTTTGGAATTGCTCGGCGGACTCTGCGCCTCTGCGGTGAGAAAGGATTCTTCGTCATCGCGTCAGAAATCGAGGCGGGACTTTCAGACCGGCGGGCGCGGCCCGGTCCGGAAGTAGACCCGCACGGCGACGATCACCAACGCCGCCTGGGAAAGCAGGAGCAGTTCGAGGGCGCGGATCCTCACCTGGCGTTCCGCCGGGGACAGGTCGAAATACTCGGCGGGGATGGCCGCGGACATGAGAAGCGAGATGAGCGCCAGCAGGCCAACCACGGTGCCGGCTAGCCCGACAATCGCCAGGCCGCGACGCAGCGTTCCGGGACGCAGCCACCACGCTCCGAGCAAGTAGGGGATCGCGTAAATGAGTGACACGATCACTCCTGAACGGCCCGCCCCCCAGAGCATCATCAGGGCACAGGCTGCGGCGAGAACGCGAAGAAACCAGAGTTCGGCCGGGCGGATCTCCGGTTCAGGCGAAGGCTTGGGCGGTTCGGCTCCCATGGCTCCTAGGTGCGTGCCGCCAGCGGGAGCGCACGGCACGGCGGGCCATCATACGCCGGAACTGTAGACGAATTCTACCTCCATGTTTTCGCATCGCTGGATACAGGAAACACTGTATAAGCCCTTAGATCCTGGCTACTTGGAAACAGATGGGAAAGTGCGAATCAGCAAGTGGCCAATGTGCACCCCTCACGGTAAAAGGTTGTATTCCGTTGCACAGTTATTGGCGAACTGGGTAAGGACCGAAAACCGCGGCACACCTGCCCAACGCTCCAAGTCATTGAAACGCTGGAAGAAATCGTCTCGCATGACATTTTGGGGATCTGACCCGCTTTGGAATCAGAGTTGCTGGCACCAAGGTGCCGTCACAACAATCCTGGGCGAGTAACAAAAACAAGTGAGGGGTGTCGAACTTTATGAGAAAGAAACTGGCAGTTCAAGTTCTGTCGATTCTCGCTGGAGTCCTCGCGGCCGGAAGTCTGGCTCTGGCGGGCACCTGCGACCTGACCGTGCCGCTGTCGTCTTGCAACATCGATAACGCAATCTACTCAAGCACCGAACCCACGCCGGTGGGGTCAGGGGTTATCGATTCCTTTGTGCGCGTCAGTTCAAACGATCCCGTCGAGAGTGGTTACAACACCTCGGCGCGGCCCTTGAACTTCGACGAGAACAGCAGCCCGACGTTTACCCACGACATACTGCTGGCTGGGACCGAGGTCACGAATGTCAGTGGAACGAATTACTACGTGTTCCACCTGGACATCAACCAGACCGGAGCGGCCCCGCTCCTTTCCCTTGACGATGTCCAGATCTTCACTTCCAGTATTGCCAGCCAGAATGTCGGCACCTTTACGGGAGGAGTCCTGGACATCAACGGCAACCTCGTGTACCGCCTGGATAGCGGCGCGGACAACGAGGTGGTGCTGAACTACAACATCAACGGCGGGAGCGGACAGGGCGACATGGTCCTGCTGGTTCCGGTCAGCGCTTTCGGAGCTGTTGATCCCAACTCCACTTACGTCTACCTGTACTCCGTGTTCGGTGGTTTGGGCAGTTCCTGCATCAACGCGTATTTCGACAACACCGGAAAGAACCCGATTACGAGTTCCTGCGCCAACAACGACGGGTACGAAGAGTGGTATCGAGTTCTCGGTCCCGCTCCGGAAGTTCCCGAGCCCGCGACCTTGTTCCTGCTTGGGACGGGCCTGGTTGGCATCGGCGGTGCAGCTCGCCGTCGCTTGAAGAAGAAGAGTTAGTTGTCTCCGTCATGGAGCGAGCCTGCAGCCCCGGGATCACGTCGGTCCCGGGGCTTTTCTTTCCGGGGTGGTCCCGGGTAATGCTCTCTCCCCTTGAGCGCCGGGAGCGGATCGTTGCCGCCGCAGGACAATCCGGCTGCACACTTCCCGCGGAATCGGTTATCCTACATCTCAGCTCCCAAGCGATCGGTTGACGTTGGCTCAGGTGGGAGGCCGGAGCGCTTCGCGGCGTGCGGCGCGTGAGTTCGGGATCGCGCCCATGACCCCTGACCTCAGGAGACCGTCATCATGAGCAAACCTCGCAATCGGTTTTTGGTTCTGGCGGCCGCCGCCCTGGTGGTGGCGGGGCTGGCAAGCTGCGCGCGCGATCCCAACGCCCGGAAGCAGCAATACATGGAGACCGGGGAAAAGCTTCTCAAGGAGAAGAAGTACCGCGAGGCGGCCCTGCAGTTTCAGAACGCCCTGCAGATCGATCCACAATTTGTTGAGGCGCATTTCCAGCTCTCCCAGGCCTACACCCACCAAGGCGTCTGGCCGGGAGCCATTCGTGAGCTCCACAGCACCCTCGAGGCCCAGCCGGACAACGTGAAGGCGCGGATCGCTCTGGGGAACCTCATGCTGGCTGGCCGCCAGTTCCAAGGCGCGAAGGACCAGGCGGAACGCGTGCTCAAGACGGACCCGAACTCCGTTGAAGGGCATATTCTTCTGGCCAACGCTCTGGCCTCGCTCGAGAATCCTTCCGAATCGCTGGACGAGATGAAGACCGCGATTCAACTCGCCCCCGAACGGCCGCGGTCTTACGTGACCCTGGGGATGCTCCAACTCAACGCGAAGGACGTGGCCGCCGCCGAGGAGAGTTTCAAGAAGGCTCTCGCTCTCAACCCCAAATCCACCCAGGCGCTCGCGGCCCTGGCGAACTTCTACCAGGCCGTGCGGCGGTGGTCGGAGGCCGAACAGGCGCTGCGGAAGGCGATCGAACTCGAGCCCGGAAACTCGTCGTGGCGCGTGGCGCTGATCCGCCTCTTTCTCGCCCAGGGGAACAAGGACGCGGCGGAGCAGTTCGCCAGAGACTCCCGTCAGGCCCTCGCCTCCGACCCCATCGGCCCCCGCTTCCTGGGCGATTACTACTTCATGGTCGGAGATGTGGATAAGGCGCTGGCGGAATTTAGCTCCGCGCACAATGCCCACCCGAAGGACGTGGGCATTACGAGGACTTACGTCCAACTGCTGGTCCTCAAGGACCGCCTGGACGAGGCTTCGCGGCTGACCGACGCGGTTCTGAAGGACAACCCAAAGGACAGCGTGGCGCTTGTGAACCGCGCCCAGATTCTGATCCGGCAGAAGCGCTCGCAGGACGCCATTCCCATCCTGGCGGGGGTCCTGAAGGGCGAGCCCGACAATGCCCTCGCCCACCTGCAGATGGGCGCGGCGCTGAGCGCGACGGGTAATGACGAGCGGGCGGAAACGGAATGGCGGGAAGCCGTCCGGTTGCGCCCCGACACGTACCTGGGCTGGCGGGCCCTCGCCAGCACGGCGGTGCAGAAGGGTGACGACAATCTGCTCAACGAGTGCGTCGAACGGATGGTGCAGTTGCGGCCCGACCTGCCGCAGGCCTACCTGCTGCGCGGCGCGGCCAAAGTCGCGAAGAAGGACCTGAAGGGCGGGGAAGCGGACTTCCAGAAAGCTATTCAAGTAGCCCCGCAGGATTCGGCGGGGTACACCAACCTGGGGGCTCTCCGCGCCTCGCAGAAACGCTACCCTGAAGCCGTGAAGTACCTTCAGAAGGCCCTGGAACTCGATGCCAACGACCGGGAGGCGATGGACAACCTGGTCCGGCTCTACCTGGCGCAGAAGCAGCCCGACGCCGCCCTCGCCGCCGTGGAGGCCCAGATCGCCCGCAGCCCGAACAATAGCTCGCTCTACTTCCTGGCGGGCAGACTTCACACCGTTTTGCGCGACTACCCGAAGGCCGAGGCGGCTCTCGAGAAGAGCGTGGCGCTCGACCCCAATAATGACCAGGCTTTCACCCTCCTGGGACAAGTGCTCACCGCCCAGGGTTCTCCCGACAAAGCCATCGCCACTTACGAAAGGGCCATCCAGGCGAATCCGATGGATGTGGGGAGCTACATCCTGCTTGCCACCCTGGTCGAGAAGCAGGGAGATTGGCAGAAGGCGCAGCAGCTTTACCTCAAGGCTCTGCAGGTGCGCCCCGAGCATCCACTGGCCGCCAACAATCTTGCCTACCTGCTCTTGCAGCACGGCGGCAATACCGACGTCGCACTCTCTTATGCGCAAGTGGCCCGGCGCGGGCTGCCCGACGCTCCCTTCGCGGCCGATACGCTCGGCTACGCCTATCTCCAGAAAGGCAGCTACGGACTGGCCACCCAGATGTTTGAAGAGGCGGTGAAGAAGTCTCCGAACGATCCTGCCTTCCAGCACCATCTGGGGCTTGCGTACCAGAAATCCAACGATCTGGAACGCGCCAGGAAGCACCTCGAGCGGGCGCTCCAAATCGACCCGAAGTACTCGAAGGCCGAGGAGGTGCGCAAGGCGCTGAATGAGTTGAGCCGGGGGTAATGCGGCGAGGCGGGTCGTCATGGCTGTGAGGGCGGGGGATCACCACGCAGACTTTCGCGGAAGTGCCAAGCTTGATTCGCAGGTCTGCGGGGTCCACGCTTCCCCCTTGCCACTAATCACTCGCCACTAGTTTCACAGTGGGGGTAAGAATTTTTTCTGCGCAGGGGCTTGACAACGGAAGATTCGTGCTGTAGTCTTGTAAATTGCTCTGCAAGGGAAAGACCCCACAGAGTTGTCGGCAGCAAGGAGCCGAGCCAGATAGGCGGGCGCGACGCACGGCTGTCGATCCCACCCCGTGTTAGGGGGTCCCGATTCGTCGGGGCTAACTGTTCTTTGACAATTGAGTTGAGCAAGCCACGTCAGTCTCTGGATTTCAAATTTCAAATTGGAGATTTGAAATCAGAGAAGCTGAGCGATCGATCCTGATTTCCCATCAGGGTCAATCCCTTCCCGACTTGTCGGGAAGAATCAAAACATTCATCGCTTGTGGCGCCCTGATTTCTCGGGGCGGTGCAGGCGAGAGCCGATTTCAAACGAGAGTTTGATCCTGGCTCAGAATCAACGCTGGCGGCGTGCCTAACACATG
>JBHGBD010000019.1:0-89587 GCA_041946825.1 Terriglobia bacterium | reverse complement strand
TGGGTTCAGAACGTCGCGAGACAGTTCGGTCCCTATCTGGTGTGGGCGTAGGAGATTTGAGGGGGGTTGTCCTTAGTACGAGAGGACCGGGATGAACAGACCTCTTGTGTCCCAGCTGTCACGCCCGTGGCATGGCTGGGTAGCGAAGTCTGGAAGCGATAAATGCTGAAAGCATCTAAGCATGAAGCGCGCCCCAAGATCCGATCTCCCAAGGGTGAAAGGTCCCGCGCTACGGGATCGAGATCCCTTTGAAGGGCCGTCGAAGACTACGACGTCTATAGGCCAGAGGTGTAAGTGCAGTAATGCATTCAGCTTACTGGTCCTAATCGCCCGTTCGGCTTGACCATAATTTCTGCTCAATGCACGGCGCCCGGCGCCGCGCGTGTTTTCAGTCCTCAGTTGTCAGTCCTCAGTCAGGGCCTTCCAGGTCCTTACTGACCACCGATAACTGACCACTGAACACTGCCTTCTAGACACCGCACTATCAGGAAGACTGTCGAAGAGTCCAGGAGTCGAAAAAGTCGAATCGCTTCGGCGGGTTCGGCCTTTTAACTCTTCAACTTTTCGACCCTTCGACTGTCTTCAAAGGTTTTCCGGCGATCTTACCGGAGGGGCTACACCCGTTCCCATCCCGAACACGGTAGTTAAGCCCTCCAGGGCCAATGGTACTGCGCGGGTGACTGCGTGGGAGAGTCGGTCGTCGCCGGGATCAAAAATGCAGTCGACAGTCCACAGTTGACAGTCGACAGTGGAAACCAGGGGCGCGGAAACTCCGCGCCCCTTTTGCTTTTCTTCTGACCTCCGGCTTCTTGCTTCTGTCTTCTGCTTTTTCCCTATTCCCGACTCCCTACTCCCGACTCCCTCAAAATGCCCTTCGGGCATTTTGTCTCTTGCTTTTCCCCTCCCCTCGTTATAAACCACTACCGTTTACCGCCGGTTATCGCCAGGGCGCATGTGCACACAATGCAGAAGTCGGGATGCATGCGCCACACGGGGCAGCCCGAGTCAGGAGTGATAGGTATGGCCGAAAGTCACGTGTCTTCCGACCACTTTCTTGAAATCCGGTTCAAGCCACTCGGATCGTTCCTAGACATGCGCGGTAGAGTGGCCGATTTCATATCTGAAAAGGGACTTTTCCGCCACTGGCTCATCACGCAGGACAGGATCGAATTCTGGAACGCCGACGACAGAGAGGATGACCCAGAACGAGCGTTCGCTGCGTACAAAAACTGCGGTTACCAAGTGCATACGCCCCCCACGAAAAACTACTTTTCAGATCGTGCTTCTAAGTTCGTCTCAACACTCGGTGAAGCACCCGAGTTCAGATACCCTACTGTGGAGCGCCTCGGCGTTCGGGCAAAACTGTACTATTCCGTCGCCGGCGCCTCCTTCGAAGACATCGTCGATGCCTTCCAGTCCAAGCTGCTTGTGGATTCGTCCCGTAAGTTGTTGGGGACCAGAATCCTCGACTTCGGACTGAATCTCGATTTTAGGGAGAAGGGCTTCTCATTAAACGTGAGAACCGGTCCCATGAAAAAGACTCAGTTTGTGAAGGAAATCTCGCCATTTTCAGAAGACGAACAGATTTCCGATTCGGGGATCTTCCTTGACGTCGACGTTTTCAGACTAGGCGGGGACGGGAACCCGTCGTCCCTAACGAATGATATCAAGGCGTTCCATAGCATGTGTTGGGAGAGGTTGGCACTTCTCGCCAACTTCCTCGGGCATTGAACTATGTCCCGAAAACGGAAAAGAAAGCTACTAGTCGCATTTGAAGAGGGGGCAATCGCAAAGGCGCCTTCCTCCCTCTATCCTCCGCCGACCGGCGAACTTGAAGGCGCCTCCGCTCTCGCCCCATTCCGCGAACAAACGCTGACCTCTTTACCGGCAAGCACAAGCACGAACGTTGCTACCGGAGAGCGGAAGGACACGGCTGTGGTTTCGAATGCGGTCGGTTCGGTCGGCATGACGCCCTGGGATTTCCTGGACCGCTGGCTTCCGAGATATGACTGGTTGTGGTATGCGATGCCAGCAGTTTTGGTCTTCACTGCCGCGATATTCTCCGGCAACCTGAAAACTTTGAAGGAATTCGGCTTGATTGCACTCACCGTCGGCTTCCTCGAAGTCGTCGTTGCTCTCGCCAAGCGCACCTGACAAGAACACGCGCCGCAAAGGAGTGCGGAATGGCTTTCTATTCTGTGTACCAACAAGGACGCAGTTGGCATGTTAAAGACGAGAACCAAGTGAAAGTTCTCGCTCGGTGCCCGACGAAAGATATGGCAGACAGGGTAGTAAGAGCTCTATTTCTTCTTGAGGAGACCGAGGACGTCATTGCGGTTGCTGGAGCTGTGAGGATGAAGAGTTTAGTTGATCTTGCAACTCGCCAGCGGAAGCGGCCTCCTGAATAGCCGGGTGCCCCATCCTTGCGTTTTCTACAAGGGTGGGGCGGTTGGTGACGTAGAGGCGGCCCGCCGGGCCGTCTCTAATGCCCGATGCGAGGCCAGTGGAGAATCCGCATGGCAGTTCCCCTTGAGGCTTTCCGCGAAGGCCACGATGTTTACATCGATTATCCGTTCGAGGATGCGATGTTCCGGTACGAACATAAAACCGGCAAAGTATTCCGGAAGTTTTATGGCGAAGCGGAGGTTGAGATCGAACACAGCTCCGAGCTTTTCCACGACGCCATCCGGTCGAGCGGCGGGGGTGGCGGAAGACTGATCAGCGCGGAACAATATGCGCAGGGAAAGCCGGCAGGCCAGCGCTCGTAGCGCCGACCTCCGTTTTTGAGGTCTGCGGCACTTTGACAGCGGGTAGCCGCCACGCGATTCCTGTGTCGTGGCTTTTTCAGGGCCGCGACTTTACGACCCCACGGCATAGACAGCATGCCGTGGCTACCCATGACGCACCACAATGAGCGCCACTCTGCCACTCAGCCAGATTCATCCGAGCTGGCGAGGGAGCTTGATTCCCTCGGCCTTCGAAGCTCTGACGCGGGGCATGGAACGCGAGAGGCGTCGCCTGTCCGGCTCGGCCTTCCTGGCGCTGGCGTTTCGCCAGGAGTTCGACTACGACGGGCTGACGTGTTATCTCGAGCTTCTCCAGGGATTTCGCGATGAGGCGGCGGCCATTCATGCGGTGGAGGAAGCGGCCGGGCAAGCCCTCTCTCGAGCCCTGACCGCGCCGAGCTACAGCCCGCATCGCCCGTGGCGTCGCGACCCGGCACGCAACAACCAGCGCTTCGTGGAGAAGCACGAGAGCCCGCTTGTCCGAGGCGTGCATCTGAGAAGTTTCAGGGTCCTGAACGACTCCGGTTTCGACTCGATCTACTTCCAGTTTGAGGTGCTTCGCGTGGACGATCCTTCCGCGATCGGGCCGGACCTGCTTTCCTACTTTGATGCGGAGTCGGAGTGGGTGGACTACTTCATCTCCAAGGGCCAGGATTGACTCGGGGGCATCCGCGCAGCCACGCGGGCGGCGCGGGCCCGGTCGGGTCGGCATGCCGAGGCTACAAGCTTTCCGAGTGCAAGACATCGCAAACAAATTAAAATGACCTGCTATGACCAAGAGAGATAAAAGGGAGTTGTCACCGGAACAATGTGCGGAACTGCTCCGCGCACTGAAAGCCCGCTTTGAGAAAAACCTGGACCGCCATAAAGGCCTTGAATGGGCCAAAGTCCAGGCAAGGCTGGAAGCGGAAAAACTGTGGGCACTCCACGAAATGGAAAGAACCGGCGGCGAGCCGGATGTGGTGGGTCAGGACAAAAAGACGGGCGAATACATTTTTTATGATTGTTCGACGGAAAGTCCCAAGGGCCGCAGAAGTCTCTGCTACGACGGCGCGGCGCTGGAGGCAAGAAAAGAATACAAACCCAAAGACAACGCGATGGATATGGCTGCGGCCATGGGCATTGAGCTTCTGACGGAAGAACAATATCGCGCTTTGCAGAAGCTCGGAGAGTTCGATACGAAGACTTCGAGCTGGGTGAAAACCCCGGTGGAGATTCGAAAACTCGGCGGCGCCATCTTTTGCGATCGCCGCTACGACCACGTTTTCGTGTATCACAACGGCGCGGAATCTTACTATGCCGCGCGAGGGTTCCGCGGCTCGCTTAGGGTCTAAGTTTTGCATACCCTGCTCATTTTGGTTTTGAGAAGGGACCACCTGAGCAGGCGGGCCGGCGGCGCAGAGTTCGGCGGCTTCGAACTCTGTGGCTCATTGAATTCAAGATAATTCCCGCGGAGTTTCTGAGGGGTGGAACCCGCGCTACCCTGCTTGCGCCACACGCGTGGGTGTTGGTGTGCAAAACTTCGTTATCATCTCCGGCTGCTCGGGCGGTGGCAAATCGAGCTTGCTTGCCGAGCTGGGCCGGCGCGGGCACGCCGTCGTGGAAGAGCCCGGCCGGAGGATTGTCAGGGAAGAGTTGGAGCGGAACGGATCGGCGCTTCCTTGGGCCGACGGAGTCGCGTTCGCTCGACGTGCCATGGCGATGGCTCTCGCTGACCAGACATCAGCCCGAGAACTGGCGGGTTGGGTGTTCTTCGACCGAGGACTGATCGACGCGGCAGCCGCCCTTCAGCACTTGACGGGCGAGCCGGTCCTGGCAAACCTTGCAGCCTCTCACCGCTACCATGAACGCGTGTTCCTGACGCCGCCGTGGCCGGAGATCTATGGCACGGATCCCGAACGCCGTCACGGTTTCGAAGCGGCGCTGGCAGAGTATTCACGCCTCATGGAAATCTACCCATCGCTCGGGTACGAAGTCCTTGTTCTGCCCAAGGTGGGAGTGGTGGAGCGCGCCGACTTCGTCGTGGCCGCGCTCGCGAAATAGCCGGTGCGTGACATGCGGCGGAGAAATCGCCGATGTGGCAAGCAACACCATTTCTGCGCCACCACGGCAGCCCGAATTTCGGTCACAGATTCCAGTTTGAAGGGCGCCACCATGGACACTCCGATACTCGGCGACAAAGCTCAATTCCCGACGGACCAAGTCATCTTCTCGCACCTCGGCAGATCGAAACCGCTCTGGGTCTCGTTCTTTCAATACCTCGGAGAGGCGCATCCCGACTTCACGCGCGAGTGGCGCTACTACCAGGACGGCAAGAGCTGGCTGATGAAGGTTCAGCGCAAGAAGAAGACCATCTTCTGGCTTTCGGTCATCGAGGGATCGTTCAGAACCACCTTCTACATCCATGAAAAAGCAGGGAACCTTGTCGAGGGCAGCGGGATTCCCGCTGAACTGAAGAAACGGTTTCGGACCGACGTCGGCAAGCTGCGTGGCATCACGTTGGTGCACAAAAGCAGGAAAGAGCTCGACTGCGCAAAAGAATTGATCGCCATCAAGTTGAGTATCAAATAAGCATTACGTTCAAACCAGCCGCGGTCCCCATGTGATCGGCATTCTATTGGTGCCAGAGGCAGCGCTCGGAGCCTGCCCTGGCGCGGAGGGAAGCGGGTAGCTTTCTCGCTTCAGCGGTCATAGACCGCCGCTACAGGTGCGGTCCGGGCGAAGGAGGAGGGTTGAAACTGGCCGGGCGGTTTGATATGGTCGGATTATTTCAGGGACAGGAGGGCCGCGCCTTAACGCGGCGCGGCGGATGACCATGCTCTCGGCGAAACTGGTGCGGCTGATAGAAGACCACGCGGAGGAGTTGTTCCGGGGCCTGATCGACGACCTCCATCACAACGACCGCACGCCCTCTTACCATCGCATCGATCGCGACTCGCTGCGCACGCGCCTCTATGACGTCTACCACAATCTCGGGCGCTGGCTCGCCCATTCAACCGACGAAAACGTCGAGGCCGCCTACATGGCGCTCGGCCGCAAACGCTCATCGGAAGGCGTTCCCCTCAGCGAGGTCATCTATGCCCTGGTGGTGACGAAGAACCATTTGCTGGATTTTATCCGTGCTCACGGGCTGATGAATTCGGCGGTCGAGCTTTACCAGGAGCAGGAATTGTATCGACTGGTCGGCCGCTTCTTCGACCGGGCGATCTATCATACGGTGCGCGGCTACGAACGGGATTCGAGCCACCCCACGAAAGCTGCGGCGTGAAGGCCGGGCCCCCGCCAGGACAAAAGGACACCCTCCCAGTGCGGCTGTGTTCTGACTGAGCTTGCCAGGCACGCATACACCTCCCCCGCCGGAATCGCAGACAAGGGGTAACTTCCACTCGTGACGCCTGCCGCTTGACTCGTCACCTCGGCTGTCCGCTTGCTTTTCGACCGCGCTAAGCGTATACCCCTTACTTACTATCTTAGTAATCCACGGGTGGGTGCACCGATGAGAGCTTCGGCCGAAGGAGTTGGGAAGTAACAGTCGAGCCAAGGAGGGCCCCGGGCCTTATGAAGATATCCGACCAACCAGTAAAGATCGTAGCGGCATCGGGCGGCCTGATTTGGCGCCAGGGAAAGGATGGGCGTGAACTGGTCGTCATCCACAGGAAGCGCTATGGGGATTGGACCTTGCCGAAGGGCAAAGTCCAGCCGGGCGAATCATGGATGCAATGCGCCGTCCGAGAAGCCCGGGAGGAGACCGGTTTCGATGTGGAGATCGAGAGCCATGCGGGCTGGGTCTGTTACGAGCCGGAGGGGTACACCAAAGTCGTGCGTTTCTGGAATATGAAACCGCTGGGCGAATCCGCAATTGGGGATTCCGAGGAGGTGAAATCGGTCCATTGGCTGACCCCTCGGGAAGCGGTTCAACGCCTGCAATATGAAGGTGAGCGCCTCCTGGTCAAGCAAGCATCGGGCGAATAGAACCGGCAGGAAGCGGCGGCGCGGCTATCTAAGGCCGCGCAAACACGTCGTGGTGAGGCTAACAGGGCGAATTTACCAACGGGGAAACGAGCACGACAGGGCCCGATCCTTTTGATGGAGGTTTGTCGCCATGTCATTCTTTCGCGGCACATTTAAGGCCGGACGGCTCCAGGCGGAACTCGGGGCGTACAAAGAGGAGCTGACAAGTCGTCTTGCGATCAATAAGAGCGAGGTGATTTCGGCCGCATTATCAATGGTTGAGAAGGCTCAGGACCATCTGGAAAAACGCAAGGTGGATTTGGCCTGGCTAACCTATGACGCGGCGCGGCGCATCGAGATCGAGTCGTATAACGAAAGGCGGCTGGCTTTGCACGCGGCGGCGCTTTTGGAGGAGTCCGGGAAGCTCCGCTCGAAGTGGCGTAGGAACTCGATCAGGAAACTGCTTGCGAAGCCCGCCGAATTGAACCTTGATGCGGTGCGCAAGGCGATGGAGATCCGTGACCAGGACCTTGAGAACACCCACTTCAAGGTCAGCTATTTCGCCAGCAAATTGCAGAATCTGGGTGTCCTGGCGGGGGCCTTCGTGGCGATGACCGTCATTCTGGCTTACAATGGCGCTTTCACCACACATCTCGAGCCGGGCGACTGGCTTCGATTCACTGCCGTCATCTGCTATGGCGCGCTCGGCGCGACGGTCAGCACCATGCTCTCGCTAACCCCCAAGGGGATCGAACCACGAATCCCCGTCCAGATGATCATCGGCGCCATGGCGCAGGCCCGGCCAGTCCTGGGCGCCGCGGCGGCGCTGGCGGTGGACGCTTTCTGGCGGCTGGGCATCATCAATATCAACGCGCCCTCCGGCCTTGATTACACGGCTATTTCCTTTGCCGCTGGCTTCAGTGACCGGCTTCTCCTGAGCGCCATTGATAAGATTCTCGGCGCCAAGCCGGCATCCGGGGATCAGCGTGAATCGGAAGAACCGCCCGAAAAGCGCAAGGAAATTACGCCTCCGCCGGGAATCGCCCCGAGAGACGACGTAAAGACTGAAGATATGAAAAGTGCCGCGGAGCCCTCCCCGGCTGCATAAGGTCCAAGGTCGGGCGGATGCGACCCATCGCGGCCCTCGACCTGAGTGAATGCAATCCGGCAAGAACTGGCGACCACGCAATCGCACTGTGACGTTCCCGCAAGGATTTAGGGTTGCGCCTGCATCCTTGCCCTGCCTTCTGTAATCAAATCCCAGGTGGAGACCCCAACCCATGGAAATCCTTAGCGCCATCGGAAACACCTCGCTCGTACGGCTGCGCAAGGTCGTGCCCGCGAACGGCGCGGAAATACTGGTCAAACTCGAGTGGGAGAACCCCACCGGGAGCATGAAGGACCGCGTGGCGCAGGCGCTGATTGCGCGCGCCGAAGCCGACGGCCGGCTGAAGCCCGGTGATACCGTCGTCGAGTACACCGGCGGAAGCACGGGAACATCGTTGGCTTTCATCTGCGCGGTCAAAGGCTATCGGATTCGCATCGTCACCTCCGACGCTTTCAGCCAGGAGAAACTCGACCACATGGCGGCGCTGGGCGCGGAGTTGACGCTCGTCCCGAGCGAAGGCGGCCGCACCACCAAGAAACTCATCCTCGACATGATCGAGACGGCGCGGCGCCTGAGCCAGGAGCCCGACACCTACTGGACCAATCAACTCCATAATCCCGACGGGATCGCGGGCTATTATCCGTTGGCCGAGGAGATCTGGAGCCAGACCGGCGGCGAGGTTGACGCGTTCGTCCACTCGGTGGGCACGGCGGCTTCCCTGCGCGGTGTGGCGACGGCGCTGAAACAGCACAAGCCGACAATCAAGATTGTCGCCGTCGAACCCGCGGAATCTTCGGTGCTGTCGGGAGGCCAGCCCGGGCCCCATAAGATCGAAGGAGTGGGGATTGGCTACATCCCGCCCCTCTGGGAATCCAAGCTCGTTGACCAGATCGTCGCGGTCAAAACCGATGACGCCAAAGAAATGGCTCGCCGCCTGGCGCGCGAGGAAGCCATCTTCGCCGGAACGTCTTCCGGAGCCAACGTCCTCGCCGCGATTCAAATCGCCGAGAGGCTGGGCCCCAAGGCCCGGGTCGTCACCCTCATGGTGGACTCGGGGCTGAAATACTTGAGCACCGATGTCTACCGGCGCAAGTAACCGAGTATCTTCACCCGCGTCTGCGGGCTCGCACGGCCATTCTTCAATGCGCGATCTTAGCGCCAACTTCTTGAAAGTGAGGACCCGATGCATTTCCTGAAACGTTCCCTCGCCGCGAGTTTTCTCATGCTGCTCGCGGCGCCTCATTTCGCGCCGGGCCAGGCCGCTCCTGCCGCCGGCAACCGTCCTGAGAATCAAGGGGTATATTTCTCGAAGAAGGAATACTCTCCCCACCCGCTTCCCCGCTATGAGGACCTGAAAAGCCAACTGCCCGGCCCCATCGATGACGACCACCCTCTCTGGATTCAGACCTACTGGAAGGCCTGGGAACTCGCTTTCCGGAATTTCCACGAGCCCGCTCCCGGAAGCGGCTTGGTCTCCCAATTCATTGATGCGGCGTTCAATGAAAACATCTTTCTTTGGGACAGTTGTTTCATGACCATGTTCTGCAACTATGCCCATCCTCTCGTGCCGGGCATCTCGACGCTGGACAATTTCTATGCGCGGCAGCACGAGGACGGAGAGATCAGCCGCGAGATCGTGCGGGCGACGGGCGTCGATTTCGGGCCCTGGATCGACGCCGAGGATAAGCCCCTCCTCAGCCGCTGGGGCTGGCCGACTCCGGAGGAGCAGACCGATACCCCCCGCAACTCTCCGGTCATCTATCGGGGCCGGAAAGCCCCCACGCCCAATCCCATGCTTACTCTCGACGCGCTGGACCACCCTATCCTCGCCTGGGCGGAGCTCGAGCACTACCGGATCACCGGCGACCGGAACCGTTTGCAGGAAGTGTGGAATCCTCTAGTTCATTATTACCAAGCTTTGGATAAATACCTTAAGCAAGGCAACGGCCTGTATGTGACCGACTGGGCGAGCATGGACAATTCACCTCGCAACGCCTACTTGAAAGGCGGCGGCACGGGAATCGACATCTCTGCTGAGATGGCCCTCTTCGCCCGTCAGCTCGCGGAGATCGCAACCGCCCTCGGCAAACCGGAGGAGGCGGCAGCCTATTCACAAAAAGCCGACGTCATCGCCCACGTAATCAATCGGCGAATGTGGGACAAAAGAAAGAAATTCTATTTCGACCTGCAACTGGACGGGAAACGCGCTCCGATCAAGACGGTCGCCGCTTACTGGACGCTGCTGGGGAAGGTGGCCTCCTCGGAGCAAGCAAGCGCCTTGGCGGCCGAGTTGCAAAATCCCAACACCTTTGGGCGAGTCAACCTGGTTCCAACCTTGGCCGCGGATCAGCCCGGGTACGTGCCCGCGGGCGGTTACTGGCGAGGGTCGGTATGGGTGCCCACGGACACCATGGTGATTCAGGGGCTGGAGAAATACGGCTTTCACGACCTGGCGCGAAAGGTGGCGCTCAATCACCTGGAACTGGTCTCCCGGGTCTTCGCGAAAACCGGAACCATTTGGGAGAACTACTCACCGGACGCCGTCCAGCAGGGCCAGCCCGCCAAAGGCGACTTTGTCGGCTGGAGTGGGCTGGGGCCCATCGGTTACCTGCTGGAATACGGAATCGGCCTTAGGCCCGATGCGCCTCATAACGAGCTGACGTGGGACCTTCAGCCCGGCGGCCGCCAGGGTTGCGAGCGCTACCGCTTTGGCGGCCACGTCGTCTCGCTGGTTGCCACGCCTGAACCCCGCGAGCCCAAGCGAGCGCGCATTGCCGTCGAGGCCGACGGCGCGTTCCGCCTGCGCGTCGAGTTCGCCGGGACCTCATCCACGTTCGACGTCGTTAAGGGCAGCCAGGAATTCGAGGTCCCCGCGCCGACGGCACAGTTTCGCTGAAGGCTTTGGGGCTTGGCTGGGACCCTGACGTGCCAGTGAACAGCGCGGGAGTCCGTGCTACTTGATGCCGATGACCATTGAGTCCGGGCCGACCAGGTGCTCGACGCGCGTCTCGCGGAAGCCCGCCTCGCGCATCCACCCCGAGCAGTCCGCGCCCGTGTAGTCGAACCCGCCCTGGGTCTCGATCAGCATGTTCAGGCTCATCAGGAGGCCGAAGGCGTTCTTCTTCCGCTCATCGTCGATGAGCGCCTCGAAAACGATCAGCGCCCCGCCCGCGGGCAGCGCCGCGTGCGCTTTGCGCAGCAGCATCAGCTTCTCGTCGAGATTCCAGTCGTGCAGGATGTGGCCCATGATCAGCACATCTACGGATGGGAGTGCGTCGCGGAAGAAGTCTCCTGGGTGGAATTTGATTCGGTCGCTTAATTGGAAAGAATTCACGTACTCTTCGAAGATTGGTTGGACATTCGGAAGATCGTAGCCGAAACCGCGGAGGTGCCGATGGGCCAAAGCAATTTGAACCGGCGTCCCGCCCTGGGCCGACCCGATGTCGGCAAAGGTTTGATAGCGCTCCCAGGGAAATTGCCGCGCGATAGCTTGCGCCGCGCCCATGCTGATGCCCGTCATCGCCTGCAAGAAGCCTTTCAAGAGCACGGGATCACGACCAAAGGCCTCGAAAGGATTGCCTCCGCTCTTTACTTCATTCTGGGGTTTTCCGGTTTGGAGCCCTTCGGTCAGCGTCGCCCAATGTCCGTAAAGACGCCGGTTGGCCATCTCCAGCAGGCCGCCAACGTAAGAAGGCTTGGCGCGGTCGAGAAACATGTTCGACTCGGGCGAGTTGGAATAGACGCCGTCCTTGCGTTCGAGCAGGCCGAGCGCCACCAGCGTGTCGAAGAAATCGCGAGCGGCGCGCGGGTGCAGGCCTAGGCGGATTCGCAAGCTCTCGGTATCGAGCCCGCCTTTGGCGAGCTGAGTGAAGACGCCAAGTTCGACCGCGCTCAGCACGGCTTTCGAGGCCCAGAATCCCAGACCGAGATGCATGATGCGATCCGGAGAGACTTCCGAGACACCCGGACTCGGTTGTACTTGCGGACCGGAAACAGTTGTGGACATGACGGAGACCTCCTGAAGATTTGGTCTTGCGCAGGTATCAGTGCGATTGTCGCGAGACCCACGTCCTCGTCGGCAGACGCGCAGCCTCGCAAATATAATCAGCCCAGCCGGTTTATGACTAATTGCCCGAGAAAATGATTCTAGGCCTGATTGTAGGATTTTTCAAGATGGCTGGCTGTGCCTGGCGAACTCCTCTGTGCCCTCCACGGCCGTAGGAGCATCCAAAGAGGGCCGGGAAGTGCTCCTGTGTGCTGTCCACGGTGCTTCCTGTGCAATACGTGATTTGGGGTTAAGTCTATGGCTCACGAGTTCTCGACTTCCTATCTTGCCGACTCGCTGGGGGTGTTCCGGGCGTACAAGTCCCTGGGCGAGCGGGCGATGGCGCAGGTGACCGACGAGCAACTCCAGGTGGCGCTCGACCCCGAATCGAACTCCATCGCGTTGATTGTCAAGCATCTGGCGGGCAACATGCGCTCGCGTTGGACCGACTTCCTCACCTCCGACGGCGAGAAGCCCGACCGTCAGCGCGACACCGAATTCGAGGCGCCGCCCTCGACGCGCGCCGCGCTGATGGAAATGTGGGAAGCCGGCTGGCGCTCGGTCTTCGACGCGCTCGAGCCGCTCACCGACGCGGATCTGACACGTACGGTCACGATTCGCAACGAGCCGCATTCCGTCATGCAGGCCATCAACCGCCAGGTGGCGCACTACGCCTGCCACGTTGGCCAAATCATCTTCCTCGCCAAGCACTTCCAGTCCTCGGGCTGGCAGTCGCTCAGCATCCCGCGCGGCAAGTCGGAGGAATTTCGCCTGAGGATGGCGCGCCGCGAGACCGACCAGAAGTAAGACCAGACGATCCACCCGAAGCAGGCGTGTCCGCGTTTACTCCCCATTGGCGACACTTTGTCCACGTTTCGGTATATACTCCTAACCTCCAGGGCACATCAGAGACTGGATTGCGGACCAAATGTCCGAAAGAGGAGGCGTTCTATGCTCGGAGAGCAGATCGGCGAAGGGCGCGGCAAACGGTCGGGGAGAAGGGTCCTTTCGACGGACGGCGGATTCAAGGTGGAGGTATCTTTTGAAAGCGCCGGCAAGGTGCTGGGAATCGAGGTCAACGAAGTCGGAACTTACTGGTCGGTATCGCGGCCGGATGGCAGCCTGTACGGCGAGGGCCAGGGAGTCATCATCGGCAAAGACGGCAGCATGGCGACCTGGAAGGGCCAGGGTGTGGGCAAGTTTGTAGGCGGTGGTGCAGTCAGCTACCGGGGCGCAGTGTACCACACCACCGAATCCCCCAAGCTGGCGCGGCTGAACAGCGTTGCGGCGGTCTTCGAGTTCGATGTCGACGCGGAGGGAAACACTCACTCGAAACTGTGGGAGTGGAAGTAATTGCCCTGCGGTGCGGCAGCGTCCCGCTCTCGCCGGGATGCCCCGGGGATTTCCTACCGATGTAAGGGCACGCCAAGGCGTGCCCCTGCACCCTCTCGAGAACTTCGCCTTGAATCGAGCGCAATCCCGGGTGGAAGATATAGATGCCGTGCTGAATTCGCAGGCTGTGGGGTGGACCGTGCGCGGCGCAGGGCTGAACACATTTTGTCGCTCAGGGTGAGGTGACGATGAACTCGCGAACGACTCCCTCGCCGTCGAAAGCGCCTCCGTCCGAAAGGGTGGGTGCCGGCATCTATCGCGACGGCACATACCTCGAGAAGCGTCCCACCTGGCACGCGCAGGATTCCCCGTGGAAAGCCAGCCAGATTTTGAAGATGCTGACGCGCAACGGCATTCAACCCGAAAGTCTCTGCGAGGTGGGATGCGGCGCGGGGGCGATTCTGGCGGAACTGGCCGCCAGGTTCCCGGAGACCCCGGCGGTGGGCTACGAGATCTCCCCGCAGGCATACGAGCTCTGCTCGAAACAAGCCCGGCGAAATCTCCGCTTCGAGTTGCGCGACATCCTCGAAACCAGCGATTTCTACCACGTCATCATGGCCATCGACGTTTTCGAGCACGTCGAAGACTACATCGGCTTCCTCAGGAAGCTGCGCCAGCACGGCCGCTACCAGCTCTTCCACATCCCGCTGGACCTCAGCGTTCAAACCGTCTTCCGCGCGTCGCCGCTTCGCAAAGTCCGCGAGGAAGTCGGGCACCTGCACTACTTCACCAAGGAAACCGCGCTGCGATCATTGGAAACCGCCGGCTACCGAGTTGTGGATTGGTTCTACACGCTGCACGAGCCGTGGCGCAGACACGCCCTCGCCAAACTGGCCTACCTTCCGCGTAGAATCGCTCTCGCGATTCATCAAGATCTCGCCGTGCGCCTGCTGGGCGGCTGCAGCCTGATGGTCCTGAGTGAATGAGGTAACGGGTAGCGTGCCGCCTCTGCTGCCTGAAGGTTTTTCACCTTCGTGGAATTTTTGCCGGGCAGCAGAAAAAGTCGATTCGCCAAACAGACCCTCAAGTCATTGATCCCAAAAGGCTTCCACGAGGGGCGTTTTGGAACGCCGTGTGCGGGCAAGCCTATGATTTTCCTCTTTCAGGCGCGCGACGACGGGTTCGATGATCAAGCGGGCCCCGGACGTAAGAAGCAGTCAGCATTGCGAGACGGAGGATTCGGTTGAGCTGGTGGGAAAAGAAATCAACGCCCGTTGCCAGGCCGAATCCCGAACCGCCGGTCGCCGCCAAACCCATATTGGAGACGCCGATGCCAGAACCAACCCCCAAAGTCACCCTGACGTCATCCCGCGAGCCGCACCGGACAACGCTCGGCCCCACCGTTACGTTGCGGGGTGAGTTGACCGGTGAAGAAGATTTGCTGATTGACGGCCAGTTTGATGGGAGCATTCATCTTCGCGATCATTGCCTGACCGTGGGGGCACAGGGGCAGGTCAAGGCCGACATCGAAGTTTCGCGAGCCATCATCCAGGGCGCCATCACCGGCAACATCACCGCGCGCGAACGGATCGAGATCCATAAGACGGGCAAGGTGATGGGCGACCTTGTGGCTCCGGGCATCGCCATCGAAGACGGGGCCTATTTCAAGGGAAGCATCGAGATCCTCCGCGACGAGGGCCGGCCAGCCATTACCCCCACTTCGTTAGTGCGGTCTGAGGCCGCCGAGGCCAAGACGCACAACTGAGACTTGCGCCCCCGGGCCAAAGAGAGTGACAAGCCCTGGAGCGCGGCGCTGCCTCGAACGTTCCCCGGGAAAGCCGCGTAGCCGCCATGCCAGGCCCGCTCAGGACAAGGTGAGCCGTGCCTGCCTCGAACAAATGGAATCTGACAATTCCTGCCGGTTTTACTTGGCAAGCCTACGCCAAGAGGATTAGGATGAGTTGTTCATAACAGTTCCACTGCACGACTGGCCCTGCGGCTTGAAATGCGTCGGGAGGCGGTTGAAGAGTCAGAAAGAAACCATGGCGGAATCGCGCGGGTAGATGTCCCGGCATAGACCTTGTTTCGGAGCCTCCCAGCGCCGGGGCGCCCCCTGAAGTTGAACCCGAGGGAGGTAGATCATGTCGGACTTCTTTCAAACCGGCGAAGTCGCCACACTTCACAGGCTGGGCAGCCGCCCACTGGAATCCCTGGAAAGTGACCTGAGCGTCTTCTCGCGGATCCAGCCCATCACCCTGGTGCTTCCGGCCCTTTACTCGGAATTCGAAGGTCCGGCCATGCCCCACATCCTGGAAGAAGTCTCCAAGGTTCCCTACCTGAGCCAGGTTGTGGTCGCTCTGGGAGCGGCGGACGGGCGGCAGTTTAAGGACGCCCGGCAGAGAGTCCAGGGATTGCATCCCCACGTGCGTGTCGTGTGGATTGACGGGCCGCGCATCCAGCAGATCTTCGCCGACATGCGGGAAATGCACCTGGAGGTGGGCGAGAACGGCAAGGGGCGCTCCTGCTGGATGGCCTATGGATATGTGCTGGCCGCGGGCCGGGGAAAAATCATCGCGCTGCACGATTGCGACATTGTGAACTATTCGCGCGAACTGCTGGCGCGGTTGTGTTACCCCGTCGCCGACTTGCGGATTGATTATGTCTTCGCGAAGGGATACTACGCGCGGGTGGCAGGACGCATGTACGGCCGGGCGACGCGCTTGCTGGTCGCTCCGCTCATCCGCGCCCTCGAGCACGTCATCGGCTATCACCCCTTCCTCGTCTACCTGGAAAGCTTCCGTTATCCGCTGGCGGGCGAGTTCTGCATGTACTCGGACCTGGCTCGGGTCAACCGTATCCCCGCCGACTGGGGCTTGGAGGTCGGTGTCTTGTCGGAAGTCTATCGCAACTTCGCCCCGAACCGAGTCTGCCAGGTGGATCTCTGCGACAACTACGAACACAAACATCAGGCCCTCTCGGCTGACGACGCGCAAAAGGGCTTGCTGCGGATGGCCGTGGATATCGCCAAAACTCTTTTTCGCATCATGGCGGCGGAGGGCGCGGTACTTTCCGGCGGGACGTTCCGCACCCTCCAGGCGCTCTACGTGCGCACCGCGGAGGACATGATTACGCGCTACCACGCTGACGCCATGGTGAACGGCCTCAGCTTTGATCGCCACGCGGAAGAGGAGGCGGTGGATGCCTTTGCGCGCGGTTTGCGCCTGGCCGCCGAGGGTTATTTGGCCGACCCGCTCGGTCAGCCGCTCATCCCCAACTGGAACCGCGTGGTGGCGGCGATGCCCGATATCTACCAGCGCCTGAACGAAGCCGTGGAGTGCGACAACACCTGAGGTAAATCTGCCGTGGCAGAAGAGATCCTGCAAGACCAGGCCCAGGAGCAGGTGAGCGCGCTGGGGACAACCGATATCGTGGTCGGCATCCCCAGTTACAACAACGCGCGCACGATCGGGCATGTGGTGCGCGCCGCGCACGCCGGGCTGATCAAATACTTCCCCGCCTGGCGCGCGGTGATCGTCAATTCCGACGGCGGATCGAAAGACGGGACGCGCGAGGCCGTCGAGCAGGCCAACCTCGACACTCAGGAACTGTTGATGGTCAGCCACCGGCAACACCCCGTGCAGCGCCTGACAACGCCCTATCACGGCGTGCCGGGCAAGGGGAGCGCCTTTCGAACCATCTTTCGCATCGCCGAACTGCTTCACGCGCGCGCCTGCGCGGTGGTGGACGCCGACCTGCGCAGCATCACCCCCGAGTGGTTCGAGCTCCTGATCTGGCCCGTGCTCGAGCGCGAATACGATTACGTCGCGCCCTACTACAAGCGCCACAAATATGATGGCACCATCACCAACAGCATTGTCTATCCGCTGACGCGGGCGCTCTACGGCCGCCGCGTGCGCCAGCCCATCGGCGGCGACTTCGGGCTCTCCGAGCGGGTCGTGCGACACCTGCTGGCGCGCGACGTCTGGGCGACCGACGTGGCTCGCTACGGCATCGACATCTGGATGACCACCACTGCGCTCGCCGAGGGCTTCAAGGTCTGCCAGGCTTACCTGGGAGCGAAAATCCACGACGCCAAAGACCCCGGCGCGGACCTGAGCGCCATGCTCGTGCAGGTGGTAGGTTCAGTCTTTGATCTGATGGAAACCCACCACGCCGTCTGGAGTCAGGCTTCCAATTCCGATGCGACGCCGCTGTTTGGCTTCCCGTTTGATGTGGGCCTGGAACCTGTCCCGATCAATCTGGCGCGGATGATTAACGCCTTTGCGCAAGGCTGCCGTGACTTGCGTTCGATCTACGAGCAAATCCTCTCGGGCTCGACATTGGACACCCTTTCCCACGCCGCGGCCCTGCCGCCCGAGAATTTCACCGTCGCCGACGAAACCTGGGCGACGGTCGTTTACGATTTTGCCCTCGCCCATCATCGACGAACGATTAATCGCGAGCATCTGTTGAAATCCATTACCCCTCTCTATCTCGGCTGGGTGGCGTCCTTCGCCCGCCAGACCGAATCGGAAAACGCGGCTCAGGTCGAGGATCGCATTGAAAAACTCTGCCAGGTCTATGAGCAGTTGAAGCCTTCCTTGATCGGCGCCTGGACCGCGGAAAAGAGGTGAGAGCCATGAGTGAATTCTGGCAGCTTTCCGTCCTGCAACCTCTGCGCCAGCTTGGCGAACAGGCCGTCGCCAGCCTCTCCAGTTTGCTGGGGATGATCATCATCATCCTTCTAGGCCTGGCGATCGGCTGGCTGGCCAAGGTGGCCGTCTACCGCGCTTTGCGCGCGTTGCACTTCGACAATCTGTGCGACCGCCTGGGGCTGGGGTCTGAGGTGGAGCGCCTGGGCCTGGCGCGTTCCTGCTCCTACTTTGCCGGCCAGTTTGTACAGGGCGTCATCATCGTGACGGCGATGCTTGCGGGCCTCAATGCGATGCGTACGCAGTGGACGCAAAACCTCGTCGAGCGCTTTTTCCTTTTCCTGCCTCACCTGCTCGCCGCCGTGGTCATTCTCGTAGGCGGTGGACTGGTGAGCCGGTTCCTGGGGCGAACCGTTCTGATCGCCGCCGTCAATAAACAGATTCCTTCGGCGCGCCTGCTCGCCGGCGCGACGCGCTTTCTGGTGATGGCCTTGACCGTCGTGGCTTCACTCGACGAACTGGGGATCAGCCGCACGACCATCATTGTCACCTTCGCCATTCTGTTTGGTGGTCTGGTGACGGCACTGGCAATCGCCTTCGGCCTGGGAGCGCGCGACCTGGCCCGCGACGTGCTTCAGTCGCAGTTCAAACCGCCGGTGAAGGCGGAGACCGACGATCCTATCCACCACTTGTAGTGGAGCCGAATGATGCCGCGCCGCGTCGCGCCGTGGGTCGTGTTTACGGACCTCGATGGCACCTTGCTTGACCACGAGACCTATCGGTGGGACGCGGCCGCGCCGGCTCTCGACGCGCTCCGCCGCTTGCACATTCCCCTCGTCATCGTCACCAGCAAAACTTGGGCGGAAGTCCGGCCGCTGCAAAGAGGTTTGCGGCGGCGCGAGCCCGTTATTGTCGAGAACGGGGGCGCGATTTATGTTCCCCAGGAATATTTTCCTTTCTGGATCGAAAACTCCGCCCCCGCCGCCCGAGGCTGGCTCCGCGTCGCGCTCGGAACACCGCGGCAGCGGCTGCTTCGCGCTATCGCGGGAGCGTCGCAGGCCGCCGGCGTCAAGGTCCGGAGCTTCGCGGCGATGGACGTCCGCGAAATCGCGAGGCGCACCGGGCTTCCTCTGACCGAAGCGCGCCGCGCCGCCCGGCGCGAGTTCGACGAACCGTTCGTAATCCTGGATTCCGACCCTAGGGCACCAGCTCGCTTGAAGGATCAGATCAGGCGCCGAGGCTTTGCTTTGACGCGCGGCAGCCGCTTCTTTCACATTCTGGGGGGAAATGACAAAGGGGAAGCCGTGCGGAAACTGACTGGGTGGTTCCATCGCGCCTTGGGCGCGGAGGCACGGACGATGGGGTTCGGCGACAGCCCGAACGATATTCCGCTGCTTAAGGCGGTCGACGTTCCCATTTTGGTCGCGCGCCCGAACGGCCGCTACGATGCGGAGACTTGGGCCGCTGTCCCGCGCCTGCGCCGAGCCGGGGGTATCGGCCCGGAAGGTTGGAATCGCGCGCTCACCAAGCTACTACGCCGCGCAGAGGATCGCGGCAGCCTGCTCGCATTGTGAGGTGCCCGCTTATCATGTCATTCCGAGGAGTCGCGATGCACTCTATCGGGGCGACGAGGAATCTCGCGCGGCCTCGAATTTCAGAGCGAGATTCCTCGCTCCGCTCGGAATGACAATCCTGGGTGATCCTCCCCAGATCCCCTCGATCACACCAAATCAAACCGCGCCTGGAAGAAGCGCAAGTATTTCGGCTCGTAAACCATCTTGAGCCCGCGGGCGCGCTCGCGCTGCTCGTAAACGGCAAGCACCGACTCGGCCGTGACGTCCATATGCGCCTGCGTATAAACCCGCCGAGGAAGCGTCAGCCGCACAAGCTCTAGCGAGGGAAATCTCTCCTCGCCCGTCCTGGGATCGCGCCCCGCGCTGACCACGCCGCGCTCCATGGCGCGCACTCCGGAATCGACGTAAAGATTGGCCGCCAGCGCCTGCGCCGGATACTGGCTTTGCGGGATGTGCGCGTAGAATGCCCGCGCGTCGAGAAACACCGCGTGCCCGCCGATGGGTTTGACGATCGGAATGCCCCAGTCAATCAGGTGCTCGCCCAGGTACTCCACCTGGCCGACGCGGGCGCGGATGTGATCGTCCTCGACGCTCTCCACGATCCCGCGGGCCATCGCCTCCATGTCGCGCCCGGCAAGGCCTCCGTAAGTGTGCAGGCCTTCGTAGACCACCACCATGTTGCGCGCTTCCTCGTAAAGAGCCTTGTCGTTCGTCGCCAGCCAGCCCCCAATGTTGGTGAGCGCGTCTTTCTTGGCGCTCATCGTGCACGTGTCCGTGTATGAGCAATATTCCTTGAGTATGTTCGCGACTTTCTTGGTCCGGTAGCCTTCCTCACGCTGTTGGATGAAGTAGGCATTCTCGACGGCGCGCGTGGCGTCGAGAACAATCGGAATCTTGTGCCGGCTGCAGAGTTCGCGCAGCGCGCGCATATTCGCCATCGATTGTGGCTGGCCGCCCGCCATATTCACCGTGGCGGCAATGCAAACGTATGGGATGCGCTTCGCCCCGACCTCGCCGATCACCTTTTCAAGCTTTTTCAGGTCCACGTTGCCCTTGAAGGGATGTTCGTTCGCCGGGTCGTGTGCCTCGTCGATGATGACGTCCACAAACGTTCCACCCGCCAGTTCCTGGTGCAGGCGTGTCGTCGTAAAGTACATATTGCCAGGAACAAGATCATCTGGCTTGATCATAATCTTCGAAAGGATATGCTCCGCCCCGCGTCCCTGGTGGGTGGGAACCAGATATTTGTACCCGTAATATTCGGTAATGGCGTCCCAGAGATGATAGAAGTTTCTGCTTCCCGCGTAGGCTTCGTCGCCCAGCATCAGGCCCGACCACTGCACGTCGCTCATGGCGTTTGTGCCGCTGTCGGTGAGCAAGTCGATATAGACGTCTTCCGAGCGCAACAGGAAGGTGTTGTACCCCGCGTCGATGATGCATTTCTCGCGCTGTTCGCGCGTGGTCATGCGGATGGGCTCGACCATCTTCACTTTCCACGGCTCGGCCCACGACCGGCGGCGGGGCTTGGGGTAGGACATCAGCTTTCTCCTTCGGGCGGCTTCTCACATCGTGAAATCGGCCTGCAATTGTACTACTCAAGCGGACCCTTGCCCTCTCCCTTGGGGAGAGGGTGGTCCGACGTGTCGGACCGGGTGAGGGGAAACACGCTCGTCTGCGTTTGACCGAACGTTCCTACCGCTCGAGCTTAAAGCCGATCTTGAGCGTCACTTGAAATTCTTCCACCTTGCCGTCGGCGATGCGCCCGCGCTCTTCCACCACCTCGAACCAGTCCATCCGTCGCAGCGTCTTCGCCGCCTCCGCCACGCCCGCCTTCACCGCCTCGGCAAAACTCTGGGGCGATGTCCCTACGATTTCCGTGACCTTGTAAACTCCTGGCATTCGTGTTCACCTCCCTCTCTGATTTCGGCTCTGAGGCGAACAATATTTTACGCCGGCGTCGAATGGGACGCATCTCCAAACCAAAGTTCGTGGCGACCCTTCACTCAGGCGGCCGCCCCGCAAGACCCTCTCCCCGCATCGGGCACGAAGCCTATGGATTTTTCTGCCGCGGAAGTCCTATAGTGGGCGTTTGAATCTTCATGATCTGCGCAAACTGCGGAGGCATTCATGGCGGACGTGGTGACATTCGGCGAAGCGATGATTCGGCTGGTGCCGCCCAATTTCCAGCGGCTCGAGCAGACTTCGACACTCGACGTGCAGGTGGGCGGCGGCGAACTGAACGTGGCGGTCGGCGTCTCGCGCCTGGGGCTCAAGAGCGCGTGGGTCTCGCGCCTGCCCAAGAGCGCACTCGGGCGGCTGATGCTCAATCGCGTGCGCCAGGCGGGTGTCGAGGCGTCGCACATTGTCTGGTCGGACAGCGACCGCATGGGCCTCTACTTCGTTGAGTTCGGCGCCGCGCCGCGCGCCAGTTCGGTGCTCTACGACCGCGCGCACTCCGCCATCAGCGCCATTAAGCCCGGCGAAGTTGATTGGAAGCGAGTCTGCGACGGCGCGAAGTGGTTCCACACCAGCGGCATCACTCCGGCGCTCTCCGATTCCGCCGCGGCCGTGACTCGCGAAGCGCTCGTAGCCGCCAAACAGGCCGGCGCGACGGTCAGCTATGATCTCAACTACCGCGGCAAGCTCTGGTCGCCCGACAAGGCGCAGGCCGTTCAGGAGCCCCTGATGGAATTCGTGGACGTCCTGATCACCACGGAAGAAGACACGAGCGTCGTCTTCAAGATCAAGGCCGCAGGCAAGACCGACGAAAAGGGCTTTACGGCCGTCTCCGCCGAGTCGTATAAGCAGGTGGCGAAGAAACTTGCGGACAAGTTCCGCTTCAAGGCCGTGGCCATCACCCTGCGCGAAAACCCCCTGGTCTGGCGCAATACCTGGACAGCCATTGCCTATGCCGAAGACAAATATTATGAAGATGTGAAATATGAACTTGAGATCGTCGACCGGGTGGGCGGCGGTGATTCCTTCAGCGCCGGGTTCATATACGGATGCCTCGTCAAGAAGAATTACGCCGACGCTGTGCGCTATGGCAACGCCTTCAGCGCCCTCAAGCATACCAACCCCGGCGACTTCAACTGGGCAACGCTTTCCGAAGTCGAAGGACTGTTGAAGGGGGCGAGCCTCAGAGTGGCGAGATGAAGCTGGGTGCTGGGGACTGGGTTTTGGGTATTAGGTGAAACCGGGAGAATGAGAGGATGGCAGAAAGGGGAGCAATCAAGTCGCATCGGGATCTCGAGGTTTGGCAGGAAGCAATGACGCTTGCCGAAACCTGCTATCAAGAGACAACGAACTTTCCAGCCCGAGAAACCTACGGCCTTGTAAGCCAGATTCGTCGAGCGGCAGTGTCGATACCTTCAAACATTGCTGAGGGGCACGCTCGCCGGAGCCTTGCCGCATATTTGAACCACCTTTCTATCGCGTTGGGATCGCAGGCAGAATTGGAGACTCAGATCGAGCTCGCTGGGCGATTGAAACTCCTGCCGGGAAAATCTGCCGGGGCGATTTTGGCCAAGGCTGCGCAGGTCGGCCGAATGATGCACGCACTTGTTCAGGCGTTGGAGAAATCTGCGGGGTGATGCGAGACCCAGAACCCAATACCCAGCCCCCAGCGCCCAAGGAGAAAAGCATGGCTTGGACCAAAGAAAAGGCACTCGCGAAGATTCGCGAAGTCGGACTGATCCCCATCGTGCGCGCGCCGTCGGCGGAGGACGCGCTGCGGGCGGCGGAGGCGATTGTCGCAGGCGGAATCGGCATCGCCGAAATCACCATGACCGTGCCCGGCGCGCTCAAGGTGATGGAATCGGTCGCCGAGCGCTATGGCGACAAAGTCCTGCTGGGCGCGGGGACGATTCTCGACCCGGAGACCTGTCGCGCGGCGATGCTGGCGGGTGCGGAGTTCATCGTCACCCCGTCGCTCGACGTGCGCGTCATCGAGCTGGCGCGCCGCTACTCGAAGCCTATCTTCCCCGGCGCGCTCACGCCCACCGAAGTTGTCACCGCGTGGCAAGCGGGCGCGGACATGGTCAAGATCTTTCCCTGTGGTCCGGTCGGCGGACCAAAATACATCAAGGCGCTCAAGGGTCCTCTTCCGCACATCGACTTCGTTCCGACCGGCGGCGTGAATTTGGAGACCACGCCGGAATTCATCAAGGCGGGTGCGGCGGCGGTGGCCGTGGGCGGCGAGCTCGTGGATATCAAGGCGCTGCGCGCGGGTAAGCTCGAACAGATTACCGAGACCGCCAAGAAGTTTGTGGAAGCGGTTCGCGCCGGCCGCGCCGCGCTCGGAAAATGAACGGAACCCTCCTTAATGTGGTGCTCGCGGTCGCCATCCTGGGCGGAAGCGCGCTGCTCACTCACCTCTTCGCCCGCGCCATGTACACGACCTGCCCGGAATGCCGCTCGCTCAACGCGCGACGACGACATGTTTGCCGCCAATGCGGTCGCGAGTTAAGGAGAATCACGAACGCGGACGCTTCTTAATTTTGAACCTCCCCATCGTTCACTCACTCCGTTTGCGGGTTGTTGAGAATAGGGCGAAGCAAATGCTCCCCGGGACGACTAGTTCCGCAGTGGTTCAATGCCCGTCAGACGGTCCGATTCGCCGTAAACGATGGCCTTGCCCTTCCTGCCTCAGCCAACGTGACTTTTTGTCTCTTGACAGCGGCCTCCCAGTTTCTATACTTACCGGTCAGTATGCAACGACACCTTCCCCGAAACGGCCGACTCAGCTCGTCGAAGGATTCTATTCGTCGCGCAGCCGCCGAACTCTTTGCCGAAAAAGGTTTTGCTGCAACCTCCACGCGCGAGATCTGCGAGCGCGCAGGGATTACCAAACCAGTTCTTTATTATCATTTCGGAAGCAAGGAGGAACTCTACGAGGCGCTGGTCCAGGACTGCTTCAGCGAATACCAGCGGGAACTCCGCCGCGCTGCCAGGCGGGGGCGAACAACTCGCGAGAAACTTCTCGATGTCCTCCTGGCAATGTTCTCCTTTTCCAGGCGTAACCACTACGAATATCGCATGGCCGTGCGCATGGTGATGGCCCCCGAAAAGGAATCTCCCGACATCGACTTGATCGAAATGAGCCGCGCCGACGAGCGCTTGGTGAGGGAGATCTTTCGGGAAGGGATTCGCAACCGCGAGGTGCACGGCAACCCCCGGCAGATTGCCGAGGCAATTTGCGGGATTGCCTTCTCCATGACCATGGGGTATTTGCTTCGGCGCGATCCTCCCCTCAATCGCTCGGACGCCCGGCGACTGGTTAACCTCCTCCTGGACGGGTGCGGCAGGAAGGCTACCGATCGGTAGGATAGGATGAGAATCTCCCGACTGTTTTTGGGTATTTGTATACTGGTGAGTACATTCATCTTGGGGCTTGCCTCCGGGCTTGCCCAGGAGCCGGCGGCCGTGACGTTGGAGCAGGCCGTGGCGCTGGCGCTGGAGCGGAATCCCCAGGTACTCATCGCGCGCGAGCGCATCAACGCTTTTAAGGGAAAGTACAAGGAAGTCCGCGCCGACGCCTTGCCCATGTTCAAACTGAACGGCAGCGCCATGCGCTGGCGCGACCCGTCGTTTCTGAACTCGCCCAGCTTCGACAAAATCCCTCCGGAATTTCTGGATGCGCTGCAAGTGGCGCCGGCAAATTTGTTTGACTACAACCTCAGCATTTCGCAGCCCCTCTACACCTCCGGGAAAGTGGGGACGGCGCTGAAGCTGGCGAGCCTGGAATCCGAAGGCGTCAACGTGGACCGCGACCGCGCCGAGCAGGCTGCGCGCATGAGTGTGGTGCGGGCGTTTTACGGTCTGCTCCTTGCGCAGGGCGGGCTCGATGTGGCGAGGGAGACCGTCCGCGAGCGCGCGAAGAGCCTGGAGATCGTGCGGGCGCGTTTTGCGGGGGGAGTGGCGACGGAAGTAGACGTTCTCCGCTCCCAGGTCAGCCTGGCCAACTCCCAGCCGGAACTGATTCGTGCCGAGAACAGTGTCCGCCAGGCGCGCGCCGTGCTGAACAATCTCCTCGTCCGCCCGCTGGAGTTTCCCACCGAGGCCCTCGGCAAACTGGAGTTTCAGCCTCCGGCCCAGCAAAGCCTGGAGGAGGTGGTCCGCCAAGCCTATCAATATCGCCCCGAACTCTTGCGGGCGCGGCTCAACGAGCGCGAGGCGGATGACCAAAAGCGTCTGGCCAATGCCGAGAACCGCCTGCGCCTGGACTTTAACGGTCAGTACGGCGTGAATGCCCGCCTGCCCTCCGACCTTATCGACCACCAATTCACCCGCTTTATGTTCACGGTGAGCGTAGGGCTACCGTTGTTCGACGGCGGACGGCGCTCCGGTCTGTTGCAGCAAGCGATCGCCAACCGCAAGATGGCAGAGCTCACGCGCATGGATACGGAGAACAACGTACGCCTGGAGGCGCAAACCGCGCTCGATGAGCTCGCGCGCGCGGAAAAGACGGTGGAGGCGGCTCGCCTGAATGTGACGGAGGCCCAGCGCGTGCTGACCATGATGCAGAACAACTACCAATACGGGGCCGCCACGACGCTGGACGTGCTGCAGGCAGAAACCGCGCTTTCCGTGGCACGGTGGACGCTGCTGCAGGGGCTTTACGATCACACCGTCGCCCGCGCGCAGGTTCGCTGGGTAATGGGCCTTGACCCCGTGGAGGAGTTCAAGGCGGAAGGTAACACGGGAGACTCGCATGGGGGACTCTAGATTCAATCGGCATCGAACCTTGCTGGCCGCGGCGCTTGTCCCGGGGTGGCTGCTCACGGTGCTGTTTTCCGGCTGCGCGAACGACCCGGCGAAGTCCGCAGCGCCCGTGGCCCACTCGCTCGCGGTGCGCGTTGTCCGCGTCGAGCCGCGCCCGCTCGAACTCGGCGTGGATGTGACCGGCTCGCTCGTTTCCTCTGTTGCCGTGGATGTGAAGACGGAATTTGCCGGACGACTCATTTCTCTCCTCAAGAAGGATGGCGACCGAGTGAGCCGGGGAGAACTCATCGCGCAGCTCGAGGACGTGAACGCGCGGCTTTCGCTGGGCCAGGCGCGCGCCGCGCTGGAAGTGGCCCGGGCCGCACTGGACCGCGCACAGGTGGGAGAGGAACACGCTCAGCGCGAATTCGAGCGCGCGCAAAATCTCTTGAAGTCAGGAGGCATCACTGACCGGGACCTTCAGGCGGCGGAATCCTCCGCTCGCGACGCTCGCGCCCAGGTCAAGCTCGCCCAGGCGCAAGTCGAGCAATCGCGCCAGACGGCCGCGCAGGCGGAGAAACATCTGAACGACTGCCGCATCGTTTCGCCCATCAGCGGCGAAGTGGACCGGAAATTCGTCAACCCGGGCAGCTGGGTGGATGGCAACGCTCTGCTTTATCACGTGGTCGATAACCAGCGTTTGGAGCTGGAGACGAACGTGGCGTCGTCGGAGCTGGCGGCACTGGCGCGGGGTCAGAAGATTCGCTTCACCGTGGCGGCATTTCCCGGCCAGGAATTCAACGCCCGCGTGCTCGCGATAAGCCCTGCCGTGCAGCTTCAAAACCGCTCGGTATTGGTCCGCGCCGCCGTGTCGAACCCCGGTGGGACGTTGAAAGCCGGGATGTTCGTCAAAGGGCGCATCGTCACCGGAGTCCGTCCCTCGGCGCTCCTGGTTCCTCCCGAAGCGGTCTGGCAGAGGCCGGGCCAGCCCTCCTTCCTTTACGTTGTGGATCAAAACCGCGCGCGACGGCAGGAGGTGAAACTCGGAGCCGAACAGGCGGAGGGATTCCAGATCCTTTCCGGTCTGAGCGCCGGCGAGACGGTGGTCGCGGAACAGAATCTGGAACTGGCTGACGGCGTGAATCTGTCGCCGCGGCCATGAGCGGCTTCCCCCGGGCATGGCGCCATACGGACTGAGGCATTATGTTTCTTTCTAATCTCTCCATCCGCCAACCCGTTTTCGCCACCATGATGGTGGTGGCAATGGTGGTGGTTGGGATTTTTTCTTACGTCGAGTTGAAGATCGACCTCTTCCCCAATATCGATATCCCGGTAATCAGCATCACGACGACCTATCCCGGCGTGGCGCCGGAAACTGTGGAGACGGAAGTCTCGAAGCGCATCGAGGAAGCCGTCAATCCCATCGGCGGCATCCGCCACGTCAGCTCGGTGACGACGGAGGGCCTGTCGAGCGTGGTGGTGGAATTCGACCTCGGAAAAAACATCAACACCGCGCTGCTGGAAGTGCAGAGCAAGATCAACGGCATTCGCAGCCTCTTCCCGCGCGAGGTGAAGGAGCCGGTCATCCAGCAGATCCGATTTGACGAGCTGCCGATTCTTTCCATCGCCGTGCTCTCTCCCACGCTCGACCGCAAAGCGCTGACGACGCTTTCCGAAAAGGTGCTGAAGCGGCGGCTGGAGAACATTTCCGGAGTGGGCCAGGTGCGCCTGGTGGGCGCGGCGCGGCGCGAGATTCAAATCCTGCTCGACCGTGACAAGCTGAAGGCCTACGGGCTGACCTATTTCGACGTCGCGGAAGCGCTGCGGCGCGAGAATCTCGATATTCCCGCCGGCAAACTTGACCAGGGGCCGCGCGAATCGCTGGTGCGCGTGGCAGGCCGCGCCGCACAGCCGCGCGACTTCAACGGGCTGATTGTCACGGAGCGCGGCGGCTTCCCGATCACGCTTGCGATGCTGGGGGGGGTCAGGGATGGTATCGAAGAGCAACGCAGCTTCTCGCTTCTCGACGGCGAGCCGGCATTGGCGCTGCAGATCCAGAAGCAGACCGGCGCAAACACCGTGGAGGTGGCCGATCACGTGAAGGCCAGCCTCTCGGCGTTGCAGGCGGAGATGCCGCCCGGCGTCGAGTTGCGCGTTGTGCAGGACAACTCAACCTTCATCCGTGAGTCGGTCGAGGATGTGACGACGACACTGGTGCTTGGCGCCCTTCTCACTGTCCTGGTTGTCTTCTGTTTTCTGAACAGCTGGCGAAGCACGGTCATCACCGGGGTGACGCTCCCCATCTCGGTGATCAGCGCGTTCATCATCATGCGCGCGCTGGGCTTCACGCTCAACGTCATGACGCTGATGGGGCTTTCGCTCGCCATCGGTATGCTGATCGACGACGCGATCGTCGTGCGCGAAAACATCGTCCGCCACATGGAGCAGGGCGCCGACCACATGACCGCCGCCATCGAGGGAACGGCGGAAATCGGCCTTGCCGTCATGGCCACAACCTTCACCATCATCGCGGTCTTCATCCCCGTGGCGTTTATGGGTGGAATCGTCGGCCGCTTCTTCTATCAGTTCGGTATGACGGTGGGTTTCGCCGTGCTCGTCTCGCTGTTCGTTTCCTTCACGCTCGACCCGATGCTCTCCTCGCGCTGGTACGACCCTTCGATCGAAGCCGGGCGCCGCAAAGGCTGGCTGAGCCGCGTGCTCGAAAGCGCCAACCGCAAGTTCGAGGATCTGCACGCCGTGCTCGCCCGCGGCCTGGGCTGGTCGCTGCGCCATCGCGGCGCTGTGATCGGTTTCGCCGCAGCCTCCATCGCGGTGAGCTTTGTCATCTTCGGGCGGCTGGGGAGCGCCTTCATGGCCGACTACGACCGCGGGGAGTTCCAGGTTTCCTACAAAATGCCGCCGGGAACGACCCTGCGCGAGACCGCCGACGTCGGCCGTCGCGTGACCAAAGTTCTGAACCGCCATCCTGAAATCGCCTACTCGTTCGTAACCGTCGGCGCGGGCGGAACGACCCCGGTGAACGAGGGCGCGATCTATGTCAAACTCAAACCCAAGGGCGAGCGCCGCATCACGGACTTCGAGCTTCGCCAAGTGTTGCGCGCGGAACTGGCGCGCTGGCCGGCGCTGCGCTCGATCGTCGGCGAAGTCGAGTACATGGCGGGCGAAGGTCAGCCGCTGCAGGTGAGCGTGCGCGGCACCGACCTGGCGCGCATCGACGAAGTGGGGCGGCGCGTTGTCGACAACGCCAAAGCCACTGCCGGCACCGCCGACGTGGACTCGAGCCGCGAAGATCCCCGCCCCGAAATCCGCGTGCGCCTCGACCGCAAGGCCGCTTCCGATCTCGGGCTTGACCTCGGCACCGTCTCCTCGATGGTGCGCGGCTTGATCGCGGGGGACATCGTCTCGCAATTCCAGGACGAGGATGGCGATGCCTACGACGTGCGCGTGCGGTTGGACGAAGATCAGCGGCGGCTGCGGGATGATTTGGCGGATATCTACGTGCCGGTGTTGGGGGCGGTGCCCGGTTCGGGCGCCTCCGTGCCGCTGACCCAGGTCGCGGCGCTGGAAGACTCCGAGGCCCCGTCCATTATTCGCCGCCGCGACCTGCTGCGCGAGGTCCGCGTCATGGCTTCGATCCAGGATCGCCCCCTCGGCACGATCCTCGAAGATCTCAAAGCCAAAAACGCGCAGCTACAGCTCCCCGCCGGAATCCAAATCAACTATACGGGCCAGGCCGAGGACCTCGGCGAAACTTTCTATTATATCTACCGCGCGCTGATTCTGGCGGTGATCTTCATTTATGCGATCCTCGCCTCGCAATTCCGCAGCTTCTTTCATCCGCTGGCGATCATGCTCTCGCTGCCCCTCTCCCTGGTCGGTGTCGCACTGACGCTCTGGATGACCCACGACAACCTCAACATCATGTCGATGATCGGCCTGATCATGCTGATGGGTTTGGTCACCAAGAACGCCATCCTGCTGATCGACTACACCAACCGCCAGCGCCGCGAGGGCGTGGACCGCTCGGCGGCGCTGGTGCGCGCCGCCCAGGTTCGCTTGCGCCCCATCATCATGACCACCACGGCGATGATCTTCGGCATGCTGCCTCTGGCCTTCGCGATAGGCTCGGGCGCGGAGTTTCGCGCCCCCATGGCGCGCGCGGTCATCGGCGGCCTCATTACTTCAACATTACTCACTTTGATTGTCGTGCCGGTGGTTTATACCTACCTTGATGATTGGGGAACGCGACTGCTTAACTGGTGGCAGGCCGGCGCGCCCGATCACGTCCCTGTTCCCGCAGAAAAAGAATAAAAGCGGCATGTTTGCCGTGCGCGACGATCTCGCAAGGGCTTTAGAAGAGGGTGTATGATACCATGTGTGTACTCGGTCGCGTTGAAGTAGGGGGAATTCCGTGAAAGCACGTCGGTGGATTCCATGGATAACGGCCCTTATTGTCGTTGCCTCTGCATCGGCGTTGTACGTCCGCTGGTGGGTAGAAACGCCGGAGTACAGTTTGTACAGGATTCGACGAGCGTACAGGAATCACGACTATCGCGAATTCACCAAATACTTTGACGTAGATGGGATTGCCGAAAGCGCAGGAGAAAAGTTCGTTAGATCGTCGGAAGAATCCCGAGCAAAGGCCAAGGACAAATCTTCGGAGTGCGAAACAACCCCGCGCTGCGAGGATGCTCCACTGACTTACGAGGAAAGAATCTATTGGAGACTGCGAGTGCGATCGGATATTGTCCAATGGTACCAAAGCGCATTCAACAACGCCTTGGCTCCTCCCGACTCTGCATGGTTGGGGGATTTTTCCTCAGGACGGACCCAGATCTCTCATGGGACGGCCCTGGTTGATATCAGGAGTGGAAGCAGGCACGGCAAAGTCCGCATGACCAGAATCGCTGCGAGAAAATGGAAGGTTGTCGAGATTACGGAGTGGGAATGGGATTTCGGCGACGTCATTTGGCATTAGCAGCCTCATGACCGACCGTCGGGGGTTGCCCACGCGCTGACCCCTAAGTTTCCGGCTTCAGGATCGCCACTCCCAGCGGCGGCAAGGTCAGCGTGATGGAGCACGGCTGGTTGTGCCAGGGCTGTTGGATGGCTTGGACGCCGGGGCCGTTGGTAAGGCCGCTGCCGCCGTACTGGCTGTCGTCGCTGTTCAAGAGTTCGCGATAGAAACCCGCCGCAGGCACACCCACCCTGTAGCCGGTTCGCGGCACGGGAGTGAAGTTGCATGCCACCACGACATGCTGCTCGCGGTTCCGCGCGCGCCGCAAGAAGATGATCACCGACTGATCGGCGTCGTGGAAGTCCACCCACTCGAACCCCGTGTGCTCAAAATCGACTTCGTGCAATGCCGGCTCGGCGCGATAGAGTCGATTCAAGTCCCCCACCAGGCGCTGGAGTTGCTGATGAGGCTCGTAATCGAGCAGGTGCCAATCGAGGCTCTGGTTGGCGTTCCATTCGATCCACTGGCCGAACTCGCCACCCATGAAAAGCATCTTTTTCCCCGGGTGCGCGATCAGGAAGGCGTAAAGCGCGCGGAGGTTGGCGAATTGCTGCCATGTGTTGCCCGGCATTTTAGAGAGCAGCGAGTGCTTGCCGTGCACGACCTCGTCGTGGGAAAGCACCAGGACAAAATTCTCGGTGAAGGCGTAAAGCAGCGAGAACGTCAGGTTGTTGTGATGGAACTTACGATGGATGGGGTCCTTGGAGAAATACAGGAGCATGTCGTGCATCCAGCCCATGTTCCATTTCAGGCTGAAGCCGAGCCCGCCCAGGTAAGTCGGCCGTGACACACCCGGCCACGCCGTGGATTCCTCGGCGATGGTCAGCACCCCGGGATGCTCCCGGTGCACGAGTTCGTTGAAGCGCTTGATGAAGTCAATCGCCTCGAGGTCTTCGTTTCCACCGTAGCGGTTGGGAATCCATTCGCCCGCCTTGCGCGAATAATCGAGATAGAGCATGGAAGCGACGGCGTCGACGCGCAGGCCGTCGGCGTGATACTTGTCGAGCCAGAAGAGCGCGCTGTTCCACAGGAAGGTGCGGACTTCCGTGCGCGCGTAATTGAAAACCCGCGTGCCCCAGTCCTGGTGCTCGCCGCGGCGCGGGTCGGCATGATCATAAAGAAAAGTGCCGTCAAAGTACGCGAGGCCGTGCGCGTCACCGGGAAAATGCGCCGGAACCCAGTCGAGGATTACACCGATGCCGTGCTGGTGGAGGTAGTCCACGAAATACATGAAGTCTTCCGGTGTCCCGTGGCGGCTGGTGGGCGCGAAGTAGCCGGTCGTCTGGTAGCCCCACGATTCATCCAGCGGATGCTCCATCACCGGCAACAGCTCGACGTGCGTAAACCCCATTTTCAAAACATAGTCCGTCAGCCGCTCGGCTAGGTCGCGGTAGCTGAGCATCGCGTTCGATTCCGGAGCCCGCATCCACGAACCGAGATGGACTTCGTAAACCGCGATGGGCGCGTTCAAAGCCTGTCGCCGCTCGCGCTCCGCCATCCAGTCGGCGTCGCGCCACTGGAAGCGGCGGATGTCGTGGACGATCGAAGCGGTCTTGGGCCGTAACTCGGAATAAAACGCGAAGGGGTCGGCCTTCAAGAGTAGCGCGCCGTTTTCTCGCGACTTGATTTCGAACTTGTAGATATCCCCTTCCCCGAGGCCGGGCAGGAAAAGCTCCCAGATTCCGCTCGACCCGCGCACGCGCATGGGATGACGCCGACCGTCCCACTGGTTAAAGTCCCCGACCACGCTGACGCGGTGCGCGTTGGGCGCCCACACGGCAAAGGCCACGCCGCGTACGCCTTCGATTTCACGGCCGTGCGCGCCGAGTTTTTCGTAGGCGTCGAAGTGCGTCCCCTCGCCCAACAAGTGGAGATCGAATTCCGTCAGCACGGGGGGAAACCGGTAGGGATCATCGAAATCCCATTCGTGCCCTGTCACGCTTCGCGCACGAAGGCGGTAAGGAAAAACTTGCGATTCACCGGGGAATACCGCCTCGAAGAGCCCGTCGGTGTGGAGGCGAGTGAAGGGAATGGGCTGCGCATCCCGCAAAACCCACATCGCCGCGGCGTCCGGCAGGAAAGCGCGGATGGCGATGGCGGGCCTGCCGTCGATTTCCACCGGATGGGCGCCCAGGATGTGAAAGGGGTCGGCGTGCTCGCCGCACAGAATGAGTTCGATCTCTTCGCGCGAGGCCGTGGATTTCCCTACGTGCTTCAGCCGCGAGGCCATCGTTTAGATTCTACATGAAGTGACAGTGAGGAGTCGAAAGTTGAAGAGTCAAAAGTTGAAGAGTCAAAAGTTGAAGAAGTCGAAAGTTAAGAAGACGCACCACGTAGGGGACGAGGTGCCTCGACCCGGGAAATGGGTCGGCGCTAATGTCTTCCGTGATTGCTGCCACCGCCACGAGGCGCGGAAGCGCTGTGTCCGCCGCCGGAGGGCGCCGATCGTCCGCCACCACCGCCGCCGCCGAAGCTTCGCGCGGGTGGGGCGCTCTGCCTGCCGCCGCCACCGCCGCTATAACTCCTTGGCGGGGCCGAGGGCGCGCTGCGTCCGCCACCCCAACTGCCACCGCCGCGGTTCCCGCCGCCTTCGAAGCTGCGCGAAGGCGCGGAAGGTGCAACGCTCCTGCCGCCACGGCTCGCTCCACCTTCAAAGCCGCGCGGCGCGGCGCGCTCCGTGGTGATGGACCTGCGAATCTCGAGGGGCTGCCGCTCGAAACTTCGAGGCGCCTCGCTGCGCGATGGGAACCGCGACCAGCCCGGCGATCCGCTGCCTTGTGATTCTCCGCCTGAGGAGAAAGACCGCGTATTTCGCTCAGCGGGCGCCGGGCGAGGTTCGGAGTTGAATCGCTGGAAGTTGCTCTGATTCCCCCCGCCCTGCGAAGGAGCGGGACGCGATTCGAAGCGGCGCGGCGTTTCGGGCGCCGGAGCCTCGCGCTGGGTCGGCGCCGGGCGCGATTCGGATCCGAACCGTTGGAAATTGCTCTGATTCCCCCCGCCCTGTGAAGGAGCGGGGCGCGAATCGAACTGGCGCGGAGATTGAGCCGCGGGAGTCTCGCGCTGGGCCGGCGCGGGGCGCGCGGCTTGCGGCGCGCCCGTGGTTGTCGGCCTGTCGGGCACGGCCCGAGGCTGACCGGTGCCGAATCGCTGCCAGTTCTGACGCGGCTCCTGCGGTTGCTGCGGCGCCGGGCGAACGGTTTGATTCCGGTTCCCTTGGGCAGGGGCAGCCTGAGGAGTTGCCTCCTGGCGACCTACAGGAGCCGGAGACGTGCGGACCGTTTCTCCCGATGCTGGTTGGCCGAATCGCGTCCAGCCTCGAGCCGCAGCGCCTTCGCGAGCCGCACCTTCCATCCGATTGGGCGCCGGTTGGGCCGCAGCGGCCGGCTGGGAAGTTGTGCTGCCCGTTGCCGCGTTTCCCCGCTCTGCCGGCACTCCGGCAGGACGCGCGCCAACCGTTCCGCGTTCACGATTCCGCAGCGCTTCCTGGGCCTCACGCAAGTTAGGCTGGCCCGCCGCGGCGGGTTGGCCGCCAGTCGAAGCGCCCACTCTTGCCGCCGCGCCCGCTTGCGCGCCGCCGCGTTCAGTGTTCACCGCAGCATTGCCAGCGACACGACCGCTAGCCTGCGCTGCGGTGGCGGGCCTGCCGCCCTCCGCCGCGTTCGGGTTGCGTTGTTCAACCATTTGGCGGACTTCCGCCTGGCGCGCTGTGAACGATTGCGGCCCAGCGGGCGGCTGCCGCCGGGTGAAGAAGTTCTGCGCCGCGTTCGCATTCCGTGGCAGCGCCGCGGTGTTCACCGGGCGGTCCACCGGCCGCAGGCTTTCGCGTGTCGGGACGGCGGGGACGGCGCCTTGCACCATTTGCGCCTGCCGCAGATTCGTCACATTGACCGGCTGAGCCTGCCGGGGGATACGCCCGCGTACGAAATCTTCCGTTGAAACTTCGGTAATGCCGCGGCGCACGCGGTCGTTGGTCAGCGCCTGCTGGAGGTTGGAATTGTACGTCCGGACGGGGCCACGCACCGGCGTCCCACGCCCGCCGTTGATGTTGTTGATGTTCGTCACGTTCGTAACGTTCGTGATATTCGTGATGTTCACGGAGCGATAGGTGTTGTGGCGCCCCCACCACGGATAATGCCGGTCGTAAGGTCCCAGTGCGCACCAGCCGATGGAACTGTATCCATATCCGAAGCCGAAGCTCCAGTTATGTCCGCCGAATCCGAATCCGATGAAGGACACGTAAGCCGGCGCCCAAGTCGGGTAATATCCATAATAGTGATGCCCTGGCCACCAATACCAGGAGCTGCCATAGACGAACCAGCGTCCGTAGTGGTACGGCGCCCAACCCCAGGGCTCATAGGAAACCCACGTCCAGCCCCAATAGGGCTCCCAAACCCAGCTTCCAGAGCGATACGGCGCCCAATTGGGATCCGCGTAAGGCGACCAAACGTAGTCGTAACCGGGCACATTGACCCACCGCCCGTAGCGGTCAAGGTCCTGCGCGCCGGTGTAGTAGCGCGTCGCATAGCGATAGCTGCGCGCGTCGCGAATATCGTCGTCGCGGTCCTTGTTCCACTTGTCCCAATCATCTTTGCCGGGCGCGCTGGCAATCTGATACTCGGGATTGTCCGCGCCGAGAACGGTGATGAGTTTGCCTTCCTTGACCGTCGTGCTCCCTTGGGGCGTCGAAACATCCGCCTCGCCCTTGCGCACGATCAGGAGGGTCTCCGAGGGCGACCGCACCTCGATGCGGTACATGCCCTCCTTGACCGGCCGAACGGCCATGTTGGGAGTGTCAATCTCAATGTCCGCCTCGTTCTCCTTCATCACGGAGTAGGTGACCAAACCCTGCGCCACCTGCAACTGGATGCGCGTGCGGGTTAAGTCGGCAACCTTGACTTCCGTGCTCGCGGCCAGCCGCAGGGTATTCGCCGAATCGAGCTGGATTTCGCTGCGCGACTTCTCGCCGGTTGCGACTTTGTCGCCATGCACCAGAGGGGCGTTGACGGTCGTCGCGACCCAGTCGCCGGAGTCGCCGCGCATCGCCGAAACGTCCCCGTTAATCAGGCTGACGCGAGCCACGCCTGGCGCCGGTTCTTCTTCCTCGGCGCGCGCCGGCTCAACCGCCAGCACCGTCAGCGATAACACCACCAGGCTTGCCAGGGCCAGGATGTATATCAGGCGTTTCATGGTCCACCTCCCGCGATGACCCTTGCGGCTAACCTTGTTCCCAGTTTCGGTCGGCCGCCACGTCCGCCCTAGGTAAGGCACGCGGGAGGCCAAAGGGGGTTTTCGGCATGCCCTCTAACATCTTTGTTTTGTGACGAGTACCGGGGTGTCGAAAACGTCCGTTGGCGCTCCGCGGGCAGAATCTGGCTGCTCCTGGCCAAGGCTGGCTGCTTTCGGCCACCATATTCGGCATGCCGCATATGGCGCCAGGAGGCGATTTAAGCCCCCCGATCTTCGGGATAGGCTATAAGTATCGGCTTAAGCCCAAAGGATCGCGCCACGCGCCTTCTAGCGCCCTAGGCAAGCACTTTACGAGCCTACCAGACTCCGCCAACGCCCCCTCTCACCTTTCCGCGCGCCCCGGACCCTTTGGCCGGACTGGTGGTGGGTGATAAGATCAAAAGCTTCGACACGGTTCGGAACCCCTCGCCACCGACGCACGGCCGCTGCATCGAGGTCGGAGGTGAATCCTATGCCGCTCTATTCGCACTCCAGGATCCAGACTTTTGAAAATTGTCCGCAAAAGTACAAGTTCCAGTACATTGACAGGATCGAGAAGCCCGAAGAGGAAACGATCGAGGCCTTTGTGGGCAGCCGCGTCCACGATGCCTTGGAGAAGCTTTACGACGACTTGCAGCGCTGCAAGCTCCATTCGCTCGAAGACCTTCTGACCTTCTATGACGGGATTTGGAAGAAGGAGTGGGTGCCGACTATCAGGATTGTGAAAGAGAACTTCACGGCGGAGAATTATTTCGATTACGGAGTCAAATGCATCCGCAACTACTACGAGCGATACAAACCCTTCGACCAAGCCCAGACCCTGGAAACGGAAGCGCGGCTTGTCTTCCCTCTCGACGAACGGGGCGAGTACAAAATCCAGGGCTATGTCGACCGCATCGCGCGTCGCGCGGACGGCGTCTGGGAAATCCACGACTACAAAACCGGCAGCCATCTTCCCCCGCAGGCGGAGATTGATTCGGACCGCCAGCTCGCTCTCTATCAGATCGGCTTGCAGAATCGCTGGCGCGAAGCCACACGGGTTGAGTTGGTCTGGCACTACGTCGCTTACGACACCACTTTGCGTTCCCAGCGCGCTCCGGAAGATTTGAAGAAGCTGGCGGCCGAAACCATCCGCGTCATCGAGCAAATCGAGGAAGAAAAGGATTTCGCCCCTCGCGAAAGCAAGCTGTGCAATTGGTGCGAATACCGCGCGGAGTGCCCTCTCTGGAAGCACGTTGACTCGGTCCAGCTGCTTTCCGAGGCGCAGTTCGCTGCCGATGAGGGCGCGCGACTGGCCAGCCAGCTGCTCGAAACAAAAATGCAACTGGACCGGCTGACTCGGCACTTTGAAGAGTTGAAGGCGCTGATCACCGAATTCTGTCGCCAGAAAAAGGTGAGCGTCGTCGCCGGCCGCGGCGGGCGAGTGACGGTAAAGCAGTTTCTCCAGACAGCCTTCCCCCTGAAACACGACCCGCGGCGCGAGCCGCTGGAAGCGCTGCTCAAGCAACTCGGCCGGTGGGAGGATGTCTCGGGGCTGGATGTCTTCGAGCTAAAGCGCATCTTCGAGGAGAAGTTGTGGCCGGAGAATCAGCTCTCGAAGGTCCAACCCTTCGCTACCACCGAGACCGCCACCCGAGTTACTGTAATGCGAAACAAAGCGCGAGAAGAGGAGGCGTGAGGACGGCCGGCAATTTATGCCCCGAGCCCCGTGGTCGCCGAGGTTGACTTCACCAGGAACTCGAGTTAACCAGGCAAGGGCGAGGGCCTGGCCGCAACGGTCATGAGCTTCGAACTGCAGCCTTATCTGAACCGCTTTCCGGAGATCTGCCGGAAGAAATTCCAGCGCGCGTACACGTTCCGCGCCATCGAGAAAGACTACGAGCAGTTGCGCGCGGGCAAGCGCTGGCTGGTGGCGCGTGACGTAGTGAAGATTTTCGACCCGGCGCGCACGCCGTTTGCCCGTTACTGGCAGAAGCCCAACGAAAGGGATCTGGATCAGTTGCTCAAGACGCGTCGCCTGATGCTGGCGCCGGTGCCGTTGGACAGCCGCGAAATAGTGGAGCGGTTACTGGAAGTTTTCCACAACACCGGTGTCGTTTCGCTCGTGTTGCGCTTCGTGCATCCCGACCGATTCGGTATCTTTTCGACGCCGGTCGTGAACCTCCTGCAAATCCACCGGCCCACCTCCATCGAACTTTACGTGGGATTCTGCGACGAACTGCGCGAATGGCAAAAGCACTTCCGCCTGGCGTCGGTAGCAGAAACGGAGATGGCGCTCTGGGCGTTCCACCAGGAGGTCCGCGGACCCGAACTCACGCCGGAGGCGGAGCGGGCGCGCCGGGAGTTTGACGCCGACGTCTGGATCCAGCGGCGTCGTATTGCCCAGGTCCTCCGGCCGTTCCTGGAAAAGTACGGGCCGCTGGAATTCGCGCGCATCCTTCTCGAAGAACACCCGAAGCTGGCGGCCAAGATCGCCGGGGAGGAGTACGAGCGCCTGCTGCGTCGGGCGGCGCGCCAGTCGGGAGTGAGGTTGGGTGTCAAGGGCTCGACCGAAATCCTCTTCGACCGTCTGGAACACGACGGGCGCATTTCGCTCGAAGAGAAGACGCTCCTTCGGCGGATCTGGGAGGCACGCAATGCCGCCGTCCATCCCGAGGCGGGACTGACGCCTGAGGAAGTCGAAGTCATGATCGACACCATCGAGCGGATCTGCCTGGCCTGGGACACTCCCCGGACGTAAGAACCCTGCCGCAAGGCGCCAGGTTATCAACTACAATCTGAGCCCATCGATCTTCGCCGAGGAGAAGAAGCCGATGCCCCTGCATTTCCAGCTTTCCAGCGAGTCCAGGACGAAGCTTTACGATTCCATCCTCCGCCAGAGTCACCCCGACCCGGAGTACTGGGCCATGCTGGGGCTGGCGGGGCTGATTGCGCTCTTCGGCCTGCTCCAAAACAGCACCGCCGTGATTATCGGAGCCATGTTGATTTCGCCCCTGATGAATCCGCTGCTGTCGGCGGCCCTGGCCTTGATCCTTGGCGATGGAAATCTGGGAACCAAATCGGCGACGGTGCTGGGGGCCAGCGTCACGGCCGTGATCCTGACCACCTGGGTCGTTACTTCGCTTTCTCCGCTCAAAGAACTGACCCCGGAGATCGCGGCGCGGACTCACCCCAACCTTCTGGATCTCTTCATCGCCTTCCTATCCGGACTTGCCGGCACGCTGGCGCTCCGCGGGGGGAGCACGATGCTGACGATCATTCCCGGAGTGGCGATCGCGGTCGCGGTCATCCCGCCCCTGGCGGTTGTAGGATATGGCCTGAGCTTGCGAAGTTGGCCCACCGCGGGAGGCGCGTTTCTGCTCTTCATGACCAACCTGGTCGCCATCGCCCTGAGCGCCGCTTTGGTGTTTCGCCTGATGGGATTCCGACCCCACGAAGAAACCCAAGAAGGCCACCTGAAGTTGAAGTATCGCCTCGGGGTCAGCGTGGCGATTCTGGCCGTGTTGTCGATCCCTCTGGTGCGGACGCTGGTCAAAGCGGCGGCCCAGATCCGGTTACGCAGCGAGATCGTTCGCGTGCTTGATCCGGCGTTCAAAACCGAGCATTCGTCGGTGACCGCGATGACGTTTGCGCATCGCGGTGACGTGCTGCGCGTGCACGCCACCATCCACACGTCGCAGTATTTCGAGACGCCGCAAATTGAAGCTGCCAGGGAATCGCTGCGCAAGGCGCTCGGGTCTGATGCCCTCCTCGATGTGGACCAGATTCTGGTAGCGCATGGCGATGTCACCCCCCAGCGGGCGGCCGCCATGGCCAGCGCCGTGATGGGGGGTGTCGTCAAGCCGGTCGCGCCCGCCGAGCCACCGCCTTTCGACTTCAAGACCTCTACGGAAGGTCTCCTGGCGAATGTGCAGGGGAAACTGGACGAGCTGTTGACCGGAACACCCCTGCAAAGAAACGGCCCGTTAGGTTTGCGCATGGGCGGATCTCAGCCCGCCGCCGTTAACGCTCGCTTCATCAGCCCTATGCCGATCGAATCGCAAGCGGTCAATCTGCTGGCATCGCAGCTTGGCGCCAAGCTGGGGATTCCCGTGGAGATTCACGGTGAGGCTGAAATCTCCGGGGCAGAATTCGGATTGACTCTGGAGGGAATAAATTTGCTCCGGGGGTTCTCCCCGATGGAGCTTGACGGCGTCCGGAAGCTGGCTGCTCGCTTGCAGGAACAGCCGGGAATTCGAATGCTCGTGCTGGTGACAGCGGACGGACTCAGCGCCGACGAAGTCCGCGCGGCTCGCGCGGGGCGCCAACTCGTTCCCCTGCTGGCCCGGAGCGGGCTGAAGACGTCGGATTGGGAATTACAGGTTCACTCCGCCGGCGTCGCGCCTCCGGTTGCGGCGGAAAAACTCGCGTCCGTCCCGGAAGGAGGGGCTCCGCAGACCGCTGCGCGTCCGGTGCCGAACCGGGAAGCACGCTTTGAATTCAGGCTGGTGCAAGACTTTTGACGTAATTGAAGCAACGCGAAGGGGCTGTCCCACCGAGCGAGGGCCCATCGCTAGACAAGATAAGATTCAGTTCCGCCCTTCCCGCAACATGTGGAGGAAAAGCGTAAGGTACCGGCGGGCGTTGCTGGTCATCAGGAACTGTTCGCGCACATGCTCGTGACCCTGCTCACCCAGCTTTTCGGCGATGGCGGGGTTGGAAAGCAAAAAACGAATTTGATAAGCGGCGCCTTCCACCGAGTGGCATAACAGCCCGGTATGCTTGTGGATTACCTGGCGTGGAATGCCCCCCACGGCGGAGGCGACCACCGGTTTCTTTTTCCAGAGAGCTTCCGCGACAGTCAGCCCGAAGCCTTCGCGCAGGCTCTTCTGGATCACGATCGTGGAGCCCTGTTGAAGGGCATTAATCTCGAAAGCGCTCCACGGAGGAAGGTTCAGGATGTGGATGTCGGGGTCGTTCTGAGCCATTTCCCGGACCTCGGCCAGGACGGCTTCGCCTTCCGGGTCATCGGCCGCGCCCCCGCCCGCCAGCACGAGCTGGCAGTCAAAGTAGCGCTTCACGATTCGGTAGGCTTTCACCACGCCCACGGGATCCTTGAGCCGATCGAATCTCGAAATCTGCGTCAGGATCGTCCGCGCAGGGTCAATTTCGAATCGAGCCAGCACCGCGGTGACCTCTTCGGGTTCAAGCCGCCGGTTCTTCTCCGAGAGCGGATCGATGCAGGGATAGAAGAGATATTGCGGGATGGGGAGCTGGCGCGCGAAATCGGGCGACGAGAAAATCGCGGCGTCGTACTTTTTGACGAAGGGCTCGAGAAATCCCCAGACCTTGGGGTTGGGCTTTGAAAGGTCGATGTGGCACCGCCAGACCCAATGCCGGGCGTGATCGCTGCGCGCTTCAACCAGCGCCACCGGCTGAGGGTCGTGAATCACCACGAGCTCGGACTCGAACTGAAACCGGCGGCGGTTTTGTTCGTTGTACGCCAGGAAGGTCTGGAAGCAATCATCCGGCAGCGTGTAGTCCGCTCCGTGCAAGGCATTGTGGAAGGCCTTGGTGATTTCGAAGAAATCGTTGCCGCCGGTGATCACGTCCCATCGAACCGCGACACCCAACTCTTCCAGCAGGGGCACCAGGCGATTGAGGATTTCCGCCACGCCGCCGCCCACCGCCGTAGAATTCACCATCTGCACGGTACGTCCCTTCAGGGGCGCGGCCATGGCTCGCAGGTCGGCAATTTCGGCTTCCCCCAACAAAGCGACATAGCCATCCAATTGGCCGGGGCGAGTTGTCTCAGCGGCTGTCGTCATCTTGTTAACTCCGCGTTGATCAAAGTTAGGAGCTTCTGTTGGACGTGCTCGATCGTGTTGGTGTAAATATCGATTCGATTCACTTTTTGGGCGAGCTTCTCCAACCCCAAGGACCCACCAAGCCAGGCGGAAAAATCGTTGGTCTTCAAATGCAGGCGGAGACGCGAGGTGATGAAATGGTAGTGGAAAGAAGCGTGGCTGAGGCGCGCTACGCAGTCGCGGAACTCCTCCAGCGTTCTCACCTCGAGCCCCAACGGTTGAGTGACTTCCAACGCCTCGCAGAAGAAGAACGGCTCAAACGCCGGGCTTTGGAGTTCGGCGGCATGAGATTTACAGTACCCGCCGACCTCGGCGACCAGATCGCGACGCAGATCGCCGATCGAAACGTAATCACGGATGTCGAGCGACGCGAGCTTCTCCGCCAGTTCCGGACGGTTGCAGGCCGCCAGGACCCACTGCGCAAAATCGCTCGAAAAGCCCTCGGTCAGAAAGTGGTACCGCCCCAGGCTCTGAAAGGTGTGGTAGAAAATCGACTCGTCGCTGCATTCTTGGAGGGCCTGGCTCAACTCACAGATATTCTTCGCGATCTGGTTCCCAATCCGCGTGAGTTGGGATGCCGTGTAGAAAACAAACGAGTGTTCAGCGCCGTTCAATGGATTCCCTCCTCAAGTTTTTCCAGAAACTCGCGAACCTCATGAGGATCACGCAGGCGGTACGCGGCCTGCGTCCGCCGGGCCGGCCCGACACGCACCGTGATGCCTTCCCGCAGAGCCTGGAAGGCCGTCTCGTCCGTGGTGTCGTCGCCAACATAGACGGGCAATGAGGAAATACCCAGATCCGCAAGCAAGGCTCGCGCCGCGGCTCCCTTGGTGCCGATCCCTACGGGCAATACCTCCCAGACTCTTTTCCCATTGAGCACCCGGAGCTTGCCGTCGAACGGGCGCAGCAGATCATCCATTGCCGCACGCGCATTCTTCACCGTTCCGGCCGTGGCGCCGCGATAGTGAACCGCGAAGCTCAATCCTTTGTCCTCCACACGGATACCCGCCATCGCATCGAGCCGCCGGAACGCCGCCGCCTTCGCGCGCACGAGCGCCGGGGGTACGGTGTGCTTTTTTCCCGTGCCCCGGCGTTGGTTGCCATGAAGCCCCATGAAGATCACTCCGCGAACCTTGGCCCTTTTGCGGAGGTCGGTTAGTGTGCGGCCACTGATCAAGCAGACATCGACGTGCGGATTACGAGCCAGCCGAGCCAGAATGTCGCGCACTCCAGAGTCCAGCCAAACGTCTTCGGGGCGATCGCGCAGGGGCGCCAGGGTTCCGTCGAAATCGAGAAAAAGCGTAACCCTGCGGGCGGAGGTCAGACGGCCTTCGATTTCGGCCCAGCGGTCAAACAGATGCCGCGAGCCGCGACGGCTCCGGCTGCGTGGCAGGCGGCGCCAGGCTGTAAGGCCCCGGCCCTGGTGAGGGCTCCTGAAAGATTTGGTTCGACGCTTCAAGCCCTGATTGACCTCTGCTCAGAACTGGGCCGCTCCTGGCCTGCCGACGGGTCAAGCCGGATTTCGGAAAGCTCGGTAATCAAGTTGGCGGCCCAGCGATAGATATTTCGCTCCCGCACCACACGCCGCATCCGCTGCATCCGGGCGCGCCGTTCCTCCGGGTCCATCTCCAGGGCGAATCGAATCGCCTCCGCGAGCTGCTCGGCGTCATAGGGGTTGACCACCAGCGCGTCGCGCAGTTCGCGGGCCGCGCCGGTGAAACGGCTGAGGATGAGTGTTCCCTGCTCGTCGTCTCTCGCAGCGATGAACTCCTTGGCCACCAGGTTCATCCCGTCGTGCAGCGAGGTCACCAGGCAAATGTCGGCCGCCCGGTAGTAAGGCTCAATCTCCTGGTGGCTGTGGTGGCGCATCAGGAAAACAATCGGCTTCCAGTCGCGGGTTCGAAACCGCCAATTGATGCGGTCTGCCTCGGCCTCGACCTCGGCCAGCAGGTCGTGGTAACGCTTGATATGGGTGCGGCTGGGAGCTCCAATCTGAACAAAGGTGAATTGCCCGACGTAGGAAGGCCACCGCTCCAGAAAGCGCTCGACCCCGCGGAAACGCTCCAGGATTCCTTTCGTATAATCGACGCGGTCAACGCCCACGCCCATGAAGGCGGCCTGGACGCCCAGATCTTTGAAGAGCGCGGCGCGTTCGAGATAGGGCGAAGGTGGCGCTCCATTCGACTCCCCCAGCCTCGTCTCGGGACTGGCAGCAAACCCCGGCTCCGGAAAGGCCACACTGATGGGAAAGGGTCGCACGAACGTGAGATGTCCACGGCGATTGACCGCGAAGCGCTCCCACTCGATGCGCGATTCCAGCGCCCGGTCAACTGTTTCAAGGAAGTTGTTGCAATGCGATTGAATGTGGAAGCCCACGAGATCGGCGCCCAGCAAACCGTCCAGAAGATCGCGCTGCCACGGGCAGATGCCGAAGGCCTCCGCATTCGGCCAGGGAATGTGCCAGAAGATGGCGACACGCGCATCGGGCCTCGCCTTCTTGATGAACTGTGGGAGCAAGGCAAAGTGGTAGTCCTGGACCAGCACGATGGGATGCTCGACGCCGGACATCTCCTCCAGCGCCGCCTCCGCGAATTTCCCGTTCACATCTCGGTAGTGCTGCCAGTCGGACGCCCGAAAAACAGGACGAGTATGCGCGATGTGGCACAGCGGCCAAAGGCCTTCGTTGGCGAACCCGAAGTAATACCCTTCCTCCTCCTCCTTGCTTAGCCAGACGCGCCTTAGCGTGTAATGAGGCCCCTCCGGCGGGACGCGAAGGCGGTCGGAAGCGTTCACCGTTTCGCGGTCGGCTTCGCCCGCGCCATGGGCGATCCACGTACCGTCGCAAGCGCGCAGGATCGGCTCCAGCGCCGTCACCAGCCCGCTGGCCGGCACCACGGTTTGAACGGTCTTCCCCTGGCGGATGTGCATGTAGGGTTCGCGATTGGAAATGGCGAAGAGGGTGTTCGAGGCCAGTTTCTCTTTCACGTGGAGGCGCAATCGCTCCGGCGTCCAAAGCGCCGCGCCTTCCTGGCGCAATCGAGCCTCCTCTTCCGCCGCCGCCCGCGCCTCGTAAAGGCTGCGCGCGAGCTCAGTAACTTCTTGCGCCAGTGGTCTGAAAAGGTCTCCGGTGGGCATCTGCGGCGCTGGAGCACCACGGCCCGCGCGCAGTTCCCGCATCCAACTCACCGTACTTGCGATCGGGCGGGTGATGCTCCAGCGCACGACCAGGAAGATCACCAGAACAATCAGAAGGACTTGCGCCACAACTCGAAGGAGCGTGTCGCGCCAGAGGCGGGCCGTCTGTGCGTCAATGAATGCGGCTTCGTGGAAGACAGCGACCAGCCCCACGATGGAATCGCCCGCGTGCAGAGGGAGGACGAAAACGTGCTGGCGGCTTTCCCCCCGGGCGTAGAAGCTCCCCCGCCCGCGATTTTCGGCCAGGGCGGCCGACAACGCGCCGTCGGGTTTGGTCACACGGTCGGCCAAGCCGGGCGTCTGCGCCAACACTTGGCCCGCTGGATCGTAGATCGCCACGCCCACAAGGTGTTCGCGGTTCCCGAAGCGTTCGACGATTCGCTGCAGTTCGTTCCGCGCGGGTTTCTTGACAAGCGGCGCAACAGTTTCCTCCAGGCTCTCAGCTAGAACTTCCGCACGACTCTGCAGGTCGGCCCGCATCCGGGCTTTTTCGGCCCGAACCTGAACGTACGCAAAGAGCGCCGCCACCAACGACACACCCGCGATAACCGAGAGTATGATTTGCTGTCGAATACGCACGAACCGCACCTTTCCCCTTGCAATTCTTCCATGATCAAGGCCAGCGAACAACCTGATTATGTCGAGTCTCCGCGCGCGGCCCGGCTCACGAAGGCTGTTGAGCGAGGGGTGCGATCTTCCATCAGGACCGAGCCCGGTTGTCAAACCGTCGCGAAGTTCCAGGACGCGGTTGTTCATCCCGGCCCGTTCCTCGGGAAATGTCTTGCGCCGTGCCCCGCATTGGCTTCTATTCGCTTCATTTCCCGCATGCGGCGTTCCACCGACACTCAACAAGAACTGCTTTACTCCCAAGGGCTTATGAGAGTTATCCTCTCTATGAAACCAATTCAAGCGATGAAACGTTCCATCGTCGTGAAAAAACTCCACACTAAGCCGGGTGAGATGTTCCAAAAACAGGTGTATCCTTTGAGTTATTCCGAGGGTGAGGCCTGAACATGGACTTCGAGAATCGCGTCGCGCTGGTCACGGGTGGCACAGGCGCGCTGGGCCGCGCCGTGACTCGGGATTTGCTTGCCCATGGCGCGCGCGTCGCGGTCACGTATCGGAGCGCGGAAGAATGGGCGGCACTCGAGCAAAGCGCCGGCAAAGATGCCGAGCGCCTGCTGGGATTGCACGCCGATATAACCCTCGCCGCTGAGTTCGATTCCGTGGTGCGCGAGGTGCACTCGCTCTGGGGCCGATTGGATTTCCTGGTGGCGGTGGCCGGAGGGTTTGCGGCCGGCAAAAGTTATGAGACCGACGACAAGACCTGGGACCACATGCTCAATCTGAACCTGCGCTCGCTGATCAACGGCCTGCGTGTTGTCGTTCCGGTGATGATCCAGCAAAATTTTGGCCGTATCGTTACGATCTCCACCGGGTCGATCTTGCGCGGCGGCGGAGCAGGCATCGCCGCCTACGCGGTCTCCAAGGGCGCGGTGCAACAACTCAGCGAAATTCTTGCTGACGAGTTGAAGAGTTACGACATCCACGTTCACTGCCTGCTGCCCGGCACGATGGACACGCCCGCCAACCGCCAAGCCATGCCCAAAGCCGATTTCTCGAAGTGGGTCAAGACCGAAGACGTCGCGCGCGTGATTCGCTTCCTCCTTAGCGACGACGCCCGCGCCGTGCGTTCCGTAGTGGTGCCGGTTGTGGGGTGATTCTTCCCCTTCCAGTTTGCATGCTGGGCCGGGTTCGCGGATAATCACCGGCCAGTGAAGACCACACGCTATTTCGAGGAACAGGTTCTTCGCAAGCGCAGTTACATTAGGCGGGAGTGGTGTGAACGCATTTTGCGGAATCCCCTCCATTCGGAAAAGCAAGCTGATGGCAGATTTCGGTATTGGGGATTGGTTCCCGAACTTCAAGGGCGGGCCTTGCGTGTCGTAACCTTGGAAGACGGCGAAACGGTTCACAACGCTTTTCCCGATCGCGATTTCAAGCTACCATAAGGATCGAGAGGTAATAGGATGAAGCTGGAGTACTACCCCGAGACAGACTCCCTCTACATCGACCTGAACTCGAAGCCCAGTGTGGATTCGCAGGAGGTCGCCGAAGGACTCGTCCTTGATTTCGATGCCGAAGGAAACATTGTGGGCATCGATATCGATCATGCCTCCCAGAAGCTCGACCTCAAGAGCCTTGAGACTGTCTCCTTGCCCACACTCACCGCCAAGCTCGCCTGAATAATCACGCGAAGTTCCGAATCAAAGCGTTCGTGTGGCGCGTTCCGTTGTCGTCCCGATTGTGGGATAATAGCCTCCCCGAAGTTCCACGGTCCCGGCACAGTCTGGATACCGCGGTTCGATTCCCTCGCCTGTTCGTTTCCGGAGGATTCATCCATGCGAAAGTTCAACCGTCGTTCTCTGTTCAAGACTTCCCTGGGAGTTTGCGGCGCGCTCGCCGGCGGCTTGCCCTACGAGCATCGGGCGCTGCTGGCGCAACTCGTGGACCGCTCGGGATACGGCAAGGTGAAAGAACCGGTCAAGGGATTGCAGCGCGGCAAATTCGGCAAGCACGAGATTTCCCGGCTCATCATCGGCGGCAACCTGATTTCCGGCTCGGCGCACGCGGGCGAGTTGCTCTACCAGTCCGCCTTGATGACGCACTACTTCACCACCGAGAAGATTCTCGAAACTTTGACGCTCGCCGAGGAGAACAGCATCAACACCATGCTGATGCGCGCCGATCCCCACATCATGGAGCATTACCGCAAGTTCACGCGCGAGCGCGGCGGAAAGCTGCAGTGGATCGCGCAGTCGGCTCCCGAGCAGGGCGACCCCGTCGAAAACGCCAAGCGGGCGCGTGATGCGGGCGCCATCGCCATCTACCTGCACGGGAACGTCAGCGATAATTTCGTGAAGCAACGCAAGGCCGAAGAAATCGGACGCATCCTCCACGGCTTCCGCCAGGCGGGTTTGATGGCCGGGGTCGGCGCGCACCTGCTCGGAACCGTTCAGGGCAGCGAACAGGCTGAGCTCGATCCCGACTTCTACATGTTCACCATCAATCGCGTGAACTACTATTCGAGCGCGCCAGGGGAAATTGCCGCCTTCATGAAGAACATCAAAAAGCCCTGGATCGGCTTCAAGGTCCTGGGCGCGGGGCGCGATAAGCCGGTCGAAGGCTTCCAGCACGCCTTCGAGAAAGGCGCCGACTTCCTCGCCGTCGGCATGTTCGACTGGCAGGTCCGCGACGACACCGCGCACGTCCAGGAAATGCTTGCCAAAGGGATCGCGCGCGACCGCGCCTGGGCGTAAGGGGAATCAGCCTTCTCCGTGGGGGTAGGCGCAGCCTCCGTGACGGGTCTCGCGCCAAAGGGAGAATCTTGGCCCACGCTGAATCCGAGATATTTAACTATTACATTGATAGTCAGGATAGGATTATCCATGTTAGTTCTAACTGGGACGCGTTCGCCCTGGCCAACGACGCGGCGGATGTCTGTGCCGCCAAGATTCTGAATCGTCCCCTGGTCTTTTTTCTCACGGGTCTCGAGACCAAGCATCTCTACAAACTCCTGCTGACCAAGGTGCGGAGGAGCCAGAAGCCCCTGACCTTACCCTTCCGCTGCGACGGGCCGGCGGTGCGCCGCTACATGGAACTGACCATGCGCCCGCAGGCGGACAAAGGCGTCGAGTTCCAATCCCGCATTCTGCGCGAGGAGAGCCGGGAAAGCGTGCTCTTGCTCGACCGAGGGTCTTCCCGGAGCCAGGACCTGCTTTCCATCTGTGCCTGGTGCAAGAAGGTGAAGGTCGGGAGTGCGTGGCTGGAAATCGAAGACGCCGTCGCGAAACTTCAACTCTTCCATGAACCCCTCCTTCCCAGGTTGACCCACGGTTTGTGCAGCGTGTGCCAGATGCGGGTCGCGAATGAAGCCGCTGCGAAAGCATGAGGGCGGCCCGAGAATCTCCCCCACGCGGCCCTACCTGGTCAGGGCCGCTCCTGTCGTCCGGCCTCTTCCTGTGGCATGATAGAGATCGCTCAATCCATCTATTCGAGGGTGGGAAACACCATGCTGAAGGCAAACGGTTACGCGGCCATGGCGGCGAAAGCTCCGTTGGTGCCTTATTCCTTCGAGCGGCGCGCGCCGCGCGAGCACGACGTGGTCCTCGAGATCAAGTTCTGCGGCATCTGCCATTCCGACATCCATCAATCGCGCGAAGAATGGGGAGGTTCCATCTTCCCCATGGTGCCAGGGCACGAGATCGCCGGAATCGTTACGGCGGTTGGCAACAAGGTTACCAAGCACAAGGTCGGCGACCGCGTGGGAGTGGGCGTCTTCGTCGATTCCTGCCGCGCGTGCGCCCAATGTCAGAAAGGGTTGGAGCAATACTGTGCCGGAGGGATGGTGCTCACCTACAACGGGCACGAGTCCGACGGCACGCCGACCTATGGCGGTTATTCCACGAACATCGTCGTGGACGAGAATTACGTCCTGCGCCTGCCGCAGAATCTGCCCATGGACGCGGCCGCGCCGCTGCTCTGCGCGGGGATCACGACCTATTCGCCGCTCAGACACTGGCAGGCCGGACCCGGCAAGCAGGTGGCGATTCTCGGTTTGGGCGGCCTCGGACATATGGGCGTCAAGATCGCCCACGCCTCGGGCGCCGAAGTGACAGTGCTCAGCCACTCACCCAAAAAGCAAGCGGACGCCAAACGCCTGGGCGCTGACCATTTCTTCGCGACTTCCGATCGGGAAACCTTCTCCAAGCTGCGGGGACGTTTCGATCTCATCCTCAACACGGTTTCGGCAGAGATGGATTTCAATCCCTACTTCGGCATGCTCAAGGTTGACGGCTCGATGGTCATCGTCTGCCTTCCCGAGAAGCCGCTGTCGATTGCGGCGTTTTCGTTGGTCCTCGGCCGGCACAGCCTGGCGGGCTCCGCCATCGGCGGAATTCGGGAGACGCAGGAAATGCTCGATTTCTGCGGCCGGCACAACCTGGGCTGCGACATCGAGGTCATCCCCATCCAGAAAGTCAACGAAGCCTACGAGCGCGTTTTGAAAAGCGACGTGCGCTACCGCTTTGTGATTGACCTGGCGTCACTTGAGACCCGCTAGAGACGACGGCGTAAATCGCTTGTGGAATGCGCTAAGTGATGCTATAATGCATCACATGAAGAATGCGTCCATCCGCGACCTGCGCTATCGTTTCCCTGAAATCGAAGCCCGCCTCCGAGAAGGGAAGGCAGTTTCCATCACCAAGCGCAAGCGCGTCATTGCCCGCCTGGTCCCGGTCAAACCGAGGCGACGCATCCGTCCGGATTTTCTCGGCCGACTCAAACAAATTTACGGATCCAAGCTTTCAAAGTTGACCGGCGCGGAACTGGTCGCCTTGGGCCGGGGCGAGCGCTGATGAGCACCTATGCGGACACGAGTTTCCTTGTCTCCCTATACCTCGCCGACGCCAACTCGGCAACCGCCGCGCAGGTCATGCGTTCTCAGCCGGAGGTTTTCCTCACGCCGCTCGGCGAAGTCGAATTGATCAACGCGCTCGAGCTGGCGTTGTTCCGACGGCAGTTTCGGGCAGCCGCCATCCGAGCCGGTCAGGCTGCCTTTCGCGAGGACGTCGCGCGGGGTGTGTATTCTTTGCAGCCGATTCCCGCCACAGCTTACGAGCTGGCCGGGCGCCTCGCGCGGCGCCGATCGTCGCGACTGGGGACGCGCACGCTGGACATTCTGCACGTCGCGTCGGCCTTGATCCTTCGCGCCCAGCCATTTCTCACCTTCGACGACCGGCAGCGCCAACTCGCTCAGGCTGAGGGGCTGGGAGTGCGATGAGATCCACGTTGCCAATGCCCAGACCTGCGCACTATACCGAATCGCTCTATCGTCTTCCTTGTTTAACCTCATCAGATGTATGGACTGAAGTGGATGGATAGATGTGTTCGGCAGCCTTTTGCAGAGCATCGAGGAGGTGGAGGACTAGGAACGCCAAAAGCCCCAGTTCAAGAAGCAATATGTGCAGATCTTTGAGGACTACTTTTGCTTTTCGGTTGAACAGTCTCCATCGAGATGTCACGCGCCTTGTTCTGGTGTTGCGATTCATACCGACACTCCGCCCTCAAAGATTCTTGCGGCTCTTGCATGTGTCTTGGGGGTTGCTCGGAGGCGGTAGTTCTTGGTACCTGATCCAACGCTTCGTGTCAAGGGGTCAAGGGTAAAGCAGCACTTCAGACATCCTGTTTTGGTCTTCAAGAATCGTTAAGCTGCGGCTGTGAAGTCTTTAGAACTTGTTGTAAACAAGCAACTTGCCACGAAGCATCCTCATGCACCATATTCAGGAAGACTGTCAATCCGCCGGGATTCCGAAGAATACTACTTTTGTTGATCATATCGTTCACGAAGAACTGTTCTAGCGTTTAGCGCATTGCCTAGAGATACTATTCCACGTTTTGTTTGCTTGACAACAAACCAGATTCTTAGCTCACAGAGTGAAGTGAACCTGTCTCTTGGTATCCTCTCAACCTAAATCGCCTTGAAAGTTTTGCGCCTCGCGGATAAAATAGGGGATTGCGCTTCAAGCCTGTAAGGAGAACCATGAAAAAGGGCATTCATCCCGAGTACAAAGAAATCACCGTGGTCTGCGCGTGCGGAAACACGTTCAGGACGCGCTCCACGTACAAGAGCGATTTGCTCCACCTGGAAATCTGTTCCGCCTGTCATCCGTTCTTCACCGGCAAACAGAAGCTGGTGGACAGCGCCGGCCGCGTGGAACGTTTCCAGCGCAAGTACGCCGGCTTTCGCAAGGCCGAACCGGCCGCCGAATCGAAGTCCCCGGCGACGACGAAGTAAATCAAGTCTAAAGTGTAAAGGATGAAAGGAAAGGCGCGGTGGGATTTATCCTTTACACTTTAGCCTTTACCCTTCCGGGCTAACACACAAAAACTGAAATTTGGCGCTCGATGCCCGAACTTTACGTCACCAAACCGCAAGTCTACGTGCTGGGCCGTCAGACGGTCGTGAATGAAGAGCTCGGGCGCTTCCTTCAGGACGAGGGCTTGAGCTTCTCCACCGACACAGCGGCCGCCGCGGAAATCCTGGCCGAGATTGCAGGACGCACCTGCTACATGTCGTTCGGCAAGGGGCGAAAGACCAACCAGGAATATCTCGACAACATTCTCACCTCCAAGCACGGCAGCGTGCTCGAGCACGCCGTCTGGTGCCTGCTGATCACCGGCGTCAGCCGCGCGCTGACGCACGAACTGGTGCGCCACCGCGCCGGGTTCGGCTACTCGCAGCTCTCGCAGCGTTACGTGGACGAAGCGGACGCGCGCTACGTGGTTCCGCCGCTCTACCAGGAAAACGCCGAACTGCGCGCCCAGTGGCAGCAAACCATCGACTGCGTCCGCAAAGCCTACGTCGAGCTGGCGGAAGCGTCGGCTCAGTATGTCCAGCAGAAGTATCCCGAAATGACGCCGCGCGACCGGCGCAAGTGGGCTCGCCAGGCGGCCCGCTCCATCCTCCCCAACGCCACCGAGACCAAAATCTTCGTCACCGGCAACAGCCGCTCCTGGCGGCATTTTCTGGAATTGCGCGGGAGCGTCCACGCCGACACCGAAATCCGCCTCCTGGCCGTCGAAGTCTTTCGCGCCCTGAAGAAAGAAAGCCCCAACATCTTCCACGATATCGAGCTCGCCGACGAGCCCGACGGGATGCCCTCCGTGCGCGTGATTCATTCCAAGGTGTAAAGGGGTATTTTTCCCTGCCGGCCCGCACCGACGAAGGGGAGGCCGTGCTACACCATCAACGCTGCTCCAATAATGTCTGTAAGCCTTCCGTTTCGTAGATTCGAATAATTGACGAAAACATTCGGTCGCTGGAAACTATGCTCTTTTCATCAGGGCGTCGGTTCACATCGGTCGAAACTGAAAAACCAGAGGCAGCGGCCCAGGCGCGGGGTGTGTGCCCCGCGCTCGAGCCGTACGGGAGGAAGAGTGTGCTGAAGAAGATCACCAGGATTGCGCTTCTCGTGGCATGGATGGCGGTCGCCGTCGGTCTTTGCGCTCAAGACCCGACGGGAACGATCGAAGGCCGCGTTTCGGACGCCTCGGGCGCCGTCATTCCCGGGGCCGTGGTGCGCGTTACACAACTCGCAACCGGGATCCAGCACTCCCAGACGACCGACAACACCGGGAGCTTCGCCTTCCCGTTCCTCCCTGTAGGGATTTACGGTATCGACGTCGAAGCGTCGGGATTCACCGCCTTTCGTCGCAATCCCGTCCCCCTGAGCATCAACGAGCGGGCGCGCGTGAATGCCGAGCTCCAAGTGGCCGCCACGCACGAAACCATCCAGGTGGAAGCTGCCCCGTCGCAGATCGATACGAGCACCAACGTATTAGGGAAAGTGGTCTCGGGGCGCGAGATTCTCGACCTGCCGCTCAATGGGCGGAACTTCACGCAACTCGGCTTGCTTCAGGTGGGAGTCGTGCCGCTCACGCAGGGCGTGCTCACGGCGGGCGGCTCGTTGCGCGCCAATCAGGCTTATGCGGTGAACGGCCAGCGACCCGAGTCGAATAACTATCTGCTCGACGGCGCGCATATCGTGGACAAAGTGGACGGCGCGTTCGCGCTGCGCGTGCCGGTCGATGCCATCACGGAATTTCGCATCCTGACCCACACGGCGCCGCCTGAATATGGCGGTACGAGCGGCGCCACGACCAGCGTCGTGACGCGCTCAGGGTCGAACGAGTTCCACGGCAGCGTGTATGAGTTTTTCCGCAACGACGTTTTCGATGCGCGGAATTTCTTCTCCGAGAGCGTCGAGCCGCTCAAGCAGAATCAGTTTGGCGCTACGGTGGGCGGACCTGTTATCCACAATCGAACGTTTTTCTTCGGATATTACGAAGGATTTCGAAACCGCCAGGGCATCACCAAAACCGCCACCGTGCCGACGCCCGAGCAACGCCTGGGTGACTTCTCCCAACTGGGCCAGCCGCTCTTCGCGCTCGATTTCAACACGGGACAGTTCGGGCCGTATCAGGGGCTGGTCCCGATCAATCCCATTTCCGAGAAGGTGCTGGAGTTCTACCCGCTCGGCAACGTCGCGCCCAACCTCTTCCGCACGACGCAGATCATGCGGAACAACAGCGATCAGGCCGGCGTCCGCCTCGATCACCAGTTCAGCGACCGCGACAGCCTCTCGGGCCGCTATTCGTACGGAACCGGTTCGAATGTGAACCCGCTTTCCATCAAGGGGGCGGACGTGCCGGGCTTCCCGGTCGGGGACGATCTCACCACGCAGTCGGCAACCATTTCGGAAAACCACTCGTTCTCCGGACGCACGTTCAACACTCTCCGCGCATCGTATTTCCGCCATGCGTTTCTCTTCGACCAGCGCTTCAACCGCACTCCGCCGCGCGACCTGGGATTCCAATATGACACCACCCTGGCCGCAGCCGAAGGCCCGCCGTTTTTCATCGTCAACGGCTACGCGAGCGTGGGCGATCCCATCACCGGACCGCGCGACACGGTTCAGAACACTTTCGAGCTGAACGATTCGCTGGCGCACATCGAGGGCCGGCACACGCTGAAATTCGGCGGCGAATACCGCCGCAACCAGATCAACGCCGTCCAGGGCATCGCGTCGAACGGATTTTTTGTGTTTGTGCCCTTCCCGTTCAGCGATCCCTTCGCCAGCTTCCTGGCGGGAATGCCCATCGTCTTCTTCCAGGCGGGCGGCGACCTGCAACGCTACCTGCGCACGTGGGAACTGGCGGGCTATGCCCAGGACGAATGGCGGTATTCCAGCAGGCTGACGCTTAACTTCGGGCTGCGCTACGAAATCAGCACGCCTTACTCCGAGACCAACGAGCGGCTGAATGCTTTCGTCCCGGGGGCCCAATCTTCGGTCTTCTCGAACGCCCCGGAGGGGCTGCTCTTCCCGGGTGACGACGGCGTGACGGACCGCATCTCGCCCATCTACAAACGGGGCTGGATGCCGCGCGTCGGATTCGCGTGGGATCCCACGGGCGCGGGCAGGCTTTCCATCCGCGGCGGGTACGGGGTCTTCTATGATCCCTTCGCCAACGGCACCGGCGGGCCGCTCCAGGCGGCGATCAGCGCCCTGCCCTGGACGCAGGCGCAGCAGGTTCCGGGGCCGTTTTTGAATTACGCCGATCCCTTCAACGGCCAGCCCCCCTTCGACATCAGTACCTTCCCACGGCCCATGACGATCCTGACCAACGAAGTTAATATGAAGCCTGCGTATGCCCAGAATTGGAATATATCTGTGCAGCGCTCGTTCGCGGGTTCGTTCCTGCTCGACGTTCGCTATGTGGGGACCAAGGGCACGCACCTGCCGCGCTTTGTGGAAGCCAACCCGGCGGTGTACGGCCCCGGCGCGACAATTGACAACGCCGACCAGCGGCGCATCTACGCGGGATGTCCATCAACGCCCGGGCCGTGCACCTACGGCTCGGTCGGCCTGCTCACCAACTCCACCGATTCCACTTACCACGCGGGCCAGATCAGCGTCTCCCGGCGCTTCTCGAACGCGCTGGGGTTCCTCGCTTCCTACACGTATTCGAAGACGCTCGACTACGTTTCCAGTTTGAATCTCTCGGGCTCCGCGCCGCGCCTGGTTTCGGGAGAGAACGATCTGGCCCAGAATCCCTTCGACCTCGCCGCCGAGCACGGGCCGTCGCTGTTTGACGCGCGGCACCGGCTGACTCTCAGCGCCATCATCGAACTGCCGCGGCTCACCTCGGCAAGCCCGGCAACGCGCGCCGTCTTGGGCGGATGGCAGATCAACACCATCGTGATCGCGTCCACGGCGACACCGTTTACGGTGTATGACAGTGCGAACGTAGCCTTGCAGGGCTCGCATCCCGAAATCTCGGGATTCTCCGAGGCAAGACCTGACGTGGTGGGGGACGTCAATCTTACGGCGCCGCACACACCCGAACAATGGATCAGCCGCAGCGCTTTTCGGCGCCTTGATCCCAACACCGAGGCCGGCGAATTCGGCAACGCCGGGCGAAACATCGCGCGCGGCCCGGCCTACGGCAGCCTGGACGTCGGCTTGTCGAAGGGTTTCAAGCTGGGAGAAACCGCGAATTTGCAGTTCCGCGCCGAGTCGTTCAACCTGACCAATCATGCCAACTTCGCGCTGCCGGAGAACGACCTGGCGTCACCCAACTTCGGGCGGATTCTGGTGAGCGGCCCGCCGCGATTGATGCAGTTCGCGCTGAAGTTGCTGTTCTAAAGGAGATTTCGCGCCCACCGTCATCCTGAGCCCGCCGCGGCGGGCAAAGGATCTTTTTCAGTTGTGTTGTGCAAAATGCAGAGATCCTTCGTCGTCCCGAAAAGGCGTCGGGACTCCTCAGGAGGACGGGGAACCCTTGAAAGTGGACCGAAGGTTGAAAATGAACCCCATGTTCCTTCACGATGTCGAGTCGAATCCCGACCCGAAGAGCGCCTACATTCCGCTGATCGAGCAATTGAAGGCGATGGGCGCGCCGATCTCTCAGATCTTCTATCTGTTCGCCTTCAAGCCCGACCGGACGAAGTATCTGGAGGGCTTCACACAGGGTGTGATGCGCGGGCCGTCGCCGCTTTCGCCCGGAATGCGGGAACTTATCGCCGCGTTCACGTCGGCGCAGAACCACTGCCCGTTTTGAATTCGCAGCCACGCCGCAGTTGCGGCGGAATTGCTGGGCGACCAGGCGCTGGTCGAAGCGGTGCTTGAGGATTACACTCGCGCCCCCATCAGCGAACGCGAAAAGAAATTGTTTGCCTTCGTAGTGAAAGTGAATCGGGAATCTGTCAAAATTGGTCCGCGCGACATCGACGAATTGCACCAAGCCGGCTGGACGGACGAGGCGATTTACGACGCTATCACCATCTGCGCGTTGTTCAATTTTTACAACCGGTGGATTGACGCGACCGGAGTCCACGAGATGCCCGCGGAAGCCCACCGCGCGGGCGGCAAGCGGCTCGCCCAGAACGGCTACATCATGACCAAGGATGAAATCAAGTGAAGGTCTCCCGCAAACTGGCAATCAAAATCGTTGCGGTCGTGGCGGCTCTCTACGTGGCCACGTCTGCGGCGCTCTATTGGGTAATGTGCCAGCCACCCGAGTTTTTTGGCCGGGTTATGCGCCATGTCCCCATGGTGGCCATGATTGTGCTTCCCTTCGAGCCGCTCTGGCTGAACGCCCGCCAGGGCCACTTGAAGGTCGGCGATCCCGCTCCGGATTTCACGCTCGAAACCTACGACAAGAAGGCGCACGTCCAGCTCTCCTCTTTTCGAGGCCAGAAACCCGTCGTCCTGGTTTTCGGCAGCTACACCTGACCGCCCTTCCGGCGGGAGGTTCCCGCCCTCAACAAGCTCTACCAGGACTACGAAGATCGCGCGGAGTTCCTGGTGGTCTACATTCAGGAAGCGCACCCAAGCGACCTCTGGCAGATGGATAGCAATATCAAGGATAACGTGGTCTTCACCAGCCCCAAGGGCTACCTCGAGCGCGCCAACCTGGCGGGCACTTGCGCGGTCAAGCTGGGTCTGCAGCTTCCTGCGCTGGTCGATACCATCTCAAACACGACGGAAATGGCCTACACCGGCTGGCCTGACCGGCTCTACGTGGTCGACCGCGACGGCCGGGTCGCTTACAAGAGCCTCGCCGGGCCGTTTGGCTTCAAGCCGGAAAAAGTCCGAGAAACCCTCCAACGCCTCCTTCCTCACTGACGATAAGTCGATGTAATGCCCGTTCGCAGGTTTCCCGGCGGCGCCGCTGGAATCTGCCGTGTACGTCTTGCATCGGCGAAAATCCGTGTTAATATCCTGCGAGGGGTAGCTCAGGAAGCTTGGAATTATGTTCGAACACTACCGAAGTCGTGTCTTCCTGGCCCTTCTTGCCCTGTTTTTGTTCGCTTCCGGGATTCTAACTTTCATCCCCCGAGTTCCCCTTCAGACAGCAGTGCTCAGAAAACCGAGGACTTCTCCGGCGCCCGCGCAGCCATCTGAGTCATCGGGGACCACTGCCGCAGCGCGGCCCAGCCGGCCTGCAACACCGGCGGCACGGCCACACACGAATCGCATAGAAGAAAAACCGGAGCGACAGCTCTCCACTGTTCCGACGGAGGAGGCCGCATCGCTCGCGGGGCCGGAGGTCACCGGCCTGCCGACGCTCATTCACACCGTGAAGCCGGGCGAGAGCGTGGAGGCTATCGCCTACCGCTATCTCCCGCAAACGGCGTTCATGATGACCGGTGAGCTCGAGACGGCGATTCGCCAGGCCAACCCCGCCGTCGCGGGAAAGCATCTCCAGCCCGGCCAGAAGATCTTGATTCCCGGCATCGAGACGATGCCCGTGGAAGAACTGCGGCCTGATCCGCGCCCAAAGGACGCCGAGATCCGCGCCATCTACTTAACCGGCTACACGGCAGGGAGCGCGCATGGGCTCGAGCTGATTCGACGCTGGAAGGAACTGGGCGGCAACGCCGTGGTTTTCGATTTGAAGGATTTTGACGGCCTCGTCAACGTCTCGTTCAGCCATCCGTTGGCGCCCGAAAAACAGCGTCCGCCGATTCGCAGTCTCTCCAAGTTCGTCCGCTTTCTCCGATGCCTGAACCTGCAATCCATCGGGCGTATCGCGCTGTTCCGCGACGAGCAATTGGCCACGCACCATCCGGACCTGGCCGTACAATCGCGCCGCGCCAAGGCTGCCTGGCGCGAAAACGGAAAACTGACCTGGGCCGATCCGTCGCGACGCGAGGTGCAGGATTACAACATCGCTCTGGCCGCTTACGCCGCCCGCAAGGGTGTCGACGAAATTCAATTCGACTACGTGCGCTTCCCGGCGGAGGGCGATCAGGCGGACGCGGAGTTTCGTTTCCAGTCCGAGCGGCCCGAATGGACGCGCGCGCAGGTCATCACGGATTTCCTGCGACGCGCCTACGACGAGCTGCATCCGCTGGGTGTGCTGGTTTCACTCGACGTCTTCGGCGTGATGGCCTGGGAGAGGCCCGTGGACCTCGCGCACACCGGCCAGAAGATCGAAGAGATGGCGCGCCACTGCGACGTGCTCTCGCCCATGGTCTACCCTTCGCATTTCTTCGGAATGGACGGGTACACGACGCCCGGCGACGCGCCGGAACATTTCATCGGCGAATCGATGGATCGCTTCCGCAAGGTCACCACAGGTTCCAATGTCGTCTTGCGCCCCTGGCTGCAGGCTTTCGCCTGGAAAACCAGGTCGTATTCGCCGGACTACGTCCATACGCAGATGAAGGTGGCGCGTGAAAAAGGCGGGATTGGGTACCTTTTCTGGAACGCCCGGAACGACTATTCCGTACCATTCAAGGCGATCATTGAGTTAAACGCGCGCGCGCGCCACAGCCCCTCCGAAGTGCCGGCGTTGTTGGCAACCAAGCAGGCCTCTTCGGCTTCCGGCCCATCGGCCCCGATTTCAGAATCGCCCGTGGCGGGAATACCGCCGCAGCCAACCGGCACTCCCGACAAGGAATCCCCTGTCTCCCAGGGCGCCGGCGCGGACCGCTAAATGGCGCTCCTGCCAGCGGCCATCCCCCAAGTTCCCTGCTTGAGCGTGAATTCCTGCTACTTCGCCACCGTAAACGTCGCGCTTGCCGTTTGGTGCGCGAAGGGCTCGCGCACGGTCACGCGCCAAGGGCCGGGAACGTCGTCCAGGGCAAGGGGCAGCGTGAACTCTGCAGCGCCATTCACCAAGACCAAGTTTGCGGCGTAATGGTCGAGTTCCTTCCCCGCCGCGTTCCGCACTTCCACATGGATGGAGCTTTCGGGAGCGGCCTCGGAAGATCCGCCCGGTAGCGGGGACGATGGTGGTGCTCCGATGCGATGGGCGCTCAAGCGAATCGAGAATTTGGCGATGTCACCCGTCTTCACCTGTGCAGGAGCTTTGGGAGGGCCTGCAAGGCTGACACTCAGACGACCCACCGGCGAGGGCAAAACGCCGTAGAGCAGCGGCTCGCCGGGAATCAGCCGGCCGCTGGCCCGCGCGACTCTCCCCAAAGCGCGATGCGCGCGCAAATCATACACGTATGCCGGCGAGGGCAAATTCAGAGTGGCCATGCCAGCGTCAGGGCAGTCGGGCTCAGGGAGGACCGCCAGATATATTGCCCTGCCTTTCCGATACCGCACAACCTCCGAACAAGAGAGCGGCTCGCCTGAAGCTTTGCGCACGTCCGCGACCGAGTGGACTCCGGCCAGGGAAAGATAATCACGGAGAAGCGCGATAAGCCCCGCTTGCGCCCCTGACCTCCGCTGGCGCTCGTAATCTTTCATCCAGAAATTGAACGTGATGGAGCGGCCGGAGCCGTAGCGATTATCCATCAAGAACAGCGCCCCGTCCGCCGCGGCACCCGGCTGGCCGGTCGTATTGCGAAGTTTGGGATCGGAAGGCGTGACTTCAAACTCCGCCGGTCCGGCGCTCAGCGCGACACGGAGCTTGGCGCTCGCGGCGCCATCGGCCGCCGAACGCAATTGAATGCGCTGCACACCGAGCACGTCATCGAGCCGGCCCGCCGCCTGCCAGCGCGCGTGGCCGTTCATCAAACCGGTTTCGACGTCACTCAGAAGCAGGCCCCCATTCTGGACGAAGTTCCGGATGGCATCGACCTCCGAATCCGACAAAGCAATCGAATCCGGGAGAATCAGAACGCGGTAGTTCGCGAGCTTTCCGGCGTCAATCTGCTCGGTGGGGAGCAAATCGAATTGATAGCCCGCATCGTGCAGAGCCTGCAGCCAGGCGCTGCGGTTCTGGTGAAATCGCTTGAGGTGCGCGGAGGTGGAATCGCCGTTCGCGACTTCGTGCGGCTGGATGTGGCCGTCGGTGATCCATTGTCCGCGCACGCTGAGGAGCGAATAGTGCACGGCGATGCCGGAATTCTCGCGCTCCGCGCCGCGCAGCAGCAGCGCCAGGCCCTCGTTCCGGAATTCGTCGATCGTCTCGCCCAGGTCCCGGCCCTGCTCGCTGAGAGTAAGATCGGCATTGAGCGCCGTGTAATGCCAGAAGAGCGACGCGCCAGTGTGGCCATGGAAGAGGCGATGCCAAAGCTGGTGGCGCAGGACTTTGCCGTGATCCTGGTAGCCGGTGAATCCCGTCAAGATCAGGCCCGGACGCATGGTGCGATGCAGTTCGTCCTGGTCGCCGTCGGAATAGGGCTGGAGGTAATCCACAATCTGGTCAAGGCGGTACCAATTCACGGCGTTGGACGGGCCGGGAACTTGTGTTCCGGAAATGCTGGGCCGCGAGCCGGGATCATCTTGCTTGACGGTTTCCGCCGCAACCTGCAGCGCGTGGGCGAAAACTTCTTCCATGAATGTGCGGTGATCCATCCAGCCGGCGTAATTGCCTTTGGCCTGGGCCTCGGAGGTTGTAAGCGGAACGACGTCGTCCCAATTGCTGAAGTTCGTTTCCCATTCCGCATTCAACAAGCTCAGGCTCGGATAACGAGTCTTCAGCCAATCGCGGAATTTCCTGAGCGCGATGTCTGACCAGGAGAGATCGAGCGGGTCGCCATAAGCGGTCAGCGAAGATTCGTCGGCGAGATACCATGCCAGCGGACGGTAGAGCTTGAACTTCTCCATTCCCTCGCGCAGGACGCCGCGCAGTTTCTCCAGCCATGCGTCGTCGGCGAGCTCGGGATCGCGCGCCAGATACCGTTTGTCGCCTGTTTCCAAGAACTTGTCTTTCTTCTCAAGATATTGCTGTCGGTAATGCCAGTAAACCCCAAAACCGGGCGTGTGGACTTGCCGGATCAAACGGAAATTGCGCTCGGGATCCTCAACGACGCTGATCCCGGCCTTGCGGAATTGTTCGTCGAGCGTCGGAATCCAGGGCTGATAACTGGGTGGCCCGTACCAGGGCATGATGAATTCGTAGGCGCCAAAATCGCGGTCGAGCGCCTGGAAATTGACTCGCACCTGTTTGCGATCGATTTTCCTCGCGCCGTCTGCGTCGAGCAGTGTCAGCCGCACGCAGCCGATATTGGTTGTATAGTTTCCGACCTCGATCGGCACAGCGGCGACGCCTGCGCTCCCGGAAAGCCGCCGGCCGATCAGGCGCCCGCGGTTATCGAGCAATTCCACCAGGGTGTTTCCGGGCTTCCCCGACCGCGTCTCAAAGCTCACCTGGATTTTGTCGCCGCGCGTATAAAAGGCGCGGTCCGTCGAGAGTCTGGCGATCTCATCAGGCTTCTCAATGTCAAAAGAGATGCTGCCCCAATCGTAGTGCTTACCCTCCGCCTGAAGTATCACGTCCACATAATGGCGTCCAGCGGCGAGACGCGCCGGCAGGTCGAGCTTGACGGCATTACTTCCCTTCTTCAAATCGAACGAACGGCCCGCGCTGCCCTCCCGCTCACCCCACTCGTTGTAAATCTGTGCCATGATCGCGGCGTTTGCGAGCGAACCCGCGTCCTCGACTTGAGCCAGGACTGACCTTCTTCCCGCAGCGTCTGTCGCCACGCTCATCGGCAGAAGTCGCAGCGCCGCGTCGCGGCCCGCCGCCCAAAGAATGGAACGGCACAGCATCGAATACACGTACTCCCACCAGTGATCATCGCGTTCACCAAGGATCTTGGGGTCGATTTGGGGCGAGAGCCCGGTGTTGACATACCCGATCGCCACAACCCTCCCTTTTCCGTACGTTTTGGTCGCAATAATCGGCTCGCCATCGGCCCCTACAGCCAGCGGCGTCGAATCCTTGCCGAGCTTGTAGCGATAGTGCTGCAAGTAGTCCGCAGGAAAGGATTCGAATGGCAGGTTGGTGGTAATCGGATGTTCGAGAACGCGCTTCCACGGCCCGGGGGCGACGGCATCCGGCCGTATCTCGCGATGGCCTCGCGAATTCAGCCGGTCAGACAGTACGCCGACGAGTGGCGAGAGGTCCCACAGTTCCTCGCCCGGAGGCACTTCGTAGTCCGGGGCAAAATCGTTCATGGGGCGCTGGCTCGGAGGGTCGTCGGGCGCCGGAAGGCCGGTCGTGGGATGAATCAAGACCAGACCGGTCCCTTGCTCGACGCGCTTCCGGATAGCCTCGCGTGAGGCCGCCGGCAGGCGGTTCCAGCCGTGCAGGCTGGGAATGACCATCACATCGTATTGGGTCGGCTTTGCGAGGTCCTCGTCAAGATACTTGTAAGCCAGCTTGTAGTTGCGCGCTTCATAGTTCTCGTCCGTCCCGACCGTCCAGGTGTTGACGTCCCAGGCCTCATCAATCATGACCGTGTCAAATGTGAGGTCCATGCGTTCCGCGAGCTCGACAAGGGTTCGTCCCTCGCTGACGCTGGGCATTACGAACGCCCGCACCGGCGGCCCCGCCGAGGGCTTGCCCCAGGCGACATGGGGCGTCGGAACAGAAAGCGTGAACGGAACATCCAGTCGCGGAGGGTTGGCGGTCTGCGCGCGGGCAGCCGGCCGCGCCAGTTCTCCCCAAACCACAACGCCGACAATTGCCATGGTAAGAAGTATTGAGGCGACGATGATTCTGCTTCGAAAAAGAGGAACAAGCATGATTCACCTGATTCGAGGGAGTGTTCGGGGCGGGGGACCGTCGTGGTTGTATATCACATCCCGGCGGCAGCGGGAAATACGGTTGCGGAAATCCCGCGCTTGATCCGCCACAAATTGTTCGTCAACTTGCGCCCGCCTTGCGATAGCGGGCCATATGCTCCTGGTATTCTTTATTGTCCGGGTCGAGTTTCAGGGTAAGTTCCTGCGTCCTGACGGCTTCGCTGAAGTTCCCGTTAACGTAGAACGCTTCCGCGAGCGTATCGACGAACGCCGGCTCCTTCCACCGGCTCAAGTCCACCGCCCTTTTCGCGTGTTCGAGCGCCGACGCGGGATTGCGGAACTTCTCATCACCGCAAGTGGCATAGAGCCAGCCCAGGTTGTTGTGCGCCACGGCGTCGTTGGGGTCCATCTTCAGTGCCGTCTGATAGTGCCGGATGGCATCTTCATAGAGCCTCTCTTCGTTGTAGAGGTCAGCGATCGCTCGCTGGCCGTTGGCGGTTTCAAGCTCCTCGCCGACGAGCTCCTCGATCAGCTTTCGCGCCTTGGCCAGGTCGCCTTGCCTCCGATAGGCCCTCGACAGCCCCAACTGCGCGCGTGAGGAAATGGGGCTCAAGCGGCGAGCCTCCTGGTACTCGCGGATGGCATCCACAACGCGATTTTCGCTGAGATAAAGCGCTCCCAGTTCTTCGTGCGGACGTTCGTCGCTCGGCGCCACTCGAAACGCTTCGCGGATGCGTTGCAAGGCCTCGTCGGGCTTGCCCGCCGTGCGAAGGCGCAGGCTTTCCGATAGAAGCCGAGCCACCACGCGCGAAGTCTGATAGTGCCGGATGCCTGCCACCATCGCCAGGGCAACGATGACGATTGGAACCACCACCGCGGCCTGAGAAGGCCTCACCTCCTCGGCCCCCGGAATCCATTCAATCCCCGGTGGGGCCAGCACGGCGCTGAGAAGGATCCCCGTAATGAGGCCGCCCAGGTGACCCCAGTTGTCAATCCCGCGGATGGAGTAGCCGAATGCCAGATTGATTAAAATCAGTGGGAGGATTCCTCCCCCAAACGACCTTCGCCAGTGCCGGGGGACGGCGGCGCGATGCAGATAGCCGATGGTCAGCATGGCGCCGGCAATCCCAAAAATCGCCCCCGAGGCGCCAGCCGCAACCGCCGGGGAGAATCTCATGGAGAGGAATGAACTCCCGATGCCGCATGCCACATAGAGGAAAGTAAAGCGCCCGTATCCGTAGACGCTCTCCAGGATGCGGCCCAGAACCACCAGCCCCAACGAGTTCAATGCCAGGTGAAGGAAGCCGATGTGCAGGAACATCGGCATGACCAGGCGCCAGTATTCCCCGCGCTGAATGAAGGGTCCGTACGACGCTCCGAAATTCAGCAGCACGTCGGGCGACTTGGAGCCGCCGGAAAGGGTCATCAGGGCAAAAAGCAGAATGTTCAGACCCAGAATGACGAATGTCGCGATGGGCTGGTAGCGGCGGTGAATGACGAGCCGCTCCGGCGGGAGAGTCGCGATCAGGATGGGTGGTTCGGACATCTTAAGTACAGTGACGGGTGACGGGAAAAGGAGTCAGAAGCCAGAAGTCAGAATCCAGAATGCAGCTTCGGGGAGCTTCCCGGCCCAACGGTCTTGGGTCGAGAGCAGGCTCTGGTCTAATTCGAAACCCACCGGGTCTTGTATTCTGACTTCTGACTCCTGACTTCTGAATTCTTCCTGGTCACTCGTCAACTTTCTCGTAGTACCTCTCGCCCGCGCAACTGCGGCAAAGCACGTGCCCGCCGGCACGGCGCTCGCGGCCGTCATTAACGCCCTCGCCGCATTCCTCACAGGTCACGCGTGAACGCGGCCGCCCCGGGAGATCCTCCGGCGCCAGCTTGACCTTAACACGTTGGAGGGCAAACAGATCTGCGTCGCGCATCACCTTGTACGCCTCGAGTTGCTGCTTCGAAGTATCACCCAGTTCGGGGAACATCCCTTTCGCCCTGGCGCGCGAATCGTCGCGAGCCACGACACGCATGGCGCGCCCCGTCTCCAGGTCCACAAACGTCGCCGCTACTTTGCCGTAATCAACGAACTTCAAGGAGCGCTTCCCCAGGCGGCAGCCGGTCACCAGGCTCACGGCATCCGTGGCGCAGCGGTCAACTTCGACAAAGGTGAGCAATCGTTTGCGATACTTCGCGGGGTCTTCGAATCCCATTTCCCTCAACCCCAGCATCGCCATCCGCACGCCCAGCACTTGTCCGGGGCACATGTGGCCGTGGGCTTGTGCGGCGAGCGCGAGATATTCATCCAGGGTCTTCATACTGCCCGACTGCCTTCATTCGGCCTCAGAATTCCGATTCCCTGCGCCGCCCGGCCGAGGGGCTCTTTGCTAAGCAGGAAATTCACCGTCCCGGGAAATTGCGCGACCACCGGCTTCCAGTCGACCAGGAAACGGCGATAACGCCAATGCTCCTTGACGATCTGAACGGCGGACAGCCGGAGGTCCTTGCGCCCTTTCCAAGCCTTCACTTCGCAAACATCTCCATCTCGATCGACGGTTATGAGCACCACGACTTTTTCAATACGGAAGTGCCTGGGCGCCTCTTCCGGGAGTACGAAGTCCTTCTTGGCGAGCAGGTGTGATTCCGCCGTGCGCTCGTCCATCTGCACCGTTGGAGGTTCAATGCATTGTGTGGCGCCTGTCGCAGGGGCCAAAAGCAGCGCCAAGCACGCGAATTGACCTCGGACCTTCACTCCACGCCCCCCGATTGGGATTATAGCATTCCCGGTCTGAGCGACCCTGGAAGCGTCCCGACGAATGAAGAGACGGCATCAGCGGATTCCCTGGGATGAAAGCCGACGGGAATCGAGGCGCTTCAAACCCGCGCGCCACGCGTTATCGAGAGCCGTCTCGTATTCGGCCGGGGTGATTCGGCGGTCGATTTCCGGGTATTCGCTGCGGGAGACTTTCCCTGCCGGGTAATACTGCGGCATCACGTTGACATAAGTCGCCGGCGAAAGTTCGCGCGCAATCCAGCTCATGATTTCCCGCGTGCCGGCAATCTCGCCGGGCATCACCAGGTGCCGGATCAGCAGGCCACGCTTGGCAAGGCCGTGCTCGTCCATCACCAGATCGCCCACTTGGCGATACATCTCTTTAATGGTTCGTCGCGCCACTTCGGGATAGTCCGGCGCCCTCGAATACCTCCTCGCCATTTCGGAGTCCCAGTACTTGAAGTCCGGCATGTAGATATCCACGATGCCATCCATCAATTCCAGGCTTTCCATCGAATCATAGGCACTGGTGTTGTAGACGATGGGGAGGTGGAAGCCGCGCTCGATGGCGATTGGGAGCGCTTCGACGATCTGCGGAACCACATGCTCGGGCGTTACGAAGTTGATGTTGTGGCAGCCGTCGGCTTGAAGTTCGAGCATCATGCGCGCCAGCTTCTCCGAGGTCGCGGACGCTCCCCGGAGTTGCCAGCTGATGTCGAAGTTCTGGCAGAAAACGCAGCGCAGGTTGCACCCGGAAAAGAAGACCGTGCCGGAGCCGCGCCAGCCGCGCAAGCAGTCCTCCTCGCCGTGGTGGGGGCCGTAACTGGAAACCACGGCGTGGCGGCCGGTCCGACAGACCGCGAACCTGTCTTGCTGCCGGTTAACACGGCAATTGCGCGGGCAGGCTGTGCAGGATTCGAGGAGCCTCAGCGCGCGCTGAACGCGCCGCTTCAGTTCGCCGCTTTCGTAAAGGCGCAGATAAGCCGGTTGAATTTCCCTGCCCGGAGTAGGGCTTGACCAACCCAAATGACTCTCCTGCTTGGCGAATTATAGGGCAAATGGAACACGGATGGCAGGAAGACGATACTTCGTCCCAGTTGTGTTAATCTGTAAGGTTCGCCGGGCAGACCTCGATGAAAAGAGAGTTGGATTCGCTTTCCCACCAGAATTTCGACCTGGTGGTGATTGGCGGAGGAATCAATGGTGCGGCGGTGGCGCGCGAGGCAGCGCTGCGAGGCCTGAAGGTGGCGCTGGTTGAGGCGCAGGATTTCTCCAGCGGGACTTCCAGCCGCTCGTCCAAACTGATCCACGGTGGCCTGCGTTATCTCGAACAACTGGATTTCCACCTGGTGCACGAGGCGCGCACCGAACGCCGCCGCCTCCGCGAGCTCGCGCCGCACCTGGCTCGCCCGCTTCCCTTCCTCCTGCCGATTTATCAGGACGACCCGTATCACCCCCTCAAGATCCGCATCGGGCTGACGCTCTACGACTTACTCGGTAACCTTGGACGCGAAGACCGCCATCGCATGCTCGGCCCGGAGGATGCGGCAAGCCTGGTACCGGCGCTGAAGAAAGCCGAACTGCGTGCGGCGGCCGTCTATCACGACTCCGAAACCGACGATGCGCGCCTTACCTTCGAATTCGTTCTTGACGCGGCCGAGCATGGCGCGGTCGTCGCGAATTACACCGAAATCAGCGCCCTCTCGCTCTCGACGCGATCCGGCTCGCGTCAAGGCGCGGTGATGAGCGCCGAGGCTTGTGACCGCCTGACGGGCCGGCGATACGAGGTCTCGTCACGCTTTTGGGTCAATGCCACCGGCCCTTGGGTGGATCACGTGCGCGCGCTGGTGCCGGGTTTTGACGGGTCGAAGACTTTGCGCCTCACCAAGGGAACGCACGTCATCGTGCCGAATGTAACGGGCGGCTACGCGCTGTTCGCGGCGATTCGACCCGGCGACCGCATTTTCCTGATGATTCCCTGGCGCGGCTACGCAGTGCTCGGAACCACCGACACCGATTACGAAGGGGACCCGGGAAGCGTCCAACCGGACGCGGAGGATGTCGAATACCTTCTGGCCGCCGCAAACCGCGTGCTGCGCGACCCCCTTAAGCCTTCCGATGTCATCGGCAGTTTCGCAGGATTGCGCGCCCTGGTCATGGAACCGGGACGCAGCCCTTCGGCCAACACACGCGAGCATCGATTTCATCGCGATTCCTGGGCGGAGAATTTCGTTTCGATCTGCGGCGGGAAACTCACCACCGCCCGGGCTTTGGGCGAGAAACTCGTGGACCAGATCGTGGCCGACCTGCGTATCGGCACCCGGGGGGCCAGCCACCCTTCGCGCCACGCGCCGCTGCCAGGGGGACATACAGGACCCTTCGAGGCCTTTGTGAAATCCTCCGTTGAGCGCGCTGCCGCCGAATTCCGCCTGCCCCGTACTGTGGCCGAACGCATCGTGCGGACTTACGGCAGCCGCTGGCCTCTTGTCCTTGGACCCCTGCGAGAAGAAAATCAACTGGCCGAGCCACTTCCGGGCATGCCCACTCTGCTTGCCGGTGAAGTGGAATTCGCCATCCGGCAGGAGATGGCCGTGGATCTGGAGGATTTCCTGCTTCGACGTTCCGGTTTGAATTGGACGGCGTGCACGCTCCGCGAAGGCGCGCCCGCTGTGGGAAAGATCTTCGCCCGCCGGTTTGGGTGGTCCGCCGAGCGGCTCCAATCCGCGCTCACCGCGTTCTCGCGCTGCGCCCGGGCGGGAGTGGGGAAGGGATCATGATTTCTGAACTATGAGTGCTGAATTGCGGAACCGTCGTTTGAGTATTATGAGTCACAGAAAAGGCCTGCCGTCGGATCTCCCATTCATAATTCAGAATTCAGAATTTAGGATTTCTTGCTCGGAACTTTGGCGCCGGGCCTGCGTAAGTAGAATAGAGTAAGACAGGCGAGGCGATCATCATGGTAAAGTTTCTTCTCTGGTGCATCCTGTTGGTTCTGTGCTGGCCTCTTGCGCTGCTCGCGCTGCTGCTTTACCCGCTGGTCTGGCTTCTGCTGATTCCGTTTCGGATTCTGGGAATCGCGGTCGGGGGAGTGCTGGAGCTGTTGCGGGCGGTCATCACACTTCCGGCCCGGCTTCTGGGATCCCCGCATCGCGCCTGACAGGATGCCGGGGAATGGAATCCAATGCGAAGAGAACAGACCATGCGAACGGCGGAAAGGCGAGTACACTCATCTGCGCATCGAACACCGTGAAACGCGCCACGAAATATCTGATTTCTGGGAGAGTCCAGGGCGTGGGCTACCGCTTCTTTGCGGAGCGCGTCGCCAACCAACTCGGCCTCGCCGGATATGTCCGGAACCTCGCGGATGGAAACGTTGAGGCCTACGCCATCGGTGATGAAGTGCGGCTGGAGGAATTTCGCCGTCATCTCGAGAAGGGGCCGTTCGGCGCTCGCGTTACTGGCGTCGAGACATCCGAGGCGCCGGTCAACAGTCGCTACAAACAATTTGTGATTGAGGGAACGTGGTAGAACGATCGCTTCATCGGTTCATCGGCTCATCGAATCATCGGGAGAACGTCGCGAACCTCCTCTGCGTCCGGATCAATCATTCGATGACCCGATCATCCGATAGCTAGATGGCTCGATGCTCAGGAGGGATTGTGGAAGGACTGAAGCGCTACATTCGCGAAGTGCCGGATTGGCCGAAGCCAGGAATTCTCTTTTATGACATCACGACGCTTCTGAAAGATCCGGTCGGGCTGCATCATGCCGTGGACGCGCTGGCCAATCACTATGTGGGCCGATTGATTGACCGCGTCGTGGGCGTGGAGGCGCGGGGATTCATTTTCGCGCCCATGGTGGCCTACCGCCTCAACGCGGGATTTGTGCCCGTGCGCAAGCCCAAGAAACTTCCCGCCGCGACCGCCCAGGCAAGCTACAGCCTGGAATACGGCAAGGACTCGCTCGAAATGCATCGCGACGCCATCACGCCGGGCCAGGAAGTCTTGATTATCGATGACCTGCTGGCGACGGGCGGCACCGCCGCCGCTGTTGCCGGACTGGTCGAAACGCTGGGCGGCCGCGTGGCGGGGTTGGGATTCTTGATTGAGCTGAACTTCCTCAAGGGGCGCGACAAACTTCCCAAATACGATGTGCACTCTGTCCTGACGTACGACAAATAGCACAACAGGCAACGCCCCTCAGCGCGGCAGCCTGCAAACACCAAACCCCAAAATCAGTTTGACGGGAACGGCATCTAGGTTTGCGCTTCCGCCGGCGGAGTGACCGCCTTCAACACCGCCTCCAGGAAGAACGCCTCCGGAAGCGAACCTTCGACAAAATCCTTGCCATTGATCACGGTTCGGGGCACGGCGTAGACGCGATAGCGCGAAGAAAGTTCCGGGAACTCCGAGGCCTCGATGGAATCGGCGGTGATGAGGTCATTTTCCATCGCGAAGCTGTGAGCCAGGCGCACGGCCTGCGGGCAGTGCGGTCAGGTGGGTGTGACGAAGACTTCAAGATGCACGGGCTGGGTGACGGCCGTGAGTTTTTCCCGGCTCTGCGGGCTCAGGCCGGAATCGCTCCTGGAGACGCTGAGGATGGCATCGAGAAAAGTCGAGAATTCGTACCCGGCGGGAATGCCGTAAAACCGGATGCCGAAGTCCTTGCCGTTGCGGACGACCGTCGCGGGAACCTTGTCGACGCCGTATTCGGCAACCTTCTCTTTGTCGATCAGAAAGTTGTGGACTTCCAAAGTGAGCTTGTCGGAAAGCGCCGCAACTTCTTCCAGCAGCAGCTTTGTCTCGCGACCGTATTCGAGGTTCAGCTCCTGAGTGAAATGCACGAGCTTGACCGGCTCCACCATCCCCGCGAGCCGCTCGCGAATCTCGGCCGCATCATCATCACGGATGATCGCCATTCCTTATCCTGTCCTCTCTGGGAATCCTTCAGCACGCGACCGCGATCATTGCGCCGCAGTTTTCTTCTCCATCTGATTTGATGCGTGGACCGGGAGAAAGTTCCGGGGCCCATCTCCGACGCGACTTGCTAGGAATCTCCGTCTGAATCGAAGCCGAACTTCTTCATCTTGTAACGTAACGCGTCGCGCGAAATGTCGAGGAGTTTCGCGGCGTGAGTCTGGTTCCCGGCCGTCTGCTTCAATGCCAGGCCGACCAGTTCGCGCTCCACCTCTTCGAGCGAGGTCCCTTCCTTAGGGAGTTCCAGCACCGGGATCATCTTGCCATTCGAGAGGAGCCGCCACGAAGCCAGGGTGGTGTTCACGACGCCGGAAGCCACAACTTCGGCGTTGTCCGGAACGGTGGATGGAATCGTCGTTTCATAGCCCGGGGCCTGCCCGGTCACCTGAATGGGCAGGTACGTGGGGCGGATATAGTCCGCCTCCTCCAGGATCATGGCGCGCTCAATCGCGTTCTTCAATTCGCGCACGTTGCCTGGCCAGTCATACTGCACCAGCAGGTCGCGGGCGTCCTGAGTAATCCCCCTGATGTTTTTTCGAAACCGGAAATTGTAACGGTCGATGAAGAACTCCACCAGTGGCAGGATGTCTTCCTTCCGGTTGCGCAGGGGCGGAATGAAAATAGGAATAATGCTGAGCCGGTAGAAGAGATCTTGGCGGAACGTGCCATCGCGCACACCCTGTTCCAGGTCGCGGTTCGAGGCGGCAATGACTCGCACGTCCACCGCTATATCCTTGACGCCCCCGATTCGACGGATCGTCTGGTCTTCGAGCACGCGCAGGAGCTTGGCCTGCAGGTAGGTGGACATCTCGCCGATCTCATCCAGAAAGAGCGTGCCGCCGTCGGCAATCTCGAACAGGCCCTTCTTCTGAGCCTTGGCGTCGGTGAACGCGCCGCGCTCATGGCCGAACAGCTCGGCCTCCATCAGGTTCTCGGGGATGGCGGAACAGTTGATGGCGACGAAGGGCTTCTCGGCCCGGACGCTGTCGTAATGGATGGAATTGGCAATCAAATCCTTGCCCGTCCCGCTTTCTCCCTGAATCAGGACGGTGGAGGCTTCGCTGGCCGCAACTTTGCGCACGAAGTTCATCAACTCCACCATGCGCGGCGACTTCCCCACGACTTCGTGGTAGCCCGATCGTTTCTTAACCTCTTCGCGCAGGCTGTCACGCTCGGAGCGCAAGTGCGAGCGGTCAATGGCGTTGGCGATGGTGATTTGGAATTCGTCGAAATCGAGCGGCTTCTTGACGAAGTCGAGGGCGCCGAGCTTGATGGCCGTCTTGATGTCGTCCAGTTGTGGGTCGGCCGTAATCATGATGACGGGAATCGACAGGTTGTTCTGTTTGATCTCACGCAGAACTTCGATGCCACTCAGGTCAGGCAGGCGCACGTCGAGCAGGATAAGGTCCGGCACCTCGCTCCGAATCTGCGCCAGGCCGCCCGTACCGCTCTCCGCCTCCAGCGCGACATAACCCCACTCTTCCAATTGCCGGCGGACCGACCAGCGGATGAGCTTCTCGTCATCGACGATTAGGACTTTCTCATTGGACATAAACTTGTTTGACTTCCTCGGCGACTTCGCGCAGAGGGATGCGGATAATAAAGCGGCTTCCCTTTTTCAGCTCACTTTCGGCGGTCAGCGTTCCGCCGTGCGCGGCAATAATACGCCGGCAGAGTGACAACCCCAAGCCTGTTCCCCCGCGCTTGGTCGTGTAGAAGGGGCGAAAGATTCGCTCCAGATGCTCGTGAGGTATTCCAGGCCCCGTGTCGGTCACCGAAATCTCGACCGACTCCGGCCCACCGAGCCTGTCGGAGCCACGCAGTTTCGCTTCAATGGTAATCTTGCCTTCCTTCTCGATGGCCTGGATTCCATTCAGGACGAGGTTTAACAAGACCTGGTGGAGTTGCTCGGAGTCCGCCAGGAATTTGGGCAGAGATGGCGCAATTTGAATCGAAAAATCCACCTGCCGTGTTCCGGTTTGCTGGCGCGCGAGCTGAAGCGTCCGGACGATCGTCTCTTTGATGTCCGCCTGGCCGAATTGCGGCGGCTTGGGGCGCGCGTAAATCAGCAAGTCGTTGAGCGTCTTCTCGATGCGGCGCACTTCCTGCCGCAGATCTTCGAGTACTTCCCGGTCGGGATGATCCTTCGGGAAATCCTTGGTGATGATTTCAATGGCTCCGGCGATGCCCGCCAGAGGATTGCGGATCTCGTGCGCCAGGCCGGCGGCCAGCTCGCCAATGGTCGCCAGGTGTTCGGCGTGAACCATCTCCGCATCGTGGACACGCTGGCAACTCTGGCAGAATTCCTGCCAGCGCTCGGTCAGGGTTCGGATCTCCTTCTCGAGCCCCGCCGTGCCGGTGGGGAAATCCTGTCCGGCCGTGAGGCGGGCGTAATTGGGCGCGATCTTGCCAATGGCCGCTCGCAGGTCGCGTAGAAGCGTCCAGGAGCGCCGTTCCTGGTAAATCAGCATGCCGGTGGCTGCCGACAGCGCCGCCAGCAGAGCGATCACGAGTCCATGACGGACTGTCAGTCCCTCCTGGAAGGACTCATAAAGCATTAAAGCAACAATTCCCGCCAGAGCTATCGCCAGAACAACGAGATTCTGGCCGAAGGTTGGGGGAAACCGGAGAAGTCGTTTTGGATGCATCCAGTCCAATGGTAAGATGCGGTCCTTCGACAGGGCCCTCGATGAGCAATTTTATCACAGGGTACAGGCGGTGACCAGAAAGCCCGAAACGTTTTTCATTGAGATGAAGCGCTACGTCGGCTTCACCGACGAAGATGCCCGGCTTCTCCAGGTGGTCGCCCCCAGGATGGAGGGCCATTTCCCTGCTTTGTCGGAGCGCTTCTACAACCAGATCGCCCTGCATCCGGATGCCGCGAAAGTATTTACCGGAGGTCAGGCTCAGATCGAACGCCTCAAGGGCACCTTGCAAAAATGGGCTCGCCGGGTCTTCACCGGTCCCTACGATGAAACCTACGCCGCCGAACGGTACAAAATTGGTGTGCGTCACGTGAAAGTGGGCCTCTCGCAGCGATACGTCATCAGCTCGATGGGCTTGATACGCGACCACCTTCAGGACGCCTTAAGCTCCGAACTGCGCTCCGACGCTCCTCGTCTGGAGTCCACCAAAACGGCTCTCGATAAGATCCTTAACCTTGACCTGAACCTGATGTGCGAGTCGTATTTTCAGGAAAGCATCCGGGTGCTCAGCGAATTGAATCGGCGCCTGGAGCAGGCGAACCTCGAACTGGCGGAACTTTCCCGCGTCAAGACGGAATTCCTGGCGACAACTTCCCACGAGCTGCGCACTCCCCTCAATTCCATTTTGGGATTTACGCGGCTCATACTCGACGGCCTCTGCGAATCGCCCGAAGAGGAACGCGAGTTGTTGCGCGATGTGGTGCGCAGCGCCGAGCACCAGCTCTCGATCGTCAACGACATCCTCGATATCGCCAAGATCGAGGCGGGAAAACTGCGCTTGACCCTTGAGACCGTGGACCTGCGGCCCATCCTGGCCGAGGCCAAGTCCGTCGTGGCCCTGCACGCCGCCCACAAGCAATTGACACTGATTGACGAGACCGAGCAGGTGGACCTTCCACCGGTTACGGGAGACCGCGTGCGCGTCAAGCAAGTCCTGATCAACCTGGTCAGCAACGCCGTGAAGTTCACCGAGCAGGGCTGGATCACGCTTCGTGGCCAGGCCTTTCCGGAGCGCGGTTATCTCCTGCTGGAAGTCCAGGACACCGGCGTGGGAATCCCGCTCGAGAAGCAGCCCCTCCTGTTCGAGAAGTTCCGTCAGGTAGACAGTTCTTTTACTCGACAGCATGGGGGAAGCGGACTCGGCCTCGCCATCAGCCGGAAAATGGTGGAAATGATGGGAGGGCGAATCAAACTCACCAGCGCGGGAAGAGGCTGCGGGACCACGGTTTCTTTCTCCTTGCCGTTGAGCCGGGCCGCTCAGGACCCGGTTCACGCGCTGGGGAAGGAAAGCCTGACCGCGACCGGGGACGAATCGGGGGCGCGCGTTTTAGTCGTCGACAACGATCCGGAGTTCCGGCTGTATCTCAGGACCCTCCTCTCGAAGCACGGCTTCTACGTGCTGGGCGCGGCGACCGCGGACGACGCTCTTGACGCCTCGCGACGCTTCCACCCACTGTTTGTGGTGGTGGATATGGCGCTGCCGCAACGGCCAGGGGCGGTGCTGGGCGACGGCGCCGATCTGGTCATGAACCTCCAAAGCGGCACACTGTCTCAGGAACTGTACTGTCTGATGGTGACCGGCTACGACCCCGGCGAAGCGCAGGAGCGCTTGACCGTGCTCCACGCCACCGCCGAAATCTGGCAGAAGCCTATCGACGGAGAGAGGTTCGTCGCGCGCCTCGACCAGCTTCGCCGGCAATCGAGCGAGGCTCCGAGTCCGCGCCGCCCCGCCTCATGAGGGAGCTTCCAAACTTATGGCACGCGTTCTGGTGGTTGAAGACAATTCGCTCGTGGCCAAGTTTTATCGCCTGGCGCTGGAACGCGCGGGCGGCCACCAGGTGACTTGCACCGAAGATGTGGGCGAGATCCTGCGCCTTGTCAGCGACCGGAATATTGATGTGGTGATCCTCGACGTGTCGCTGGCGAATTGTACTTACGATGGCCACCCCGTGGACGGCCTCGACGTAGCGCACTTGATCCGCCAGCAGCCCGAGGGCAAAGCGCTTCCGATACTCCTCGCCACGGCGCACGCCATGGAAGGCGACCGCGAGCGCCTCCTCGCCGCGTCCGGCGCCGACGGCTACATCGAGAAACCCGTCTACGATCCGCAGGTCCTCATCCGCAAAGTCGAAGAACTGATGGCCAAGTGACCGGCGCGCCGGCCTTGCCTGCTCAGGTTCAACCACCCGGTGCTCAACAGTCTCCTCAGTCTCACTGGTCTCAAAAATCACACTCCGCCAATTGCGCGCAAAATTCTAACCCACTGAATATTAAAGGCTTACTTCAGCTCAAAGCGATGAGAGTGACTTCTGGCAAGTGGGGCAAAATGCCACACTTGAGAGTCTTTGTTTTCTAATGATAGCCTATATAAGTAGCGTCTCCTTGCCCCGGCGGAGGCAGGCCGCGGAAGCAGAGACGCCCCGGTGAGGCGTCCGCAACGCGGGAGACGCGCCGGGCCTGGATTCCCGCGCTCGCGGGAATGACCATACCCAGGGTTGGCAGTGACTGTTACTGCCGGTCGGAGCGGAGGAAAACCGTCGGTCCCTTCCTTCGTCGGGGAGAGCTTCGGGCAGCGCTACAAGGTTTTCAGGAAGGCGATGAGGGCGGCCTTATCGGCGGGGGAAAGGTCGAGACCGAACTTGTGGCCCGGAACGGCGCGATGGGTAACCCCATAGCCTCTGTAACCCGTCGGAACGTAATCCTCCCGCAGGCGTCGCGGGTCGAACCAATCTTCGAGCGTGGCGCACGAGCCGTCGTGAGGGAACATGCCGCGATACCAGAGCCCGCGCAGCGACGGCACCTTATAGAAGCCCGTGCCGCGCCGCGTCCGCAGCGCCAGCGCCGGATCGGTGCCCACAGAAACGGGCTCAATCTCCAGGTCCTTCATCAAATCCGCTGACGGCGCAAAGCCTTCGGCGAGCGTCAGCTTGTTATTCGAGTAGAGGGGCGGGGTGTGGCAGCGCGCGCAGCCTTCGCGCTGGAAAACCTCGCCACCGCGCGCCGCCGTCGCGTCCAGCCGGTGGGGATTCTCCGGCGGCGTGAGCGAGTAGACAAACTGCGCCAGGGCGTAAAGCTCTTCGTCGAGATACCGGGTGCGCGATTTGGGGTCAGGCAGGGCGCGGAAATCGGGACCCTCGGGGATGAAGTCGCCATAGCGCGCCAGGCCCTTCATGTCCTGATTGAGCGCCGCGTAGCGCATGAAGTCGGCGACCGAGTGCTGCTGCCCCAGGCCCGTATGGTCAAGGTAGAGCCGGTCCTTCACGCCAATCAGGTCGGGCGTTTGAATAGGATGGAATGGACCGCTGCCGGTGCGGTCAATTACGCCGGGCGGAATCGCGTGCAGCGCCGTGATGACTTCCTCCAATGACATCTCGCTGAGACGCGCGTCGGGCGCGGGTTCGATCCACGGCGCGCCATGAGATGAGCGCATGGACAGGCGCACGCGGGCGAGAAGTTCGTCCTTGTCGGCCGTGTCCCTCGCCAGACGCTCCAGCCGAAACGCCAGGGCGCGATCGAAGGGGAAATTTCCCTGCGCGCCTTTCACCACCGCGCCGTCCGCCATCACGCGCGTGTGGCACATCCCGCAGGACTGCTGCCCGAGCTCGACGACGCCTTTCCTGCGGATCACGTAGCGCGCGAAGGGCATCACGCCGTCGGCGCCGACCGGCGTGCCGGTCGCGCTGTACCAGGCGGGATTGCGGACGTCGTCCACGCCGACCACCGACGCGCCCCAGAGGTCGGAGTCGTAAGCGATGGGAGCATCGAAGACCAACTCGCCCGCCGCGACCCAGTCGGCCGGTTTTTCGAGGACGGGCCGGTGCGTGCCGCCGACGCGGTCGACTCCCCAGATGACCTCGGGCTCCTGCTGGCGAAGGGATTCGAAATAGCCCGGCGGTTCGTGCCCCGGCGCGTAAACCGGATAGCTGCGGTAAATCGCCCGCCACGGAACGCGATAGTAGTAGTCCCAGGAAACTTCCTCGGGCGAGTGCGCGCGGTCAGCCAGAGGAACGTCAAAACTGCGGAGGTCGTCCCAGGTCTGGGGGATGAAGGGCCGATAGGGCTGATTGGACGAGGTTTCTCCTTCCCCGCCGGCGAAGATGCCGCCCGTCAGCAACAGAACTGGCAGTAGGCACAAAACTGTACCGATGCGCCTCATAGAACGCCTCGCATCCAGTTTACCGTAAGGACAATTAGTCAGGAAAGGGATTGAGCCGTCGGGTCATTGGGCCATTGCCTTACTGGGTCACTGGCCCTTGGGCGACCGGAACAGTGGAACGGGCGATTGTGGTGGCGAGTACGGAACGAAACGGGCGCGACCGAAACCACGCCCTCAAAGGATGTTCCTCTGCCTTCTGCCTTCTGCCTTCTGCCTTCTGCCTTCCCCGTCTACCGTATTCCGCTTTTCTCACGCATACGCGTGCAGGCCAGGAAGCAGGTAGGTGACGCCGAGGAAGGTGAACATGACAATCGCGAAGCCAATGATGGCCATGTAGGCGGCGCGACGTCCGCGCCAGCCACGCGTCAGCCGCATGTGGAGGTATCCCGCGTAGGTCAGCCAGGTGATTAGCGCCCAGTCTTCCTTCGGGTCCCAGCTCCAGTACGAGCCCCAGGTGCGGTTGGCCCAATAGGCGCCGGCAATAATCATCAGGGTCAGCAGCGGGAAGGAAACGGCGACGGTCTTGTAGATCAGGTTGTCGAGCGTATCGCGATGAGGGAGGAATTCTACGATCGCGTCATGCTTCGAGGCCAGGACCAGCCAAGCCAGTGACATGAAGATTCCGCAGACGATTCCCGAAAGCAGGAAGGGGCTGGAGGAAAACGCCACTTCCACATTCTGGCCGACTTGCGCGGCGAAGTAAGGCCCCGACTCGATTTTCACCGACATCGCCACCAGTGCCGCGAATTGCATGAACACCGACCCGAGGAAAAGGCGCCGCGCCCAGCGCGCCGCCGCGCCGGCCTGCTCGGAAAATGTGTCGTAGAGGCTGGCCGCCAATGCCGCCACCGAGAGCGCCAGAACAATCACGATCGGCCAGCCGAGGCTGGGAACGGGAACCATCAGCGCCTGCTTCGGTCCGACAAAGATTTTCTCCCCCGCCGCCGCGTCCCAGGCGGGCAGGAGCAGGTTGAATCCGCGGTCGATGGAAGTCCACGCGATGATCGCGTAGGTGCCCGCCACGAGCCCTGTCGTCCAATTAAGAAACGTCCGAGCGCTGGTGCCGTCTTTGATGAAGTAGAGAACTCCCGCGGCGAAAGCCAGCGTAAATCCGGCATAACTCAGGATAGCGAGGGTGACGTGAATCTGCAGCCAGGTGCTTTGCAGCGCCGGAACCAACGGGCGGATTTCGCCCGGGAGCACCTGAAGCAGAACCAGCGAGAGTGCCGTAATGGGCAGGGTGACCGCGCCGAAGTACTTCAGCTCGAATTTCCATTCCGCCAGAAGCTGGAATGCCACGACGCCCCAGGAGAACATCAGCACCATTTCATAGATGTTCGAAAACGGCGCGTGGCCCGACGACGCCCAGCGCACGACTACGCCCGCGGTGTGAATCAGGAACGCGCCGCGAGTGAGGGCCGCACCGCCCGACACCAAAACACTTTGCCGCACCGCCAGGGAAGCGAAGTAGAGCGCCGAGGCGCCCAGGTAGGCAATCAGGGCGATATAGAGGAACTTCTCGCCCGTCATCCAACCGGCTGTGCCCACCAGGCGCGGGACGGAAATGGCCAATACCGTCGCAACCGCCACGCCCACGCCCAGCAGAATTCCCGACGCCGCGCTGCCCGGGCGGCGTTCCGAAACATGAGTGCTTAAGGCCTTCGCCATACGAGCTTTCCTCCAAAAGAAGCTTTCAGCCATCAACTCTCAGCCGTCAGCCTGGTACTCACAATCCGGCCGGAAATGCTGAGATTCTTCGCTCTGGCCCGGTTTCACCGGGGCAGGCTCAGAATGACAAACCACCGTCACGCCACAATGCGCTCGGGTTCGCGCTTTGCGTCGGACGGCGCGCGCAACGCTTCCTGAACCGCATCGGCGAGGTGCTTGAAGCGTTCCTCAAAGCTCTCGCGATACTTGCTCGGCTGCCCGCCCAGCAACAGCACAGGCTGTCCCTTGGCGCCTCGCCCGATAACTCCCCAAATGCGGATGTGGGACATATAGAGCGCCAGGCTGAGCCCGGCAACAAGAATCAGGCAGCCGCCCCAGATCAGTTCCTTGCCGGGCTGCTTGGCCACCTGCAGGCCGGTGGTGTAGCCCATTTCCACATCTCGCAATGTGAAGACGATTCCCGACTCATCCGCGAAATTCATTTCCGGCGCCTTGGGGAATACCCAGACCGAAGAGCGCTTTCCCCCGGCTTGGGTCAGTTGCAGCCGGATGGCGGGATTATTCGGCTCGTTCGAGCGCGTGCTCAACTGGTTGCCCTGCAGGACAAAGTCGGGGACGAAATCCGCCAACGCGACCTGAACGCCGGAGTCGCCGAGCGTTATCGCCTCGTCAGGACGCAGGGTAAACTTTTGCGGAGGGCGCGACTGTCCCGGCCAGGAGGCCTCCATCTCGAGCCTGGTGGGCGTGCCGGTCGCGCCATAACTCGCCTGGAAGAATCGGATGCCTTTGTAGGTGAGCGGCTCGTTCACGAAGATCTGCTTCTTGAGCACTTCCTTGCCGTTCTCCTCGACCGCCAGCCGGCTCCAGTATTGCTGCGGCGAGCCGTCGGGATATTTCTCCATTCCCGCGCCATCGCAGCGCAAGGTAAACGGCAGACGGTGGCTGGGCCCGCTACCCGAAAGCGATTCGATTTCATTGCTTCGCATCCCGGCCCCGAGATTGATGAAACCCCGATAGCCCCACTTGCCGTCCACGATGGCTCCGGCAAAGATGACAAGCAAACTCAGATGAACAACGTAGGGCGCCAGCCGGGCAATCCGATGCTTCTCAATGTAGAGCGTTCCCTGCTGGAGCGCCTTGGGGTGAACGCGGAGCCCCGAATGGGCGAAGGCCCCGGCGGCGCGCTGGAGCGCTTCCTCCGGCGGCGTGGTTCCGAGGGGGATCTCTTGCACCACCGGCAGCTTGCGCACATACCACTCGTCCGCGACGCGATGCGGCCGCGAGAAATACCGCCAGGCCTGGGGGAATCTTTCCAAAGAGGCCAGAATGATGTTCGCGCCCAGCAGACCCAGCAACAGGATGAACCACCAGGCGTGAAAGACGTCGAATAGGCCAAAGAAGTTGAGGAGCCGGATCGTCTGCGGGGCATAGATCTGCTCAATCTGGCCTTCCTGGGCCATGGGACGTTGAAGGACGACCGTCCCAATAATCACTGCCAGGCCCAGAAGGCCCAGAAGAGTGAGCCCGCACTTGAGAGAGCTGAAGAATTCGAGGAAACGACTCAGGACTGATCTCGACTTGCTCATTTGCCTTAACTCCCGCCATCTGAGACGAGCCTTGCTGGCCCGCCGCCCTAAGGCGAACTACTTGGCATCTCCGGTTCCAGCACCGCAAAAATGTCCCTGTCCCCGAACTTACAGAAAACAAGCAAGAAAGGAGCACGAATAGGCTGCTCCTGTGACAAAAGTCAGACATTTGAGGGGCGAAAATTGAGGAAAAAGCCGCACGATTATGCGCGAAGCAACTCAATCTGCCCGTAACTAAATGCCCCACAGTATGGGACGTGATGTCGATTTTTCAATAGTTTGGAGACTCTCAGCAAGGGAATCAAAAATGCAGACAAAGTGGCAGTTATTTTTGGATCGTCATTGGAAGGAGATCGTCATGAAAACCGTAGCCGTGGCCCGCAACCAGGAAGTCGGGTCCAACCCCAAGCCTGTCGCCACCATTAAGGCGGACACGCCTGCAGAGATGCAGCCAGCGTTCACGCTGACGTTTACGCTGGGCAGCCCGATGAAGGAGATCAGCGACACCATCATCCGGACCGTGCTGCAATACGCGCGTGGAAACAGGCTGCGGGCCGCACAGTTGCTTCAGATTAATCCCCGCACAATCCGCCGCCGCCTGGGAAAGAAGGATGGTATAAGCGCGACTTCGTTGGCCGCCTGACATCCTCTACGAACCGGCCAGCCTTCATAGCTTGGCGGGGCCCAAGCATCCCTCGCATCCCGCCGAGCAAGCGTGAGCACAACGATCCCGTTAACGCTTGACTGGACACCACGCCGTCGTGTCGGCAGGGTACAGGGAGATTCATTCCCCTTTGAACTCTCAAGGAAAATTGGTGCTCGACGTGCTTGCTCCATTTCGAAGGACTTGTGAAGCGCCTTATAAAGCCCAGCCGTTTACGAAGGCGCTTGTTGAGAAGTTGAACATGACACCTGAGTTGACGGCCCGCATCCTGGTTGTTGACGATGACCCGTACTTCCTGCGGGTCATTAGCCGGATTCTCTCGGGAGAGAGTTTTCAGGTTACGACTGCGGAAGGTGCGTCACAAGCCACACAGATTCTCAAGGAGCACACTTTCGATATCGTGATCAGCGACCTGCGACTGCCGGACGGCGACGGCCTGAGCATCCTTCAGCAGGCTCGCAGCGCCGGTCTGGAAGTACCTGTGGTGATCCTGACCGCCTACGGAGAGGTCGATAGCTACCTGGAAGCGATGAACGCCGGGGTGACCGAGTACCTCAATAAGCCGGTGAAATCGGAAGAGTTAATTGCCGTCGTGCGAAGCTGCCTCCAGGCCCGCGCCCCCAGCCCCGAAGCAACCCCCTGATCCCATCAATCCACCCGGCTCGCAAGCCTCCGTTGCGAGAATCGTAGCTTGTGTACCTACGGTTTCATCTTGGCGCGCACGCGCTCGGCGAACTTGGCCACCCGAATGGCGGCGCGGTCGTGCCGAGCCTCGCCGATCTTCTCGGTCTCGTCAAACGCCTCGATCTCGAAGGTGTAGATGCGCCCTTCGACGCCCATCAACTTCGTGACGATGCGGACTTTCGCGCCCACCGGCGTGGCCGCCAGGTGTTTGAGCGTGACCGAAACGCCCACCGTGTCGCTCCCGGCCTCGAGCAAGCCCGCAACGCATTCTCGCGAAGTCATCTCCATCCAAACCAGCAGGCCGGGCGTAGACAAAACCGGCGGAGCCTGCGTGCCCATGAAATGGACGGCCATGTCGTCGGTTACGGTGTAGATTTTTTCACAAGTCTTGGATGAGTCCATCAGAATTCCTCTCTCACGTTTGCCCAGCCTGCTGCCCCGCGGGGCTGTCATGCCTCGGCGCCCGTCACATCTTGAGTTCAACAATCGTCGCGCCCGCCCCGCCCTCGTGTTGTGGAGCCGGGTAGAACTTCTCTACGTGAGGGTGGGAGGCGAACATCTCGTGCAAGCTCCTGCGAAGAATTCCCTTCCCGAAGCCATGAACCACGCGCAAGCGGAAGCGGCCATCGAGGAACGCCTCATCGAGGAACTTGTCCACGCGCTCGCGCGCCTCTTCGGCCGTGGTGCCGATGACATTGATTTCCACCGACACTTCCGACGTGGATTCCTGTAGGGCTTGAGCCGCAGGAGAAGCCGCGCGGGCCCGTGGCGCTTCGACCACGGCGCGAGGTCCGGAGGTGCTGGCCGCCGCGTGGCTCAGCCGGTGGACTTCATCTCTGCGCAGCCGCATCCTCAGCCGGCCGACTTCGACCTCGAGGTGGTCGGGGTCCTGCAACGCGACGACGGTTCCGGGCGTCTGAAGGTTCGGAACGCGGACCCGATCGCCGACCCCGGGCATCCCCTGGACGACGGGTTCTTCTGCGGCCGCCGCGGGCGCGCCCAGCGTATCGAGTACCTGGGCGTTCCACTCCTCGCGAACTTCCTCTTTCAGGCTGGCGGCCTTGCGATCGACGCGCCGTGAGGCCTTGGCCGATTCGAGCTGCGCGCGCAACTCCGCGACCGTCTCCTGCCAGCGCTTCTCGAACTGGCGAAGGGTCTCATCCAGTCGCTTGTCGAGCTCCTTCAGCTTGGCGCGGCGTTCCTCCTGGAATTTCTTCTCCAACTCGACGCGCCGCTCCTCGAGTTCCTTCTTCTGCTCGGTGAGCTGCGCCGTCAGCCGCTCGAATTCCGTCTTCTGCGCGTGCAGCTGCGCCAGCAGCGCCGCCGCTTCCGCGTCCGCCGGATGAAGAAGGCTGCGCGCCTTCTCGATGATGGAAGTTTCCAGCCCCAACCGCTGGGCAATATCCAGCGCGCTCGACTTTCCGGGCAGGCCGACCAGCAGGCGGAAGGTCGGCGCAAGAGTCTGCTCGTCAAACTCCATTGCGGCGTTTTCCGCTTCCGGAGTCTCCGCCGCGAAGGCCTTGAGGCGCGAGTGGTGCGTGGTCACAAACGTCATGGCCCGGCGGGCGCGGAAGTGCTCGAGGATCGCCACCGCCAGCGCCGCGCCCTCGTTGGGCTCGGTGCTCGAGCCCAGCTCGTCGAGCAGCACCAGGTCGTCGCGCCCCGCCAGGCGCGCCATCGCTTCGATATTCGTCACGTGGGCGGAGAAAGTGCTCAGGTTGGCCTCGATCGATTGTTGGTCGCCGATGTCGGCCAGGACGCGACCGAAGAGCGGCAATCGCGCTTCGCTCGCCAGCACCGGCAATCCCGCTTGCGCCATGAGCACCGCCAGGCCCAGAGTCTTAAGCGCCACGGTCTTGCCGCCGGTGTTCGGGCCGCTCACGATCATCATGGTCTTCGGCTCGACGAGATCGAGAGAAAGAGGAACAGAAGTTCGCTTCTGAGACCGCAGGGTCTTTTCGAGCAGCGGATGCCGGACGTCCTTGAGCGTGAGCGCACGCCCCATGACGAATTCCGGCAAGCAGCAATCGTAGGCGCGGGCAAATTCCCCCTTGGCGAACGCCAGGTCAATCTCGCCCAGAATCTTTGCCGCCGCTCGCAAATCTTCGATTCGCTCGCGTAACATCCCGCTGAAGACACCCAGAAGCCGCTGAATTTCGGCGAACTCGCGGTCCTGGAGTTCCACGAGTTCGTTATTGAGGGGCAGGGTCTCGAGCGGTTCGAGATAGACCGTCGCGCCGGAGGAGCTGGCGCCATGCACGACCCCCTCGACGTGGCGCTTGTCTTCGACGCGGATGGGAAGCACGAAGCGGTCGTTGCGGATGGTGACGACGGCATCCTGAAGGACGCCAGCCTGGCTGAAGCGGCGCAGAAGTCTTTCGAGGGTTGACTGCAATTCGACGCGCATCTGCTCGATGGCGTGGCGGATGCGCTTGAGCTCAGGGCTGGCGGAGGAATCGATCGAGCCATCGGGCAGAATCTTTCCGTCCAGTTCGCCTACCAACCCGCGAAAGTCGGCGAGCCCGCGGGCGAGTTCGTCAAGATGCGCAAGCGGGGTGGCGCGGAAAAGGGTTCGAAAATCGCGCCCCCCGCGCGCCACGGACAGAAGGGCGAGAATTTCCTGTGCGGTGAGGGAAACGCCTTCGATCGCCAGCCGTTCGAGAATCAAGCGCGTGTCCTTGGCCTGCCCGAGCGACGGCCGCGGGCTCTGGCGAAGATATTCGCGTGCTTCCCGGGCGCGCTCCAGATCGCGACGGATGCGCTCCAACACCAGGCCGGGCGCCAAGTCTTCGATCAGCGGCTCAGCGATGGAGCTGGAAAGATATCCGCGCAGCAGCGCCACCACGGCGGGAAACTCCAGCACTTCACGCGAGAAGGTGTCGGGCGTTCGTTGTTCGTTGTTGGTTGTCGGTTGCGCACTCACTGGAGGCCAATCCCGTCGGAGTGGGTGTCTTACTTCTTGCTCTTTGCCTTTTGCCTTTTTACTTCTTACCTCTAATTTTCCGGATGATTCGTGCCAGATGGAATCCTAGCGGTGCGTGGTGAGCGTGTCAACGCTGGGTGTGTTGCGTAACCATCCAGAACGCTGTCTTGAAGGAACTGGGGGCAGGGACAAAAAAAGGTTCCCGCCGCGACCCCGATGGTCACGGCGGGCGTTGGCCAGCACAGGGAATTCGTGTGAGCAGGCTGGTGGTTTAGGGTCAGCGTTTAGTTGGGCGCATCGCAGCCGTAGTGGTTTGTGTGCCGATTCCGCCCAGGTTGTCGCGTACGGTCAGAGTCACGGTGTAGTTTCCGCCCGCGGTATATTGGTGGACAACCGACGGGCCCACGGCAGTTGTGCCGTCACCAAAGTCCCAGAGGTAGATGAGGATCTGCCCGTCGGGATCGTAGGAACCCGTCCCGTCAAACAGCACGGGCTTTCGGAAATTGCTGCCATAGGGCCCGCCGAGATTGGCAACGGGTGGGGTATTGCTCGGCGCCGGATCGCAGGCGCCCGTTCCGGCGGCGCGGCTGTCATTGATCGCGGCGGCGTAATCGACGACGCCTCCGGTGACGGTGAGGCCCGACAAGGCGGGGATGCCGCGCGCCGTGTCGAGGAGAATTTGGCGAACGGTCAACAGATCCAGGCTCGCTTTGCAGCCCTTGAGCAGCGCCGCCGCTCCGCTCACGTGCGGTGCCGCCGTCGAGGTGCCGTCGAAGAACGTATAGATCTGGTTGAGGTAAGTGCTATAGATGGCGACTCCCGGCGCTCCCAGGTGAACCGTCGTCAGGCCGTAGTTCGAGTTGCCGCCGCGAGCATCCTCATCGTCCGTCCCCGCCACACAGAGGATGTTCGCAGGTGGAATGATTGTGCCCGTAAAGGACGCGCTGCTGTACGAGCAGGGATAGAACGGCGTCGAATCATTGTCCCCGCCGCTGTTGCCCGCCACGGTCACGAACAGTGCGTAGTCATCCTCGGCGCGCTTGATGGCCGAGAGCAGTGCCGGATCGTCACCGCCGGCTGCCCAACTGTTATTGAGAATCCGCGCGCCATTATCGAGCGCGTAGTCAATGCCGCTGATCGCTTTGGCAGTATCTCCGGTGCCCGCTGCGTCCATGAACTTGATGGGCATGATCTGCACGTCCCAGTTGGCCCCGGTCACGCCCAGCGCGTTGTTGCCCTGGGCGCCGATGGTGCCTGCGACGTGCGTGCCGTGGCCGTTGTCGTCGCGGGTTTGGTTGTTGTTGGCAAAAAAATTCCATCCCCGGCAATCGTCAATAAACCCGTTTCCGTCATTGTCGATGCCGTCGTTGCACAGCGCGCCCGCTTCACCGGGGTTCGTCCAGATATTCAGCGCCAGGTCGGGGTGGAGGTAATCCACTCCCGTGTCGATGACGGCAACCACGACACTGAACCGCCCATGACCCTTATCCCAGGCCGCCGTCGCATGCGTATCCGCGCCGGGCGTGCCGTTGGACTGGCCGGTATTCTCCCATGCCCACTGCGAGCCGAAGTCCGGATCGTTGGTCGTCGTGCCGGCGATGTGATAGATCCAGTTCGGCTGGGCGTATTGGACGTCGGCGCGGGTCGAGTAATACGCCAGCGCCTTCTCCAGCCCCCAGCCTTTCGGAATCTTCACCTGGTAGAGACCGGGGTCGCTGCGGAAACCCTTCAAGACGGCGGCGCCCACGCCGCGATGGATGTCCGCCATCACCTGCCGTGGTGTCCCCGCCTTGAACTTCACCAGCAGCTCATCGGGAACATACCGGCGCCTCCCGGCGGCCGAAGCAACCTCCCCCAGGCCTGGAAGGAGTACAACCAGAGTTAATCCGAGGGTGATTGAGAAGAGACGAGTGGAAACTAATCTCCGCATGATTTCCTCCTAATCCCGCAAAATCCCCGGCGTCGAAGGCTACGAGCGGCCTTACGTCGCGGCGAGTGCTCCCGGCTGGCCCTTGGGGCGTCAGCTCGAAGGAGACTCCAGGGAGAAAGACACTTCGGGTCTTGCTTTTGCTTGGGCTTAGAAAGAGGAGGGACTTCCCTCTTTGTGGCAGGCGCGCGCCTGGATTTATTCCCTCGCTTTAGATCCGCGGTCCCGCAGCAAGCTGCCGGACCGAGGCCGTACTGGCGCAGCTATCATCTTATTTAGTACTTCTCTCAATGAATGTCAAGTGAAAAAGTAAGGCCCTTAGTCGGGGAAATCTTCATGGTGGATCCGAGTATGGATATTAGCATGATCTTCAAGAGTTTCGAGATGACTGATAACTTCTGTTCGCATGGGCAGTTCCCGCTCAATCCTCTCTTCGATCCGGGTCGCAAGGGCGTGCGCGGATTCTAGAAGTGTCGCCCGCGGAAACAGGAGGTGGAACTCTACCCAAACGGTCGTTCCGGCATTGCGGTGGCGCAGGCCGTGGAATTCGATTCCGGCTTGGGATGTCATTTCTTCCAGCACCTTCCGGATCTTCGCTTCCGTCTCGGGGTCGCCTTCGTCCATCAGGCCGCCCACCGACTGGCGCATGAGCTTGCCACCGGTCCAGAGGATGTTCAGCGCAACCACGATGGCGAGAATAGGGTCGAGCGGCAGCCAGCCGGTGAGGAGGGCCAGAGAAAGGCCTACCACCACGCCGAAGCTCGTCCACGAGTCGGTCAGCACGTGTTTGCCGTTGGCTTCCAGAATGAGAGACTTCTGCTTCCGGCCCACCCACACGAGGTAACCACCCAGCAGGGCGTTGATGAGCGCCGCGGCGAGGGTCAGCAACGTACCGCCTCCGAGGTGTTCGATCCTCAGCCCGGTAAGCCACTTGTGAATTGAGACGTAGAGGATATAGATCGCCGCCAGCACGATCATGGCGCCTTCGAAACCCGCCGAGAAGAATGCGATTTTGTCGTGACCGTAGTGGTGGCTGCGGTCGGCGGGCTTCTGGCTCAGCCACAGGCTGTAAGCGGCGAAGGACACCGCCACCACGTGGACAATCGACTCCGCGGCGTCGGAGAGAATCGCCACCGAACCCGTCAACCAGTAGGCGAAGACCTTCATCGCCAACATGAAGAATCCCACCCCCAGTGACAGCCGCATGGAACGGCGCAGGAGGTCGTAATCTTTCGGGATTGTTGCCTTGTCCACGGGTCGAGCTCGCGGATGAATTTGCCTCTCCGGGGCGTCGTGCGGAGTCCGCATCGCTGCCGGCGGAGTTTGGCGAGGGAGATTCCCGGCGGCAAAAGGAAAAGGGTCCTGGCTGTTTTGTATCACAAAGCAGAAGCCGGGGATAGGGAGAACGATGGGTCAGACAGAAAGGGACTTCGCTTTCACCTAACGAGTTTTGCGAAATTGACTGACAAGGCCGCTGCGGTCGCCGCCCTCACCCACCCCGATGGACTGCATCGGGGTCCCC
>JBHGBD010000018.1:0-92315 GCA_041946825.1 Terriglobia bacterium | reverse complement strand
GTCATGCCATCGGCGAAGTAATCCTGCTCGGGGTCGTGGGAGAGATTCTCGAGCGGCAGGACAGCGATGGATTCGATTTTCGGTAGCGGCGACTTTACGTCGCCACCGGCTTGGCGGGATAAACCCGCCCCTACGATGCGCTCGCGCAGGCCGGCGACGTTGAGAGCGACGAGCACGGCCAGCGTGGTCACGAGTAGTCCCGCCGCCAGCGCGAGCCACTTTTGCTTCCGTAGGGCTGCCCCCTCACCCGTCCGCCGATTGGCGGACACCCTCTCCCCGCCGGGAGAGGGCTGGACCTTCAACGTACCTGTCTCCCCTCGCCCCACGGGAGAGGGGCTGGGGGTGAGGGATTCCACCGGCGCGATGAAGCGATACCCTCGCCGCGGAAGTGTTTCAACGTAACGCGGCTCGTCGGCGGAATCGCACAGCGCTTCGCGCAAGCGATTAATCGCCGCGTTGATGCTGTGCTCGAATTCGACGATGGTATCGTTCGGCCAGAGCAGTTTCTGGAGTTCGTCGCGGGTCACCACGCGGCCGGGACGCTCCAGAACAGAGCCAGGATGCGGAAGGGTTGATATTGCAGCTTGATGCGCAGGCCGTTCTTGCGCAGTTCTCCAGCTTCGAAGTCCACCTCGTAATCGCCGAAGCAGGTCGGGGTCATTCGTCGTGGGGCAGTCTGCATGGTGGGACCCCCGACACAGTCATATTGCGCGTTACGTTATCACCTTGTAGATGATGATTCAAGTTCCGGCTGTCAAAGCCTGGCATTGGATCCCGGGAAGTCCGAAGGGAATTGAGTTCGACATGTAAGCGGAGCAGGCCACGGCTTCCCCTACTCCGGAAAATTCATCCTCCGCAGGAGGTCCTGAAACCGCGGGTCGGAGCGGACGGGGGCGAAAGCGGGATCGGATTCGAGCCACATCAGCCAGACGGCGCGTTCTTCGAAACCTTTTTCGAGCCAGGCCAGCGCCTGGTCTTTCTGGTCAAGCGCAGCGTAGAGCGAGGCAATCGTGCGTTGGTTGTCATGTGACTTCTGCCAGCGGGCTTTGGCGAGCTCCAGCTTTTTCAGGCGATAACCCTTGAGCCCCGAATTCTCGAACGCGTGTTGAAGCTCCGCGACATTCTCGGGGGTTTCTCCGGTAAGCGCGGCTTCCTTCAGAAACTCCGCCACGGCTTCCTTCGTCATGCCTTTGCCGATGTAAGCCTCGCCCAGGAATTGATGAGCGGAAGAGAAGTTCGGATCGAGTTCGATGGCGCGCTCGAGGCGCTCGATGGCCAGATCGTATTTCTCGGTCGCAAGGTACTCGGTTCCGAGGTGAGTGTTCAGCGCCGGGGAGAGGGGATCGAGCTCAAGCGCGCGCAGGCTCTGGACCATAGACTCATCGAATCTGCGCCGCCCTTGCAGGAAGTGCGAATAGTAATGATGCGCGTGACTGTCGTTGGGATTGAGTTCGATAGCGCGCTGGAATTCGCGCTCGCAGCCCGCCCAGTCCCAGTCCAGCCAGCACTTGATCATGGCCAGCGCACGATGAGCCTCGCCCAGCGAGTCGTCAAGCGCCAGCGCCTTCTCCGCCGGCGGGCGCGCCTCGGCGGGCTGGCTGGCCTGGACATAGGCGGTGGCCAGGCTGGCGTAGGCCAGGGCGAACTGGGGATCAATGACGGTCGCCTCGCGGAGGTACTTGATGGCGGCGGCCGCCCCGCCGGGCCGGTAGCTTCCCAGCAGGGTGACTCCTCGCAAATACTCCTGGTAGGCTTCGGCGCTGGCAGTGTGCCGCTTGCCAAGTGAGCGCTCAGCCTGGGGCGTCAACGTCAGGCGCAACTGGCGGGAGATGGCGCCCGCCATCTCACCGTTGATTTCGATGAGTTCGCCCAGCCGGCGATGGTATTGCTCACCCCAGACGTGCCGGCCGTCGCGCGCGTCAATCAGCTCGGTGCTGATACGAATATCGTCGCCGCGACGCACAACCCGTCCTGCCAGCACGGCGTGAACCCGCAGGTCGCGAGCCACGGCCTGCGGACCGGGTTCCTGACCCTTGTAGCGCAGGACCGAACCTCGCGACATGACGGTGAGTTTGGGGATCTCCGAAAGTCGGTTGATCAGGCCTTCCGTAAGGCCATCGGCAAGATACTCAGAATCCGGATCACCGCTGGCATTGACGAAAGGCAGGACGGCGATTGACTCAATGCGGGGACTTGCGGGTTTGAGCCCCAGCCTTTCTTTCAGGCCCCCCACGTTCAATCCCACGAGCAAGGTCAAGGCTCCGGCAACAGCTATCACCGGAACTACCCACCCGAGGCGACGGCTTGGCTTGCTCATCGGTTGCTCATGCGGGAGAGCCTCAGCCCCAGCCGAAGGTTCCTGAGCAAGAATGGGCGCGGGCTCCAGTTGAGCAGGCTGTGCAGTCCCGGCTTCGGCAGACGCTTCGGGTTCGTGTGGAGCGGGGGCCTTCTCCGGCGCCGCTGCTTGGCCGTCGTTCGCCACACTGGCGACGGCGGCGGGTGGCGGCGTTGTCTCGACCGATGCGATAAAGCGATAGCCGCGGCGAGGAAGGGTTTGCAGGTAGCGCGGCGACTCCGCGTCGTCGCCCAGCGCGTCGCGAATCTTCTTAATGGCGAAGTTCAAACCCTGCTCAAAATCCACGAAGGTGTCGTCGCCCCAGATCTCTTTCTGGATTTCTTCCCGCGACAGAAGTTGACCGGGCCGGCTGGCGAGCAGGGCGAGGATTTTGAAGGGTTGGGGCGGAAGTCGAACCAGCGAACCGGCTTTCCGTAACTCGCCGGTAATAAGGTCCAACTCGAAGATACCGAAGCGGAGCCGCGCCGGCTCCGTCACACTTTCGCTCACGGCGAATCTCGCGAGCGGAATCGGGTCGGCTCTCATTATACGCCCCCGAGTCTCGGGGGCAAGCGCCGCGAAGGCCTTGCTTCGGGCGCTCAGCGGGAGCCGGAAGATTGGCCGAATCAGTCGCTTAGCCGTTCATCGGATGCTCATCCAGAACTCGCCCCCCATCCATTGACCCCCTTTTTCCTCTGCCGTAGGGTGCGCGTGTGATTGACGCTCGTGTGGCAACGGCCACAAAAACCAACTGGAGGTGAGTTATGAAAGCGATTCGAAATCATGAGTGGTTGAAGGTTCTTCTGCTGGCCGCGTTCGTGGCCTGCCTGGCGGGCGGGGTTGCGTCCGCGCAGGATTTCAAAGGCTCTTTCACGTTGCCCTTCGAGGCGCGCTGGGGAAAGGCCATTCTTCCTGCGGGCGACTACACCTTTACGGTGAACCTGGCGAGGGCGCCTTTTCTGACTACCATCCGTGGGGAAAACGGAACGGTCATGGTGATGTGGCAGTCGGCTGACAGTCGGGCCAATCTCGAACAAAGCGAGTTAATCCTGGTGCCGCGCGCCGGCAAGTACACGGTTCGCGCCCTGAACGTTGCGGGATTCGGGACCTACAGTTACGGCGTGTCCAGGGGCAAACAGATCGTGCTCGCGCAGAATGCCGAACCCGTCCTCTATCGGCGAGTTCGCGTAACGGGCAAGTAGGTTGTCCGGCTTGCTCTTCTCTCCAGTCGGGGGCAGGTTCTCTCAGCGAGTAATTGGCTGAGTCCAAGAGCCTGCCCCCGATGGCTTTTGGGAAGGCAGAAGGCAGAAGGCAGAAGGCAGAAGGCAGAAGGCATCTCGCTTCCTGGCAGCCTTAACCGCGTCCCTGTTTTCGCCGCTAAGACCTTTCTCTTCAGCAGTCCCGCCCGTGACCCACACATGCCAATCTCGCGACACCCCGTGCATTGAGGTACGCATTCCCCTGATTCAAGTTCCGCGCCATGAGACGCGCGAACTTCGAATTCGGGATTTACGGTTGGAGGTTCTGGAAACTTCTGGGTCTGGGGCTGTTGTCGATTGTCGCTGCACACGTACCAGGCTCGGCGCAGGTGAACACATTGAATCATTCAGGGCCGGAATTGACGGTGCGGGTTCACGACTCGGCTCGTGTGGGAAGTCTCTTGCTAAGCCGGGCCAGCGGCGAGGCTGGAGCCGTGCTTCGCAATGCCGGGATTGAGACCGTGTGGATAGTCTGTGCGGAATCGAAGGTTGGTTTCCCTGGCGCTTGCCACCAGACGCCGGCCGCTAACGAACTGGTCTTGCGTATTGTCCGGCGCGCCAAAGCGACGAAGAGAGCGCCAGGATGCACCCAGTGCGGCCTCGCCATTGAAGACGACCGAGGCCGCGGCACCTATGCCACTCTCTATGCGGATTGCCTGGACACACGCCCTCAGGTGGACGGGCTGTTGCCGAGTCAGATGCTTGGTTATCTGATCGCCCACGAGATCGGTCATCTCCTGCTTACAGGGCAAGACCACGCGAGCGGCGGAATCATGCGCCCTCGAATAAGTGATCGCGAATGGACCATGGCCGTGAAGGGGCAACTGGTCTTCACCTCGACGCAGGCCGAGGCGCTGCGCGGCGAAATCCGCACCCGCGTGGAAGAACAGAGAAACCTCATCCAGGCTGGAATGCCCCCAGGGGCAAAGCAGTAAGGCTCGTGCAGGAGGCACTGTGGTCTACAGCCGCTGCAGCAGTTCCTGAAAGCGCGCGTGGTTGCGCAGGGGGTCGAGGTCGGAATCGTGTTCCATCCAGTCTCTCTGGGTCCGCCCGGACTGGACGGCTTTCTCCAGGCAGTCGATGGCCGAGTCCGCCTCACCCAGGCCGGCATAAACACAGGCGACGTTGTAGAGGACTCCGGGATCGTCGGGCTCGAGCGCCAGGGCGCGCCGGTTCCATTCCGCGCTCTTCTCGCGCTCGCCGAGTTGGCAGAGGGCGCTGGCGCCGAAGTAGATGGCGCGCACATCGTCGGGGTAAGCCTTGAGGTGCTTTTCCACCAACTGGCAGACGCGGCGATACGCCGCCTCGGCTTCGGCCTTTTTCCCGAGCCCTTTGTACACGGGGCCCAGGAGGGCCGGCGCCTGGAAGTCGTCGGGGTTGACCTCGTGGGCTTTCTCGAAGTACTCCGCCGCCTGCTGCATCTTCCCTTGCGCAAACAACGAGCGCGCGTAGAAGTAGTAAGCCTCGAAGAGGTTCGGGTCGAGACGCAGCGCCGCCTCGAATTCCTTCGCGGCTTCATCGTGTTTCTTGCGCAAGGACAAAACGAGGGCGCGCGAGGCGTGGGCTTCGGCGAGTTCGGGATCGAGTTCGAGCGCCTTGCGGCTGGCGACGTCGGCGTCGTCGAGCAGCTTGGGGTTCGAGTCGAAGCTGCTATAGAGAAACGACAGGCAGTCGGCGATTCCGGCGTAGGCGCGCGCGTATTGCGGGTCGATCTCGATGGCCCGCTCGAACATCTGCCGCGCGGCCTCGTAGCTCTTGCGCCGGAACTGGTGGAAAAACTGCCGCCCGCGCAGGTAGAAGTCGTAGGCTTTCACGCTGGCCGTGGGCGCCTTGCTGATCGCCTGCTTTTCCTGCTCCGTCAATGCCAGCTTCAACGCCCCCGCGATGCTGTGGGCGATTTCGTCCTGAATCGCGAAAACGTCTTCGAGTTGGCGGTTGAACCGGTCGGCCCAAACGGTGTGGCCGGTGCGCGTCTCGACCAGTTGCGCGATCAGGCGAAGGTTGTTGCCGGCGCGGCGCAGGCTGCCTCCCAGCACGTAGGCGGCGTTCAACTGCTGGCCGACCTGTGGCTCGGTCACGACCTTGTCGCGCAGCGCGAAGACCGCGGAGGGCGGGAAGACGCGAAGCTCTTTGATCTTTGAGAGCTCGGCGATGATGTCTTCGGTGACGCCGTCGCGGAAATACTCGTCTTCCTTGTCGCCGCTGGTGTTGTTGAAGTAGAGCACCGCGACGGATTTTTCCGCCTGTGCCGCCGGAACCGTCCCCGAAGTGCGGGCTGCCGCGCTCCCACTCAGCTTCCCTGAATCCACTTCGCGCTTCAAACGCTTCAAATCGGAAAGCAGCTCGGAGGCGGACTGATAGCGCAGGCTGCGGTCCTTCTCGAGCGCCTTGGTGCAGACGTATTCGAGCTGCGCCGGCAGATCGAGGTTCAAGCGCAGCGGCGACGGCGGAGCTTCATAGAGCAGCGCGCCGACGATGGCCGCCGAGGTGTTGCCCTTGAAGGGCAGCGCGCCCGTGGCCATTTCGTATAGGACCACGCCGAAGGAGAACAGGTCGCTGCGGGCGTCGATATCCTCGCCCCGCGCCTGTTCGGGAGACATATAGGCTACCGTCCCGACGGCGGTGCCCGGGCTGGTGAGGTGGGTTTCGGTCGAGGCGGCGGTGTCCACGGAGAGAACGCCCACTGCCTCCGCCACACGCTTGGGGCGCGAGACCAGCTTGGCCAGCCCGAAATCGAGCACCTTGGCCTGGCCGCGCGGGGTGACGAAGATGTTCGACGACTTGATGTCGCGGTGAACGATCCCCTGGGCGTGCGCGGCGTCCAGCGCGTCGGCGATCTGGATCGCCAGCTCGAGCAGCGTCTCGGTGCGCAGCGCCTTGCCCTCGATGCGGTGGCGAAGCGTCTGGCCGTCCAGGTATTCCATGGCGATGAACGGCTGGCCCTCGAATTCGTCGATGTCGTAAACCGTGCAGATGTTGGGGTGATTGAGCGCCGAGGCCGAGCGCGCCTCGCGCTGAATGCGCTCCAGCGCCCGCTTATCATTACTGACGTCCTCGGGCAGGAACTTGAGGGCCACGGAGCGGCCGAGCTTGGTGTCTTCGGCCTTGTACACCACGCCCATGCCTCCGCCCCCGAGTTTTTCCAGCACGCGGTAGTGCGAAAACTCTTTGCCGATCATGGTGGTTGTGTTCAGCCCTGAAGGGCGAATCATAGCGCGCCGCTTTGTGCAAGTCAACGCGTTGGTTGAGCCCGGCGCGGCAAGCAACGGCCCGCCCGCCCGTCTCTACTTATCTTGACTTCCCCTTGTGCATCGGATACGTTGGCGGCGGGTGAGCGTGTCCGAGCACACTCCTTCAAAAAGCAAGCGGCGGCGATGGCTCTGGGTGGCGGCGAGCGCCGTCATCCTGGGCTTGATCATTTACAACCTGAGCCACAGCAAGGAGTGGCAGGACTTCAACTGGCGCCGGTTCTGGCTGACGCTGACCAGCGCCCATCCCGCCTACCTGCTGGCGGCGGTCGGGATGAGTCTCAGCAGTTATCTCCTGCGCGCCATCCGCTGGAAATTCTTTCTCGAGCCCATCAAGCGCGCCTCGATGTGGATTCTGTTTGTGGGCCAGATCCTCGGGTTCAGTTCCATTTATCTGATCGGACGGCCGGGGGAGTTCGTCCGCCCCGCCTACATCGCGCGAAAAGAGAAGGTCCCCATCGCGCCCATGGCGGCCATCTGGCTGCTCGAGCGCATCTACGACACGGTTTTCCTGGTGCTGATGTTTGGGGCGGCGCTCCTGCTGGCGCCGCTTGACCCGGTGCTTGGCCGCGCGGGCTCGATCCTGGTGCAACTGAATGTGCTGGGACTGATGATGTTGCTGGTGGTGGTGATGCTGGTTCCGGCGCTGGTATGGTTTCGTTTGCGCGCCGAACCGGCCACGGCGTGGATCGTCGGACACTTCGGTTTTCTGGGCCCGGGCGCGCGCCATCACCTTGAGCACTTTCTTCGGTCGTTTGCCGAAGGGCTGAAAGTCATCCATAGCGCCCGAGACCTGCTGGCCAGCATCGTCGTTTCCGTGGTTCTCTGGACGGTCAACGGTTGCGTCTTCTGGCTGATCCTCCAAAGCCTGGGTGGAGACCTGGCCCAACTCTCATGGCTGGGAGCGGCCCTGACCATGTTCTTTACCGTGCTGGGGCTGGCCGTGCAACTTCCCGGCGTCGGCGGAGGCGCGCAGGTGGCCGCGATCTACGCGCTGACCAAACTCTTCAGCATTGGCGCGGAGGCCGCGACGAGCGCTGGCATCCTGACTTGGATTATTATTGCTCTGCCCTGCCTGGCCCTGGGAGTGGTTTTGCTCGTGCACGAGGGTCTGACATTCAAGAAACTGGAAACCATCGCGGAAGAAGAGCGCGCGGCAGCGGGCGAGGAAGTTTGAAGGATGAAGTGTAAAGGATGAAGTGTGAAGGATGAAGTGTGAAGGTTGAAGGCAGAAGAACAAATTACGAATTACGAATGACGAATGAGGACGGACCAAGGACGAAGGACGAAGGACAGAGACCTTGAGTGAAGTGGCTCTACTGAAAGCTGACAAATGACAACCCTATTTGTCTTTTTGCCTTTTTGACTTTTCAACTTTTCGACTTTTAACTTTTGACTTTCAACTTTTGACTTTGGACTTTCGACTCTGGACCGAAAACTGACAACTGAGGACTGAGAACCTCCCATGCGCTGCCCATTCTGTGGTCACCTTCAGGACAAAGTGGTTGATTCGCGCGAGGCGAAGATTGGCGACACGATTCGCCGCCGGCGCGAGTGCGCGAAATGCGAGCGCCGCTTCACCACCTACGAGCGCATTGACGAAATCCCCTATATGGTGGTGAAGAAGGATGGACGCCGCGAGAAGTTCGAGCGGCAGAAAGTCCTCGCCGGCCTCCTGCGCGCCTGCGAGAAGCGGCCCGTTTCGATGGGCAAGCTCGAGCAGATCGTCAACGAGGCCGAAGCGCTGGTCGCCGAATCCCCGGAGCGCGAGCTCCCCAGCTCCGAGATGGGGGCTCTGATCATGGACCGCCTCAAGAAACTCGACAAGGTCGCCTACGTGCGCTTCGCCTCCGTGTACCTCGACTTCAAGGACGTTCGGGAATTTATGGACGAGCTTAAGGACTTGCTGAAGGCGAAGGGCAAGTAGACGGAAAAGAGAAATTGGAAATTGGAAATTGGAAACTGGAAATTGGAAATTGGAAATTCGAAACTAGAAACTTGGAACTCGAAACCCGAGTCACGAGTCCCGAATCCCGAGTCGCGAGTTACGAATCCCGAATCCCGAGTCCCCGGGGTCCAGCAATGGCTTATAAACGCGCACTTCTGGAAATCATGACTGCCGCGGCGTTGTTCGTCTTCCTGGCCGGCTGCGGCGCGAGTGTCACGCCGATGGGAGACGCCAATCCTCCCGCCGACCTGCGGCCGTGGTCGCTGGTCTGGAGCGACGATTTTGACGGGGCGAACGGCTCCTCGCCCGACGCCAGCAAGTGGACTTTCGATATCGGCGGAGGAGGCTGGGGCAACGACGAGCTCGAGACCTATACGGCCCGCACGCAAAACGCCTTCCTGCAGGATGGGACGCTCGTCATCCAGGCGCTTAAGGAAACCTACACGGGGCCGGACAATATCCCCCGTGATTACACCTCCGCACGGCTCAAGACGCTGGGACTCGCTTCGTGGACCTACGGGCGTGTCGAGGCGCGGATGAAGCTGCCCGCGGGGCAGGGCCTCTGGCCGGCCTTCTGGATGCTGGGGGCGAACATCGCCCAAGTCGGCTGGCCGGACTGCGGCGAAATCGACATCATGGAGAACATCGGGCGCGAACCTTCCATCGTTCACGGGACGATTCATGGCCCATCGTATTCAGACGGAGGGGGAATCAGCGGCTCCTACACCCTGCCCAATAATCAGCGCTTCGCTGACGATTTCCATGTGTTCGCGGTGGAGTGGGAGAAGAACGTCATCCGCTTCTACGTGGATAACGCCCTTTACGCGACGCGCACGCCTTCCGAGTTGCCCTCGGGGGCGCGCTGGATTTTTGACAAACCCTTCTTCATCATCCTGAACGTGGCCGTGGGCGGGAGTTGGCCCGGGAACCCCGATTCCACCACCGTGTTTCCTCAGACCATGGTAGTAGACTACGTCCGAGTTTACCAGCGCCAGTAGCCGGCCGCGGAGTTCCGCCCGGTCATCGCGCATCCCAGACGAAGGCGCCGAAAGTGCGCAGAGTCTGAAACCCCAGCCGCTCGTAAAAGCGCACGGCGCCGGCGTTCAGATCCGTGACCGTCAGGGTGATTTCCTCGTAACCATGGCGCGCCGCCTGCTGGAACGACATCTCCATCAATCGACGGCCCAGATTCATGTTCTGGAATTCGCGCGCCACGGCGATTTGCGGGACGTGGGCGGTCCGCCCCCGAACGGAGCTGACCGCCAGCACTCCGGCAAGCTTCTGGGTGGGGCGGTGGAGAGCGACCAGCGAGGCGTCCGGGATGATATCGCCACACCCGCGCTGGGTCATGATGTTCTCGACCAGGTGCGATGTTCCGGCGAGCGATCCGTACTGGTCATTAATCTGCCCGTCCACATGCCCGCGATAGGCGTTCAGGATGACCTCGCAGGCGCTGCGATCGTGCTTGCGCTCCCAGGGCATGAATTGAAAACCCCCCAGGTTGGCAGGCTGGGGCCGGCTGGCAGGCCCCGTGGATTCCGCGTAGCCTTTTGCCGCCGACCATCGCGCCGAGATCGGCAGAGACATGAAACGGCGAAGAAAGCTGCTGAAGCCGTGGGCCCGGAAGGAAGGCTCGAGTTGCTCCATCGAGTAGTGGGGGAGCTGGGTTTCCACGCGCCGCAGGCCGGGGGTGGCGACCAGAGTCTCGATCACATGCTTGAGCAAGACGAGGGCCGGGTCGAGAAGTTCGCCGTTGGGGGCGACAAACAAGCTGCCGATCAGCCCCTTCTCACCCTCGTAAAAGAAGAAACTGTATCCTTTAATGATTCCGTTGTTAACCAGGGCATAACCAGAAAGACGCTTTTCGTCCAGGCAGGAAGATATCAGCCGCTTCGAACCGGCAAAGTCCCAATGGAGCGCGCTGTCCCAGGCGCGGGATTCGGCGTCCAGCAAAGTCTCGAAGGCCTGGGCAGTGAATTGGCGAATGTCAATGATTTCAGGCGTCAAATCGCTTCCTCTTGCCGCGCCGCAAGCGGCGGGGTCTGCCCGTCGGGAGGCAGTATTCATGCCCGTCGCGGGGATATTGGCACAAGGCGCGGCGGGAGTATAGCGCAAAAAAGTCCGGCATAAGGCGAAGGGTGGGATCGAGACCGCCGCCCCGAGGATGGGAAGGGGAGCCTCGCGGAAAAAGTCGAAAGTACGACTCTGCGCCGTGGGAAATGAAAGTTTTTGTCGAGCCGAAAAAACGATTGTGATAGCATCATCCGCTTGTGCACGCACGTGCTCGCAAGCCCACTGACGAGCGGAGTTGACTAAAGGCAGCCGTATGGCACGCAGGCGAGCAGTGGCGGTCGCCGCTCCTTCGCGGTTCTCCGGTGAACTAGCCGGGCGGGTGATTCGCGCGGTCCTCATTCTGGCGGCGGTTCTGGTCCTGGCCGTGGGCGGGCTCAGTGCCTTCCTCCTTTACAATATCGTTACGGCCGTCAACACATCGGAGACGGTCACCCCTCAATCATCTTTCCAGAGCAATTATGTGGGGCTGAGTTTCACCGACCCGCAGGGCGGCGAGCATGATGGCTGGCTGCTCGTGGGGTTGAAGGGAGCGCCGACGATCATCCTCTGCCACGGCTACAACTCCAACCGCTCAGAGTTGCTGGCGATGGGCAGTGTGCTCCGGCAGAACCATTTCAATGTCTATCTGTTCAACTTCCACGGGCCCAAGACCCGGCACCGGTACTCCGACCTGGGCCTCTGGCAGATTGAGGATCTGAAGGCGGCGATTGACAAAGTCGTCAAGCAGCCGGGGGTGAATCCTCACCGGGTTGGGCTTTTCGGGATCACGACGGGGGGATACGCCGCCCTGGCAGTCGCCGAACAGAACCCGCTGGTCAAGAGCCTGGTTGTCGACACGGTCTATGATGACCCGCACGAGATGGTCGAGGCTCAGGTTGACGAGGCCCTGGGCGGGTCCAGCAAGTGGTTCCGCATGGTTCCGAACGCCGGTTTCTCTCTGCTCATGATGGGTCGAAAGCGGCCGTCCCTTCTGGCCGAATTGCCCAAGCTGGCGGGCATGCCCAAGCTCTTCATTCAGGGGAAAGATTCTCCTTTGCTGGCGTCGGCCACCGAGGGTTTGTACAACAACGCCCCCGAGCCCAAACGCCTGCTGGTGCTCGATCACACTTATACCGCCCTGGCGTCGGGTGCCGTGAAGAAGGAATACGAAGATCAAGTTCTCAATTTCTTCCTTCAGAACCTGCCTCTTCGGGCCGATTGAAATCTTCCCGCGCTGATTTCCGAGGCCAGACCTTGACGCTCCACGCCGGCGGTGTGGTACCGTCGAGAGGAGGGTGGTGTGGCCTCCTTGATGGTGAACAGTCCGGAATCTGCCGCGGCGCCGGTCGTCGACCCTCACAAAAAGAAACGGTCGGCGTTTCGCCATCGCCTTGAATACGGGGCCGCCGCGGGCCTTCTGCGCTTCCTGGGCTTCCTGCCTCATCCCATCGCGCGCGCCGTCTGCGCGGCGCTGGCGGCGTTGATTTATCGCATCTGGCCGCGCTTGCGCCACGTCGGCCTTGTCAACCTCCGCTTGGCCTTCCCGGATTGGGATGATCGGCGGCGGCGACGTGTGCTGCGCAGGCTCTTCCGGGGATTCGGCAGAATGCTCGCCGACTTCGCGCACTTTCCCCGCTGGACGCGCGAAAATATCGAGAAGCTCATCATCTACGACGGCTTTGAGAACTTCGCTCGCGCCCGCGAACAGGGCAAGGGCGTGCTTTTTCTGACCGCGCATTTCGGTAACTGGGAGCTCAGTTCGTTTGCCCACGGCTTGTACGGTTATCCGCTCAACTTCATTGTCCGCGAGCTGGATAATCCCCTCCTCGACGCGCTCATCAATCGCTACCGCTGCCTGAGTGGCGGGCGCGCCATCGAGAAGCGGGAGTCGGCGCGCGAAATCCTGCGCGCCTTTCAGCGCGGCGAGGCGGTGGGAATCCTCGCCGACCAGAACATGCTCGCGGCGGAAGGCGTGTTCGTGGAATTCTTCGGGCGGCGGGCCTCGACCACTCCCGCGCCGGCGCGGTTGGCGCGGAAACTGGGTGTGCCGATTGTGTTTGGCCTGGCAATCTGGGACGACAAGCTGAAGAAATATCGCCTGCGCTTCGACCCGGTGGAATGGATCAAGCGCGACGACCCGGAGGAGGAAATCCTCGCCAACACGGCCAACTTCACGCGCCTGCTCGAGGATTACGTGCGCCGCTATCCCGACCAGTGGCTCTGGGTGCATCGCCGGTGGAAAACGCGCCCGCCGGGCGAGCCGCCGCTGTATCCGTTTTGAGAGAGTCAAAAGTCGAAAGTTGAAAGTTGAAAGTCAAAGACCGGCAAGGCTCGAACGTAGCTTTTTTGTCCTTCAACTTTCAACTTTGAACTTTCAACTTCCGCCCGAGGTGCATTGATGACCGTCTCAGAGATCGCGAAACTTTTGAGCGGTGAAGCTGCGGGTGATGCGACGCGCGAGATTCGCGGCGTCGCGGCGCTGGCAAGCGCCGGGCCGGATGACTTGACATTCGCCGAAGGCGAGCGCGCGCTGGCGCAGGCCGCCACCTCAAACGCGGGGTGCATCCTGATTCCGACAGCAGCGAAACTCGAAGGGCGAACGACGATTGCCGTGCCGCAACCCAAGCTCGCCCTGATTCGCGCCGCGGAGGCGATTTGTCCGCCTAAGACCCCCGAGCCCGGAATCCATCCCACGGCGGTGATATCGGCTGACGCGCGACTGGCGGCGGACGTCAGCGTGGGCCCTTACGCCGTTGTCGAAAGCGGCGCCTCCGTCGGGCCAGGGACTCGTCTGGGCGCGGGCGTGTTTCTTGGTGAAGGTTCACAGATCGGCGCGGGATGTGTGCTTTACCCGCGCGTCACGGTCTACGCGGGGGCGCGGATTGGCGATCGCGTGATTCTCCACGCCGGGGTGGTGATTGGGTCCGACGGATTTGGCTACGTCTTCGCCGAGGGACGGTATCACAAATTCCCCCAGCTCGGGCAGGTCATCCTTGAGGACGACGTCGAGATTGGCGCCAACTCGACCGTGGACCGCGGCTCGCTCGGCGTGACGGTGGTAGGGCGGGGTACGAAGGTGGACAATCTCGTTCAAATCGCCCACAATGTAAGGATCGGGCGGCACTGTGTGATTGCAGCGCAAACGGGCATTTCGGGAAGCTGCGAAATCGGTGACTACGTGGTGATGGGCGGGCAGGTTGGTGTCGCGGACCACGTCCGGCTGGAAGAACATGTAGTAGTCGGCGCCCAGGCGGGAATCCCCACGGGCAAGATTATCCGCAAAGGAGCTACGGTCTGGGGCACGCCGGCGCGGCCGCTGGAAGATTTCAAGCGGATCTACGCGCACCTGTCGCAACTGCCCAACCTGGCCGAGAAGGTGAAGGAGATTTCCGCCCAGCTCTTGAAGCGAGGCTAGGGCCGTTCCAATTCAACAAGTTGCCGGGCAGAGCGATACATCTTTTGGCCGTTGGTTCTCATCCAATTGGGAAGAATTCCGGGTCCGCCCGGATTCGCCTGATCGCTTTATCAGGATGCCGAAAGACGTCTGCTATATTATGTCATTCCGAGCGCAGCGAGGAATCCCGCTCTGAAGATAAAGGCAATTCGAGATTCTTCGTCGCCTGCGGCTCCTCGGAATGACATGTCGTACGGGTTTTCGAGCTCTGTGTTCAAAGTGGACTTTGGCACTCAAGGGTAATTCCTAAGACAAAAACCGTGGCAAAGCTGTCCATCCATCAACTGCTCCGAAGCCGCTCGACGCGCGTTCTGGCGATCTGGGGCCTGATCCTCATCCAGGCACAGCTCCTTTGGGTGACGGAACTTCACCACGACGGTGAAGACCAGATTTGCCCCACGCCGAGCGCTCTGACCCGCGCCGATCAAGTCCAGGGGCCGGGCAACGGCGAGCGACCGGTCTGCCTCGCCTGCCGTGTCGCGCAGGAGAGCGCAGCCGTCGCGGTGACCAACTCTCCTGCCGCGGCTCCCGACCTTGTGGTCCGATTCGTATTGACTTGCTCTTCCGCGCCGTATGCTGCCTCCGATGGGGGTGTGATCCCCGCGCGCGCTCCTCCTGCCCGCTGAAATTCTTCCCGTGACGCCGGCGACTGCCGGCACTTTCCGCGTTTCAATCTTCTTGGGAAATTGCCAGAGGTGTTGCGATGAAGCGAATCGCTCTACTATTCGGGTGGCTGCTGATTCTTCCCGGCTTGGCGAGGGCGCAGACGACGGATGATACCCAAGCGCGGCTGCGGGCGCTGGAAGACCGCATCATTGCACTGGAAGGGGAACTCCGCGCGCTCAAGGCGGCGCAGGCCGCGGCTCCTCCGGCCGAGAGCGCCGCGAAGCCTGCCGAGCAACCAGCGCCAGCAACCACGCCGCCTGAACAGGCCGCGGCTTCGACGCAGCCAGCGGTTTCCCAGCCAGCCCCGCAGGTCGTCGCAACCAGCACCAACCCGACACAGCTCCCCGTCTATGGCGGAGCGAGTACCGCCGCGAAGATTCTCAACCCCGACATCGGCGTCATTGGGGATTTCATCGGCGCCGCCGGGCGCGACCCGAATCGCCACATGCCGGCCCTGGAAATGCACGAATCCGAAGTCGGCTTGCAGGCAATTATCGACCCCTACGCGCGCGGCGACTTCTTCCTGACTTTTGGCCAGGAGGGAGTGGATCTCGAGGAGGGATACATCACGTTCACGTCCTTGCCGGCGGGATTCGTGGCCAAGGTGGGGAAGATGCGCTCCGCATTCGGAGTCGTCAACACCCTTCACAATCACAACCTGCCGTGGATCGATCGCCCGCTGGTCACGGAAAGCCTGGTGGGCGGCGAAGATGGAATCTCCGACGCGGGCCTCTCGGTCAGCCGGATTCTTCCCGCGCCCAAAGGGATTTTTCTCGAAGCCACCACGCAGCTTTACCGCGGCGACGCGGGCGGCGTGTTTCACTCGACGCGGCGCGGAGACCTGCTGGCGGTCGGTCGGCTGCGGGGCTACGGCGACTTGAGCGAGTCCACCAACCTCGATCTGGGATTTTCCTATGCCCGGGGGCACAATGATGTCGGTACGGCGTTCCGCACGCAACTCTTCGGCGCGGACGCGACGTTGCGCTGGAAGCCGCTGCGCCGCGCCATCTATCATAATTTCCTGTTGCGGAGCGAACTCATCTGGAGCCAGCGCCAGGAACTGACCTCGGTCGAGAAGGCGTTTGGGGTCTATACGGCCGCCGATTATCGTCTGAACCGCCGCTGGACGCTGGGCGGGCGGTACGACCGTTCCGGGCAGGCCCAATACGCCGCGTTGACCGACAGCGGGTTTTCACCCGTGATTACTTATTGGCCCAGCGAGTTCAGCCAGATTCGCGGCCAGTATCGCTTTACCCGTTACGCCGACGGGCGCAGCGGCAACGACCTGATGTTCCAATTCCTGTTCATCCTGGGCGCGCACGGCGCCCATCCCTTTTAGGAGGGCGATTGAAATGTGCTCTCACCGCAGAGACGCAGAGGCCGCCGAGCGAGGGCGGGGGAACGAACGATCGGGTCCATTGTCTTGGTCCTTAGTCTCGGCGATTTCTCTGCGAACTCCGCGCCTCTGCGGTGCGACGGCCGTGGCTAGTCTCGGCGATCTCTCTGCGAACTCAGCGCCTCTGCGGTGCGACGTCCGTGGTTGGTTTCTCAATTTGCTGTCAGGAGTGGGTATGAACGAAAAGCCGCTTTGGAGTTTCAATTCTGGATTGTCCTTTCTGCTCGTCATGTTTGCGCTGGCGGTTCCGGCTCGGGCGGCGTCCAAGCTGAGGATTGTGACTGCTACGACGGACCTGGCGGAATTTGCCTCGCAGGTGGGTGGCGACCGTGTCGAGGTCGACTCGATCGCCAAAGGTTACCAGGACCCGCACTTCGTGGAGGCCAAGCCCAGCTTTCTGCTCAAACTCCGCCGCGCCGATTTGCTGATCGTCGTCGGCTTGCAGCTCGAAATCGGCTGGTTGCCGCCGCTCATCAACCAGTGCGGAAACCCCAACGTCCAGGTGAACGCCAAGGGCTATCTGGACGCTTCGCAGTTCGCGGACATCCTGGAAATCCCCACCGGAGCCGTGACTCGCGCCATGGGCGATGTGCATCCCTTTGGGAATCCCCACTATTGGCTTGATCCCCAGAATGGCCGGCGGATTGCGCACGGAATCGCCCAGAAGCTTGGGCAGTTGCAGCCCGCAAGCGCCGCGTATTTCGAGCAGCGCTATCAGGATTTCGCCAAACGCCTCGACACTGCCGAAAAGGGCTGGGACGCCCAGATGAAACCCTATCAGGGGCGCAAGGTGATCACCTATCACCGCTCCTGGCCGAATTTCCTGAAGCGCTTCGGCCTGGTCTCCGCCGGGGAAATCGAGCCGCGGCCGGGGATTCCCCCCAGCCCCGGGCACACCGTGGAATTGATTCAGATGATGAAGCGGGAGAACGTCAAGGTCATCCTGGTGGAGCCTTACTTCGACCTGAAGACTCCCAATTCCATCGCCCGCGAAACCGGCGCCAAGGTGGTGGTCCTGCTGCCCTCGGTGGGCGGCGAGAAAGAAGTGACCGACTATTTCAAACTTTTCGACTACGATATCAATTTGCTCGTGAACGCTTTCAAGGCCGCGCCGTAGCCGCGCTGGAGGATTGAATGGATATGCTGCCTTTCTTGCTGGCGCCTTTTGTCGCCAGCCTGATTCTGACCGGGATTCACGCTTACCTGGGCGTCCACGTGGTGGAGCGAGGCGTCATCTTCGTGGACCTGGCGCTGGCCCAGATTGCCGCCATGGGCGCCACCATTGCCGTTCTGATGGGGATGGACCCGCACGCCAGCGGCGCCTACTGGATCAGCCTGGGATTCACTTTCCTGGGCGCGCTGATCTTCTCGCTGGCCCGCATGCGCCGGACCCATATCCCCCAGGAAGCCTTCATCGGCATCGCTTACGCCGTGGCTTCGGCCGGGGCAATCCTCGCCATGAGCAAGGCGACGGGCGAAACCGAACACTTGAAGGACATGCTGGTCGGGAACATCCTGGCGGTCTCCTGGGGCGAGGTCGGGCGCACGGCGGCGCTCTACGGGGCCATCGGGTTGTTCCATTACATCTTCCGGAAGAACTTCCTGCTGATTTCAATGAACCCGAAAGCCGCCGAGAGCCAGGGGATTTCGATCCGCCTGTGGGATTTTCTCTTTTACGCCTCGTTCGGCTTTGTGGTGACTTCTTCGGTGGCAATTGCCGGAGTCTTGCTGGTGTTCTGCTATCTGATCGTGCCGTCAGTGGGGGCGATGCTCTTTGCCGAACGAATCGGGCGGCGGCTGGCCATCGGCTGGACGATGGGCACGCTGGTCTCCGCCCTGGGTGTTTACCTCTCCGTGGTGATGGACCTTCCGACGGGCGCCACCATCGTGTGCACCTTCGGCGGTGTGCTGGTGCTCATGTTTATCGTGCACCTCTTCATCTATCATCGCCGCGAGTCGGAGGCTCCGGCTTCCGAACCGGCGTTGGCGGAGGAAATACAGAGGCCTTGACGCAGGGGCGGCTTTACGCTGCCAGGTGGCGAGATAAACTCGCCTCTACAACCTTCCGGAAATTGCTTTTTCGTGCTCGGGTCGGCTAAAATTCTAGCAGGGTGCTGGAGCGGGGCGACGGGCGATCACGAAAGGAGTTTTGGAGCTTGATGAAGCTGTCATCGAAGCGTCTGCAAGCAACGGGGGTTATTCTGGTCTTTGCCGGCGTGGTCGCCGCGATTGCGGCTGCGGTTCCGGCCAAGAACACGCCGCTCAACGAGGCCGCGGTGCGCGAGAAGGTCGTGCGTTTTGTGCGCGCCAAGTTCGGCGTGCCCGATTCGACGAAACTGACCGCGGACGCCTTCGCGCCCTCGCCCCACCCGGATTACCTGACCACAACCATCACCTCCGACGACGGCAAGCAGAAACGCAACAACCCGGCGTTGATCACCAAGGACGGCCGGTTTCTGATCCTGGGGAACATGTACGCGGTCTCAGGCGACGTTCAAGGTGAGATCATCAAGCGCGTGCGAGAACAGTTCAAGATCCCCACCGCCGTCAATGTGACGGCAGCCTCGCCCCGGCCCTCGCCCTATCCCGGATTGCTGGCGACGACCGTGACGGTCGAAGAGGGGCAGCAGAAACAGACCCAGGATTTCTACCTGACCAAGGACAATCGCTTCGTCGTCCTGGGGAAGCCTTTCAATCTGGGCGAGGATGTCAAGGGGATGGCCCTCAAGACGATCAACACGGCCAATCAGCCCAGCCAGGGCCCTCTGTCGGCCCCCGTGACGGTGGTCGAATACGGCGACCTCCAGTGCCCGACCTGCGCGCGCCTGCACGAGTTTATGGAGAACAACCTGCTGCCCAAGTACAACAACAAGGTGCGGGTAATCTATAAGGACTTTCCCCTGGCCGCGATTCACGACTGGACACTGACCGCCACCGTCGCCAACCAGTGCGCCTACCAGTTGAATCCCGAAACATACGTGCCGCTGCGCACACTGATCTTCAAGAATCAGACCGCCCTGACGGCCGCCAATGTCCGCGACCAGGTGATCAGCTTCGGCGAACAAGTGGGACTCGACCGCCTGCGCTTTGCCGCCTGCATCGATTCCAAAGCCACCATGCCGCGCATTGAGGCCAATTACCGCGAGGGGCAGGCTCTGGGCGTCCAGAGCACTCCAACTTCCTTCATCAACGGCAAGATGATCGTCGGCCTGCCCGAGGCCGACTACGTCAAGGCCATCGACGACGCCCTGCGCGCGGCGAGATAAACCGCACCCGCAGGTCAGAGCGACACGGGAATGGCCGGATACCGGCATTCAGGGCACCGTCCCGCTGAAGTCGCATCCAGTGACAATCTTCCCGAATTGCTCTGTCGTTTGCCGACTAAACCCGACAAAGTGTCGCTAGGCTCGATGCCCTGACGAGGAACCGGTGGTTTTCGGCGCCGGACGGGCGCGTCGAAGGGCCGTGGCGCGCGTCCTGAGGCGCCAGGTTGCATCTTTCCTTGCCAGGCCAGGCTTTGTGTGGCCAAACGCTGCGTCGGCTCGACTCCTTGCCCTCCGGGCGCTTTCCCGCGTACAAGGCTCCAGGGTCTAAATGTCCTGTCGGGGCAGGGGAGTGGAGCGCCGCAGGCGAGGAAGCAGCGCAAGGAGGAGAAGGAAGTAGGCCAGGCAGACCGCTCCTCCCAGGGTGAGGGCAAAGCGTACGCCCAGGGCCTCGGCGATGGCTCCCGCCTGCAGGCTTCCCAATGGCGACAGGCCGATCACCGCCAGGTTGTACATGCTCATAATTCGCCCGCGAAACGCCGGAGGGCTGGTGGCCTGCAGGGTGCTGTTGGTCAACGAGAGCGCCCCGACCATCGTGGCGCCAAGAATGATCAGAAGAAGGAATGCGGTGATAAACGACTGGGCCCATGACATCAGGATCAGGGCGAGAGAGAACGTCGCCGCGCTGCCGTAGATGTAATTCGTTCGCCGCTGGATGCGTCCTTGGGCAGCCAGCGTGAGCGCTGAGACGACAGCGCCGATCCCCGCTCCGGCCATCAGATAACCCAGCCCCGAGGCGCCGACCTTCAGGAGGTCGCGCGCGAACACCGGCATCAGCACGACGAACGGCAGGCCGAGGAGACTGAGGAACGACGGCACGGAGAGAAGAAGGATCAAGGGGCGATTCCTGCCCACGTAGCGCACCCCTTCAATCATTGCCGCCCAGACCGAGGGCCCCTTTTCGTTGTGACGCCTCGGAACCGTGATGGCCAGCAGGGCGATGATGAGCGCCAGGAAGCTGACCGAGTTCAGATAGAAGCATCCGGCGGCCCCCAGCGAACCCAGCGCCAGCCCCGCCAGGGTCGGCCCGATGGCGCGCGACATATTGAACTGGGCCGAATTCAACGCGATCGCGTTGGTCAGATTCTCGCGCCCGACGAGGTCAGGAACGATCGCCTGGTAAGCGGGGTTATTGAGCGCCGACGCGAGCCCGGTCAGAAAACTGATGAGCAGGATTTCGGTGATCGTCACGACCCGAAATGAAGTCAGAATCGCCAGGATCAGGGCCAGCACCATCATGGCGGTCTGGGTGACGACCATCAGCTTGCGCCGGTTCAGGCGGTCGGCGATGGCTCCGCCGGGGAGCGAAAAGAACAGGGATGGCGCCGAGCCGAGAAAGCCGTTCAAGCCCAGCAAAAACGGGGAGTCCGTGAACTCCAGCACCAGCCAGCCCAGCGCCAGGTTTTGCATCCAGGTGCCGATGTTGGAGAGGAAGTTGCCCGTCCAGAAGAACGCGAAGTCCCGGTGCCGGAACGAACGGAACATGGCCGCGAGCGGCCGGAGTTCCGGCACGGGCTGCGCGATCGAACCGGGAACATTGGAGGGGTCGGTGGCCATTCGTCCTGAATCATCACCTCAGGGCGCCAATCATTATAGTGGAGGGAGTGGCGACTTTTGCGGTTGCGAGATGAAATCCCGTGTTGACGCTCCCGCGCAGCGACAAAGGACGTCCAGCCCGTCCGCAATTGAGGGTTGCCGATCTGCGACTCATCTTCACCATCCGCCCTGCCGATGAGAGTAGCGGGAGCGGCATGTGCGCACTTCCGCGGCACGCGGGGGGATATTCCGAAATTCCGCTCCGGCTCGCGGGAGAGGCTGAGGCTGGTGGAGGAGTAGTATGGATCGGGCCCCTGACTGGGAATCGCGCGCCGAGGAACTGCGCCGCGAAATGCGCTCGCTCGAGGGCCGGGATCTCCAGTTCTGGTCGATTGGGATCCTGACGGCGCTGCTGGCCGCGGCAGGATTGGTGGCGCTGTTCGCACCCAACCTGATGTGGAATCTGGGAGCACTCCATTTGAGCGGCCGCTACCTGCCGCAGTTGGTATTTGCGTTCACGGTGCTCATCGCGCTGTTCAACATCCACGCGCTGGTGCAGCGGCGGACCCTCCAGAACACTCGCGACGAACTGGTCAGACAGGTGCTGCGCACGGAGGCCGCCGAGCGGCTCACGCTGGTCGATCCGTTGACCGAGACCTTTAACCGGCGCTTTCTCGACCAGGTTCTTCCCCGCGACACCAGCCGCGCCGACCGGACCGGGATCAGCCTCGCTTTTGTACTATTGGATATAGATGATCTGAAGTCAGTTAATACTCACATGGGATATCTAGCGGGGGATAAGATCCTGACCGGCGTTGCCGCGCTCTTGAAGAAGAATTTCCGCGCCACGGACACGGTCATCCGCTACGGGGGCGACGAGTTCCTGGTCATCATGGATGACAGTGACGAGCAGCGCGCGCGGCCGGCCCTCGACCGCCTCGAGGCGCTGGTCCAGGGATGGAACCTCGCCAACTCTATCCCGGGCCTCACCCTGCGCTTGAGCTGGGGCGTTGCCGCATACTCGAAGGGCGCCGACATCCAGGAAGTCCTCGACACCGCCGACCAGCGGATGTACCAGGAAAAGCTTCGCCGGACTGCTGCCTAGCCCTTCTCCCGTCACCGCATGAGCTCCCTTCAATCAGCGGGGTTCTGAGCCGTCGCGGCGCGGTTTGAATTGCCGCGAGGCTGGGCTTATAATGACAGGTTTGGGCAACCCTCGACGGCGCGCACTGTGGGAGCCGGTGTGAATTAACCCGGGCATCAGGCGGCCGGCGAAATCCGAATCCGGGCAGCGGATCATTGGACACAACCGAGAACCTTAACAACGCGGCTCTCCAGACGGCGCCGGCGACGGTCGAATCCTCGCCCGTGCCAGGTTCGAGTTCCGATCTTGCCAATCCCGATGCCATCCTTGTGCGCGGCGCGCGAGTCCACAACTTGAAGAACATCGAATGCCGCATCCCGCTCAACCGCTTGACGGTGGTGACCGGAGTATCCGGCTCGGGGAAGTCCAGCCTGGCATTTGACACGATCTACGCGGAAGGCCAGCGCCGCTACATCGAATCTCTTTCCGCTTACGCGCGTCAATTCCTGGAGCGCATGGAGAAGCCGGACGTTGACGAAGTCGAGGGCATCGCGCCCGCGGTCGCCATCCGGCAGAAGAACTCCACGCGCAATCCGCGCTCGACGGTGGCGACGGCCACGGAGATTTACGATTACCTCCGGCTGCTCTTCGCGCGCGTGGGTGTCACGTACTGCCCGCAGTGCGGCGAGGTGGTCCGCAAAGACGACGTGGACGAAATCGCCGACCGCGTGCTGGCGCTCGAAGCGGGCCGGCGGTTCTATGTCCTGTTTCAGATTAACCCCGGAGTTTCGTCTCCAGCCGGAATTGCCATCCCGTCGCCTCGCAAGAGCCGAACGAAGCGCGGCGCAACTTCGGCGGGTGAAGGGTCTGCCGCCCCCAAGGGCGGCGCCACGTCGCCGCCTGACGGAACGCTCAAGCCCCGGCTGGCCTCGTTGCGCCAGGGCGGTTTCAATCGCCTGTATCAGAACGGCAAAGTCTTCGAATTCTCGACGCCGGAGTCGTTGCTCGAAATTGACTTCGCCCAGCCGGTCTACGTTCTCGTAGACCGCCTGGCGGTGGGCGCGGACATTCGCCAGCGGCTGATCGATTCCATCGAGCTCTGCTACCGCGAGAGCGGCGAGACAATTCTGGAGTTTGTTTCCGCGAACGGGCCGGAGACGCCGCAGCGGCTGATCTTCAACGAGCGGTTCGAGTGCAAGAATTGCCGGCGAAGCTTTCAGGAACCCGAGCCCAGCTTCTTTTCGTTCAACAATCCTTTCGGCGCTTGCCCGCGCTGCCAGGGCTTCGGGAACACGATTGACTTCGACCTCGACCTGGTGATTCCGGACAAGAACAAGAGCCTGTCGGAGGGCGCGGTCGATCCCTGGACCAAGCCGCGCTATCGCACCTTCTACAATGAGATGCGCCGGCTGGCGCGCTCGCGGAGTGTTCCCGTCGATGTCCCCTACTACAAGCTGACCGCGGACCAGCGCCGCTGGGTTGTCGATGGCGACGAAGAGTTTGACGGGATCCGCGGGTTCTTCAACTACCTCGAGCGGAAGAAGTACAAGCTGCACGTGCGCGTCTTTCTCAGCCGCTACCGCGGCTACGCGCTCTGCCCGGACTGCGGTGGCGGGCGCGTGCGGCGCGAAGCGTTGAACGTCCGCATCGAAAGCAAGTCCATCACGGATGTTTGCCGGATGTCGATTCAGGAGGCCTACCGGTTCTTCAACGAGCTTCGCCTGAGTGAGTTCCAGGAAAAGGTTGCCGACAAGGTTTTGGAGGAGATTCGCTCGCGGCTGAGATACCTCTACAAGGTGGGCCTGGAGTATCTGACGCTGGACCGGCTGGCTTCGACGCTCTCGGGAGGAGAGTCGCAGCGGATCCAACTCGCCACGTCGCTTGGTTCGAACCTGGTAGGCGCGCTCTACGTGCTTGATGAACCTTCCATCGGGTTGCACGCGCGGGATACGACCCGGCTGATTGAAATCCTCGGCAGCCTGCGCGACCTCGGCAACACGATTCTGGTAGTCGAGCACGACCCCGAGATGATGCGCCGCGCCGACAGGATTCTCGACCTGGGGCCGGGAGCCGGCGAGCACGGAGGTCGCGTCGTCTACGAAGGCGATCTGGCGGGACTGAAGGCCGACCCGCACTCGCTGACCGGGCGTTATCTTTCCGGCGAACTCGAGATCCCCGTTCCCGGCGAGCGTCGCACGCCCGGCAAGCGCTGGCTGCGTATTCGCGGAGCGCGCCAGCACAACCTGAAATCCATCGACGTCGATATCCCACTCGGTGTGATGGTCTGCGTCGCCGGCGTCTCGGGATCGGGGAAATCGACGCTCGTTCACGACGTTCTCTACAACGCGCTGATGTCGCGCCGCGGCGTCGCGGCGCCGCGCGCCGAATACGAGCGTATCGAAGGCGACCAGCAGTTGGCGGACCTGGTGCTGGTGGACCAGTCGCCGCTGGGGCGCACGCCGCGCTCCAACCCGATTACTTACCTCAAGGCGTTCGACGCGATCCGCGAACTGTTCGCCTCGACGACCGAGGCGCGGCGGCGCAATTACTCGCCTGGCCATTTCTCCTTCAATATTCCCGGCGGGCGCTGCGAGACCTGCCAGGGTGACGGCACGGTGACCGTCGAGATGCAATTTCTCGCCGATGTGGAATTGATCTGCGAAGAGTGCCGCGGCCGGCGATTCAAGCCCGGCGTTCTGGAAATCCGCTACCGGGGCAAGAATGTCTACGATGTGCTGCAAATGACGGTGAGGGAAGCGCTGGCGTTCTTTTCCAATGTCCCGAAGATTACCCACAAGATTCGCCTGCTCGACGAAGTGGGTCTGGGATATTTGCGCCTGGGGCAGTCAGCGACGACGCTCTCCGGCGGCGAGGCTCAACGCGTGCGGCTGGCGGCGTACCTGGCGCAGCAGACCAGCGAGAACACGCTTTTCATTTTCGACGAGCCTACGACCGGATTGCACTTCGAGGACATCAGCAAACTCCTGGCGGCATTTCGCAAGTTGATCGAAGCGGGCGGCAGCGTGTTGATCATCGAGCACAACCTCGACGTGCTCAAAACCGCCGACTGGATTATTGACCTGGGCCCCGAGGGGGGCGATGATGGTGGATATGTGGTGGCCGCCGGCCGTCCGGAAGACATCCTCAAGAATTCCCGCTCCTACACAGGGAAATACCTGGCGCGCCATCTCTCGAATGACCATGATGCACGGTCTGCGCGAGCCAAGACTCGCTGATTTCCGCGCCGTTCTCCTTTTCGGCATTCTGCTCAGCGCCCCCGGGCCGCTGCGGGCGGAGGAACAGCAATCGAAAGCGTCCGCGACGCCGCCGGATATTCCCGCCCTGCTCAAAACCGCCAGCGAAGCGCTCGACCGGAAGGATTTTGCCGCCGCCGCCAAAGCTCTCGAAGTCGTCGTCCGCGAGCACTCCGACATGCCGGCGGCATGGTTCAACCTGGGGTATGCCTACTCAGGCCTCAACCAGAGCGAGGATGCCGTACGCGCCTACCAGCGAGCCCTGCAACTCCAGCCGGAACTCTTCGAGGCGCAGCTGAATCTCGGCATCCTGCTGATCCAGATGAAACGCGCAGCCGAGGCGGTGCCTTACCTCGAGAAAGCGGTGTCCCTCAAACCCCAGCACACGCGCGCTCACCTCTACTGCGGCCGGGCACTCAATATTTCCGGTCAACCGGACGCCGCCGAAAAAGAGTTCCAGGAAGCGCTGAAACTCGATCCGTCGCTTGCCATTGGATATTTCGACCTGGGCCAGCTCTATCTCGGCAAGAAGGACTTTGAGAAAGCCCTGGCGTCGTTCCAGAAAGCCGCCGAGACTGATCCCCAGCTCGCCCAGGCGGAGCTGGGAATGGCGCTTGCCCTCGAAGGACTGAAGCGCGCGCCGGAGGCTTCGGCGCATTTCGAAAAATACCTGGCGGCACAGCCCGGCGACCTTGAGTCGCGTTTCCATCTCGCGCGCGTTTATCTCCAGGAAGGAAATAACGAAAAGGCTCTCGAGAATCTCCAGACTGTCTATCAGGGGAACCCGCGGGCGCCGGGCGTGACTGCGGCGCTGGGAGACGTCTGCGCGCTGCTCAAGCGCTTCGCCGAGTCGGAAAAGTATTACCGGCTGGCGGTAGCTGAGACGCCCAACGAGTCCGACCTCCATCGCGCGCTCGCGCAGACCCTGCTGGACCAGCAGAAGTTCCCGGAGGCGGAGGCCGAATTCCGCGCCGCGCTCAATCTCGACTCCCGAAGTCGCGAGGCGGCGAACGGGCTGGCAACGAGCCTCTACTTGCAGAAGCGCTACCCCGAGGCGCTCCCATTGTTCGAGCAGCTTTCCCGCGCGCCGGACGCGCCTGCGGGCGTCTTCTTCGTTCTGGCCACTTGCTACGATCATCTGCGCGACCTGCCCAGCGCCATCAAGAACTACGAGCGCTTTCTGGAACTGTCCCACGGCCAGAGTCCGGACCAGGAGTGGCAGGCGCGCGAGCGCCTGAAACCGCTTCGTCGAGAGCTGCGAAAATAGTTATAATCCCCTGCGATGGCCCCCTCTCGAAAACGCCTGACCGCCACCCTGCTCATAGCCGCCTGCGTGGGGTTGGCGTTCTTTTCCTTGGATCTCAACGGCGCGGATAAAGAGGGCGACTTGGCGGCGCGCCTCAAGCGCGAATCCAATCCGGTCAAAAAAGCCAAGATCGAAATTCGTCTGTCGCGGTTCAAGCTTAATCATGCCTCGGAAGCCTTTGAGAGGGGGGATGTCGACGCCGCGAACAAATTCCTGGCGGATTACCTCCAGCAGGTGAAGAGCGCCTGGACGACCCTCCAGGGCTCGGGGCGTCGAGCCAGCAGAAAGCCGGCAGGATTCAAGGAGCTTGACATCGCACTGCGCGAAGATGCCCGCTTTCTCGAAGACCTCAAGCATCGCGTCTCATACATGGTTCGTGAGCCTGTGGAGAAAACCGCGAAAGAAGTCGACAGCCTGAGGAACGAAGTCCTTAAAGCGCTGTTCCCGACGGAACCGCCGCGAAAGCCCAGCAAGGCCGTGGTGCGAAAACCGTCCTACGAATTTCTGCTGCGCGCGATTTGACAATGAAATCCTGTTGCCGTCTTCTCGGGGTCTCGATCGTCAGCCTGGTTTTGGTCGCGCCGTCGCTCCATGCCCAGACGGGGGCCAACCTGACCGATGAGGAGCAAGACAAGCTGCGCGAGGCGCAGGACCCCGCCGAACGCATTGTGGTTTATCTCGACTTGATGCAGTCCCGGCTCGATCAATTCGAGACCTATCGCAAGAAGCCCGCCGATCCGCGCTACGACACCGCCGCCTACCTGGACGATCTGCTGGTCGACTACATCGCCGTGAATGACGAGTTGAAAAATTGGATCGAGCTCCAATACGAGCACACCGGCGACATGCGGAAAGGCCTGAGGGCGCTCCTCGATCGCGGCCCGCAGCAACTGGAATTCTTGCGCGCCGCGCAGCAGTCGCCGGGCAATTACAAGCCCGAAAAGGGCGACGCGCTCCGTGATGCCATCGATCAGATGGCCGACACGCTGGACGGCGCCACCAAAGCGCTGGCCGAGCAGGAAAAGAAGTTCGGGCAGCTGAAGCGCGAGGAAAAGGCCGAAGCTCAGGCCTCCAAGGAGCGCGTCAAAGAGGAGAAGAAGCGCACCAAGGAAGAGAAGAAACTTCGCAAGCGCGAGAAGAAATCTAAAGTGCCCGGCGAAATCGAGGAGGACTGAAACGCGGCTTGTCGATTTCCGCCCCTGAAGCTCGACAGATCCCGCTCCCGTTCGCGCCGGCCGCGACTCCGGACGATCTATTTCTCAGAGTGTTTCGCCGGCTGGGGATGAAGCGGCCGGCCCCCAGCTTCCGGGTCGTCTATCGCCCCTTTGCCAACCTCCGCAGCAGCATTCAGCTGCGCGGAGACTGCGCGGCGGTTCACCTTTCCGATTTGCTGGAGGGCGCCCCCGCCATTGTCACCGAGGCGCTGGCAGAAATTCTTGTCGCCCAACTTTTCCACCGCCGGCCCTCACGCGAGGCTCGCGAATGCTATCTCGCCTACGTCATGAAGCCCGAGGTCCGGCGGCGGATCGACGAGGCGCGTGGCCGGCGCGGACGCAAGCGGTTGCTGCCGGCGAAAGGGCGGCACTACGATTTGGAGGAAATCTTCGACAAGTTGAATCGGCGCTTTTTCCGCGGCGAACTGATATGCCGGCGAATCGGTTGGAGCCCGGCGCGCTCGCGAAGCGTCCTCGGCCATTACGACTCGGCCCACGGAACGATCATCATCAGCCGCGCTCTTGATTCCGCCAAAGTCCCGTGCCGCGTCATCGAGTATCTGGTCTTCCACGAAATGCTTCACATCCTTCACCCGGTCGGTCGCAACGGCCACCGCCGCGTCGTGCATTCGCGGGAGTTTCGCGATGCTGAGAAGCGATTTCCGAATTACGAGCAGGTGCGCAGGGAATTGAAGTCGGCCTGCCCGTAGTGCGGGAGGGCTGCGATTGGCTGTGCGGGCGCTTCGTGGAGAGCTACAATACGCCCTCGGCTCCAATCCGCGCTGACGGAGGATCCATCCATGTTCAAGCATATCGCGGGCGCTCTGACGCTCATGGCGGCGGCCGGAAACGCATGCCTCTCCGCTTCTCCGGACGAATCGCTCGTTGTGACTTCTCCTGACAGCAATGTGAAGATTGAGTTTCAGTTGAAATCGAACCCACAACCCTACTTGCCCGGCGAGCGGCCCTACTATCGTGTCTCCTACAAAGGCGCGTTGGTTCTGGCCGATTCGCCGTTGGGGTTGGATTTCAAGGGCGGCCAGCCGCTCGATCGGGACTTGGAAATCATCGGGTCGGAGCGGAAGTCCGAAGACACGACCTGGGAGAATCGATTCGGCGCCAAACGCCAGGTTCGCGACCACTACAATCAACTTTCCGTTTCGCTGCGCGAGCGTCACGCGCCCGGCCGGCGGGTGGATCTGATCTTCCGCGCTTACAACGAGGGCGCCGCTTTCCGGTACGTCCTGCCCAAACAGGAAGCTCTGGACAAGTTCACGCTCTCTTCGGAGAACACCGGCTTCTACTTTCGTGAACCGGCATATGCCTACGCGTTGAATCTGGGAAGCTACACCACGAGCTACGAAACCGATTACCACCGCGTGCGACTGGATGAAATCAAGCCCACGTCGATCGTGGCCCTGCCGCTGCTCATTGAAGTTCCCAATGGACCGTGGGCGGCGTTGCTCGAAGCCGATTTGACCGACTACGCGGGCATGTACGTGGGCGGCGTGATGGGGGTGTCCAACGCGCTGATGAGCAAGCTTTCCCCTCTTCCCAAAACCTCGGACGAAGCGGTGGTTGCGTCAACGCCCGAGGCGACGCCGTGGCGAATCATCCTGCTTGGATCGCGCCCGGGCGACCTGATCGAAAACAGCTATTTGGTTCTCAACCTCAGTGCTCCATGCGCGCTCGCCGACACAAGCTGGATCCAGCCCGGCCGCGCCGCGTGGGACTGGTGGTCGGGGAGTTTCGCGCGCAATGTCAGCTTCAAGCCCGGCATGAACACCGAAACGATGCTCCACTACGTGGACTTCGCCGCGCGCCACAAGTTCGAATACATGCTCGTCGATGCTGGTTGGTATATCCAGAAAGATGACACCCATCCGGTGGATATCCTCCACCATACGGAACAGACGAACGTCCCACGCATCATCGAGTACGCGAAGTCAAAAGGGGTCAAAGTTCTGCTCTGGGTCTATTGGACCGAGATGAACAAGCACATGGACGAAGCGCTGGCGCTCTACAGCAAGTGGGGAGCGGCGGGCGTGAAAGTGGACTTCATGGACCGCGACGACCAGGAGATGGTGAATTTCTACGAGCGCATGGTGCGCAAGGCCGCCGAGCACAAGATGACCGTGGACTTCCACGGCGCCTACAAGCCCACGGGTTTGCGCCGCGCGTACCCGAACCTGCTCACGCGTGAGGGTGTGATGGGGCTCGAATACAGTAAGTGGAGCGATCGCATTACGCCACAGCATGACGTGACGCTGCCGTTCACGCGCATGCTCGGGGGGCCGCTCGACTACACGCCCGGCGGCTTCCGCAACGCCACGCGCGAGCAGTTCGTCGCGCGTAACCTCGAGCCGATGACCCAGGGCACCCGCGCGCACGAGCTTGCCAAGTACGTCGCCTTCGAGAGCCCGCTGGTGATGGTGTCCGATCATCCCGAGGCTTACGAAGGCCAGCCGGGATTCGAGTTTATCGAGAAGGTGCCAACCGTGTGGGACGATACGAGGGTGTTGACCGGCGAGCCCGGCCAGTACGTCACCGTCGCGCGCCAGAAGGATGGCGTCTGGTATCTCGGCGCGATGACGAATTGGGATTCGCGCGACCTGGAAATCCCGCTCAGCTTCCTCGGCGCGGGCGACTACGAAGCTCAAATCTTCGCTGACGGCGCCGACGCCGACAAGGTTGCGACAAGCCTCAGCATTTCAAAGAAGCGCGTCAAGCCGGGCGATAAGCTGAAAGTCCACCTCGCCCCCGGCGGCGGCTTGGCGGTGATCTTTTCGCCCTTGAAGTAGCCAAGTGTGAATTGGGCAATCCGATCATTCTGCGACTTCGGCGAAGACTTCATTGCGGGGGTCAGTTTGGAGTGATGGAGGGAGATTGCCGTGGGTTACAAGTCAACAAATCTTCGGATGCGCGCCCGATCATCCTCAACCACAACGATGGCACCTTCCAGCAGAGCTGATTCAATCATAGGCAGGAACTGTTCGAGGCGCGAGTTTATCCAGGTCGCATCCGCTTTGGTGGTTCGGAAAACAATCGCCGATGCGCGGCCCTTGACGTTGAGCGCCAACAAAGCCGGATAGTCCAGGTCAAAGGTCAACACAACTTGACCTTCACGCGATGCGAGTGCGATGACTTCCATGTCGCTTGCGCGGTCCATTCCAATTTCAGGCAGCCGAACAGCCTCGTGGCCGAAGTCTCGCAGAAATGCGACCGTGCGCGGGGATATCCCCATGTTGGCAAGGAATTTCACTTGGGTGGGCCGAGGACTACCAACGTCTTCTCGTTAGCCAGCCACGCGGCGTACTCCATCGCCTGCTGGATGTCGGCTTCTTCAAGTTCCGGATAGTCAGCAGTGATTTCGCGTGGCGTTTTGCCGTTGGCCAGCAGCCGTAAAACGAGATGGACAGGGATGCGCAGGCCGCGAATGCAGGGTTTGCCATCGCACTTCCCGGGTTCAACCGTGATGCGGTCAAATACGCGGGTGGTCATACAATGCCTATCGTAGCACAACACACACTCGCAAATCAGGCCGGCTCGGATGCATTCGCGATCCATCTCCGCACGGCAAGCGGATGGGGGCGATGATTTCGTGGAAGATTCACGGCTTAGCGGGCGGCGAGCAGAGTTGCTCCTAAGTCTTCCCACGGCCGTAAAGCACTCGCCCCGGCTTGGCGCCGGTGTGCTCGCCATTGTTGAGCACGATTGTGCCATTGACGACCACGTATTCGATTCCCACCGCGTACTGCAGCGGATTCTCGAACGTCGCTTTATCGCTTACGGTGGCGGGATCGAAGACAGTGACATCCGCCGCCATGCCGGGCCGCAGCAGCCCACGATCCGTGAGACCTTCGACCGCGGCCGCGAAGGAAGTCATCTTGCGAATCGCCTCCGGGAGTGTCAGCACTTTCTGCTCGCGGACGTAATAGCCAAGCACACGCGGGAACGTCCCATAAAAGCGCGGATGCGGCTTGCCGATAAATTCCATCTGCGGCGTCACCGCGACGCCGTCCGAGCCCACGCCGACCCAGGGCTGCTTCATTGCCAATTCCACATCGGCTGGATTCATGCCGAAATAAACGGCCTCAGCCGCCCCGCCTTCGGAAATCAGTAGGTCGCACAGCGCGTCGAGCGGGTCTTTGCCCATCATTTTCCCGACTTCATCCATGCGCTTGCCTTCGTACTGTTTGTTCTCCGGTTTTTGGAGCGACGCGACGAGGACTCCGTGCCACCCGCCCACGCTTTTGACCTCGTTGTCGCCCCAGAGCGGGACTCCAGTCTCGATGGCGTGGCGGATTTCAGCACGGCTCTTTGGATCTTTCAGGCGTTCGACAATCTGCTCCGACGTTCCCTCGAGAAACTTCGGCGGCAGGCACATCTCGAGTCCGGTCATGGCGGCGATGTAGGGATACTGGTCGGCGGTGATGTCCAGGCCGCGGTCGCGCGCCGCCTGGATTTTGGCGACCTGCTCCGGCATGTGGCCCCAGTTAGCGCGGCCGTATTTCTTGAAGTGGAAAATATGCGCGGGGAGCCCGCCCTTCTCGCTGATTTCGATGGCTTCGTTGATGGCGGCCAGACTGTTGTCGCTTTCGGTTCGAATGTGGCTGGCGTAGATGCCGCCGTATCGGGCGGCCACTTTCGCCAGGTCGATGAGCTCGTCGGTTTTGGCAAACGCGTTGGGCGGATAGATGAGGCCCGACGAGAGGCCGATGGCGCCTTCACGCATCGCCTGATCGACCAGGGATTTCATCTTTTCGAGTTCTTCCGCCGTGGGGGCGCGATCAACATTTCCCATCACGCAGTTGCGCACCTGGCCGCTGCCTACGTAGGAGGCGATGTTCACTGAAATCCCCTGGCGCTCGAGGCGCGCGAAGTATTCGGCCAGGGTCGCCCAATCACGCTTGATACCGTACCGCCGCAAGCTCTTGTCGAAGTCCGGGACAACAGGACCCATCACCGGCGCCGCAGACTCAGCTTCGCCCAGGATCTCGGTGGTCACGCCCTGGCGGATTTTGCTCTGTGCATCGCCATCCACGATCAGTGTGTAGTCGGAATGGCTGTGCATGTCGATAAATCCCGGCGCGACGATCATTCCTTTCGCGTCGATCACCTGCCGCGCCGTGGCGTTGGTGAGGCGCCCGACATCCGCGATCTTGCCGTCCTTCACCGCCACCGAGCCCGCGTACCACGGGCCGCCGCTGCCGTCGAGGATGTGGCCGTTCACGATCAGAAGGTCGTATTGCGGTTCCTGAGCGAGCGGTATCGGCGCGACTTGAACAAGCAGCGCTGCCCCTGCGAAGAGGACCGCGAGCGCCACGAACCATCGAGCCCTTGGGGAATTCCGTGAGTCCATGCGTATCTCCTTTCTTCCGCCACGAGTGCAGGCGGCAGGATTATACTGGAGGGCTATGAGCGGAGACCAAGACATTCGGCTGGTGCCGGTTCGAACCTTTGGCGGCGGTTCGGCAGTTATGAATGCCGAACTTGCCAGAAACATCCTTGAAACCGAAGGCATCGAGAGTATCGTGCCCGGAGACATCGCGGCGGAGACTATTCCGGTTGTGGACGCGCAGGTTCTGGTGCGTGAGGAGGACGCGAGGCGCGCAGCCGAAATCCTTGCAGAATATTTCGACGCCCCGGCACAAGAAGACGCGGAAGAGTCCGGCCAGTCGGGAGCCGATCAATAGCGCCTGAGTTGCTGCTGACGCTCTGCCTTGGGCCGGCAGCACTGTGACCGATCCGAGTGGAGTTTCTTAGGGGTTGGTCGGTGCAGAGGTGCTGGTGGCAGCGGTACCGGCTTTCTTCCGCACCTTCAACTGTCCTTCCAGACGCGCGATAGCTTTTTGGACTTCCTTCGCGTCTTCGGCTTCCTTCGCCGAAGGCAGCAGGTCGAGATACTTGCGATAGTTGTCCAGCGCCTTCTGCTTCAGGCCCAGCCGGTCGTAAACCGTTCCCATGCCCAGGTAAGCCTGAGGGTTGTAGGGATCGGTTTTCGCTGCTTCCTGAAATCGGCTAAGCGCGGCGCGGTATTTCTTGCGGTGCAGGTAAAAGTTTCCGACCTCCACTGACTTCCACGCCGGCGGAGTGGGAAGGGGCTTCACTTCCTCGTCAGGCGCAGGAGCGGGGGCGGGCGGGAGTGTGCCTTGCCCCACCCCTCGGCTTGATGCCAGCGCAATCACCATCAACAGGGCAGCCGAAAAGATCAACACGCGCCACATAAGACGATTCTCGCCGCCTGCCGCCACACTGTCAATCCTCCGAGTCGCCACTTTCCCGGCTGATTGACACCCTCGCGGCGTGGCGCATAATTGGAATTGCCGGAGTCTCGACGTGAACGAATCGTTGTCACAAAAAGCCGAAGCGCTTCCCGCCCAGCCGGGGGTTTACATCTTCAAGGACGAGGGGGGCCGGCCGATTTACGTCGGGAAGGCGAAGTCGCTTCGCCACCGTGTTCGCTCCTATTTTCAGGAGTCGCGTCCTTCCGACACCAAGCGCGACGTGATGCTGGACGCGGCCGCGGATCTCGAGACCATCCTGGTCGACAACGAGAAAGAAGCCACGGCGCTTGAGAACAATCTCATCAAACAGTACAAGCCGCGCTACAACGTCTTGCTGCGCGACGATAAGTCTTACCCCCACATCAAGCTGACACTCGGCGAGCGCTTCCCGCGCGTGTACGTGACGCGGCGGTTGAAGAAGGACGGCTCGATCTACTTCGGGCCGTATTTTCCCGCCAGCCTCGCCTACCGGATCGTTGATTTGATTCACCGCCGGTTTCTCGTCCCGTCGTGCAACGTGGATCTGACGCGGTTTCATCCACGGCCCTGTCTGCAGTTCTATATCAAACGCTGCTGGGGCCCGTGCGTCGAGGGATTGACCACGCCGGAGCGTTACGCCGAGGCGGTGCGTGATGTCCGCTGGCTGCTCGAAGGGCGCGAGAGCGACCTGGTGCGCGACCTCCATGCGCGCATGATGGCGGCATCCGAAAACGAGCAATTCGAGGAGGCAGCCCGGTATCGCGACTTGGTCTCGACCGTCGAGGAGTTACGCGAGCGGCAGAAAATGGCGGCGTCGCGCGGGGAAGACGCCGACGTTTTCGGCTTCCATCAGGAGGGTTCCCAGGTCGCCGTTAACCTGTTCCACCTGCGCGCCGGGCGGGTCGTGGACCGCCGGGAGTTCTTCTGGGAAGACCTGGAAAACTTCAACGCCCGCGAGCTTTTTTCCTCGCTCGTCAAACAGGTTTATCTTGACCACCCCTACGTGCCTTGCGAAATTCACGTTCCGGTCGATTTTGAAGACCGCGAAATTCTGGAAGAACTGTTGACGGAAAAGCGCGGACGAAAGGCCCAGATCCTGACGCCGCAGCGCGGACAGAAGCGCGCCTTGCTCGAGCTCGTGGCCAGAAACGCCCGGCATTCCTTCGAGCGGCGCTTCCGCATTCTCAAGCCGCAGGCGCGCGAGATGCTCGAAGGTATGGCGGAAACGCTCGAACTTCCCAAGCCGCCCAACCGCATCGAATGCTTCGACATTTCGCACATCCAGGGCTCTGACATTGTCGCTTCGATGGTGGTCTGGGAAGCCGGGCGCATGAAGAAGTCAGACTACCGGAAATTCATCATCAAGACCGTGCCGCAGAATGACGATTTTGCCAGCATGCGCGAGGTCGTCGGGCGGCGCTATCGCCGCCTGCAGGAAGAGAAGAAACCCCTGCCGGACCTTGTGCTCGTGGACGGTGGAATCGGGCAGCTACATGCCGCCGCCGAGGCGCTCGAGAGCTTGCAGATCATCAATCAGCCGCTGGCGAGTATCGCGAAGAAGGAAGAGATTCTCTTCGTTCATGGGCGGGAAAATGAGCCGGTCGCGCTCGACCGCCACTCGCCCGTACTGCACCTGATCCAGCAGATCCGCGATGAGGCGCACCGCTTCGCGGTCACCTTCCATCGCGCACGGCGGAGCGGTCGGCAACTAACGTCCGAACTCCTGGCAATCCCCGGCGTAGGGGAGAAGACCGCGAAGAAGCTCCTGACCCAGTTTGGGAGCGTCAATCGGCTGAAGTCGCTTTCGCAGGAAGAGCTAAGCCAAGCGGTTAAGCCGACGCAGGCAGCGCTGATCCTTCAACACTTGAAGAAGGTAGTTGCGGGAGGAGTCAAGTAATTATAAACAGTCCAGACGGACTATTAATAATAGTCAATTATTTCTTGACCTTGTCATTGCATCCGCTGGACTCGTCGTGCTAAGGTTGGGCAGTAAACGGTTTGGAGGTGTCCTATGAGTGAGTGCAGAGGAACATCGTACTTGGCATTCTTGCTGGTCGGGGTCGGCGTTGGTGCCGGCCTGGCTCTGCTCTTTGCCCCCAAGTCCGGCAAGGACACACGGAAGTACTTGTCCCGCCGGGCAGAGGATGGGAGAGAATACATGACCACCTTGGGCAAGGAAATTCGCAAGCAGGCTGAGGACGTCGTGGGGAAGGGCAAGGATCTGGCAGCCAGACTCACGTAATAGTGAAAGGGGAGGATTTCCAATGAGTGAAGACAACGGAGCTTCGAAAGTTGCATTCTTCCTGGCCGGCGCGGGCATCGGTGCGGTGCTGGCTCTCCTCTTTGCGCCGAAGTCAGGCAAAGAGACGCGCGATTTCCTGACCCAGAAGGCCGAAGAGGGAAGAGACTACGTTTCCAACCGGGGACGGGAAATACGCAAGCAAGCCGAAGAGGCGGTGGACAAGGCGAAGGACGTGGTGAGCAAGCAGAAGGAGCAACTCTCCGCGGCGCTTGAAGCCGGGAAGCAAGCTTATCAGGAAGAGAAAGCCAAGGCCCGATAAACCAGTTCGACAACCGAATCGCTGAAGGCTGAATAATGGCCAATGATTCTACGCTTAGTGTGGTCTTAGTCCTGGTTGCCCTGGCGGTGTTGATGCAGGCCGGCGCGATGGTGGGCATCTGGCTTGCCATCAAGAAGATCAACGGCGAGGTCGCGGGCATCCGCGCCGATGTCAAGCAGCGGCTCGATCCTCTGGCCGAGAATGTCAATGAGCTTCTCTCCGGCTCGCGCCAGCCGGTGCGGGACATCGCCGCGAATCTGGCGGAAATCAGCCGCATGCTTCGCGACCGCGCCACGCACGTCGATGGCATGGTGGCGGAGCTGGTTGACAAGAGCCGCCTGCAGATCGCGCGCGTGGATCAGATGGTGAGCGACTTGGTGGTCAAAGTCGAGACCACAGCCGACACCGTGCAGCGCGGCGTCCTGGCGCCGCTGAACGAAGTTTCGGCGGTCGTCAAGGGCGTCCGTTCGGGTCTGGAATTCCTGTTTTCGCGCCGCCGGTCCACCAGCATCACCGACGCGCCCCAGGACGAGCAGCTTTTCATTTAAAAGAACGCCCAACGTGAGCGCCCGGCCAAGACCGCGCGAAGCACTTTCCCGTGGCTGGGTGGCTGCTCAGCGACGCCCCTTGTCCAACCATTCTCGAATCAGCCAGTCCATTTCACCCCGGGGGAAGGCGCTTGCCGTTGCCATCTTTGCCCGCGCCCCATCGCCGGGCCGCACCAAGACGCGCTTGATTCCTCTCCTCGGAGCGCGCGGTGCCGCGGATTTCCAAGCCGCACTGCTCAGCGACGCGGTGCGCAAAGTGCGCACGCTTCGCGGGCGCATCGCGCGCTATCTCTTTCTTGCCGGCGGCGATTCCGCTCACCGTCAAGCGTCTTCGAATTTCACTCTGCTGACGCAGCGCGGACGCGATCTGGGCGAGCGCCTGACTCGGGCGTTTCATCAGCTTCTGCGGGGGCATCCCGCCGCGGTCGTGATCGGGACGGATTCGCCCCTGCTGGCTCCGAAAATCCTTCGCCAAGCGATGGCGGAGTTGCGCGTTGCGGAAGCGGTTCTTGGCCCGTGCCCTGACGGCGGTTACTACCTGATCGGCCTTCGGCGCCTGAGCCCGAGCCTGTTGGCGCGCATCCGCTGGGGCACGGCGCGCGCGTTTGACGACACTCTTCGCAATTTGCTGAAAAATAACTTCTGCGTCTCCATTCTTGAACCGCTTGCGGACGTCGACCGGCCGGAGGATTTCCGCAGCCTCGCCAAAGAGCTAATTCGCAGCGCGGCGGCGCGCCGAGCGGCGCCGGCGGTGTGGAAGTTCGTAAAGGCGCGTGGGGGAGCCGGGAACTGCCCGCGGCGGGCATGATCACGGCCGGGGCTACTCGTGAGAATCAGTCGAGCACTTTGGAGATCCACCCGCCGCCCAGGACTTGGTCACCGTCGTAGAAGACGGCCGCCTGGCCGGGAGTGATGGCGCGCTGAGGTGCGATGAACCCGACTGAGGCCTCGCCGTTGGCTCGAGCCTCGACGCGCGCCGGGGCTGGAATGTGCTTGTTGCGAATCTTGACTTGGGCTTCGAACGTTTCGCCCTCGGTCACAGGCCGAATCCAATTCACGTCCCGGACGACGAAGCGCCGGCGGAACAGTTCCGCGTCGCGGCCCACGACCACGCGGTTCCGGACCCGGTCGATCTCGATGACGTAGAGCGGCTCGCCGACTGCCATTCCCAAGCCCTTCCGCTGGCCGACAGTGTAGTGATGCACGCCTTGATGCTGCCCGATGACGCGTCCGTCGGTTGAGACGATCTCGCCCGCGCGGTCGTCGAGCGCCTGCCCCTGCTCAGTGAGGTAAGCCTCGATGAATTCGCGATAGCTGCGCGAGGGGACGAAGCAAATCTCCTGGCTCTCCGGCTTCTCTGCCACGGGCAATTGTCTTGCTCGCGCGATGTCCCGGACCTGCTCTTTGGTCAATTCCCCCAGCGGAAAGATTGACCGCGCAAGCTGTTCCTGCGTCAGGCCAAAGAGGAAGTACGACTGGTCCTTGCCGCGGTCGACGCCCGCCAGCAGCAGGTGCCGGCCCGTCTTCTCATCGCGGCGGATGCGCGCGTAGTGGCCGGTGGCGATGCGCTCGGCGCCGATCTCGCGCGCGCTCGTGACAAACTTCTCGAACTTGATTTCGGTGTTGCACAAGCTGCAGGGAATGGGCGTTTCGCCGGCAAGGTAGCGCTCGACAAAGGGACGCACAACGTCGTTCTCAAATCGTTCCTGGAAGTTCAGGACATAGTAGGGAATGCCCAGGAAATCCGCCACGCGACGCGCGTCGTAAACGTCGTCGAGCGAACAGCAGCGCCCGCTGGCATGGCCGGGCAAGGCGGCGCCGGACTCGAGGCCCAGCAGGCTGGGCAGCCGGCGCTGGTTCCAGAGCTGCATGGTCAGCCCGACGAGCGATCCCGGGTTGTTCTCCGCTAGGAGCGCCGCGGCCGTCGAGCTGTCCACGCCGCCGCTCATGGCGACTGCGATAGTCAAACGAACTCTCCTGGGCTCGAAGAGTGGCTAGGGATGAGTGGCAAGTGGCAAGCGGGACTGAAGTCAACAGTCCATAGTCGAAGGTCGCAAAGTCGCTGCACCGGAACAGTGGAGTTCCTCGCTTTCAACTTTCGATCTTCGACTGTCGACTCGTCCCGTCACTCGTCACTTGTCACTCATCACTGTCTTAAACCGCGGCGACACGCTGCGCAGCCGCTCGGCGACGGCGGGAATGATTTCGAGCGCGGTCGAGATATCCTCGGCGGTGGTGAACCGGCCCAGACTGAAGCGGATGCTCGAACGCGCCTGCTCGGGCGTTCGGCCGATTGCCGAAAGCACGTGCGAGGGCTCGACCGAGCCCGACGAGCATGCCGCGCCGGTGGAGCACGCCACGCCGCGCAGGTCCATGGCAATCACAAAGCCTTCCCCTTCGATGTGCGCGAAGCTCAGGTTCGTGGTTGTGGGCAGGCGCCGCGCGCGGTCGCCGTTCACCAACACGAGCGGCACGCCTTGCAATATGCCTCCCTCAAGTTGATCGCGCAGCGCCGCCACACGCGTGGCTTCGTCGGCCAGACGCTCTCGCGCCAGTTCCGCGGCCTTGCCGAGCCCGACGATCCCCGCCACGTTTTCGGTTCCCGGGCGGCGGTCGCGCTCGCTGTGCCCGCCGTGCAGCAGAGGGCGCAGGATCGTTCCCTTGCGCACGTAAAGCGCGCCCACACCCTTCGGCCCATGCAGCTTGTGAGCGGAAAGCGAGAGCAGATCCACCCCCAGCTTCTCCACGTCCACGGGGATCTTGCCGACCGACTGCACGGCGTCGGTGTGGAAGTAGATGTCACGCTCGCGCGCCAAACGGCCAATCTCCTCGAGCGGCTGGATCGTGCCCAGCTCGTTGTTGGCGTGCATGACGGAAATGAGCACCGTTTCTGGGCGCAGAGCACGCTCGATGTCAGCGGGATCGACGATTCCGTCCGAGCCCACGCGCACGAAGGTGACCTTAACGCCGCGCTTCTCCAACGACTTCACCGTGTGCAACACGGCGTGGTGTTCGATGGCAGTGGTGACAACGTGCTTGGTTTCGAGCTTTGCCGCCTCGACGATGCCGACAATCGCCGCGTTGTCGGCTTCCGTGCCGCCGCTGGTGAAGACGATCTCGCTCGGCCGCACGTTGATCAGCCCTGCCACGTTTTCGCGTGCGGTCTCAACCGCCGCGCGCGCCCGCTGGCCGAACCAGTGGATTGACGAGGCGTTGCCGTAGTCCTCGAGCAGGAAGCCCCTCATGGCCTCGAATACTTCCGGCGCCACGGGCGTCGTGGCGTTGTTGTCCAGATAGACTCTCCGCATCGCGCCCCTTAATCCCCGCATTTTCAAGCGTAGTCGACGCAGATGGAGATGTCAAACCAGCAGCGCATGGATATTGCGCGCGATCGATGTGGCATTGGCGCCCGGGGAGGCAGGTTGGCGGCCTAAGGCCGGTTCCGGGCAAATGACCTTGGTGGTTTCTCCTATGAGCGATCCAGTAAGAACCGGCTTGCCTTTTTTCGCGGGCTCTCCTATAAGTGCCGGACGGGCCCCGGGGATTCTTTGGGCGGGAGGTTCTGCGATGGCCAGCAAACGCAAAGGTGCCGGTTACCAGCGGCGCGATTTTTTGAAGCGGATGACTGCGGGCGGTGCGTTCGCCACGACCGGCCGTTTATTCGCCGCAGGTGAAGAAGCTCCCTCGCATGGCACGCAGGCTGCAAGTCCACCCGGTGCAAACCGCAGCGGACCTGTGACCTACCCGCGCAAATTCTCGGGCCCGCAACTGAAGATGATTGCGTTTCCCCTCGGAGGGATCGGCACGGGGACGATTTCGCTGGGCGGGCGCGGGCAATTGCGCGATTGGGAGATCTTCAATCGCCCTGACAAAGGGAATTCACCTGACTATTGCTTTGCGGCCATCTGGGCCCAAGCCAAGGGCCGCAAGCCAGTGGCACGCGTTCTCGAAGCGCGAATCGCGCCGCCCTATGAAGGCGAGTCAGGTCTGGGTGCAAGCAACGTGCCGGGGTTGCCGCGCCTCCGCTCCGCGCAGTTCGAAGGCGCGTATCCGTTCGCGCGCATCGCTTTCGCGGATGACAAACTCCCGGTGAAGGTACGTCTCGAAGCATTCAACCCACTCGTTCCGGTGGATGCTGACGCGTCAGGCTTGCCAGTCGCGGTCCTTCGTTACACGGTTCAGAACCCCGGCGCATCGCCTGCCAGGGTCGGGCTGGCGTTCAGTCTGCAGAACCCTATCGGCAAAGAAGGGAAGCAGGCGACATTTCGCGAAGACGACGGCGTGGCGGGGCTCTTTATGAACAATCCCATTATCGCCTTGGCTGATCCGCTCAACGGCAGCCTGGTCCTGGGCGTCCTGGGTGCACCGCGCGAGAACGTCACGTATCTTCGCGGCTGGAAGCGAGCGCAGTGGTGGGACGGCGCATTGACATTCTGGGACGACTTTTCCGCCGACGGGGCGCTCACGAGCGATTCGCCGGCCTTGAACCCCGTCGGATCGATTGCAGCGACGCAGTCAGTGCCCGCCGGCGGGGAAACCGTGGTGACCTTCTTCATCGCCTGGTATTTCCCCAACCGCACGCCGGAGCGCTGCGGCTGGCCGGCTCCCGAAGGCCGCGAGAAGGATGTTGTGGGCAACCACTATTGCCAGCGATTCGCTGATGCCTGGGAAATCGCGCAGCACCTCGCCAAAGAGTTGCCTTCACTCGAAGCGCGTACCCGGAAGTTCGCATCGCTGGTTGAGTCTTCGACGCTGCCCCCCGCGGTTCTCGACGCGGCGTTGAGCAACCTCTCGACGCTGCGGTCAAACACTTGCTTTCGTACCACCGACGGCGAGTTCCATGCCTTCGAGGGCTGCAACGACCAGCGCGGGTGCTGCCACGGCACCTGCACGCACGTCTGGAATTACGAACAGGCCACCGCGTTTGTGTTTCCTTCGCTCGCACGCTCCATTCGAGAATCGGAGTTTCTTCGTAACACCGAGGACAGCGGACTGATGGGTTTTCGCTCGTATCTCCCCGACGGCCTCAAAATCTGGCAGTCGGCGGCGGCGGACGGCCAGATGGGATGCATCATGAAGCTCTACCGCGACTGGCAGCTTTCCGGAGACACGGAATGGCTGAAGCGCCTCTGGCCGAAGGCGAAAAAGGCGCTCGAGTTCGCCTGGATCAAGAACGGCTGGGACGGCGACCGCGACGGTGTGGCGGAAGGAGTCCAGCACAATACCTACGATGTCGAGTTTTACGGCCCCAACCCCCTGTGCGGAGTCTGGTATTTGGGCGCCTTGCGGGCCGGAGAAGAAATGGCGCGGGCGCTCGGAGACAATGAGGCTGCAAGCGAGTATCAACGGCTGTTCGAAAGCGGCAAAAAGTGGATCGACGCGAATCTGTTCAATGGCGAGTATTACGTTCAGAAAGTTATGGGCCGCGCCGCGGAAGACGTGGCCGCCGGATTGCGCGTGGGCATGGGCGGCGCGAACCCCCAGGCGCCCGACTACCAGATGGGAGAAGCCTGCCTGATCGACCAGTTGCTCGGCCAATATATGGCGCACATCGCGGACCTCGGCTATCTTCTTGACGAAGCCAACGTGCGCAAGACTTTGAAGTCGATCTTCCGTTACAACTACAAACCCGACCTGAGCGATCACGAAGCCGTGCAACGCACCTACGCCCTGAACGACGATGGTGGAGTGCTGGTGGCGAGTTACCCCGGCGGCAAGCGGCCCGAGATTCCATTTCCGTATTTCGCTGAGGTTTGGACTGGACTGGAATACCAGTTTGCGGCGCACCTAATCTTCGAAGGGATGTTAAGTGAGGCGGTGAAGGTCGTCGAGACGGCGCGACGGCGGCACGATGGCGAGCGACGCAATCCCTGGAACGAACCGGAGTGCGGACACCACTACGCGCGCGCCATGTCGAGCTGGGCATTGATCGTAGCTCTGAACGGATTCCATTACGCCGGCGCGGAACGGCGCGTGACCTTCACGCCACGCGCTCCGTCACTCCCGTCCCGCTCCAAGCGGGAGGAATCCACCTTCCGCTCGTTTTGGACTTTACCCTCTGGCTGGGGAAGCCTCACGCAGATCCTCTCGCCGGCACACCAGCGAGTGGAGATTCAGGCCATCGAAGGAGCGATGGCCGTCGCGAGTTTGGTAGTGAATGGGGCAGTGAAGCCCGCGCCGCGTACGGCTTCTGCCATGCTGGGGATTCAGTCGGTGCCGGTGCAGCTCCGTCAAGAGGGAAAGAGGCGAGTAATCACCTTCGAGCGGGAATTGAGCGTCGAACCGGACCGCGCTCTGAGCATTCTGTTGCGGGGATAGGGCAGCCCTCCTGCCACGTTTGCAGCCGCTCGGCTTAGCATGTTATTGTGCTCTTGTCAGTCTCCCGAAGCGGGGGTAATTCAGCGGTAGAATGCCAGCTTCCCAAGCTGGACGTCGCGGGTTCGATCCCCGTCCCCCGCTCCATCTTTTCAACAACTAATGCACGCTTTGGGCGTCGAGGTGAGCCTTTATGGACGAATTCTGTCACTTGGCGTCGCGGGCTCGGGGGGTGACTAAATGAATCCGGCTTTCCTCAATGGCTCAGGGCCCAGACAAACGCTGCGAGGGCCGAAACCTGCTCATCCGTGAGTTGTGCCGCGCCCCGAGGAGGCATAGGGCTGCGGTATTGTTTAGGCCGCATCACGCCCTCGACGATAGTTTTGGCGATTCCTTTATAACTGCCGTCACTCCACAGCCATTTGTTATCTGTCAGATCGGGGCCCAAAGGCGAACCCTTACCGCTCTCACCATGACAGCCCGCGCAAGATGCTCCGCCCGCCTGGCCGTGATAGATGCGGTCGCCCAGCGCAACCATTTCACGCGTTGCTCCTTCGGGAACGTGAAGACTCGTGGGGGTTGAGGAACCAGCCTCCGGATGGGTGCCCTCGGGTGGCTTGGCGCCCGAGCCGGCGAGATCGCCGGCCGGAGCCGAGGGGGTGGGGCATGGGGTGAACTTCGCGGCACCGCCTGGCGAGCCCCCGCGATAGACAATTCTATAGATCGTTCCGCGCACATCGTCGGAAACGTAAAGCGCCCCATCCGGCCCGACGGCGAGGCCACTCGGACGATGCTCGGCTTTTTCCGGAGTTTTCATCGCCCCGGCAAAGCCGTCCGCAAAGATTTCGCACGGGCCTGATGCCTGGTCGCCGGACAGCCCCTGAAAGACCACGTTGTAGCCGCCTTGCGGATACGGGGCTCGATTCCATGAACCGTGGAAGGCGATAAACACGCCACCGTGGTAGCGGGCCGGGAACTGCTTCCGGTCATAGAGCACCATCGCGTTCGGCCCCCAGTGGGCAGGGAAAGCCGCCACGGGAGGGATCTTGTTCGCGCAAGGGCCCACTTTCTTGCCGCCGTCACCGCCGTATTCCGGCGCCAGAACGAGTTTCTGCTGCAGAGCGTCGTAGTAGCATTCGGGCCAGCCGTAGTCGCCCCCGCGCTTCAATAGCATCAACTCTTCGGCCGGCTGGGTGGCTTCTTCTTCTGGTTTATAGAGATCAGGCCAATTCGAATAGAGTTGGTCCCGCCCGTGCTGGGTAACGAAGACGCGGCGGCCGGTGGAGTCGATGGCAAAACCCTCAGCGTTGCGGATCCCCGTGGCGAACCGCTCGGCCGGCGAAAAGACTTGGTTTGTCTTGTTCGCATCATAAACCCAGATGCCGCCGCGGGTTACCAGTTCCGTGCACGGATCTGAGCCGGGCGACTTGGGTGTCCGATTTTGGGGCTGGCAAGCATTGGTAGCCGTAGCGACGTCGACGTACATGGACCCTTTGGGGTCGATGATAAACGGATGCATGGGATGATCGCCCCCCAAAGGCAATCCCGAGACGATCGTATCGGAAGGTCCCTGTGGCACGATAGACCCGCCGGTCAGTGAATATCGCACGATTCGATCGTTGATCTCCGCGTAGATCGAACCCTTATACATGCCGATGCCTGTTCCACCTGCTCCGCCGCTCTGCACGGTTTCACCGAATCGCTCCACCACGTCGGCTTTCCCCGTGCCTCGAGAATCGTGCAAGGCTACCAGGAACCCGCCTGCATGGGGCGCGGCATTGCCGTAATACTCGCCCGACCAGGTATTTACGTAAACGACGCCACTCGGGCCCACCACCATGTGGCGAGCGTGACCGATGTCGTCAGCAAATATGGTTGCGCAAAAGCCGGCGGGCAGCCGCAAACCGCTGTCGTCGTTAGGGCATGCCTGGCTCTCGGTTTCTCCCGCACGGCGGGGCTGATGCAGAGCCGACACCATCGAATTCGCCGCGCTATACACGGCGAGGACAGCGACGATCGACAAGAGCAGACCAGCCAAGTGGCGCAATCGCATTGAACCCTCCGGATATTAAAGCCCAGGGATGCCCTGACCAAGTTTAACACAAGCTTCTGGGCATCACGCCGGGGGCCTGATTGTCGGATTGAGGGAGGGAGAGCACGGCAGCGCGAGAATCTCATGGAAGTCGCAGGCCCACATAAAATGATCACGGGCCCCGCAGCGCCGTCCAAGAATTACTTCATCACTTTGGAGTGACGGAACTCGCTTCCCTGAATGCGGCAGTTGCCGCTTTGTCCACCTGTGTTAACCGTCTCTTTTTCACCCTCCTGGAACCGGCGCTCCAATGAGTCTTTCGGCAGACGTTCTCGCTGCCACAGCGGACCGCGTTGACTTGCCGGCACGCGCGGCGTAAGCTGTCGCTCACCCGAAGTGGCCCGCATCTGCCGGTGAGGCTTGCACCTCATGGTCGGCCAGACCGTATCTCACTATCGCATAATCGAAAAGCTCGGCGGTGGCGGGATGGGCATCGTCTATAAGGCCGAGGACACGCGACTGGCCCGGCCGGTAGCCCTTAAGTTCCTTCCTGCGGAATTGGCTCGGGACCAAAAATTCGCCGAACGCTTCCGCCGTGAAGCGCATGCCGCCTCGGTCCTCGATCACCCCAACATCTGTGCCGTCCACGACATCGAAGAGCAGGATGGGCAGCTGTTTATCGTGATGCAGTATGTGGAGGGGCAGACTCTCAAGCAACGCGTGGCGACCAATCCCCTGAAGCCTGACGAGGTCGTGGAACTCGGAATCGAGATCGCCGATGCCTTGGAATTGGCGCATGCCAAAGGGATTATCCATCGCGACATCAAGCCCGCCAACATCATGGTGACGGAGAGGGGCCAGGCGAGGATATTGGATTTTGGGCTGGCGAAGCTTGTCCTCGAACCTCCTCCGGGGTTGAGCGAAAGTACAAGGTCGGACTTCGGCCCCGCTTCACCTGCGGGAGCCGGGTCGATTCAGGATACGTTCACGCGAGCGGGCGTGGCGGTGGGCACACCTGCGTACATGTCACCGGAGCAGGTGACCGGCGAGAATCTGGATCAACGGACCGACTTGTTTAACCTTGGGCTGGTGCTCTACGAGATGGCGACGCGGCGCCGCGCCTTCGATGGAGCATCGCGGGAAGAGATCCTCGAGCAGATCCTGACTCATACTCCCCTCCCTCCCAGCCGGACGAGCCCCGGGTATTCGTCGGCATTCGATGAGATCGTCCGCAAACTCCTGGAGAAGGACCGCGAGATGCGCTACCAGACGGCCGCCGACGTGCGCGCCGATCTGAAGCGCTTGCGGCGGGATTCGAGTTCCGGGTTCGCGGTCACGGTCACGGGCGTTGGAAATCGGCGGCTTCGCAGGGGAGAAGAACCGGGGCGATCCTGGGTTCCATGGGGTCTGGGAGCACACCTCAGGCACCTACCCACGATAGCGCGATTAGATTTGACCATCGCGGCGCTCCTGATCCTGGCATTTGTAGCCGGCGAAGTCTTCCGCCGTTCGTATCGCGCGCCGAGGTTGGCGGAAAAAGACACAGTCGTTCTCGCCGACTTTGCCAACAGCACGGGAGATCCGGCGCTTGACTCCACGCTAAAGACGGCCCTGAGCGTGAGCCTAAACGAGTCGCAGTTCCTGACTGTACTTCCTGAGAACAGAGTCGCGGCGACCCTCACGTTATTGGCTCGCCCGGTAGACACTCCCGTCACCCCTGAGGTGGCACGTGAGCTTTGCCAACGGGCGGGAGGCAAGGCATACATTGCCGGGTCCGTCAGCAATCTCGGCAGCCAATACGTGCTGGGACTTGAGGCCGTGGATTGTCACAGTGGTGACTCGCTCGCACAGGAGCAGATAACCGCTACAGCCAAAGAGAAGGTACTGGCTGCACTCGCTGCCGCTGCCACAAAACTCGATGGTGATCTGCGCGAATCCCTGCAGACTTCGCGAGTGAGCCGCAGTCAACCTCCCATGGCTGAGGGTGGAACCCCAAAGGCAGTTGCGGTTCTCTACTTCTCGAACCTATCGCAGGACCCCTCCCTCAACTGGCTTAACCGGGGACTCAGCGACATGTTGACCACCAACCTTGGGCAGGTGCATGGGCTGGAAGTACTTTCGACCGAGCGTGTACTAGCGGTGATCAGGCGTATCGGGAAGGAAGGTTCGGCGGATCTTGATCCCAGCTCGGCGCAGGAAGCGGCGCAGAGCGCTGGCGCTGGTGTTTTTATAAGTGGCGCTCTGATGCGCGTGGGGCCGAAGAAATTGCGGCTGGACGTCAGAGTTCAGGATGCCAACCGCGGCCGAATCATCTTCTCTGATAAGGCGGAGGCAGAGGATCTGCAAGGGATCTTCGGCGCTGTGGACACGCTCACGGGCCGGATTGCCCAGCGGTTGTTACCGGCGGGCAGCGCAGCGAGTCCTGCCCCCAGCATCGAAGACGCCGCCACTCCCGACTTCGAGGCGTACCACCGCTACCAGATCGGCGTCGATTACGAGCGTCGCTTCCTATTCGCCGAAGCGATTCGAGAACTCGAGCAGGCGGTCCGACGCGACGCGCGTTTCACGTTGGCTTACTGGCACCTGGCGAGGTGTTATGAATGGTCAAACGATCTCCGCAAGGCGGAGGAAATGAACCGCAAAGTCGAGCAGATGCAAGCGCGACTGCCACGCCCTCAGCGGTTGCTCTTTGAGGCCACCAGAGCTCAACGAGGAGGCGACGTTGAGGGCGCCCTGGGAGCGTACACGGCGTTCGTCCGGGAATTCCCGCACGAAAGTCGGGCGCGAATCTTCCTTGCTGATCTGCTCGGCACCGTCGGACAAGACCAACAGGCGATTTCCGTTCTGCGGGAAGGACTCCGCGCAGACCCGAGAGACGAGGAGTTGTGGAATGATGTGACCTATTTTTACATCGCATCCGACAACGTGACCGCGGCTCTCGAAGCCAACGATCAGTACATCTCCCTTCGTCCGAACGACCCCGCCCCGTTGGACAGCCGTGGAGATGTGCTGTTCACCTTTGGCCGCGATGACGAAGCCATCGCCGCATACCGGAGGGCGCTCGAAATCAAACCGGATTTGTTCGACGGCGCCGAGCACCTGAAGCTCGCCGCGGTATACGCCGACCAGAATGAGCCCGCCTTGGTCGAATCGGCCCTCCAGGAGTACGCCCGGCGCGCCACGGCCGCCGGGCGACTCCTTGCGCCGGTCTTCAAGGCACAGTTTCAACAATTGCGCGGTGACTTTGCGGGCGCCCGCCGGAATTACCGCCGGGCGGTCATCGATCTCGGCCATGCCGGCCAATTCCAGGCCGCCGGAGACGTGCTTTTGGGGCTGGGCATCATGGAGGTATTGATTTCTCAGAGTGTCAACGATGCCCTCGCTTTCTCACGGACACTGAAGCTTTCGGACGAAGAATTTCAGGCAGTTTCCTTGCTGGAAGCTGTCGCGGGCGATGTCGAGGCCTCGGAACGTAGCCTGCAACAGTTCGCCTCATCACACCCATGGATGGCGCCGCGGGGACTCGAAATCATGCGGGCGCGTAATCAAGTCTATGCAGCTTTCGCGCGGAAAGATTTTCGGGGAGTACTCACCGCAGCGAACCGATACCCGGACTTCCAAACTGCGGAACTCCAACTTGCGAAGGGAGCTAGTCATTTGCGCCTGAAGGACTACGCCTCTTCCGAGAGGGAGCTTCGTCGGGGCGTGATTGCAGGCCGCTCGCAAGCCGACATCGCAACCATGCGGAACCGTTTGCCTCTCGCGCTGGAGCTTCTTCACTTCTACCTGGGGCAGTTATACGAAGCGACCGGCAAGCGGGGTCCGGCAATCAAAGAATATCAGGAATTTCTGTCCTACCTGGAGAATTCCGGGGCGCACCTGCCCGAAATCGAGGAGGCCCACACCGCCCTCAAACGGCTCACCAGCTGAGTTCGAACGGCGAGGTGTAAGATTGTCACTTCGTCCCAGCCACGATTCGCAGCGAAGGCGCCCCGATTTGGATGTTTATCGGCTCGACTCCGCCCAACTCGTCGCGGGGGGGACAACCAATTCCCATCTCTTGATGAGTCGGCTTCCCGCTCCCTGATGCGCCATTGGGACGGTCCCAAGATTGGGCCTGCTCATCTGTTCCCGGAGGCTGTCCTGCTGTTACCCCAAACCGGCTAGTAGAATCTGTAATTTCGCGGCATGGGAACTTCCGGGAACGGACAATCGCCCAGGGTAAACTCCTTCGGGGTGTAAACCCGCTGGGAGTTCATGGCCGACTCCCATGTGATCTCTTGGCCGCTGTAAGCTGATTCACGGCCCATGATGGCGGTCAGCGTACTCTCAGCCACTGCCTTAGCCTCATTCAGTGGTTTTCCTGCACGAATGCTCTCGATCAGGTCGATGTGTTCCTGCTCGTAGGGGTCCCGTACCTTGCCCTGGAAAACCCATTCACGATCACCCTGGATGCGGTTTTCGCAGTTGCTCGAACCTTTGGTTCCCAGGACGGACGCGCCGACCCGGTCAGTACAGCCGTCGATTTGCCGATTCTGGCTGAAGAGACGGATTCCTCCCGGATACTCGTACTCGATGGCAAAGTGGTCGTAAATGTTTCCGTACTCCCAGGAGGGCCGGGCCAGTCTGCCGCCCATGCCGTAAGCCCGCACGGGGTGGGTTCCAACGATCCAGTTGATGAGGTCGATCGTATGAATATGCTGCTCCACGAGTATGTCGCCGGAAGCCCAGGTGAAGTAGGGCCAATTGCGAAGTTGCCACTCCATTTGTCCCCAGCCCGATTCACGCGGGATCATCCAGATCTCACCGATATTGAAGTAAGCCCGCGCTTCGACGATCTTTCCGATCGCACCGTCATGGAGCCGACTGACCGTTTCGACCTGGTCTGCGGAGTGCCGGCGCATGGTCCCAGCCACAATCCCCAGGTTCTTCTGCTTGGCAATGTCCCCCGACTCCAGGATGGAACGCACGCCCGGAGCGTCCACGGCAACCGGTTTCTCCACAAAGGCGTGCTTTCCCGCCTCGATGACGGCGCGAAGCTCGCGGGGTCGGAAAACCGGGGGGCTTGCCAGGATCACATAGTTGAGCCCCGGGACTTGGAGCAGTTTCGCGCAGGCGTCGAAGCCGACGAAGCAGTGTTCTTCTCGGATATTGGTTCCAACAGCCCGAAGCTGCGTCCGGCACTCTTCGAGGCGGTCGCGGAAGAGGTCGGCCAATGCGATGACCTCCACGTTCTCTGCCATCGCCCTGGCTCCAGGGACAGCGTTCTCGGTGTGGTACCCCTTTCGAGGAGGTGGGTAGATGACATCGGTCTTGGCCTGCAGCACGTTTAAGGCCGCGCCTGTGCCGCGGCCTCCGCAGCCGACGACACCGACCCGGATCGGCTCAGGTGCGGCGAGCCCGTATCGGGCGTTGATGAATGGGAAGGAAATCGCCGCGGCTGCCCCGGCGGCCAACGAGTTCTTCACAAAACTGCGCCTTGGCATCTCCTGTTTGGTGACTGGTTCAGAGGTATTTCGGTATTTCATATGAGTTCCTCCATTCTTGTTCTTGTCTTGCGGTGGATAACGTGTTTACGTCGAAACACTTCACTGCGGGTTCTTGCCGCGTTCCAGTTCTTCCTTGGCTCGATCATCCATGCCCTTCGCCGCATAAGCTCTTCCAAGGGCCCGATGGGCGCGCCGCGAATCAGGGTTCAGGGCCGCCGCTTTTTCGAGCTCCCGCACGGCATCATCGACGCGCTGCTGGTAGAGATAGAGCTCGCCCAACGCCTCGTGAGCTTCGGCAAATTCCGGAAGAATTTCGATGGCTCGCAGGAATGCTTTGATTGCGTCGTCCGCCCGGCGCTGCCGCGTATAGATCACACCGAGGTTGTAGGCGGCAGAGAAGCTCCTTGGATCGCTCGTCAAAGTAGTGCGGAATGATGCGAGGGCATCTTCCAGCTCCCCGGTCTCAAGCTGACAGACGCCCAGATAGTAAGTGGCGAGAGTGAATTTCGGATCGAGCTGCAGGGCGGAGCGGAAAGCCGAGATGGCCCGGGGATATTCCTTCAGCCGGTAGTAGTTCATCCCGGTCAGGTAACGGATGGCCAGTGAGGCGGGCTCGGTCTTTTCCGCCTGCTGCAGCTTGAGCAGGGATTCGCGGTAACGGCCAAGGTTGCTGTCCTCGTTGGCAGCAGCATAGAGTTCGTAAGCCTGGATGCGGTCTTTGGGGTCGGGGAGCGCTTTTCCGTTGGCGTCGTTGAAGGTGCCCGCGGATACGGCGACATAGCCGAGAGAGCGAAGGCGCTCCATCAGGGCAGGATCCGTCAGAGCCGGCTGGGCACCCTGACTCGATGCAGGCGTGTAGCGGCGCAGCACGTCGAAGAGGGCGCCGCGCAACTCGTGAGCCGCCGCCGCCCGCGTGGCGATGAGGTTCTTGAGCTCATGCGGGTCCGAGCGCAGGTCGTAAAGCTCCGGGTTGGGTGCATCGATGAACTTCAGCCCCCGCTGCTCGATGCTTCTCAACTGGCTCCAGCGAAAATGCAGGAGCGGGAGATAATTTTCCGCATAGAGGGGCGGCCCCGCCGGACGCGCGCGGCCGAGAATCTCGCTCAATAAACTTCGCCCCTGGACCGTCGCGGGAATGGGAAGGCGGAGGGCCTGGAGAACTGTGGGCATGACGTCAACCAGGGACGCCTCGGTGTCAACGACTCGCGCCAGCCCGTTCGGAATCTTGATGAGCAACGGCACGCGCAGCGTCGAATTGTAGAGAAAGAATCCGTGGGTCTCTTCCCCGTGCTCTCCCAGTCCTTCTCCGTGGTCTCCGGCGAGGACAACGATGGCATTGTGGAGGAGATTCGCCTGGCGCATGTAGGACATCAATCGTCCGACCTGCGCGTCGGCAAAGGCGATCTCGCCGTCGTAGGGATGCGCTTTGTAGCGGGAGGCAAATGGATCGGGTGGTGTGTAGGGGTAGTGCGGATCATAGAGGTGCACCCACAAGGCGAACGGCTGGCGAGGGTTTGCCTTGAGCCAGCGAAGCGCTTCGTCCATCACCTGGTTCCCCGGCCGCTCCATCCGATCCAGGCTGGCCTGATCTTGACGGCTGAAATCGAAGTGATCGAAATATGTGTCAAAGCCCTGATTCAGGCCGAACCGCGAGTCCAGAACTGCCGCGCCGATGAACGCGCCGGTCGCGTATCCGCGGCGCCGTAAAACTTCGGCCAGCGTTACGAAAGAAGGTGAGAGCGTATTACCGGCAAAATCATGCATGCCATTTGCCATGGGGTAGCTGCCGGTGAACAGGGCGCTGTGCGCGGGCAGCGTGATAGGCACGGGAGTGTTGGCGCGTGTAAATCGCGCCGCCGAGCGCGCCAGTTCGTCAATATTCGGAGTCTGGACTCTCGAGTATCCGTAGCAGGCGAGGTGGTCGGCGCGCAGCGTGTCAATGGTGATGATGATGACGTTTGCGTCTGCAGCCCGAAGGGCAGAGGCGAAGAACAGAAGGAATGCCCAGCAAAGGATGGAGAGGCTTCTCGGGAATACCATCAAGAAGAAATCGACGCACCGACCGAAAGGTTCCGAATGGGGAGGGCGGGGCCGGATTTCATTTCGCAGATACGGAATGGCAGAGTCTCCGCGAGGCTCAGGTATCTCCTCATGCCAAACGCCGGCCAGGACAGGTATCTCAGCGGGTGCGCGGCCAAGTCCTTTTGCGCCGGCCGAAGGGAATTCGGAGGGACACATTCTAACGCTCGCAGCAGGAGTTGCACAGCATTCTCGCCAGGCTTTTTGCGCTTGCAGTCAAAGGTGAAAGTGGGATATTGGGGGGACTTCGGACCGACGGGTTCGGAAATTATGTCCTTATGGAGAATGTGATGCGCTTCTTCAGAATCAGCTTGATTGTCGTGTGCCTTTCTTGTTTCGGCATGATCCCGAGTCTTGCTTCTGACGCGAAAATTGCGCTGAACGATCAAGAATACTTCTCGGGTCCGGGATTTTCTTTCCTTCTTTTTCATAACAATTACCAGGTGGGATACCAGGGTGGATTGCAGATGATTTTGCACGACGAGCGCGTGGCGGATTCCGGCGACTTACTCCTGACGACGAAATCGGGCGTTCCGCGGCCCGAGTTGCAGGTGCTACGGCGGGAAGTTGATCGCGCGCACGAGACCGCTACCGTGTTCGCCGAAGTTGCCGGCTGGAACTTCGGCTATCAGCTCATCACGCGCAGCGACGGCGCCAGCATCAGCGTCACGCTGAAATTAGACCGGGCGCTGGACTGGAGCAAGGTGGAACAGGCAGGCATCAAGATGGCGCTTTATCCGGGAACTTATTTCGAAAAATCTTTTCAAGGCAACTCGGACAGCGGGGTCTTCCCGCAGCAGTTCACGGGCAGATCTCTGCTCTTGGGACCCAGTAAGTTGCTTCGCATCGCGCAGGAAGATCCTCTGCACAGCTTTACTATAGAGCGCGACGATGGCCCGCTCACCATTGTCGATACTCGGCGCGACGGTCCCGAGAGCTGGTATCTGATGGTGGCGCCGATCGCTTCGGGAAGCGACGTGAAGGAGCTGACCATCCGCATCACGCCGCGGCTCGACGCACAATGGCAGCGCGCCCCGGTCATCGGAGTCTCGCAAGTCGGATTCTTGCCGAAGCAGAAGAAGCGTGCGGTGCTGGAACTCGATCCGCGCGACACCTCCTCTGCTGCGGTGAATCTATTCAAATTGGAAACCCGCGGCGAGCCGAAACTCGTGAAATCGGAGGCGCCCAAACCCTGGGGCAAATTCCTCCGCTTCCAGTATGCGGTATTTGATTTTAGTGATGCCAGCGAGCCGGGCGTTTATACCCTGGAGTATCGCGGACAGACAGTCGGCCCCATCCGCATCGCGGAGGGCGTCTACGACGACGCCTGGCAGCCCACCCTCGAGTATTTCTTGCCCGTCCAGATGTGCCATGTGGCTGTGAAGGAAGGGAACCGGACATGGCACGGGGCATGCCACCTCGACGACGCCGCCCAGGCGCCCGCGCATAAGGTTTGGATTGACGGCTACAATGAGGGTGAACACGAAACACCTTACCAGGACGACCAACACGTGCCGGGGCTCGACTGGGGCGGCTGGCACGACGCCGGCGATTACGACCTACCGGCAGGGAGCGTCGCGCATACGACGCTGGCGCTGGCGTTGGCCCAGGAAGAATTCCGGCCTGATGTCGATGACACTTCGATCCGTCGCCTTGAGCGCGAGGTGCTCCTGCATCGGCCGGACCGCAAGCCGGATCTGCTTCAGCAGATTGAATTCGGAGCGGAGAGCCTGCTGGCGTTCTACCGCGTTGCCGGCCACGTTGTTCCCGGCATCATCGAGCGCACCGACGAACAGTACACCTTCCTTGGCGATCCGGTAAACATTACGGACAACCGGGTTTATGACCCCGTGTTGAAGGAGCAGGAAGTGAGCGGCGAACGTTCCGGGAGGCGGGATGATCGCTGGGTCTTTACCAACCGCAATACCGGTCTCCAGTATATCGTCGCGCAGTCTCTGGCAGCGGCCAGCCGATCCTTGCGCGGGTACAACGATGCGCTGGCTGTAGAATCCCTCAGGGCCGCCGAGGAATTGTGGCAATACGAACAGGCGCATCCGCCGGTGTTTGCGCCCAACTCCTATGTCCCGCGCAGCGACGATGGTTTTCACAGCCAGGAACTGGCCGCCGCCGCGGAGTTGCTGATTACGACCGGCAAATCTTCCTACCGCGATCGGCTGGTGAGTTTAGTCCCGGTATTGAAATCCATTACGGGTGAGCAATTCGGGATGGGCCCGGGATGGGTGCTCGTTCGCGCTCTGGACAAGGTGGAAAGCCCCGATTACCGATCGGCGGTCAGGGACCTTGCGAAAAAATGGAAAGTTATTGCGGACGAGCGCGCCGCCTCGAATCCTTGGGGTGTTCATTACCCGCCGGGAGTCTCGAGACCCGAGTACAGGCTCGAAACGCGTTCCCACATTCACTCCGGTTTTGTCTGGGGTGAAGGCTGGAGACTTCAGGATGACGCCTTCCGGCAATACTACTTCCATCGTGCTTTCCCTGAGCTTTTTGGCATTGACCCGCTTCTTGCTACGGTGGACTTCGTTCTGGGCGCGCATCCGGCCAACAACCGCAGCTTCGTCTCCGGAGTCGGCGCCGAGTCGCCGCTCATGGCATACGGCATCAATCGGGCGGATTGGTCGCACATCCCAGGAGGCGTTATCTCCGGTGCTTCGCTGATCAAGCCGGACTACATGGAACTCAAGAAATTCCCGTTCCTCTGGTACCAAACCGAGTACGTGATTGGCGGCGCGGCCACTTATATCTTCGATCTGCTGGCCGTGGAGAAGCTCGCGGGACGCTGAAGCATAGACAGCGGTTCCAGCCTAGGACGAAGGTCGGTTGAGCGGGCGAACCGAAAACAGCAGATCGTCGGCCGGAAAGGGAGGAGCTTGGTCAGCGGTCGGGTTAGCCTGCTTAATGCGCAAAATCTCCTTCAATTCGGCGCCGGATTTTTCTCTTTCGCCCATGGCACGATAGACCCCTGCCAGCGTCTGCCGTGCTTCGATCATCTCGGGCCAGCGTTCAAGTGCCGCGTTTAAGTGCTGAAGTGCAGCGGGGTAGTCCTTCTTCGCATAAGCGATTTTGCCCGCCAAGGAACGAATGTAGGCATCTTTGGGGTCAAGTTTCAGGGCCTGGTCGATTGCGTTCTGCGCGCTGTCCAGATCATCCGGAGCCGCGTGAATGATTGCGGAGGCCAGGTAATAATACGCCATCGCATCATGCGCCCCGAGTGCCACGGCGTTTTCGAGCATAGGCCTGGCCTCGGCCGACCGAAGCCTGATCTCGAGCGTGATGCCATTAATCAAATACGGTAACGCCCACTCGGGCCAGCGGGTCTGGATTTCGTTCAAGATTGCCTGTGATTGATCGTTTTGCTGCAAGAGTTCCAGGACGATTGCCCGGGTGAGCATCAGTTCAGACGAGTCCGGCACAACCTTCAGGGCCTGGGTGAGCATGTCAGCCGCCTGGCGATAACGTTTGTGCTTAACGAGGAATAGAGCCGCCTGGAAGTAGAGATCCGGACGGTGAGGATCGGCCTCGAAGCCGTGGTTCAAATCGTCAGTTGCTTGATCCGGCTTTCCGAGCGCGTCGAGAATCTGGGCGCGCAGCAAATAGTAGTCGCCATTCCGGTTCGCGGGGGCGATTTCGTCAAGTTCCTTCAGGCCTGGTTCCGGCCCCGCCGAATGAAATACGGCAATCGAAAGGTCGATCCGGGCGTCAACCGCGGCGGGGTTCTGGAGAGCAACAGTCTCCAGGAACTCACGAGCCGCGTCGTATTGTTCCCAGTCGAGCAGAGTCTTCCCGATACTCGCCAATATCGTCGTATCGGAGGTGAGGCGGCGGGCGGCCCGAAAAGCCTCCACGGCCTCTTGCATTTTCCCCTCGTAGAGGAGCGCCTTGGCGAGTTGGACCCGGAGACCGGGGTCGTCCGGTCGCGTATTGATGCTTCGCTGGAGATTGAGCGTGTACTTCGCAAACTGTTCTTCGGGCGGAAGTTGCAGGAACTCGAACAAGCCGCCATAAGGGCGCCGCCTGCCCTCCTCGGGGCCCAGTCCTTTGAATGTCTCCGTGACCTTTTCGGCCTCCTCACGGCGCCCCACCCGCAGCAGGGCGCGGCTGTAATGGGTCAGGATCTTGGCGTCGCGCGGGGAGATTTCGTTGGCCCGGGCGAGGGCTTCAACCGCTTCCTGGGCTTGGTTGAGGCGCAGATAGTTCTGCCCCAAAGCATCCCATGCCTGGAAATTCTTCGGCTCGGCCTTAAGAACCAGTTTCAGTTCCTCAACTGATTCTTGGAATTGTCCCTTCTGGTAGTAGATGATGGCGCGGGCGTACCTTGCTGCGTTGAGGGCCGAATCCAATTCCAAAGCTTCATTGAGATGCGCCAGGGCCTTTTCGCGGTCGCGAACGGTTTCTCCGATCGCCAATTCGTAAAGGCCGCGCGCGTCCTTGGGGTATTTCTCAACATACCAACGGAGGTCTTCCATGCCTTGGTCGAGCTTGGCACCGCGCACGTAACAGAACCCGCGCTCGCGCCGGGCGATGTCATCGTGAGGCTTGAGCTGGAGGTACTTGTCGATGGCAGTCGCGGCGTCAGCGTAGAAGCCCATTTCCTGGCTGACGAGTGCCAGGGCGTAGAGGATATCCGGGCGCTGCGGTGCGGCGTTGTGAGCCTGAAGGAGGAGTATCACAGCCTGGTCACTTCGCCCTTTTTCCGAATAAACATTGGCGAGATTGAAGAGGCAGTCGGCATCGCCGGGCCGCTGCTGAAGCGCCACCTGGAAGACCGAAAGGGCGCGGTCAAGATGGTTGGCCTTCCGCGCAGCGAGGCCGAGGTTATACAGAAGGTCAAAATTGGACGGGTCGGAATCGAGCGCGCGAGTGAACGCCGCTTCCGCGTCGGGATAGCGCTGCCATTTGACGTAGGTCATTCCCACGTCAAAAGACACTCGGGGGTCGCTCCCCGCCTGCTGTTCGATGGACTGCAATAATTGCTCGGCGGGACCGGGCTGGTTGGCCAGCTTGAGCGCCTGGGCATGCAGAATAGCCGCCACCGGGTCCGATTGCGCGCCAGGACCCAGATTCGCGAGATAGCGGAGGGCTTCGGTGCCCTGGTCTTTCTCGACACAGATTCGAGCCAGTTGCAGGTTCGCGTTTGGGTGCTTGGGCTCAACGGCAAGCACCTTCAAGTAGGCGACACGCGCCTGGTCAGTCTTCCCTTGCGCCATGAAGTGGTTGCCGAGGTTGTTCTGGAGAAACGGCGACCTGGGCGACACTGCGATGGCGCGATTGTATTCGCGCTCTGCATCTTCGTAGCGTTTCTGGGAGTCCAAAACGACGCCCAGAAGGCCGAGAACCGCTGGATCCCCCGGGTACTGCTTCAGCGCGGACCGCAATGAAGCTTCGGCCTGGTCAAGCTTATTCTGCCGAATTAGAGCCGTGGCTTCCTCGTACACGGAGCGAGGAGCCTGGCCGAATGCGATGAGGGAGAAAACGACGGCGAGTCCGAAAGCAGCACTGACCTTATGTCGAAAGCCCATGGTCCCAGTTGGCCGTAAGGGAAACCGCGTGCCCCGTCCTGCCGCAGCAAGCCACAAGGGAATTGCTTCAGCAGACTTCCATCTATTCTAACGCGCAGCCGATGGGCGTCACAGTCTCTTGCCAAGAAAAAAGGGAGGGGCGCAATGCCCCTCCCTTGAGATGGGTCCAGATAGGCTTCACCAGTAGAACTTCAAGGCCATCTGGATTTCGCGCGGCAGGTTGGCTTGGCATTGGACCTCGCCAAACCCGCCGGTATTAACCGTACTGTTGATGCATCCGAACTGCGGGTGGTTCAGGGCGTTGAACGCTTCGGCCCGGAATTCCAGTCGCGACCCCTCGCGGAGCGCCGCCAACGAGATTTCCTTGAATACCGAAAGCGAGGCCGTGTTGGTTCCGGGATAGCGGATGTTGGGCAGCATCCGGGGAGCAGTCCCGAGTGTGTAGGGCGTGGGTAGGGTCGCCACCCAAGGATCCGCAAAAAACCCATCCGTGAACCACTTTGACTTCGGGTTGGCAAAAAGCGGCGCCGTGAGGTTGGGGTGCTGACCACCGTAAGTGATCGGGCTCTGGCCGCCGCTCAACCCTAGATGGATAGGCTGGCCTGTGTCGAAGCGCCAGATACCATTCGTTTGCCAGCCACCCAGGAAACCGTTGAGGATTGAATTCCAGCCAGCTCCCCAGGTCTTTCCCCGTCCGAACGGCAATTGATAGACGTAGGCGATCTGGAATACCTGTGAGATATCCCATTCCGAAAGAGATCGCATCAGTTTGCGGTTGTTGGGGTTGGCGTTTTCGCTGAAGCCACCCATCCACTCCGTGTATGTACTGAGCGATGCGTCATCGATGGACTTGCCGGCGGTGTAAGTGACGAGCAACTGGAGCCCCTGGGACATCCGTTTTTCCACCTTCAACTGGAACGCGTGGTAGATGGAGTTGGCAAACGGAGGTGGGAATGTGCTGAAGCCCGTGAACTGCGGATACGGTCGCAGGAGCTGCGACGCCGAGACTTCCGGCCCTGACAAGCTGGAAGTCGGGTCCGTGATTACGCCAAAGAAGGGGTTGGGCACCCGGGTGTTCAGCGCCGTGAGGAGGTCAGTCCCTGGAGTGGCCTGTTCGACCCAGCTACCGAGGTAATTCAGATCGCCGCCTCCACCGTAATACAGCTTGGTTCCCTTGGTGCCTACGTAGTTAGCGTCTACCAGGATTTGGTCGGGGAATTCCTGCTGGAGGCCTGCACTCCAAGTTTGGGTGTACGGTGTGGCATTCCAGGACCGAATGGGGCTGGTTACTCCCTGGCCCACACGCGTGAGCAGACCCAGTGAACTGCCGGTGGGAAGCGTCGGCCCGCCATCCGGCCAGGGATCGCTCATGCGCCCCGAAGGCAGGACGGGATTACCTTGGTAGCGGGTGTTCCAGTTCGTGACAGCGGTAAAGCCTTCGATTCCCCCCGGGCCGGCGCCGGCCGTGCCAAATTCAGTTGGGTTGTAAAACAAGCCGTAACCGAGTCGGAACACGGTGGCGGGCCGGACTCTGTATGCGAGGCTGAAACGCGGCCCGAAGTTGTTCCGGTCGACATCGGCGGTTCGTCGATTGCCGTCCAATCCGGCGAATGACACTCCGCCCCGCAGGCTGCTGAGGTCGGGCACCGGACCCAGGGCAGCCGGCCATGTGGCCGGATCCACCGGTCCCGCCTCGACAGGCGAAGCGACGTCGGGTTGCAGAATACTCATCCGGTTGAAGCGCTCAGTGCGTGGGATCTCCAGGTCATATCGGAGGCCGAGCCCGAGGGTAACCTTATCCGTTACGCGCCAGTTATCCTGGATGTACCCACCGTAGCGGAAGTTCTGAGTGCTCATGTGCTGAGCGATCTCATATTCACCCCAGGTCGAGGGACTTCCAACGCCCGTAAGGAATGACGCCATGGCGTCGCCGCCGCCCCACCACGGATATTCAGACGTCGAGTTGAAGTCGAAAACCATTACCCCGCCCGGAACTCCCACCTGATACCAGTTCATGCGATCCATGCGGAAGCTGCCGCCGATCTTCAGTTCGTGCTTGCCGGCCATCTTCGTCAGCACCGCCTGGAGGTTGTGGACCTCCTGACCATTCCTGTACACCGACCACGCCTGGGCGCCCAGGGCTTCGCCGGATGCCTGGCGGTAGCCGCCGTAAATATAAACCACGGGCGAGGCCACGGTACCCGATCGCTTGATGTAATCGGGAAGGCCCAGAGTGGTGGCAGGGTCGAAGTCGGGGTAGTCCGCCGCAATACCTTGAGTGAAGGTGCGCCAGCGCGTAAATCCATAGGAGGCGTTCAATAAGGTGGTGGGGCTGAAAGTATGGTTCATGGTAAGAACCGCCGAACGTGTCCCCCCGGCACCCGGACCTTGCGTGCAGGGATCGAGCGGATTGTTGAAGCAGTTGGCTCCATGATAGGAGTTGCGCCCCCACGAGAAACGGCCATAGATCGTGGTGGCGTCAGTGAATCGGTGGTCCACGCGAACGTCAAATTGGTCGTTGCTGTTGAGGTTGATTCCGGACCCCGTCCAGTTGTTGAAGCGATTGTACTGAGGCGTGCCGACGTTAACGTTGGGCAGCGGATAGAACTGCATCATATTGTACGACACGGGGTCGATCAGGTTGCCCGGCACCTGCGGAAGTTGCTGTGTGGCCGGAAGCTGCGCCATCACGTTGTTGGGATCGTTGATGTCGCTCATGTAGGTGGCAAGGTTATTGAACGGAATAAAGGTACGCAAGGTTGGGCCGCCGTTGCCGGCATCATAGATGCCGGAGTATGGGTCCCAAAGTTGTTGCTCTCCATCCGCGCAGAGGCCGTTGGCGTCGAAGCCGGCGGTGCAGATTTCTCCGAAATCACCCTGTCGCATCGCAGCACTGGGGACACCGGCGCTGTGAACGGCGAGAGAGTGCTCGCGCGTACCTTCGAAATCACCGAAAAAGAACGTCTTGTCGCGCCGGATCGGGCCGCCGACGGTGAACCCGAACTGGTTCCGCCGCAGCGGAGCGATCTTTCCGCCCGACCGGTTGCTGAACCAGTCGTTGGCGTCCAGCTTGTCGTTCCGCAGGAAATTCCAGGCGCTCCCGTGAATTTGGTTGGTGCCGGAGCGCAGAACCATGTTGACATAGGTATTGCCGGTGAATCCCACTTCCGCGGAGAAGTTGCTGTTTTGAACTTTGAACTCCTGCACCGCGTCCACCGACGGCTGGTAAAGGACATTGTTGACCGCGGTGTTGGCTTCGTAGCTTGTCGCGGTCACGCCGTCGATCAGTACTTCTGCCGTGGAGTTTCGACCACCGTTTGACGACCAGTTGATGGCCATTGAATTGGGTCCGAACGTGGCCCCGGGCGCCTGGACGACGCCGGGAGTCAGAAACGCCAAATCGAAAATTGCGCGGCCCACCAAGGGTAGATCGTTGACAAACGTCCGATTGAGTTCCTGCCCTTGGACCGCGTCCTGGGTGGAGAGTACCGGTGCTGCTCCCACCACTTCAAGCAATTGCACGGCTTGCCCCAGCTCCAGACGAACATCCAAGCTGGCTCGTTGATTCACGTCGAGGGTAATGCCGTCCCGAACGGCCGTCTTGAAACCATGCGCCTCGACTGTCAGCTTGTAGGTGCTGGGCGGAAGGCTGGAAATCACATAGCGCCCCACTTCGTCGGTTGTGGCGCTATACGCGTACCCCTTGGCAACATCGGTGATGGTCACTTTGCTTCCAGGTACCACGGCTCCTGTCGGGTCACTGACGACGCCCGTCAACGACCCTGAATAGACCTGCGCCATCGTCGGAAGCGCAAACGCCGTGAGAAAGGTAGCCAGCAGAATCGCCACGCGCGGGGAGTTGCCCATCGACGACCGTAGAGCCAGTCCAGTGAGTGTATGTCGCCTGCAATGCATACAATCCACCTCCAAGTCGATATGCCGACTCTTAATTTATTAAGTTGTATAGCGACCCGACCCGACAGTCGTTCGAATGTACTTCCAAAGGTCCTATGTGGTTTGCCTTGTGCCCCTGGGGTCTTGCCCCAGGCGCAGATTAGACCCGCGAATATTAGTAAGTCAAGGTAATTTTGTCCGTTTTTTTGCATTAGTCTGGGCGCGTATTTTGGGGCCACATGTTCCCACCAGGGACTGTCCTGGGGTTTATTTCAAGGTATCGTAACTCTAGTTTGATGTGGTGGACTCCGTTTATCCCCGGTAATTAAGGAAGGGGCGTACTCTGTGGCACCGCCTTACACAAGCCCAATCTCGAAATGGATAGTTTCTACTCGCGTTCCCGAGCCCCTTAGACGCACGGATTCCGTTTCTGCTTCGCGACAAGGGCGACGTCAGGCGGGGCACTTCCTGGGAACGGCCTTCAGGGAAATATCAGGTGCGAGTGTGGCCCTGATTGTGGGTCGGTGATGAGGTCACGTCTCGTCAAAACTGGCGTTCGATTCGGATTTTAGGCTAAAATCCTCGGCGTCTCTTACCTCCGTTCTTCATTTTCGGGGCGAGCGCTGTCGGAAAATTTGAAAGTAGTCGAGGAAGGCAAAGAAAATGCGACTAAAGACAAACTGCCTCCGGGATGGCCTACTATCTCGACCAACGGGATGGAGAGGACTTGCGAACCTCAGTGTTGTCATTTCGCTTGTAAGCCTTGGAACGGCTCAGGAAGTGAACCAGAAGGCCTTCGACTCACCCGAGGACGCCGCCCAAGCGCTCGTCGAAGCATGTGCGGTAAACGATGTCCCTCGCCTTGTTACCATCTTCGGGCCAAGCATACGAGAATTAATCTCATCCGGGGACGCAATATCCGACAAGCTAACCCGAAAGGCCTTCGCCGAAGCTTTCGTAGAGCGGCACAAGCTCACCCCAGCAGGGGAAACCCGGCGAGTCCTCCATGTGGGTTTGGAGGAGTGGCCTTTTCCCATCCCTATCGTCAAGCGCGGCGACGCCTGGCAATTCGAAACCCTCGAAGGAAGCGGTGAACTCCTCCGACGTCGGATCAGCAGCAATGAATCCGCAGCTATCAAGGTTTGCAGGCTCTATGTAGAACTGCAGAGAGAATACGCCAGCAAGTTCCACGACCAGAACACGCTTCCCGGTGTTTATGCGCAGAAGTTTCTGAGTGATCCCGGCAAACATGACGGCCTTTACTGGAAGGCGGATGGAGTCGGGGAGAGAAGTCCGGCCGCAGCGCTCGTGGAACTTGCCGAGCAGGAGGGCTACCCCGGACCCGAGAGACGCCCCAAGCCCTTTCACGGCTACTTCTTCCGAATTCTTATGGCCCAGGGGACCGACGCTCCGGACGGCGCGAAGAGCTATTTCGCTGAGGGTGAGATAGGATACCTGGTCGACAAGAAAATGACGCGGGGGTTCGCCTTGGTAGCTTTCCCGGCAAAATACCGATTGAGCGGCGTGATGACGTTCATCGTCAATCAGGATGGCATTGTCTACCAAAGAGACTTGGGTGAGGACACTGTAGAGCTTGGAAGAAAGATGCGAGAGTACAATCCTGATCCTTCTTGGGAAATTGCACCCTAGTCAACCCAGTTCGCTAAAGTAACACCACGGCTTTATTAATCAGCCTAATCACATAGCAGATAACATACGCCCGTAGACCGGTGTTCCGAGAGGCGGACCGTTTGTAGTTGCAATTCAGACAAAATGTCTTATACTGCGCGCAATTGTCCCTGAGCGCATTGTTGTCAATGGAGGAATGCGTCAATGGTCCGCCGCACGGCCCCTCGCGTCTTGATCTATGTCATTTTATGGTTTGGGATGCCAGGCTGGTGTCAGGATTTGGCCTCTCCCGCAAGCGAAGTGCTCACTCTAGACCAGGCGATTGATTTGGCCTTGCGCGGGAACCGCCCCGTTGCGAACGCTGCGCTTGAAGTGGAGAAATCCGTTGACCAAATCGCGGCTTCTCGCACGCGGCGACTGCCGGCATTCGATGTTACTGCCTTCGGGTCGCAACTCCTCACGCCCGTCGATTTCCTTTTCCGCGAAGGCGCGTTTGGCCGGTTCCCGGGCATAGGGCCCATTCCAGCAGCGGACACTCGCATTTCTACTCCACGCCAGCCAAACGCCTTGGTCCTCGCGTCGGCCACTCAGCCACTATCTCAACTCCACAAGATCGGGTTGGGTGTTCGTCTGAACCAGCTGAATGCAGACATCGCGCGTGAACATCTTCGACTGCAAAAACAGTCGGTAGTCAACGATGTTAAGCATACTTACTACAGTCTGGTTCAGACGCAGTCTGCTCTGGAGGCAGTCGAAGAGACCCTCAAGCTGTATCGCGAGTTGGAGCGGGTTGTCGGGGAGGGATTGATTCAGCAAGTCGCGCTCAAATCCGACAGCCTAGATGTTCAGGCTCGCTTGGCCAATGCCGAGTACCAGGCGCTGGTTCTTCGCCAGGCAATGGCCACGCAAAAAGAGCAGCTCAATCTGCTCCTGGGGCGGGACATCCGGAGCGGGTTTACCGTCAATCCGGTCCCGGAGCCCGCAGCAACGGAGATTAATCTCGAAAGCGCCCAAGCCAAGGCGCTCAGCCGTCGGCCGGAAATTCTTGAGGCCCGTCTGAAGGCGTCGCAATCTGAGTACGATCAACGGTTGAAGAAATCCGAGTTTATCCCCGACGTAAGCCTGAGGCTGAGCTATCTCTCATTCTTCAATTACGAGCTACTCCCCAAGAACGTTGCCACATTGGGATTTTACGCCACTTGGGAGCCATTCGACTGGGGCCGCAGGAAATTCGAGTTAACCCAGAAGGTGCGGACTGTCCAACAGGCCAAGAGCGCCGTTCGCGAGGCTGAAACTCAGGTCCTGGTGGAAGTCAACGGACGATACCGCAAGCTGGAGGAAAGCCGCGCCCTGCTGCGAGTTGCCCAACTGACGCGCGACACGGCCCGGGAGAGACTTCGCGTGGCGACGAACCGGTACAAGGTGCAGGCGGTGCAATTGAAAGACGTGCTGACCGAGCAGACCTCGCTGGCGGCCGCGGATCGAGATTATGCTCAGGCCTTGGCAGGCTTTTGGACGGCGAGAGCGGATTTTGAGAAAGCCGTCGGGGAGGATCAATGAGGGCGCGTGAATTCACTGCCGGAGCACTTATTCTGAGCGCCGTGTCTCTTGCCTCGTGCCATCACGAAGAAGCGTATCAAAAACCGCTCACGCCTGTGTCCGTCCGCACCGTTGAAGCGTATTCCGGCGCCAGCGGCGTCCGGTATTCCGGCAATGTCGAACCGCATATTGAAGTGACAGTGGCCTTCAAAGTGGGGGGATATGTCGAGGAGATTTTCCAGGTACGGGGCGTGGACAGGCTTGTCCGCAACGTCCAGGAAGGTGACGCTGTTTCCCGCGGAACAGTACTGGCGCGCGTGCGCGAGCGTGATTACGCGGAAAAAGTCAATCAAGCCAAAGCTCAGGTGGCGCAAGCCGAAGCATCGGCGGAAAAGGCGGGCCTGGATTTTGACCGCGCATCGACGTTGTTCGCGAGCCAAAGCCTGACCAAGCCGGAATACGATGCGGCGAAGGCGCAACGCGACTCCGCCTCCGCGACGCTAGCCGGGGCGCGGGCCCAGCTCGCGGAAGCCGAAACCGCGTTGGCGGATTGCTCCGTGCGCGCGCCCATGAACGGCATCATTCTGAAGCGCGCGGTGGAACTCGGTTCACTGGTCGGACCCGGAACCGCAGCTTTCACACTTGCCGACACGAATTTCGTCAAGGTTGTGTTCGGAGTGCCGGATGTGGTCTTGCCGAAGGTGCGTCGCGGCCAGACCCTGACGGTAACAACCGAAGCGCTGCGTGGAAAAGAATTCCACGGTCAAGTAACGGTGCTCGCGCCTTCGGCAGATCTTCGCAGCCGGGTCTTTGATGTGGAACTTCTTGTGGACAACTCGGGAGGCCTCCTGAAGCCCGGAATGATTGCGGCGCTGGAGTTGCCGGCGGAACCGCTACGAACGCCGGTGCCGGCGGTCCCGCTCGCAGCCATCATCCGCCCGCAGGGAGACGCCAATGGATACGCTGCGGTCGTGGTTGAGGATCAGGGTGACAAGCAGATTGCGCGCGTTCGCAAAATCGCCCTCGGAGAAGCCTACGGCAATACGATCACTGTGGCGAGCGGTGTTCGGCCAGGCGAACGCGTTATCGTGACTGGAGCCACGGTCGTCTCCGACGGAGAGCAAGTCCGGATTATCCCCTGACGCCTACGGAGAATACAGCTGAATGGATGCGGTGTTCATCGATTCATGCACCGGCTAATTGAATGACTCAATCCTAAGTCTATGGCTCACAAGACCGACTCTGACATTATCGCTACGACCCATAACACAGCTCGCTTTTTCACCGAGTATCGCCAGATTTCCTGGGTACTGCTTTTCGGGACGCTTCTCTGGGGCGTCTACGGGTACATCAAGATGCCCCAGCGCAAAGACCCCGACATCCCGGTGCGGGTTGCGGTAGCGATCTGCCCCTGGCCGGGAGCGGGCGCGGAGAAGATCGAACAACTCGTCACACGCAAGGTCGAAGAGAAGATGGCCGAAAACTCCAAGGTCAAGAAGATCGAGTCCATCTCGCGTGGCAGCGTCTCCATCGTCTACGTAGAACTTGACGAGAGGGTTGACGACACGGGCAAGGAGTTTGACGACATCAAGGGCAAGCTCGACGGCATTCGCGACCTGCCGCAAGGCGCAGGGCCGGTTAACTTCATCAAGGATTTTGGCGATACGGCGGCTTTGATGCTCACCGTCGCCAGCCCCAAGGTGAGCGAAGTGGAGATCGCCGTTCGCGCCCAGGCCATTCAACAGGTGCTCGAGCGTGTGCGGCGCCGAAAGCCCTCCCTCGGAGCTGGAAGCCCCTTCAGCATCGTCGTGGGCTGCCCGCACTCGATTAGTGCGGAGAGTATCCGGCGGCACATGGACGCGGCTGCGGAGCAAGCCACGCGGGATGACTTCGCGCATGACGTTCAGATCGTGGAGGGGCCAGGGTTTGTTGTGTTGGACGGAGTGACCCGGTCCGACGATGCCAGCATCATGAGGTACACCGAGCATTTCATCCAGGAGCACCTCCACGCTTCGGAATTCCATCCCGACGCATGGCTGCCCGTTATCATTCGCGACCCGCGTGAGAGCGCTGCCAAACTCGCTTCCGTCGCCGGCGATCAATATAGTTACCGCGAGCTCGACGACTTCACCGACTTGATTCAGCGGACGATTCAGACTGTTCCGCAGGCTTCCAAGGTGTCTCGCTCCGGCCTCCTGGATGAGACGGTCTATCTGGAGTACTCCCAGGAACGGCTGGCGTCATACGGCGTCCTGCCCGCGACGCTCGTCCAGGTTCTGTCGGGGCGTAATATCACCCTCCGTGGCGGCCTGCTGGAAGTTGAGAATAAGAATCTCTCCATCGACCCTTCCGGGGAATTCAAGAGCGAAAAGGAGATTGGGGACGTCCTGATCGGAACGTCCTCCACCGGTACGCCCGTTTATCTGCGCGACCTGGTCGAAACTTCGCGCTCCTATCAAAGCCCGCCGCGGTTCTTGAACTTCTTCACCTGGCGCGACGGCGCCGGGAAGTGGCAACGGACTCGCGCGGTGACCCTGGCGGTCCAGATGCGGCCGGGCGAACAGATCGGGAAATTCGGCACGGAAATCGACAAGGCTCTCGCCAACCTGTCCGCCCGACTGCCGCGCGATTTGATCATTGCCCGGACGTCCGACCAGCCTATGCAGGTCAAGGAAGCCATCGATCTTTTCATGAGGAGCCTCTATGAAGCCGTTGTGCTGGTTGTGGTAGTGGCGCTGATCGGATTCTGGGAGTGGCGGTCGGCCGTGCTGCTGGCTCTCTCCATCCCGCTCACGCTGGCGATGACTTACGGCATGATGCACTTGCTCGGCATCGACCTGCAGCAGGTCTCGATTGCCTCCCTCATCATCGCGCTCGGGTTGCTGGTGGACGACCCTGTCGTGGCGGGAGACGCCATTAAGCGTGACCTTGCCCGAGGGCATCCGCCTGTCGTCGCCGCGTGGCTCGGGCCCACCAAGCTCGCTACGGTCATTATGTTTGCGACGGTGACTAACATCGTTGCCTATTTGCCCTTTCTGGCGCTTCCGGGCGACACGGGACGATTCATTTACACCCTCCCGATTGTCCTTACCTGCTCCCTCATCGCTTCTCGGCTGGTTTCCATGACCTTCATTCCGCTGTTGGGTTACTACCTACTCCGACCAGGCCGCACGCCCGATCGCCCGATGGAGGACCGTCGTGATTCCGGTTTCACGGGCGTTTATTTCCGATTGGGACGACGGGCCCTCCAGCATCGATGGCTGGCTTTTGCTGCCTCCCTGGTGTTTGTGGCAGCTGGTCTATTCTTTGTGAGAAGCCTTAAGGAGAGCTTCTTTCCTAAGGATCTCTCGTATTTGTCCTACGTGGATATATGGCTGCCTGAGGACGTGCCGCTTTTCGCCACCAATCAGGCCGCGCGTCGTGCCGAAGCAATCATCCGGCGAGTGGCCGATGAATACGGAAAAGGATTCCCGGACGAGAAGGGCCAGCCTCGCGCGGTTCTCAAATCACTAACCACTTTTCTGGGTGGCGGCGGCCCGCGATTCTGGTTTTCTGTTTCGCCCGAGCAGCAGCAGTTGAACTACGCGCAAATCATCATTCACGTCCAGGACAAGCACGACACCAACCACCTTGTCGGACCATTGCAACAAGCCCTTTCAGCCGGCGTGCCGGGGGCGCGGGTGGACGTTCGCCAACTCGAGAATGGGCCTCCGGTGGGAATTCCGGTCTCTATCCGAATCTCAGGCGAAGACATCCCTACCTTGCGCGCCCTGGGGGAGCAGGCAAAATCCATCTTCCGTGCCGTCCCCGACGCCGACCGTGTCCGTGACGACTGGGGCGCGGAGAACTTCGTTGTCAAGCTCCAGGTGGACCCCGATCGCGCCAATCTCGCAGGCTTTTCGAATCTCGACGTTGCCTCCTCCTCGGTCTCGGGCATGTACGGGAGCCAAGTCACGACCTTGCGCGAAGGCAACAAGGAAATCCCAGTGCTGATGCGCCTGAGGATGGACGAACGCGCACAACTGAGCGATATCCAGAGTCTTTACGTTCATTCGCCGGAAAGGCCGCAAAAAGTCCCGCTGGGGCAAATCTCGTCCATCGCTTACGGGATGGAAACTCAGAAACTCCAGCGACGAAATCAATTTCGCACGATCACGGTTTCCGCCTTTCCGGTGCCCGGAACCCTGCCGTCGGAAGTACTCAACGCAGCCCGCACACGGTTGACAGATTTTGAAAAGGCGCTTCCGCCCGGCTACAAAATGCAGATCGGCGGGGAAGAGGAAAAACAGAAGGAGAGTTTTTTCAACATCGCGGTCGTCATGCTGATCTCCGTGGTCGCCATCTTCCTTTCCCTGGTCATACAGTTCCGGAACGCGGTCAAGCCGCTCATCGTTTACGCTGCGATCCCCTACGGCATGGTCGGCGCGCTCATCGCTCTTCGGATTATGGACGCGCCGTTCGGGTTTATGGCGTTTCTGGGGATTGCGAGCCTGGTCGGAGTGATTGTCAGCCACGTCATCGTCCTCTTCGATTTCATCGAGGAGGCTCATGAGCGAGGCGAACCGCTTGAGCAAGCTCTGCTCGACGCAGGGATCGTCCGCTTGCGGCCGGTCATGATTACCGTCGGCGCGACCATCCTCGGGCTGTTCCCCTTAGCCATGCATGGGGGACCGCTTTGGGAGCCGCTCTGTTACGCGCAGATCGGGGGACTCGCCGTCGCCACATTCGTGACGTTGTTGATGGTGCCCGTCATTTATTCGATCTGTGTGCTGGATTTGAAAATCGTGAAGTGGGAGCCGATGAACTCGCGCGCCGGCCCGGGGAACTGAAAGAAGTCCAAGACGGCGCGATCGAAGGGAGGCGATTTATGGCAACTGGACGAATGATAACTGTGCTGCTTTCGCTGACATTGCTGACAGTTGATGTCTTTGCTCAGAAGGTGAGCACGGACTACGATCACAACACGCACTTTGCAAAGTTCAAAACTTACGCGTGGGCGCCGAGCAAGAACCCCGCGAAGAATCCGTTGTGGAACCAGCGCATCACCGAGAACATCGACCGTCAGCTAGCCGAAAAGGGCCTGAAGAGGGTCGACACGGGCGCCGATTTGTTTGTCACTTACAACGGCGGAATCAAAGAGAACATGTCGCTTCAGGGCTTCGGCCCGGGCGGGCGATGGTCAGGGGGTCCGTTCTCCGTTAACAGAGTTACAGAGTTGGAAGGGACTTTGATTGTGGATCTCTACGACGTGCCAGCCAAGCAACTGGTCTGGCGCGGCGTCGCCACCGAAACGGTGTCTGACAAGACCGAGAAAAATATTGCCAGGCTTGAGAAAGTCGTCGCAAAACTGTTCAAGGACTTTCCTCCGAAAGCCAAGTAGAGAGCCTTGATCGGCCCAGCCTTACTCATCATCGCCGGTCGAGAAATGAGGTGTGACCATGCCCCTGACCTCTGCTGATGCACAAGCGCAGCGAGTTGAAATCGTCGACGTTGAGAAAACGTCCTGCTGCGTCGTCGGAGGGGGGCCTGGCGGCGCTATGTTAGCGCTTTTCCTGGCGCGCCAGGGAATTCCAGTAATTCTCCTCGAAATGCACAGGGACTTCGACCGCGAATTCCGGGGTGACACGCTGCATCCCGCGGTTCTCGAAATATTGGACCAAATCGGATTGGCAGCGCCCATCCACGGGATGCGACATTCCAAGGCCACTGGGCCCACGATCCAGTTTAGCGACGGCCCATTTCGCCCCTTCGATTTGACGCGATTGAAAACCCGATTCCCCTACATCCTGTTGATTCCCCAATCGCAATTTCTGGAATTCATCACCGCCGAGGCGGCAAAATATCCTTCTTTCAAGCTCGTGATGGGCGCCAATGTGAGGAATCTTGTCGAGGAAAACGGTGTCGTTCTCGGAGTGCAGTATCTGGGATCGGAGGGCTGGCACGAGGTGCGCGCCCCGCTCACTGTCGGAGCCGATGGCAGATTCTCCCAACTGCGTCAGTTAGCCGGAATCGTGCCGGTCAGGAAATCGCCCCCGATGGATATTCTCTGGTTCCGAATCCCCAAACTGCCGCAAGACCTGGAAGTCACCGGAGGCGTTTACGGAGGCATCGGCCGCGGGCGCATGCTTATTGCGCTCGATCGGGTTGACTACTGGCAGGCAGGCCTGGTCTTTCCCAAGGGCCAGTATCCCCGCTTGCGCGAACAGGGCGTCGAAGCAATAAGGAAGACGATCCTGGAAATCGAGCCACGCCTGGCCCAGCATGTCGAGTCGCTGACCGATTGGCGACAGTTCTCGCTCCTTTCGGTCGAGGCCAGTCGTTGCGCGCGATGGCACAGGCCAGGGCTGCTTCTCATCGGTGACGCCGCGCATGTGATGTCTCCCGTGGCGGGCGTCGGGATCAACTACGCCATTCAAGACGCCGCCGTGGCCGCGAACGTATTATCCGGTCCGCTGAAAGCGGGGCACGTCCCGGAGTCAAAGCTTGCCGAAGTGCAGCGCCAGCGTGAATGGCCAACCCGGGTCATACAAGCCATGCAGGATTTCTTCCAGAAGAACCTGATCGCCAATGTCCTCGCCGCCAACCAGCCGGCCCGCGCTCCATGGCAACTCCGGCTCATGACCAGCGTCCCGGGACTGCGAAACATTCCGGCGAGACTCTTTGCATTCGGCGCGCGCCGTGTGCGCCTTAAGGAGCTTTAGGTGTAACTGAGGTTTCGCTTTTGAAGATATGAAAAGGTATCCAGTACTTGTCCTAATTGAATGCTGCCAAGTGGCTGAGTGACACTAACTGCGGTTGATGGATGGAGGCAGGATGAAAACAAGCAGAAATCTTGCGGTTTTGGCAGGACTCATTGCAATGGCTTCCGTATGCTGGGGGCAGGATTCCGCGCCACTCACAACTTCCGACCCGCCGAAACAGGAAACCGCGCGGTTCGGCAATCCCACGTCGACCGCCCGGGCGTACCAGCACCTCAAGCTGGGGGTCATCAAAGAGATCAAGAGCGACGAGCTTGTCCTGGACAAGACGCCCTACGGCGACGGGCAATCATTCAAGGTGACCCCTTCTACGAAGTTCTACCACGACAGCAAAAAAGCGGACTTGAGTATGCTGAAGGTGGGCGATCAGGTCTTCGTCCAGGTCAAGACAAACAAGAAGACCGGTGACCTTGTCGTCGAAGTCGTGGCCTGGGGCGTCGTGGGCGGGAGGATGAAAGGGGCGGGGATCAAGAGATAGACCTGAACCGGGTTTGGATATTCGCCCGGGCTCTCCAGCAATCCATCAGGCGATCGGCTCGGCAGACTCATGCCGCGGTGGTCACGCCGCGGCGGCCTGCGCAAATCCCCCCCGAGTGGGAATCGGCCGCGCTCGCTCGAGTCCGCCCTGCCCAGCCGGGAAAGTCTCATCAGTCTCACTGGTCTCAAAATCATCATCGGCCGGCCCTCAGCCAAAATCTTAACCTATTGATAACAAGTTAGTTACAGAAACAAGGCGAGGCCTTGAGGGCTTTCGCCGGGTGGGGCAAAATGCCACACTTGGGGCCTTTCAGACTTTACGTAGCTTACCTAGTTAGCTTACCTTTGAGGGATGTGCCGAGTCGATCGGTCGGGGCGCCCGCCGGCCCATGCTTCGGCGGGGGGCGAAGGGTAGCGCGGTTATCGGTGGGGAAATTCCATGCCCTCCCTTGCATAAAGCGCAAGGCTAGTGCGTCCATCTACTGGCAAGCGTGGGCCACCCGCCGGTCGTTGTCGGACTTGCCCCACTTGGAACTGATCCAGCCCCGCTGCTCCAGGCGGAGCAGCGCCGGGTAGAGTGAGCCTTGATTGAGGTGCAGCAAGTCCTCGGAGACCTGCTCAATCCTTCGTGCGATGCCGAAACCGTGCAGGGGTCCGAGAGTCTCGAGCGTTTTCAGCACCAGCAAATCCAGTGTGCCGCGCAGGATGTCTTCCTTCGCCCTGCGCATGAGTGCCTCCTCTAGAATTCCAACAGGAGCAAACTCGCCTCCCTGTAGGAAGTCAACAGGGACTTCGGATGCCGCCTTGATAGGAGTTAAGGCAGACCGACAGGAAAGGGGGATTGTGGTCCGTCACTCGTACCGCAGGGCGGCGATGGGGTCGAGGCGAGCGGCCTTGAGGGCGGGCCAAAGGCCGAAGAATAATCCAATGCTAGTGGCGACGACCAGGCCGGTGACGACGGACCAGAGCGGAACCGTAGAAGGCAGGCTGGGCACAAGCACGCGGATGAGAAAGCTGAGCGTCCACCCTGCGACAATCCCCAGCAGGCCGCCCGAGCCGGTCAGCACGACGGCCTCCAGCAAGAACTGCCACGCAATGTCGCGTTGGCGGGCACCCACCGCCTTGCGCACGCCGATTTCCCTCGTGCGCTCCGTAACTGAGACGAGCATGATGTCCATGACTCCGATGCCTCCCACCAGCAAGCCAATCGAGGAAATAACCACCATTACAAGTGCGACCGTGCTGATGATTTGGCGAAATTCCCCAACCAGCGATTCCGCTGTCGCCATACCGAAATTGTCCGGGTCGGAGAGTTTGACTTGGCGGCGGCGGCGCAGGAGGCCCCGGATCTGATCCTGAGCCTGGTCCATCTCGCCTCGGTTCGCCAGGGCACTGAGGAAGTGGTCTTTCGCCGTGGGGTAGAGCTTCTTGTAGGTTCGGAGGGGGATGAGGACGTTCCGGTCATCCGGGTTGTCGCCCAAGACTCCCTTAAACTTCTGAAACGTTCCTACCACCTCAAAGGGGTGCCCATCCACCGTGACGGTCTTGCCGACCGGGTCTTCGCCCTGAAAGAGTTCCTCGACCACGTTGGCGCCGAGCACGGTAACATTGCGGCGATGCATGTCGTCCGCCTCGGTGAAAAAGCGACCATCGGCGAGGGCGGTATTGGCCAAAAGAATGTAATTGGCGTCCACACCCATGAATTGCGCCCCTGCCATTTCTCGTGATTGGTAGCGCGCCGTGGAAGGTGGCAGGCCGAAATCCCCCAAACCCTGGAAAATCGCGACGGAAACTAGTTCTACGGCCGGACATTGCTCTTGAATGGCCATCGCGTCCTCGTAGGTAAGTGGTTTGCGCAGGCGCTCCTCGCGAGTCAGCCGGTGGGGAAGGCCCATCTGGATCTTGTAGATCCAGATAACTCGCGTGCCATATTGTTCGGCAGTCGCAACCAGTTGGGCATCGAGGCCGGAAATAATTGAGGCGACGGCAATCACCGTGAGGGTGCCGATAAATACTCCCAGAACCGTCAAGAGCGATCTGAACTTGTGGGTGCGCAGGGTGTCCAACGCCAGCCGCAGATTTTCGCCGACCGCTTGCCAGTATGCGCGCATCTTATTTCTCAGCCCTTAACGCCTGGATAGGATCAAGCCCCGCGGCTCGGCGGGCAGGGTAGATGCCGAAGAACAGCCCTACCAGAGTCGAGAGAGAGACGCCTACAATGACGGCGCTCACCGGCACTTTGGCGGTAAACACGACGGCCACCAGTTGCGCGATCGCGTAGGCAATGAGCACCCCCGCGAGACCTCCCACGCTGGCCAGCGCCGCGGCTTCGATCAGAAACTGCCACAAGACGTCGCCGCGCCTCGCCCCAACGGATTTGCGAATCCCAATTTCGTGAGTGCGCTCCGTGACCGTGGCCAACATGATGTTCATGATGACGATGCCCCCCACCACCATGAAGACGGCCACCACGCCGATGGTAACGGCAAAGATCGTGCCGGTAAGGTTCTGCCACGCGCTCATCAGGGTCTCCGAGGCGTTGATGCCGAAAGAATCCTCTTCGTGATAGGGAACATGCCGGCGGGCCCGCATCAAGACTCGGACTTCGTCCTGCAGTTCCCGCAGGTGCAGGGAGTCAGGGGCTTTGATAAACACCATGAGCTCCAGGCGGGGCATGAATATGTTCCGGAAAGTGCCGAGAGGAATAAACACAAAGTTGTCCTGGCTCACACCGAAAGCGGACCCCACCCTTTCCGCCACGCCGATCACGCTGAAGCTGTGCTGCCCGACAATGATTTCCTTGCCGATCGGGTCGGTCATCGGGAAGAGTTTGTTCACAATGTCCTGGCCGATAAAGCAGACCCGAGCGTTATGGCGATAGTCCTGGTCGCTGATGTAACGTCCATACAGGACCTTTTCACGCCCTATGTAGGCGTGACTGGCGGTGACCCCGATCAACGTCACCCCGTCGATGGACTGACCGTGGAAGCGGGCCTCGGGATCCGGTTGCACCTGCGCGATGGCGCTGATGGCCTCGTACCCGGAGAGCGTATCGCGAAGGTACTCATAGTCTTCCAATCGGATGGGGCGGTTCCGTCGTAACGCTTTGAGGAAGGACTCGTACCCTTGCGCCCACTTGAACTGGTGGAGCACAAAAGTGTTTGTGCCGAGGTTGGCAATCTTCGTTGCGATGTATACGTTCATGCCATTCACGATCGACATCACCACGATCAGGGTGGTTGTGGCGATAACGATGCCGAGCAGAGTAAGGAACGATCGCAGTTTGTGGTTGCGAAGCTCTTCCAGGGCGATCCAGAATGCCTCGCGCGCCGCCATCCCGAGCCCTGCCTGGTGGTGCGCCTTCGCTCGCAGCTTGGCAACAGCCATCCAGGTTTGGTTGACAACGGGCATTCTCAAAGCTCCCGCCTGCCACACGCGGCCTTCGAGCCGTCGCCCGTTCAATTCACGACAGGCATCTCCGGCACGACACAGCAGGGGATTCTAAGGCGCAGCAGCGTCGCCATAGCTTGACAGGCACTGCCGGGGCCGTCAAGAACTGGCGAAGGTCTAGACAAAGTGTCGCTCCAATCAATTGCGAGCGGGACAGGACGATGCGCGACAAGGGGTCAGACAGTGGCTGCGGAGAGAAACCGCTCACGGGCAATTCATGAATTCGTGTTGCTGCCTAATTGTTCGATCAAGTCGCCCGTGCGTTCCAAGGTGGTGTTTTCTGCGAGGTCGGCGGCGCGTCGGCGGCAATTCTCCGCGACCGCCGGCGATTCCATCAGGCGCCGCAGGTGCTCGAGGACCGCTTCGACGCGGTAGCTCTTCGGCACGAGCATGTCTCCGACGCCCAGCCGGCGCACGCGCATAGCGTTGTCGGGCTGGTCGTGCGCCAGCGGGACGACAAGTTGGGGTACGCCCGCCGCGAGCGCCTGGGCGACGGTTCCGATACCGCCGTGGTGCACGAAGGCTGCGGCGCGTGGCAATACCTTGCTGAACGGAACGTAGTCGAAGTGACGGACCCCGTCGGGAAGGTTTGCCGGCAACTGCTCCGGAAACTGCGTGAGCAGGATCCCCCTCTGCCCGCTCTTCCGACAGACTTCCACGGATACGCGAAAAAACTCGGTGTCCACAGCCATGGCTGAGCCCGCGGTAAAGACAATGGGCGCCGGACCGTCGCGCAAGAAATCCTCCAGGCCGGCAGGGATTTCGCGGGCGCCACTTTCATCGTAGAGCGGGAAACCGGTCAAGTGGACATTGGGGGGCCAGTCGAGTTGGGGTGCGGCAAACCACTCAGGAAAGAATCCCACGACAAGTTGTGGCGAGTGCATCCATCGATCGAGGACGCGCCGCACCGGCGGAAGTCCCAATTCGGCGCGAAAGGCATTCAGCTCGGGTGCTAACAGTCGGTCGATAACGAGCTTGTCGACGGCACGCAGATAGAGCGGCCTCAATGATTTCGGCAGCCAGCCGAGAATGTCGGGGAAGCCGAACACGGGCGGCTCGCATACGCTTCGCAATGGCGCGGGCTGCAGATGGACGGTTGCCACCGGAACGCCAAGCTTCTCTTGGGCCAGCCGTGCGGCGAATACGAACCCTGAACCCACGACCACCAAGTCTCCAGCCTTGTGGTGTTGCTCGATGAGGTCAAAAGTCGGCCGGATGAAGGGCAGCACCAGGCGACGCGCCACCAGCGGGAACGCCTTGTAAGGATGCCAGAGGTCCGGATCGCGGATTGTCTGGTAATACTCCTCTTCAGTTCCGTAGCCCACGAACGGCAAGCCGACGCGCCGCGCCAGAGATTCAAACACGGCGGCCGCAACCAAGGTAACCCTGTGGCCGCGCTGGCGCAGTGCGATTCCCAATCCGACGTTGGGGTGGACATCCCCGGCGCTCCCCGGCGCCACGATCAACACGGTCATGAGAGAAAAGCCCTCATTGATAGATTTAGTGACCCGAACCTGATTTCACCCACTATAGCAGAGATTGTCCGGCGCTCTCGTGCAGGTAATCGTCTGCGAATAAGACAACGCTGGGGAATGCCTGCCTCCGTAACGACGTCCCGGTCAGGCCGATCACCCCCAACTGAAACCACCGCCACGGGCCTAATGCCGGCGGCAGCCTCGAGACCGTTCAAGCCTCGTCATTGTCAGGGACTCTCGGTCAGAGGAGGAACTCCAATGATGAGAAGGAGGTACGATCATATTCCGCATAGTAGCGAACCTGTACTGCAAGCGCTTTTTCTATTGTTGGGAAATAACCTCACATGACGAAGGTCAAATTGTCATGTGATATGTAAGACCACATATATCAATAAAATGGACTTAAAGAAATTCCCAAACAAAAAGCTTGACATATGTAAGCGTTTGCGTTATAAGCGACGAACACTGGCGCTGGGCGCCGGGTTCAGGCACAACGTTGGCGACGAAAGCAAGGGCGGAGCGGAAGGTTGCAGGGACTGGACTCTTGGTACTGCTTGCCTAGCCTTAGGGCCTATTCATGCGGTGTTCCGTCGAGTCGGGTGAGAAAAAGGAGTGGAGGAGAATATGAAGAAGGCTACAACTATTTTAGGTCTGCTGATCCTGCTAGGCGTGTGCTCACTTGCCTGGGCGCAATTCACCTCAGGTACGATTCTGGGAACGATTTCGGACCCCAGTGCCGCAGCCGTTCCTGGAGCTCAGGTCACCGCGACGAACCTCGACACGGGATTTGTCCGCACGGTCGAGACCTCCCAGGCCGGTGACTATATGATGTCCAACATGCCACTGGGCAAGTACCAGATTAAGGCAGAGGCGGAGGGTTTCAAGACCGCGGTCGTGGGGCCCGTGACCCTGATCGTGGATCAGAAGCTACGGTCGGATTTCAAGCTCTCCTTGGGGGCGATCGCCCAAGTTGTGGAAGTCACCGGAATCGGGGCGACGTTGCTGCAGACGGACCAATCGGACATCAACCAGATCGTGGAGCAGAAGCAAATCACCGGACTCCCCCTCAACGGGCGCGATTTCTTTTCACTGCTCCTGCTCTCCAACGGGCTGCAGGACACTTCCAACGACCAGGGGGGCGCCACGACGAACGTCACGTTTTCCGTGAACGGCATGCGGCCTGAGGCCAATTCCGTCACGCTCGATGGCATCGAAATGTCCTCGGTCCGCGAATCGGATGTTGATATGCGCCCCAACATCGACGCCATCAGTGAGTTCAAAGTTCTGACCTCGGCATTCTCCGCCGAGTACGGCCACACGGCGGGGGGCGTCATTTCCATTCAATCGCGCGCTGGAACGAACGCTTTCCACGGCAATGTATTTGAGTTCCTCCGCAACGACGCCCTCAACGCCGCGAACTTCTTCCGGAACCCTGTCGACCCTACCAAAGCTCCTCTCAAGCAGAACATGTTTGGAGGAACAATCGGGGGGCCGATCATTAAGAACAAGACCTTTTACTTCGCCGACTACTCCGGCTACCGCCTCGGCAAGATCAATGAGGCATTCGGGAGGGTGCCGGAGGTGCCGTTCCGTGACGGAGATTTTTCTTCCCTGCTCGCTGCGTCTTATCTGCTGGATCCGAGCCCGCTCGAGGTTGTCGATCCAAATCTTGGTTATCCGGCGGGCCTGTATGATACGCCCACCTATGCTGGCATCTATGATCCAGCGACAGGCCTGCTTTTCCGGGATCCGAGCCGCGCAACACCTGAAAACCCACAAGGTCTGAACATCATTCCGCGGCAACGGTTTAACCAATTCGGCTGGGCGCTCATGAATGGCGTCGCCCTGCCGAACCTGCCCAACGACTACCCGCTCGGCAATTACTTCGTCCGCCAGTCCGAGCGCTACAAGCAAGATGAGGCAGGAATTCGCGTCGATCACAGTTTTTCCACGCGTGACAACCTGTTTGTGCGCTACCGGTGGAACGACGGTTTCCTCAACACGGCCGACCCGCTGGCCCGGCCCGATGGCCCCATGCCGGGGATTGGACTGGAGGTCGGAGACGACAGCCGGGGCATCATACAGGGCGGCACGCACCGGGATCGGAACAGCAATTTGGTCGTTTCAGAAGTCCACATCTTTAATTCTCAGTTTATCAACGAAGCGCGAGTCGGCTTCCATCGATATCGCCTGGACGTTTTCCAACATGCGTACGGCATGAACCTGGCAGAGAAGTTTGGGCTTCAGGGGGTCAACGTGGGTCCGGACTTTTCCGGTCTTCCAATCGTTTATCTGGACGACTACAACAGTCTGGGCGGTGACGACTGGAAGCCGCTGTTCTTCCGGGAAACCAGTTTCCAAATCAATGACAACGTGACCTACATGCGGGGCAAGCACGCGCTCAAAATGGGCTTCGAATTCCGCCCGCGTGATGAGAATAACTACTACACCATCTTCCCGGCCGGCGCCTTCTGGAGTGGCAACATCTACACCTCGTGGAGTGGGGGAGTGCCCTTCGGATGGTATTGGCAGGGAGGGCATCCGCTCGCTGACGTGCTCCTCGGAATACCCGGCTACGGTTATCACGGTCGCCGTTTTGGAAGTCCCGACCTGAAGGATCGCCAGTACAGCTTCTTCCTTCAGGACGACTGGAAGGTGACCGACCGGCTCACGTTGAACCTGGGTGTGCGTTACGAATACGCCACGCCATTCTTCAGCCCGAAAAACGAAATGGCGCTTTTCGATCCGGGATTGCAGAAAATGCTCATCGCCGGCAAAGACGGTGTATCCCGATACATCGTCGAGCCTGACAGGAACAATTGGGCGCCGCGCGTTGGCCTGGCTTACAAACTGAATCCCAAGACCACACTGCGGGCCGGGTTCGGCGTTTTCTATGATCCGGAGAACGCCAAACGGGACGATATCAAGTTCAACCCGCCGTTCTACCGGGAGTACTCCACCGACCCTTACCTCGACGCGTATCCCGACGACCCAAGCCAGTTCAGCTGGTCCTTCTGGAGCGTTGCCCCGCCCGACTTTACCGATCCCGGGAGCTTCCCGAAGGGGTATACCACCCACAACACCGCGCTTAACCTACGGACGGGATACTCCGAGCAGTACAGCTTCGCCGTGCAGCGCGAACTGCCGGCGGGGATGCTCCTCGAAGCAGCCTACGTTGGATCACAAGCCCACAAGCTGCCCTATGGCTACAACTTGAACCCCAACCCCATTAAGGGATTAGCCAGGAATAATCCTGACCTGGGAGACCTTTACCTCATCACCGGCAGCGGTAACATGATTTACCACTCAGGCCAGTTCAAACTCGAGCGGCGGTTTGGCAAGAACCTTTTCTTTTTGACCTCGTACACCTGGTCAAAGTCCATCGACAATGTCTCTTCCGCGAACTTTGACAGCGGGGTAAGCGGTGGGGTGCAAAACATCTACGACCCCCGTGCGAACCGCGGCGTGTCTGACTGGGATGTTCCGCATCGGCTGGCCTTCAGTTACATCTACGATCTGCCGTACGGCAAGGGCCGACAGTTCGGCGCCCAGGCTCATCCTGTTCTGCGGGCCATCGCGGGCGACTGGCAAATGAGCGGGATCTTCGTCGCCAGTTCCGGCGTGCCCGGTACTGTCACCGTGGGCGACGCGATTCCCGGCGGGGATGCCCGTCCGGACTTGATTGGCAACCCCAACCTTCCCGGTTCCGAACGCAGCCCGGACCTCTGGTTCAACACTGACGCTTTCGTCAAACACATGGAAGACGGCCAACTCGCGCCTGGAAATGCGGGGCGAAACATCTTCCGCGGGCCCCGCTACACGAACCTTGACCTGGGCATCGGCAAATTCTTTAACATTTCGGAGCGCGTTCGCCTGCAATTTCGCACGGAGTTCTTCAATTTGTCGAACACTCCTCACTTCTCTCTGCCCGTGCGCAGCATGAAGGATCCCGCCTTCGGCCGAATTACCCACACTCGAAACCCTGTCAACTTCGGCTCGTCGGCGACTTCCTACTCGAGTCGGATGATCCAGTTTGCTTTGAAACTGGAGTTCTGAGAGTTCAACCGGGGCGGGCTTTAAGCCCGCCCTCTCTCTTTCGCCGCCTTCATCAAGTTCTCTGCCAGGAGTGATGGCCCAGTTTCGAACTATCGCTCTGCATCCGTGCCTTTGAGCCATCTCCGTTCGAAGGTACGGCCCGCGTCGCTGTTTGGTGATCGAGCAGCGAGACCAAACATTGCTCGCTCCGTCTGTTACAATTCGCCTTCCTGCCGAACCCTCGCCCGCCGTCCCAGGCGGAACATGCGATTTTCTCCCTGACTGGAACCAAAGCGCGAGCCTTATCGCGTGCCAGTTTTGATAACTCGAGGCTGAGTCATGAATACCAATCCCCGGAAAAAAAGCCAAAGAACGCCTCCACGAGGGCATTCGTTGATTTCCGTCGCCCTGGTCTCCCTTGCTCTTCTCTCGCTGCCATCAAGGGGAAACGGCCAAGTTGCGGTTTCCGTTCCGGTGAGTACGAATCTGGCGCCGCACCTTGAGACCGCGGGCGGCAGGAAATTGTTGTTCGTCGATGGCTTGCCGTTCACAGCCCTGGCGGTCGAAATTCCCTGGGACCAACTGCTGTACGGGAGGTACCAGGAAACCCTCCACGCCTACGATTACCTCTACCCGGCGGCGGAAGCGATGGGCTTGAACTCGCTGAAGGTCCCCGTGAAGTGGTCGATGGTCGAGCCGCAGAAGGGAGTTTTCGACTTCACTTACATTGACCACGCGAAGAGCCTGGCGGAGAAGCACCACCTGAAACTGATCTTGAACTGGTTTGGCCATTACGCCAGCGGCAATGGAAACATCTACCTGAACCTTTCAGGGCAGGTCTTCGCGCCGATGGACATCATCGAGGACGCAGAGCGATACCCGCGAGCCATCGACGCCGACGGAATCCCTCACCACGCCGCGATTTCCTACGAATACGATGCGGTGATTCAGCGCGAAATCGCGGCGTTTCGAGCTTTCATGAAGCACATTCGCGATGTTGACTCCCAGACGCGCACGATCATCATGATCCAAGTCGAAAACGAGATCGCGGTCTTCGGGTGGGAACGCCAGAACCGGAAATACTGGCGCGACCATTCTCCGATTGCCGACAAGCTTTTCGCCGAGAAAGGCTTTACCGACGACTTGAAGTACAGCGCCTGGCGGCTGAGCACCAACTGGCTTCGGCCGCTCACGGATGCGGGGGCGGAGGTCTACCCGCTTCCGTTCTTCCTGAATTATGTCGGTGGAGTCATTCGCGACTGGATGGTGGGCGGAGCCCCGGGCGAAGACGTGGCGACGTATCTCGAAAACTGCCCCGCGATTTCTTTCGTGGGGCTGAACCTCTATCTGCCGCCGGAGAGTTCGACCAGCGACTTCAGAAGCGCGCTGGCGCGCTATCAGGTCAGCCGCAACCTTCCGTCCATCACCGAGACGAATAGCGCCCGCGACCCGGTGGCGCCGCGCCTCGCTTACATCGCCGTGGGCGAATTCGGCTCGCCCATCTTTGCGCCCTGGGCGCTGAGTGATTCCTATCCTGTCCCCTATCAGCCTTACGTCCTGCCGGACGGCAGCCTCGCCAATGGCGCGCCTGCCTTGCGCGATACCTACCTTTCGCTTCGGGCGGCGCTTCCGCAAATTGCGACCTATGCGGGCACGGAGAAGTTGAAGGTCTTTATGTCCCGCCTTCCGGGCGAGCGCTTCTCGGAAACCCGCGACGTCAACGGAGCCAAAGTTGTCGTGAGCGGAGAAGGCAATGGCCAGGCGATCGTGATTCATCCCACACCGAACGAATTCATCCTGGTGGGATACCGATGTGAAGTCACCCTGACGGACGACGCGTTCCAGTGGCCGGGCGTCCGCCAGGTTCGAGTCGAACGAGGCCGCTACGTCGGGCGAGAATGGAAAGGCGAAGGCGACCCTCTCTCATTCTATGGCGTCAATACCGAGGCCAGGACAGTGGAAGTTCCGCTCATGATTCCGCAGGTTGTCAGGGTGCATTGGTGATATTTTAGGCGGCCCAACGACCTTGTCGAAGGAGATTCCCATGAAGCGCAAATCTCGAAGCAATCGGAGCGTTTTGGCGTGCGCCATTTTCTTCATTGCCGCTGGAAGCGCCGGGGCGCAATCTTCTCGCGTGTTCGCGCCCGACAAGATGGACACGATCCTCTACGGCGCGGCCTATTATCCCGAATACATGCCCTACGAGCGGCTTGAGCAGGACGTGCAACTGATGCAGCAGGCGGGCATCACCGTCGTGCGCGTCGGAGAATCGAGTTGGGGTCTGTGGGAGCCCGCCGACGGGCGCTTCGACTTCGCCTGGATGGACCGCGCGGTCGAGCGGCTGCACAAAGCAGGGATCAAAGTCATCATGGGAACGCCGACCTACTCGATGCCCGCCTGGCTTTTCAAGAAGCATCCCGAGGTCGCGGTGAGGACGCTTGATGGGCACACCATTTCCTACGGGCTTCGCCAGAACATTGACCTCCTGAATCCGACTTTTCGCTTCTACTGCGAGCGCGTGATTCGGAAGATTGCCGAGCACTACAAAGACCACCCCGCAATTATCGGCTATCAGATCGATAACGAGACACGTCCCGCCGGGGCATCGAACCTCGACGTGCAAGTAGGTTTCGTCGAACACCTCAAGTCGAAGTTCCAGACCATCGAAAAACTGAACGACGCCTGGGGCCTCAACTACTGGGGCCAGAGGCTCTACGACTGGAACGAGGTTCCTCCGCGCGACGGAATCATCAATCCCGGCTGGAAACTGGAGTGGGAGCGTTACCTGCAGTGGGCGGTCACGGATTTCCTCCACTGGCAGGCCGCGATTGTGAACCAGTACAAGCGGCCCGACCAATTTGTGATGCAGGACTTCGCCGGCCCGCCTCGCCCTTATGCCAATGAATGGGAAATCTCACGCGCCCTGGATATTGTGGGAGCGAACCCCTATCACACCACGCAGGATCGTTACGACGGCGAAGCGACGAGCTTCGCCGGCGATTACGCGCGCTCTCTCAAGGGCACCAATTACCTCGTGACCGAAACCAACGCGCAGACCATTGGCTGGGATTCCAAGGGCCAGTTTCCCCCTTACGATGGGCAGCTCCGCATGGACGTGTACACGCACATCGCGTCCGGCGCCAACATGGTCGAGTACTGGCACTGGCACTCCATCCACTACGGCCAGGAGACGTACTGGAAGGGAGTCCTCTCCCACGACCTTGAGCCGAATCGCGCCTACGCCGAGGTCAGCCGCATTGCGCATGAGTTACAGCGCGTTGGCCCGGAGATTGTGGACACCCGGCGCGTCAACCAGGTTGCCATCCTTTACAGCAACGACTCGGCGCACGCCATCGAGTTCATGCCCTTCAGCGACCGCGCGAATTACCGGACGGTGCTGGCCGATATGTATCGAGGGCTTTACAGCTTGAACGTCGGCGCCGATTTCGTCTTTCCCGAAACTGAGAATTTCTCGGGCTACAAGGTCATCGTCGTTCCCCCACTCTACATCGCAAGCGACGCGCTGCTGAATCGGCTCGCCGACTTCGTCCGCGATGGCGGCCACGTCGTAATGGCGTTCAAAAGTGGATTCTGCGATGAGAATTCGACGGTGCGGTGGTCCATGGCGCCGGGGCCGCTGCGGAAAGCCGCCGGATTCCGCTACCAGGAGTTTTCCAACCTGCGCGAGCCGATCGCGCTTATAGATGATCCATTCCATGCCGGCGCGGATAACAAGGTCTCCGACTGGGCTGAGATGCTGATCCTGGAAGGAGCGCAGGCGCTTGCTTACTACGATCATCCCTTCTTCGGGAAGTATCCCGCCATCACGCGAAATCAATTCGGGAAGGGAACGCTGACCTACATCGGCACTGTCGTCTCTGCCAAACTGCAAGAGAATATCCTACGCGACGTAGTGAAGCTGGCAGGCTTGGCGGGCGCGGACCAGAATCTCCCTGCCGGCGTGCGCGTAAAGCACGGCGCGAACCGCAGCGGCAAAAAGCTCCATTTCTATTTCAACTATTCGAGCGCGCCGCAGTCTTTCAAGTATTCCTATGGCGCGGGCAGCGACCTGCTGGCGCAGGCGGCGGTTGCGCCGGCGCAAACGGTCACGCTACAGCCTTGGGATCTGGCGATCATCGGAGAAAATAGATAGAGTTTTGGCAAGTGCAACCCAATTTTGTCATTCCGAGCACAGCGAGGAACCTCGCTCTGAATACGTTGGCCATGCGAGATTCCTCGTCGTCCCGATGGACTGCATCGGGACGCCTCGGAATGACACTTCTGCCGGTGGTTGCCAGTTTGTGCTTCGCGCCGAGTGCGGTAGACTGTCCCCTCACAATCTCGACATTCGACAAGGAGGTTCGCCGTGGGACGCCGAGCGGAAATCATTGTGGGTGTGGACATGGGAGGGACGAGCCTGCGGGCGGTTGTCGTTAACGAGGAAGACAAAATCCTGGCGGTGGAGAAAAACCCCACCCCGGTTGGGAAGAAGCCCGACGCGCTGATCGAGGAAATCGCCGCGCAAGTCATCGACGCCCTGGAAGCCGCGGGCCTGAAGCGGTCCGACTTGCGCGCCGTCAGCGTCGGGGCTCCGGGCGCCGTCAATCCCGAGAAGGGATTGGTTTATGAAGCGCCGAACCTGGGCTGGAAAGATGTGCGCCTGGGCCCCAAGCTCAGCGAAATGCTCGAGGTGCCGGTGCTCGTCGAAAACGACGTCAACGTCGGCACGATGGGCGAATACGGGATGGGGGCGGGGAAAGGCGCGCAGGAATTGGTGGGAATCTTTGTGGGCACCGGAATCGGCGGCGGGATCATATCCCGCGGCGAGCTTTACGAAGGCTTGCGAGGCGCGGCGGGCGAAATCGGCCACATGGTTTTGCAGGTAGACGGGCCGCGTTGCGGGTGCGGCAAGCGCGGTTGCGCCGAGGCGCTTGCCAGCCGCACGGCCATGGAGCGCGAGGTCCGTTCCGCCATCAAGCGCGGCGCGAAGAGTTGCGTCCTCGAGCTGATGAAGGAGCGCAACAAGGAGCGCATGACCAGCAGCATTATCGTCCGCGCCCTCAAGAAGAAGGACCGCGTCATGCGCGACGTGCTGAAGCGAACCCAGCGTTACCTGGGGATTCTCGCCGCGAATGTCGTGAACCTTCTCGATCCGGAATGTGTGGTCATCGGCGGCGGCATCGCTGAGCGACTGCAAGATGACTTCGTCGATCCCATTCGCAAGACGGCGCGAGAGTATTTCCTCTGTCAGCGCGACGCTTCGCGCGTCAAGATCGTTCCCGCCAGGCTCGGCGACAACGCCGGCGCGCTGGGCGCGGTGGTCTTGGCGCGGCGCCGCCTGGCCTGACCGGCTCGGACTTTGAACCCCTCCTCCTAGAGTAGTGCGTCTCAGATAGCTTTACAGTTGAACCGCCGCCCTTCAGGGCGGCATGCCGGGCTAAAGCCCGGCGCTACAACTACCCTCTCCCGGCGGGAGAGGGTGTCCGTCAGCTGACGGACGGGTGAGGGCGATGCTCAAGATTCGGCATGTCCGTCAAGCGACGAACGTGAACGACCGCGTTCTTTGAGTCTTCCTTGCTCCGCCGCTTTGTTATAGGATTGTGTACTGCTCACCAAGGAGGCTAATATGTCGCCAGCCTTCTCTGCAAGCTTCCTCGCATTCCTGGCGCTCTTCCAAGCGAAACAAACGCCCACGCAAGCTACCGTTGAAGGCGCCACGCTCGAAGGCCGCGTCCTGAAGGCCGGGACCGACGAGCCGCTTAAGAAGGCGTCGCTCACGCTTCGCAACGTAGGCGGCGAGGGGCGCCCGCAAACGACCAGTACGGACGTCGGCGGCCGGTTTGTCTTGAAGGATATCGCCCCCGGACGCTACATGCTTTGGGCCGAGCGCAACGGATATGTCCGCCAGGCGTACGGCCAGCGCGGGAATGATCGCTTCGGTATCACGCTTTCCCTGGCAGCGGGTCAATCGCTCAGCGACCTCACATTCCGCTTGATTCCCGCCGCGGTGATTGCGGGCCGCGTCACTGACGAGGACGGCGAACCCATCGCGGGAGCGATCGTTCACGTGGCGCAATATCGCTTCCGCGAAGGAAAGCGTGACCTGGTTCTTGCCGGAATGGGAGATCGGACCGATGACCTTGGCGAATACCGGATCCACGGGCTTGCTCCCGGGCAGTATTTCATCAGCGCCACGCCCGCTCGCGAATGGGGTGGATCGCCGGCTGCCATGGTTCAAGAGGCCGGAGGAAAGAGCGAAGAAAGCTATCCCCCCGTCTATTATCCCGGGACGAGCGACCCGGCCCGTGCCACGCCGGTGGAAGTGCGCGCCGGCGAAGTGGCGAGCGCCATTGACATCAGTCTGATGCCGGCACGCGCGGTGCGCGTGCGCGGGCGGGTTTTCAACGCTATCACCGGGCAACCCGGCCGCGGCATGTCAGTCTATTTGCGAGCGAGGGGATCGAGCATGTCAGGATTTCAAGGGCGCGGAACCTATGTGGATGATCCTCAAGGCACTTTCGAAATCGTCGGCGTGACACCCGGGTCCTACTTTCTGGAAGCCGCATGGTGGTCGGAAGGAACGGAGAATTCTGTTCGTATTCCCCTGGAAGTTGGAACGGCCGACGTTGACGGCATCAGCGTCGTCCTCACGGTGCCCGCAAGAATACCCGGCCGGGTGCGAGTCGAGGGAGACGCCCCGGTCACACTCTCCGGTCTGCAGGTTTTCCTGGCGCCGTCAGAATGGGGCATGGGGCCTGGCGGGCTTGAAGTCACCGTAAAGCCCGAAGGGACTTTCGTCTTTCCCAGCGTGTCCGACGGGGAATATCGTATTGAAATATGGGAACTGCCGGAGGATTGCTATATCAAGTCGGCACGCCTCGCCGGCGAAAGCGTCCTCGAGACCGGCTTGCGAGTGAGTTCCGGGCAAGTGGGCGGATCTCTCGAAATCGTCGTGAGTTCCGCGGGCGGACGAGCGGAAGGCATTGTGACAAGGGATGGCCAGCCATTCAGCGGTGCGCACGTGGTGCTGGCGCCCGAGGGTTCGAAACGAAACCAGATGAGGCTCTTTAAGCAGGCAAACACTGACCAGTACGGACGTTTCCAGGTGCGCGGGATTGTTCCTGGTGATTACAGACTGTTCGCTTGGGAAGAACTCGAACCCGGCGCCTATCAGGATCCTGAATTCCTGAAGCGCTTTGAAGACCAGGGCGAGCCGGTACGCATCGAGGAAAATGGTCGAGTTACGGCCCAGCTCAAACTGATTCCTGGCGAGGCCAAGGCGCCGTAGAGGGGCGCATGTGACACGGCCCCTCGCTTCCGCGGAGATGACGGCCAAACAGAGCGGTGACCTTGTCAATCCCGCCCAGTTGTCATTTCCGCCCCTCGCCACGGCGAGTCATTCCCGCCCCGCTGTCATTCCCGCGAAAGCGGGAATTCACGGGGTAAACTCCAGCGGGAATCCACGGGGTAAACTCCAGCGGGAATTCACGGGGTAAACTCCAGCGGGAATCCAGTCCCCGGTCTGGTTGAGCGTTGCCCGCCGTTAAGGTACTATCCCCTCGGCCTCTCAACATGCAACGCGACGACTATGCGCGCATCGCTTTTGTGATTGTCTTTCTGGCGGTGGCGTATTATGTCTTCCGGATTCTCGCACCGTTCTTGACGGGCCTGATTTGGGCGGCGATTCTGGCCACGGTCTTTCATCCCCTATTCGAAACCGGAGTGCGCCGTTTGAAGCGGCCGCAGCTGGCGAGCGCCGCGGCGTGCGTCATCCTGTCCGTCGCGATCGTCCTCCCGGTGATCGTATTGTTGATACTGCTGGCGGGAGAGTCGGTAGATGCCTACCGGTTGCTGGAAGCCAAGCTCAAGGGCGGGGAACTCGGCAGTCTGGATTCGCTTCGCCAGACGCTCGCCTACCAGTGGCTCAGGCCGAAACTCCTGGCTTTAGGCATGCCGGAGCCCGACGTGCGCGAGATGGTCATCCAGGGTGTGCGAGCGCTCAGCCAGTTTCTGGTCCGCCACAGCACGGATGTCTTCTCCGGTGTCACCCGGTTTCTATTTAACTTTCTTGTGATGATCATTGGAGTGTATTACCTGTTTTTGGATGGGCCGGCTATTTTGAAAGAACTCCGTCGCCTGAGCCCTCTGCGCCGCGAGCACGAGGAGGCGATGATCGGCAAGTTCAAGGAAATTACCGTCGCCACTTTCGAAGGGAATTTGCTGACGGCGCTTCTGCAGGGGGCCGCGGGCGGTCTGGCATTTCTTTTGTTTGGCGTTCCTTCGCCCTTGCTGTGGGGCGCGGTGATGGCGTTCCTCTCGCTGGTTCCGCTCGTTGGAACGGCGCTGATCTGGGGTCCCGTCGTCGCTTATTATCTGCTGTCCGGCGCAGCGCTCAAGGGGCTCCTGCTCCTGCTGGTCTGCGGCGGCGCGGTCGGTTCGATCGACAACTTCGTCAAACCCCTCCTCATCCGCCGCCGCGCCCACATGCCCACCGTCTGGGTATTCGTCGGCGTTATGGGCGGGCTCGGTGTCTTTGGATTCTTGGGATTTTTCCTCGGGCCGCTGATGGTCGCGGTCCTCTTTACCCTGATCGAGATCTACAAAGTGGAATTCCGAAGCGAATTGAGCGAAAAACTCTCATCCTGATTCCCGCTTTTCCGCACCCTAGAGCGCATCCATGAAAACCATGTAAGAGGTGCCCCAGAGGTGCGTGGGGATGGAGCCGCGTGGCCGGCTGGTGAGAATGATGTGGAAACCGCGCGCCGCGGACGCCGCCCAGCTTTGCAGGTTTTGGTCCGAAGCCGCCGGCCCAATTCGCGGCTCGACGAGCGCCAGCTTCTCGAGAATGGGATAGATGATTTCGCCCGCTCCCGTCATGGAAGTTTCGAAGCCGTCGCAGATGAATTGAAGCTGCGCGTTAATTTCATAGAAGTGCCACGCCAGGCAGGCGCAGAAGTTGACCGCTTTTTCAAACTTGGCCAGGCTTTTCTCATTCGCCTCCGGCAAACCGGCATCGAACATCAAAACGACGCGCCGCTCGTCCTCGCGGGTGAACTCGCGGACTTTGAGCTGCTGCGCTTTGGCGCTCGCCTTCCAGTCGACGTGGCGGGCCGTGTCGCCTTCCTGAAAATCGCGGATGGCGTACAGGTCGTGCCCGCGCCCCTTGAAAAAGCTCTCGACTTCCCCGCTGATCAGCGGAAGGATTTCGTAAAACTCTTCCGTCGGCTGGACGTTGGGAAGGACCAGGATTTCACGGCGAGTCGGCACATCGCGCGATTTGCGCAGAAAGCCAAAGGGAAACTTGGTGCTCACGCGAAAACCTTCCTCGGAGTAGCGACCGCGGCGAGGGAAAGTAATCTCGACGTGCTGTGTGACAGACGCGCGGCGGGGAACGTAAGGGATATACACGGGCTGGTCGAGGATCCGGCGGCGCTGGGCAGCCGGCCGCACCGATTTCTTCTGTTTTCCCGGTTCGCGCGCCGAAACCGTGACCGAGAGGGAAGGGAAGAACCACTTCAAATTGCTGAGGGTCAGGCGCGAGATCATGGGTTGCTCGGCGAAGATGTGATCGGGGAGCACAAATTCCATTTCGAGATTTGTGAGGACAATCTGAGAAAGAATCCCCGAGGCGAGGATGCCTGCCAACAGGCTTGCCAGAATGATGAACAGGAGATTGTTGCCCGTATTGAGCGCCGCCACGCTGATGATGGCGATGAGCAGCAGATATACCGCGCCCTCGCGCGTGAATTCGAATTCGATCTTCACCATCCAGCGCTCGAGCGCGGTTCGCCGGGCGAGATAGGGAACCACCTTGACCGCGATAATTCCCGCCAGAACCAGCGCCAGAACCGCGGCCCAGAAGGCTTCGCGCAACCGACCTGTCTCTCGAAGGACGCTCGAATACAGCGCCAGGAAAAAGGAGAACGTGAGCGCGAAAAGCGCCAGGAAGAATCGCCGCCATGCCGGGCGATCCAGATGCGTCAAGCGATAGCGCGCTTCCGCCATAAGATCGCGCCAGAGTCGCCCGGTCGTAGCGTGGGGAAGCGTGGACATGCGAATTTGATTCTAATGGAGGAGGGTCACGGGAGGGAGAAAATCAGAAGGCAGAAGGCAGAAGGCAGAAGGCAGAAGGCAGAAGGCAGAAGGCAGAAGGCAG
>JBHGBD010000017.1:0-99145 GCA_041946825.1 Terriglobia bacterium | reverse complement strand
ACGCTGCGTAACCTTGAAACCGGCCGCGAGTTGACGACAACCACAAGCGCTGACGGCTCATATAGCTTCGTCGAGTTGGTCCCCGGCCGATGATCATGCCAGCTTGGTATGAGGGAGCCCGAGCTTGAAGAGCAGGCGGTCGTATTCCTTCATGGGTCGGAAGAATTCCGGCTCCTGGAGCGGCCAGAGTTGGGCTCGGGCGGCGTTCGAGCCCGCGGCGTCCAGAAGCGCATTGACGGCGCGCCGCGCGGCCTCGTTGGCCGCTTCCATGCAGGCGATGTCGGTGTACGTCTTGACATAATCGGACGCCAGGAACAGGTTGCGCAGTTCCGTCTTCGCGTCGGGCCGGTACGGGAGCGAGCCGGCGGTGTTGACGAGCAGCGGCTCGAGGTTGGTCACCGTGGTGGGGTTGGGAAACTGGATGTCGGGGTCGAGAAACCAGGAGAGCACGTTGGCGTCGTCCAGCTCCGGGCGGCCCTGGTCGTTGAGGCTCATCTTGAGCTGCGCCCAGACCTCGTTCCGGATCTCTTCCGCCGTGCACTTCACCGCGGGCTTGGAATAGAGAACGCCCGGCGCCTCCCAGTCGGAGATGCAGACGGAAAGGATGCCCTCGACACGGCCGTCGCCGTAACGGCGGAGGTCGGTGCTCTGCCAGAACTGCTTCTGGGAGACGGAAGTCAGCGCCCAGGGCGAGTCGACATAAAGGCTATGCCCGTGGACTACAGGTACGTCCCGGTCGAGATAGAACTGCATGCCGTTCATCCAGGCCGTGCGGAGCAGCCCGAGGTTGGCGAGGGACGGCGCCGCGGCCTTCAGCTCCTCGCTGACCAGCGTCGCCATAATCTCCACGGGCAACGCGGCCACGTAGAAGTCGGCCTGAATGTCCACCGGGAGGCCGCCCTGGACGACCACCGCCTTGGTGATCGCTTTACCGTCGGTGTGCAGGCTCTGCAAGGGAGCTTCGGCGCGCATCTCCACTCCCCGTCCCCGGAGGTAAGAGACCCACGGGTCGATCCACACGTCGGAGGTCGGGCCATTCAGCAGGCGGTCGAAACTCGACGGGCTGAGCGCCCCCAGGTACAGCTGCAGCAGCGTGTAGCCGACCGTGCGCGTGCTGCCGATCTCGGCGCGCATGGCCACCAGCGAGCGCGTCTGCCCCTGCGCCAGCAGGCGCTGGTAGGCCTCGGATTTGTTGGCCGCATCGATGAATTGCCACCACGGGATCTTTTCGTATTCGGCGACGCGGCGCTCTTCGCAACTGGTGAGGAGGATTAACAGCTTGTTGATGAAGAAATCGATTTCGAGTTTCGGGATGCCCAGGTCGGGAGCGAAAAGCGCACGGAGCGCGGTCGCCCAGTCGTCCGCGCTCTGCGGAAACTCGTCGGGAAGAATCAATTCCGACTTGCCCACGCGCGCAATTTGGGTGCGCGTCGCCTCGACCAGATTGTCGAAGACCCCGCGCGGGTTCGATCCGTAGGGGATGCGCTGCATCGTGTTGGTGACGTGCTTGTAGAAACCGGGAAAGAATCGAAACCCGTGCTCGCCCGGCAGGTCCTTCCGGCCGCCGATCCCGGTGTTCGGGACGGACACACTGCGCGCCTTGCCGCCGAATGAGCCTCGCCCCTCGTACACCACGACATCGAATCCCCGCTCGGCAAGCTCCTGGGCGGCGCTAAGACCTCCAATACCTCCACCAAAGATGGCAACCCGCTTTTCCATAAGATTTGGGAATCCCGATAAACCCCGGCCCTGAGCGTGGGAGCGAATCCCTAGGCCGACCGCGACCCAAAAGTCACGACGCTAACGTAGACTGCTACCGCAGGCGAAGAAGATCCTCTTAGTGCGACCTCAACCCAGCTGGCTGGCCCGATCCCTGGAGGGCACTGGGACAATAACCTAGCCTTGTTTGCGTGAGGCAGGGTCCACCTGTCAGGGCTTGAGTTTTGGACGTTTCAGCTTTGCCGACACTCGTTCATAAGCAGCGCGGATGTCAGGACTGTCAGGCCTCGACGCTTGGGCAAGGCGCAACTCGGCCAAGGCCCCCTGGAAGTCGGCTTTTCTTTCGAGCGCCAGGCCGAGCCCATAGCGCGCCTGTGGGAAGTCCGGGCTCAGGCGCAGCGCCTCGCGATATTCACCAATCGCCCCGTCCCAGTCGCCCTTTGCCGAGAGAGCCGTCCCCAGGTTGTGGTGCGCCAGTGAATCGAGCGGATTGAGGCGCAACGCCGCGCGATATTCCATGATGGCGCTATCCACATCGCCTTTCCTCAAGAGCGAGTTGGCAAGGCTGCTGTGCGCAGCCGCGTCATCCGGAGTCCGGCGTACGACCTGACGGAATTCAGCAATCGCACCGTCCAAGTTGCCCTTGAAGGATAATGCGGTGCCCAGGTTATTGTGCGCCAGCAGGTCCTCGGGGTTTAGGCGCAAGGTCTCTCGATATTCGGCGATGGCACCGTCCAAGTCGCCCTTTTTGAATAGCGCGGTGGCAAGATTGCGGCGAGCATCGGGATCGTCAGGCTTCCGGCTCAGGGCTTGGCGATACTCGGCAATAGCGCCATCCCAGTTCTTCTCCTGAAACAACTTCCAGGCGAGTTGGGAATGTGAGGCCGCCTCGGCCGAAGGCGCTTCTTTGGTTGCGGTGGGTGGGATTGACGGCGCGGGGCTTATCGCCCGAGGACTTTCAGCGACCTTCCTCTTACGCGAGGGAACAACGACTTCGCTCGGTCTCCGCGAAGGACTTTCTTGGGCGGCGGGCTCCGTCTTGTGCGCTATCGTTTCAACGGGGGCAGAAGCGGGTACCGCGGGAGGATTTGCTTTACCGGACTCCTTGGCAGCGATTTCCGAACCTGGGCCGGCGTCGATGGTGTGGGGCGCCGAGGGTTTTGGTTCGAAGGTCGGCGAGGGAGAACGAAAGTCGACCCACAGGAAGCTGATCAGGAAAACACCAAATGCCACGGAAAACGCGAGTTGGATCTTGAATCTGTACCAGGGCCTGGGCTCTGGTTTCTTCTTGAAGCTCAACCTTTCCTGCTCAGCTTTTTCGCGGGCGACGCGCTCCGCCAGGGCGGCCGCCGCGCGCTGTCGTTCCTCTTCCGCCTGCTCTCGTGCCAGGCGTTCCTGTTCCGCCCTTTCCCAAGCCAACCTTTCCTGTTCAGCCCGCTCCTGCGCCTCGCGTTCTACTAAAGCGGCCGCCGCCGCGCGCCGTTCCTCTTCCGCTTGCTCACGGGCCAGGCGTTCCTGTTCGGATCTTTCCCGCGCCATTCTCTCCGCTTCGGCCGCCACGGCAACTTGCAGTTTCTCTTGTGACTGCGACCCCTGGTCGGCGGGCTCGAGCGGCGCCTTCAATCGTTGCGCCTCATCAAATTCCTTCAGGGACGCCTCGGCCGCGCTCGCGACCTTACGGCTATCGTCCGCCTGTAGTTTCAGTAAAGCAGAATGCGCGGATGACGCCAGACCTCGATTTTTTCCGTGCAGCAGGCTGGCGAGGAGGCGCACGACGCCCTCGCGTACCTCCGGGAAGGGGCTCTCAATGGCCTCTTGCAGCTTCGGATTCAATTCGACGGGGCGAGGCGGCCGAGGGTTCTGGGCGACGATGATGTCGCCTTCGACGTCTCCCGACTTGCGCGGGTTCTGGCGCGGATTTCGGCTTCGAACCTGCTCGTAAACGTAATGGTACAACTCATCCAGCGAGATCAGTTGGTCGCCATCTTCGTCGGCCTGCCCCGTCTCGATCCCTTCTATTAACGCCCGCGTGAAAATCGAATGCACGCCGCCGGCGCCGCCTTGCTCTTCCTCGAAGGAATACTGAAAGGCGTCAGAGGCAGTCAGCGTCACGAGCCCCTGGCCTTGTCTGAACTCCTCCATCACGCCCACGGCATCGTCGCCCTTCGCCAGGAAGGCTTTGGAGAACGCTCCGCTGTAGCAGCAATCAAGCAGGAGGATCTTCCGGCGTGAGCGGCTTTTCCCGATCAGATCGTTCACCTGATAGGCGGGCACCGCGGTCGAAACCAGGCGCTTATGGAGCGTATTCTGGGCGGCGTAATAGAGCCGTCCATCTTCGTCCTTTATGCCGTGGCCCGAAAAGTAGAGTAGCAGGAGATCATCACGCTCGCGCTCAGCAAAGAACTCCTCGATTTGAAGAAGCAACGCATCCCGGGGTTCATTGAGGAGAATCTTGACGTCGTGGAATGCGCCCAGGGCTTGATCCCCCAGAACGCGTGCGAGCGCCTTGACATCCTTTTCGGGCGCTTCGAGCCGGCGGAAGTGCGGGTCCTCGTACTCGGAACTGGCGACAAGAAGAGCGTGCTTCTTTTCTGACATGACCGCTCACTGACGGGCCGCGGTTTTGAGCCAGTCGGCAATCACCCGTTGTTGGTCCCTCGAAAGAGTCCCTGTGACGGTGATCTTCTCGTCGCCTTTCTCCAACGTAAGGCTGGTCCGCTCGTGGCGCGTCAGCCAGGACTGCAGCATGGTAATGAGCCCTGTGAGCGCCGCCGGGGCGAGAGTAACCGCGAGCGTAGCCAGCGAAGCAGGGTCCCCTTTGGCTCCCGCCGGAGCTTCAGGCACGCGAACGGCCTGCGCCGAGTCCGCCCCGATCTCAATCAGGTCGTCGCGCAGCCTTTGGCTGAGGTCAGCCAGTTCCTGTTCGTCTGCGGCGGACCCGGCCCCGATAGTCAACATGAGCTCGGTCGGATAAGTCGCCATGCGAAGCTCCCTCTGTTTGGTCGGCCGGACGGAGGATGAATCCACCGCGACCACCCTCTTCTCCGAAACCCTTCCTCAGGGTGTGGGCCCGGGAGTTTCCGTGCTTCCCGTCGGGCAACAGCGATACTCCTGCGATTTCTCGAGCAATTCGATCTGCTTGGCCAGCAATTCGTTCTCGAGTTCCTTCTTCTTCAGATCCAGTTCGATTTCGCGCTGCAGCGCCGGCTCGCAGATGTCGCAGTCATCCAGGCAACCCTTCACCAGCACTCCGGGGGTGGGCAGGGAAAACGTCTGCTCAAAGGAGATCTGCTTCACGATTTCCGGCGAAACGATGCCACCCACCTTGTCGATAAGCCGCGCCGCCACCAATTGCTTATCCACCTGCTGCAGCGCCTGCTCTCGAAGCGCAGTAGGGAGGGGCTGCACCGCAGTGGCAACGGTTGTCGCGGTGCGAAACGCGGTAGCGGACAATAACTGCGGGCTTAGTCCCGCGCCGATCGTCCCACCGACGATGCCGAGTGACCCGCTCTGCGCGGCGGCGACGCTGGCTCGTCCCTGCGCCTCCAGCGTCAGGCGCTCTTTGTCCGTGGCCAACACACCGTTGGGAATCGTCGCCACATCGCCGCGCGAAACGAAGGCGTTGTTGGTAATCCGCGTGTCGGCGGCCGGATCGATGACCCGCCGCTGGATTGAAACGAGTGTGAACTTTATGGTCTGCCTCTTATTGATGCGGTAGAAGTAAAAGGAGACGGCGTGGCATTTGTTGGGATTCGAAAATTCCCGCGAAGCCGACTCAAAATGGTCTTCCGACTCTCCCGAAGTGTGCGTCCGCGATTGCACCTCGCCAATCGAGACCGAACTGGAGGCCCGTGCGCCCATCTCCGCCCGGCGGGACGAAGCCTGCGCGTGCTGGGAAAGCTCGCGCAGAAAATCGCTCGTGGATTCCGCGCTGTACGACCCGCTGACGTCCACCGAAGGGCTGCCGAAGATGCTTCCCAGCAAGCTGCTCGTCTCCCCATGCCCCTGCGCCGAGCCTTTCGAAGTGTTGGTCGAGCGCGTCGAGTCCCGCACCGTGAGGTCGGACATGAAATCGCTCACACTGGACGTGTAGAAATGCTCTTCCGACGACTGCTCGTTCCGGTAGCTGACCTTCGATTCGCTGTCTAAAGTAAAGCGAGTTCGGCGATCGGTAGTGAACAGCCGCACTTTCTCACCGGGCAGTAAGGTCGTCGTGTAGACGAGGTCCCCAAGCACCATAGGGCCCGGGCATCTTTCGAACCGGGCGTGGATCAACACTTCAACCTGGACAGCTTGAGTCGCGTCTCCGATTCTCACTGTCGGGTTATAGAGCTGGCGGTAATGGAAATCCAACACGTCGCATGGCTGGTCGAGCTCGAGATCTGGACAACATGGAACCGTCTGCTCTGCAGTTTCCTTTGCTTTGGCCATCTACTCTTCTCCTTATGGAATGGGCTACCCATTCCTCGGTCACCTTATGTGAAGGCTTCCCTACTCCCCTGCCTCATGAGTCCTTTTCGACAAACCGTGTCAGGATGTACCCCTCCCGGGCGTACGAAAACAGCCCGCCCCAGCACGTTCCGGGGACTGGGATCTGCTACTTCCTCCCACTCGCAAGTGAAACGCGCTCGGCCGAAGCAAGCTTTGGCAAGTTCTCACTCGTTTTCCCGGTATCTGTCGCCCTTACAATGTTTCGGAGCAAGCCCAATATGACTGCTAGGAATCAGCCCTGACGAGAACGCTGGTAACACGCCCCCACTAAGCGTCCTGATACCACGAGCTGGCGCCTGTAACCAACGGCCAGAAAGTCGGGTGGCTCCCCGACCAAAAGGGGGAGGAAACCCTCTACTATTCGGGATGAAAAGTCGGCGCGGAGGCCGGAGGTGGGATACCGATCTTAATGCCGGTCACAAAAGAGAGAGGGGCGCATCATGCCGCGCCCCTCTTCCCTTCTTTTACCAAATCAACTTCAATGCAAACTGCAGCTGCCGGTTAGAGGCCGCCGTGCTCCCGATCGAACCAAAGACGCTCCCAAGTGAGCCGTTATCGACGGGCTGCGGCACGGGAACAGGATTGGTTACGCCTACGTCTGGATAACTGTCCAGAACCGTCTGAGGCATGCTGAACACCGGATGGTTGAGGATATTGAAGGCCTCAAAGCGGAACTGGAGTTTCAACCTTTCCGTCAGATCGGTTGTCTTCAGGGCGCTGAAGTCAAAGGTGATGAAGTTGGGGCCGCGTAAAGTGTCCCGGCCGGCATTCCCAAACACTTGCTGGTCGCTCGGAAACGAGAAGCCGGTGATGTTCCACCACTGCTGAAGGGTGCGAGGGCCTCCGTTCGGATTGACATTGGCGACAGCGTCGCAATAATCGACCTCGAAGCCCACGTTGCTGACTGCGGCATCGTTGTCCACGATGCAGGAGCCAGGGAAGCCGCCACGAATAACGTTGATGCCGCCGACCTGCCATCCACCCAGCAATTTATCCACGGGGGCTGACCAGGTCTGGCCCCAGCGCTTCCCTCGCCCGAATGGTAATTCGTAGAGCGCGCTGTTTACCAGATTCTGGCGCACGTCGAAGACAGAGGGCCCATAGTCATGGCGCCGGTCGAACAGACGAGGAGTCGCATTGGCCAGCCACCCACCCGGACCGCCGTCGCGCGTCGAGGAAGAAGCGTCCAACGACTTCGACCAGGTATAGGAACTGAGGAACGAGAAGCCATGCGACCACTTCTTTTCCACCTTCACTTGCAGGGAATTGTAGTTGGCGGAGGTGGCGTGCTCGACCATGTTGGCAAAGACGCCCAGACTGGGGTAGTACGGGTCGCCGTAAGTGACGGGCTGAATCACGTTGTGGTTCGCATCCATGGCCGGCAAGTTCCAATTGAAGTCCACCAGGTGAGGCAGATGCGAGGAGGCGGAAGCCACATAGGCGACGTCGAGGAGCAGATTGGGTACGATTTCGTGCTGGATCCCAAAACTCCACTGCTGGATGCGCGGGGTCCGAGCATGCGTCTCAATCCCCAGGACGAAGGGTTGCTCCACCACTCCCGCCGCGGCGTTGGCAAAAACCTGGTCGACCACGGAGAAATTGCTCAGAAGGTTTAACTGCATGCTTCGCGGGACGTTTTCAGCGAAGTTGTACCAGGGATTTGCCAGCGGCGGAGAATAGAAGATTCCCGCTCCGCCGCGAATCACCGTCCGCCCCTTTCCCCACTCTGGCGACCAGGCGAACCCAAAGCGTGGCGACCAGTTCGTTCGATCGGGAGCCACCGCCGCTCTTCCGAATTCGTCGGTGCGAACGAAGGGTAGATCTTGTCCTAGCTGGATGCCGCCGGTAAATCCGGCATAAGGATCGCCAGTTCCCGGTCTGATGAGGGTCGCAGTCCCAGGAGCCATTAGCCCGTTGCTTAGATCCAGATTTACCAGCAGGTCATTCGTCTCATGCCAATAGGGCCCGTACTCGTAACGCAAGCCGAAGTTGAGGGTGAGATTCTTTGTGACTTTGAAGTCGTCCTGAGCGTAGTAGGCTTGCGCCCAGCGGCGGAGATGAACGTAGGTGTCGCCCACGCCCACGGCGGCCACCTGGCTGACGCCCTGGAGGAAAGAAGCAACGCTCAGACCTCCCGCGCTGGTGTCGAACGTCAAGGTTCCGTCGCCATTGACAATCGCCGGTGCGGTGGACGCCGATTCCAGGGTGAAGGCCCCGCGCGGCCAGTTGTGGGCAAAAACGTTCAGTTGCTCGCGACGAATGTTGGCCCCGGCCTTGATCAGGTGCCGTCCGTGGCTGAGGGACCAATCGTCGCCATATTCGTAAACGTTATCGATGTTCTGAACGGGGTGGCCGATCTGATCCTCCCCCAGGCTCAGGAGGCCGTCGTCGCTTTCAAAATCCGGAGCGCCCCAGTCGGCGGGAAATGCCGAGGTTCCCGGAATGCCGATATCAGCGGCGACGTTCTGTTTGAACGCTAACGCGCCGAAATTCGTCGAGCTCAGCCGAAGGTAGCTGGCACGCAGCTCATTCACCATGCGCGGCGTGATAGTCCAGGAATAGTGGAGATTCACCGTGGAGGTCTTCACGTCCTGCAGGAGATCCCGCTCGGGAAGGGGGTTGGCACTGACCGCCTTCTCGCGTGCGTAGGAATACCGGCCCCAAAGCGTCATCTGGGGATTAAGAACGTAGTCGAGCCGGCCGGCCACCTGGTCCCAGTCTGTAGTGTTCCTGACTACTTGAACGTAGTTACTCACCGTGCCGGGACGGTTGGGAGATGGGGCAAAGGGCGTGGCCAGGAATTTAGCGATGGCCGGATTGATGCAATCCGACGGAATCGTCATGTTCGGCCATTCTTCATTGACATTGGGATCACTCGTGTAACACCCTGCTGGCAGAGTATTGCCCGGATAGAACAAAGAATCGCCGTTGGCGTCCACGGTGTGGGGTTTGAAGATCGGGATGCCATAGTCGGAAAGGTCGCCGGTTCGGGCCAGCGCCGTCGGCACCGTTGTGGCTCCCGTATAGCTGGTTCGATCCCGCAAGCCCTCATAGCTGGCGAAGTAGAAGGCTTTGTCTCGAAGGATCTTCCCGCCCGCGGTTCCCCCGTATTGGTTCTGGCGAAAAGCCGGCTTTTTTCCTCCGGGATCAAATATGCCGTCGAAATAATCGTGCGCGTCGAAGGCATCGTTGCGCAGGAAATCGAAGGCAGTCCCGTGGAAGCGGTTCGTCCCGGACTTGGTGGTGGCGTTTATCTGTGAAGCGCCGCGACCGTATTCCGCAGTATAGGAATTGGTCATTACCTTGAATTCCTGAATTTCGTCGATGGAGGGCACCGAGGCAAAGGTATTGAAATCGGGTTCGGTGTTGGTCCCGCCGTTCAGCAGGAAGTTCGTATCCTGTGCTCGTGCGCCCCCGACCGCGTACTGATCGCTCACCCGGCGGCCCACCTCGCGGACTTCCCCGAAAGAGTCATTGCCGTCTTTGGTGAACGTCACTCCCGGGCTGAGGGTCGCCAGATCGAGAAAGTTGCGACCGTTCAACGGCAGTTCTACCGCGCGGCGGTTCTCAATGACCTCGCCGACCGTTGACGAAGCGGTATCGAGCAGAGGGGCTTCCGCCGTCACGGAAACGGTCTGGGTGACTTGGCCGACCTCCATGGTGATGTCGACGCGCGCCTTCTGATCAACTTCCAAAGTAAAGGCAGGCACAGTCGAAGTGTGAAAACCGGTTTTTTTTGCCGTCACCGTATAGCGGCCGGGAAGCAATCCGGGGACGAAGTAGTCCCCGCTCCCCGTCGTGCGCGTCGTGCGCGGCACGTTCGTATCCACGTTCGTCACGACGATTTCCACGTCCGGAATGACGGCCTTACTGGGATCAAACACGACTCCCGTAACGCTGCCCGTGCCGATTTGCGCGGCGGCGGGTAGCACCGAAACGGCCAGAAGTATGAGGGGAGCGAGGCAAAACCTCGCAGCTCGTTCCAACTTGCCCATATTAGGTTCTCCTTCTTCGACCAAGCCCAACGCAACAGCCAACCCTGAACCCGGAGAAAAAGCACAACAAAACGAACCCCAGAGAGGGTTCATTCGAAAGAAGAACAATACATTCGTAAACGCCCTAAAGGTACTGTAGCATTGTTACCCGCGCTGTCAAGCCCTAAGCCTGATGTTCCATTCCCGCTACCTTGCTTGGTTGTGATAGGTGCCGTGGCATCCCGTTTGGTAGAATCAGCATGAGCGTGGTGTGACAAAGTGAGAGAGATCCAGAACGCGTCGGGTCGTCTGGGAATGTCGATCGCCTGCCGGAGCGCCCTGGCACTGTTAGTAATGTGCGTTACTTTGGACCCGGCCCTTGCGCAGGTTGACCGCCCTCGAGACTCCTTGGAGGCCATGTTCCATCAGGCGCAAAGTGCGACGCGGGAGGGCAACTACGCTCAGGCCGAAAAACTGTACCGCCAGATCCTCACCAAGGACCCCAACCTTCTGCCCGCCAGGGTCAACCTCGGGCTGGCATGTTACTGGCAACGCAAGGATTCGGAGGCGGTTCAGGAGCTCCAACGCGCTCTGCGCGTCAGTCCCCACGAATTCAGCGCTCGGCTCTTCTTGGGACTCTCCTATCTGGACTTGGGGGAATACAACCATGCACAGGAGGAGTTGCTGCATGCGGCTCGGATCAAAGACATGGACCCCCTGCTGTTCTGGGGACTGGGCAGTCTGGCGATGATCCACGGCGACGCGAATGCTGCGCTCCCGTTGTTGGAGCGTTCAATTGCTCTCGACCCTAACAACGCCCGGGTCGTGTGGTTGTTGGGCCAGGTCTATGCCCAATTCGCCTACCGCCACAAGGAGAAGCCGCTGGTCCCAGCGGACTACGAGGCGTTGGCCCAAAACGCCCTGCAGTGGATGCAGGCCCGTCAACCCCATTCGGCGCTCGCGCACGTTCTCCAAGGAGACATACTGACGGCGCGCGAACTGACTGTAGAGGCCCTGAACGAGTACCGGATAGCGCAGGAAATTGACCCTCGGTGGCCTGACATCCACCTCATGATCGGGTCCTTATTGGGTTTGTTAGGGCGCTGGGACGAGGCGTTGGCCGAGCTTGGGCTGCAACTCAAAGTCTACCCCGATGACACGCGCGCAATGGTTGAAACGGGCAGTGTCTATTGTCGTGCCGGCAATTACCGCGCGGCCGTTCCGGTTCTCATGCGGGCTCTTTCCCGCGACCCGAACAACTACGAAGCAGCCTATCGCCTTGGGCAGGCCTATACAAATCTTGGCGAGTTCACCTTGGCCGTCCCAAACCTGGAAAAGGCTGCCCAATTAGCCCCCCAGAAGAGCGATCCCTACTATCTTTTGCACCGTGCCTACCGGGCGTTGAAAGAGCCCGAGAAGGCCTCGCTGGCCCTGCAGGAGTTCAACCGGGTCAAGGCCGCCAACCCAAGCCCGTGATGGACGCACCCGCGCTGTGTCGAATCAAAGGCTTCCCGTCACTTGGCCCTGTGGTCGGCAACCCGGAAAAGAGGCCAGAGGTTAATTTCCTCAAGGGCGGCCTTCACGGAAGTGACACACCCCGACGCGCCATCGGCCGACCTCCGAATGGGATCCCCGCGTATCAAAAAGGGCTATTCACTTTCCGGGTCTGCAGTTGCGGGCAAGGGGCCTAAAGGCTACAATCAGAACAATTGGCGGGGCTTGCTCCTGGTGGGAAGCTCAGATTCTACGGGATCTTCGCGCCTTGAACGGAGAGGCGTTGTCCATCGCCCCCGCGATCAAAGCAGGGCCGCGATACAACCTCACTGAGCCCGGAGCCGTGTCATTTTGAAGACGGGTATGGCGGGGAATTACTTTGGTGAAGTCAACAGCCAGTAGCCTGGAATGCCGTTTACTCTGTGCGGCAACATGCGCATACGATATCACGCCGGCCGGGACCTTCAGTCTGGTCTCTCCCCATTTCCCGGCGGTGGGCTGGAAAAGCGCGCCAAGCACTTACTTTGCCGGCCCCAACAATATCAACGCCTGCCTGATCGGGATCAATCAGGAAGACGGCATTATTCTTGCCTTCCGCGGAACACTGCCCCCCGGTGATCTCAACCTGTGGCCGCAGGTGCACGATTGGATGCAGGATTTTCTGGCAGAGCCGGTTGCCGAGCCGAGAATTCTGCCGGATGGGATGAAGGTCCATAAGGGTTTTTGGAATGCACTTGATTCTTTGTGGCCACTGGTCCTTCAAGCCTTGCAGAGCCTCTCCGCCTATGATGGGCGAACGAAGCTTTATATCACCGGGCACAGCAAAGGCGGCGCGATGGCGGCACTTGTCGCCGCCCGCCTTTTCTTTCAGGAGAATATTGAAGCCGCGGGTGTCTACTTATACGGAGCGCCAAGGGCGGGAAATTCGGCCTTTGTGGCGGGTTTCCCTTCCTCCGTGCCGGTGATCCGATACGAACATCACCTTGACATCGTCCCTCTTGTGCCGCCCGACATCGAGTTCGGTGAGTGGTTCGCAAAAGTGCCGGCACTGGTCAATCTCTTCGGGAACCTGAAAGGGTGGGACTACACCTCCCTCGGCACACTGCGATACATCCAGAAGGACGGAACGGTTGTCGGGGAAAACCGCACCCTCAACTTTGCTCGTAGAACCGAGATCCTGGCAGAAGCCATATTGGGGCACTGGGTCAAGATCGTCAGGGCCCACGGGCCTTGGTGCCCAGGTACGTTGAGTGATGGCGGCTACATGCGCGGCGTGTGTCCCGCCGGCTTGTGCGCCCAGGCCGCCCCGCCCGGCTAATTCAGAGCAGTGCGCCTTTACAATGAGTCGGTTCGCGGATGAGAGTGGCAGCGTGCTGTAAAAAGAATATCGGCTTAGTGGAGGGCGCGGGGTGTATAGTTAAAGCTCTAGGAAATCGAAGATGGCGACTCTGGCTGGAACTTTTATTCCTGCCTCTTATCGCCTCCGCGATGAAGGTCCCGGCAGACGTATCGCTAGGGACGTCCATGACGGAGGGGGTTGTGGTGTAATTCGATCCCTGGAAGCCAAGAAATGTACAGGGTTGGGTAAGGAGAAGCAATGACCGGCGCCGATTTGTTTCGCAATCTGTTTCGTGACAGAGAGACGATGGACTTCAATCCCGGCCAGTGTGTCTTCAAAGCGGGAGATCGTGGCGATACGATGTACATCGTTATCGAAGGCGAGGTCAAAATCCTGGTGGGATCGACAACCGTGGAAATCGCCGGCCCCGGCTCCATTTTTGGTGAGTTAGCGCTGATTGATGACGAACCGCGCAGCGCCACGGTGGTGGCAAAGACCCACTGCCGGTTGGTGACGGTCGACCAGGGCGAATTCTGTTATATGGTGTCGGAGGGCCCGTTCTTCGCCCTTCAGGTCATGAAGGTTATCGCCGACCGACTGCGCAAGATGGATGCAAGAATCCGCGCTGAAACCCTCCGAACCCGCCGCAGCCGTTTCCGCCGGCGGCGGCTCCCGCGCAGTCTTCCGCAACGTCGCGCCTGAAGAGCTGCGTCATTTCCCTACAGAGATACTTCCTGCCCTTGGTCAGAATCACACTTTGTCGCGATCGCCCTGGTTAACGCGATTTGTCAGACGCAACTCAAGCAAGTGCCACTGCGGGGCTGTGGCCGCGACTGGCTCACTTCCTATTCGTTCCCAGTCTCTCCCACCCATACGCGGCCATCATGATGTGAAATAGGTCCGTATTGGCGATAAAGCCCCGAACACGCTCTGCCCCCGGTCCTTGCGCTGTCACTAGGACTTGCTCACCGGTGTGCTCGTCGTCCACGCGAATCTGGGCAGAGGCTCGAGTTTCGCCGGCAGCGCCGGTGTTGGATAATAGTGGCACCCCTCTCTTTCCGTCTTGCAAGCGGATGTCGAACGAGTGATCTGCGGCGAAGAGTATGAGCGTATCTTTTCCCACGGTTTGCGCCGTTTTCCGGATCGTATTGTCCATGGCGATGGCGCGGTCCAGTCCGCTCTTCACGTGGTCGGTGTGCATGTCCCATTCGACCATCAGAAAATAGCCCTTCCTGTTCTGCGACAGGGCATGGATCGCTCGGTTGGTTGCCTCCCAGGGGTTGAAATCACCAGTTCCCGACAAAACAATCACACGCCTGTCTGAGGCAGTCATATCTTGAAGGGATGAGTAGAATGCGTATCTTTTTTCGCGAGCCAATGATTCCACATTCAGGCCGATCTGCGCGGCTGCAGCCAAAACTGATTTCCGCCCCGCACCGATAACCACGTCCACCCCGTCCCCAAAGCGCGGGTTGAATATCTGGGCAAAAATAATCCCCGAGGCATTCCGATCATTGGCGTGAGCGTAGCAGGCAGCCGGAGTAGCATCCGTAATGTCCATGTTGGACACCACTCCTGTGGAGAGTCCCCTTTGTTCGGCATGCTCCAGAATCGTTTCCAGGATTTCACCGTCCTGTTTTCTGCGGATGGCAGCAGAGGATTGCGAAATGACGCCGTTCTTGGTTTTCTGACCGGTCACAATCGCTGACATGCCGGCCGCCGAGTCGGTCACCCAGTCATCGGCCGCCGAGGTATCCATGAGACCGATGTGGGGCATTTGCTGGATGAACAGTTTCTGCGGATCCTCGTACTGATAAATGCTGGCAAGGTTGAGCGTGGGGATGCCGCCGGCATCGCCGAGAAAAAGAATCACATTCTTGGCCCGGGCGTACAGGGCTTGCGTTGACAGGGCCAAGAAGACGAACAAGCAGGACAATCTTCGCATGTATCTTCCCTCGAGAAAATGAGTGGCCGGACTCTGGCTGACGAATTCGCCATTTCATTTCCGGTCCGGCCTGCAATATACAACTGACCGAGTCCGCCCACAACGGTCCCTCCGGCTGGCAATTCGCCAGGCGTCGAGTTGGCCGGCGGTGATTGAGTGGAGTAGTCAGGGTTGGAGCCCTGGTAATACTGATCGGTCGCCAACGAATGTGATTTGCAGTGTGGCGTGGGCTATGGCGATGATTGCCCGGTAGGGCGTCGATCGTGCCTCCTGGCTGGGACCATGTCGGTAAGTCGTGGTCTAGCAAGTCTGAGCGAGGCCACATCCTTCGTGCCCCGGACCTGCCCTTCTCCGACCACCCAGAGCGCCTTCAGGTTATTGACACCGGTTTGGCTTCAATGCCAACATCGAAAGCGCTCCTCGAACGCATCTGAGCGGCTCCATGTCTCGATGGCTTTTCAACACTCTGGTTGCAGCCCTCCTGCTGTGCTGTCCAGCCGCAGGATGGATCTGGAGTCTTCGCGCCAACGTTTCCCACGCGGTGGCTCCCGTTCGATTTCACAACCTCGCCGCCGCGGCGGGTATCGACTTCGTCCTTCAAAACAATCCCACACCCCGAAGGCACATGATCGAGACGATGACGGGTGGAGTCGCCGCGTTCGACTATGACGGCGATAGCCGGACGGATATCTTCTTCGCCAACGGCGCTTCCCTGCCCTCACTCGAAAAGAACTCACCCAAGTTCTACAACCGTCTCTACCGCAACGAAGGGAACATGAAGTTCAAGGACGTCACGCTGGAGGCCGGCGTGGCGGGGGCCGGCTACTCGATGGGCGCGGCGGCCGGGGACTATGACAACGACGGCCACACCGATCTGTTCGTGGCGGGCGTCTACCACAACACCCTCTACCACAACCTGGGAAACGGCAAGTTCGAGGACGTCACTGAAAAGGCGGGAATCAAGAGCGACAAGTGGTCCGTCGCCGCCGGGTGGTTTGATTACGACAATGACAGCCACCTCGACCTGTATGTAGTGAACTATGCTAAGTGGACGCCGGACTATGACCGCTTTTGCGGGGATGCCGCACGCAACATCCGCGTCTACTGCCACCCCATGTATTTCGAAGGACTAACCAACACGCTCTACCACAACCGCGGCGACGGAACCTTCGAGGACGTTACCGAGAAGTCGGGGATCGGCAAACACCAGGGCCGAGGGATGGGGATTGCCTTCGCCGACTATGATCACGACGGCTTCATGGACGTCTATGTGACGAACGACAATCAGGCCAATTTCCTCTTCCACAACCTGGGCAATGGAACTTTCGAAGAGGTCGGGCTCGAGACGGGGTCGGCACTCCTCGACGGCGGCAAACCCATCTCCAGCATGGGCGCGGAATTCCGCGATTACGATAATGATGGTCTTCCCGACCTTTTCGTCACGGCGCTGGAGGGAGAAACCTGGCCGCTCTTCCGCAATCGCGGGGAGAGTTGGTTTCAGGATTTCACGTATCCCAGCGGGCTCGGTCCCGTCAGTGTGCAGCGGAGCGGGTGGGGCCTGGGAGTCTTTGACTTCAACAACGACGGATGGAAGGATCTCTTCACTGCCAACTCTCACGCCGATGACAACGTCCACCTCTTCAAGGCCACGGAATACCGCCAGCCCAACAGTATCATCGCCAACCAGGGCGACGGAACATTCCACGACGTGTCGAAGGAGGCCGGCGAAGATTTTCAGGCGCCAGCCGCCCATCGCGGCTGCGCCTTCGCGGATTTCAACAACGACGGCAGAATCGACGCCGTAGTTTCGGCTCTGCGAGAGCCCGCCGAACTCTGGGAGAATGTGAGTCCCGACCCGAACCACTGGATCACGCTCAAACTGATCGGGACCAAGAGCAATCGGGACGGGATCGGAGCGCGTGTGCAGATCGGCAACCAGGTCAACCACATGACGACATCGGTGGGTTACGCTTCCTCGAGCTACTCAGGCGTGCACTTCGGCCTGGGCAAAACCGCAAAAATCGATGCCATCGAAATCGAATGGCCAAGCGGAATCAAGCAGGTCCTCAAGGATGTGAAGGCTGACCAGATCCTGCAGGTGCGAGAGCCGGAAAAATGAGGGGGATTCTCAGCCTTGCCCCCTTCAAGGGGAAGGCCTCGCCCGCCGCGACCATGGAGGATCATGGATTCCGAATCTACGAGGAAAGGGATGCCGTGCGGGAGGCGCTTCTCTGACCTCCCGGGCGTAGAAGAGGAAGAATTAAGGTGGGGTGATCTCGACTTCTTTCTCCACGGCTTTGTTCTCAGCCTCCTGCGTCGCGTGCAGTTCACGATACTTTTTGAGCATCTCGCGGGCCAGCGCCTGCTCGCCGCGAGCTTGGTAGGCGCGGGCCAACTGGTAGTGGAGGCTCCCATCTTCATCAATGGAGAGCGCCGCCTTCAAATGCGGGACCGCCTTCTCCGCATCACCTATCGCCAGGTAGGCGCGGGCAAGCGAAGCCTGAGCTCCCAGCAGTCCGGGCTCCAGAACAAGTGCCTTCCTTAGGAGGGGCACAGCCTCTTGCGGCTTCTGCGAATTCAGAAGCGTGTCGCCCAGCATGTAGTTCAACACTGCGGAATCGGGTTCGCGCTTGAGAAGTTCTTCAAACAGAGCGCGAGCCCGCGGGAGGTCACCCGAACGAAAGAGGGCGATCGCCAGTCCTTCTTTGAGAGATGGATTTGCTGGAGAAAGCTCCAAGGCCTTCTCCCACTCTTTAGCGGATTCAACATACTGCCTGCGTTCCGATTCCATCCGGGCAAGCAGCTCGTGCATTTCCGCGGAGGGGGGGAGTTGGCCCAGGCGCGCAAACGATTCGAGGGCCAGCCGGTTGAAGGCGGACGTCCGCCAATAGAGGGCTTCGTCGCTCTTATCGCCCTGAGAGCCGGCGACCACTTGCAGAAAATTGCCCGCTCGGAAATCGCATTCGAGCTTCTTCGCAGTGCAATCCGGTGACGGCAGCGCGCGCTCCTTTTCCTCTTCGGCGGCCGCCCAGTCCGGATGATTCGCCTTCCGATAGACCTCCGCCAAACCCGCGTGGACGCCGCGCAGCGAGGGCATCCTCTCCAAGGCCTGCCGGTAGAAATAGAACGCGCTGTTGTATTGCGTCAATTTCAACCGGGCCTCGGCGACGAGCGCGAACCAGTAGGCAGACCCTGGAGCAAGCGCGTCGAAACTCTGTTGCGCAAGCCGTTCGTAGCAGAGACCCAGGCCATACCAGACTCGAGGGTTATCAGGCACACTTTGCGCGGGGCCGCGAAATTGTCCGGCTGCCTCCTCCAGTGCGCCCACCGAGAGCAGTGATTCGCCGAGCACGATGTGAGCATCCATGTTTTCAGGTTGAGATTTGAGAACTTTCCTTAGAGGATCAAGCGCCTTGGCAGGTTCGCCCAGGTCCACCCGAGCCGCCCCCAGGTAAAGCAACGCCTGCAGGTGGTTGGGGTCGAGCTTAAGCACCTTCTCGAATTCACTGGCGGCCTCGCGCTTGTGCCCGGCCAAATACAGGGCCAACCCGAGGTTCATTACTAATCCGGGATTGTGGGGCATCGCCCGGACCAGCTCGCGGCAAACGGGGATGGCTTCCTCCCCCTTGCCCGCCTGAAGCAGTTCCCTGGCCCGGCGGGATTTCGCCATCAATGCCTCATCCTGGGCCCCGGCTAGCGACGCGGCGGTTATGAATAGGAGGGGAGCAAGGATTAGAGTGAAAAATAGGCGCACAAACTATTCTTAACATTCGCGGCGCGCAACTCGCAACATCAAACGATGAATCAAATTCTGAATGACAGAGGCCTTTCCGCGCATGTCGAGTTTGACTCTTTACCGTTAGTCATTGAATTCATATGATGGATAGGCACGGGTAATTGAGCATTGAGAGGAATGAGGATGGGCAAGACAGTTACAGTACGCCTGACCGCGACGCTGGTCGGTCGGGCGCGAGTCGGCCCTTGGCCCCACACCATGAGCTTTCTGATCGCTGCCTGCCTTGTGGCGGTCGGTATCCCTCGCGGCTTCTGCCAGAGACCTCCCTCACCCCTTCCTGCTCAGACGCCCGTGTTACTGATCACCGTCGATACGCTCCGCGCGGATCACGTAGGTTGCTACGGGGCACGCAGTGCCCAGACTCCCGCTATGGACGCGTTGGCGGCGCAGGGCGTGCGTTTCGACCGCGCCCTGGCTCAGGATCCCACGACTCCACCCTCTCACGCCGTGATCCTGACGGGGACTTATTCCATGTACAACGGACTGCGGGGCTTCACCAGCGGCCCGCTACGCAAGAACGTCGGCGTGCTGGCCGAGGCCTTCCAGCGTCACGGGTACGACACTGCGGCCTTCGTGAGCTCGGCTGTATTGGAATCAAGCTGGGGATTCAATCGCGGTTTCCAGGAATACGACGACAGATTCAACGTTCGCCAGGTGGAAATCGCCAATCCCGGCAATATTGAGCGGCGAGCCGAGGAGACAGTCGACCACCTTCTGACTTGGTTCAGGGCCCGTTCCAAGAGCGCGACGGGCGCGCACCCTTTCTTTGTCTGGCTGCACCTCTATGATCCCCACGCTCCCTATAACCCGCCGGAGCCCTTCCGCACCCGGTTCGTGGGACGCCGGTACGACGGCGAAATCGCCTATGCGGACAGCCAGCTCGCCCGAGTATTTCAGTTTCTCCGCAGCGATGGCCTCTACGATCGAACCCTCATTGCTCTGATGAGTGATCACGGCGAGTCGTTGGGAGAGCACGGCGAAGACGAGCATGGCTTCTTCATCTACAATTCCACTTTGCATGTCCCGTTGATTTTCAAACTGCCATCTGGGGCGGCCGCGCCGCGCGTGGTTCACCACCAGGTGGCCCTTATTGACGTGGCGCCCACACTGCTCGATTTGCTCCACATGCAGGATCCCCTCCGGCAGCAGTTTCAGGGAACCAGCCTCGCTCCTGAAGTTCTCGGTCGGGGCTCCGCCCGCGAGCGCCCTGTCTACGCGGAGACTTTCTACCCGCGCGATTCATTCGGTTGGAGCGAGCTGCGAGGCATTACAACCGAGCGCTTCAAGTACATCCAGGCCCCACACCCCGAGGTCTACAATCTTCAGGACGATGCCCGGGAAGGGCATAACATCTATGCTCAACGCAGGTCATTAGCCGCGGCGTTGTCCGAGCAACTGAGCGGTATTGAGCGCCGGTATGCATCCAAGGCGCCTGTGGAGCCTGCGTCGCCGCTTCCTCCGGAGACCGTCGAGAAGCTCAAATCGCTCGGGTATCTAACCTTTTCGAGTGCCGCGCCGCCCGCCAGTTCCGGACCTCTCCCCGACCCCAAGGACCAACTGAAGGTTTTCAAGGCCGTCATGCGCGCGCATGCCTTGAATGAGGCGGGCCGCTACGAAGAATCCAATCGGGCCCTCGATCCGATCGCCGTCGAGGCCCCGCGCCTGTTTGTGATTCCTTTCCTCCGGGCGGAAAACTACTCGATGACCCAGCGCTGGCAGGAGGCCGAGAAAAGCTATCAAGAATGCCTGAAGCTCAATTCGACGTTTGACCGCGCTCTGATGGGTTTGGCGCGCGTCTACATGGTTAGGGGTGAAGAGGACAAAGCGCGGCCGCTATTGGAACTGGTGATTCACCAATCCCCGCGCGATATCTTCGCCGTCCACGCTCTGGGCAGAATTGCGCGCATGGAAGGAAAGAATGAGGAAGCGTATCGCTACCTGCTGAAGGCCGCTGAGGCAAAACCTTCCATCGGCGTTTTCCAGCAGGAACTGGGGATCACTTTGGTCGATCTCAAGCGTTTTCAAGAGGCCATCGGCCCGTTGACCAAAGCCGAACAACTCGGGCAGGAAGATCCCCGACTTGAGCATTATCTGGGAATCGCTCTGGCCAACGTCGGCCGCTACAAGGAGGCGGCGGAGCGTTACCAGAATGCACTAAAGCTCAATCCGAATCTTACGCCGGCGCGGCTGAGCCTTGCCTTCGCCTACCTCAACCTCGGCGATCGCGCCAACGCGAAGCGCGAATTCAACACCCTCTGCCAGCAAAGCCCTAAGACTTGCGAGCCTTACCGCCAGAAGTTTGAAGACAGTTCCGCGCCTGCGTCCAAACCCTGAACCACGGCACCCGGAGAAGGTTCAAGCGAAAAGAAACGGGCGCGCAACGCGCGCCCGACATGAATCGGAATTTGTTGGCGTCCTGCCCTACGGCCACAGAATCAGCTCTCGTGGACCGTGGCGAGGGTTGGGGGACGCGTGGTTCTGCGTCCCCCAAGAGCCATCCAGCCTCAGAACCTAAGTTTAAGTCCCAGCTGGACATACCTCTCACCGTAGCCCGCGCTGATCTGGCCGAACTTCCCACCGCACTTCCCAAGGACGTCCGTACAGGTCGTGTTGGGGTTGTTGAAGTGAGGCGAGTTGGTCAGGTTCTGCGTCTCCGCCCGGAATTCCAGGTCGTAGCGCTCGGTTATCTTGAAGTGCCGGAACAAGCTGGCATCCAACTGCACCAGACCCGGTCCTCTCAGCCAGGAGGGATTTCGTCCCACCGTTCCCAACCGGCCGTTGTCCAGGACCGGAGCGAAGCTGGAGGGATCGAACCAGAATTGACCCGGACCTTCCCCGTGCGGATACTTGATCGGCGCAATTTGATCCGGATCCTGGCTGGTACCAGGGGTGTTGAGGTTGCCGCCGCCATCCTGGCCCAGGGTAAGTGGAGCTCCTGTCCAAGCGCTGAACACACCGTTGACCTGCCACCCGCCCAGAAGCGCTCGGGAAACCTTGCCACTATTTGCCCAAGGCTTCCCGGCTCCGAATGGCAGTTCGTACACGAACGCTGTCTTCAGCATGTGGGTGTGATCGAAGTCTGACACGCCTCGGTTGAGCGGCTGGCACCCCTGAGGTAGCTCCGGAGAGGCCGCGCACGTAAACCTCAGGGCGTTTTCCCAACTGTTGTCACTGGTGTAGCCAATCACCTTCGACCAGGTGTAGGACCCTTGCACGTACAACCCCTTGCTGAAGTGCCGATTGAGCGTCACCTGGAGGGAGTTGTAATGAGTGTCCAAATAACCCTGGAAGAGGTAGGTGCCCGCCGTGCGGCCAAATGCCGCGAACAGCGGTTGGCTTTCACTCGTCCCGCCCAGCGTTGCGGGATTCATGTTCCGGCCGTTCATCATGTGGACGAAGTGATTGCCCACATAACCAACGCTGAGGAGGAATTCGGCTGGCAGTTGGCGTTCAACAAAGAAGTTCCAGGCTTCGACGTAACCGCGCTTGAATTCGCCTGGAGCCAAAGTCCCGACGTCCACAGTATTGGGCGCAACGATAGCCCCCTGCGAGATGTTGGGATCCGGGATCAAGGGGATCCCACCCCCGAAAGTGCCGAGCGGCTGCCAGGCACTCACGGGCGAATCCGGGACCACATTGGCGGCTCCCAGCGACAGGGGGAAGAAGCCTCGCAAGGGCCTTTCGAGCGGCAGCGTATCGTTCGAAATGCTGAAGCCGGCTCGCACTACCATCTTGTCCGTAAACCGGTAGGCGAGTCCAAGCCTCGGCATGAAAAGCCTCTTGCTTGAGGTTGCCCCCAGATGGATGGGGTTACCTCCCACCCCGCCGAGGAGCGTCTCGTTGGTAGCGGGGTTGTACTGCTCGAACTTGACGGCACCGTCGCGGACGATGAGTGGGAAGTATTCCCATCGGACACCTACGTCCAAGGTGAACTTGGGGCTGACCTTCCAACGGTCACCGACGTAGAGCGCGGATTGGGTGTCCATGGCCGTATTCTTGATGTATTGGCGGCTCTTATTCGTGGATGAGACGACCCCCATATCGAAGAGCGCCACGCGATTCTGACGACCGGTAGCAAAACCCACGCCCGCTTCCGACCCGTCAGAGGTAAAGACCGGCATCTGTGTATAGTCTGCGTCAACGGGCAGTACGGGCAGGTTCAGTCCCGAGTTGTCCGGAGAGAAACTCAGATACCCGCGCGGGCAGCAATAGATTTCGGGTTGCCAGTGGTTCAGGTGATTGTGCGAGAGGTCGAACCCGAAGCGAATCTCATGCGCCCCGCGTACGACTGTGACGTTGTGAGAAGTGGTAACTGTCCAGTCGTTGCGGAAGACGGGCTGCCACGAGTTGGCATCGCCGAGGGTATCGAAGTCCCCGGAGTAGTAACCCATGTAGATTCCGGGGAGTCCGGTATACAGCGGGTCGCCGTCCGGAGCATTGGAACCCGGAATTCCCAGCAGGCTCTCGCCCAAGGGCTTGCCGAAGGAACTATTGTGGCTGTTCTCAGCCATGCGGGTGAAACCCAGGTGGCCGGTCACGACCACGTTGGGCGAAACCGTCCAGGTGTGACCGATGGTCTCCGTCTGCGCGAATTGGTGACTTAGGCCCGTGCTTCGGGTGCCCCCTCCTGCCTCGCCAAAATAATTGGGGTCGTCGAAGTTGAAGTTCTGGCCCATGTACTTGCCCCAAATCGTATGCTTGTCGGAGCGGTTCCAGTCGATCTTCCCGCCGAAGATCTGGCGCGTGCCCTTCTGCACGCTGCTGATGAAGTAGTTTGCCGTCGTGTCCTGATTGAAGATTTGGCCCTGCGGGAAATAGTTGGGCGTAGGAACGAGATTCCAGAACGCCATGGCGCCTTGGTTGAGCCGGTCGGCGGGGATAACGTTCAGGGCCCCGTTCGAAGAGAAGACGGCCCGCCCGGTTCCGTCCGGATTCCCAGTGGTGGGATCAAAGACCATTCCCTGTTGGAGTTGAACGCTGCCACCTTCGGTGGTGGGAACCATGATGGGATTCCCGTCAGAATCGAAGAGAGGTTCACCCAGCGCGCTGGAGAAGTCTCCCCCACGCCAGTTACTGATGGTGGAGCCTGCGGCAACCGGCGGGAGGAGGGTTGCCGTCGAAACGTTATTTCGTTCGAACAGGCCCTCCCAGTTGGCGAAGAAGAACAACTTGTTTTTCTTGATCGGCCCCCCAATGGTCCCACCATCCTGGTTCACAATGTGCTTCGCCTTCCTCTGATCGCCGGGATAGAAGACGTTGCTGGCATCCAGGGCGTTGTCACTGTGGAAGCCATAGAGAGTGCCATGGAGATCATTGGTTCCGGATTTCGTGACCACGTCCGTCGCCACGCCAGCCGTCAGCCCCTTTTCCACGTCATAGTTCGAGGTCTGAACGTTGACTTCCTGAATCGTGTCTTGAGGCGGGATCACCAGCATGTGATTGGGCAGCCAGATGAACAGGTTCGTGGCGCCATCCACGCGCGTGGTGTTGATACGCGGAGGCAGGCCGTTCGCGTCGATATTCAACGAACGCTCCGGCGTGTCCGCGTAGGAGTTGGGGTAGGAGCGGGTAATCTGCGAGTCCGAGAAGACCCCCGGTGCCAGGAGGCTCGCTGTCTGGAAGTTGCGATAAGGATCCGTCGGCAGGTTGTCGATGGCAAAACTCGTGACCGTGGTGTGAACATCCGCCTTCTCCGTTTGCAGCACGGCCGTGGATGCCTGGACGGTCACCTCCTGCGTGACGGCTCCAACCTGTAATTGCACGTCTTGCGCGTTGACTTGCCCGATCAGCACGCTGACGTTGGTATGTTTGAGTGGTTTGAAGCCGCTGGCCGAGACTTCAAGTGTGTATGTGCCTTGCGGAAGGTCCAGGAGCCTGTACACGCCTGTCGTGTCCGATGTTGCCTGGCGCTTGAAACCCGTGGAGTCATTGGTGATGGTGACCTGCACTCCGGGCACAACCGCCCCGGACTGGTCCGTGATTGTGCCCACCACGGATCCGTACAGCACCTGTGCGTGGACGGGTTGAGAGAAGGTGGTGCAACATATACACACCACTCCTAATCCGAGAACCATAGCTCGGACGAATCTATTGGGCATACTCGCCCTCCTCTCTTCTATGTTTCACCCTTATTCCTGCCCGACGACAAGGCGTACCAGGCGGCGCGAAAAAGCGGCACTTTCGCGACCGCATAAAGGCACAGTTGGTGGGTTACATGCGCCCTGAGCTTACAGCCGGTATGTATACCATCAGTGTGGCCGGGTGTCAACTGGTTTCAGGGGGCCGGTTAATGCTTTGCTCGGGATGACATGACGGGATTCCAGTATTCCCCCGCCCGCCTTCGGTTCGAAGGAACAGCGCCGTTCTCATGGCGGGTTTCATTGGTTTGGAGGATGTCACGATGCACAGGGACTGCCAAGGAAATGGACGCATCGACCGGGCGTGCGAGGGGAGCAGGAAGAGAGGTCCTTAGTGCGTGGTGTCGGGATGTTCCAGTGTGCGGAGATCTTGCTCGATATCGGCGAGCAATTTGGATTGGCCGCGTGTTGCCGCTTCTTTTCTTGCCTGACGCAGGTAGTCCAGAGCCTTCATTCGGTCGCCAGCCCGTCCGTAGGCAGCGCCTAGCGCGTAGAGGTAGGCAGGCGTGCTTTCATCCGCCGGAGTAAGGATCTGCAGGAACTGTTGGATCCCTTCTTCGTAATCTCCCCGGTTGACCAGGATGCGTCCCAGGTTGAAGTGTGCCGGTCGATAGGCAGGAGCACTCGCGATGCATCTTCGATACTCATCCACCGCCGCCGGCAGATTGCCCAGCCGCTCCAGAACCAAGCCGAGGTTGTTGTGCGCTTGCGCGTAATTCGGATCGATCTGGATCGCGCGCCTTAAAGCCTCTTCGGCCTCCTGGTACTCTCCTTTAATCATCAGCAGAAGGCCGTAATCATAGTGAGGTTTCGGAGACTGGTTCGGGTTCAATGCCATCACCGCCTGATACTGCTCCCTGGCCTTCTGGAGGTCCCCTTTCCTACCGTAAAGCGAAACCAGATTGATGTGCGCCAGCACCAGGTTGGGATCAAGCTCGACCGCCTTCTCAGTGGCCTGAATGGCATCGTCGATGCGTCCCACTTGCGCCAGCGCCGCGCCGCGGTCCAGGTAGGAGACAGCACTTGAATCCAATTGCCGCATTTCGTCGCGGAGTGGATCTTCCACCGGAGGCACAACGTTCCTGTTCTTCTCATAGATACGCAGGTGCTCTTGCGCCTTGTCGCTCTGTCCGAGCTTTCGATAGGCGAGCGCCAAGGCGTAGTGAGCGGGCCCGTAGGTGGGGAATAGCTCGCACGCCCGCGCGTAGGATGCTACGGCACCGGCGGTGTCGCCGCGGGCGGCGCGGATTCTTGCCAAGCCATAATAGACTTCCGCCGATTGCGGATACCTTTCGACCAGTGCGTTGTAGATTCGTTCCGCCTCCTTGACCCGGGTGGTGTCGACCAGCGCTTCCGCCAGCTTGAATTCAGCCGGCAGATAGTCCGGGCGGATCCGCAACGCTTCCTTCAGAATCGGCACGGCCTCCTGCCTCTGTTTGTTCCTGAGCAGGAGAGAACCTCGGAAATACAGCCACCGGAATTCCTTTGGGGACAGTTCGTGCGCACGTTGGTAGCAGAGCGACGCCGCACTCGACCGGTTATACAGGTCGAGGAGCATCCCGAGCTTCCCGACCGCCGCGTGATCGTCCTGATGTCGCTGCGCGGCATCATAGGCTTCTTGAATCTGCTTCTGAATTTCGGAGGGAAACTCCTGAATGTCGAGGTGCGGCAAAGGGGTCAGGTCCGAGGTCCGTGCGCTTCGAGGCCCAAGCAGGGCGACGAGACTGATCAAGATAATAAGGGAAGCCCGCATCCTCATATCTGCGATTCTACGCCCCCCATAACCCTCCAAATCAAGCCGCAAGTTCCGCCGGCTCGTGACCAGATTCCCTCAATCATTCCGCCCTACCTGTTGCCCCACAACGCAGAGGCGCGCACCTTTCCGCTCCCCAAGGCTTTCAGGCGAGGGATGATCCCTACCCAAAGTCTAGTATGCACTGAACCATCCGGGTATTCCCGACCGGCCGCCACATGGAGTACCAGTAGAGCACGCGCGGTTGGGGAGAAGCCTCAGGGAGTCTATTTCGGCCGAACAAACAGGGAACGACCAGGGCTGCGTGACGACATACCGGGCTGGTAGGCGTCCAGATCGCTCTGCATGCCAATGGCTTTTGTAGTTCGCGGGCTGAGAATTCAGTTCTTTCGAAACCGGGGGGAAGCTTGCGGCCCCTGCCCACGCCCGGGTCCTGCGACCAGCGTCGCTTAGGCTTTTCGTTGGGTGGGGGCGATCGCGCGACTCGCCGATCCTTCCGCATTGGGCGGCGAATGAATCGAATTGCATTTCTCAGGACGCACAGGGGGAGGCGGCGTCGGCAGACTCCTTCCGGGCTCCGGCTCCGCCGTGCACGGTATGACCCGCTTCGGCGGCCGGAAGCCCGGGGAAATTGGGTGCTGCGAAGCGACGCGAAATCGTACACATGGTCCTGATTCGAAATGGCCGTATCCGGAAAACTCGGCTGCTGGCCAGACAACTTTCAGGTTACGAGAGATGAGCGTTTCAATAGATGGCCTGGCCCTTGAAGCACGACTCTCAGGTCTGATTACGAATCAGAACGTGGAGCGGCTTGCGGGGATCCTCGGCGGAATGAATCCCGGCGCCGGAATCATCGCCGGAATGATCGGCGCCGTCATCGTGCGTGCGGCGGACAACATCAACGCATTCATAGCCGAGCAGTGGGGCCGGCCCATTATGCCGCCGGAAGTCCTGATCCCCATGAGTTACGACGTCGCGGTGCGGTTCCTTCGTACCAGGGGTCTGGCGGAAACCTTCGCGCCGGAACTGAGCGCCGCTGAAAGCGAGCCCGACCTGTGGACGAAACGCAAGAAGCAGGATGATGTCTGTTCGATCGCATCGGTGATGGACCTTGTTCTGAACCATCGCGATCGCGAGTCCGCGGCCTTTGGATTCTTCGCATCGCAGATCAGCCAGAAAAACTACAGGCAAATATGGGATCACTGGGAAGAATATCTCCAAGCCCGTGAAGAACTGAAAACTCTCCTTCCCATGGCCCAGGTTCGCGGAGTGCTTTCTGTCGCGTTCGGGGATAACCCGCTGAAAACCTTTGTCCCGGATGTCTTGAGGGCCGAAGCAGCCAAGGGTCTCCGGGAGACTATCAGCAAATACATTCATCAGAAACTGGGATTGGAGGTCGATCTCGACGCACTCCTAGCGAGGGTGGCTTAATTTCCCGGATATGCGACTCTCTTCGTCACCAAGAAACAAAACGTGGCTTCTTCTCGCGCTCTCCCTCGAATTGAGTTTCGGCTGCACGCGGGTCCGCATCGCCCAGCGTGTTTCCATCGTCAAGTCCAACTACGACCAGGGCAATTTCGCCCGCGTGCTGGGATATTCGCAAGAGGGCGAAATCCCGAAGAACAACAACCCGTACGACCCGCCCGGAAACTTCACTGTGCATGAAGTGCGGTCGCTGATCGTCAAGGGCACAGGGCGCCCCAACTACAATTATGAGGACATCTTCGACCCTTCTTCGGCGGCGAGGCTCAGCACTCTGAGGCAGGAATACCTCCGCCAACTGGCATTAATTGAACTGCGGGCGTTGGTTCATGAGTACTTCTCCACTCATCGGGCTCCGTATCAAGATTCAGCCGGGAACGCTCTAATCCAACGCGCCCGCTTCCTTATCGGCAAGCTCGGCCAGATCGAATTCCCCGAGAAGTGGGAGAAAACCGAGGTGCTGGCGTGCCAGGGCGATTTGGCCGTGCTGGATGGGCAATATGAAGTTGCCCAAGCTGCCTACGCGACCATCTTCACCAACGCCAAGGATGTGCCGGAAGAAATTCTCGCTCAATACTCCAAACGCTATATCCAAAGCTTCGAACGTGCCGCCAGTACTGATACCGTATCGATGGACACCACACAAAAAGCAGCACTGAGTAAGGATTACGGCGCGGTCCTCGAAAAGATAGCAGGCCTGATTCCTGAGCATCCCATCGGCATCTATGCAAGCGCGATTTCGCAGGCAGAGACCAAGAAGCCCTTGCAGTCCTTCATTTCCGCTTTGCTCGCGTGGCGCCGTTCGAGCGACCCGGAACTGCACGACCTCCTCGATCAATTCGTTGAATTCAGGTTGGAAAGCTACTGGCCCCTGATGAAAAGCGATCCCCGTTTCCACAAGCTGATCATGGACCAATGGAGGGCCAACAAAGGGAAGGGTGATTAGCCGCTCATAGCGGGACGCCGTCCGGCTTCCTGGTGGCGAACAATCGGAATAGCCGTGGGTGAAACCCGCGGATGAAAACGGGGCGCGCGAAGGATCGTCCGCCAGTCCGGAGTCGGATTTGCGTCCGCTGGATCGCGCCCAGTCAGGTGTAAGGATTCCCGCGACCGATTTTAGTTCACGGTCTCGCTGCCTGCAGCATGGACGGTCGCAGGGATCGTTACTTCCGGGGATTCCAGGAAGGCATCAACCAGGATGGGGTCGAAATGGGACCCGCGCCCGCGACGCAGCTCTCCAACGGCATACTGGATCGACCGGGCCGGTTGGTACGAGCGTTCAGAAACGATGGTGTCAAAGGCATCCGCGATTTTCAGAATCCGCGCGCCCAGCGGGATTTCCTCGCCCTTCAGCCCATCCGGGTAACCTTGCCCGTCCACGCGCTCATGGTGATGGCGTACCATTCGACAGATGCGCTCGATGGCCTTCACCTTCAGGGGGGAGAGGATCTTCCATCCGAGCAACACGTGACCCTTCATGATTTCATACTCTTCGGCCGTCAGGATGGCAGGCTTGTTCAGCAGCGTTTCCGGAATTCCGATCTTGCCGATGTCATGAAGGATCCCTGCCAGCCGGATTTCTTCCACTTCGCTTTCCGACATCCCAAGCTGGCGCGCGATGGCCGAGGCCAGGCGGGCAACCGACTGCGAGTGGCCCTGCGTGTAATGATCCTTGGCGTCGATAACGAAGGCCAGGGCCGTAACCGTGTCAAGCAGAGAGATGCCTTCTTCCGGAGAATTTTCAGTCGCCTCCTTAATGCGGTTGAAGTAGTGTTCGAAGGCGTCGGGCCCCGTGGAAATCATGCGCTGAACCGCGACGCCCAAATACGCCTCCACGTGTGCCGAAAACTCCGACGCGGAGGCCAGGCAGACCCGGTTCCCGTCGGCGTGTTTGGCCATATACATCCCGGAATCGGCGATCCGCATGACCTCTTCCGGCGTTGCTCCGTGATACGGGAATGTCGCGATACCGATACTGGCCGTGACTCGATGCTTCGAAAGATACGGATCGGATTCCATGCTGGATCGCACGCGCTCCGCCAGATGTTCAGCCTGCTCCACCGTGGTGTTGGCCATCAGGATCGCAAATTCGTCTCCACCGTACCGCGCCGCAACACTCGACTGGCGGGAACGCACGGTGAGCAGTTGCGCCACGGCGAGTAACACCTTGTCGCCTTCAACGTGGCCGTGCTGGTCGTTCACCCGCTTGAAATCGTCAAGATCCATCATGATGACCGAGAAAGGCTGGCCCGACCGCGGTGCGCGGCGCCACTCGGCCTCCAACGCTTCGCGGAAATATCGGTGCGTCTTCAAGCCCGTCAGACCGTCCGTGATCGCTTGCTCCTGGGCCGTCTGGTAGGCGCGCGCGTTGTGGAATGCGATCGCCACTTGGTCCGCCAGCATCCCCAGGGTGACTACGTCCTGGTCGGAAAAGCTGTTGGGGAAGAAGCTGCCGAAACTCAAAACACCGAGAACCTCGGTCCCGTGCTTGAGAGGAATGCTCATGGCCGACTGGACACGGGGTTCACAAGTGATGTAGCGCGCGTCCAGCCGGACGCGGTTGGAAAGGACCGGCTCACCACGTTCCGCCGCGATGCCTGCGAATCCGCTGCCGAGGCCTGTGCGCCTGCCCAGCACCTCCACCCCGCATCCGGCCTGGGCCTCAACGACGAGTTCGCCCCGCCTCCTGTCCAGGATTTCGACCCAGACCTGGTTGTAACCGAAGGCGCCGCGTGCCTGATGACAGATGTTCAAAAGGAGTTCGCGCGGGTCAAGGACCGCCGTGGATTTTCGGCCCAGCTCGTTCAAAACCGCCAGGTGGCGGGAGCGGCGCTGTTCGCGCTGGAACAGCCGCGCCTTTTCAATGGCCGTGTTAATTCCCGAGGCGAGAACTTGCAGGAATTTGAATTGCTCTTCGTCCACGGCGTATTCCCGCTCGAAGTCGATAATCGCCAGAACTCCCATTGACCCATCCGAGAAACGCAAAGGGATCCCTCCCCAAGTACGAATGCGCGGGTCGATGGAAGAAACGCCCAGGAGGCGAGCTTTGCCGGGAACGTTGTAATTGATCAGAACCGGCGTTCGAGATTGGAAGACATACTCAAGAAGGCCCGAACCTGCCAGATCGGATTCGACATCGTCCCGGTCCAGCGCCATCACCGTCTCGATGGAACCGTCTTCCGAATCCCGAAAGGCCAGGGTGAAATTGGCGGAGCCCAGGAATCCCTTGAGTTCCGTACGAAGGATCTGGATTTGAGCCTCGGGGTCAACCGTCGAGCTGAGTGCCTCACCAACATGGTGCAGCTTGCTCAGATCTTCATGGTGGCGTTGGGCGGCCTGATGCAGGTAGCGGTTCTCCAGGGTCACGCTGATCTGATGACCGATCGCCGACAGAAGGCGGAGTTCACCCGGCTGATAGGTGCGCAACTTGTGGCTGCCAATCAGGAGCGTTCCGTAAGTCCGCTCTTTGCTCCTCAAGGACTCCACGACCACGGTCCGCAGCCCCTCACGCATCAGGAGCCGCCGGAAATCCTGAAACGTCTCGTCGTGCTGGAGGCCGGCCATTGAATCCGCCCCCCGCAAATCGGCGAACACCATCTGCCTTCCCCAGCCCTGGCTTCCGCCCACAAGATACCTGCGTACGCGCCCCTCGGAAAGCCGCATGAGACCCTGGGGAGAAATTCCTCGAGCGCTGGAATGCTGCAGCTCTTCCGGCGGGGGAGTCTGCAGGAGAAAGCATCCCGCCGCCGAATCGAGCGCCTGCAGTGTGCGGTCGAGCATCTTCTCAACCAGCTCCTCCGGATTGGTGATTTCATCGAGGGTGGTCGTAAACAGATGGAGGCTCGAGTAACGAAGCAGGGCCGTCTCATCCCAGGCTCGCTCCTCTCGGAGCTCACGCCGTTGATACATGAAATACAACCCGAGCAGGCACAGCGCAATGATTGCCGCGAGCGATTCTTGGCTCATCGTGGACTCCCCCCAGGGACGTACGCCCTTCCGAACAGCCCGGCCCCTGGAGTTCTCCGTCTCGATTGTGGTCTTATCCGCATAGTATACACGCCCTGGTTACCAACTCAACAGCGATTTCTGAGTGCCTCGTTTGGGGCCATTGGCTCCACAGCCCGACAGCATCCGAGGATCCCATCTACAGGCCTGTCGCAACATTTCGCGTCCGCGCCCAGGCTAGCTCGACGGGGTTGCCGACTGAGCTCTCCGGTAGAAATATACCGTGAGCACGAAGAGCGGGAAATCCACCAGGAATATCACCAGATGCGCGAAGGCCCGGCTGACGATGGCGAAGTAAACCAGCGCGGAAAGCCATGACGAGAGCTTCGAGAAGATCACCGGGACGCAGAACCCTTTCTTATTGGCAGGGTCACGAACCACCATCACGCTTGCCGTGGTGATGGTCATTGACATTGAGAAAGCCAACAGGTTCCAGAACCGCTCGGCGAACATCGCGCCGGGAAGCACCGCTGCCAGGTGGATCTGTGCCCCAAGAAAATCCAGTAACTCGAGCAACGGTCGCGGTAGGAACAAAAAAACCAGCCCGCCGGAGAAATACAGGAACGCGGAGATGGCCATCCACAAACGGAGTTGTCCCTCTTCCTTATTTGCGGCCGGGCTCATGGTTCACCTCGCACCAAACGCGCGCCTCTACGATGTTTCTTCGGGCCTTCGGTCTCCCCGCGCCCGCGGCCCGGGCACACAGCTAGACAACGAAACGGTAACCCGGGTCGAGTTGTTGGTACGAAACGAGAATTTCGTGGATGTCAAAGGGGTGAGTGGGCCGCCCCGTCACGGCGTTCCGAACAACCTGAAATACGTGCTCCAGGCCGGCGGCATCGTCGATGTCCACATCCACAACGCAATCATCTCCGTTCATAAAAAAGCTGAGCTGCAGGTTTCCGTAATGGTCTTCTGTCTTGAAGCTGCCGGCGCTTGTGAAACCGGCTGGCGGGTGGTGGAGCGCCTCGCTGACTTCATAGAACAGTCCTTGGGCCACGCTGTGTTTGGTTTCTTCCCGAAGTTCTTTGGACGTGACGCCAAAGAACCGGTCACCGCGCAATTCGCTGACTTTCTGGATGTAAGGGAAGACCGTCAGGCCGTTGATCAGGGGAGTGTTGGCGGCCTTTTTGAAGATGTTCAGCAGGCCGGCTCTTCGTATGTCATCAAGGGCGTTGTAGAGAGCTTCTCCTTTTTGGCCCTCGAAAGCCAGAACTTTGTCGCTGTTTTCCAGCATCTTCTTGAGATCGTCGGGCAGGTCAGCGTAACCGGGGAATTTGACGCCTTTAACCTTCTGGGGATCGATGGGAAAGGTCAAATCCAGGTTTGTAATGCCGCTTGCCTGAATGTTCACGAATTGATTGATGGGAAGGAACGAGGGAGGATCAATTTCAATTCGATAAAGCCCTTGCGGGGAACCGTACAGATCAGAGATCAGGATTCTCTTGGAGGCATTCGCGCTGGCAACGCGGTTGTCGCTCAAGTTCTGGTGCCGGAGCATGATGTCGACATCCTCACCCAGCGATTCGCCGTAGACGTCCAGCAATCTCAAGCGGAGTTTTCCATCCTTTTCCATCGCGGTGTCACACCTTTCTGGGAAGGTGCCGTTGTCACGGCACCCCCCGTCCCATCAATCAGCGAGCAAATCACGGAAGTAGTCGTTCAGCATACGGTCATTGGGGTCGTAGGACTTTCGGGCCTGTGCGAATTGTTTCAGGCGATCACCCAATGCCCGCTGCGCCTGCTCGCGCTTGACCCCGTACGTCTGATTCAGTAGCGGCTTGCCGCCACGGCTGCTGCAGAACTCGTTGTACACAGCCAGAAAATCCCTCCAGCCGGGATTGGCCGTGGAGACGGGATCAATGGTCATTACATTTCCGTCGAAGGAATACGACAAGAGCGACTTCTGGTCCTTGGATATGCAATATCCTACGTTGAGCATGTTGGTGCGGTATCCCTGCTGCCGGTAGTAATCACGACAGAATTGGAAGTATTCGGGCAACACTTCGGGATATCGCTCCTCAGGGAACGCCCACAGGCTGAAGGTGTAGCGACTATCCCCCGAGACCTCTGGATATCGAATGATCTGGTCGGTGGCGACGGTGTTATCGCCGCAAATGAGATTCTCCAGCTTGAAGCGCCACAGGCCGCAGAAGTTGTCGATGATGCCGTAACGTATCGACGGGTCGGAGATATCACGTTCGACCTGAAAGCAGAACAGCGGTCCTGCCGAGCTCCAGAGGTAATTTCTAAGCGGCCACGCGGTGCGATTGGGAATGCCCGACGCCCCGGGATTGTATTTTCGAAATTCGATGGTAATCAGGTTATCGAAGGGGAAGATGTAGTACATCATGGACTCGCCGCGAGCCTTCAGTTCGGGCAATTTCTGGACAAATTCTTCCAACTTGAAGGTTTCATGATGAACGGCCATCGGAATGATCGGGCGCACCCGAAAGGTTGCCTCGGTGACAATTCCAAACAGCCCGTAGCTCGACCGGACTTTCTGCATCAGGTCGGGCTGGCTATCGTCTACCTGGATCTGCTCTCCGGAGGGGAGAACCATTTTGATGGCCGTAATGTAAGATCCAACTTGGCCAAATTCTCCCGGCATCGAAGCGTCCTTGGTGCCCGCACACGCGGCGCTGCCCACCGAGAGGCTGCCAATCTCCGTATTCACGTAGAACTGCAGGTTGTGCTTCTCGAGCTCGTGGGCGATGTCGATGTAAAGCGCGCCGGCCTCTGCGGTGACGGAATCATCCGAGATTTTCAAGATGCGGTTCATCTTGTGCATCCTGATGATCGTCCCGCCATCAGCGACACTGCAGCGCGCTGTGGAATGGTTCGAACCCATGGCGCGGACGGGAGACGGATACTGAGCAGGGTTCCTCAAAATCGCCGCGATTTCGTCAGCGGAATTTGCTTCAACCACGACTCTTGGATGGGTGACAAGATCTCCAAACCAGTTGGCGACGGCCGGTGTTGCCATAACCGATGTAGCCATGATGGGCTCCTTTTCGTGTGCTAAGGGTCGATCTCACTGCACAGCGAGCGCGTCGCTGCGAAAACCGCTTAACTTCCCTTTCGCGTCAAAACGTAATAAAACCCCAGACGGTTCGAATACGGTTCAACGCAGTTCCTGAGAGGCTCGGCAAGGGAGAAGAGATCCGAAGCGACCCATTTGCCGATCATCGTGTTGTTGTCGATCATGCGAATTTCATCGTGGAATGACGTGAAGTCATCCAGCCGGACAAATTCCGGAGTCATCTCGACCGGCGATTCGCCGCTGACCAGGCCAAACCGATATCGGGCGCGAAGTTTTGCGCCCTGAGTCGTGAATGAGAGTTGGAACAGAACGGGATTGAGCCGGTTCAGAAGTGTGCTTGTAGCGTGTGGAACAACAACCAGGTTTCCATTCCACTCGCCCTGCAACTGGTCCGCGGTGGGAACCTTGGTGTGCAGGTCTTTGAACAACAAGCGGTGATCATCGACCGACATCTTTTCGAACGGGTAGTTGTTCCTTGCCATCACAAACGTGGCGAACTCCAAACCGTTGGGAAATTCTCCCAGGTGCATGACCCCGATGGCGTTCTGGGCATCGAGAACTTTGATCGTGTCGTAGACCTGCTTGTACGGATCGTTGATGTAATTCAGCAGGAGAACTTTGTCTCCCTTTTTGAAGTAACGGCGGTTGTTGTCGGGATAGACGACTTCGCGCACGCGTGGGTCACCGGGCAGAAATGCGAGCTCATAGTTCACAACATAACCTTCAGCGACCCCGTTATTGACTGCGTCGAACCGCTTCCAGAAACTTCCGCCCGCGAAGACCTTGCCGTTCTTGACGGCGCTTTCGCCGAGGCCGCCATTGCGTACTCGTTCTTCCCATCCAAGCAGTGTGTCTTTGGCGAAGGAACCCTTCCAGAATGAATCGCGGAAGACGCGCTTCTTCTCAAAATCGAAAGTGACCTTCCCAGTGTTCAGCAGTGAATCGAGTGGAAGCGTCGGCGTGTCACGCAGGATCTGTTGCAAGTCTCCGGTGGCTCGCGTGCTGAAGTAGTCCGGCGTGTCGGCCCCACGAAGCACTTCGAGATGGACGTCCTGCTGGAAGCTGCCGATATCAGGGGCCAGCGGATCGTATTCGAGCTGCACAAACTGCGCGGTAAAAGCCAGGAACCGCATCCGTGCCTGCATCTGGATGAGGGGGTCATCGGTTCCCATAATCTTGAATGACCCGAGAAACCCGACGATGTTCCCGAGCGCTGCGAGGTCCTCAAAGGTCCGGAATTTCATGTAGGCGAGTCCCAGGCGAGAATCAGGCTGGCCTGGCTTCCGCTCATACACATGAACGTAGAGGGTGGTGTAATCGTCCAACACTTCACGGGCCGCGCGGAGTCCGCTGCCCTCGTCCTTCTGCATGTACTTGGTTCCCTCGAAAATGAAACGCCGCCCCGCGGGTCCCGTGAATTCGATGTGGTAGCGCATCTCCGCTTCGCCGGTTGCGGGGTTCACTCTCAGATAATTGAAGCGGCAATTCTGCGCATCGATCGGGTACGTCGCGTTGGTTTCGCCGGCGAATTTCGCAAACGTGATGGTCCCCGCCATACTCGCTTCGTGTTCCAGCCCGTCAATGAATTCGTTGAGATCGCGCGCGGTCATGCGCACATTGAATTTGCAGGCGCTCCCGCCCTCGGGCTCCCCTGACGCAGGGATGCGGTCCGCGATCGTCAAGTCTCCAGCGCGATCCTGCGTCGGCGTCGTTGCGCCCTCGAAATACCAGCCGACCATTTCTTCGTTGAAAGTCAGGCCGACTCCGTCGGGCAGATTCACGTCAAGAAATGGGCTGAGAATGCTGACGGTGGGAAGCTTCTTCAGATCGCTTCGGGTCAGCATGTAGTTGAAACCGAACTGCCCGTCAGGTTCCGTGCGGAGTACTCCGAGCGAAGAGGATCCGAAAAATGACGCCACCGCAGGGGGAAGGCCGGTCACATATTTCCCCACCATGAAATCCGCGGTGACTTTCCGAATTTCGTCGTGGAAGGGAGTGAAGTCATTGAGTTGAAAATGGTCCTGAACAAAACTGGGGAGGACGAGCCCTTCGAACAATCCCATCAGAAGGTAACGCGCTTCCAACCGCCCGTCCGGTTTGGGATCAAACTTCAAATACGCGACTCCGCCGGCATGGTTGGCGTTGGAAATGACGTCCATCTGCCAGATCCCCCTGAGTTCCTCCCTGGTCGGCGCGCCGCCGGCCGCGAAGAGCGCCTGGTGATCGCTGACCGTCATCTGCTCGAAGTTGTGGACGCGTGTCATCGGAAATGTAAACATGCGGATCCCATTCGGATACTCGCCCAGGTAGACGCGTCCGATCAGCAGGTTCTCGTTGATGACTTTGAAAATGTCGTAGTATCCCGTCCAGGGGAAATCCAGATAGCGGAGCAGAATGAACTTCCCGGCCTCCAGGGTCCCCGCAGGTTTGTCGAGCGTGACTTCTTCCAGGCTGTTACGGGCGTGAATGTGATCGTCGGTGTCGCTGGTGATACCGGTGTACTTGGGGCCTTCCTTGCGGAACCCCTTCTTGAAGCCGGTGAACAGCGCCGAGGACATCTGGTTCAAGATGTGGCCGCGAGGAAAGAACCCTTTCCAGTATTGATCGCTGCGAATCGTCCGCGATGCCACATCGATCTTCGGCGCTCCGCCCTTATTGAGCATCACGTCGATACCGAGAGTCGTGCAACGGCGGAAGAGCGCTTCCAGTTGCGCCTCGGTGTAATCGGCAACGTCGATGGGATTGATGGCCGACAGGCTCACAGCCTTCCCGGGTTTGGGATACGCGGCGCCCTGGCGGGCTTGAATGTTTCGTTCGACGATTCGTTCGGCCAGAGCTGAAATGGTCATGAAGGGATTGACGTTCAGCGCCGAGGGCACCAGCGAGCCATCGCACACGAAAAGCCCTTCGTGCACGCTGCCGTCGCTGGCGAACACGCGCCCGAACTCATCGGTGGCGCCGTGGAGATAGTCTTCGCCGAGGGTGCAACCGCCCAGAGGATGCGCCGTGATCAGGTGGCGGGTGTCGAAAATCGTCCAAAGGGGATTGGCAATGAAATTCCCCCGCAGGGCTCGCGCGTGGCGCCGGAGCTCCTCGTTGATGCGCCGAAAAATGATCTGCCGTCCCGCGCCGTCCCACTGGATGGTCATGCGCCCCTCGGGCTTGAACCAGGGCGCGTCGAAGGCCATGGTCCCGCGCGCGTCATCATGGCCCATCACCAGATAGAGCATCGTGTGGTTCAGCGCGCCGTCGGGCCGGTAGGGACGGAGGAAGTCGGAGTCATTCTGGCAGCGCTGTTCCTGGACAGCTTCGTTGCCGGCTACCGTATCTTCTCCCCGTAGCAAGGCGAAAGCTGCCTTGGCGCCCGCGACATAGGCGCTGGGAAACGAGAGATCTTCGACTGCGAACCGGTCTTCGACGGGCGCATTCCCGTCGTAGCGGATGATTCCGACTATGGTCGGCCCGGGAGCCGGCGCGTCTCCCGCCTGCGGTGATTTTTGACCGTACCCCAGCACATTTGTGGCGTAGTCGCCGTTGTAAGCGAGCCCAAAGAAATCTCCATTGCCGCTGAAGCCCGTTCCGAGCACGGGAGAAACGGAAAAACCGTGCATCTCGGAACGCAGCAGTATTTCCGGAGTGTTGATTGCGCCTGCGGCGAGGATCACGTTCCCCGCATTGAGCTCGAACTCTTCCTCGCTCAAGTCGTCGCCGATGTGCCGGCCACGGATGCGCCACCCCCCGCCCGAGACCTTCTCGACCCAATCAACTCTGACTTGTGTGAAGATTTCGACGCCGGCGTTCCGCCCCATGGGCAGATAATTCATGTAGAGAGTGTTCTTTGCCCCGACGTTACAGCCTGTAATACAGTCTCCGCAGTCCGTGCAGGGCTTCTGATCGACGTCGTGCGGATTCTTCCCGTTGATCGAGAAGTTGACAACGATGTTCAGCGGCTCGGCGTGGCGCTCCGTTTCCACGGCCCGGCGGTCCAACGCCTGCACTTTCGCCAGTTGCAAGGCGCGGGGATGGGGAACCGGGGCAAGCATTTGGCGCGCGCGCGAGTAGTAAGGAGTCAGGACGTCGCGAGTGATCGACCGCGGCCAGTTGGATTGTTGGAAGACCTCCGCATCCGGGACAATCGCCACATTCGCATTGACAAGCGAAGTCCCACCCAGACCTGAGCCCTTGATGACGGAGATGTCCGGATAATTCAGGAACTCGTACAGGCCGAGGGGATTAAGGTCATTGCACTGCGCGGCGAGCACTGTATCCACCCTGTCCGGGAACGTGCCGACGGGCCATTCCCGGCCGCGTTCGAGCAGACAGACGGATGGTTTCGGGCTCAGATTCGCGGTCGCCAGTCTCGCCGCGAAGATGGAGCCGCCGTAACCTGACCCCACGATGATGTAGTCGTATGTCTTTTTTCTGGATTCCCAACTCAGTCCCAGCATCTTTACCCTTCCGTTAGAATTTCAGTCCACCCAGCTCAACAGCGTCCGCGTAGACCAGCCGGCGAACCCGTTGGACGCCCTGACCCTTGCCGGCGTCGAACAACTCGTGTTCCCTGATAACCACGCGGAATGGCTGGACGCCCGGCGCGCGCAGGGCCGCGAGACTAAGGCGATTGCGTCGCATTCAAGCGCCCTCCCCGGGATTTGCTCCCCGAGGGGCGTGTCAATCAAAACTTGAGAGACCGAGAGGCCGGGAGCAGCAAGAGATCCTCCCAACCTTGTTTGTTCAAATGAAAATCGAAATCCCTGAGAACCGCGTCAAAGCTGCAAGTCCCACTTAGACCTGCTGGCCAGCGAGAGACCCTGTCCAGGTCTCAAAGGGCTGGCCTCCACGTTCGTCTTCCCGGTAGAACGACAGATAAGTCATCACCTTGTATCCGAGGAACTCCTGCTCTTCTGGGTGAGCCTGGGCGAGCTCATGGACGGCGCGCCAGGTCCCCGAGTTAATATAGATTTGATTTAGAATCCCGCTGGGCATTACGGCAGCGTCTAAGGGCACGATTTCATAGTGGTGGGTGTGTCCGTAAACGATATATCGCGCTGAGCGGTTCTTGAATGCCTGTTCGTTGAGGGCGAATTTGAAATAAGACTCATCCCGGGCGAGGAATTTCTCCTTGATCCAGGTTAACAAGTGGCTGAGGTGCGCCAAAGATACGCCACGCGAGAACTTGAGCGCCCACTCGAGCCGGTCAACATCGTCAAAGAGATCCAGAGTGGAGCTGTGAGTCCGGACGAAATTCAATCCCATGAAATCATCTGCAAGCTTGTCCCAGATGCCTTTGACCTTCTGGATGGTCCCAGGGTCGCCGCAGGTCATTTGCAGAAGCCCATTGACCCAGACCGGAACGACAATCAGAGGGCGGACGTTGTCGATCTCTTTCAGCCCTGCCTGACATTCGGCGGATAAATCGCCGCCGAGTTGACGGGCCACCTCCTGGGGGAAACGATTCAGGAGTTCAATCACGATGGCGTCTCCGAGGGAGGAGCGATTCCGGTCGTGGTCGAAATTGAAGCTGTCGAAGATGTCACCGTGCCGGGCGAAGACCCGGTGGTCCACAAGCGCCTGCTGGATGGCGGGGGATTCGCTGGGGTCGTGCGGAAAAGGCGCGCCCGGATCGTTGGCGAGGCCCGCGGCGGCAACCACCGACTTCCGAATCTCGTCATAGGCCGCCCCGGGGAGGTGATAGAACCAGTCATGGTTCCCCACCATGTAGTGGAGCTTCACCTTGACCGGGACACGGTCAGTGGCTCCCGGGTCGCGAGATACGCCGGCCGGCTTGCCCGCCGCCGTCGCGGGAGGAATCGTCACCGCCTGCGTATCGTCGAGGCTCTTCAGGATTCCCAGCGAAGCCGCATTGTTCTTCAAGATCGCGTCGTTGACTTCCCGGATGCGGTCCACGAAGGGCCCGCCTTGGGGATTGTCCCAGGGGCGGACCGGGCCGGCCAGCCAACGTGTGGATCGGATGACATCGAGAATATCGCCGAGCAGAATGACGTCGATCTGTTCGAGAGGCTTGTAGGTTCCATCCCGCCTCCAGGAGGCGTCATACGCCGCGTCACGCAATCGCTCGCGAAAGACACGAAAGGCCCCTTCGCGGATCGTCTCGCCGGAAGTGCCATCGGTCAGATGAAGGTCGCTGATGATGACCAGCATAAACGTGTCGGGGGCGGGGCCGGCGCGGCCTAATTGACTCCCGCCTTCTCCTTCGTAATGAATTCCGCAATACGCTCAGAAAGGGCGGAAATCGTCAGCAGCGGATTGCGTCCCAGGCACTCCGGGATGATTGAAGCGTCCGCCACATAAAGGCCGCGGTGAAATCCGCCTTGACCGCTGTAAACGCGCCCGTGGTCGTCCACGACGCCCGTGTCGAAGCTGTCCGACATGGGGCAACCGCCCAGGGGATGCGCCGTAATCAGATTGCGGCCGAGCAACGGATGCCAGCGGGGGTTCTGAAAGTAAATGGCGCCGAGGGCCGCAGCATGGTTCCGGAGTTCCTTATTCATGGCGCGGAGGATGGGCTGCTCGAGGACTCCCGGCCAGGAGACGCGCAGCTTCCCCTGTCGGTCGAGCAGGATTTCCCCCTCTGAACCGTCTTGCATCATGGCGATATAAATCATGGTGCGGTTGAGGGCGCCGTCGGGATTCCAACCCGCCAGGTCGCGAGAAGCTCGCGCCGCCTCCGCCAGTTCGTCAGAGAGCGAAAAGTCAGTGTCATCGCCCGTGGCGGCGCTGATGGCGGGGAAAGCCACGCGCATCACGTCCACGAAGGCGCGGGGGATTGAGAGATCTTCGATCAGGATGCGTTCTTCCAGCGGCTTGTCCGCGAAGTAGCGGATTCCCCCGACAATTCCCGGCCCGGGCTTCACCTGAGAACGCTCATCCTGGTGATTCCCGAATCCCAGCGCATTGGTAACGCGGTCGGAGTTGTAAGCCGCGCCGAAGAAATTGCCGTTGGCGCTGAAGCGCGCCCCGAGGGCTTTTGAAAGGGGCAGGTCCGGCCCGTGCGAGCGCAGCAGTATTTCCGTTGAGCCAATTGTTCCGGCGGCGAGGATGACGGCCGCTGCTTTGAGTTGGCGGAGGTCTTCCTCCTCACGATCCGTCAGCATGCGGCGGTAATGCAGCAGATATCCGTCGCCGCTTTTGGCTTTCTCGATGAATTCGACCTTGATGCCGGTGTAGATCTCCGCACCGTGCTGCTTTGCCCCCGCCAGGTAATTTGTGTCCAGTGTGTTTTTGGCGCGGACGTTGCATCCCGTCATGCAGTCCCCGCAGTCAGTGCACGCCCGCTGCTGGACGCCAAATTCGTTGACCCCGTCCTGAAAGTTGACGGCGATGTTCACCAGATCGAATTTCGCCCCCGGTGCGTGGTCCGATCGAGCTCTTAGCGCCTGCACTTTGCCCAGAGCCTGGCCACCAGGATGCGGTTGGACTCGCAGCGATTTCTCCGCCCGCTCGTAGTATTTCTGCAGAGTTCCGCTCTCCCATTCCTTCTGAAGGGCCTTGGGCCAGGGACAATTATTCCGGGTGAAGAAATCCGGCTCGGGGCGCAGGGCCACGCCGCCGTTGATCAGGCTGGTCCCGCCCAAACCGCAACCCTTGATGATGTCGAGGTCGCTGAAGCGCAGGTATTCGTAGAGTCCCAGCGGATTGCAGGAACTACGCGCGTTCTGCTGGATGCCGAGGAGTGTGTCTGGGAAAGCGCCGGATGGCCATTCCGCGCCGCGCTCCAGGATGCAGACGCGCTGCCCCGCCATGGCCAGTCTGCACGCTGTGATCGCTCCGCCGTACCCCGAGCCAATGACAACCATGGAGTATTCGTTCTTGAGCGGCTCGGGAGCGTTCGCCAGTCCGCCGTTCATCCGATCCTTTCGCCAAAAGCAACCAGCCGCCTAAGCGTTATACGGGTCGAATCCGATCTCGCGACGCCGCCCGTGCCATTCGTCGTCCATCAGGAGGAAGTAACCGAAGACACGGTACTGGTACGAGGCGGGGTCTTCGTTCGGATCAAACTTTTTGAAGAGCTCGGTGGCATAAATGAGTTGCCCGAGGTAGAGGCCTTCGGCGACCATCACCAGCTCGTCGATGCAGAAATGATCCGGCGGGAAGGTTCGCAATTTCGGCCAACGATAATTGAATTGGAAGATCTTCTTCCCCTTGTTTTCCTGGTTGATCGACATTCCTTTTCGGCCGATGAAGAAGAAACTTTTCAGGTCATATCCGTATTTTCTGGATTCTTCGGCGGAGGCGGGCTCGGTCCAGATTCCAGCGAGCTTCATAAGTTGTCCGGCGAATCTTTGGCCGGGTCTGGAAAGTGAAACCGTGTTGGTGCCCCAGAATGTCGGCACCGCTCCCTTTTCAAAGCCGTCGGTCAGGTCGCGCAGCCGCTCGGCGCTGATGGGCTCGAAGGTTTTCCCCGTCCAAGGCGTGAAAAACCGGCCCAACGTCCAGCCTACGTTGAGAGTGTTCAAGTTGAAGAACCGGTAGTAGCCCTCGGAATGAAAGGAGACCAACGCTCCGTGGAAATATCCTCTCACTTCATCGGGGCCGATGCCGCGATTGAAGATCTCGTGCAGCCGGAGGAAGAACGGCGAGCGATTATCGAAACCTTGAGCGAGTTGATCGGAGTAATATTTGAACAAATCCAAAATCGTCGACTGATTCTTCATGTCCGCGCGAACGTCGGCAAGCACGCGGTCGTCGCAGTTTCCATCAACCGGATCGGCGAAGGTAAACGTTGTGAATTTTGTGGGTTTTAGTGCCAAGGCAGGCGCGCCAGCAGTGGGCTGAGTGGGGGCAGCCTCTCCTTCCGCGCGAGGAACCCCGATGTGCGGGAAGACTCGCCGGATTTCTTCTTTCCAGGACTCGTCAACCAGCAGGAAGTACCCGAAATGCTCGTAGTCGTAATATCGGGGAGGATTGCCAGGATCGAACCGCTCGAGGATATTCCGTGTGGCGAAGAGCAGTTGGCCGAGGTAGACGCCTTCCGAAATCTGCACCAGTTCATCGATCAGGTGCGTAAAAGGAGGAACATTCCCCAGCCTGGACCAGCGGTAGTTGAGCTGAAACACGTCACGCGGCGTCCCGTGATAGACGGATTGAGTTCGGCGAGAGATAAACAGGCCACCGTTGCGGTTATGCCCGTATCGCTGTTTCTCCTGTTCCGGAGCTTCCTTGAGCGACATCCACAAACTCAGGACGGAGAAACTGAAGCGGCCGATCAGGGACGGCTCAGCTTTATGAAAGTGGTTGATTCCAAGGCGCGCCGACGAGTCATCGCAAACGACGCCCTCGGTAAGATTTTGGAGCTCAGTTGAAGTGAGCGGATTAAAGGACTTTCCAACCCATGGCGCCACGGGGCCTACCGCCGTACCCCAAAGCAGGCCCATCACATTCCCGTAATGCCCAAGGACTCCTTCTTCATCTCCGGTGCGCAATCCGATCGCCACGCCATCGAAGTGGCCTTCGACCTGAGCCGGAGTGAATCCAACCTCGAAAAGTCTGGCGAGTTTTTGATAGGGCCGGGCGTTGTTGTCGAGTTTTCCGCGCAGCTCGTCGATGTACGACTTCATTGCTTCGAGCAGAGAAGTAGTTCCTATGTCGTGCCGAAGTTCGTCGAGAAGCGGATCAAGGTCCACCTTACCTTCCAAGCAGTTGAGCTTCCGGAACTTTTCGGTGCTGGCATTGATTCGCGACCCTGCGACACCCATGTGACCTTCCCTTCTTTCTACCGAGCCAGCATCTCGCTGTGGTGCATACCCAGATGCATTCCGAAAATGTGCTTCATGCGGCGCGTATAGGGGCGCCGAAAAACCTCTGGACCGAAAGTCGGCAACTGCCTTGCGTACACTTTCTGAAAGGTCTTCCGGTCGTACACCGTGAGGACGTTATAGCCGCGGTTTCCCGTGACGAGGTATTTGCCGTCGGGAGAAACTCGCGCCGAGTAGATCCCATCCATGATCCGCCAGTTGGTCACCAAGAGCGTTTGGAGGATTAAGTGTGTGTTGGTAAGAGTCGGGCGGCGGGCCGAGGCGCCAATGAAGTTGTAGATCTTCTGCCGCCACATCTTCGCCCGCTTCCAAAGGTCGGGCTTGCAGTCGAGGACGCGCGGCTCTCGGAACTGATCCTCAGCGAGGTCCAATTCGATGACCGTATGGCTTCCGCCGCAACTGATGTAGAGCTTGTTGTCGTAGACTCCCACGTCGGAATTGAGGTGGATCGGGAACTCCGCTCCGGCGCTCCAACTCCTGCGAATGCGCTTTTTCTCGAGGTCAATCTCGAAGACATATTCCCGGCGGAAGGCAGGCGACCAATCAACGTAGTTTTCGTCCTCGGTCGCGAAAGAGTAAGTGGCGGCGTAGCCGAGGGGCTTCTCCGGATCGACGCAAACGTGCCAGCAGGTATCAGGCAGCTTGATGACCGTCGATTCCTTGGTTTTGAGGTCGAAGACGCCGACTTGTTTCGCAGCGCAATCTTCGGGGCCCAGGTCCCCCATCAGGATGTAACGCCGGGTCGCGTCCCAGCGCAGTTCGTGGGCATTGTAGAGGCCATGGGGGCCGAGCATCTCCGGCCGGTCGAGGTCGTTGATGTCGAAAATGTAGAGATGGTCGCCGACCGCGCCGATAAACCGTTGGTTGTCCTCAAACCAGAGGTGATGCGTGTTGGCTCGAAGGCGGTAGTTCGCCGGCTCGATGGCGAGGGTGGACTGGCGCTCGATCTCCCGAAGATTCTCCATGTCCACCAGCACGATCTGCTGGCTGAAGTTCCCCATCAGGCCAAGCTTGCCGCCGGGGGCGATGGAAACGTTGTGACCCGCGCTTACCCCGTCGTAATACTCAATTGAAATGTTCTTGGACGGCCAGTCGAATCGTAGCAGGCCCGCGTGGCCAATCAGCCCGTCGAGGTGCGGACCGTCCAGAGCAATGCAATAGCTGAAGGGCTTATCCGCTTCGCTCATTTAATCCCCATCAGGCTCACGTACTCCGCGCTGGTGAGAACCCAGAAGTCATCGGCGATCCCGCGCAGCATGTAGTCGTAAGGAAGCGAACCATAGCCCTGCTGGCCCCAACCCGGCCCCCAACTATTCCGGATGATGAAGCGACTCCGCGAATCGTCGTATCCAACCGCCATGATGGCGTGGCCGCCGTCCACCCGCTCGCCCGGTTGAGGGAAAGGAATGTCGCCAGTTTTTTGAACCGAGGGGTTCCAAATGGAGCTGTACACCGTAAAGCCGAACGCGAAGGGCAAGCCTTTGGCAAGGCTGCCCTTCAGTTGCGTGAGCAGATTCTGAGGATTGGCGTCCCAAATCCTGTAGTACGTGACGGCCTGGTAAGCCTGTGCGAAAGCGTAGCAAAACGCGGGCGGCTCGTCATCGTACTTGGCCACGTCGTACGGCCAATACTCCTCAGGGCAAGTACCGAAGATCCGTAGCGCGCGAATCGTGCCGCGAATGTAAGCCCCGGAATCCCCCGTAAAATGGTAAAGCTTGCGAGTAACCTTATAGAGAAATCGGCGGGAGGCGTCGAGGTATTCTCCTTTGGCGCGGCGCTCGAAATACTCGATTAGCCCGACGACCGCATTGGCAGTGCACGAACCGAGTTGCCCCTGGTCTTCAACAGGGGAACAATACTGGCGCAGGTCAACAGAATCTGGCGTAGTTTCGCCCTTCTTACCGACCGCCTTGAACAGTTGCTTTACCTCTTTGGACTGGGGTGTGTAGTCTCTGAAATCCGGAATATCCGGCAGCCAACCGGTTCCAAAGCGGATCGAAGCATTCGTCACTGCGGCTGTCTCGTTTGTGGGCATGACAATCCTCCCTCCCAATGGCATGGATTTTTCGACCCGAGCCGGAAGTGTTCGTTTACCGGCCCTTGTGCGCTGCGACTTCGTAATCCTCTTGTGTGTTCGTCTGGGTGTCACACACAACTCCGTGTGTCGAGGAAGGACCGCGGCCCCGACCCGCTACTTACCCATGGCCGTAGCGACGATCTTTTCCCAGCCCATCCCTGCGGCGAAGATCAGACCGATTTGAACCAGCATTGGCCGGTCACGTGTAAGCTCCGCCCGGTCATAAACAATCGGGAACGCCAGGAGCGAAGCGATAGCCGTAAACAGCAGATAGGGGCCGTCCACCGTAAACTCTCCCATGACTCCGGCGCGGTAAAGGTCAAGGAAACGGCTGGCGAAGATGGAGAGAATCAAAATCAGATAGATCGCCACCTGCCACGCAACCGTGAGTTCGGTCGCCGCCGCGGGTGCGGGCGAAGAGGGCGCTATGGCAGCCGGCGCCGCCATCCCGACTTCGATCGCCCCGGCTTCGGTCGCGAGCGACGCGGGGGTGGGAAGCGCCACAGCCACGTGGCTTTCTTTGTGGGTCTTGTGTTTTTCACGGAACCTTATAGGTTGCGAAAGATCGAAGAAGTTCCGGACATTCATTGGGTCTCCTCCTGCTGTTCCCCTCCGGGGCCCTCCCATTTCTTGGGGGAGTCTTGTCGCATGCGTGGACATTCTTCACCTGCAATCTGATCCGCAACCCACTCCGAAAGCGGGTCTGAATCCCTCTCGTAGTGCCTGGCACTCCTCCACGAACTTGCCATCGCCACCCTTGCCGTACCAGCGCGATTTCGGGCAGTGATAGACTTTGCTGGAATTGAGAGCCCAAACCATCACCTGCTGATTTGATTGGGGGGCGGCGGGGATCCCCCATGTCGGGGGAACCAGCGATCCAGTTCCAAGCAGAGCCAACAGCACCAGCCCTGACGCCCAATCTCGCCTTGAAAACATATTCCCGCGCCTTCCCGCCGAGCCGGCAATCGTCGGAGGCCAGCCGAGCCCTTGCTGAATTGCGAATCCAAAGCCCTAGTCTGCTGTACTGGTAAACCAGAGGCGGCCATCCAGGGAATACCCGAAAGGTTGAGCCAACCCTCGACCTGAAGTCGAGGGTCGCCCCATACTCCTTTGACAATAACCCCTGAGTTGGGGTAGGATGCCCCCATCTGTTGAGGGCTTGACGCCGACGAAGAGTAGCCCGGACCCCCTGGCTCCGCGGGTTAGTAACCCTTTCTCGCGGGCGGCTGCCGATGCTTTTCCAGGTGAGAGGCCGGACAAGGGAGGGTTAAGTCATGCCAAATCCGGACCGCAATGGGACGGTGCACGTGTATCTGGTGGAGAGTAATCCGCTCGCATCGTATTACGTCCTCGGGCTTCTTGCCAAAGATCCCCAACTGCGCGCTTCCGACTTTCAGACTATTACCAAGCTCAGGATCGCGGAGCACGCCGTGTCCGTCTTTCTGCTCGACAGCCGTGAACTCCGTTTGCCGCTCAGCGAATGCCTCAGGCGGTTGCGAACCGAGCATCCCGGGGCCAAGTTCGTGGTAATGGATCAGGAAGAGTCCAAGGAAAACATCATCCGCATGCTGTTGCTGGGAATTAACGGCTTCGTGCCCTACCGGGATGTCCCGCAGTTCCTCGCCGCTGCGATCCACTCTGTGGCTTCGGGCAAAATGTGGGTGTCACGTGAAATCCTGACGGAGTATGTCCAGAGGACAGCAACCCTCACGCGCAATGGAGGGAGCGGATTCGAGTCACTCACCTTCCGCGAGAACCAGATCATCGAACTCGTCAAGCGACGGCTCTCCAATAAGGAGATCGCCGACATCCTCTCCATCCGCGAGAGTACGGTAAAGTTTCACCTGTCAAATATCTTCTCCAAGCTACAGGTCTCGAACCGCCACGCGCTCATCGACAAAGACCGGGGCAGCGCCGACCGTGCTCTGATCTTTCCCGATCTCGCCTATTCGCGCGCGTAGAGTCAAACACAACCCTCCAAGCCTGGCGAACTCGCGCCGGGCGGAATTCCGTGAGGCGCTTCCCGCGAATGCGTTCCCTTCCCCTCAATCTCCCCTCGACTTCCAGTCGAGGGTGCACCCGACCCCAGGACGGTTGCGCCCCGCCAGGCAAGGCCCTAGGCTGCGACTACGATACGGCGTGTTGAGGGGAGCACCCGCGCACGCTGGCGTCTGGGTCTCTTAGGCTGCGGTTCTCAAGTCCACCGTCATCGGAGGTATGTCATGGGCTCTCCACAGGAAAGTCGAAGACAATTTCTGCGCCGGGCAGGGTTGACTGTTGCCGCTTCCGGCGCGGTCTCCCACCTGGGAGTATCTGTGGCCTCCGCCCGGACACCTGCTCCGGCTCCCCCCGACCCGCAACGAATCGCGCGCGCTTACGCGGCGGGCAATTTCCTGCTCACCCTCGACGGCGTCAAATGCGGTTTTGTCAGGTCCGTCGAGGGGGGCGGCGTCCAGGCCGAAGTCATCAACGAGACAACCGGTGCTTCGTATTTCGTCAAGAAGCATATCGGCCAGCCGAAATACGAGGACGTCACTTTCGACCTGGATTTTCGTCTTGGCAAGAATATCTACGACTGGATCTCCGCGTCGTGGATGGCGGACTACTCGCGCAAAAACGGTTCTATCGTCGCCGCCGATTATCAGATGAACGCGACGAGCGAGCGCGAATTCAAGAACGCTCTCGTCACGGAAACCACCATTCCGGCGATGGACGCGACCTCCAAGGAACCCGCCTACATGACCATCAAGATTGCTCCTGAATACACGCGGCTCGGAAAATCTTCAGGAAAGCTTTCGATGGCGATGAGCAAGGGAGATCAGAAACTCTGGCTTCCCACGAACTTCAAGCTGGACATCGATGGGCTTGATTGTTCGAGGGTGACCAAAGTTGACGCGTTCACGATCAAGCAGAAAACGGTCGGAAACCAGGTCGGCGAAGCGCGCGATTATCTCAAGGAGCCGGGCAAACTCGAGTTCCCTAATCTCAGAATCAGTATCTCAGAAATCTCAGCTCCTTCCTGGATCGACTGGCATGAGGACTTCGTCATAAAGGGCAACAACGGCGAGCCGCAGGAGAAAAATGGCTCATTGATCTTTTACACTCCGAATCTCAAGCAGGAGCTGGGCCGGATTAAGTTCTATCACCTCGGAATCTTCCGCCTCGGCGGCCCGTCCTCCGAGTCCGCCGCGCAGGTGCAACAACTCACCGCCGAGCTCTATTGCGAGCGGATGGAGTTTCAGTACAACCCCCAGGTCGTAAGTTAATAAGGGGAGCTCATTTCCCTGCCCTCAGTTGTGACCGGACTGACTCGGCCGCTGAGCCGATCGAGAATCGCCAAGAACCAACCAGGTTCCTGAGACTCACACTGCGAACGAGAGCGCAGCTGCGGTGCCAGTCGCCGGCTGTTTGGACGTTCAGGTTCCAAGGCGAACGGTTCCCGGTGTTTCTCCACGCGACACTGAGTCTTTTGAAGTCCCCAGACCTTATAACCTCATATCTGGTCTACGGGGAGGCTAGACCCATGCTCCCTGGTCGTAAAGGCTGCGGGGTGGTTGAGAAAGACGCGGGCTCAACCGGGGAATCTAAGCGGCGGGTCGGACGCCTTAGAGAGACACCAAGTGGCGGTCAATCGCGAACATCGCCAACTCCAGCCGGTTGGACATTCCGGTCTTGTCGAACATATTCACCAGGTGGCGCTTCACGGTCTGCTCGCTGATGGAGAGTGCCTGGGCGATTTCGCGGTTGGAGTTGGCGAGCGTCACCAGCGACAGGACCTGCAGCTCCCGGGGGGTAAGTCCATAGGCCGTGGCGGGTTCCAGTTCGGTCTTGGTGGCGCGAAGCAGATCCCGGATGATTTCGACAACCGTACCGACCGTCCGGTTTTCCACCCAATAATAACCTTCGACGACGGCTTGAATGCAGGGCGCCAGATGGTCGATCGACCCTTTCAGGAGGATGCCTCGCGCGCCGAGCTGAAGAGCCTCGACAATCTGCCGTTTTCCGACGTACCCGGTCAGCACAATCGCACGGACCGCTCCCCTGTCCAGACCCAGCTTCCGAAGGGCGTCCATCCCGGGAAGGCGCGGCATCAGGAGGTCGAGAAGGAGAATATCCGGTTGGAGTTTCTGGGTGAGGTCGACGGCCTCGTCGCCATCCGCTGCTTCCCCGACAACTTTGGTGTTTCGTTGGCGTCGGAGCATGCCGCGCAGTACTTCCCTGATAATCGGGTCGTCGTCTGCGATCAGCACGCGGACTGGGGCACTCCTCGCCAATCACGCACCCACGGGGCGGGCCTCGTCATCTGCCTTCGGACGGGCGGCCGTAATTCTTCGGGCGAGGGACAACACGCCAGCCGACGGAATCTGCCAGCCGGATGCATTCTATCATTACTCGGCTTTGGCTTCTCCGGCAAGGACCCGATAGAAGACCCCTGCCAGAGTGGCGCCGACTATTGGCGCTACCCAGAACAGCCAGAGTTGCGAGACTGCCCAGCCTCCCACAAACAGCGCCGGGCCAGTGCTGCGCGCCGGGTTCACCGAGAGATTGGTGACGGGGATTCCGATGAGGTGAATCAGCGTCAGCCCCAGGCCGATGGCGATGGGGGCGAAGCCCTGCGGAGCGCGACGATCCGTGGCGCCGAGAATGATCACCAGGAACATAAAGGTCAGGAGGATCTCCGCCACCAGGCAGGCGGCCAGCGAGTAACCGCCGGGCGAATGTTCGGCGTAGCCATTTGAAGCGAAACCCGCCGCCAGGGTGAATCCTTCCTTCCCGCTGGCGATCACATAAAGCGCTCCTGCCGCTGCCAACGCTCCCGCGACCTGCGCGATGATGTAGGGAGCAAGATCAGAACCCGAAAACCGCTTTCCCGTCCAGAGGCCAACCGATACCGCAGGATTCAGGTGGCATCCCGAGATGTGGCCAATGGCGTACGCCATCGTCAACAAGGTCAAACCAAAAGCCAGCGCGACCCCCAGAAAACCAATACCTAGACTGGGGAAGGCGGCGGCGAGTACGGCGCTGCCGCATCCGCCGAAAACCAACCAGAAAGTTCCAACGAACTCCGCAGTTGCACGTTTTGAAATGGGCATAACGGCATCCTCCTTGTGCCTTGGCGCGAGTGGACGTCGGGCCTTCAGAGGAATGCGGGCATTGTACTCCCTCACTTACAGGGATTTCCCGAAAGTAAAGCGCAGCCCCGTGGTCATGACGACGTCAGTGGTCTTCACACCCTCAGGGGGATTACTCAAATAAAGATTGGTAAAAGTCACCTGCCAGCTCAGCACCTTGGTCAATTGCGTGACCAGGCCCAGGTTGAAGACAGATCGGAACTCTCCCGTGTCGGTAAGGTTCGGAAAGAACTGGAAACTCTCGTTCAGCGTGGTGGTCTTGGAGAGCTTGCGGGAAAGAGCTTCGCCGAGCAAAATTTCTCCCGACGTCCGGCTGAGCCCGCTGGTGAAGAATTCCTTGTTGAGCCCACCGCCGGCGTTAAGATCCAGGATGGTGTTGGGTGTTTTGATGGCATGAATACCGATGCCACCGGCGGGAGCGACGCGGAGATCCAGTTCCTGAAAACGGTCATGCAGAAGGTCGAGCTGCCCGAACGCGAAGTATTTGTCGCTGATATTGAAGTCGTAGCGCGTCCCGCCCGATACCATGCTCGCCGTCGTTATCGCCTTGCCGGTTGTGCTGTTGCGTGAGTAGAGGGACAGACCGTAGACGCTTATCCTATCCCTGGCGGTAATGCGCGCCGCCTTCGCGGAAAGATTGTAGGTGAGTGTCTCCGTATTTCCGCTTGCGACTGCCAGACCCGTGTCCACAACGCCGCCCCAGGAATCCAGCAGCCTGGGGTGGCGAAGGCGCTCGATCTCCGCGTCGTAGGCCGCTTGTTTTTCTTTCGAGCGAACCGATGTGACCGCATCCTTTGCGACCGTCACCGGCCCCGAATCGGCGGTCTGGACGACGAATCTTCCCTCCGCCGTCGTCACCTTGCCAACCAGCGTTCCCCCGTCTTTGGCCGAAACATAGACGGGTCCGTCGGAATTAACTTCCTGTACGGCATCCCACTGGATTTTCACCTCGCCAGCAAACGCCGATTTCAAAGTGAGCGTCTTGCCGTCTGAATCGACGACGGTGCCGGTCAACCGGTCACCATTCTTCATGACCACCTGGTCGGCATAGAGGCGCGGGCAGACAAACGCTACGGCGGTCAGCCCGATCAATACTGCTTTATTCATGTGTGTGCTCCTTGTGAGTCCCCTGCTCCGGACTCTTGTTATTCGGACTTCTCGACACGGTTGTGCTTCCGAAGTTTTGACGCCAGGGGACGACGGAAGAGGTAATCCTTCACGGCATCGTGGGGAATCCAGCTTATCATCATCCAGCGGGCCGTGGGCGCTGTGCCATGCCGGAGACCCTTTGAAGGCTCCTAAGTTCGTCACAGAGGGTTGAGAGCTTTTGCCGAAGGTGCGCGGAAGCGCGCTCGGCCCCTGTGAACTCGGCGCGGAAGCCCATGGTCTCCAGCTTTCGCGTCACGAAAGCCGTCTCGCCGTCACCAAAGAAAAGGCCGATCGGCCCCCTCAAGGCGTGTGCGGCCCTTGCTAGGTTCTTGCCGTCCCGACGGATGATGGCGCGGTCAATCGCCGAGAGGTGCTTGGGGTAGTCTTCGAGGAATAGCCGGACGAGTGTGTTGAGGAGCTTCTGCTTGCCCCCGACTCTGGCCAGCAGAGCCGCGTGACGCTCCGCGCCGACGGCGGGTTCAACCTTTTCCGCCACGTTGATTTCCAACGGCGGAATAGCCGGATCCTCCACCGACGCGTATAGATCCTCGGGCTTGAACGGCTTGGTCAGGCACGAGTCCATCCCCGCGCTCAGGCAACGGATTCGTTCATACTTCGAAGCATAGGCGGTCAAGGCAATCACGCTTAGATGCGTGCCCGCTGCTTTTTCCAATTGGCGAATGGCTCGGGCCGCTTCAATCCCGCTCACTTTCGGCATCTCGACGTCCATCAACACAACGTCAAACTCTTTCTCCCGGATTCTTGCTAGTGCTTCTTTACCGTCGCAGACGGCTGTGACTTTGTGGCCACGCTCCTTCAGCATCCGAGTTGTGAGTTTCCGGATAACCGGATTGTCTTCGGCCAGAAGTACCCGTCGCGGGCGAGGAGTGTCTTTAGCGGCATCTTCCGCGGGTCGAGCTACGCCGGATCGCCCTGGCTCCTCCGGAGGCTTTTTCGCGGGAGAAGCGACATCCCGAGGTTTCATGCGCGTGGGTTCGTAGCGCGGCACCCGGAACCAGAAGCGCGCGCCACCTCCCGGCCGCGGCTCACATCCGACGGTTCCACCCCAGCGCTCGACGGTGATTCGGCAGAAGTAAAGACCGATGCCGGCTTTGCCTCCGCGCTCTTTGCCCCTGGCAAAAAGCTGAAAGAGTCGCGAGGCTGCTTCGCCGCTGGGGAGCCCGGGGCCACGGTCGTCAACACATGCGCGTAGGAACCGGCCCTCGTCCAGTACTCGCACCGTCACCCTGGAGCCCGCGGGGCTGTGACGAAGCGCGTTCTCCAGGAGATTGGCGTAGATCCGCCGCAGTCTTGCCTCATCTCCGGCGACTTGCCAATTACGAGTCAGGTCGAGGGCCGGGTCCAGTTCGAGCCTGATGTCCTGTTCTGCGAAAGCTTGAGAGAAATCGTTGACGATCTGCATCGCGCAGCGGGCGAGGTCGGGCGGCTCGGCCGCGCCGCGTTGAGAGGCCTGCGGCGCGGACAGTTCGGCGGCGAAGGCCTCAATAACTTCGCGGATCATGGCCGCCTGCTCGTGTGATTGGCGTTCCCCGATCTGCACCAGCGCCTTCAGATCCCGAGGCAGTTTGATGCGACCCAGACTGGAGAAGCATCCCTGCATGGCGGTGAGGGGTTGGGAGAGGTCGTGGATAATGCAGTGAATCAGGATTTCTTTCTTCTGCACGTCGCGCAGGAAGGAGTCGTATTGCAGGCGCAACTCGCGCGCGGTTTGAAGGGTTCGACGGGTTTCCTCGAAATGGCCATGGGGATTCAAAATGATGAAGACGTTTCTTCCTTGGAAGGAGAATGCGGAGCATTCGAGCAGCATCTCATTGCCGTCCCGGCCTCGCTCGATCCAGACTCCGGACTTTGTCCAGTCCCCAGATTTCGCACGCCAGATTTTCCGGGCATCGAGCAGGAAGTTGGCGATGAACGGAAAGCGCTCCGCTAAACGGTGGCGAATCCGCTTTGCCCCACCCTGACCCGGGAGATTCTGAAACCAATCGGGAAGGTTCCCGACCGGTTGGAAGACCCCCTTCCCACGGTACTCAAAGACCGCGTACCCTTGGTTTCGAAGAAGGACGGCCGCCAGTCGCTTCATACGCAGATCGTTAAGATTACCTTGGCGCGCGGGTCAGTAAAAGGCCCCCCTCTAAGTGCCCATGGGTGGGGGTCCCAGGCGGGCGCACCCTGCCTCGAGGAAAAACACCCAGGCAGCCCAGTATTCAAGGCACCTCCGCTGCCACGGCTCATCGTGACGGAAACGGGTGGCGAATCGCGGGTAATATTTCTCCATCAGCACGATCTCTCGCCTTCCCCTCAAACGCGGCATTCGGACTCGCCTCAGGACGCCCCAAGGCGTCTGCCAGTTTTTACGCACAGTGTAGCCCCACCGAAAGACCGGCGCACCACGCTTTTCAAGTTGTTCAATCTGGCGATTACGCTCCTGCACTAAAAGCCTTTCGACGCCACGCTTTAGCCTGGTCATAAGAACGTCTCTGGAGGTCTCCGCCTTGACGGCCCTCCGATTTCCGGCGCGCACGCAGGACAAGGGCATCGCAACACCTGCTTTCCCGAAGTCTGAGTCTGGGCCGCCCAACCGCAAGGCACAATCGGCCGAAAACCGATTCCTTTGTAGGAGTTCCACCACCCGAGATACCCGCGTCAGTCCTACAGCATGCTGGCATCCCTGCGAGGAGGGAAGAACCGGCAAGCGCTTGACAACCCGCATAACTAGTGGAGAATAGAACTACCCGATCCTCCCTTGACGCGGTGAGTTAGGAGGTTCGTTTTGTTGTTGCCCATATCAATGGGCGCGCCTCCTGGGGAAAGCTACACCTGTGACCAGCATCCTCATTGCCGACGACCACGCTCTGATTCGGCGGGGTCTGAGGGAGATTTTGAGTGACGCACTGGGCGCTCTGGCTTGCGGAGAAGCGGAAAACACCCGGGACGCGCTTGAGCAGGTTCGAAAGCGCGCCTGGGATCTGCTGATCATGGACATCGAGATGCCGGGGCGAAGCGGGATCGACGCGCTAAGGGATCTGAAGGCAGCCCGTCCGAAAATGCCGATCCTGGTGCTCAGCGTGCATCCCGAGGAACGCTATGCGAAACGAGCACTGAAGGCCGGCGCGGCAGGTTATGTCTGCAAAGAGGGCGCGCCCGCCGAGCTGCTTAAGGCCGTCCAGAAAGTGATGTCGGGGGGCCGCTACGTCAGCCCGGCCCTCGCCGAGAAGCTGGCCGCGGATTTGGGGGCGGAGACCGATCGACCCGCCGATGAGCTCCTCTCGGATCGCGAGTTTGAGGTCCTGCGCTCGATTGCCTCCGGCAAGACAGTGAGTCAAATCGCCGGGCAACTCAGTTTGAGCGTGAAGACCGTGAGCACCTATCGCTCGCGGATTCTCGAAAAGATGGGTATGAAGACCAACGCCGAACTCACCCATTACGCAGTGCGCAACCACCTCGTGGATTGATGTTGTGAGCGCAAGGGCGAACGTGTTCCGGAGATAGGCGATGGACAAGGTCGTAATTGTTGACGACGACGCGGATATCCGGCGCATCGCCGAATTGGGCCTGCGCATCGCCGGCTTCAACGTCCTGACGGCCGAAGATGGCGAAGAGGGTCTGAAACTCATCCGCGCCGAAAAGCCCAGGGTCGTCCTCCTCGATTTGATGATGCCCAAGCTGCACGGCTTTGCTGTCTGCCAGGCCATCCGCAGCGACCCAGGACTGCAAGGAACCTTCATTATCATCGCCTCCGCGAAGACGTACTCCGCCGACATCAAGAAAGCCAAAGAGCTCGGCGCTGACTTGTATCTGAATAAGCCGTACAACCTGGAAGCGTTGGTGGAGACGATCCGGAAAACGCTGGCCTCAACCCAGACGGCTATCAAAGTAAGATTCTGGGGCACGCGCGGCTCGATTGCGACGCCCGGCCGTGCGACGCTGCGCTATGGCGGGAACACTTCCTGCGTCGAGGTGCGGTGTGGCGAAACCGTTATGCTCTTCGACTGCGGCACAGGTGGCCGTGATGCCGGGCTCGCGCTCGCCGGAGAATTCAAAGGCCGGACTCTGCACGCTCACATCTTTGTGAGCCACACTCATTGGGATCACATTCAGGGGTTCCCGTTCTTTGTACCCGCCTACATCCCCGGTAACCATTTGACTCTTTACAGCGTCCGCGGCGCCGACAAGAGCCTGGAAAAGGTTTTCACCGGACAGATGGATTCCAATTATTTTCCCGTTGATCTGACCGAAATGATGGCCCACCTCGATTTCGTCGAGCTCGAGGGACCGATCGAACTCGGGACCGCCAAGATCTCGCATTTCTACCTGAATCATCCCGGGCTCGCGCTGGGGTTCAGGGTCGAGTCAGAAGGAAAGACGTTCGTCTACGTCACGGACCACGAGCCGTACTGCCGGCTCTCGGGAGATAACGAGCATAACCGCAAGCTGGATCGCGAGGTGGACGAGTTCGCGCGCGATGCGGACCTTTACATTCGCGAAGCGCAATACACCGAGGAAGAGTATCCTGCCAAGCGCGGTTGGGGGCACAGCACCTGGAAGGACGCGGTCAATTCTGCTCACTCCGCCGGGGCGAAGCGCCTGGTGCTTTATCACCACGACCCGATGCACGACGATGACTTCCTCGACAAGGTTGTGGCTTCCTGTCGCGCTTACATTCGGGAGCAGGGGATGACGGTCGAGTGCGAAGCGGGTGCAGATTACCAGCAAGTTTCGATTTAAGGGGGTTGAATTGGTTGCCTGTCGGAAGGTTCAAATAAGCCCAGGATTAAGAAGGCCTGCATGACGCAACGCGCAAAACTCCGGAAATCAGCTATAGGTCATCGCAAGAACTTGAAACATCGAGGGGGAAAAATGGCAACACCTGAAACGAAGAACCCGGCACCGGAGACGGATACCCGCGAAGCCGCCAATGTCGACAAGATTCGCGACATCATCTTCGGATCGCAGATGCGGGATTACGAAAAACGCTTCGCGCACTTGGAGGAGCGCCTGAGTGCCGACGCGCAAGCCTTGCGCGAAGACACGCGGAAGCGCTTCGACGCCCTGGAAGCGTTCGTCCAGAAAGAGCTCGAATCGCTCAGCCAGCGGCTGAAGGGCGAGAAAGCCGAACGCGCGGAGGCTCTGAAAGAGTTGACCCGCGAGTTGCGCGATACCGCCAAGGTGATCGACAAGAGACTTTCGCAGCTTGACGACGAGCTCGCCAAGGGAACTTCCAGCCTGCGCGCCCAGATCCTGGAACAGTCCAAGCAACTGGGGTCCGAAATCGAGACAAAATTCCGCGGTCTGTCCACGGCGCTCGACCGCGAGGCCCAGTCCCTCCACGCCGACAAGGCGGATCGCGAGGCCCTGGCCGACCTCTTCACCGAGATGGCGTTGCGGCTGAAGAATGAGCTCAAGCTGCCCGAAGGGAAACGCGGCTCGGGCGCTGCCGCCTGAGGTCGAACGAAAACGCTAAGCCCCCTGACCAGGCATGATGATGGCCAACCATCCCGACCAGCCCGCGACCGATTTGAACGCCGCCGAACCCCCGCGTGACGGGCACTCGTTCGAAGAACTGCGCGAGCTCTTACTCGGCGAGGAGCAGAAGCAGATCCTCGCTCTCCAGAAGCGCCTCGACGATCCCGCCCAGCGGTCCCTAGAAACAAGCGCTGTGGTGGCTGAGGCGATTCGCCTGCGGCGTGAAGAAGGGGGGGAAGGAGCTCTCCAGGAGGCTCTCGCGCCCTCCGTCGAGGACGCCTTGAAAGAGTCCGTCCGCAAGGATTCGAGCGTCCTCGCCGAGGTGCTCTTCCCCGTGATGGGCCCTGCCATTCGTCGCTCGGTGACGGAATCCATCCGCGCCATGCTCGAGTCGTTTAACAAGGCTTTGGAAAGCAGCCTTTCCCTTCAGGGCATCAAGTGGCGGATCGAGGCGCTGCGCACCGGCCGGTCCTACGCGGAAGTCGCGCTGCTGCGCAGCCTCATTTATCGCGTCGAGCAAGTGTTCGTCATCCACAAGAAAACCAGTCTCTTACTCCTCCACGCGGTGGGGTCAGAAGTGGCGGCTCAAGACGCCGACATGGTCTCGGGAATGCTCTCGGCAATCCAGGACTTTGTCCGAGATTCGTTCCGGAGCGCGCAAGGCGAAGCGCTCGACAGCATCGAGGTGGGCGAACATCACGTCTGGATTGAACAAGGCCCGCATGCCACACTCGCGGCGGTGATCCGCGGGGAAGCGCCGCAAGCGTACCGCCTCGGCTTGCGTGAAAAACTGGAGGGGTTTCATCACCGCTTCGGCGCGGCGCTCGGAGGCTTCGAGGGTGACGCCGCCCCGTTTGAGCCCTTTCGCCCCGACCTTGCGGATTGCCTGGTGACCCATTACCGGCAGGAAGCCAAGCGAAAACCCCGGCCTTATTTCGTGGTGCTCATGTCCCTGCTGCTTGGCGCCCTTGCGGTCTGGCTGCTTTTGGGTTATGTCCGGTTCCAGAAGTGGCGAGCTTTTGTCGAGGTCCTCGGCCAACAACCGGGGATCATCGTGACTTCGTTTGAGAAGCGCGACGGGAAATTCCATATCCACGGCCTGCGTGATCCGCTGTCTTGGAATCCCCGCGTTTTGGCACATTCCGCTGGACTCGACCTGAAAGACGCGGAGTTTCAGTGGCAACCCTTTTATTCGCTGGATGACGCCACCGTGCTCAGGCGGGCACGGAGAATTCTGACCCCGCCACCAACCGCGATCATGGCAGTGGAGCGAGGAGAACTCCGGGTGGCAGGAGAGTCAACGCCGGAATGGGCAGCGCAACTTCGCGCTCGCGCGGCGCTGGTGCCGGGGATAACCTCCGTGAACGACCGCAACCTGAATAACCCGGACGTTTTCCTGCGTCGCAAGGCTGCAGTGGAGGCCGCCATCATTCTCTTTGACATCAAGAGCTGGGAGCTGAGACCCGGCCAGCAGCGGCACCTCGCTCAGTTGCTGGATCCCCTGCGGGGCCTGATTCAAGCCGCTAAGGCCACGAACTCAGAGTTGCAGATCGTGCTCGTCGGCCATTCCGACAGCACCGGCGCGGAAATGACCAACACTCCGTTGAGCGAGGCGCGGGCGAGAAAAGTAATGCAGGAGTTGGTGGATGCGGGGATTGAAGCGAGTTATCTCCGCGCGCGCGGCGCGGGCACCGCGGAGCCCGTGCGACCCGAGGAGAGCGCTTCGGACCTCCAGTACAACCGAAGTGTCACGTTTCAGGTTAATCCCGAACGTCGTCCCAAGTAGGAGCGAGGCCTTCAACCCATGATTCAGAAGAAGATCTGCATGCTTGGGTCTTTCTCCGTCGGCAAGACGAGCCTCGTCCGCCGGTTTGTGGAAAGCATCTTCTCGGACGCCTACCTGACCACAGTCGGCGTCAAGATCGATAAGAAGCAGGTAGAGGTCGACGGCCAAAATCTCACCCTAATGCTCTGGGACATCTACGGGGAGGATGAGTTCCAGAAGTTGCGCATGTCTTATCTGCGCGGCGCCTCTGGTTTCCTGCTGGTCGTCGACGGTACCCGGCGCGACACGCTCGACAAGGCGCTCGCCATCAAGCAGGAGGCCGACAAGGCTCTGGGCATCGTGCATTCGGTTTTGGTTCTGAACAAGTGTGATTTGGCCGAGCAGTGGGAGATCGAGTCGGAAAGAGAAGAAACTCTTGTCCGGCAGGGTTGGACCGTGGTCCGCACCAGTGCCAAAACGGGACAGGGCGTCGAAGAGGTCTTTACGGAACTGGCGCGGGCCATGCTGCGCAAATAACCGGCCTGCAATTCTGCCGCGTTACATGGTTGGGCAACTCCCCTTCCGGCGAAAAGGGCCTTTTGCCGATGACGGATGACGCGGTCCTCACCTCGTTCCTTGAAGAACAGCGTCTCGCACTATTCGAGTATCTGGGTGAAGGTGAGTTTCGTCCCATCGGTTCGCCCCCAGAGTTTCTTTGTGCAATTCTGGGCAGCGAACCGGCGAACAGGGCCACGTTGCGCCTCGGCGACAATATACTCTTCTTGGACAACTTTCTTGCGGACGCGGAAGAGTTCTGGAACTCCAACGCGGACGGAAGGGCCGAATCGGGTACCTGGATCGAAAAGGGCGAGGATGGAAGAGAAGTCGCCCTTGAAGCTTCGGCCGTGCGGCTCGCGGGCCGAAAAATCCTCCTTATCCAGAACCCTCAAGCGGGTTTCGACGAACGAGTCCGGGTGTTGCAGACCGCACGCGACGCCATCCTCGAACACGAAAAGTTGCTTCGCGAAATTCAGAAGAAGGAAATCCTGCTGCATTGCATCGTGCACGACTTATCGCAACCGCTCACAGCGATCCGTGGGTCGCTCTCCCTATTGCGGCTCCAATCCATGGCGCCCGAGTTCAAAGAAGTGTTGGAGATCGCCGAGCGCCAGTCGGAAAAGCAGGAGACCATGATCCGCGGAATCCTGGAGGCTTTTTCCGCAGAGCTGGCGGCGCAGCAGCTTATCGAGAGCGATCCGGGCAAGGCCCCCGATTTGGCGCGGTGCGCCGAGAAGACGGTCGAAGCCTTCCAGACTGCTTTCCGGGAGCGAGGCGCGCGAATCCTCCTCTCGCCGGATGTCGACTTCGCCCGGATATGGCGGGTCAAGGGTGAAGAGTCACGACTACTCCGGATTTTTGGCAATCTCGTCGAGAATGCGCTCCGACACGCACCGGCAAATTCTGCGGTGACGCTGGGGGCGGTCGAAGAGGAAAACTTCGTTACCGGATTTGTGGACGATGAAGGGCCCGGCTTGCCGGAGGACGCGACTGCCACACGGCTCTTCGCACTCTTCGCCAAAGGGAAGGGAGAGCGCGCTGGGAAAGCCGGCCTTGGGCTCTACTTCTGCAAAATGACGGTCGAGCGCTGGGGCGGCACGATCGGTTGCGAGAATCGTCGCACCGTCGGCGCCCGCTTCTGGTTCCGCTTGCCTCGCCCCCAGGGTCACTCCGAGCAGCGGTCCCGGTGACCATCACCTTTTCCTTAGGCCTGGGTCCCCGCCTTCTGGGCGAGGACCTTTGAAATCAGTTCAGCTCACACGGTCGCCCGAGGAGGTGTGCGACGTTCATCTCGCTTTGCCACAAAACAGGAACATGATAGATTCCGCTGCCGGTTTTGGCAAAAAGGTGTCCGCCGCGAACGAATTGGGGGCCCTGAATCTGGTCGGGAGTGTCCATTGTCCTGAATCGGAGAGATAGCCGGCCCTTCCGGGATGAAGACCTGAGGAGAAAACAACAGGCCGCGCCGCTGAACTTTGCTTTTTAGGGGCTCGTGTGGACGGGAGTACATGAAAATGACCTGGCTGACCAAATTGTTTGGAGCGAGCAAACCGGTGATTGCCATGTGTCACCTTCGGGCGCTGCCGGGCGATCCCGGCTACGAAGCGCAGAAGGGATTGGATTGGGTGATTGAAGGCGCGCGGCACGACCTCAAAGCCTTGCAGAAAGGCGGCGTGGACGCCGTGATGTTTTCCAACGAGGCGAGCCTGCCCTACCTGACTGAAGTCGAGCCGATTACTACAGTGAGCATGGCACGGGTGATCGGCGAGTTGCGCCGCGAAATCAAGATCCCTTATGGCGTTAATGTCCTGTGGGATCCAATTGCCTCGATCGACCTTGCCATGGCCACCGGAGCGCAGTTTGTACGCGAGATATTCTCGGGGGTCTACGGGAGCGATTTCGGCTTGTGGAACACCAACTGCGGTAAGGTCGTGCGGCATCGGCACGCTATTCATGCCGAGCACGTCAAGTTGCTGTTCAATATCGTTCCGGAAGCCGCCGCTTACCTCGGTGCGCGCGATGTGGCCGACATCGCCCGCTCCACGGTTTTCAATCATCGCCCCGATGCGCTCTGCGTTTCGGGCCTGACCGCGGGGGTCACAACTTCGATGGAAACGCTGCGGCGTGTAAAGGAAGCGGTCCCCGGCACTCCGGTTTTGGCCAACACCGGCGTACGCGTGGAGAATATCCGCGAACAACTTGCCGTCGCGGACGGCGCAATTACAGGAACTGCGTTCAAGCGGGATGGTTACATCTGGAACGAAGTGGACATCGAGCGCGTGCGCGTATTCATGCGCGTCGCACGCGAATGCCGTTAAAAGGCGGTACGGTGATTTCCATCGACCCGCGCTGGAAACAATTGGGAGACCTGCTGGTCAATTATTCGGCCGCCGTGAAGCCAGGCGAGCGGGTCATGATTGCCATGTCTGAGCTGGAACCATTTCCACTCGTCCAAGCCGTTTACGAGGCGGCAATCAAAGCGGGGGCGTTGCCGCAGGTGCAGTTTCTCTCAGAGAAACTTCGCCACCTGGTTTTGAGGTTCGGCAATGAAGCGCAGCTACGCTGGGTGCCCGAGATTGAGGCTTACGGCATGGAGTGGGCCGATGTCTATTTCGGCTTGCGCGGGGCCAACCGGCTGGACATTCACGGCGACATCCCCTCCGACCGCCTGGCGGCAAACCAGACTGCGATGGGTAAGGTTTCGTCGCTGCGGTGGAAGAAGACGCGCTGGTGTCTGGTTCGAGTGCCGAATGCGGAGTTTGCACGGCGGGCGGGAACCGATCTCGAAACCATGATGGAGATGTTTTTTGGCGCGTGCCTGATTGATTGGAAAGAAGCCGCCGGTAAGTGGGGCCGATGGGCTGAAAGGTTAAGCAGGGCCTCGACGATCCGGGTGGTCGGGCATGAAACGGATCTGCGCTTCTCGACCGAGGGCCGCAAGTGGGTAGTAGGTGACGGAAGAATGAATATGCCCGACGGCGAAATCTTCACCGCACCCTTATCGGAGACCGTAGACGGCGAGATCTACTTTGAGTTTCCCGGCGTTTTGGGCGGCCGGCTCATGCATGACATTCGCCTGCGTTGGGACCGAGGCAGGCTCTTGGAGGCTCGCTCAAGCAGCAATCAGGATTTCCTGGAATCGATTGTTCGCACTGATCCTGGAGCCGATCGGATCGGCGAGTTTGGCTTAGGCACGAACCCGGTAGTGACTCGGTTCTGCAAAGATATCCTGATTGATGAGAAGATCGGCGGCACGGTCCATATCGCGCTCGGCCGCGCGTACCCGGCGTGCGGAGGCAGCAACACTTCGTCGATCCACTGGGACATCATCAAGGACACTCGCAAAAACGGGACGGTCTTCGCCGATGGCGAGCCGGTGCTGCGAGACGGGGAGTTTCTGATGGACGCCCCTCCGTCCGTTCACGCTTCTTCGACCGGTATGTGAACCGATGAGCACATCCTATCTGCTCGGTGTTGATATCGGGACGTACTCCTCCAAGGGGGCGCTGGTGAAGGAGACCGGCGAGCTCGTGGCGACCTCCACCGTCGAGCACGCCCTTGAGATTCCCCACTCCGGCTGGGCGGAGCATGATGCGGAAAGCACCTGGTGGCATGACTTCCTCGCAATCACCCGCGAGTTGCTGCATGCCAGCGGAATTCAATCCACCCGAATAGCCGGGATAGGTTTCAGCGCGATTTCCCCCGCCGTCCTCCCCATTGACCATAAGGGCCGTCCGCTGCGCAAAGCCATCCTCTACGGGATCGACACCCGTGCCACGCAGGAGATCGCCGAGCTCCAGCAAATCATCGACAACCACCCCGTTCATCGCACATCTGGTATCCGGATTTCATCGCAATCGTCCTTGCCCAAGATCCTGTGGATCCGCCGCAACGAGCCTGAGGTTTGGGCGAAAACACATTGGGTGGCGAATGGAACGGGTTTCCTTGGATACCGCCTGACGGGAGAGGTGACTCTGGACGTCTATGACGCTGTCACTTTCGCACCGTTTGTGGACTACGATCACTGCTCTTGGAAGACCGCAATCGAGGAACACGTCGTTCCTGTGGAGAGGCTGCCTCGCCTCACATGGACGTGCGACATCGCGGGAAAAATTACCGCCGAGGCTGCGCGCTTGACGGGCCTGGCAGAAGGCACGCCTGTCATTACCGGGACTGCCGACGCCGCCGCGGAGGCCATCAGTGCCGGCCTGGCAAACGCCGGCGACATGATGGTGATGTACGGGAGCAGCATCTTCTTTATCCTGCGCACCGATCGTCTCCTCCTCACGCCCTCGTTCTGGGGAGCGCATTTTCTGGAGAAAGGCACGCACGTGCTCACGGGTGGCATGTCCACGGCGGGCAGTCTGACGAAGTGGTTTCGGGATCAGTTCGCGCCGCGGGAAGTTGAGGCCGAAAAGGCGGGCGGGAATAACGCTTATGCTGCGCTCGCGCAACTCGCGGCAAGTTCGCCTCCCGGAGCGAACGGAATTGTCGTGCTGCCATACTTTTCGGGCGAGCGGACACCGATCCTCGACCCCAACGCTAAGGGTATGATATTCGGGCTTGGGCTCAGCCACACGCGGACGGATATTTACCGGGCCCTGCTGGAATCGATCGGGTTCGGCATCCGGCACAATATCGAGCAGATGCAGATGGAAGGCGCAAACCCTCGGCGCATCCTGGCAGTCGGCGGAGGCACGCTGAATCCTGTCCTGATGCGGATCGTCAGCGACATCATCGGCCTCGAGCAACATATTCCCGAGCAGCAAGTCGGCGCCTGCTACGGAGACGCTCTTCTCGCAGGCGTGGGAGTGGGCGTTTTCAAAGGGGTCACCGAAGCGACCAGGCAAATCAAAACCAAGCAAGTTGTCACACCCGACGCCTCCGCACACCACGCCTACGAGGGTTTCTACGGCATCTATCGCGAGCTCTACGCGGCCACCGCGCCACTTATGGGCCGCCTCAGTGTGCTAGTCGGACGCGGCTGATAAAGCGGCGGTGCCAAATCCATGAACCACTGAGCTTGTCAACGCCCCATCGCACCGGAGGGATTCTCGTGACGGAAAGCACCGCTTCGGGAATCATTCTGATCCTGGCCGCAGGTCTTCTTCAGGGCACATTCATGCTGCCGATCAAATACACCCACGAGTGGGAGTGGGAGAATACTTGGTTGGGCTTTTCCGTCTCGGGGTATTTGGTGCTCCCGTGGTTGGTGGCATTGCTCACTGTCCCGCAACTGCAACAGATACTCGCCACCACCAGCGGCGCCACTCTGCTCAAGACATTCCTGTGGGGACTGGGATGGGGATTGGGCGGGCTTTTGATGGGCCTCGGCGTGAAATACGTCGGACTCGCTCTGGGATTTGCCCTCGTCATCGGGTTGACGGCTGCCTTGGGAACGCTGATCCCGCTGCTCGCGGTTTCACGCGTGAGCCTGACATCTCCCCAAGGGACAAAAGTCATGGCTGGCGTGGTGGTCGCATTGGTGGGCATCGCCGTGTGCAGCTGGGCGGGAAAATTGCGGGACAGAGCCTCAACGACGGACGGAGATGCCGCCGACTCCCCTTCGGGCGGATCTTTCGGGCTCGGCTTGACGCTTTGTATTCTATCGGGGCTGCTTTGCACTTGCGGAAACCTGGGCTTCGCCTTTGGAGCGGAAATTACCGCCACGGCGACCAGGTTCGGAACGGCGCAGCGGTACGCATCCTATCCGTTGTGGGCCCTCCTTACCTTCCCTCCGTTTCTTTGCAGTGGAACCTACTGCGTATTTCTCCTGGCAAAGAACCGCACGGCCGGACGATTTCTGTTGCCGGGAACCGGCCGCAACCATTTGCTCGCCGCCTGCATGGGAGCGATGTGGCTGGGTGGAATGCTGCTTTACGGCATGGGCGCAAACGCCCTCGGCGACATCGGCTCTTCGGTCGGCTGGGCGCTGGTGATGTCGTTGATGGTTATGGTCGCGAATCTTTGGGGACTATTGACCGGTGAATGGCGAGGCGCCGGCAGCCGGCCGCTCAAAATCATGGGCGTGGGCTTGACTCTTCTGATCGTTTCGATGTTCATAGTCGGTTTGGGTATGCGTTAACCAGATCGTGATTCGAATCCTCGCCTGAAGCACCTCGCGTACATTCTCTCGAAGAGTTCGGAGAATACTCTCATGACTGAACATTTCTGGCTGGGGATGGCGCTCATTTTTCTGGGCGGCGCAATGAATGGATGTTTTCCCTTGCCCATGAAGTACGCGCGCTGGAAGTGGGAAAACACCTGGCTGGCTTTCACCTTCTTCGCGCTGCTCGCGCTGCCCTGGATTCTTGCCGGTGGATTCGTGCCCGACCTCCGCGGCGTGTACAGCTCTGTGCCCAGCCGCGCGCTGTTGCTTCCCTTGACATTCGGTTTCTTTTGGGGGATCGCCCAGGTGACGTTCGGCCTGGGGATTAGTGCTGTCGGCATGGCGTTGGCCTTCTCAGTCGTCGCGGGTTTGTCCTGTTTGTCGGGTGCCTTGATCCCACTCCTCGTCCTGAGTCCCGGAGATCTCCTAAGACCGCGCGGGCTTTTATTGCTTGTGAGCATGCCGATTCTCTTCGCCGGGCTGGCGCTCTACGGCGCGGCGGGGCGTCGCCGCGAAAGAGAGCAGGCCACGCCGAACGCCGCAACCAGCGCCGCGCGCAGCTTTGCGGTGGGGCTCGGCATCTGCATCTTCACCGGCATCTTCGGATCGAACATTAATCTCGGGTTCGCCTTTGGCGGCGATGTGCAACGCAGCGGTCTTGCTCATGGCGCGAGCACGGTGACTTCGACTTACGCGGTGTGGGCATTGGTGCTCGGCGCAGGCTTCATTCCCAATCTCGTCTATTGCCTCTACCTGCTCGTTCGTGACCGGCACTACCGTTTGTTTGCCGAAGCAGGCCGGGGTCGCGAAGTCCTTCTCGCTGGGGCGATGGCAGTCTTGTGGCTGGGCGGAATGGTCACTTACGGAATCGGCGCGACACTTGTGGGGAAGTACGGGACCTCGCTCGGTTACACCCTTCTGATTGCGGCCATGATCCTCGCCTCGAATTCGCTGGGGTTGCTGACTGGCGAATGGAAAGGCACATCGTCCGGCACGCGACGTTTGCTGGCCGCGGGAGCGGCCGTGGTTCTGGTTTCAGTTGTGGTGCTCAATCTCGGCGGGCTCTTCTGACCCGCCGAGCGCCAAGGCCGCCCCGGCATTTCCGGGAATGCCAGTGGAACAGGAACGCGCTCCGATAACATCGCGCCAGCAACTCGTCATGCCCGCGCGCTCGCGGCCGCGCCACCGGCCTTCGGTCTAATAGCGACTCGCTGACCGGCGACGAGCGCTTGGCTTCCCTCTACTTGAAGATGTCGGTGAGCGGCGGCTGCCCACCGAACTGCGGATCTAAGATTCCAAGGGACCGCAGAATTGTCGGCGCGATGGCTGTCATGCGGATGCGGTGAAGGTTCACACCCTTTTTGATGCGGGGACCACAGGCGATAAACGCCGATTCCAATCCAGCGCGAAACGGCAGATAGCCGTGCGTGCCGCCGCGCTTCGTGCGAGTAACGATCACTTCGCCTCGCGCCTCGTCGTCAAACCCCGTGCCGGACGGAGCTTCGAGCGCGATGCGGATAGCCGGCTCAGCGCCCAGATCCGCAAGCGCCGCGCGGCCGAGGACGCTCCAGAGCACGCCCTGATCGCGCAGGGGCTTCAGCGCAACCTCAACCTCCCTCTGGGGATTCTGCGATTCCGGCCAGTAGATGAAGAAAGCACCACCGGTGGCAATAGTCGCGACTTTTCCGCCGACAATCTTTCCCCTGGCGTCAATCTGAAGCAAGCCGGCCTTCGCAAGCAAAACGTTGGGATTAATCACGCGCTCGACCGGCAAGAAACCGTGGTCGGACACGACGAACACATCCGTCGAATTCTCGAGCCCCGCCTCTTTGACCGCGGCAAGAAGTTCGCCGATGCGCGCGTCGCTGTTTTCGAGTGTCGCAGTGGCCTCGGTGCTGCGCGGTCCATGACCGTGCTCAGCCTCGTCCAGCGCCGCCAGATGGAGCAGAAGCAGATTCGGTTTTTTCCGCTTCAGGATAAACGCTGCGAGCCTGGCCCGTGTCAAATCCTCGTCTTCGCCGGCCTTCGGCGGGCCGAGTTCAAGCCCGGCTTCGAAAAGCAGCCCCGGAGTGGCGAACTTCGCGATGTAAAGCGGATCGCCGGTCATACCCTTGGACGGATCCCAGACCTCCGGGATGTTCCACGTGATGCGCCCGTCCACGGTCGCAGGCCAGAAGACCGTAGCGCTCGTCAGGCCGTTCCTTTGAGCTTCGTCCCAAAGCGTCGGGACTTTAATGGCCGAAGCGTTCCAGAACCAATCTCCGACATTCTTCCCTGCCTCGCGCGAAGAGAGGTTCGTATAGACCCCATGTTCGCCGGGCATGCGGCCCGTCACGAGGGTCGTGTGGGAAGGGTAGGTCACCGACGGGTAGACGCCCTCAACACCTTCGGCGAAACTTCCCCCCGCCATCAGCTTCTGGAGGTTGGGGATGCGCATGTTCGGCGGCGGATCCGTGTACCAGCTCGCGCCCATGCCGTCGACCGAGATGACGAGGGCGTGCCGGGCCGCGGAAGCTTGGTCCGCGCGGGGATTCTGTGCGCTGGATTGCGAAGCCAGTACGGCAAGGATTCCGACCAGAAAGACAAGGCCTGATCCAAGCGCCTTGCAACGCATCGATTTCCAACTCCTGATTCCTTGCCCTACAATTGATTTTCGCACGCTGATGAGCTCCTCCATCTCGCAATCGGGAATTGTTCCACATCGCGCGGCGCGGCACGTTCCACTGTGGGCCGCGGCGCTCGAGATCCTGCTGGTTTACGCTGGCATTCTACTCTACATCTGGCGCTGGCAGTTCACGCATCCGCACGCCTGGGTCTACCTGATTGTCGCCGTTCTGGCCAGTCACTTTGCGCATCGCGACACACTGGACCGCCTCGGGCTGACCTCTTTCGAGATCCGCGCCAGCGCACGAATCATCCTTCCGCTTGCGGCGGAAATTTATGTGCCCGTGGTGATTCTGGGATTTGCGTTCGGCAAGCTATCTCTGATTGCTCCGACGTGGCGGACGCTCGTTTCCTTCGGCGGGTATTTCATCTGGTGCGCCTTTCAACAATATGTCGCGCAGTCGTATTTTCATTCCCGCCTGATGCGTTTGACTCCGAACCGCCACCTGAGCTCTCTGCTCGTCGCGCTTCTTTTCGGAGCCGCGCACATTCCGAATCCCATCCTGATGGCCGCAACGACTCTGGGCGGCTTTATCCTCGCCGAAGTCTTCGCGCGCCATCGCAACATCTGGCCCCTCGCGCTGGCGCAGACGGTGGGTGGATTTCTCATCGCCGCGCTCTCCCCCGCCTCGCTCATTCACAACATGCGCGTCGGGCCGGGGTACTTCTTCTTTGGATTGAGATAGGTTCAAGGTGCGGGTGTCAGACGACCCGGTCTGCGCCTTGGAGGGCTTCGACGTTCTTGCGAAGGGCGTGGACGGCAGCGCGGGAGGGCGGCGCGGGGCGCGCGAAGTGGCCGGAGATTTTGTAGCCACAGCGGCGGCAACTTCCATCTTCGCTGATCGCAAGAGAAGTGACGTCGTGCCAGGAGCGTCGCGCCACGACGCGCTTGCAGCCCGGGCAGACGGTGTTCGCGCCATCTGAAAAGATGTTCCCTTCGTACACGTATTTCAGGCCCATCTCCATGGCAATGCGTCGCGCGCGATGGATCGTCTCGGGCGGCGTGCGCGGCTTGTCGCGCAGCTTGAAGTCGGGATGAAACGCCGTGAAGTGCAACGGCACATCGTCGCCGAGATTTTCGAGGACCCAGCCGCTGAGCTCCTTGACCTCTTCCGTCGAGTCGTTCAGCGTGGGGATAATGAGGTTAGTCAACTCAAACCAGACGCTGGTTTCGGTCCGCAGGGCGACCAGCGTGTCGAGCACCGGCTGCAAGTGGGTGAGCGTAATCCTGGAATAGAAGTTTTCCGTGAAAGCCTTAAGATCCACGTTCGCAGCGTCGATGTGCTGGTACACATCAATGATGGCCTCGCGCGTGATGTAGCCGTTGGTGACCATCACGGTCTTGAGTCCCATCTGGTGGGCGACCTTGGCGATATCCACGACGTACTCGCCCCAGATGGTCGGCTCGTTGTAGGTGAAGGCAAGACTCGGGCAGCCATATTCGATGGCGGAGAGCACGACGGCTTCGGGTTCGAGGCGATACGAATTCACCTGGTCGGATTTCGATTTCGAGATGTCCCAGTTCTGGCAGAAGAAGCAGCCCATATTGCACCCGGCGGTGCCCATTGAGAAGATCTTGGTGCCGGGCAGGAAGTGATTGAGCGGCTTCTTTTCGATCGGATCGACCTGGACCGCGGCGGGCTGCGCGTAACCGAGGTTGTAGAGCTTGCCGCCGATGTTCTTGCGAATGAAGCAGAACCCGGTCAGGCCCTCGCCGATCTGGCAATGGCGTGGGCAAAGGTAACAGTGCAGCTTACCGGAAGGTAGCGCTTCCCACCAGCGTGCTTCGTGCAATTTCGGTTCGACTCGCGCAACGCCCATCTGACTTGCCTGCAGTTATTGTGCTCGCTGAGATAACCGAAGTCAACCCTGCGAGGATTCTTCGCGAGCCTCCGGAAAGATCTAGGATTTTGGCGGGGCCGACCCGACGATCAGCTTGCGGAAGACATCCAGGGCTTCCGGGGCGCGATTTTTCATCCACTTTTCGTATTTGCCCGCCAGCGCCTCGAGGTTGGCCCACAAATGAGGATTCTTGCGGTTAGTGCGGGCTGCGGTGATAATCGGTTTGAGGCGCTCCCACACCAGGAAGAACTCCGCGGTGTTCTCAAAGAAGAATTCTTCCTTGATAAGTCCATTGTTCACGATCGAGGCGGCCATTTCCCAATAGCTGATAAGCATGCGGAAGTAGTCGTTCTCCTGTGAACCCATGGGGAAACGATCGTTGACCTCCTCCAGCGTTTTGGGATGAAACTCCTTAACGAACCACTTGCGCGCCTGGCGGAGTTTCTCCTCACGTCGAAGGTCGTAGAGCTTTAACAAAAGCTCGGCGTCATGATGGTCGGGATGCTCTCGCATATTGTCCTCCTGAGAATCACACGGCTGTCCGGGGAGTGGTGGCTTGCGGTGCCGCGCCGACGATCATCATCGCTTTCAGGTTCTCGAGGTCGCGTGCCAGGTCGCGAGCGGTCTGATATCGATCGTCGGGTTTCTTGGCAAGACAGCGCTGCAGGACGGCGTCGATGCCGTGGGGCAGGTCGGCGTTCAGTTGACGGACGGGTGTGGGCTGAGCGTGCACAACTTTGTAAGCGACTTCCGTAATGGCCTGGCCGGCGAAGGGCTTGGTGCCGGTGCACATCCAGTAGAGAACGATGCCGAACGAAAAGATGTCGCTGCGCGCGTCCACCTGTCCGCCGGTAATCTGCTCCGGCGACATGAACGCCGGCGTCCCCACCAGGAGGCCGGTGTGAGTCATCGTTGTCCCCGCCAGCTTCGCGATGCCGAAGTCGGCGATTTTGGCCTTGCCCTCTGATGTGACCAGGATATTGGCGGGCTTGATGTCGCGGTGGATAACATTCCGCCGATGAGCATACTCAAGGGCGTCGGCCACCTGGATGGCGATATCGAGCGACTCCTTAATAGGGCGCGGTTTTTGCGCGCGTCCCTGGCCGCCGGCGGGCAGCAGCTTGTCGAGAGTCACGCCCTCGATGAATTCCATCACCAGATAAGGCTGGCCGAATTCGTCTTCGGCGACGTCGTAGATGGTGACGATGCCCTGGTGAGACATCTGGCCGGCAGTCTGCGCCTCGCGATAGAAGCGCATCTTGTATTCCTCCAGCTCCTCGGGAGTCTGATTGGTGGCCAGGATGATCTTGATGGCCACCGTGCGACCGATCTGCGGATCGCGCGCCTTGTAGACCGCGCCCATCGCGCCGCGGCCCAGTTCGCTGATGATTTCGTAGCGGCCGATCCGCATTCCCTCGACACTGGGCGGAGCGCCGAGCCGTGTCGGCTGGGCAATCGCGGGAGCCTTGCGCTGTCCGGCTCCGGTTCCTTCCGTGGCAGCTCGAGCGCGAGAAGGCTCCGCGGACCACTCGTAGGCTTCCAAGCCGTCCACGACTTCGCCCGTGGCGCGAAAGCCGGATTTGTCGCCCAGGACGTTGTAAACTTCCGCGCCCAGCCAGAGCGTGCCTGGCGCGCCCTGCTTCTGCATGTGGCCCGCCACGTCAATCACGTGGTCGGCGACTTTTTCCAGCTTGCTGTCTTCGTAGATGGCGACTTCGCCTTCATTCAGCCCGCAGCGCACGCGAAACGATGTTCGCAACTTGTTATCGGTGGCGTTGAACTCCTTCAGGCTTTTCAACACCTGCTGCCCGGCGGCGACGGCGAGATCGAGCTGGAGGAAGCAGACCATCACGCCGTCGGGAGTCCACGCCACCTTCCAAGCTCCGTGCTCCTGGAAGATTTTGTTGAGCATTTCCTCGTAAGCCTGGAAGGTCGCGGCAATCGCCGTGTCGGTCTCGCCCTGCTTCATCTTGGTGGAGCCCACCACGTCAATGGAAAGGAACGCGCAGCGTTTACGCTTGGAGGATTTCAGCGCGTCTTCGAGCTCGCGGTAACGTTTCAGGAGTTCTTCACGGGAACGCTTCGAGTCGGCTACTCGACCACCCAGTCCAGGAATCAGCGTCCCTTCCTCTTCCTTCTTCTTGGCGCCCGTTGCTTTCTCGACAAAGTTGTAGACCCACTGCATGGCGGCGTCCCAACCCACCTTGATTCCCCAAGTGAGAAGCGCGACGACCAGGGGCAGAAAGGTATACGAGCCCTCCGCGGCGGGCCAACTCACACCCACCCACGACCCAATGTCATAGAGAAGAGGATCCCCAAAAGAACGCAGGCGGATAATCAGTGTTGCAGTATCCAGTTTGGGAGAGTGAGAGAATTGCAGGCCAAAGAGGGCGAGAAATGCCAGGATGCCCAGAATGAGCGCCCATCCCCCAAGCCGTTGAATGAGCCTTATGGGAACGAGCGCGGCAGAACCTGCCTTGGACGCCAAGGGCCTTGCTCCCTATCGAAAGAATTCTCTGGTCTACCGACTTTCCTCGTTACAGGATTCAGCCAGGAAAAAATCGTCCTGCCGCCTCCTCATTCGCGACGCTTGCCCTTCAGGTGCCCCTCATCATAGCACAAGTCCAGAAATCTCGGCGCGTCTCCCGGCGCATTTTAGTCTCTTGATTCCCAAGATCAATGGGAGAATTTCGACCTCGGCGCAAATCGCAGAAAGCGCCGGACCATCCCTTAATGATTTGGATATTTATGGGCCAGATAAGCTCAAATCCTCCTGACCCAGATCTGTTGCGTGGTGCTCTTGCCCAGATGATGCCGGAGGCCTTGAACCTCCACGGTCATGGTTTCGTCGAAGGTCTTCTCGATAACACGCACCTCCGTTCCCGGCCGCAATTGGAGCCTTTCGAGAAACGCCAAAAAAGCGGGGACGCGCTCGTCCACTCGAATCACTCGCAGTCGATCCCCGGGCTTGGACTGGTCCATCGGGTTAGCGCCCTGGCGGCGCAACTTGGCAAGGCCGCCAAAGAAAGGATTGCCGTGCGGACAGGCGGAATCGCGCCCAAATCGCTCCAGCAGCCGCCGCTCGAGATCTCTGGAAATCGCATGCTCGAGCTTTTCAGCTTCGGCGTGGACGACTTTCCAGTCCATGCCCAGGACATCCGTGAGGAGCCGCTCGACTAATCGGTGACGAAGCACCAGGCTCTGGGCAACGCCACGGCCCTTGGGCGTCAGGCGAATCCGTCCACCCTTGGGCTCCAAACGCACATGCCCACGCCGAGCCAACCGCCGCAGGGCTGTCGTCACCGCCGGGGGGGTGACGTTCAAGGCTTCCGACAGGCGTGCGCTAATGGGCTCCTGAAGTTCCAACTGCATGTGATAGATTGCCTTCAGGTAGTCTTCTTCCGATACACTGGACTGCCGCGAACGCGATGTCTTTCCTGCCCTCATTGGAGTTGTAGAAAGGGTTAAGTGCTCAGCTTTCTGCCCTCTCCTTACGGATTTCAGTTCGCAAACCTCAAGTCCCCGTTTTCCGCCCTCAACTTCGAGTTCTTGGCCTTCAGGCGTTTGGTTTGCGGAGCTGTCCCTACTCTCGCTGCTCATCCCCCGCTGACAGCAAAAGGTCGTCCAAGAGTGCCACAACCTGCCGCTCGATTCTATCGCGCACGTCGCGAAAGAATCCAATTTCGCGCCCGAAGGGGTCCGGGACATTCCACTCGATAACTCTCCCTTTGAAGCCAACTGGGACCGGGCAGGCCACTTCGCATCCCATGCCCACCACAATATCCATCTCCGCGACGGGAACCTCCCGGAGTCCTTTTGACCAGTGGCCCTCCAGCGAGATCCCTTTTTCTTTCAGGACGTCGTAGGTCAACGGAACAATCTCGCCCAGCGGGTGAGAGCCGGCGCTCCAGGCGCGAATTCGTCCCTGGCCATGGTGATTGGCGAGCGCCTCCGCCATCTGGCTCCGGCAGGAATTCCCCACGCATACGAAGAGGAGGTTCAACGGCTTTCGCTCCGCCGATGCGGTCATTGGACTTAGATATCACAAAAGCGCGCCACAGTCAGTTGTGAGTTGCGGGCCCTGAAGATTACGTGACGGGAGGACTTCGAAAGCGGGCTAAGCAGGCTGCCAAAGGACCAGCGGCGCAACCCTCAATGCCCCAAACGATTGTGGAAGTAGCGGTGGATGGTTCCGTCCTCGGTAAGCTCGGGATGAAAGGTTGCCGCCAGAATATTTCCCTGCTCGACGAGCACCGGCAGGCCGTCCGAGCGGCCAAGGACGCGCACGCCGTCGCCCACGCGGCGGATGATGGGCGCGCGGATGAAGACCATTTCCACAGGGTGGTCCGCGAGCTCCGGGCATTCGCCTCGCCGGACGCTGCTGTCGATTTGCCTTCCGTACGCGTTGCGCTCGATGGTGATGTCAATCAAGCCCAACCGCTCTTGAGGGGGGTTCAAGATTTCCTTCGCGAGCAGAATGGCGCCCGCGCAGGTGCCGAAGACCGGGTTACCTCGCCCGGCGAATTCCTTCACGGCCGGGCCGAGTCCCTCGTTGGCGAAGAACTTGAGCATCGTTGTGCTCTCGCCGCCGGGCATGATGAGCCCACCGATACCGTCCAGGTCGTTCGCGCGCTTCACCAGCTTCCACGGCGCACCGAGGCGATCGAGCATCCGGGCGTGCAGCTCGAAGTCGCCTTGGACCGCTAATATGCCGATAGGCTTGTGATTGGATCCACTCATCGGTTGATCGGTCCATCGGATCATCGAATGATCGGAAACTCATGAGATCGCCCGATGGCTCGATTCCTCACTTCCATCCCATCCGCTGCTTCAACTCCGTGACATGCGCGGTGTGATGGCGGCCATGCCAGGCGTAGAGGCCGAGGTACCTCTCCAGGCTTACCGTCCCGAGTTCGGGATGGTGAAGGATGCGCAGATAATCCGCCTTGGTCAGTGACCGCAAAAGCGCCACCCAGCGCGCGTGCAGCCCGTCGAGCAGCGCCAGCGAAATGGACGGCGGCAGGGTGCGCGAGTCCGCCGTCTCCGCCCAGCGCTCCTGGTCGTAGGTCTTGATGGTGGGCTCTTTCTCGGTGACGGCGAGCTTGAAGCGCACGTAGGCGTTCATGTGGCTGTCTGCGACGTGGTGAACCACTTGCCGCACCGTCCATCCGCCTTCACGGTAGGGCGTGTCGAGCTGTTTCTCGTTTAAACCCGCGACCGCCGCGCGCAGCTTGGCCGGCAGCTCGGCGATCTGATCGATCATCACGCGCCGCCGTTCGTCATTCAGGTTTTCCTCTGGTTGGAATTTGCCGATGGGATATCTCGGGTCCATGGTCTACTCCTTGGCGTTCTCTCAACCTACGCGGCGCCTTCCGCTTTCCATTTCCGGTCGCGCTCGAAGATCTCAAGGGCGGTCTGCATCGCTTCCGCCTCGGTAGGAATCCAGCGGCCGTTGGTAATCGCGTCCCAGGAGTCGTGGTAGGTTTCCCATTCACCACTTTCCAGATATCTTTCGTAGGATCCGCTATCCTTGTCATACCTCACCACGAATGAGTGCTCCACGCAGTAGTAGCTGTAATTCGCCATCGGGCCTCCTCGATGCAACTGAGCACGGATCGATGCTACCGCTACCACCCCCGCGTCTGGAGCATTTCCTTTGGATCGAGCTTCGAGACGTCGATGCCGCGCATGGCTTCGCCCAGTTCTTCGCAGCACTCGGCGACGACGGCGGGCTCGTTGAAGTGCGTCGTGGCGCGCACGATCGCCTTGGCGCGCTTGGCCGGGTCCTCCGACTTGAAGATTCCCGAGCCGACGAAGCACGCTTCCGCGCCGAGCTGCATCACCAGCGCCGCGTCCGCAGGCGTGGCGATTCCCCCCGCGCTGAAGTTGGGCACGGGCAGCTTGCCGTGCTCGTGAACGTATTTGATCAGCTCATACGGCGCGCCGTGTTCCTTGGCCTTGGCCATAAGTTCGTCCTCGCGCAGCGTAGTGATGTGGCGCATTTCACCCACGATGGCGCGGATGTGCCTCACTGCCTCGACGATGTTGCCCGAACCGGCTTCGCCCTTGGTGCGAATCATGGCCGCGCCCTCGCCGACGCGTCGCAGCGCTTCGCCCAGGTTGCGCGCGCCGCAGACGAACGGCACCTTGAATCCCCACTTGCTGATGTGGTGCTCCTCGTCGGCGGGCGTGAGGACTTCGCTCTCATCGACGTAATCGACGCCGACCGCTTCGAGCACCTGCGCCTCGACGAAGTGCCCGATGCGCGCCTTGGCCATCACCGGAATGGTGACCGCGTCCATGATCTGCTTGATGATCTTGATGGACGCCATGCGCGCCACGCCGCCTTCCTTGCGGATGTCCGCCGGCACGCGCTCCAGCGCCATCACCGCGCAGGCGCCCGCGTCCTCGGCGATTTTGGCCTGCTCGGCGGTCGTCACGTCCATGATCACGCCGCCCTTGAGCATCTCGGCCAAACCGACTTTCAATTTCATCTGTTCATCGTATTGCCACATCTTCCTTCTCCTTGGATGATTCCCAATTTTGAAAAGCTTGCGGCGATCAGCCCTGAGCTTTTCAATCTTCAATCATCAATGATCAATCTTCAATCTCTATTGCACCGCCGTCGCCTCGATTTCCACCATCAATTCCGGAAACGCCAGGCGCGTGACGCCGCCGAGGAAGCACGCGAACTTGCCGCCGCCTCCGGTGACGCGCTGCACGATCTGACCCCAGTGCGGGAACAACTCGTCGACGTTGGTGGTGTAAACATTCAGCCGCACGATATGCGAGAAATTGTACCCCGCCTGCTTCAGCACCGTTTCCAGGTTGTCGAGCGCGAGCTTGACCTGTGCGCTCATATCGCCGGGATGCGCCGGGCGGCCTTCGGCGTCCACGGCCGCCTGCCCGGCGACGTAGAGCGTGCGAGTCGCTCCCTTCACTTCCGTTGCCTGAGCAAAACCGAACTGGTCCTGCCATTTCCAGGGATTAATGACGCGTTGTTCCACCGCTTCACATCCTCCTCTTTGGGGTTTCGTAGCGCCCACCTTCGGGTGGGCACTCTCCCGGTGCCGGCCTCCCGATTTCATCGGGACAAGTTCCGGCCGGCGCTACTTCGCAACTCCCGATCCACTTCCACTCCGATTCGCGTCACGATTTCCGGCAACGCCTCGACGTCGGCGAGGGTGGAATGAAAGTTGACGAAGCAGGCCCGCAATACAAATTTGCCACGAATCACGGCGTTTGTCAGGAAGGTTTCGCCGCTGCGCTGCAAGCGCGTCAGCAATTCGTGATTGAGCTTATTCAAATACTCCTCGACCCTTTGTTCGCCGGGCTTCAACCCTTTGGGCACGTAGCGAAACGTCGTGATGCTCAGGCCCTGCGTAAACGCCTCGAATTCGGGATGCTCTTGCGCGATCTTGAACTACGCCTTCGAGAGACGGACATCGTCGGCCACCATGAGCCGGTAACCCGCACGGCCCACCTGGCGGAGCGCCAGCCAGACTTTCAGGGCGCGGAAGCCGCGCGAATTCTGCAAGCCGTATTCGTAGTAGTTGAACGATTCTTCGCCTTCGTGCTCGGGGAAATGGTAATACGGCGGCCGGTGGCTGAAGGCCTGGGGCAGATGTTTTCGTTCGCGCACGAGCACGCAGCCTGCTTCGAGCGGCGCGTAGAGCCACTTGTGCGGATCGACCGCCACCGAATCCGCGAGCGCCAGTCCGCGCAAATCCCCCGAAGCCTCCGGCAGACACGCCGCGATCGCGCCATAGGCGCCGTCCACGTGAAACCACAAATTGTTTTCGCGGCAGATGGCGGCGATTTCCGGCAGCGGGTCGACCGCGCCGGTTGAGACCGAGCCCGCCGCGCCCACGACAATGAACGGCCAATCGCCGCGCTCCTTGTCTTCGCAAATCATCTTCCGGAGCGCCGCGGTATCCATGCGCAGCCGGTCATCAGTGGGAATCCAGCGAATGGCTTCGGTGCCGAAGCCAAACAGGTCCGTCGCCTTGTGAATCCAGGTATGCGTCTCGTTCGAGCAGTAGACGCGCGGCGGTCGGCCGCCCTGCAATCCCCGCGCGCGAACCTCCCAATCGGCTTGCGCCGCGCGCGCCGCGAGAAAGGGCACGAAGTTCGCCATGTTCCCGCCGCTCACCAGCAGCCCGCCGCAATCGGTCGGGTATCCGATCAGTTCGGCGATCCAGCGCACCGTCTGCGCCTCGATCTCCGAAGCGATGGGCGAGAGGTTCCACGCGCCCACGTTGGGATTGACCGCCGCGGCGAGAAAATCTCCCAGCGCGCCGATGGGCGCCGCCGAGGAATAGATGTAACCCCAGAAACGTGGATGGGCGCTCAAAAGCGAGTGCTCGAAAAGCCGCGATGCCGCCTGGTCGAGGATTTCTTCGGCGCGGGAACCGTTTTCCGGCAACGAACCTTCACCCAGCGCCGCGCGGACCGCGTGCGGCGGTTCGGAAGGGGTCAGCGGACGATTGGGAAGTGTTTCGAGAAATTCCGCGATCCGGTCCACCAGCCGGTGCCCCGCGGCGCGGAATTCCTCCGCGGTCATCGCGATGGGCGCTGCGCGAAGAACTGCTTCGGTTCGTTGCTCAACTGGTTTCATCGTCTTCCCCATGGATCCGCGAGCCCGATCATCGCCTCACGCCGCAGCGTGCCCAAGTGGCAATCGAATTCTCGGTGGCCTCGGTGCCCAAAGCGTTTCACACAGAGTGCACAGAGGCCCTCTGTGACCTCTGTGTTTGGCTTTTCGTGCCACAGAGGGCACAGGGCAAACCGATGCAACGAAATATTGGACGTTATCGCACGCTCGTCTCCAACTCCTCACGCCACTGCGATTCGTCGGGGGCTTGGTTCTCGAGCCTCCCCGACCCTGAGGGCGAGCCGTTCGAATCTCGCGTCTCAGGGGGAACCAACTTCTCGCGGATGTTCCTGGCGATCTGCAGGGCGAGATTCTCCATGGCCGGAGACGGATTCTCCGCGGCATTCACGCCATAACGCGCGCCCCATAGCCGCCAGCCGTTCTCGACGTCGACGAGTTCGACAAAGATCGCCAACCTTTCCTCACGACGCAGCGTGCGCCCCACCAACGCCGCCTCCGCGCCCAGCGCCCGAGCGGCCTCCAGCGGGTCATCGGCGCCGTGGCGCGCCCGCAGCACCGTGCTCCAGGCCTTGATCCGCAGGCGCGGAACGTCTGTCAGGGTTTCGATCATCGCCTCGGCGAGCGCTCCGCACCAGCGCTCCGCTTCCCCGTCGCCTTCGGCGTGGGCGAAGGGCAGTACAGCGAGCAGGCGATGGGCGTCTCGACGATCCTCGTCGCGGACCACCGAAGGGATCAGGCGGTATCCCCGCTTCGAAATGGTCTCAATCACCTGCGGCCGCTCGCGGGAATCTTCGAAGATCCTGCGCAGCACGCTGATGCAGCGTGTGAGCGCGTCGTCGGTGACGAACACCCCCGGCCAAACGCGGCCGATCAACTCCTCACGCGGCACCATGTCCCCTGCGGATTCGGCAAGGGCTTGAAGTACCTGTATGACCTTGGGTTCGGTGCGCGTGGATTTGCCGCGCCCCACAATCCTGCCTAATTCCGGCTGGATCAGCCATTCTCCTACTCGAAAGCTGCCCTTCATGATTCAACTCCCTCGATCCAATCACCTCCGACGTACCCATTTAATTTCATTCTCCGCTCGCCCTGGCCTGTCGGAGCAGCGTAAAGAATTTGTCCATTTCCTCACAGAGAAGCGGGGCTGAGCATCATCCTCGCCGCTCGCAGGCATCGCAAATAGCGAGATGTCTGCGCCACCCCCGCGCAGTGTCATCCTGAGCCCGCCGCGGCGGGCGAAGGATCCGTTTCAGTCGCCTTCAAGAAACCGCGGAGATGCGTCGCTTCGCTCAGCATGACAACTCTTTCCCGTCCTCCGGCGATCGCAGATCGCCGCTACAGCAATCGACAATCATCAATCTTCAATCCTCAGACCAGCGCCACGGCTGAGCCGACGGGCTCTTTCCGGCCCGCCTTGCCTTTGCGGATTTCCTCCTTGAGCAATTCGCCCAGGATGCGCAGCCCCTTTTCGAGCTGCTCGTCGGTCGTGGTTGTGAAGCAGAGCCGGAAGGCGTTATGGCGAGGGTCCTGAAAATAGAAATAGCGCGCCGGGGCGAAGACCACCTGCCGGTCGCGCGCCTTGACCAATAGTTCCGCCGCGTCGAGGCCGTCGGGGAGTTCCACCCACACCGCCATGCCGCCTTCAGGGTAGTTGACCCTCGCCTCGGGAGGGAAACTCTCGCCCACAACACGGCGAAGGATTTCGAGCTTAAATTGGTAGGTCTTGCAGCTTTTGCGGATCAGCTTGTCGAGCCAGCCGCGCCGGCCGAATTCCTCCAGCACCGCCTGGCCGAGCAGGTTGGTGTGCAGGTCGGCGCGCTGCTTGGAATCGCGCAAGCGCTCGATGACGCGCCGCGAGGCGGCAATCCACCCCACGCGAAAGCCCGGAAAACCGATCTTCGAAAAACTGTTGAGGTAGATAACGAGTCCCGTCGTATCGAGCGCTTTGAGCGGGGGGAGTTCGCGCCCGGAATAGCGCAGCAGGCCGTAAATGTCGTCCTCGACAATCGGCACCTGGAAACGCGCCGCGAGTTCGAGCAGGCGCTTGCGCGCCGCGAGCGGCATCGTCGCGCCGGTGGGATTCTGGAAATTCGGACTGGTCAGAATGAGCTTGATTTTGTTCTGGTCGAGCACCGTCTCGAGGAAATCCAGGTCCATGCCCTCGGCGCCCACCGGGATGCCCACCAGGCGCACACCGGGCGCCTCGAAAACGTGCCAGAGGCCGGTGTAGGTCGGGTTCTCGCAGGCGACCGCGTCACCGGGCGCGACCAGCGTGCGGCGTACCAGGTCGAGCGATTGCTGGCAGCCATTGGTAACCATCAACTCGTCGAGCTCCGCGGCGATGCCGTCCCGACGGAGTCGGGATTGCAGGTAGCGCTTGAGCGGCGGATAGCCGTCGCTCGACCCGTATTGCAGCAGGCGCGCGCCTTCGCGACGCATCACCGCGTCCATCGTCCGCCGCACCAGGTCCACCGGGCTCAGCTCGGGAGAGCTGTGCGTCGCCGCGAAGGAGATCGCTCCCGGCTCGGCGGCGCTCGCCATCAGCCGCCCGAGGGAATCGTCCTGCAACTCCTGGGAAAAATAACTGTCCCAGTAGAAATGGCCGGCGGCGCGACGGCGCGCGCCACCTGCTCCGCGTAACGTCGTGGCCATCTGGGAAATGAAGGTGCCGCGGCCCACCGTGCCTTCAATCAAACCTTCGGCTTCGAGTTCGGCGTAGGCGTTGCTGACTGTCGTGCGGTGAACCCCCAGGCGCTTGGCGAGCTCGCGCGTGGGATCGAGGCGGTCGCCGGAATTCAGCGCGCCGGAGACGATGCGCTCGCGGATCTGATCGCGAATCTGCACATAGAGCGGTTTGTGGAGGCTCGAGTCCAGAGTCAGGAGCATGGTCATCACCTCAGTGGCCCGGCGTACCAGTCCAATCTAAACCGCGGGTGGCAGATTGTAAAGAGCCATTTAGGCCAAATTGGCGATAGACAAAATGTCCTGCTGTGGCTGGAGGTGATTTTCTTGCGGAGAACGAGCTATCACGGAATTGGCTTCAGGCGCGCCCGCAAACTCTCCCGCAGATCATCGGGAGTCGAAGGATTGCACGCCACCAGAAACCAAAGTGGTTCGCTCGAGTCGTCCGCCATACGTCGGAGGACCGCCACGGGCGTGCGTGGATGGCGCGCCACATTCTCGCGGGCAGCGGCGTAGGGATGCGCCGCCAAGCGCTCGAGAACTTCGGGAGGAGCTTGCGCATGCTCCGTTAAGGCGCGCGCGAGGAGGTAATCATCCCGCGGAAGAGAGAGCGCCAAACGCAGCAACTCTCGGGACCCGGTAGCCGGCTCCAGCGCCTTCCGGTATTTCCGATCCCACGCCGGATTGATTCGGTTCATCTCCTCGGTGCGCGCGCGGATCAGGCTCTTCAGTTGCCGAGTTTCACTCTGCTTGCGCGCCCGCGGCAGACGCGCCTGCTGAACCGACTTCAGGACTTCCTGCAAGTGCTGTCGCTCGCCAAAAATCACCTGCGTTCCGCGGTGCACCTTCTTAACAGCGAATTTCTTGCGTGTGTCAGGTCCTGGCATTTTCGATATCTCCCGGGAGAGGCGCGGCACAATGCTCAAGTTCACTGCAACGCTCCGGCACAACTGCCAACCGCCTGCGCCTGTCCGCATTTATAGCGAACCGGCTTGAGAAACGCAAAGGTGCATCGGGCAAAGGCGGAGGTCTCGCTGGTATAATCGCCACCTCCGGGAGTATGCCGGAGGTTTTCGCTATGTCCACGGACCAGGCTTTTCACGCCCGATTGCTCGACCGCAAAACCACGGCGCTTGTGCTGTTGGACGTTCAAGCCAAGTTGGTACCGGCGATGTTCGATCCTCAAGGCGTGATTCGTAACGCCCGGATCCTGCTGCGTCTGGCGGAGTCGCTTCAAATCCCGAGGATTCTCACCGCTCAGTACATAAAGGGCCTCGGTCCGATCGCGCCGGAGATTGTTGAGGCGGCGCCCGAAATCGTGCCCTTCGAGAAAACCAGCTTCGGATGCTTTGGCGAGCCCAACTTCCTGCGGCACCTGAAACTGCACGCGCCGGAGGCCCGCTCGCTGCTGATCTCCGGCGTCGAATGCCATATCTGCGTGATGCAGACGGCACTGGGCGCGATAGAATCAGGTTACTTGGTCCACGTGGCGGCTGATGCGACATCGTCGCGCACGAAAGCCAACTGGGAAATCGGTCTGAAGCGCATGGAGCGCGCCGGCGCCGTCATCAGTTCGACCGAAATGGCCGTCTACGAACTCCTCGGAAAGAGCGGCACAACCGAGTTTAAGGAAATTCTTTCCTTGCTGAAGTGAAAACGAATCCCGATTGTTGGTTTCCGGTTCACAGCCAAAATCCTTAGCAAGCGTTGAGGTCGACGCACGAGAAAGAGCCACCCACTAGAGCCCGCGCAGAAACGGATTTGAATTCCGCTCGTCGCCGATGGTCGTGGCGGGGCCATGGCCCGGAAAGACGGGAGTCTCGTCGGGGAAGCGCATCAGGGATTCGTGAATGGAGCGCAGGATCTGGTCGAACGAACCGCCCCACAGGTCGGTCCGTCCGATACTCCCCTGAAAGAGTGTGTCGCCACTGAAGATCCGTTGATGCTCGCCGGGCAGATGCAGCGAAAGGCTGCCGGGCGAATGTCCGGGCGTATGCAAGACTTCGAGGGCGAGCGACCCCCAACGCACCTGGTCGCCCTCGCGCAGGAACTGATCGACATCCGTGACGCCGGGCGGCCGCACGCCCAGCCACGCAGCCTGTGTCGCCAGGTTTTGGTACAAAGGCAAGTCATCCCGGTGCATCATGAGCGCGGCGCCGGTGGCTTTCTTCAGGCGCTCGATCCCGCCCACGTGATCGATATGCGCGTGGGTCACGACGATGTACTTCACGTCCAGATTGTGACGCGTGAGGATTTCCTGCACACGCTCGATATCGTCGCCGGGATCGATGACAACCGCCTCCCGAGTCTTCTCGTCACCGACGATCGAGCAGTTGCAGGCCAGCATTCCGACGGGGAGGATTTCGTGGATCATGGGATTGAGCCTACGGCTATCCGGACTGAGTCCCGAGTCTTCATGGACGCCGCGCTCTCAGCCTAGACGATTCTCGACGCGCGTTCAACTTGCGCGAGTTGACTTGACGCCGAACCGTCCCTATACTCCCGACGGGCAAAAGACTTGGGTGAAATTGGAAAGATGCAGACCGTCGTCGTGGGCGGCCAGGCACGCAAGGTTGGCAAGACTTCGGTGGTCGCCGGACTGATTCGCGGGTTGCGAGGATTCGGCTGGACCGCCGTCAAGATCACCCAGCACCACCAGGATCTCTCCATGGTGCGAGGCGGCGATTTTTCGGAAGGCAAAGGCTTCGTCATAACCGAAGAACAGGCCGCGACCGCCCGCGGAGACACGCGCCGATACCTGGCCGCTGGCGCGCGGCGAGCATTGTGGATGCAGGTCCGGCCCGGATCTCTCGCCGAAGCCCTGCCCGCGCTTTTCACCGCCCTCGAAGGCGACTCGTTCGTGATGTTCGAAAGCACGAGCATTCTGGAATTCCTCGATCCGGAAATTTTCCTGATGGTATTCGATGCGCGCGTCCGCGCCTTCAAGAGTTCGGCGCGCAAGTACCTGCGCCGGGCGGATGCGTTGGTTTCCATCGGGTCACTTGGCTCATGCGGAGGACCCGCCCTTGGCGGATCTTCGATGAGGGCCAAGCCGGTCTTCCCTGTTGCGCGGCCCGGTGACTCAAGTCCCGACCTTTGCCGGTTCGTCCGGCGGAAACTCCACCTCCCGGCGACCGCTTCGCGCGCGGCAAGCGGCGCCTGAAAAATCCAAAGGAGCGAACGTGGCTGCACTGAGCAAACCTGAAATTCACGAGCGACTGAAGAAACTCCGCGACTGGTCTCACGCCGGAAAAGCCATCCACCGCAAGTACGCGTTCAAGACATTTCTCGCCTCGATCGCATTCGTGAACAAAATCGCCGAGGCCGCGGAGAAGGCCGGCCACCACCCCGACATCACCATCAATTACAGCGCGGTGACGGTTTCGCTCTCGACGCACAGCGAAGGCGGGGTCACCGACAAGGACTTCGACCTCGCCCGGCAAATCGAACAGCTGGCGGAAACGATCTCGTAACGAGGAAGACGCCCCGCATCGCCCCGCCGCTCGCCGCCGACTTGTGATCTTCCCATCAATCCGAAGCCGGGTTATGCAAATTCCGACGCCGATTGAGCGTTGAAGGTTGTGTTGTCAGACCGAGATTGACTAGAATGCGATGCGTCTCGGGAGATGCATGCATGTCGACGCTGTTCCAATGGATTCACGTCACCGCCGCGGTCATCGGGGTAGGAGGGATGGGCTTCGTGCTGGTGGTTCTCCTGCCGTCGGCCCGGGTGCTGAACCCGGAGCAGCGCGACCTGTTCCTCAAGATGGTGATGCTCAGGTTCCGCTGGGTGAGCTGGTCGGTGATTCTCCTTTTACTCGGCTCGGGCCTCTACAATATCCACTTGCGCGCCTGGGAAGTTCCCTGGGGAACATACTGGAAATTCCTGACGCTGAAAATCCTCCTCGCCCTCATGGTGTTTGTGATTTCGTTGCTTCTGACGCTTCCGCTCAAATCGTTTGAGCGTTTCCGTGCGCGGCGCAAGGACTGGCTGGCCGCCGCCTTTGGCCTGGCTCTGGCCGTTATCCTGATTTCAGCCTACTTGAGGATTTGAGGATGCCCGAAGCCCTTCGCAGTCCGCTTGCCGATTACCACGTCTCGCAAGGAGCGACGCTCGGCGAGTACCATGGCGCGATCGTTCCGTCGCGCTTCTCTGCGCCGCGTGAAGAGCACCTCGCCGTGCGCCAGGCCGCCGGATTGTTCGACTTCTCCTTTCGCGCCAAGTTCGCGATGACGGGCGAGCACCGCGTACGGTTTCTCCAGGGCATGGTCACGAACGACGTCAAGATCCTCACGCCAGGTCACGGAACTTACGCCACCATTCTTAACGCCCAGGGACACATCCTCGCCGACCTGCGAATTTACTGCGCGGATGACCGCTTCCTGATTGACACCGACACCGACCTGCGCGACAAGGCCATGCAGTCTCTCAAGCGTTACATCATTGCCGACCGAGTGGCGCTGGGACCTCTGCCTCTTTTCGCGCTGTCGTTCCAGGGGCCGCGGGCGCGCCCGCTGCTCGAGAAGACCCTGCACATTGACCTTCCGGCGATGGAAGAATTCGGTCACTTCGCGAGCAATTACGCGGGCTTTCCGATTCGTATCGTGCGCGCCTCGAGCACCGGTGAAGAAGGCTACGAAGTCTGGATGGGTGACAAGGCCTTGACGGGCATCTGGGGCGCGGCCTGCGGTCAAGCGCCCACTTACGACATGCTGCCGTGCGGCAGCGAGGCACTGGAATCGCTCCGCATCGAGGCCGGAATGCCGCGCTACGGGGCGGAGTTGGCCGAAGATACGCTGCTGCTCGAAGCCGGCCTGCTCAACGCCGTCAGCTTCACCAAAGGCTGCTACCTCGGCCAGGAAATTGTCGAACGCGCGCGCAGCCGCGGCCACGTCAACTGGAAACTGGTTGGATTGACAGTGGACGCCGCCCAACCGCCCGCGCCGGGCGAGAAGCTGCTTAGCGGCGAAAAGGAAATCGGCGAGGTCACCAGCGCCTGCGTCTCGCCCACGCTCGCCAAAACCATCGCCCTCGCCTACGTGCGTCGTGAAATCGCCGAGCCGGGAACGCGACTCACGCTGGCCTCCGGCGCCGCGGCGGAAGTCACAGCACTCCCCTTCCGCCAAAAATCAGAAACTGGAAAATAGAAACTGGAAAATGGAAACTAGAAACTCGTCACTGCGTTCCCCGTGGAGCGCACGAATCCCTTCATGACGCCGCGCCAGTTTCCAATTTCTAATTTCCAGTTTCTATTTGCTGTGGAACACCGCCGCTTTGAATGACCCCCGCTCCTGCATGATTTTCTTCTGCAGCATCATGATGGCGTGGATCAACTGCTCGGGACGGGGGGGACAGCCGGGGACATAAACGTCGACGGGGATGTACTGGTTGATGCCCTGCACGATGGCGTAGTTGTTGAAGACACCGCCGGAAGTTGCGCAGGCGCCCATCGAGATCACCCACTTGGGCTCGGGCATCTGCTCGTAGAGGCGCTTGATGACCGGCGCCATCTTCTGCGAGACACGCCCGGCGATGATCATCAAGTCGGCCTGGCGGGGCGAGCCGCGAAAGACTTCCGCGCCGAAGCGCGCGATGTCAAACCGCGACGCGCTCATCGACATCATCTCGATCGCGCAGCAGGCGAGGCCGAACGACATCGGCCAGAGCGACGATTTCCGCGCCCAGTTCACCGCCTGGTCAAGCTGGGTGAAAATCAGGCCCTCGAAGCCGCTCGATTCGCTCGTCTGAATGTTCGGGTCGCCCATTCCGTTCTCATTATCCCACGCCGAATTGCGGCCTTCAACCGAAAGCACGATCAGGGGCGCAGCACGATCTTCCCAAAGAAATTCCGGCTCTCCATTTTCTCCTGCGCGGCGCGGGCGTCCGCGAGCGGGAAGGTAGAATCGATCACTGCTTTGAGTTTACGCTGGCCGATGAATTTCAGCGCCTCGGTCAGCTCGCCTTTGCCTCCCATGAACGAGCCAAGGATCGACCGCTGGCGACCGTACAACACCTGCATGTTGAGTTTCACTTCCGGGCCTGAAGTGGTGCCGCAAGTCACCAGCCGCCCGTAGGTCGCGAGCGACTCGAAGCAGTCTTCCCAAACCGCCGCGCCCACGTGCTCGAAGACTACGTCCACGCCGCGTTTGTTTGTCAGCCGTTTCACCTCTTCCGCAATCGACTGCTTCGAGTGATTGATGACCTCATCGGCGCCGAGCGCGCGGGCTTTTTCGAGTTTCCAGTCCGCGCCCGCCGTGGCGATGACGCGCGCGCTGACCAGCTTGCAGATTTGAATTGCCGCCATGCCCACGCCCGAGCCCGCGCCGATCACCAGCACGTCTTCGCCCGGCTTCAACCCGGCGCGGGTGAAGAGCATGTGCCATGCCGTGGTGTAAACCAGCGGCACGGCCGCGGCCTCGTCAAAGCTCAGGTCGCCGGGAATCGGGAAGACGTTCATCTCCGGCGCCTTGACGTACTCGGCGTAACCGCCGTCCACCAGCACGCCGAAGAGCGTGTAGCTGCGGCAGGCGCTGTCGAGCCCCTTGAAGCACGCTTCGCACTGGCCGCAACTGAGCCCCGGCGAAAGCAGGACGCGCTCGCCGGGCTTGAAGCGCGTGGCAAGCGCGCCGGCCTCGGTGATTTCGCCCGCGATGTCCGAGCCTACTATATGCGGCAAGGCAAGCTGCCAGCGGCGCACGCCCCCGCGCAGCCAGATGTCGAGGTGGTTGAGCGCGCAGGCCTTGACGCGCACCAGGACTTCGTTCGCCTGGATCTTGGGGTCGGGCGCGTCTTCGTACTTCAAGACTTCCGGCCCGCCGTGCTGGTGAAATCGCACTGCCTTCATGACGCCTCCGGAACTCCGGCCGTCGATGTGACCGGCATCGGACCAAGGAACGCATGCCGCAAACGGCTCGAACTGTGGTTTCGAATCCGGGCGAAAAAACCACCCAGAATCCTACGCATCAAACTCATTCCAGACGACTTGCTGGCCGCAGCTTCGCTTTTGTTTACTATCTAGTATAACTTGCTCATTCTAAAAGGGTAGTCGGCTTCGCTTCATGAACAGTATAGGGAAAATCGAAGCCCCAAGCAACGGAACCACGAGGCTCGGCAGCTTGCCCGTAGAAATTCGCCTCCCATTCCCCTGCCCGCTCCTTTCACCGCCGGCCCACACTCGCCCTCTTCAGAATATAGGCTAGAACCCTAACACAAAAGCGACCGGAAGTCAAGAGACAAAATGTCTTCAAAGCGCATAGCGGTCCTGGGCGTGGTCTCGGGCCCGCTGCCGCATGACTGCGGTATAGACGCCGATCACCACTGCAAGGCCGGAGCACCCGAAGACAATCGCCAGGCCGCCAAACACCGTAAAGAGAATCTCGCGGACAATTCCCTGCCCGATCGCCAGCACGACGGGCGGCCCCTCGCCCGTGTCCTCATAGCCCCCCGAAATCTCATAGATGCCCGGCCGGTCGATCTCGAAGTCAAACAACGAAACGCCGGCGCGACTTCCGTACGAATAATTGGAGGAGGCAAGCGCATCGGACACCGGAATCTCGGAGCCCGTCGCGACCGATCTCACCCTGCACTGGAGCCCCGGAATGTAACGTCGGTTTGAGTAGACTCGTGAGCCGATCGTGCTGCGGTATTCGTGATAGATGGTGTAGGTCCCGGCCTTAGCCAGGGTGATGTCAGTCTTTCCCGGCACGACAAGCTGCTGAAGTTTCTCCGGCAGCTTGCTGATGTTGCGATACAGGAATATTCCAAACAACACCCAGCCCGCGACGAAGATCGCACCGGCAAGCGCATAGTAGAAGCGGCTGGGGCCGGCGTCCCGGCCAAGCGGGGGGAAGGGTCCGCGAGACGATTCCATTGGTGGGCAATCTATATCATACTCGGCGCGGCAATCCTACGGGCGCCCGGCGCGGACGAAATCACGAAGGAGGATGGCGGCGGGCTTGAAGCGGGCAGCGATCTTGCGGTCCGATGTGACCAGCGGCACGCCAAGCTCCTGCGCGAGCGCCACGAATTCGCAATCGTAGGCCGAGCAGCCGGATTGGGCAGCCAGGGAAAGCACCTTAAGGGAGTCAACGGGAATAGAGGAGTCTTCGATTAGCCTCTCGGCAAGTAAACAATAGGTGGCGGCTTCTTCGAGCTCCATCAGGCGGTTTCGCACATAGAGGATTAAAGCGTTGCGGAATTCTGATTTCCAAAGAGCGGGCGCGACCCATTTCGGGTCAAGGGCGTACACACGTTCCGCCTCCGGTGTATTCTGGCCGCGCACAAGCAGGTAAACCATCAGGTTCGTATCCGCGACGATCAAGGCCGCCCCCAGCGCTTGGCTCGGTTGAGTTCCCTCTGAGTCACAAAAATCTTCTTGTTGCGCTCACGAAAGGCGCGGATTTTGGCAAGAACCTCTTCGGGATCCAGGAGTTCAGCGGGAAGGGCTCTCTCCAAGCACACGATCGCCTCGCTGTTGATGCTCCGCCGGTTCGTGGCGGCTTGCTTCTTCAGCCGGGCGTGCAGCCGGGCAGGAAATTTCTTAATGGTCAGGGTCGGCATTTCTGCTTGCCTCCAAAATGGTTCCAAAACGGTTCCAAAGCGGAAGTCTATACCCTCGCGCTGCCCTTTCGCAAGGCAAGTTATTACGGCTCGCTTCATCCCAGCCTCCCCCGCCGCGAAGGGCCCGGTCTGCATCTCCCAAGCGTCTTTCGTTGACATCGCGCGGCGGCGCCATTAACCTAACGGAGAACCTATATGGACATCTTCGCTGAGATCGCCAGACTTCGAAGAGAGGGCCGCAAGGCGGCCCTGGCCACCATCATCCAGGTGCAGGGCTCGATTCCGAGTTACGAGAGTTCGAAGATCCTGATTCGCGATGACGGCTCGATTGTGGGCACGGTGGGCGGCGGGTGCGTCGAGGCGGAAGTCTGGTCGGTGGCGCAGGACGTGATGCGCGAAGAGAAGCCGCGGCGGCTGCACTTCAATCTCAATAATCAGCCCGAATACGACAACGGCCTGATTTGCGGCGGTTCACTCGACATCTTTGTCGAGCCGATTCTTGCCACCCCCACGGCCTATCTCTTCGGCGGCGGCCACGTTTCACTTTACGTTTCGAAGATTGCCAGCGTCGCGGGCTTCGACACGGTCGTGATCGACGACCGGGCGGCCTTCGCAAACAAGGAAAGATTTCCCGAGGCGTCCGAAACCCATGCGGGCCCCTGGGAGGAAATCTTTCCCAAACTCAAAATCAACGATTTCTCCTATCTGGTCCTGGTGACGCGCGGGCACAAAGGCGACCTGACGTGTCTGCGCTGGGCGCTCACGACGCCCGCCCGCTACATCGGCATGATCGGCTCCAAGCGGAAGTTTATCGAGATCGCTAAAGTGCTCGAAAGCGAGGGTGTGCCGCCGGAGGGAATTGCGCGCGTACACTCGCCCGTCGGGCTCGACATCGGGGCGCTGACGCCGGAAGAGATCGCCGTCGCCATCGTCGCGGAAATGATCGCGGTGCGGAGGAATGCCATTCCGTCCGCGGCGCCCCTCTCGACGCAACGAATAGCGGGAGTAAGGAGTCGGGAGTAGGGAGTAGTTTCCTCGCCTTAGTCCTTCCCTATTCCCTACTCCCGACTCCCTGTCCCCACATGATTGCTGGCCTCATTCTTGCCGCGGGGGAGTCGAGCCGCATGGGGCGCGATAAGGCGCTGCTTACTTACCGCGGGCAGAGCTTCCTGGAGAGTATCATTGCAGTTCTGGGTGAAGCGGGAATCGCGCGCGTCGCGGTCGTCCTCGGGCACCACGCGGAAGAGATCCGGCGGGCAGCGAATCTCGAAGGCGTTGAAGTCGCCCTCAACCCCCACTACCGGCGCGGGCAGACGTCCTCGCTCCAATGCGGGCTGCGGGCGCTGGAGGATTCTGCCCTCGAGGCCATTGTTCTTTGTCTCGTCGACCATCCGGCCGTTTCGGCCACCACGATTCGGAAACTCGTCCAAGCCTTCCGACAGAACCACTCGCCGATCGTCATTCCCACGCACCAAGGCCAACGCGGGCATCCCGTGCTCATTAACCGTTCGCTCTTTGACAACCTTTTGAGCCTTCGTGCCGACGAGGGCGCAAACCAGGTGACCCGCAAGCATCAAGAGGCAACCCAGTTTGTGGAAGTGGATGATCCGGGAATCCTGCTCGACGTGGATTCTCCGGATGCTTACCGCTCCCTCGCGGGAACATAGTCAAATCTGCCTTGGAATTGCCCGCAGAGGTCATTGGACCCAATCAAGGTAGGAATCTTCCATCAATCTGGAGGGATTTCGCCTAGTGAGCTGTCGGCGCAGCGGCAACTCGACTTTGCGGTTGCCGGGAGTTGTGATGCATTGGACTGGCGGCCGGCGTCTGTGATCCGCCTGGAGAATGTGCCTCTGCGGCCGCGGCCAACTTTCCGGCCACCTGATTCTCGCCCGGGCTCTTGCGCGAATGTGATTTTGTTTTGGTCTCGCCGGCTGTAGCCAATCTAAGCGCGGGCATCGGCGATGCCAGGGCTTTTGCGTGCTGGGGAGAGTCGTTCGGCGGAGACGACCAGTTGATCTTAGGGAGCGAGTCCAGATCTCGAATTAGCCGGGAGTGTTTCACTCCCGCCATGGCGAAGGCCAGAGGCAACGCCAGCGCCGCGGCCAGGATCGCTTCCGCGAGTTGTTCGCCGGCCGGGTTGGAAGCAGGAACTGGATTCATCGCCTTCTCGCCGGAATCCCGACTCGCGGTCGTTCCGGCGCCTCGCACAGCCACCTGCAGGGCACTTCTCCAACCACCGCGCCAACCGAGAAGCTACTTATTATCAATAGGTTGAGAGCGGAGTGCCGGTGCTCTTGGGGTTGGAGATGCCAGGATTCGGTGACACTGACGGCACCCCCTTTCGCTGTGGAAACTTGATGGCGAGTTAGTCATGCGGTGGTCGAGCTGGCAGGGAGCCTCCCTGCGTCTTTTTCCTGGGCTGATTCGTATACCGGACTAGAATGAGCACCGCGACTTGCTGGCTCGTCAGTTCGGCGCTGGTCGAAATGGAAACCGAAACCCAGGTGATTGCTCGGGGGCTGCGGCGTCGCGACCCGGACGTCCTCGACGGGCTCATCGAGCACTATCAGCACCGTTTGTTCCGATACCTCTTCTATCTGACGGCGAGCCGGGAAACCGCCGAGGACCTCTTCCAGGAGACCTGGATTCGCGTGCTCGAGCGGGGCACGCAGTATGATGGCAAGTCAAAGTTTGAGCCTTGGCTGTTCGCCATCGCGCGCCACCTGGTGATTGATTTCCAGCGACGACGCCAGCCTCGCTATGCCGACCTGCTCGAAGGCGACGCCGATGCGGGGCTTGCGCCGGAAGCGACGAATCATCGCCTGCCTTCGGGGCTCGAGCTTGTCACCCAGCGGGAGACGAGCGAAAGGCTTACCGCTTCGCTCGCGGCGCTGCCCGCCTCCTACCGCGAAGTTCTGGTTCTGCGATTTCAGGAAGAGTTGGCACTGGAGGAGATTGCGGAGATCGTGGACGCTCCGCTCTCCACGGTGAAATCGCGCCTCTATCGCGGCCTGGAGGCGATGCGGCAAACCCTGGCAGGGGGACAGCCATGAATCGAGAACACCACGAACGCGCTTTGCAGTTGGTGGATGCTCGCGCGGTGGAAGGGCTTTCTGCGGCGGATCAGGAGTGGCTAGAAAGCCACCTCGATGCCTGCGCCGGTTGCAGCGCCTACGCGGAATCCGTAGGGCGAACGCTGGAGTCGCTGCGCTGGATGCCGGTGGAACTTGACCCTGCCGTCGTCGCCGCCGCGCGGGCGCGGGTTCGTCTCCGCGCTCGGGAACTGCGCGAGCAGGAATCCCGGATGCAAGGCTTGTGGATTGCGTGCGTCCTGTCGTGGGTCATGGGGGTGCTGAGCGCCCCCTTGGTATGGTGGGGATTCCAGTGGATTGGCCGCCACATGGCCTTGCCGGATCTCGCTTGGCAAACAGCTTTTGTTTTGTGGTGGGTCATGCCGGCAGCGGCGGCCGCGGCGGTGCTGGCCGGCCTCCGGGCGCGGGCTGCGAAGGAGAACGGAATCCAGGAGAGTCTGCGCCGTTGAGCGCGGCTGGGCACAATGCACGGCCGGGTTGGGGGCCCGGAGAAAGCGAGGAACGCGTATGAACGATGTGAAGCAGAAATTCGACGAGGTGGTTCAGGCCATTCGCTGGCGCGGGGCGCATGAGAGATTCCGCCTGGCCGATGAGATCCGCATCATTCGCGGGTGGGTGCTTGGCCTGGCGGTGGTAGCTTTCCTGGCGTTCCAGGCCCTACCGGTAGCGATTCATTACACGGATCGCGATCCCTCGCCCCTCGCCGTGCTCGTGGCGATGGGACTGGGCGGTGGGCTGTTGCTTATGACGCTGGTGCTCTTGTTCGGCTATGTGAACGCCGACGCCAGGCGCCGCGGAATGCACTCCACGCTGTGGACGCTCGTTGCGGTCTTTGTGCCTTATTTGATGGGGGTGGTGGCTTACTTCCTGGTACGCGAGCCTCTGCCGTTCAACTGCCCTCAGTGTGGGGCAACCGTCAGTTCCCGCTTCAACTTCTGCCCGGCCTGCAAGCACAACCTTCGCCCCGCCTGCCCGCAGTGCAAACGCGATGTGCGCCCGGATGACAAGTATTGCCCGCACTGCGCCCAGGAACTCAAGGCAGCCACAACGTAGCCGCGACATGGCGAGGTAGACTGGCCGCTACGCTTTAACGATTAATTGACGCAGGGTTTCTACGGCGAGAACTGCTGCATGCTTGGATGCGAGAGGCAATCCATCGAGTGCGAGTTCAATCTGGTCCGCGGTGAGGGTGGCGAGCCCAGAGAGCGGTTTGCCCACAAGCCATTCCGTCAGCCAGGAGGCGCAGGCAATCGCCGGAACACAGCCCGCGGCTTTAAACCGGGCCTCAACGATCGCGCCGCCCTGAACCGCCACGGACAGTTTCAGCACGTCGCCGCAAGCGGGGTTGGTCGCTTCGACGGAAGCGGTGGGACTTGCGATCTCGCCGACGTTGCGGGGGTTGTGAAAGTGGTCGAGGACCTTTTGTGAATACATTAAGAACAGTTGCCAGTCGCCAGTTGCCAGTTGTTGGTTACTGATTTTCGCCAGCTTTTCGCCAAGCGCCTCCGCGGAGGTCTCTCCTTCTGCCTTTTGAACTCTTCAACTTTCGACTTTTCGACCTTTGACTTGCCTTTTCCGCTTCACGGCGAAAGGTATCCAAAGAACGCCCAACGCAAAAAGATCACGAGTGCCACACCGGCTGCCACGGTGAGCGCGATTCTCGGCCCGGGACTCTTGTTCACCTCGGGTATCAGGTCCGACGCGGCGACGTAGAGAGTGACTCCTGCCGAAAGCGCCAGGCCGTAACTGACGAAGCTCTGCGCCAGCGCCATGGCCAGAATTCCCAGGATTCTGGAAGCGCCCAAAGCCGCGGCGGCCCAAAGCCCGGCGCTGCGACTTTTGCGCGCCGCCGACATGACGGAAGCGATCGTAAAACCCTCAGGAATATTGTGCAGGATGACGGCGCCGAAGATCACCATGCCGAGCCAGTTGGAAATCATAAATCCGCTGGCCAGCGCGACGCCGTCAAAGAACGTATGAGCGGTCAAACCGCCCAACGCCGTGTACGCCACGGAGGAATTCAGAAATTCGTCGGCATGCGTTTCCTCGCCGAAATGGAAGTGCGCAGGCCAGGAATGCTCGAAAAAATGCACAATGAAATAACCCAGCAGGATCAGGATCGGAGCCTCGGCGGGCGCCAAGTGCAGGCTCTCGGGCACCATTTCGGTGATCGCGGTGGCCAGCATGAACCCGGAACCCAGGGCGATGAAGTAGGTAAGAAACGTCCGGCTCCACGGCCGCGCCGTGACGATGGCCCCGCCAAACAGGTTGGCGAGACCCGCGATGATTCCGAGCGCGAGGCTGATCCCAAGGACGTTCATGAGAGTGACAAGTGACGAGTGACAAGTGACGAGTGACGAGAAGGAAGTCGAAAGTTGAAAGTCAAAAGTCGAAAGTGAGGAACGAAACGCTTCCAAGGCGGTCGGCTTTCGACCTTCGACTTTTGATTATCGGCTTCCATTGTGCTTGTCACGCGCCACTCATCGCCTGTCAGTGTTCCTCTACCCCGAATGCCGGATGTGCACGATCTCACCGTCTTGCACAACGTATTCTTTCCCTTCGAGTTTCAGCGTGCCGTGGTTACGCGCCTCGGCCATGCCGCCTGCCGCCACCAGGTCCTCGTACTTTACAACCTCGGCACGAATGAAACCTTTCTGCAGGTCAGAGTGAATTTCTCCCGCGGCCTCCAAGGCTGTCGTTCCGGCGCGAATCGTCCAGGCGCGGCACTCGTCTTCCCCGACAGTGAAAAAAGAAATCAGTCCCAGAAGGTGGTAGCTGGAACGAATCAGGCGGGCGATGGCCGACTCGCGCAGGCCGTAACTGGCCATGAACTCGGCAGCATCGGAATCGCTCAGCTCCGCCAACTCCACTTCAACTTTTCCGCAAATTGCCGTCACCTCAGTGCGGGGCCGCTGCTTCAGGCCCGCCTCGGCCGCGAACTGCTCGGCGACGTCGGCTCGCGACGCGTCCTTCTCGCCCAGGTTCAGTACGTAGAGCATGGGCTTGATCGTCAGAAAGGTGAAACCCCGAATCGCGCGTTCCTCGTCCGGGGCGAGGCGCAATTCGCGTAAGGGCATCTGTTTTTCCAGCGCCGTCTTGCAGGCCTGAAGGGCGTGAAATTCCTTCTCGAGTGCCGGGTTCTTCTGTTTCTTGAGATCCTTCTCCAGTCTTTCAAGGCGCTTCTCAACAATAGCCAAATCGGAGAGGATCAATTCCAGCTCAACCGATTCGATATCGCGACGCGGATCGATCCCGCCTTCCGGGGGCGGAATTGCCTCGTCTTCGAACGCGCGCACGACATGCGCCAGGGCATCCATTTCCTTGAGGTTCGCCGCCTGCAAGCCGCTGCGCGCCAGCTCAATCACGCTCCCCGGCGTGTCCACGTATTCGACACTGGCATAAATGGTCTTTTTGGGCTGATACATTTCCGCCAGGCGGGCGAGACGCGCGTCGGGGACAGGCACAACGCCCACGTGAGTTTCGGGTTTCGCCGACCCCAGGCCGGTGCCGTGAGAATGCGTCAAAATGCGAAAAAGCGTCGTCTTTCCAACTTGGTTAAGGCCGATAATTCCGGTTTTGAGCACTCTGACCTCGGGCGAGAGACTCCACAGACTCAGCTAAGGCCCTTCATACTAACACACGCGCGCCGGGTCGCGTCTGCCAGCCGGCGAATGCAGCGAGGCGCTTGCGAATCACCGCGAAGCGTTCTAGGATGCCAGGTTAACAAGGGAATTCACAATGATGACTCGCATCCTTTCGGCGGCGCTCGTTCTTTTCAGCATTCAAATATGGGGGCAAGGGCAGGAACCCGCCCGCCCCGCGGCGGGCAGTCCCGCTGTTCACAATAGCCATGCTCACGCGTCTGGAATCCAAAGTGCCTGCCGCATGGGATCAATACGAGACGGGGGCTGCGCTCACGCGCGTAATCTGGCCCAATCGTACAGTCTCCCGATATTCACCTTGGGGGATCCCTACTTCAACGGTATCAATTCCTGGTATTCGCAATATTCAAACTATTCCTATTTCTTCGACCTCTATTACAACCAGGCCACGCGCTCGAAGCAGGAGGCCGACGAATTCGAATCCTCGCTCGCCCGCGAAGGAAAGCTGACCGGCCCCGCCGAAGTCGGAGCCTTCCCGACCGATTTCCTCCCGCTCCGTTCTCATGATGTCGAGGTGACGCTCGACGGGCAAGTTCAAGAACCTTCTCCCGGCGGAGATCCACTGGTTCTGGGCTCAGGCCGCCATACGTTGCACATCGGTTCGCGCTGACCGTTGCTCGCCGCTCTGGATGGTTCCCGAAGCAATTCGCCGAAGGAGTCTCCTTGCAGCCGCGGGAAAATCCGTGGTCAGGAACGGGACTTTTCCGATAGAATGAGCGGGCGGGCTGGACAAACGCGGAAATGGTGGGCGGTACAGGATTCGAACCTGTGACTTCTACCGTGTGAGGATAGCACTCT
>JBHGBD010000016.1:0-120847 GCA_041946825.1 Terriglobia bacterium | reverse complement strand
GTAACGGAAGCTGCTACCGCTGCATGAATTGCGGCTCGACCAGCGGGTGCTCGTAGATTCCGGCTGGGGCATCTACGAAGGGAGCGGCGGGCTGGCCTGGGCGCGCTGGATGATTTGGCGAGTAACGCCAGACGCTCGGCAAAGTGTCCGTGGTCGGTCCGACAACTTCGGCCGCGGGAAGAACGTACGGATCGTGGGAATTCGGACCGCCTCTCGGTGCGAGTGCCGCCCTACTCAGACTCGTCGACCACCTCGAGGGCGTTGAGGCAGGCGTAATTCCTGACCGGGACGAAAGAAACCAGGAGCTGTCCGGCGGCGTTGGGCTCCAGCCCATGGAAAGATCTTGTCAACGCGCGGCTGGCGCCGCCGGCTTCCTTGAAGATGTCGAAGTTTTTCAACAGATGCACTCCGTTGCAGTACACATCGAACACACGGCTCCCAACACCACCAAACCCCGAATTCGCGGTCCCGAAGTAGGTCTCAGAAAAGTAGAGCGTGAGGCTGTACCTGCCAGCGGCAACCGGGACGGAATAGTCGAACCTTCCATACCGTTCGCCGCCATAGAGGTCGTGCTCCTCGGTGTCGGCGACCGACCCTTTACGGCGGGTCAATCGGCCTCCGCTGAAGTAGGTGTCGGGACTCCAGATCCTCCCGGCGCTGTCGGTAAACGAAGTGTCCTGCGCCACGATTCGTACCGGGCGCATCTTGCCGGGCGTGACGGGCAGGATTTCCAGAGCGTTCACCAGCGGCTGATCCTCATACCTCAGGAATTTCAAGTGCAAGTAACCATCTGCCGCCGGCGTAACATCTTTGAACGTGCGTTGGAGCGCGATGCTGGAGCCGCCGGCCTGGCTGACAACGTCGCAGTCGGTTAGGATCGGCTGGCCATTGGCTTCCACAGAAAAGATGCGGCTGCTTTCACCCCCACCGGCGTAAGTCGCGGGGCCAAACTTCGGCTCGGCAAAGAAGAGATGGAGTTCGTAGACTCCCGGCTTGAGTGGGATATCGTAGGAAAAATCTCCCGTCCGCGCGCTTCGGAAGACCATCGGATCGGATGTGCGCGGGATGAAATCCCGCGGGCCCTCCAAAACCGTGCCGCCATTGAAGTACCGATCGGTCCGCCAGGTCCGTCCGGCACGATCAATGTAACGATCCCGGGAGTACCCGGCAAGGATCCGCACCTCACTTTCCGTCTGTAGCGGCGGGGGGAGCGTAACGTGCCGACTTGCCGGCGCCAAAGACGCGGATGCCGAAGTCCTCCCCTTCCAGATTGTCCACAGGGTCAGGCCGAGGACAACCGCAATTCCAGCGACACCCAGCGCCAGAATTCTCCCCAAAGGCTTCCGAGCGGTTGGCGTTTGCTCGGGCGCGTCCATGCGAGCCGCTTCACCCAAAGCAGCCTGTGACGGGTTCTCCGCTTCGACTGTGAGCGTTTCAGATGGGATTCCTGCTGCTTCGCCTGGACGCCACGCCTCTGGCCCCGCGACGCTGCCATTTGCGGGTTCCCCGCGCGGTAGGAATTGGGGAGAGTAGTTCCCCGCCTGCAAATAGATTCGGATGGGGTGATCGGCGCCTTCCCCTTCGTAGTACTTCTTCAGCTTTTCCCGGACCCTGTGGATCTCGACTCGTACGATCGAACTCGTGGTGGGATCGAAGCCTGACGCGCGCCCCAGCGCTTCCACGCCGATGGTGTATTCCTTCAGGTCAGGCGCCTTGTCCTCAAAAAACTTCTTGCAGATGAATTGGAGCAACTTGGAAGAGGTAGGAGATTTCGCGAAAACTTCCGAGCCCAGGACGCGGTCGAGTTCCGCTTTCTCTCGCGCGTACGGCAGCGGAGTTGCCATTCCCATACATCCTCGCCATGCGGAGTGTAGCACCGGGTTGGAGGTGTAACAATTGACAAATAACCGCTGGGACAGAGTGTCCGGGTGGTGGAATTGGCCTGCCGCAAGGGAGTTTGCCGGTCCGTAACCGTTACGTAACGCCTGTAGCCTTGTATCGAGCGGGGCACGAAGCCAGACTCCAGGCCTGAGGTGGAGTGTATTTGCAGGCACGCTCCGGCCTCCGGGTGTGGGTTGGGTCTCCGGGATATACGAAGGGAGGTATACGCACGTGAGGATACGTTTCAAATCTGCATTACTGGCCTTATTCCTTGGTGCAACGCTGACGTGCTTGCTCTGCGGGCCGCCAGCGGCAGCACAGTCCCTCTTTGCAACCCTGACCGGAACAGTGAGTGACAGCAGCGGCGCCGTCGTGCCTGGAGCAGACGTCACCGTCACCAACGCCAACTCCGGGGTGGCTCGCAAGCTTGCCACGAACGCCGAGGGGTTCTTCAACGCCTCATCTCTCCCTGCTGGCACTTACCAGGTCGAGGTGGTGATGCAAGGGTTCAGACACTGGAAGGGCACCGGCATCGTCCTCAACGGTGGCGACAGCCGGACCATGACCATCTACCTGACCGTGGCGGTAAGTACCACGACTATCCAGGTTACCGAGACCGTGACAGGCGTGGCGCTTAAAGACACGGGCGAAAAGGCCGCCTTGATTTCCGCCCGAGATCTGGAAGACCTGTCGCTAATCAGCCGGAATGCCACCGAGTTCGTCAAGCTGCTCCCCGGCGCGGTCATGCAAGCCAACGGCGGCGTCAACCGGCCCTCCTACGGCGGCGAGACCATCGGCATCAACAACAGCTCAATTGCCGGCAACACGGGCGGGCTCAGTTCCGTCACCATCAACGGCCAATCGGTCGATATCACGCAGGACGGACAGCACGTCTTTGATCCAGGCGCTTCGGGGGCCGCCACTCCCGTCAATCCGAACCCTGACATGATCTCGGAAGTCAAAGTGACCACGGCCAATTTCACAGCCGAAAACGCTAAAGGGCCGGTCATCGTCAACACCGTGACCAAGGCAGGGGGCAATACGTTCCACGGCTCGGCGTACATGTACGGTCGCAACTCCAAGTGGAATGCTAATGACGCGTTCAACAATATGGTTGGAGCGCCAAAACCCAAGAGCTCTTATTACTATCCGGGCGGCAACATCGGGGGCCCGGTAGTCATTCCTGGAACAGGCTTCAACAGGAGCCGGCAGAAGCTCTTCTTCTTCGAGGGCTACGAGAATTACCATCAGACGCTCGATGGCGGTGTGGCTCGTGCCTTCATCATGACTCCCGAGATGCTTGACGGCGACTTCAGCGCGCTGTCCAATTACGGGAGCACGGTTGGACGGCCCACCTTGGGCGTGGTCCCCACACAACCCTCTGCAGGGAGCTCCCTGGGTTTCGACCAAAGGGCGGCAGCCGGATGCACCATCACGAGTGGGATTTTGTCTCCCGAGTGCATCAGCCCCAGCGCGCAGGCCTTGTTGAAGGCGTATATGCCTGCGCCGAACATCTCCAATCCAGAGGCCCACAACGGCTACAACTACATCCAAACCTTCTCGGTGCCCCAAAACTCCTATCAGAACATGATCCGAGTGGATTGGAACATCAGTGACAACACCAAGGTGTATGCCACCTGGAGCCGCCAGCGCGAGACGCAGAACCAGCCGCTAGGCCTATGGGCCTCCACGGCCTCGGACTGGGTGGTTCCTTCACCAACCAACATCATCGGAGCCAACGGGTCGGACTTTACCTCGCTCAGCCTCGTGCACGTGTTCTCTCCGACCATGACCAGTGAGACTCGATTCGGGTACACCAAAATCAACTTCCCGAACGCTCCAGAGGATCCGACCAAGGTCCTCCGTTCGTCCCTCCCGGGGTTCTCCCTGCATGGGATTTACGGCAATCCCGCGGTGCCGGACATTACGAGCTGGAGCAATACGATCCCCAATTTTGGTGGAGCGAATCTGGGTGCCACCTATCACCCCACGATGATCTGCTACAAAGGCATCCCCAGTGTCGCGCAGAACCTCACCAAGGTTATCGGGACACACACCACCAAGTACGGCTTCTACTTCGAGCACGTTTATAACAAGCAAGATAACTGGGGACAGTACATGGGGGTCCTGTATTACAACCAGTGGAGCGCCATTTCAGGCAACAATTATGCCGACATGCTCATGGGCATTGGCATGGGAAGCTTCCTGGAGCAGGCCCTTCCGCCTCCTTCCCAGATCGCCCAGAACGTGGCCTCCTGGTACGTCCAGGACGACTGGAAGGTGACCCGCCGGTTGACGTTGCAATACGGCTTGCGGTTCGAGCACTACGCGAAGCCTTATGATGCGACGGGCTTCGGGTTGGCCATCTTTGATCGCAGCCGCTACAGCAATGATCCTGCGGATCTGGACAACAACACGGGGGTCTTCTGGAATAAGTTGGACTCCAGCGTTCCCCTCTCGGGCAGCGACAGTCGGTTCCTGTTCTTCTCGCCGCGCATTGGCGCCGCCTGGGATGTGTTTGGAACGGGCAATACCGTCCTTCGCGGCGGTTGGGGGAAATACCGGTTTTACGATTCGGTTCAAAGTAACAATTACACCGCACCCACCAATACGGCCATGGGTTCCGTGTCTTGGTCTTGTGGCCAAAACGACCCATTGTGCCCGACGTGGGAAGGCATCGACGACCATGCCCTGGCCGCACCCGTTTTTGGCTCCGGGCTGGGACCCGGCCTGAAGGGCATCGCCGTAGTTGATCCGACCGATGACGAACAGCCGCTGGTGACCACCTACGTTTTCTCGATCGACCAGAGGCTGCCCGGCAAGTTCCTGCTGGAACTTTCCTACGTTGGCAACCATACAGATTTCATGCAGGCCAATCCCAATATCAACGCGGTCCCGCTCGGTGGACTGTTCGATGCTACCTGCGACATCACGACGAGCGGTTGCCAGCAGGTTCACCGTCCCTATCTTAATTACCAGAACATGGCGATGAGCCTGACGGCAGGATCGAGCCGTTTCGACTCCCTCCAGGTGAGCTTGCTTCGTAACGTGGGCTTCCTCAATATGCAAGCCAACTACACTTGGTCCAAAGCCTTGGGCGCCGGACCCACGATCAACAATGGCGGCTTGACCGGTGCCCTCCCCGGCTACGGTGCACAGTACTATCGCGGCGTTCTGCCCAACAATCGCGCCCATGTCATGAACCTCGTCTACGTCTTTAGCCTTCCCAGCACGAGGCGGGGTCACCCCATCGTACGGGGCGTGGTCAACGGTTGGCAGATTTCCGGGATTACAACCATTGAGAGTGGGGCGAACCTCACCGCCCAGTCATGGAACCTCAACTACGGGCGAGATAACGGTACGGACGCCGACGGAAACACCATCTTCTACGACAACATCCACACCCTGGGGACGCCCGACGTGACGCTTCAGCCCCTCGTGGTCTGCAACCCGGCCATAGGCTTGAAGCCGCACCAGTACATCACTCCTGCCTGCTTCAAGCCCTCACCCACTGACGGCACGCTGGGCACAGGCGGAATGCCGTATCTGTCCGGTCCCATGTTCTGGAACAGCGACCTGTCATTGATGAAGAACTTCAGGATCTCCGAGCGCCAGAATCTGCAAGTTCGATTCGCAGCGTTCAACTTCATGAACCATAGCTTGTGGTCCTTCACCCAAAATGACAACAACCTGATCCTGCATTTCGGTGCGGACGGACAAGTCACCAATCCCAATTTCGGCGTTGCACAATACAAATACGGGCGCCGGATCATGGAATTTGGTGTGAAGTACTCGTTCTGAACAACTCGAGTTGTACCTATGCTAAACCAGGGGGTGGCCCCGGCGGGCCACCCCTTGTATTATTGCGCTGTATGCGTTCGGTTCCTTTGGTTCTGCTTTTCCTTGCCGCCGCGCTTTCCGGGATCGCCGCTGCTCCCCAAGCAGACTTCGATCGGGTTCGCCGCCAGGCCGAGGCAGCGCGCTCTGCCGAGCAAATTGCCGAAGCGATTCGGCTCTACCGTGAGAGTGTGCGCCTGCGTCCGTCGTGGAGCGAGGGCTGGTGGTGGCTGGGCAGCCTCTACTACGAACAGGATCGGTTTCCCGAAGCCCAGTCAGCACTGCGGCGGTTCGTGACGATGGATCCGAAGCCGGGGCCAGCCTACGCGTTCCTCGCCCTTTGCGAGTACGAGACGCGCGATTATTCCCGCGCGCTCGAGCACTTTCAACAGTGGGCGCGGCAAGGGTCGCCGGGCACCGACGCGCTAATCGACGTAGCGGGTTTTCACTGGGCGCTGCTCCTGACGCGGGAAGGACGGTTTGTTCAAGCGCTCTATCTGCTCTCCGCCAAGGCGCAGAGGCGGGGGCACAGTCCGGCGCTGGCCGAGGCCATGGGTTTGGCCTCCTTGCGCATGGCGACCCTTCCCGAGGATTATCCGCCCGAGAAACGCGAGAGCGTCTGGCTGGCGGGCGAGGCGGCGTTTTACGCATCCCTGCGACCGCAGGCCTTTGACCGCTCCGATGATTACGCGCGCCGATTGTTGTTTCATTACGGCCAGGAACCCAACGTGCACTTCTTCCGGGGCACTTTGTTGGTTTTTCAGAAGAAGCGCGATGCAGCGAAGGAGGAATTCGAGCAGGAACTGAGGAAATCCCCCCAACACGCCCCGGCCCTGGTCGAGCTCGCGCGACTGTCGATGGAGGACCGCCAGTTTGGCGAGGCGGAATCTTTCGCCCGGCACGCCCTGCAAACGGACTCGAAGGATCCCATGGCGCATTTGCTCCTTGGCCGGACCTTGCTCGCCCAGGAGCGTCTCCCGGAAAGTGCCCGGGAACTCGAAACCGCCAGCCAGCTTGCCCCCGACAGCGCCGCGGTTCGATTCCAGCTTGCTACGGCATATAGAAAGTTGGGCCGCAACCAGGAGGCACAGCGCGAATTCGCGGTTTTTGCTTCTCTGAAAAACAAGCCCGAGGTTCTAATTTCGCCGGAGGAGTTCGAGGAGATGCTGCGCACACAACCGGAGAAGCCCCAATGAGCTGCGCCGCAGTTCTCATTGTAGCCCTGGCCGTCCTCCCGCCGCCTCAAGCTGCCAAGGCACGGCCACAAGCCCGACCCACTCCGCCCAAAGCTGCGAGATTCGAACAATTATCGCGAGCGGCGGAGCAGGCGCGCCAGGCGAACCGCGACGCTGAGGCGATCCTCCTCTATCAACAGGCTTTGGCTCTGAAGCCGGAATGGGAGGAGGGGCTGTGGTATCTGTCTACGCTCGAATACGACAAGGCGCGATACGCCGAAGCGCGCGACCTGCTGCGCCGCTATGTCGGGCAACAGCCGAAAGCCGGGCCGGGATGGGCCTTGCTCGGCCTGTGCGAGTTCCAGACTCGCGAGTACGCGCGCGCCCTGGATCACCTTCGCCAAGGCATGACTTTGGGCGTTGGCGGCAGTAAAGGGCTCGAGCGCTCGCTCTTCTATTATGCCGCGGTGTTGCTGACCCGATTCGAAATGTACGACGAGAGCTTGCGCCTCCTGTTCGAAATGGCGCGCTCCGGACAGGTGGAATCTTTTTTGGTGGAGCCCGCCGGCCTGGCAGCGCTACGGCTGCCGCTGCTGCCCGGGGAAATACCGTCCGACCGCAAAGAGTTGGTCCGCTTGGCCGGCGAAGGGGCACTCGCCGAGAACAATCAGCGCCATGACGAGGCCGAGAAGCTCTTTCGCTCTATGGCGGCGAGCGCGCCGAATGAGCCAGGAGTGCATTTCTTGCTCGGCGCTTTTCTCCTGAATATCCGCCCCGAGGAGGGCGTGAGGGAAATCCAGCGCGAGCTGGAAATCTCACCGTTTCACGTGCCGGCCAGAATCCGGCTGGCGGCAGAGTACGTCAGGCAGGGGAAGGTCGACCAGGGCCTGGCGTTTGCCCAGGAGGCCGTGAATCTCGAACCGAAGAATGCCACCGCGCACATGGCCGCGGGAGACGCGCGGGTCGCCAAGGGGGACCTTTCCGGAGGGATTCGCGAGTTGGAAACGGCACGGGACCTGGCGCCGGAAATAGTAGGAATTCGTTGGGCACTCTTTCGCGCCTACACGTCCGCCGGCCAGAGTGAGAGCGCCCGCCAGGAAAAGGCTGCTATCGAGAAACTCATCCAGCCGGGGACCCAGCCATAACCGCCGCTTTGGCCGAGGATTGTGTGAGCAGCAGACCCTACGTCACCAAGATTGGTTGCGCCTTGCTGTGGGCAGCAGGCGCGGCGGCACTCTTTTCGATGCTCCCGGTGGGCGCGCAGCCGAATCTCGCGCCGATTCACTTTGCTTTCCAGCCCATCGCGTTTTCACTCGATAGTTGCGAGACCCCGCAGCGACACGCCCCGGAAACCATGGCCGGCGGTGTCGCGGTCTTTGATTACGACCGGGACGGCAGCCTGGATATTTTCTTCACCAACGGCGCGGATATCGTCAGCCTTCAAAAAACCTCGGCGAAATACTGGAACCGGCTCTTCCGTAACCATGGCGACGGGACCTTTACCGACGTGACCGAGAAGGCCGGGCTGGCTGGAACCGGGTACGACACCGGGGTGGCCGTCGGCGACTACGACAACGACGGAAACGAAGACATATTCGTTGGGGGCGTGTATCGGAATACTCTTTACCACAACAACGGCCACGGGACGTTTACGGACGTCACCGAAAAGGCCGGGCTGGCCCGCCCTGATAAGGAGTACGGCCCTTTTTGGTCGGTGGGCGGCGCCTGGGTGGATGTCAACAACGACGGACGTCTGGACCTCTTCGTGGTGAATTACCTGAGCTGGGACGTGAAGAAGGAGCCGGACTGCAGATTCGACGGCAAACCGGAATACTGCCACCCCAAGTTCTACAAGGAGCTTCCCAACCAACTCTTCCTGAACAAAGGAGATGGGACTTTTGCGGACGTCTCGGCGGAGTCCGGCATCCGTGCGCACGCCGGCAAAGGCATGGGCGTGGGCGTCGCCGATTATGACGCAGACGGCCTGCCGGATATTCTTGTTTCGAATGACAAGCTTTTTAACTTCCTGTTTCACAACCAGGGAAACGCCCGGTTTGAGGAGGTGGCGTTTGAGGCGGGTGTCGCGTTGCCTGAGCATGGCAATCTGATCTCGAACATGGGCGTGGATTTTCGCGATATCAACAACGATGGGTGGCCTGACATCGCCATCGTCGCACTGGCCAATGAGACCTTCCCGCTTTACGAGAACTCCGGCAAAAGAGGCTTTACCGAAGTCACGGGCGAAAGTGGAATGACCTGGCTCTGCAATCCCATGTCCGGGTATAGCCCGAACCTGGGCGATTTTGACAACGATGGCTGGAAGGATCTCTTCGTCAGCCGGGGCGACGTGCAATCACCCGCCATGGCCGGACGCGCCCAAATCGATCAGCCCAACGCGGTCTTCCGCAATACAGGCCATGGGCGCTGGTCGGCGCTGACCGAAGAAGCCGGCTTTACTGCGCGGCCCCCCCGGCGCCATCGCGGTGCAGCAACTGGCGATTTGAATCATGACGGAAAGCTCGACGTTGTGGTGACGGCGCTCAGCGCGCCCGCGGAGATCTGGATGAACGACAGTCCCTCCGGGCATCACTGGCTAGAGGTCACTTTGGAAGGCACCCGGAGCAACCGCGACGCCATCGGGGCGCGAATCCGGCTCTCGTCGGGAGGGCAAACGCAATTCAATCACGTGACGACCGCCTCCGGCTACGCCTCCTCCAGCGCCGGTCCGGTTCACTTCGGGTTGGGCATGGCGAAGTCGGTGGAAGAAATTGAAATCCGCTGGCCGTCGGGGACTACCCAGATGCTCAAAGACGTGCCTGCCGACCAGGTCTTACGCGTCCAGGAGCCTCGTTGAATGCTAGGGAGGCGGCGCCTGGGGGTTGCGAGCCTTTTCGTTGAGTTTGACCACGAGTTCACGTTCGCGGCGACTGTCCTCCATGCGGTTCAGGCGCGCGTAAAGCACCGCAAGTTGCACGTGGACCTCCTGGAAATCGGGCCATTCTCGCGCCACTCGTTCGAGCTCCTTCCTGGCTTCTTCCAGATGCCCCAGGGCGAGATCCAGCGCGCCGACTTGAAAACGTGCCTCGGGCGAATCCGGGCGAAGCTGCGCCGCCCGGCCCACGTAAGGCCCGGCTTCCGAATACTTGCCGCCAGTTCGGAGGACGCCTCCCAGATACAGATTGGCCTCGAAGTCATTCGGGTCATTCGCGAGCGCTCGTTTGAAGGCGGCCTTCGCCCCTTCGTTGTCGCCGCTATCCAGCAGAGCCCGCGCGTACACGGTCCAAACGCCAGGTAGTTGCGGCTCCAAATCCACGGCTGCACGCAGGGTCGCGACGGCCGCGCGAAAATCTCCCGCAGCATACTGGGCAGCCCCCATCAGGAATTTCGCCTCGGCCGTGTCGCCGTGTTTCAGAATGTGGTCAATGACCGCTTCGCCTTTTTGCACCTGCCCGTTACGGATGAGCGCTATCCCGAGCGCATAGGCCACGGCACGATCATCCGGGTCAGCCTTGTAAGCCGGCTCGAGGAGCGTCACCGCGTCGCGGTTCCGTCCCAGGCGCAGATAGCAGTCGGCGAGAAGATGGAGCGATTGCTTGTTGTCGGGTTGCTGCTTGCGAAAGCCTTCGAGTTCGGCCGCCGCCTTCACGAAGGCCGCCTGCTTGTACCAGGCCAAGGCCAAGTTTAGCCGCACGGTCGCATTCGCCGGGTCGCGCTTGAGTGCTTCACGGTACTGAGTAACAGCTTCGCCGTAGCGGCCCGCCCGCGCCAGCGCGACCCCAAAGTCCGTCCGCAGTGGAACCGAATCGGGCTGTAGCTTGACGAGTTCTTCGTAAAGCGCAATCGCTCGTCGCAGGTCGCCGCGTTGATAGGCCGCTTCCGCTTCTTTGTAGAGTTGTTCAGGGGCGGTTGTCTGGGCAGTCGCGAACGGCACGACGATTAGCAGCCCCCAAAGAAGGCGACTCGCATACGCGTCCGTCCTGGTGCTTTCTGGCTTACCCATGCCGCAATGACCTTTCCTATCCTGGAGCCCCCAGCATATGAGGGATTGCCGCATTGCTCCCGGAGCTGTGCGAAATTATACCAGCTCAAGCCTGGCCTTACATTTGCTGGCCTGCGTGACATTTTTGCAGGAGGGAATGCCTCGGGCGGCGAGCGCTTCAGGGACTGTCCTGCCCCAAATCAGGAGCGCGATTAGAACGGCAAAAGGGCCCGCCGCCAGATAGCCAGCCGGATGACCGTGCGTGATTGCGGCTATGTCTGCCGCCATTCGGAACGCCTCCTCAGCATCGGCGCCCACACGCTCGACCCGGCGCGACATGAGCATCACGACCGGTACCGAGACGAGGTTGGGCGATTGAGTCCCGCCGCTTTTGGCCAATTCAGGGTCAGAGCCTTTGCCGGCGGTTCAGGCCGCAACTCAGCTCGCAAGCGACAAGAGCCTGTCGCGTCAGTTGGCCGCGCGCCAATCGACTCCGCGAATGTAGGACGAACTCCGACCCTCTGAAAGCCGGGATTCCCACATCAAAATCAGAGTCGCGCCGATTGTGCCGAGCGATCGGGTACCGGAAACTTACGTATCGAAGCATGTCCACAGTGAAGGCCCGGTTAATTCGATCCGCCAACATCCTCGTGCTCATGTGATATTCGTTTCCGCCGGGCCCTCACCGCCGTCACTGTCGTGCTGCAATACCGTTAGTTCTGAGAGATACCTCAGGGAATCCATGAGGAAATCGGAAAGGAAAGCATGAAGAATATTGGAGAACGTCTGCGCCAGCTCCGAAAAGAGCGAGCCATGTCTCAAGGGGACATCGAGAAGGCGACGGGAATAATCAGCTGTTATGTCTCTCGCGTGGAACATGGCCACATTGCACCCTCGCTGGGGATGCTGGAGAGATTCGCGGCAGCCTTAAGAGTGCCTTTATACCGGCTATTCTATGAGGGAGATGAACCTCCCCCCATTCCGGAAGGGTCTCGGAACTCTTTGGGGGAACTGGCCATGACGCCGGGTATCGAGGGCGCCGAGGCGAGGCTGTTTCTCAAGCTCACGAGGCTGCTTGCGAAGGTTGATCCGCGCGACCGCGAGATTTTTATGGCCGTCCTGCAGAAGCTGGCGGCCAACGGCAACGGACACTAGGTGAACGACAGGAGACCGGGGCTCCCCTGTTTCACCGGTCGGAAAGCAGAGGGGCATCCCGGGCTCAGTTCGCGGGCTTGGCCCGGCGCGCTTTGTCGTCGCGCGTCCTGTAGGGCCCGCGGACTTCCCCGATGATTTGCCGGAAATCCCCGGCCGTGGAAGTCTGGCTTCGATAGCGCAAGATCCGGGCGCCGATCCCGAACTGGGAATCATTCAACGAGGGGAGCACCGCGCGGACGGTTGTTGCCCAGCAGAAGAAGCTTGCTTTGACCTGGTCGCCCGTACTGAGGGGAGCCTCAAAAGTCATCTCGAGGGGAGACTGCAGGGGGATGTATTTCTCCCCGCGGAAGCGCACACCGGTCAAACTGAAATCTTCCAGTACGCCGTTGTACCAGAAAAGTCCGCCCTGCTGGCGGTAGAGGACGGGCGCGCGCATGGCATGGCGAGGGTCGCGCTCCACCCAGCGGCGGGATCGGCCATTGCCGAAGAGCCGGCGAGCGAAAGAGCGAAAGGCCTGGCCGAGGTTCGCGGCGCGCGGGGACATCGCCACCACCTGCATGGCTCGACGTCAGCATTCGGGGCAGCAGCCGCCCGAACCCGCTCCGAGCGGGATTATTCCGGAGCGAGACGCTTCAGCAGCGTCACACGCCGGCCGGAACGGGAGATGCGGACGTGGTCCATCAGTCTCTTCATCAGAAACAGGCCGCGCCCGTGCGTTTCGAGCAGGCATTCGGCCTTCGTGGGATCGGGAACTTTTTCGGGATTGAAACCGGGGCCTTCGTCGTCGATCACCAGCAACATGCCGCGATCTTTCTGGCAGAAGCAACGCACGACAACGTTCTTTTCGGGGTCCTGCTTGTTGCCGTGGATGATGGCGTTGGCCAGCGCCTCGCGCAGAGCGAGCTCGACGTGCTCCAACTCGCCGCTGTCGCACTTCATTTCGCGCGCCAGAGCTATCAGTCTTTCCACCACATCTTCCAGCGCGTCAAAGGTGCTGGGAATCGTATCGAGAAAACGCAGCGAGAGCTTGGCTCTCTCCATCGCCGGCGCAGCCACCGCGGGCGGACTCTGACGCCGACGGTGCGTGCCTTTCGCCGATTTCACCCCTCTGCTCATTTCCCCTTCCGCTCACGAGCCAACGCCTGTACTCTCTTCGCTTATGATAGCACTTCGCTTCGCGCGCCGGTATAGCGGTTGGAACACCGTTCAATCAGCCAGCACTGTTGTGCTATTGCTTCTTTCCGAAATAGGTCGCCGGGATGTAAGCCGGAGCGTTGTGGCGCCTGCCGTCTTGGGTAGACATGGAGCAAGATAGCGGCAAAAGGCCGGCACTCTACCGACTGGCCGGTCAGTCAAATCGTCTCTGCTCTGTGCGGCGTGTGGGAACTTTTTCATCGGAACGAGCCATCTCGGGATTCGACCCACCGCTCGCGCGCGCCGCGCGTTGCTTGACGCCTGCGCGCGCATCTCCTACACTGAATCTCTGCCCACCCGAGGGCTGGTCGGATTTCTATGCGCATTCAGCGATGGTTCGTGGCGCTCCTGGCTTCGGTCCTGCTGGCTCCCTGCTTGCAGGGCCAGGAAGGTCTAGAACTTTTCCCTCTCGATCAAGTCCAGCCCGGCCTGAGAGGCGTCGGCAAAACCATCTTCCAAGGAAACAAAATCGAGGAATTCCAGGTCGAAGTGCTGGGGATTCTCAAGAACGCTCTGGCCCCCAAGCGCGACGTGATACTGGCGCGGCTATCCGGAGGCCCGCTGGAAAAGACTGGCGTCATCGCGGGCATGAGCGGAAGCCCCGTTTATGTTGACGGCAAGTTGATGGGCGCGGTCGCCTTATCCTTCCCCCTCTCCAAGGAGCCCATCGCGGGGATAACGCCCATCGAAGACATGCTCAGTGTGGTGCCCGCGCCCCTCCCGCCTGACACCAGGATTGCGCAACGCCAGGCCGTCAGGATCGCCAGGGTTCCCGGATCGTCGGGCGCGTATCGGTTGCTCTCCGAGCAGGACGACGAGAGTTTTGATTGGAGCCAGTTCTTGCCCCGGTCGGGCGCCGAGAGCGGGCTGCCGGGAATGCGCTTACCGCTGCAGTTCGGGGGATTTCCCGCGGAAGTCATCCAGGCCAGTGCCCCGCTCTTTCGCCAAATGGGTTTTGAGCCCATGCAAGGTGGCGCGCTTTCCGGCGGCGAAATGCCGTCCCCAGGGAAAATGGACCTGCTTCCCGGGTCGATGATCAGCCTGCTCCTGGTGCGCGGCGACTTGAACATGAACGCCGATTGCACCGTCACCTACCGGAAGGGTGACACGCTTTACGCCTGCGGGCACCGTTTCCTATTGAGCGGGCCGGCAAAGATTCCCTTCGCTCCCGCCAGCGTGGTCACGGTGATCCCCAATCTGGCAAACTCCTTCAAAATCGATGCCCCGGGGCAAGTCATGGGCAGCATTACTCAGGACCGCTTTGGAGCGATCTATGGGGTAGTCGGCGAAAAGCGGGGAGGCGTACCCGTCCACCTCAAGCTCGAATCCACCCTCAACAAGACGGAGGAGTATAACTACGAGATCATCCAGGAACCTTACTTGACACCCTTTCTGGTGAATCTCTCGGTCATCGCGACGCTGTCCGCCACGGAACGAATGACCGGGCCATCCTCGCTGCAGGTGAAAGGCAAGATCCGGCTCGGCCGTGGCGAGTCAATCGATATCGATGATGTGGTTTCCGCGGACATGAACGCCGCGGCAGGAGCTGGTTTGATTGTCGGCGGCCCGCTCAGTTTTCTCCTCAACGGCTCCTTTCCCGAACTCCAACTGGAGGGGATTGACGTCACGCTCGTCGCGCGAAACGAGCGGCGAATCGCGACGCTGGAACAGGTGTGGAGTTCGAAATCAGAGGTTACCCCCGGCGACCATATCGAACTGACGGCCCTGTTGCGGACGCCGGCGGGCGAAGCGGTAATGCAGAAGATCCCGGTCGACGTTCCGGAAAGCGTCAACGACAAAACCCTGTCGCTGATGGTAGGCGGGGGGACAGCGCTCAATGCCTTCCAGATGCGCTTCTCTCCCCTCACCATGACGCCCAAGGATCTGACCCAGCTCGTCGAGGCGCTCAATCGCATGCGCAAATCCAACCGCCTCTATGCGCTCCTGATGTCGCCGCAAAGGTCTTTTGTATTGCAGGGGGATGAGTACCCGTCGCCGCCCCCGTCCCTGGTGCAGACCTTTATGTCCGACCCGGCTGTCGCCAGCAGCGTAACGATGAGCGGGATGTCCGTGGTGGGCGATTTTGAAACCAAGCCGACCCCCTACACGATACGGGGGCAGAAGACCCTCTTGCTGAAAGTCGTGGAGCACGGCGGCTAGAGGGTAGCCTGTCCCGGCCTCCCGCCAGCGAGCTCCTCGGAAAGGCGAATGCATGAAACACTTCAAGCTGCTCCCGCTCGTGCTGCTCTGCGCCACCTGCCCCGCCCGGGGGGTGGATACAGCCTTCTGGCAGATTGGGACTTTTGACGAGTTCCTGCAGGGAACCCTCCACGAGGTGTCGGTGAGCAAGGACGGGGATGTGAGCCTCGCTCCCGAGGCGACTGCGGTTTTCAATCCCGAGGAGACGCTGGCCTTGTCTCTCGCCTCGGACCGCCACCAGAACCTCTTTATCGGCACGGGACATCAAGGCAAGGTTTTCCGCGTCGGGCGCGACGGTAAGGGCTCCCTGTGGTTCACAGCTCGTGAACCGGAGATCTTCGCCCTGACCACGGCTCCCGACGGGACGCTCTACGTGGGAAGTTCCCCCGAGGGCAAGATCTACCGCGTCACTCCCGACGGCAAATCGAGTGTCTTCGCCGAGCCGAAAAGCAAGTACATCTGGGCGCTGCTTCTCGACCCCAAAGGTAACCTTTACGCCGGCACCGGCGACCAGGGCAAGATTCTCAAGATCGATCCTGCCGGAAAGATTGAGACTTTCGAGGACACCAAGCAAACCCATATCATGTGCTTGGCGTTTGACCGGGAGGGAAACCTGCTGGCCGGAAGTGTGCCGAACGGATTGGTCTACCGAATCAGCCCTGCAGGCAAGGCCTTCGTCCTCTATCAGTCCAACCTCCCTGAAATTCACGACCTGGCAGTGGATTCCCAAGGTCGCATTTTCGTTGCGACGCTCGGCGGTGCGGGCGGCAAGGGCACTCCCGACATGTTCCCTGGGATCGTCCCGCCGCCCGGAGGACAGCCCCCTGCCGCCACCGTGACCGTGACGGCGGGCACTTCATCGGAAGACGCTGCCAAGCAGCCCAAAGAAGGCCAGGCGCCCGCCCCCGGGCAGTCTCAGCAGTCAAGCTTCAATCGCCCCGCGCCTCAGGCTTCTCCTTTCGCCATGACTCAACTTCCTCAGGGCCGCGGCGCGTTGATCCAGATCCACCCCGACTACTCGGTGGAAACCCTCTGGAGCTCGAATAACGAAAGCATCTTCGGGCTGGCGGTCCGGGAGGGGCATGTTCTGTTCTCAACTGACTCGAACGGCCGAATTTTTGACCTCCTGCCGACCCGCGATGGCAACAAGGTCACGCTTCTGACCCAGACCCGGGAATCGATGGCCAGCCGCCTGCTTCTACAAGGATCGGAGGTCTACGTCGCCACCAGCAACATCGCCAAGCTCTTCCGCGTTGGCGGGGCCCCGGGCCACGAGGGGACCTACGAATCCCCGGTCAAAGACGCCAAGTTCGTTTCGCAGTGGGGAGTCCTGGCTTGGCGAGGTGAGACGCCTGCGGGCACGAGCCTGGAGTTCTACACGCGCTCCGGGAATTCCGACAAGCCCGACAAGACCTGGAGCGACTGGGCGGGGCCGTATCATAGCCCCGAGGGTTCCGCGATCCAGAGCCCGCCGGCGCGCTACCTCCAGTGGAAGGCCGTTCTCCGCACTACGGCCGCCGAAAGCCCGCAGCTTCATGATGTGACTGCTTCGTACTTGAACCAGAACATCCCCCCGCTGATCCGCTCTCTCAATGTCAGCACCGGCGGGGAGCGCACGGGCTCTGCCGGCCCGGGACCCAGCAGCCCGCCCGGAACCATCACCGTTTCGGCCGGACCGCCTGGACCACCGCCATCCGGCGCTTCCGGCAAGGTGCCAACTACCCTTTCCTGGCAAGCCGAGGATGCCAACGGTGACCAGCTTACCTACGCCGTCTATGTCCGAGGGACAGACGAACAGGAGTGGCACCTGGTGAAGGATGAGCTGCGCCAGACCAGCCTCACGATCGAGTCTAGCAGCCTCCCGGATGGCAAATACGTTGCCCGGCTCGTGGCCTCGGATTCGGCCTCGAACGCGACGGAGCGGGCCCGTAGCACCGAATTACAGAGCGCCCCGTTCTGGATTGATAATACCCCGCCCCGCATAACCGTTCTGAAGCAGGAAACGGTAATTTCGGAGACCAGAATCCAGTTTCAGGCCTTGGACGAGACTTCGCCGCTGAAGAGCGCCGAAACCTCCACAGACGGGGAGGACTGGCACGATATTCAGTCCGACGACGGGGTGGTGGATTCCCGGCGGGAAGTTTTCACGGTCAAGGCGGAGAAGCTGCCGCCCGGCGAACACATCCTCGTCCTGCGAGCCTATGATACGGCGGGCAATGCCGGTGTGGGGAAAGCCGTCGTGCGGATCCCCGGAAGTCCCAAGCGTTAGAGAAAGGCCCGAGCGGGATGGCGGCTGGAGTTCCCGGGTTCGGGCAAGGATACAACTTTCACTTTGAGCGGCGCATCTCACCAGACGAGTCGAGGTGCGGCTGCTACTGAGTTCATTTGAGCGCCGACAAGACTTCGGCCGCGAAGGCCGTTCCCGAGACTCAACTGATCGCGCGGGCGCAGCAGGGAGACGAGGCAGCGTTCGAAGCGCTCTTCAACACTCACAAGCGGCGCGTCTATTCCCTCTGTTTGCGCATGACCGGCGACACGGCGGAGGCCGAAGATCTAGCCCAGGAGGCGTTCCTTCAGCTCTTCCGGAAGATCGCGACTTTCCGCGGCGAGTCGGCCTTCACCACCTGGCTTCACCGCCTGGTCGTGAACGTTGTGCTGATGCACCTGAGGAAGAAGGGCCTTCAGCAGGTTTCCCTGGACGAGGTCGACACTTCCCAGGAAGAACCGGTCAAGCGCGACTATGGTTCCGATGACCAAAGGTTGCTGGGCTCGATCGACCGGATTCGCCTCGCGCATGCCATCGAATCGTTGCCGCAGGGCTACCGGACGGTCTTCGTCCTGCACGACGTGGAAGGGTACGAACACAACGAGATTGCCCAGATCATGGACTGTTCGATCGGCAACTCGAAATCACAGCTCCACAAAGCACGGCTGAAACTGCGTGATTTCTTGCGTCGGGACCAGAAAAGACCTCCGGGTGATGAGAAATCGTTGCCGGAGGTAAAAGAGGAAAGGTAGAAAGACCATGTTTGGTCCCGAAAACAATCCGCTTCAGAATGACCGGCCCCTCTGCCGCCAATTCGATCTGGACCTTCCTGCCTATCTCGAGGGCGAAGAGAAGCCGGCGGTCTTGAAACACGCGCGCGAGTGCGCCTTTTGCGCCGTCATTCTCGCCGACCTGGAACAGATCCGGTTTGCGAGCCACCACCTCCCCATGCAGGAGCCGCCGGCGCGGCTTTGGGCGAACGTCCGAGCCACGCTCGCGGAGGAAGGAATCCTGCACGAGCAGGCTGCGGCCTGGCGCCGCTGGTTCCAGCGCTTGCCGTTGCTCGCCGAATCCGTTCCGGTAGGAGCGTTGGCCGGCTTGGCGATTCTGGCTGTAACCCTCCTGAACTCTCCCCAGGTTATCCAGAATGCGGGCCTGTCCGGCTCGCAGGCTTCGGAGGCGACGGTCGTCACGGCAGGAATCCTTCCGGTCGAGATCGATTCCAGCCTGGCGCGGACTATCGAGGAAATGCAGGCAGCCTACCACGGCCGGGAAGATTCTCTGGAGCCGGGCGTGCGAGAGACCTACCGGAAGAGCCTGGCGTCCCTGGACGCCAGCATCGAGGAATGCCGGAGGCATTGCCAGAGAGCTCCGCACGACTCTCTGGCGCGGCAATACCTCTCGCGAGCTTATCAGTCAAAGGCTGAGGTCCTCGCCTCGGCGTTGGAATTCAGCGGTCGCTAGCCACTTGAGAAGGAACGACACTCGTGTATAATCATCGCGTGCTTCAGAAGGTTGGGCGGTTCGGAAAAGGATTAACGCTGAAGGCGGGGCTCGCCTTCCTGCTGGCGCCGGCGTGCCTGGCGATGGCTGCGGGGCCGGGCCGCTTGGAGAAGACCCTCGACACGACCGAATCTCCCCAGATCAGCCTGACCAACCTGCGCGGTCAGGTCACGATCCGCGGCTGGGTCCGTAACCAGGTCCACGTCATTTGCGTGACGGTCTCGCCGCGCGTGGAAGTGGATATTGACCCCATGCCGCGAACGGGGCGAGCCGAGAGACTTCAGCTGGCCACCCATGTTCTGGATCCGATGCTGACCGGTAACGAGGAAACGGCTGATTGTTCCCTGGAAGTCCCGGCAGGCTCCAGCCTGGAAATCCGTAACCGCCAGGGTTCAGTACAAATCGAGAAGCTTCAGGGCCTGCACACCTGGATCGAATCGGCTGACGGGAAGATCACGGCGATGGACGTCGCGAGCCACCTCACGGTTCGCTCGCTGGGCGGAGATATCGAGCTGATGCGCCCCACGGGCAGGACCGAGGCTTACAGCATTACGGGGAATATCCAGATCCTCGACCCCGAGAGCAAGAATCTGCGCGCCAACACCAACTCCGGAAGGGTCACGTATCGCGGGGATTTCATGCCCACGGGTGAGTACGTCCTTTCCACCTACAGCGGCGATATCGAGGTTCTTTGTCCCTCCTCCGCCTCCTTCGAGCTGAATGCCAAGACGGTCAAAGGGAAACTCGAAAACACGTTTGCCCTCACACCCAAGCGGCACGCCTCAACACCCTTCTCTTCCGCAAACAGCCTTTTCGGGACGCACAACACCGGCAACGCGACGGTGGAACTGACTTCCTTCAGCGGGCGGATTCGGGTTCGACCCCAGCCCTAGCGCCTCGCGTCGCAATCATAGCGTTGCGGAAATTTCCGCCCTCCCCCTATAATGAAACGGCAAGACCGTTCGCGACGGGCGCGCGTTCCTGATGACTCAACGGAAAAGGCTGATCTATCTGCTGGGATTTATGGGCGTGGGAAAAACCACGGTCGGTGAATTGCTGGCGGAAAAGCTGCGCTGGCCGTTTATCGACCTGGATGCCACCATCGAGGCCGGCCAGGGGACGACGATCCGCGAGATGTTCGAGAACGCTGGAGAGGCTTTCTTCCGCCAGATCGAGCGCGCGGCGCTGATTGAGGCCTCGAAAAGCGAGCCCGGGGTGATCGCGCTGGGCGGAGGAACGTTCGTCCAGCAGCCCAATTTCGAATACATCAGTGAAACCGGCGGAACCACCATCTGGCTGGATTGCCCCGTGAGCGAGTTGCGCCGCCGATGTGAAGGGAAAAACAACCGGCCGCTGTTCCGCGACCCGGCGAGCTTTGCGCAACTCCTGGAACAGCGGCTTCCGTTCTACCAGCGCGCCAACTTCCGGGTCTCCACGGAGGGCCGGCAGCCGGAGGAAGTGGTTGAACAGATCCTCAGCCTCAACATCTTCTGACTTGAAGGGAGACGCCAACTGACCTCACCTCGCGTTGTCTTATGCAGTCTCCTGGTGGCAGTTTTCGCCGCAGCGGCTTCCCCGCCTCTTACCCCCCAGAATCCTCCCTCCCCGGATAACGTGAACGACCGCGGAGTTTTTGTGATTTCCCTGGCCGGCAAGCGGATCGGGACGGAGGAATTCGAAATTCGCAGCACAGGAAATGGCATCGAGGCCGAAGGCAAGATCCAAATGCGGGTACCTCAGGAAAGCAAGACGGTCGAATTCAGGACCGCTTCCAAGCTGGCCCTGGACCCCGCGTTCAAACCGTTGACGTATTCCTGGAATCAAAAGGGCGCGCAAACTTCGCAGCTCGAAATCGACTTCAAGGATGCCCTCACCAGGGTGCGCTATAAAACGGTGACGGGCGAAGAAGACGCGCGGGATTTCGAACTCCCCAAAGACGTCGTAATTCTGGACGACAACGTCTTCCATCACTTCCAACTCATCGCGCAGAAATATCTCCGCAGCGGAGGCGGCAGGCAAACACTTCCCGCCTTTGTTCCGCAGGAGGCGTTGCCGGGAAGCCTGACCGTGCAGGATGCGGGCCCCGATACGACTGAAATCGGGGGGCGCAGGATGGACCTGCGCCATCTGGTGTTCTCAACCGAATTGCGGCAGATCGAAGTTTGGGTGGATGAGCAAGGACGCGTCGAGCGTATCTATAATTCCGACGCCCAACTCGACGCCGTTCGGAAGCGCTGAATCAGGGTCAATCGTTTTCCAGCAGTTCCGCCCCGTAGAATGCCCGCTTTTCTCCTGCCGCGCGCTTTTTCCAGACGATTCGCGCGCTCACTTCTTTCGCGTCGCTGCCGGGCGAGTACCCAACCGTCAGCCGGACGCGGTCCCCGATCATCATCTCGAGCGTGGTTGTAAAACAGACTCCGGTCTTGGAGATGTTTTCCGTTTCGCCCACATCTTCCAACCGGACGCGGACGGGCAATTTGATGTTCACGCGATTGCTGCGGCGCTGATCGAGTCCTGCCGCGGCCGGTGAAGGCGGACCGCCGGGCCGCGAGACCGTTGCCTCCCGCGAATCGCTGCGGCTCAGGCTAAGGGTCCAATCCGTCGTTCCCGCGCACTTGGCACACGACCGTTTGTGAAGCGGCTGCCCCGACAGGCTCTTGAACTGTTCGGCCGGAATTCGGCCCGCAAGCCGGGAATGGCAGCGCTGGCACTCCAGGATTACCTCGACGCTTTCGCCCGCCGCCGCATTCGGGGAATCGTCCGGGAAAGAAATCCCCCAGAAGTTCGCGTCCAATCCGAGACTCTCGACACCCCATTCCGGGACTCCGGTCGTGGACTTCTCGACGCGGTTGACCACCGTAAAAGGGGCGGATATCGAGCTGGTTAGATTGGTGATGGTGAGGACGGTATTCACGCGGACCGGAGTTACCAGCGTGATGGCGGCGCCGTGACGGTTCACGTTCAACGTGTATGCCTTCTCCCTGAACGGAACGCCATCGGGCCCTTTCCCCGCAACCTCAATGGGGATACGAAGCATGAGACGCTGGCTGCGTCTCCTAACCTGTTCCGCCTGTGAAACTGTCTCGTTGCTCATGGGCGCGGTGCCGGGAGCACGCGGTCAAACCTTCGGCTGGTGCCGGCCTTGCGGAATTCACTGCGAGGGGGACGATCCAGGGTCTCCAAGTCTCGAACCTTCCGTCAATCTAGCAACCTCTGCCTCGTTCGGCTGGAGAGATGATGCCAGCCAACTCATCCCACGGCCAGTATACCGCAAGCCCATCGGTTGGTGACAATGAATTGAATCTGCTGGGACACAAGCTGACAGGGATGTTAACGACCGCGCCCTCAGGGGTAGAATGCGAAGTTGGAGACAGCCACTTCATCCCCTCCCGGAACGAGGAAGCCGAACTTTCCCGAAGCAAAATTGTGGTTAACTTCCGTCCAGGAATCGAGGGGAATCCAACTTTTGCCATCGTAGACTTCGTGGGAGACGCTGGTGGGCGTAATCCGGACTTGAACGGTCACATAGCCCTTATGCTCGATCTTGAGCGGCGATTTGAGCAGTTCATTCACGGCCCCGTTCCGGACTTCGCTCCGGTAGAAAAACTTCTTGTCCATCTGGAAGAGGATGTAGTTTCGCTCGTCGGTTGAGCCGACCACCCACTGGAGTCGGCGGCCCTTGCGCAATGCCGCTGTAAAGACAATCCGCCCGGCGGTGGGAGTAACCTTGAACAGAGCCAGGTTTCCGCCCCTGCGGACGTACCAATTCCCGTCGCGCGTCCAGGCATCCGGGTTTTCCCAATCGCTCATCCCGGTCCTGGTCTCGCGGGTCAGGTGCAAATCAACGTTCTTGGTTTCCCCGCTCGCCAGCCGGACGGTTTCGGTCCGTGATCCATAGTTCGTCGCCTTGGCAACCAGCGTGTAGGTGCCTTCGGGCAGATTCAGTGTGTTCCCGGTCACCGGACGCGCCTGAGTCTCGCCGGCGCGAGTGATAGTCACCTGGCTATCGGCCGGCGCGAGGCTCAGGTGCAGAACTCCCATCGCCGCTTCCAGCGCCAGGTCGGCGGAGGAGAGCTGGACGGTCTCGCCGGCGCCGAACCGCCGCGCGATACGCTTGGGCCTGTACTGGTCTCGCCGCAGTTCGATCGTATGCTCGCCGGGGTTGATGTTGGAGGCGGAGAACGTTCCGTCCGGTGACACCGTGCCAAGCACCGTTCTGTCCAGAACAATCTGGGTTCCCGCGGCCCCTCCTTGTATCGAGAGCGAAGCCACGCTGGGAACCGGAGCTAAGCGGAACTCCAGTTTGGTCTCTTCCCCTCTGCGAATCTCCACCCGCTGCGGGGGCACAGGCTGGAACCCGTCCTTCACCACCTGAACCGAATAAGCCTTGATGTCAAGGTTGGGGATGCGCACTTGACCGCCCTTGGTCTTAAGTCGATACTCCCTGCCGTCAATCAACACGCGCGCGTTGTCCTCACCGGTTACGACGACCAAGGTGCCCACATTGCGGTCGGAATTCAAATAGGCGGTCAAGGTTGGAGCGCCGGTGACCTCGAGCACGATCTTCCGTTGATCGCTCCCGGTGCCCAGCGCCAGGTCGTGCGACCCGCGAGAGAGATCCGTGAGGTCCAATCCCCCGGGCCCTGCGTCTCCCACCGCTTTGCCGTCCACCAACGCGGCAACGGGGCCGTAACTGCAGTACAGACGGGCGTGATTCCCTACGCTCGTTATCACGACGGCTTTGAGTTCTTTGGCCGTCACCGCGCCGCTTATCTGAGGGGCCGCGCCCTGGGCAGCCTCAAATGCGAACGAAACCGACCCGTGCCGCGCCGAGACGTTCACCGTGTGCTGGCCTGGAGCGACCTTGTCGAAAATGAACTGGCCCGACTGCAAGTCACCCGCGGCGTTGCCATCCAGCTCCACTTTCCCCGCGTCCAAATCCGTCAGCACGCGCAAGACGTTCGCCAGAGGCTTCAGGGTAAGGTCCACGGACGCCGGAGTGCCAAGCTTCACCTCCACGGTCGTCGTAGCGTTCTCATAGCCGTCGGCAAGCGCCTCCACTTTGTAGGTGCCCGGTGACAGATCCAGGCGAAGGTTCGCGGTTCCCTTAACTTCGTCATTGACCCGGATGCTCGCGCCCGCCGGCGTCGTTCGGACGTCGAGAGCCACCGTAGGCCCGGAAGGCCCCCCTGACTTCCTTAGGCGCGGGACCAGCACAACGGCCGCCACGATAACCACGAGAGCGGCCGCAACGGCCCCGCCAATCAGCGGCAGTCGGGAAGGCTTGCCGGGAGTTTCCTCGGACGAAGGTCCCGTTTCGGCCTTGGCCGGAGCCGTCGGCGGCTCGGGTCGAGGGGTCCGAAGCTTGGGAACCTTCTCGCGAACCACCGTCTTCTCCAGCAAGGAGGGGGCAGCTTCGGCAGGCGGTTCCACCGACGGCGGTCCGGCCGGCTTTGCAGGACGTGGCGCTGCCGGCGCTGCAGGGCGAGCCGGGGTGGGGGGCTTTACCGGCCCCGCTGCTCTCGCTGGCGAGCCTCCAACTCCCGGGGCAGTCTCAAGAAGTGATTTCGACTCGGAAGGCGCAGGCGGTTGCGCCTTGCCCGAGACGGGCGGCGCGGAGGGTTTTTCAGGAGCCGTGGGCGGCTTGGAAATCTTCGGCCCGCGAAAAACCAGCGTCCTTTCCACTTCGTCCTTTGCCGGCGCGGACGGCTTCTGGGGGGGTGCAGGCGGCTGGGAGATCTTGGGTCCACGGAAGACCAGCGTCTCTTCCACTTCCTCTTTCGCAGGCGCCGGGGTCGGAGGAGCCTCGGGCACCGCCCCCGTAGGTTTCGACTCCGCTGCGGGCGTCTTGGAAATCAAGGGGCCGCGGAAAATGAGCGTTCCGCCTCCCTCGTCGGCCGGGGGCGCGGGCGCGCCTGGCGGCACAGCGGGAGAAGCTTCCGGCGGCTTCGCCGGAGCGGCAGGAGGCGTCGTAAGCTTCTGCCCGCGGAAGATCAGTGTTCTTTCTACCTCGCCCCCTTCAGTAGGTGTGGCCGGCGGAGGGGCCCCCGGAGGCTTTTCAATCTTCGGAGCCTTCGGGATCATCGGCCCGCGGAAGATCAGCGTTTCATTTACCTCCGAGGCTTCGGCGGGGGGCGCCGGCACCGCGGGAGGTGACAAAATCGGGCCGGTTTTCTCCCGGTCTAGTCGCGACTGCGCGCTGGCCAGCCGGCTCTCAATACTTTCCGCGACCGATCGGAACTCGGGATCATCGGGATATCGCCCGACAATCGACTTGGCTTGGTCCGAAAGCGACTTGATCCCGGCTTCATCAGCGGCCTTCTCTGCCGCGCGGTCCAGGCGACCCATTTCGTCGAGATCGCTCCGGCGCAACTCGCGGCGTCTGGCTTCCTTCAACTCACGGTCCAGCGTGCTGCGAAGCTGCGCGAAACGCGGCTCATAGGGATAAGTTGCCAAGCCCTGCTCGACCTGCTTGGCGGCGCCCTCCAGGTCTCCCGCCCCCTGCAACTGCCGCGCTTGGGAAACGCACTGGTTGACGAACTCCTCGCGCTTCTTGTCCTGCGCGAGAGTCCGCAGGCTTTTCGCCTGGGAATGCGCCGGGTCCAGTTCAAGCGCCTGGCCGAGGAGATCTTCGGCCGCCTTCCAGTCGCTCTCGAGCGACACTCTCGCCCGCTCCGCCAGTGTGTCCACGAGCGCCGCCCGAATCGCGGAATGGCTTTCGTCGAGCTCGCGCGCCTTGCGGAATATCTCCGTCGCCTCCTCCAGGCGGCGCTTTTTGACCAGGTCCTGTCCCTTTTCGAGAAGCTTCAATGCTTCTGCTGTGCGTTCCAGCCCCTGACGGGCCTGCTTCTCCAACTCCGCCAGCTCGGGATCGTCGGGAAACTCTGCCTTCGACTTTTCGAGTAGTTCGAGAGCGGCGGCGAAATTGTCCTGATGCAGTTGCCGGTCTACCTGCGTCACCACGCGTGCTTTGGACTCTTCCCGGGCCTGCTGCACGCGGCGCTGGATCAGCCGCTCGGTCTCGAAGTTGAGGCCGGGGTACTGGCTGTAGATCGTCTGCAGGATTTCCCACTGGCCCAGGGCTTCATTGAACTGCCCGCGCTCTTCGTAAAGCCGCGCCTTGGCGACAATCGAGCTCACCAGGTCGCGCTTCTCGCGCATGATGCGCAGAGAACGCTCGAAGTGTGGCTCGCCCGGGTGGAGGTTGAGGGCCTCTTTGAGAATGTTCACGCGCTTATCGAGGTCGGGCTCCGCCTCGATCTGGCGGTCGATCTCCGCGATGTAGCGCGATAGCGCCTGGCGCTGTTGCTCCTCGACGTCGAACTTCAAGGACTGGAAGAGCGCGTGGCTGGGATACTTCGTCATGTACTCGTTACAGATTTCCAGCGCGCGCGCGAAATTCCCGTCGGCCAGGCACTTGCGCGCCTCCGCGTACGAGTTGTTGATGCCGTCGTGCTCGGAGCGAACCTGGTTGTAGAAATTCTGGTAGGTGGCGCCGCGCTCCGGGACGGCGGTATCGGGCGCCTTGCGGTCGAGTTCCAGGGCGCGTTCGAGCTTGAGTAGCGCCGAACTCACTTCCCCCTTCTGCCAGGCGTCCACGGCGCCCTTATAAAGCTGCTCTTTCTCGTCTCGCAATGCCAGGTATTCGGATTCCAGCCGGCCGACCTCGGCCAGAAGCTGGCGGGCACGGCTTTCAGCAGGACGAAGCTGCAGCACATTCTCCAGCGCCCGCCGCGCGTGGGTGTAGGCGTGATTGTCAATGTGCTGGTGGACCAGGCGGAACCAGTCCTCGATCTTCTCCTCCGTCCGCGCGTCTTCGATGTTCTTCTTCAGGGAAAGGGCCGAAGCGTTGTCGGGCTCCAGTTGCAGGACTTCTTCAACCTTCTGCAACGCCAGCGGATATTCCTTTTCCTCGAAGCGTGTCCGAGCGCTCTCGAGCAGTTGAATGACCCGCTTTTGCCGCACCGCCTGGTCCAGTTGGCGGCGCAGAGTCGACATCTGCGGGTCTATGTGCCCCTCGGCGCCAAGCTCGGTCAGGATCTCGTCCGCGAACTGGTAGTCTCCCTGTTCAAAAGCCTTGGTCGCCCGCTGGATGCGCGGCTGGATTTTGGCGGGTTCGAAGATTTCGATCGTCTCGCCCCGGAGGGCTTTCTGCAAAGTCTCCGCAAACTCCCGCGCCGTCGAGAAGCGATGGTAAGGCTGCTTCGCCATCGCCTTGTGAATAACCCGGCTGACCGTCTGGCTGACCGCGGAGTTGAAATCCGAAGCCGGCGGCGGAATATGGCTGCGCACCGCCTGGATGATCTCGTACTGGTTGGCGCGATCGAAGGGCCGCCGCTGCGTCAGCGCCTCGTACGCCACCACGCCGAGCGAGAAGATATCCGACAAGGCGGATGGCGGCTTCATCTCAATCAGCTCGGGGGGCATGTAGAGCAGAGTTCCCTTCAAGCCCTTCGTCGATTGCGCGTCCGCCTTGTGAACGACTCCGAAGTCGATAATCTTCACCGCGTCGTCGTCCATCACGAGGATGTTGCTGGGCTTCATATCGCGATGGACCAGTCCGCGCTCGTGCGCCGCCTGCAACCCGCGGCAAGTCTGCGAGATGATCTCGATCGTCCGCTCGACCGTCAGGCGATGGCTGGCGGTCTTGATGATTCGGTCCAGCGTCATCCCGCTCAGAAGCGGCATGACGAAATACGGGACCGGCTCGTTCGCCTCGCCGAACTCACCCAGATCGAAGATCTCCACGATGTTCGGGTGGCTGATCGAGGCCAGAACCTCATATTCTTTGTGGAAGAGCTCCAGGGCTTTCAGGTCCGCAATGTCGAGAATGGTCTTCAGCGCTACCTCGCGCTTTACCACCGTGTCGAAGGCCTTATAGACCACGCCCATCCCGCCCTTGCCAAGGACCTCGCGGATCTCGTATCGGTCTTTGAGAATCTTCGGAACTTCGATGGCCATGGGGTTTCGGCAATAGGTATAACACAACGGTTCTCCGGGAAAAAGAGCGCTTTTGAAAGATGAGCGCCTGACGATGGGACTGGGGCTTGTCGTAGTCCAGTCCTTGTCAAGGGAAGAAACGCCAGTCGATAGTAACCACATGATTTATCTGCGAGGTATTAGTCTGGGAAGATGGATCATCTGCGGTCCATTTTTGACGGGATTGGGTCTGGCAGTTGCCCTGGAGCTATACCTAATGGTGCCGACGACCTAAATCGCCCTTGACATTCATCAACTTCGCGTCTATTCTTAGAGACTGCTAATGCGTAGCTGCCTCCATGTCGGAATGGCCATGTGTTGTTGTCAGAACACGGCGCCGACGTGTGGAGGAATAGCCTAACCCTTAGCGAATCGGACTAATCCTAACCCACCGTCGGAGCCAATCCGGCGGTGGGTTTTTTGTTTTATGTGCACGCCGTAGCGCCGGCCGAACTTGTCCCGATGGAATCGGGAGGCCGGAACGATAGGAGCAAGCCAATGTTGACAGCCGAAGTCCAAGCCCGCCATACGCCCGAGGCGATTGAAGACGAAATCCGCATCTTCGAAGACCGGATCGGGCAACTCCGCCGTGGCGAAATCACCGAAGATCAACTGCGCCCGTTCCGCCTTAAGCATGGAATCTACGGCCAGCGACAGCCGGGCTTCCAGATGGTGCGGGTGAAAATCCCCTCGGGCGTGCTTAACCCGGAGCAGCTCCGCGTGCTTGCAGACATCGCAGAGACTTACTCGACGGGCCGCGGGCACGTTACCACGCGTGAGAATTGCCAGTTCCATTTCGTGAAGATGGAGAACGTCCCGGCGATCATGCGCCGGCTCGCCGCCGCGGGACTGACCACACGCGAGGCTTGCGGCAACACGGTGCGCAACGTCACGTCCTGCCCGCTCGCCGGAGTCTGCTCGACCGAGAGTTTTGACGTCACTCCTTACGCGCTGGCAACGACGCGCTTCTTCCTGCGCCATCCCGAATTCCACGACCTGCCGCGTAAATTCAAGATCGCTTTTTCAGGCTGTGAGGACGACGGCAATTGCGCGGCCGCGGGGATTCACGACGTTGGCCTGATTGCGCGCGTGCGCGGCTCCAACGGCACGGCGCACCGCGGCTTTAAAGTTCTGGTGGGCGGCGGGCTGGGCAGTTTGCCGACCGAAGCGGCAACCCTCACGGAATTTCTTCCCGAAGAGGAGCTGATCCCCACCATCGAAGCCATCCTGCGCGTCTTCAAGGAGCACGGCAATTACAAGAACAAGCTGAAGGCGCGCATGAAGTTCGTGCTGCGCGCCAAGGGCATCGAGGAATTTCGCAGCCTGGTAGCCGAGAAGCGCGCCACGGTCCAAACTCCGGCGGAGGTCCGCACCGAGCCCACCCCCGTCCAGCCGCCGCTCGTGCAGCTCCAGCCTCCTGCGGCGTCCGGCAACGGCGCCTCGCCCGCCTACGAGCGCTGGGCGCGCCACAATATCCAGCCGCAGCGCCAACCGGGCTACGGAGTCGTCTGGATCAAGCTCCCCGCCGGAAACATCATCGTCAACCAGTTCCGCGGCCTCGCCGACCTCCTCGAAAAGCACAAGCTGAGCGCGGTGCGCATCGCGATCTCCCAAGACCTCGTCATTCCCTGGGCGCCGCTCGAGCGCGCCAAAGAAATCTACAAGGACCTCGCGGCGATCGATTTGGCGACGCCCGGCGCGCGCACCATCGCCGACGTCACCGGCTGCCCCGGCGCTACAACCTGCAACCTCGGCATCACGCGCTCGCTGACTCTGGCGGATGTGCTCGCCAAAGAATTCGCCAACGAAACCGATCCGGAGCTGCAGAAGATTCGCATCAAGATCAGCGGCTGCCCGAATTCCTGTGGCCAGCATCATATTGCCGACATCGGGCTCTACGGCAACGCCCGCAAGGTGGGCGAAAAGCAGGCGCCGTATTACCAACTGCTGTTGGGAGGAAGCGTCTCCGGCGATGGCGTTTTCTTCGGCCGTCAGGTGACGCCGCTTCCCGCCAAGCACATTCCGCAGGCGCTGCGCGCGCTGGTGGATTTCTATCGAGAGGACCGGCAGCCGGGCGAAACCTTCCGCGCCTGGACGCTGCGCACTTCCGACGCGGCACTCATCGCCAAGCTGGAACCTTTCAGTGAGGCCACCGTGGACGAATCCGACCTCTTCATCGATTGGGGCGACCAGGAGACCTATTCACTCAAGCTCGGCCGCGGCGAGTGCGCGGCGTAGCGACGCCCGGAACTTGTCCGACGGAGCTTTCTTACCATTCGCGGGTGTGGGTGTGCGACCACCTGTTGGGGTCTTTCCTATCAGACGAATGTGGGTTCGGTGAACTCCAGTCGATTTCCCCATGGATCGCTCGCGTAGAAGCGTCGAAGCCCTCCGAGTGCCTCATCCCACACACAGCGGACACCGTGTTCCTCCAAGGTCGCGAAGATAGCCTCAATATCGCTCACCGCGAAGGCGGGATGCGCCTTGGTAGCGGGTCGGAAAGGTTCCTCGACGCCGATGTGGAGCTGCTTTGACCCTACCCTGAACCAGCAGCCGCCGCGCGAACGCAAGGGCTCAGGCTTCTCCACCTCTTCCAAGCCCAGCAACTCACCGAAGAATCGGCGCGCCTCGGCCTCACACCCTTTTGGAGCCGCCAGTTGCAGGTGGTCGATATCAGTTATAAACATCCGCCAATTATGTCGTATTCCTGATGAGCGCTCCACTTCTCGCCGCTTGAAGTGCAGCCCCCCCCCGGGCCGCGAAAACTTTCCCTTCCCAATCCACATGCGAGTAAGCTATACGCGATGAAGCGCCGCGAATTCCTCCAAACTGCCGCGCTCGGTCTGGCGGCCTCTGCCGCCGTTTCCGCACAAAAGAAACCCCAGCCGCGCGTCATGACGGTGCTCGGTGAAATGCCCGCCAACGGCCTGGGCCGGACGCTCATGCATGAGCACGTGATGGTGGATTTCATCGGCGCCGACAAGATCGCTCCCGGACGCTACGATCCCGAGGAAGTCTTCAAGATTGCTCTCGCACACCTCGAAAAGCTCAAAGCCGTGGGCGGCCAGACGCTCGTCGAGTGCACTCCGGAATACATCGGCCGCGACGTCAGCCTGCTCCGCCGCCTCTCCAAAGCGAGTGGCTTGCACATCATCACCAACACAGGCTTCTACGGCGCGGCGGAAGACAAATACGTTCCCGCCGTCGCCTACAAGGAAAGCGTGGACGAGCTGGCCATGCGCTGGTCGCGCGAATTCGAGGACGGCATTCCTCCCGACAACGTCCGCCCCGGCATCATCAAGATCGGCGTGGATTCCGGCCCCCTCTCCCAGATTGACGCCAAGCTGGTGCGCGCCGCCGCGCGAACTCAAAAGCGCACCGGCCTCGCCATCGCCTCGCACACCGGCAACGGCGTTGCGGCCCTGGCCGAACTCGCTGTCCTCAAGGAAGAAGGCGTGGACCTGTCGGCGTTCATCTGGGTCCACGCCCAAAATGAGTCCGACGCAAGCATCCATCACCAGGCTGCCGCCCAGGGTGCGTGGGTGGAATTCGACGGGATTTCTTCCAAGTCGATTGCCCAGCACGTGGATCTGGTCTTGGGCATGAAGCGCGCCGGGTTCCTGCGAAATGTCCTGATTTCTCAGGACGCCGGGTGGTATCACGTCGGCGAACCCGAAGGCGGCGAGTTCCGCGGCTACGAGACGCTCTTCACCGAGTTCCTCCCCGCCCTGCGCAAAGCCGGCGCTACCGAAGACGATGCCCAGACACTCCTCGTCCGCAACCCCCACCGTGCCCTCGCGTTGCGCGGGTGAACTTGCGGCGGGTGGCGCATACACCGCGTGTTGTGCGGTGTGTGCAGTTGTAGATCGATCCATGAAAGTGGCGGCGTAAAGCCGCCTCTACATTCCTGGCGGTTCGGACAAAATTTCCTCTTGACAAATGTGGCCAAGTGTGATAGTCTACAGTTTTTGAACATAGCCCAGAGATCTCGGCGGAGACGAAATTGGAAACTCGAAACTGGAAATTCGAAACTCGAAAAGCGGGCAGTTCTCGAGTCGCGAATCCCGAGTCGCGAGTCACGAACCACGAATCCCCAGCCCGAAAAGAGCTATGTAGGGGGGGCTTAACCCATCAGGTCTTTTAGAATCAGACTGTTACATGACCTTGGGTTAAGAAAACTCGCTATCTTGTTGAAAACACAAGGACTGTTGAAAAACTCCATTAACCCACCAGGTCTTTTAATATCAAGTGGTTACAGAGACTTGGGTTAAGAATGGGTTAAGGATGGGATGTTTGAGCCAAAAAGATCACCTTTGCGGCGGAACCCACCGGTCTACCCAGGCGTCTTGCCAGGGCGTGTAGGCGACGCCGTAGATGTTCTGCCCTTCCTCCTCGCCCTTGCCGATGTGCTTGATCTGGGCGGCGGAAAAGATGTTGGCGCCGCTGCGCGAGTACGGCAAGGCCACTTCGATTGTCCAGTCCTCGGCGTAGTGCTTCTTGCTGCGGAACCGTAACCCGCCGCGCGAGACGTTTTCGGAGATCACAACCTCTTCCCACCCCTGGGGATCGCGGATCAGCGCCTCCATGTGAAGATCGATGCGGGTATGCTTGCGGTCGTCGCTCGAGCGCTTGGGCGGGGACGCGACCTTCGGCGTCTGAGTTTCTTCCTCTTTCGGGAGGTCCTCGTCGGCCCGCAGCCAGGTCTCCTTCCACAGACTCGTCTCACCGCAACGCTTGCAGAAGCGCCAAAGCGAACGGCTACGTTCCAGAACCTCGGCCTCGAACTCGTTCAGGTAGGCGAGTTCGCGTCGCCGGCAGGGCGCGCACTCGACCAGCACGCGGCCGATGGCGCTCTCCGAGAGTTCGATGGGAGGAAACTCCACGCCCCACAGGTCGACGTCCTGATCGGCAATTTCAACCCCGTAGTAGATGCCTTCGGAGCCCTCGCGCACCTGGCCCACCACCCGGCAGTGTGCGTCTTCGCTGGTCATCAGGCAGTGGATCACGATTTCGAGTTGCGGCGAAAGTTTTCGCTGGCAGAGAATCTTGGCGCCGTAGCGGGCGATCAGAACGGTCCGCGCGGCCTCCACGAAATCCTTGCCCATGACATCCGTGCCGCTGATGATGATGGGAAGCTGAACGGAGATGCGGTCACTGCGCCTTTTCTTCGATGGCTCCACGCGGGTTGCTCCCAATCTGGATTCGGTGGACTCACGCGCCGGCTTCGGCCCGAAACCGCACGCGGCCGCGGCCCGACAAGAATGTGAAAGCCGACTACCCGGAGGCACAGATTATACGGCAAGTCGGAACAATTCTCGCTTGGAAAGAATCTGCACGAAATGAACAAGCTCGTCAGACGCCGCAATCGCACCCTGGCTCGCCCGGGGCGCGCCGCAAGGTTAGGGTGCTATAATTCTCTCCGGCGAGAAATGTAAGTCGAGGATTCTATGTTTACGGTTTTTCTATGGCTGGCGCTGGTGCTTTACTTCGTCGGAATCCTGCTGACGGTCCCGTCGGTGTTGCGCCGGAGGCCGACTCTCTCGACGACGGTGTTGGCCGCACTGGGAGCCGGCTTGCTTCTGCACGCCGCCGCGCTCGCCTTTGAGGCGTCTGAAATCGGCCGCCTTCCGGTCGGCGACGTGCGCAGCGCGTTATCGTTCTTCTCGTTTCTTGCCACGCTGGCTTTTTTCTTCGTGTACCTGCGTTACCGAATTGCGGCGCTGGGGCTTTTCATGTTGCCCCTGGTTTTTGTCCTCACGCTCATTTCGGCGCTACATCCCGATCGCCCCTTCGCCGACCCCGCCTTCCGTGGCGGATGGCTCCTGGTTCATATTGCGTCCATATTTCTGGGCTACACAGCGTTCTTTCTGACTTTTGTCGCCGCCGTCATGTACGTCATCCAGGAGCGCGAACTCAAATCCAAGCGCCCGCGCGCGTTCTACTATCGCCTGCCGTCGCTGGAAATCTGCGACGAGTTGTACTCGCGATCGCTGATGCTCGGCTTGCCGTTCCTCAGCCTGGGGATGCTGACGGGATTCATCTGGGCCAGCCGCACGTGGAAGGGCCCGTGGGAATTTGACCCGAAAATCCTGGCGTCGCTGATTACCTGGCTGCTCTACTTGATCCTGTTTTCCACGCGCCTGAGCGGAACCTGGCGGGGGCGGCGCGCGGCGTACGTGGCCATCCTGGGATTTGCCGCCATGATGGTGACATTTCTGGGAGTAAGTTTCCTGAGCGGGCAACACGGATACATCCCGCAGTTCGGAACGTTGCCGTGAGGCGCTAAAACGCCGAGGGGATCCTGGCTTCGGGCATGGCAGCCGCCCATTCCCTGCCCTCGGCGCCGGCATGAACTATGAACCTTCTGCTCGTCGGCATAAACCATCGCAGCGCGCCCGTCGAAGTGCGCGAGCGGATGAACATCCAGGAATCGTGCCTGGGGCCGGCCCTGTCGCAACTGATGCGCCGGGCGGGAATCGAGGAGGGGTTTATCCTCTCGACGTGCAATCGGGTCGAAGTGGCCGCGCGCGCTGACGAAGCGCTTGACGCCCAGGGCGTCCTGCGCGAATTCCTGGCGGATTACCATCATTTCGATCTGGCGCCCTACGAGCCGAATCTCTACTGGTACCGCCAGCAGGAAGCCGTGCACCACCTCTTTCGGGTGGCGTCCAGCCTTGACTCGATGCTGGTGGGGGAACCCCAGATCCTCGGGCAAATGAAGCGCGCCTACGCGGTGGCGCGGGAAGTTGGCGCGCTGAACGGCACTCTGAACGAAATCCTCACGCAGGCGTTCGCCGCGGCCAAGAAGGTCCGGCGTGAAACCGCCATCGGAACCGCGGCGGTTTCAGTTTCATACGCCGCTGTCGAGCTGGCCAAAAAGATTTTCGGAAGCCTGGAAGGCAAGACCATCTTCGTCATCGGCGCCGGCAAGATGAGCGAGCTCGCGGCCAAGCACCTTCTGCGGAGTGGCGCCAGCACGATCTTTGTCAGCAACCGGACCTACGAGCGAGCCATCGAGCTGGCCGAGGCGTTTCACGGCACGGCGATTCATTTCGAACAACTCCTCGATTACGTCGCCAAAGCCGACATCGTCATCAGCTCGACGGGCGCGCCCCACTTTGTGGTGGAGAGAGCGCAGGTCGAGCGGATGCTCGGGGCGCGCAAAAACCGCCCGATGTTTTTCGTGGATATCGCCGTGCCCCGCGACATTGATCCGGCGGTCAATCAGGTTGACAACGCCTTCGTGTACGACATCGACGACCTCGAGCAGGTGGTGGACGCGAATAAGAAGCAGCGCGAGCGCGAGGCGGTCTGGGCGGAAGAAATCGTCCGAGAGGAAGTCGAGAAAACCATGCGCCGCCTGGCCTCGCACGAGCTGGCCCCCACCATTGTTGCGCTCGAGGAGCAATTGAACCGCATCCGCGAGAGCGAGGTGGAACGGCATCGCGCCCGCCTGAGCAACCTGACCCCTGAGCAGCGTGCGGCCCTCGACGCACTGACGCGTGGAATCGTCAACAAGATCCTGCACGGGCCCATCACGGAACTCAAGAGCGTCGCCGGCCAGCCTGAACACGGAAGGCTGGTGCAACTGGTGCGGAAGATGTTCGGAGTTGGGGAATGAAAGAAGTGGTCAGTGGCAAGTGGCAAGCCTGGTGGGACCCACTTCGCGCTTTTCGAGAACCCTTGGCGTTGCGTCTTGCCACTCGCCACTAACCACTTGCCACTAGTTTTATGCGAATTGTCATCGGCTCGCGCGGCAGTCAACTCGCTCTCTGGCAGGCGAACTGGGTGAAAGATCGGCTCGCCGCGGCTGGGCATGAAATCGAAATCCGTGTCATCAAGACCACCGGCGACAAGATGCAGAACTTGCCGCTGACAGGGTCAGGGACCAAGGGCCTGTTCATCAAAGAAATTGAAGAGGCGCTGCTGGACGGCTCGGTGGACGTCGCGGTCCACAGCATGAAGGATTTGCCGACCGATCAGCCGGCGGGTCTCGCTGTGGCCGCCGTGCCCGAGCGCGAAGACGCCCGCGACATTCTCATCTCCGCTGACGGCAAGCGGTTCAACGAACTTCCCGCCGGAACCCGCGTGGGAACGAGCAGCCTGCGGCGCCAGTCGCAATTGCGCAACCTGCGCGCCGACCTGGAGTTCGTTCCGATGCGAGGCAACCTCGACACGCGGCTCAAAAAGCTCGATCGGGGAGATTGCGGGGCGATCGTTCTCGCCGCCGCAGGAGTCCATCGCCTGGGCTGGCGTGGGCGCATCACACAATACTTTGACGCCCGCGAAATCTGCCCGGCCGTGGGGCAGGGAGCGCTGGCGATCGAGGCGCGCGCCGATGACCAGCGCGTGCGACGGGCACTCAAGCCGCTCGACCACGCGCCGACGCACTGGGCGGTGCGCGCCGAGCGAGCGATGCTCCGCCGCCTGGGTGGAGGGTGCCAGGTGCCCATCGCCGCCCACGCCGTGGCGGAGAACTCCCACCACCGATTGATCGGCGTCGTGGCAAGCCTCGACGGAAGCACCGTGATCCGCGCCGAGGCGGCGGGCGCTCCGGACAATCCCGAAGCGTTGGGCGTGGCGGTTGGTGAGGCGCTCCTGAAACAAGGCGCGAAGGCAGTGCTCGATTTGATCAAGCTGTAGTGGTGTTCCGGTCCGCCGAGCGGGCGAGTAAGGCGAAGAATTCCTATGCCAGGGAAGGTCTATCTCATCGGCGCAGGCCCGGGTGATCCGGGATTGCTCACCCTGAAGGGGCGGGCGATTCTCGAACGCGCCGACTGCGTGGTCTACGATTTCCTGGCCGCGGAAGAATTGCTGCGCTTCTGCCGGCCCAATGCGGAGCGAATCTTTGTCGGCAAACGCGGCGGCGGCCCGCGAAAGCCGCAAGCCGAAATCAACCAGCTTCTCATCGCCAAGGCTCACGAGGTGGGAACTGTCGCCAGGCTTAAGGGTGGTGACCCATTTGTCTTCGGCCGCGGCGGAGAAGAAGCGCTGGCGCTCGTTCAGGCGGGGATTCCATTCGAAGTCGTGCCCGGAGTAAGCTCCGGCATCGCGGCCGCCGCCTACGCGGGAATCCCGGTCACCGACCGCGAGCTGGCATCGTCAGTGACATTTCTTGCGGGCCACGAGGATCCATCGAAGGCAGAATCGGCGATCGATTGGAAGGCCGCGACGGCAAGCACCGGCACTCTGGTCTTCTTCATGGGTACCAGAAATCTTTCCGTCATCGCTTCACGCCTTGTCGAGCACGGACGCGCACCTTCAACTCCTGTCGCGGTCATCCACTGGGGGACGCGCCCTGCCCAGCAGGTTGTCACAGGGACGCTGGAGAACATAGCGGAGCGGGCCGCAAGTCTCCGGCCTCCGACAGCGATTGTGGTGGGCGACGTTGTGAAGTTGCGCGATCAGCTCAACTGGTTCGAGCGCCTGCCGCTTTTTGGCAAACGCATTGTCATCACTCGCACCCGCGAGCAGGCCGGAAACTTGCGTGACGCACTCGCCGAGCTGGGGGCCGAGGTGCTCGAAATCCCCACCATCGAGATACGCGATCCGATGTCCTGGAAGCCGCTCGACGACGCCATCCGGCGCCTTGGGGGCTTTCAGTACTTGCTGGTGACATCGGTGAACGGCGTTCGGAGTTTTCTCTCCCGGCTCAGCGCTTGCGGAAAGGACGTGCGCGACCTGAAAGGCCTGACGATCGGCGCCATTGGCCCCGCCACTGCGGCCGAGTTCGCGAAGACCGGCGTCCGCGTGGATTTTGTGCCGAGGGAATACCGCGCCGAAGGATTGCTCGAATCACTTTCTGGCCATGACTTGCGCGGCAAGGCAATTCTTATTCCCCGCGCCAAGGTGGCGCGCGACTTGGTGCCTCGCTCGCTCGAGGAACGCGGCGCGCGCGTGGAGGTCGTCGAAGCTTACGAGACCATCGCGCCGAAATTCCCCCCCGGTGAAATTGATCGCCTGCTTACACCCCCGCCGGACGCGATCACCTTCACGAGTTCCTCAACCGCTACGAATTTCGTCAAGCTGCTCGCCGGGCGCTCGATTCAAGAGATTCTGCGCGGTACGGCTGTCGCTTCCATCGGACCCATCACCTCCGCGACAGTGCGAAAGCTTGGCTTGGAGGTGACCGTCGAGGCCACGGAATCCACCATACCGGGGATGGTCGAAGCGTTGCGGAGATACTTCGCCGCCGGGTAATACCCGACCTCCGATTTCATCGGGACAAGCTCCGCCCGGCGCTACAAGTTCAGCAATTCGCGCAGGCGTTTGGTCTGCGCGCGGCTGACGGGGATTTCTGATTGCTTTCGGTCGTCCATCTTGAGCTGGTAGGAGCTCTTGAACCAGGGAACGACCTCGCGAATGCGGTTGATGTTGATAAGGTAAGAGCGGTGGACACGCCAGAAGGCGTTGGGGTCAAGGTTCCCCTGCAACTCCTCGAGCGTGCGGAAATTCGACTGCCCCTCCAGTTCCCTCGTCACAATGGTGATGACGCCGTCCTCGATGCTGGCGTAGATGATGTCATCCGAATCGACGAGGACCAGCCGTCCGCCCGTCTTCACCAGCAGCCGGGACTTCTGCGCGACCGGGCGCTCCTCGACCAACTGCACCAGCCGCTCCAGCTTTTCGTGCGTCGGCTCGGCGCTTTCGATGCTCCGCCGCACTTTGGCGATGGTCTTTTCCAGCCGCGGGCGGGCGATGGGTTTGAGGAGATAGTCGAGGGCGTTGACTTCAAAAGCCTGGACGGCGTAGTGGTCGTAGGCGGTCGCGAACACGAAGAACGGAAGCTTGGCTTTCTTTTCCAGGAGCTTCTTGATCACCCCGAATCCATCGAGGCCCGGCATCTGAACGTCCAGGAAAACCATCTGGGGGCTCAATTCACGAATCAAATTCACAGCCTCGACGCCGTTCTTCCCCTGCCCGACCACCTCGATATCGGCGATATCCTTAAGCAGGAAGGCTAGTTCGTCGCGGGCGGGCTGTTCGTCGTCAACGATGAGTGCCGCAATCTTCATTCGTCAAAAATCTCCTGGGCAGGCTGCGCTTTGAAATCCGCGGGTCACAAACAGTATAACAGCCGCTCCAATCGGCCGGCACAAAAGGTTCGAGGACAACTGACTACGATTGTGCTAGGATTCCCCCATTCGCGGGGCTGCGAGGCGGACTGCCGAGCCCGCATCTGCAGTGTCTCAGTACTGCAACGGGACCCTCAAGAGGTGATGTCATGAACAGGACAACGAAGTTAGTCCTCGTCATGGGGACAGCGAGCCTGTGTCTCTTGGCGCCACGGGCTCTCCGAGCGCAAGCCTGCCAGGACGAAGAGGCGATGGTCGAAGACTACAAGAAGAGCATTGGCGATCTGGAGGCCACCGTCAAGAAGGAAAGCCTGGCGGAGTTTGAGCGGGCATACCACCGCAAGACCTGCCTGACCAAACTTACGCTTTCCCTCGGGATCGTGGGAGGGGCTGCCGAATGCTTCGCCAAAGCCGCTGAGGACCCGACAACACCCAAGGACCAGGCGGCCGCGGATAAGGCGAAGAGTGACGGTTACACGAAGCTGAAAGAGAGACTCACCCACTATCGCGATTCGCTGAAATCCACGGAGGCGGGCAAGGACGCAAAAACTCTGATCGAGAAGATCGACCTGGCAGGATGAGCCTGGACGGGGCCGTGGCGCGGCATCCCTTCGCTCAGGCCTTTCCGGGCGGAAACACGCAGGGTCACGGGCCACGAGAGCAGAGGTTGTTGTCGGTTCCAGACTGAAAGGGAATCCCGGGTGGCGGCGCGTCTTCGCATTCTCCAAAGCAAGACCATCTACGACGGGAAGCTGGTCAAGCTGCGAGTTGACCGCATCGTCGAGCCGGGCGGCGTAATCGCCACGCGGGAAGTCGTCGGCCATCCGGGTTCGGTTGTGGTTTTGCCTCGCCTCGCCGATGGACGGGTGATCCTGGTCCGCCAGTACCGCTACGCGGCGCGGCGCAGCCTGTGGGAGTTGGTGGCCGGCGGTTTGGAACCCGGCGAGACCCCACGCCAGGCGGCGCGCCGGGAGATGATCGAAGAAACCGGCTATCACGCGCGCCAGCTCAGGCTGCTGTTTGATTTCTACCCAAGCCCGGGCATCCTGAGTGAAAGGATGTTCTTAGTGGAAGCCACAGGGCTGACACGCGGCCAAGCTCAGCCCGAATCCGACGAACGCCTCGAGGTTGGGTACTTTACCCTGGCGCAACTCCGCAGGATGCTCCGCGCGAAGAAAATCAAGGACGCCAAAACGCTGGCAGGCCTTTCCTGGCTCCTCCTATTTGCAGCCCGGTAATTCTGTCAGGCGTCAACATGCGCACCTGGAGCACTAATATTTTCTTGACAAGTCAAAGCCGCTCATATATTTATCTTGCCGGGAGTTCGCAAGGTGTTCGCATCGGGAAAGCGGAAGCGGAAAAGCTGCCGGGGATCCAGCGGGGTTCTCGGCATTTTCTTTTCTTAACAAATCGCTGCCCTGATGGTTTCAAAGTTGATCAAGGAGGAACGCAAGTGGCAAGACTTCAAGGGAAAGTAAAGTGGTTTAACAACGCCAAGGGTTACGGCTTCATCGGCCAGGATGGCGGAGCGGATGTCTTCGTTCATTACTCGGCCATTCAAGGTGAAGGCTTCAAGACCCTACAGGAGGGCGACACGGTCGAGTTTGAGGTCGTCCAAGGCCAGAAGGGACCTCAAGCCGACAAAGTCACCAAGGTCGGGTAACAACTGCTCCAACTCAATCCTGGCCCAACCTCCGTGGTTGGGCCGTTTTGTGTAGGGCTGCTGTTGAGGCTCCCAAGGTCATCGAGGAGCGAGAAGAAAGCTGTCTTGATTTCCGCCATGTAAAGCGGGAGAATTGCTCCATCATCAGGGCCGGACGGCTGAGGCAGTGTTGTCTGCCGCCGCGCTGAAACGCCTCCTTACGGATCCGGCGCGGCTGACGGTCACGTCGCCCAACTGAGGAGGGAGAAATGAAAAAGGTTCTGACCTTCGCGCTCGTAGCGCTCCTCGCCACTCCGGCCGCTTACTCTGCCGATTCCCTCCTGGCGGAGCGCGCGTTGATTCACCGCGCCGGGCCTTCCAAACAGGATGCCACGAAGGACAATCCTCAGGCGACCGTCACCATCCCCGCCCAGACTGAAGCGGCGATTCGGTTGCTATCAGGGATCCACACGCAGGTCAGCCATGTGGGCGATCCGATTACCGCCCGCCTTATTGGGCCAGTATCCATTGACGGCCGTATCGTGCTTCCCGCAGGCAGCCTCATTGAAGGCGAGATCACCCGCATTCGCGCCGCGGGGCGCATGCGCCGACCGGCGGAACTCGCGCTGCGGTTTGACCGGATCACCCTGCCCGATGGCCAGGACGAGCCCATGCTGGCCAGCCTCGCCTCGCTCGATAACCCCTCGGCGCTAAAGGCCCAGGTGGATTCTGAAGGGCATCTAAGGGGAACGAAAGGGCTTTCCTGGAAAGGACTTGCCGGCGGCTTGATCGGCCTTGGCGGCGCGGCGACGCTGCACTTCCAGTTCGCTGGCGCGGCGGCGCTTGGCACAACGCTCCCGCTTGGCGGGGGAGCGATGCTTGGCTACGCCTTCCTCTGGCCCAAGGGAAATGAAGTTCACCTCCCTCCCGAGACTCACCTTCGGATCCGGCTTCACCATCCTTTGACCATTCGGGTGGCGTGGTAAGTTCTGCTCCCGACACCCCAGACCCCGATAGGATGGCACGCGAAGGCTACGCCATTCGCCGGCGCGAGACAGCAGCGCGTGACCAGTTTACTGTGGGATAATGCAGGGCTGGACTGATGATCGAATCCCGGTGCCGGTCACGATGAGGAGGCACTTTTCTTAGTGTTTTACGCCTAGCTATGGACCCCAACATTCACCACAACGGCCGCATACTTCTGCTGAAGGAAGCGCATTTGTCGCCCGGACAGGTCGGACTGCTCATGGGGTGGGGAGTCTTCACCACATTACGCCTTTACCGGGGAGTTCCATTTGCATTCGAGCGCCACTGGGCTCGCATGTCGCGAGACGCGGCACGAATGGAAATGGATCTTGGTTACGGGGTAGAAGCGGTACGCAAGGCGGTCGAGGAACTGGCACGGGCGAATCAGCGGTCTGACGGTGCGGCGCGGGTCTCCTTCGTCAAGAATCACGGAGGGTTGTGGGCCGAGCCTGCGGGCCATCCGCCAACGGACCTTCTGATATTCACCCGAGACCTCGTCCACTGGCCCGTCGCCAACCGTCTGGTCATCGAGCCCATGGGAATTCTCTCCGGGGGCCACTATGCCGGCGCCAAGATGTTGTCCTGGGTGCCGCACGCTGCTGTCCTCGAACGCGCGCACGCGGCGGGGTTCGATGATGCCCTGCTCATCAACGAGCGAGGCCAGATTGCTGAATGCACGTCAGCCAATTTCTTCCTGGTGCGCGGTGGGCGAGTCTTCACCCCGCCCCTTTCATCCGGCTGCCTGGGCGGAATTACGCGGGAGGTGCTGCTCGACGCCGCACCCAAGGCGGGTATCGAGATTATCGAACAGGAACTGACGGTTGATGATCTCGCGACGGCAGAAGAAGTGTTTATCAGTTCGACGACGAGGGAAATCGCGCCCGTTGATTCGATCAGCCCCCAATGGAAATTCCGGGCGCCAGGACAAATCTCCGTCGCGCTGGAGCAGGTATTCCAAGGGGTTGTTGAATCCTACGTAGAAAGCGCGCGCCACGCAGGAAGGTGAGGCCGCGACACCAATACAGCCAATGCGAACGGCTTGGGAGCTGTGCGGGTGTTAGTTTCGCCGGCAGCGGCGAAAGAGCTGATCAAGCAGATGGAGCGCAAGGTCCATCTCCTCGCCGTTGATTGTGAAAGCAGGCGCGAGAGTGAAGACGTTCTTGTAGTAACCCCCGACATCGAGGACGAGCCCGTATTTCCGCCCGTGATATTCCAGGTCCCCCTTCAATCCTTCTGTGAAAATCCTGTCGGTCAGTTCGCGGTCCGGAGTGACGCCGTCGTCCTTGCAGACCTCGATGCGCAGAGCCAGGCCGAGCCCGTCGACATTGCCAATCGCGGTCGGGTGCTGCCGCTGGAGTTCCCGTAAACCGGCCAGGAGGTACGCACCCTTTTCATTGACTGCATTCTCGTAATCTTCTTCTTCCAACATTTTGAGGGTTTCCAGCGCCACCGCAGTTCCCAGCGTGTTGGAGGAGAATGTCGAATGCGTCGAACCGGGTGGCAGAATTTCCGGCGTGATGAGCTCTTCGCGCGCCCAGATTCCCGAAAGCGGATTCAGTCCGTTGGTGAGCGACTTGCCGAAGACGATGATGTCCGGAGTGATTCCGAAATGCTCGATCGCCCAGAATTTCCCTGTGCGATAGAACCCCATCTGGATTTCGTCATCAACGATCAGGATCTTGTGCTGGTCACACGTCTCCTTAAGCCGGGCGAAGTATTCCGGGGGCGGTATCACGTATCCCCCGGTTCCCTGCACCGGCTCGATGTAGAAAGCGCCATACTCGGAGGCCTGGGCTTTGCCATCCCAGACTGAAAAGTACTCGCTGTCGAAGAGCTTCGCAAACTGGTCGTGACAATAGAGTTCGCAAGTCTCGCGCTTCAGCCCGTACATGCACCGAAAACAGTAGGGGTAGAAGACAAATTGCGCGCGGTCGCCGAAGTGTCCGTAGCGGCGACGGTACCGGTAGCTCGAGGTGATCGCGGAGGCGCCCAGCGTCCTTCCGTGGTATCCGCCCATAAATGCGAACATCAAGTTTTTTCCGGTATAGTTCCGCACAATTTTGAGTGAATCCTCGATGGCTTGCGAGCCGCCGACGTTGAAATGGACACGTCCCTTCACACCAAAGCGCTTTTCGCAATACTCGGCAATGCGGGCGGCGACTTCAATTTTCTCGGCGTGCAAGTACTGGCAGGCAAGTTGCGGCAGTCGGTCGAGTTGCCGCTTTAACGCTTCGTTGAGGCGGGGATTCTTGTATCCGAAGCTCGCGGCGGAATACCACATTTGCAGATCGAGATAAGGAACTCCGTTTTCGTCGTAGAGATAGCATCCTTCGCAGCCCACGAAGACTTTGGGTGGGTCCAGGTAATGGACCGTGTCGCCAAATGAGCAGTACTTCCGCTCCAAGGCCAGAAGCTCGGCGGTTCTCGTCGTCGTATTGGAAACAGCCAAGAGTTCAGCCTCCTCAGGTCGAAGGGACAACGACTCTCCATGAGCGCCAGGTGGAATGCTGTGCTCGCTCAGTCTGCCTCTCCTGTCGCCAGCAAGCGCTTCAGGGAAACCTGCACATCCGCGAAAGTTTCGAACGGGATGCACTCGATATCCCTATCCCGGCAATAGGCGAGCAGCTGATGTTTGGCAAAGACAAGATCCGCGGCTTCCACTGCGAATCGGTCCGACAGGCCATCGCCGATGAAGACAACCGGACTATGACCGATGCTCAAGCGCCGGATGATCTCGACCTTGCAGGTCGCGCAACCGTGCTCGCAAGGCGTCGCCGAATGAGGGAATGAGAGCTGGAGACGCCGGCCCTCAATCTGCAACCCTGTGGCAAATAAGTGCGTCCCGTTTTTAAGCTGCCCATTCACTCCCGCTCGCTTCAAAACGCGGCGAACCACGTAATCGAACCCATCGCTGACAACGTAGAAGGGCAATTTGTGCCGTTCGGCGAGCCTCAGAAAGCCCTTGAAGCGCGGATCCACCGGAATCGAATCGATCAAAGCATTCAGGTCCTCCGCGGATGCGTCCACCAACGCTACCTGACGCTCGAGGCATTCCCGCGAGCCGATCGACCCGCAGGCCCACTCTTGCTCGATCTCGAGCCAGGACGGGTGCGCGAGTTGCGACAGAATCTGGTCCGTGACGTCCAGCTTCGTGATCGTCCCGTCAAAGTCCGAAAAGACGACAGGGCGAATCGCCGCCGGCGTCCCACTCGCGGTTTTGATTCGGGATTTCATGCTCGCGGTCTCATCCGTTTCAACACTGCCTCAAAGCCAGCCTGACCAAACAGCCTAGGTACTCCGCTCGTCCACCAACCGGCGGGGCTTTCTTCCCTGTTCCATGCTCCCGGGCGAAAGAAATCGGAAAGCCAGTCGGTACATGCCGCACTCATGATTCGCCCAGAGGTCGGGATAGCGAGACTTGAGATTCTCGCGCACCGCGGTTTCGATCGCTGGAGCGCCCATTCCGTTGGTCAGCCCCAGGCGGAATTCCATGATGTCGTGAGTCCCTTCCTGCCGAATTACCACCTGCCAGCTTTCGGATAGGCCGGGGACTCCGTGCAAGATCGTCTCAAAAATCTCCGGATGAATGTTCCCGGCGCCCATGACGACCATCTCATCCCGGCGGCCCTTGATTCTTGCCAGCCGGCGGATCGTTACCCCGCAAGGGCAGGGCTCCTCCATGATTCGAGACACATCACGGACGCGATAGCGAATCAACGGCATCGTCCGTCGCGAAAGTGTAGTGACAACGATTTCGCCGAAGCCCTCCGCGTCAGGGTCCAGGATTTCCACCAGGAAGTTGTATTCGTCGAAGTGAATGCCGTCGCGTTCGCGGCACTCCATCCCAAGCCCTCCACCCATTTCTGTGGATCCATAACCGAGGATCACCGGCGCTTTCCAAACGTTCTGGACATAGTCGCGGTAGACATCCGTCATGCGGTCGCCCGCGGCGAAAATCAACTTCACCGGGAAGACGCCTTCCCTTTCCGCGATCTCGCTGAGGCTGACCAGCCAGGTGGGATCGGCCACAATGACGTTGTACTTGTAGAGCCCGAGGCGCGAGTACACTTCCTTGGGATGAGGTTTCCCGACGGCGGAACAGAAAACCCCCAGCTGCCGGCACCCGAGATAGGTCACCCAACTGCTGATCCAGTATCCCGCGTCGAACGCGCATACCACTCGGTCTCCCGGGCGTATGCCATTTTCGTAAAAGGCCGCCGCCTCGTAACGGCCGGCAAATTCCAACTCGTCGTATCCGAAGTAGACACGCTTGGGCGCGCCGGAAGTTCCCGTGGTTTCGAAAACCGCGTCCGGCTGGCGACACAGGAATTCCTCCGCGGGAAGGGCCAGCAGGTCTTCCGGCGTGGTGAAGATGTCGCCCAAATCCTGCGGTGTGCGCACGCGCGCCGGATCAATTCCTTTTTCGCGCAAACGTCGCGCGAAAAACTTCTGATGGCGGGCCGCGTACCGAACAATGGTTCGAAATCCATCCGCCTGAATTCCGCGGACAACTGGTCGAGGAACTGACTTCCCCCAGCGAGCCAGGGCCGGAACCGACCTGCCGACCCCTACACGCTCAACCAGATTTCGAACCCTGCCTAGCATCAGCGCCTCATCAGATTCTCGAGCGGGGATCACATCAGATACGCGGACTCACCGGAACGCGCCGGCGGAGGAGCCAGGAAATCGATCAGTGTAGATGTTTCGAGTAAGGCACGGGCCACCTGCGCGATCGCGTGAGCGGCATCCGGGCGAGCCCGCTCGCGGCCGCGCCGTTTCATCTCCGCCAATCTCTCCGGGTTACCCAACAGCCGTTGGGTGAGGTACGGAATCTCATCCAGAGTCTTTGCCCAGACTGCCGCCCCGGAATCCTCCAGAAAGCGCACGTGCCGCTCCTCCGGCCCGGGAATCGGATGGGTGAGGAGCATGGGAACCCCAACCGCCAGCGCCTCCGCGGCCGTGACGCCACCCGGCTTGCTGATCAGCAGATCCGCTGCCGACATCAATTCTGGAATGTTGTCGCTCCAGCCAAAAACCTGAAGGTCCAGCGCGACACGGCCCCGAAGGCTCTCCAAGCGCGCCTTCATGGCCCGGTCGCGCCCACTTACCACCAGCACTTGGAGCGGCAGATGGCAGCGTTCCAGGCTTAGAATAATTTGATCCAGGGGCACGGGGCCCATCCCGCCGCCCATCACCAGGACCACAGGACGCCGTACAGCCAATCCCAGTGCCTGGCGGATTTCTTCCCGATCAAAAAGCAGAGCAAACGCCGGATCGATGGGGACGCCACAAAGCACGACGCGGTTGGGAGAGACCCCCCAGCCGATCAATTGCTTTTTGGCTTCCTCGCTTGCAACGCCGTAGACATCAATCTCCGGCTGCACCCAAGGCGGCTCCGTCTGGAAATCCGTCTGCACGGCCAGGATTGGAGCGTTGTACCAGCCGTCGCGCTTTCCCAACGCGGCGATCTCCGCCGCTCCAATCTCCGTGGCGATGACGAGGTTGGGAGCAAACCCCCTGAGCTGTTTGAATATCTCCGCGCAACCGCGCCGGAAGACCCAGTGCGGGGCGGTCGCGCGATGGCCCTTCTTCTGGCGGCGCTCGAAAAGTCGCCTCCAGATTCCCGGCGCGCTGCGGAGCATCCACCAGTAGGAATCAACATAGACTTTGCGGAACCAGGGACGCGCGAACTCCATAGCGTCGAGGGAACGGACCTCCACGTTCTCGCCACCATCCAGTAAAGCCGCTTGAATGACTTCGGCGGCTCGGACGTGACCCGAGCCCACGCTGAGCGTAAGGATGGCAATTCTTTTTCGTCCCGTCATGATAAAGCTACAAATCCACCGAAGTTATCCGCGCTGAACCCGTGTCAGTCCGGCCGGCGAACGAGGAGGACCGCATTAAGTCCTCCGAACGCGAAGGAATTGGAAATCGCTACCTTCACACGCGCTTCGCGCGCCTGGTTGGGAACATAGTCTAAGTCACACTCCGGATCGGGTCGAGTGTAATTCGCCGTAGGGGGGATCACGCCACGTTCAAGCGCCATGATCGTGGCCACAAGCTCCACAGCGCCCGTGGCTCCCATCACGTGGCCATGCATCGATTTGGTGGAGCTGATCGCCAACCGGCGGGCATGATCCTGGAAGACCTCTTTCGTCACCTGGGTCTCCGTGACGTCGTTCAGCCGAGTCCCTGTCCCGTGAGCGTTGATGTACCCCACTTCCTCCGGGTTGGTTTTTCCTTCCTCCAAAGCCATGCGGATGGCACGCGCCGGGCCGGTGACCGAAGGCTGGGTGATATGGTTCGCGTCCGAAGACATTCCATATCCTGCCAATTCGGCCAGAATCTTCGCGCCGCGTTTGCGGGCGTGTTCCCATTCCTCAAGGACCAGGACCCCCGCACCTTCGCCGAGCACAAATCCCTCGCGGTCAGCCGAAAAAGGCCGGCACGCCGTACTGGGATTGCCGTTTCCCGTGGCCAGCACCCGGACGGATTCCCAGGAGCGCAACATACCGTAAGTGATTGGCGCGTCGCTTCCCCCCGCCAGCATCATGTCTGCAATTCCAAACTTGATCAGATGGAACGCCTCGCCGATAGCGTGGCCAGCCGAAGAACAGGCGGTGGCGATTGCCATCGAAGGCCCCTGAGCGCCGAATTCCATGCAAATTTGCGAAGTGGCTGCATTGTGCATGATCTTGGGAATGGTGAAGGGATGCAGCCGAGTCTCGTGCTTCGCATAGAGGTTGAAATACCCGTTATCAAACGCCTCAGCTCCGCCCATACCCGAACCCATCACCACGCCGAACCGCGGCTTCTCTTCTTCCGAAACGGATATCCCGCTTTGCCGCACAGCTTCGTGTGCCGCCAGCAAGCCGAATTGCGCGAACCGGTCCAACAAATCAAGCCGTTTGGGAGGGAAATAATCGGCAGGCTGATAGTCCGGAACTTCGGCGGCGATCTGAACGCTCATGCTGGAGGGGTCCCACTGCCTGATCCTCCGAACCCCTGATTGAGCGTTCACAAGGCTGGTGAAAAAGCTCTCCACGTCCTTGCCCGTGGAGGCAAAGACTCCCATGCCCGTTATGGCTACCCTGCGCACAAGATGCCCCACACTGAATTGAAATCAACTTGCAGGCGCACTGCCTTCGCCCTGCGCCATGGCAACCAGGTCAGACACGTCCTTACCCTCGATGACGCGGGTAAGAGCGTCTACAACCTGGCTGACGCTTCTCATGTTCTGGGCAATCGTGTCGGGAATGTCAATTTTGAATTCCTGCTCCAAGGCGAACAGTATATTGACCCCGTCCAGGGAATCAATCCCCAGCTCAGCAAATGTCGACTCCGGCTTGACCACACCGGCCTCCAAGTGCTGCTCTTTCGTAATAATCTCGATCACCTTTTCCTGGATATTCATTTCAGCTCCCTGCGATTCTTGGGTGACACTACCACGGCACGCGTCTGACTCTACGTCGCGATCGAAATCTTCCCTCGATTGGCGACACCGTCAACAACCTGTAGCAGATCCGTGAGGCGAAAGGGCTTTTCAAGCAACGCCCTCGCACCCATTTCCTGGGCCAAGCGCCGCTCGGCATCGCTGATGAAGGAAGACATCAAAATGAATGCCGGCTGGGACTGTTGCCGCCGGACGTTGCGCAGTAATTCCAGGCCATTCTCGCGCGGCATCCGAAGGTCAGCAATAACTACCAGATACGCTGCATCGCGCCCCAGTTCCTCTCGCGCCGCGACGCCGTCTGCCACTGCTCGGACCACGTAGCCATTCGCCTGGAGAACTTCGCAGAGCAGTTCGCGGCTTTCCGGGTCGTCGTCGGCGACAAGGATTTTGGAAGGATGCGTCATTTCCTAAGCCTAAGCCCAACCGATAATAGGCACGCACGCTTCCACGCCTTTTCGAATCCTCATCCCTACCATAACAGATTGGAAACACAGCGGTTAGCAGTTCGAGCCGGACCCAGGGTTGTGGAGTGCTGCTCAGCATGTGGGTAGGAATGCCACACTCTCCCGCGAATACCCCGTTATATACGAACTTGGCGTGGCGAAAAGGGACACGTGGTTCGGAAGTCTAGATGATTCGAAGGAAGTTCAAGCCCGACTCAAAAGCCAGCATGGGACTGTTCGTAAAGGCGCTTACTTCGTAAGGACACCCGATCTTACACCCGCGGCAAAAATCCCAGAGGGTCGTCTCCTGAGAAATGATCTCCCGCGCCGCCGCTGACGCAAGGATTTCCCTAAGTGGAGCCTGGGACTGAAATAGGGTGATAAAGGCGCAGGGAAGATGAATGGAACCGTCAGGCTTCATGGAAATGAGTTTGGAAGGATGACGGCACGGGAATTTGGGGCCGAACCCGCCATTGCGGTAGAAGTCGTAGTACTCGGTGTAAAACCTGACATTCCTGGGGAACCGGGCACGAAGTTCCCGCAGCGCCCGTTCCACCCGATCGATCTCAGGGCCATGCAGTTCCGAGTCGGGCAAGAGCTCGCCCTGCCTCATGACGTTGTGGACGGCTTCGGGATGCAACACCAGATCTCGTTGCCGGCAGAACTCAGCGAGCCCAGGCAAGTCGTCCAGGTTTTCGAGATTCACCGCAGCGTTGATTTGGGTCGTGAACGGCTTTCGCTTCTTAAGGACAAAATCAAGGTTCTCCAGAATTCGCGGCAGGCCATCCAATCCGCGCCGTTTGGCAAAACGCTGGGGATTCAGCGAATCAATCGAGACCTCCAACATATCCAGTCGCGCCACGCCGTCAGCGTACTTCCTGATGAGCAGGCCGTTGGTAGGCATGGAAGTCCACATGCCCTTGTCGGCAGCATAGGCGATATAGTCGCATGTACTGGGGTTCAAGAGCGGTTCGCCCCCCGAGAAACTCAAGGCAAAAACGCCCATCTCGCAGAGCTCGTCGATACGCTTGAAGATCCTTTCCCGCGTTGCCCGCGTCTGCAAATCGTTGAACTTCCCTTCCTCGCCGAAAATGCAATATTCGCAGAACATATTACACATCAGCGTGGTCTCGAACATAACCATGTAAGGCAACTTGAACCCCGAAACGAGCTGGCGGGCGAACGCTTTGGCAATGTAACCGTATTTCATATTCGTCCACAATCCGGACCGAAGCTGGCTTGGAAAGGCAGTTGGCTCATCCGGAGATTAACGACCGCTGCCCGCCAATGCCCGGCTTAAGTTCACATTCTGCTTCTCGCCCCGAACAACAACCCTTCCTAGAATAAACCAAGAACTCGAAGCGAGTCGTCTTTTCTCCGGGGGTATCAAACCGGAAGTTTGAATCGCTCCGCCATTCGATAAAGCGTCTTGCGATTGATGCCCAGAATCGCCGCGCTCCGGGCCTTGTTCTCGCCCGTAACCTTCAGGACGTGGGCGAGATAGCGTTTCTCGAGTTCGTCCAAGGAAGGCAAATCCGTGTAGAAACTTTCCAGCCGCCCCCTTCCCTCCTGTTCGCCGGCTACCTTGGCCTGAAAATCCTCCGGAGTCAGAACACCGGAACGGTTGAGAGCCGCAGCCGCCTCGAGCGCATTCTCAAGCTCCCGGACGTTTCCCGGCCATCGATACGCCAGTAAAACTGAGAGCGCTCGGGGAGAAATCGAGAAGGCCTGCCCTCGTTCCTGCTCCAGCATTTTAAGAAAGTGCTCCACCAACAGTGGAATGTCTTCCGTCCGGTCGCGAAGGGGCGGGATTTGAATCTCGATGACGCGCAGACGATAGTAAAGGTCCTGTCGGAACCTTCCTTGCTCCACGCATTCGGCAAGATTCTGATTGCTGGCAGATAAGACCCTCACATCGACCGAGATGGGTTGGTTGCTCCCCACGCGCCGCACCTCTTGCTCCTGCAAAGCCCGCAGCAGCTTGACCTGCAGAGCCGGACTCATTTCCGCAACTTCGTCGAGAAAGACCGTTCCCCCGCTGGCCTCTTCGAAAATACCGCGTTTGTTTTCAATCGCTCCGGTAAACGAGCCGCGGACATGACCAAAGAGTTCTGATTCCAGTAAGGATTCCGTCAGCGCCCCGCAATTGACCGCATAGAAGCGTCGTTCCGCCCTTGGCCCGTTGTGATGGATGGCTTTGGCCACCAACTCCTTTCCCGTTCCGCTCTCCCCGTAAATCAAGACAGGCGAGCGGGAATCGGAAACCATCGCGATTTTCTTGTAGACCTCCAACATCGCCGGCGTGCGACCGACCAGGCTTGAGAGCTGCCCTTGTGTGCTGAGTTGGCGTTTCAGATTGCGGTTCTCGCGAATGAGTTCGCGGTTTTCAAGCGCCCGCCCCACCTGCACCAGCAGTTCCTCGATCTTGAAAGGCTTGGAGAGATAGTCGAAGGCGCCGGCTTTGAGGGACTCAATCGCCGTCTCCATCGTCCCGAAAGCCGTTATCAGAATCACCTCGGATTCGGGATGAAGGGTCTTGTATGTCCGCAGCACGTCCAAACCCGTCAAATTGGGGCCCAGCTTCATGTCGCTGATAATCACATCGAAGTACTCCTGTTTGCCCGTCTCGAGCGCTTCCTCGCCACTGGCTGCGGTAATCACGTGATAGCCCTCATCGCTCAGGACTTCGCGCAGAAGCTCACGAGTCTCGCGATCATCATCAACCACCAGAATGTTCACCGGACTTTGGTTTTCCATGGTTTTGAAATACTTCCCAGCGTGGTGGCCAGCGCCTCATGGGCCTTATGCGACGGGATGAATCGTCGAAACCGTGCCGGCGACCGATTCGCCCTTTTCGCGGAAATCCAGCGGCAAAGTGATGATGAACCGTGTGCCCCGACCGGGCTCACTCTCCACTTGAATTGTTCCGGCGTGTTGGCGTACGACCTGGTCACAGATCGCCAGTCCCAAACCGGCGCCTGTCCCCATCCGCTTGGTAGTAAACATGGGCTCAAATACCCTGTTCAGCGTCTCCGCCGTCATGCCCTGTCCAGTGTCCTCGATTTCGAAGACAACGTTGTTACTGCCACGCTCATCCCGTGCGGCCCGCAAGCGGACCCTTAGCTCACCACCTCCCGGCATGGCGTCCATACTGTTATTGATCAGGTTCAAAAACACCTGTTGAAGGTAGCCGAAGTCGCCATAAATTTCGGGGAGGTCCGAAGGAATTTCGGTTCTAACTCGAATGCCGCGCAGCTTCAGCGCCGGCGAGGAGAGCAACAGAGCCTCTTTCGCCACTTGCCGAATATCCACCGGCTCGGCATGCAATTCCAGGGTATGCGTCCAGGAGAGAAGTTGTTTGACAGTTCGCACAATCTGCTCGATCTGCCTTTCAATGATCCGGAGCCGCCGGCTCGAGGCTTCGTCATTGGGGGAGCGGCGGCCGAGAAGCTGAACATGCCCGGATATGGAATTGAGTGGGGTTCCAATTTCATGGGCCAGGCTGGCTGCCAATTGTCCCGCCACGGCCAGACGCTCCGATCGCGCCAGGATCTTCTGCGTCTCGAAGAGTTCCTCGTTGATCTTCGCCAATTCTTCGTTCCGGTGGGCCAGCTCGGTCGTAGCTTCTTCAACTCTGCGGCCCAGTTCCGCGTTGAAGTTTTCAATCCGCGCCAACATTCTGTTCAGGTGCTCGGCCAACTGGCCGATTTCGTCATCGCTCGAGACTCGCGCGCGCATGTTAAGCTGACCGCTTTCCGCGCCCTCCATGACTCGAATCATTTCCCGCATCGGGCCGCGAACCCGCTTGAGAAAGAAAAGATGGATGACCACAAATACCAGGCACAGGCTGGCCACCATCAGGCCCAGGTTTCGCATGACAAGTTCGCGTGTCAGGCGGCTGGTGTGCGATTTGGAGACGGTAAGATTCAGGCAGCCGATCGCCCGGCCCTCATCGCGAATCGTCGTCGCCATGACCCAAGATTTGCCATCGGGAGTCTCAATCGTGAGGGTATCAGAGTCCGGGCGCTCGAATTCGTAATAACCTTCAATTCCCGGGAGGTTGTCGAGCTCCTGGGGTTCGCCACCGTACCCCAGCGAAGAAACCAGGCGATGTTCCGGCGCATGTGAGAAAACGTCGGCCCGCTGAACACTCGGGAAATCTTTCTCCACCTGGCGCAGTGTCTGCAAGAGCGTGGAGGGGCTTTCCAGACCCTCCCGGCCGACTAGTTCCCGAGCCGTCGACCGGGCAATCGCCAGCCCTTTGACGTAGATCTCTTCTTCAACGATGCTGCGGGTCAGCAGACTGGCGATGTACGTGGATATCCCCACAACAGTAATACACAGGAAGGCCGCAAAAGTGATAATCTTGGCTTGGAGGCCGATGGGCGGCACTCGCATTCAGATGCCTCGTGAGGCTTCCATTCTAGCACCGAGTGTGGCAAAAAGAAACACCTGGAGATTCCTTGTATCTGACTCAATTCGTGGCATTTGTTAGAAACTGCGCGATATTCTCCGAATCGTCCGGATATGAGGCGGTCCGGCTCGCAGCCAAATCCGTCGCGCTCGCTGAGCCCGTTTAGTCCGTGCGCAAATCTTTTTGTCCAGGGCAGGATCCCGTGGAAAACCGTGAAATTGCCGCCGTATTCGAAGAAATCTCCAACCTGCTGAAAATTCTTCAGGAAGACTCAAAGTGGACTTTCAAGGCCGCCGCGTATGACCGCGCCCGGCGCGCCATAGAGAGTCACCCGGAACGTTTGGATGAGATCGCTCGCAACCCCAACCGCAAGCTCACCGAGATCCCGGGGATTGGCGAGGACCTCGCCAAGAAAATCACCGAATTGGTCGAAACTGGAAAACTGTCTTACCATCAGGACCAACTGAAAAAGATCCCAAGAAGCCTCCTCGACCTCCTCCAACTGCAAACTGTGGGGCCGCAGAAAGTCCGGATGTTCTACAAGGAACTCAATATCCAGTCGGTTGACGACCTTGAGGCTGCGGCCAAGGCCGGCCGCTTGCGCGAACTCCCGAAGATGGACGTCAAGTCAGAAGAGAATATCCTGAAAGCCATCGAAGTCTTCCGCCGGGCGTCGGGACGATTCCGACTAGATACTGCTTTCGAAACCGCCGAGGAGTTGACCGCCTACCTGAAAGAACTCAAAGCCGTGGATGACGTCACCCCGGCCGGGTCGCTTCGCCGCGGTCGTGAGACCGTGGGGGATCTGGACCTCCTGGTCACGGGCCGGGACCACGCCGGAATTGCCAAGCACTTCGCAGCGTTCCCGGGAATCGCCCAAGTCCTGGCTCAAGGCGAGGACAAGGTCAGTGTGAAATTGCGGAACGATATGCAGGTGGACGTGAGGCTCCTGGACCGCGAATCGTATGGCGCGGCGCTGCAATACTTCACCGGGTCGAAAGAGCACAATGTTGCCCTGCGCGATCGGGCCAAGCGCCACGGTCTCAAGCTCAGCGAGTACGGCCTTTTCAAGGGCGAGAAAAACATCGCGAGCCGGAAAGAAGAGGAGATATACGGAAAGCTTGGTTTGGAATGGATCCCATCGGAACTGCGAGAGAATTTGGGAGAAATCGAAGCTGCGGAAGGCGGCCAGTTGCCAGACCTCGTCGAATTGAAGGACATCAAAGGCGACCTTCAAATGCACACGACGGCCTCCGACGGACAAACCAGCGTCGAAGAGATGGCCGAGGCGGCAAAAAAACTGGGGTACAAGTACATCCTGATCACGGACCATTCCAAGGCCGTCACCATCGCCAACGGGCTGGATGAGAAACGCGCCGTGGCGAATATCGAACGAATCAACGAAGCGCGGAAAAAGGTGAAGGGTATCGAGATCTGGGCGGGGGCGGAGGTTGATATTCTTGGTGATGGCAGGCTGGATTACCCCGATGCCCTGCTCAAGCAATTCGACATCGTGCTCGTCAGTGTCCACTCCCGCATGACTCAGCCAGCCGAGGAAATGACGGCCCGGCTGCTGAAAGCCCTCAAGAACCCCTTTGTCAGGATTCTTGGGCACCCTACGGGGCGTCAACTCCTGAAACGCGAGGCCTTCCAGTTTGACGTCGAAAAGGTCTTCACGGCGGCGCAGGAACAGGGCGTAGTCCTGGAACTCAACGCCAATCCCGAACGCCTCGACCTTTGCGATCGGCACGTAAAGCTGGCGCGCGACCGCGGGATGAAGATCATCATTTCGACTGACGCCCACCACCCCGACCATTTCCATTTCATGCGCTACGGAGTCATGACGGCGCGGCGGGGCTGGATGGAAAAGAAAAACGTTCTTAACACGTACCCTCCCGAAAAGCTGCTCGCCTCATTGCGCCCCCTGCCTGGCTAGCTAACGGCCTGATCTCTGCTAGAATGGAAGATTGAGGGCATGGCTCCGTCCTTTTCGTGAGGCCCCGACAATCCCTGCAACTCAGTGGAAGAAACGGCAGATCAGACCATTGCCCGGAGAAAATCCCAGCAACCCAGGAGAATCATGAACGGCACCATTTCATTGCCCGCCGCAGCGATTTTCGACATGGACGGCGTGCTCGTTGACAGCAATCCGTATCACCTCCAGAAGTGGGAGGACCTTCTTAAAGAGCACAACATCCCATTCAATCCGGAGGATTTACCGAAGCAGATCCTTGGCATTCGCAATGACACAGCCTTCCGGCACTTCTTCGGAGAAAAGCTCACCAAACCGCAGAGGCGGCAACTCAGCGAGGAATTGGAGGCGCGGTTTCGAAGCGTGTTCAGTCCCCACGCCAAACCCCTCCCGGGATTGACAGCTTTGATTGCCGAGTGTCACGCGGCCGGCATCCCCATGGCGGTCGCGTCCTCGGCGATGTCGAAGAACGTCGAGTTCATCGTGGACGCATTAGGTTTCAGGCGATACTTTGCTCACCTTGTCACCGGTGATGAGGTCACTCATCCCAAGCCCGATCCCGAGATTTATCTGAAAGCCGCTCAGCACTTGGGCTTGCAGCCGTCGCGTTGCGTCGCCTTTGAGGATTCGTTTGTCGGCGTGGAGGCAGCCAAGCGGGCGGGGATGAAATGCGTGGGTATTGCCTCGACATTCCCTCTCGAAGAGTTGCGCGCGCAGACCCACGCGGATCTTCTGGTTCGAAGTTTTGAGGAATTGAACCTCGACAAGCTGCGCCAGCTCTTTGCGGACAACCCGGTGGTGGCCAGAGGCGCAGCGATCGACGGCTGAGAATCCGATTGGCGGGCGCTTTTGGGAGGGTCTTAAGCGGAGGGAGGACCGAAGCGCAGAACGACGAGCGTAAGATCATCGGCTTGCGGTGCGCCGCCAACAAACTCCTTGATCGCCGCCACAACTTTGTCGCACAACTTCTGACTGCCCAGGTGCGCGCAACCTTGCAGAACGGCTTTCAGACGGGTTTCCCCGAACAACTCGTGATCGGAGTCCATGGCTTCGGTAACGCCATCGGAAAAAATCAATACGTGCTCGCCCGGCTCGACCTGAGTCGAGCTCGCCTCGAAGTTAATCCCTTTGAAAAACCCCAACGGATAGTTGGCGGAATCGAGGCGGCTGACATCCCCGTTGTTTCTCACAACCAGGGGCGTGGCTTGGCCGGCATTGACAAAAACGAATCTCCCTCCCGGATCCAGAACCCCGTAGAAGATGGTGGCGAACATTTCCGGCGGCGTCCGGTCGCAGAGGAAATCGTTGACCCGGCGAAAGAGGTCGGCGGGGTCAGGATCACCGGCCGCCACAGCGCCGAAGGCCCCTTGCAGCGTCGCCGCCAGCACCGCCGCCGGAAGCCCTTTCCCGGAAACGTCCGCGACGGTAATGCCATAACGCCCCTCGGGCAGCCGAACGACGTCGTAGTAGTCCCCTCCGACGGTCTGCGAAGGGATACTGAGCGCGCGGATTTCGAAATACTCGCTCTTCGGCAATTCGCGCGGTAACAAACCCTGCTGAATGTGACGGGCCTGAGCCAGGTCGTGGCGCATCCGTTCCTGTTCGCGTGTCAGCCGGAACACGCGCGCATTCTCGATAACCGTCGCGCCTTCCAGCGCCAAGGTCAGCAAAACCTGCCGGTCGAGCCCGGTCAGCGCCGTGGCGCGCGTCCGGCTGTCAAGGTAGAGGACGCCGAGAAGCTCCGGAACGGTTTGCTGGATGGTGTCGCCGCCGATCTCCATCATGGGAAGCTTCTGAAGAGGGAGGGCCACCACGCCGCGACCCCCGCCCCGGACGACCCCGGTTTCGTTGGCGGCACGTCCGGTCATTTCCTCTTCCAGCGTTACTTCCTCGCGACGCGTCTTCGCGACGCGCTCCACCACCGGCCAGGAATAATCCGTCAGGGTGGGGGCGAGGTGCAGGCCTCCCCGCCCGCGCGCCAGCCGTAGCTGGAGTTTTCCGCCTTCGTCGCTCAGGAATAAGAGCCCGCGCTCGGCGTCGGCCAGTTGCACGGCGGAGTCGACCAGCGCTGTCAGGACTTCCTCCAGCGCGGCGGCGCGGTTCAGCATCTGGGCCATCTGCAGAAGCAGCCCCAGGTGCTGCAATTGAGGAACAGGGCTCTCGGCTACCTTCCCGATTTCCGCCAAGAGCATGGGCAGCGCAGCCTGTTCGGTCACAAAGAAGATCTGATAAGCGTCCGCCACGCCCAGGTTGATCTGGTCGCCACTGTTCAGAACCACCGCTGTGACGCGCTCGCCGTTTACGAGCGTCCCGTGGCGGCTGCCGGCATCTTCAATCTGATACCCCTCAGCACTTCGCAGGATCGTGGCATGGTGGCGGGAGATACGATTGTCAAGCAGCACCAGATCGTTGTCGCTTTGTCGCCCCAGCGTGAAGGGAGTCTTGGCAATCTCCACTTCCCTTTCGGAGCCGGAGGCGTCACGAACAACCAGTCGAGGCAGTCGGTTAAGCATAGGAGAGGAGCCAAGGGAATCGCCAGCCGTGTCCCGGGGGCCCGCGACGGGGATTATACCGCCAGTGCCGTGGTTTTGGCCAATCAAACCGGTGCCGCCACGATCTCGCCGCGTCCCGCGGGGCGCGAGATTGCCGCTCGGACCCGCCACCGCTGCGATTTGGATTGCAATTGCCTGCTGGGTCGAACTATAGTGCCGGGTTCGGCAGGAACCGAAATTCCACATCGAGGACCCGGAGGATTTCAAAGGTGGCAAAGAAATCGATTCAGATTGCTGAGCCCAAGGGGAAGCTGGGAGTCTTGATTCCCGGCATGGGCGCGGTGGCGACGACTTTTATTGCAGGCGTTGAAGCGATTCGCCGGCGCCTCGCGAAGCCCATTGGGTCTGTGACTCAAATGGGCACGGTACGGCTCGGCAAGCGCACGGACAAACAATCGCCCGCCATCAAGGACTTTGTTCCCTTGGCCCGGCTTGACGACCTCGTCTTCGGCGGCTGGGACCTTTTCAAGGATAATTGTTACGAGGCGGCGCTAAAGGCGGGGGTGCTGGAGCGCACGCTGCTCGACCAGGTCCGAGACTTCCTTTCGGAAATCTATCCGATGCCGGCGGTTTTCGAGCAACGGTTTGTGAAGTTGCTGCACGGGGAGAATCTGAAAAAGGGCAAGACCAAGATGGACCTCGCCGAGCAAGTCATGGAGGACATCCGGAGGTTCCAGAAAACTACCCAGGCCTCCCGCCTGATCATGATCTGGTGCGGCTCCACTGAGACCTACTTGAAACCTGGCCCGGTCCATCAATCCCTGGCGACCTTTGAAAAAGGACTGAAGACAAACAGCAAGGATATCGCCCCCAGCATGATTTATGCGTACGCGGCGCTGAAGATGGGAGTCCCCCACGCGAACGGCGCCCCCAACCTCACCACCGATATACCGGCGCTCCAGGAACTCGCGCGGCAGAATCACCTCCCCATTTGCGGCAAGGACTTCAAAACCGGCCAGACGCTTATGAAGACCATCATTGCGCCCGGCTTGAAAGCTCGCCTGCTCGGGTTGCACGGCTGGTTCTCGACTAATATCCTCGGAAATCGCGACGGCGAAGTGCTGGACGACCCGGGCTCATTCCGCACCAAGGAGGAGAGTAAGCTCTCCGTGCTCGAGTATATCTTGCAGCCGGAACTTTACCCGGAACTCTACAAGGGGTTCTGCCACAAGGTGCGAATCAACTACTACCCGCCTCGCGGCGACAACAAGGAAGGCTGGGACAACCTCGATATCTTCGGGTGGCTCGGCTATCCGATGCAGATCAAGGTGGACTTTCTCTGCCGTGACTCGATCCTGGCGGCCCCGATCGTGCTCGACCTCGTGCTGTTCCTCGATCTTGCCCAGCGCTGCCCGACGATGGCCCGCAAGGGAATCCAAGAGTGGCTCTCTTTCTACTTCAAGAGCCCGATGTGCGCTCCCAACCTCTACCCCGAACATGACCTCTTCATCCAGCTCATGAAGCTGAAGAACACGCTGCGACATCTGCGGGGAGAGGAACTCATCACCCACTTGGGATTGGAATATTACGATTAGCGCCCGCGGGAAGGTCTCGCAAGGCTGAAGGAGCCCCGGGGCGAATGCAGCATCAGTGGCAGGGGCGAGTGCTTGTCAAGCGGGCAATCAGGCCTTGGCCGGCGGCGCGGCGGGCTTCGCGGGGGGACCGGCAGCGAACGGAAGCGTCGCAAGGTATTTTCCGAGAATCGCTCCCACAGCGGTAAGCTCAGCCAAGTCATGTTGAGTGAAGTCGGGTCCGATGGGATCACCTGGCCGCCCTTTTCGACTGATCTGAATGACCCCCACAACATTGCCATCCGCAATCATGGCCGTGCTCATGATCTTCTGTATGGGAGATGCTTTTTCCTGCTCCGAGAGATCCACGGCTTCAAAGACGGTGGGATGTTTGTAGACGGAGAAATTGTTGACGATCTCTCCCCGCTTATCACGGATGTTCTTGGTGGCGAGTGAGTGGGCAGTCGTCAACGGGATGGCGCCAATCTTCGTCAATTTGAGGGGATAGAGGAACCGCAACATCCTGATGTCGGGAGAAACCCGCAAGATCGCGACCTCGTCTTTCTTGGCGCCAAACGGCTGGGCAATCTGGCCTGCCAACCGGTTCAACGACTCATCGGAAGGCTGGCCCCCCGCCTTGCGCATTTCCTCGACAGCCTTTGCAACTGCAAGACTCAGATCGACATCCGCCATCCGCGCTCCCTCCCCTTGGCTGTTCCCAAAATCAAGGCGGATTATACTGGAATGATGCCGGGCAAGCAATCCGCCCCGGGCCTTCCTGGCATCACGCGCCAGCGGATGGTCCTTCGCTGGCGGAATTAGTTTGACAAATTCTTTCTTGGCTTCGGATAATCGCTGGCCTGCTCTTGAAAGGCCATACTCTATGCGGCGACGCTGCCTCGCACTGATATTCCCGCTTTTGCTCTCTCTGGGAGCGCCCCTCCACTCCGCCGAACGCACTCGGGAAGAGGCCGAGCGAGTGGCTCGGGAAGTCCTCGACCGCGCAATCGTGATTGACTCGCATGAGGACACGCCCCAGATGATCCTCGACGAAGGGTATGACCTTGCCGAGCCCAGCAGTCCCTTTATGATCAGCATTCCCAAGATGCGGGCGGGCCATCTGGGAGCCGCCTTTTTTTCTATCTGGGTGGACGTGCGGTGGCCGGAAAAGGACCTCATCCATCGCGCCATCGACCTCATCGATGCGGTGCAAGAGCAGGTTGCAAAACATGCCGGCGAGCTCGGAGTGGCGCGTTCGGCAGACGAAATCGCCAGCCTCCACAACCAGCACAAAATCGCGATTCTCATGGGTCTGGAAGGCGGGCATATCATCGAGAACGACCTTCGAGCGCTGAATATATTTTCCCGACTGGGAATCCGCTACATGACCCTCACCCACACGGCCAACAACGAGTGGGCCGACTCCAGCGCCGGCGAGCCGCGCTGGAACGGATTGAACGATCGGGGCCGCCAAGTGGTCAGGGAAATGAACCGCTTGGGGATGATGGTGGATATTTCCCACGTTTCCGACAAGACGTTTTACGACGTGCTCGCGACCACCAATGCCCCCATCATCGCCTCACACTCGTCCTGTCGAGCGTTGTGCGATGCCCCGCGCAATATGACCGACGATATGATCCGCGCCCTGGCGAGAAACGGCGGAGTGATGCAAATCAACTTCTACCCGGCCTTCCTTGACCAGGAATACGCTTCCGCCCGCAGGCGAGTCTCCAAGCAGATTGATGCCGCGCTCGATGCGGCGCGCGCGGAACGCGCCAAGGAAGGCAAATCACTGACTTACCGCGAAGAGGTCGAGATTTCCCAGCGCTACGCGGGCAACATTCCCCTTCCCGACTTCACTCGCATCGCTGACCACATTGACCACGCAGTGCGTGTCGGGGGGATTGACCACGTCGGGATCGGCTCGGATTTCGATGGCATTGACGCGGCGCCGCGCGGCATGGAAGACGTCTCGAAGCTCCCCGCTCTCGTCGTCGAACTTGCACGCCGCGGCTATGGCGAAGAGGATCTGACGAAGGTCCTGGGAGGAAACCTGATTCGCGTGATGCGCCAGGTCGAGAAGATTGCGGGCGATTCGAGAAAGCCCCAATGAGGGTTTCAATGAAGAGACTTGCTCTGTCAGCCGCTGCAGCCCTGCTCTGCGCCTTGCCCCTTGCGGCGCAAACCGCCGCCAGGCGGCCACCGGCAAAATCCGCCGGGACGGTGGGGCGGTCCTCCCTGCTCAATCCGGCGTCGCTCAAAGCCAAAGCGCCGGCGGTCTGGAAGGCCAAGTTCACCACCACGAAGGGCGATGTCGTCATCGAGGTGACTCGCGCCTGGGCGCCCCTGGGCGTCGATCGATTCTACAATCTCGTCAAGAACCACTACTACGATGGCGCGGCATTCTTCCGCGTCCTGCCGGGCTTTGTGGCGCAGTTCGGGATCAGCGCCCGCCCGGCGGTCAATCGAGTCTGGGCAAATGCCAAAATCCCCGATGACCCCGTGACCCAAAGCAATCTCCGCGGCACACTCACCTTCGCGACGGCCGGCCCCAACACCCGCACGACGCAGATCTTCATCAACCTTGCTGACAACACGCGGTTGGATACCATGGGCTTTGCGCCATTCGGAAAAGTCGTGGAGGGCATGGAGGTCGTCGAGCAGTTCTACTCCGGTTACGGCGAAGGCCCGCCCAGTGGCAACGGGCCGGAACAAACCCGCGTCACCAACGAGGGCAAGACTTACCTCGACAAAGCATTCCCTCTGCTCGACAGCATCAAAACCACAGTGGTCCTGACCCCCGCGCCGGCCGTGGGAACCCCCAAAAAGACGGCGATCCCGAAACAATCGGCCAAGCCGGCTACATCAGCCAAGGAGAAGCCATGAGCGATTTGAATCCCGGAGTTTATGCAGTCTTCGAAACCACCCTGGGCGAAATCACCTGTCTACTGTTCCCGGAAAAAGCGCCCAAGACGGTCGAGAATTTTGTGGGACTCGCGCAGGGGACGAAGGAGTTCCGCGATGCCAAAACCCGCCAGAACACCAAGCGCCCATTCTACAACGGACTCATCTTCCACCGCGTCATTCCCAAATTCATGATTCAGGGCGGATGCCCCCTCGGAACTGGAACGGGTGACGCGGGATACAAGTTCGAGGATGAATTCTCAAGGGATCTGAAATTCGACAAGCCCGGAAAACTCGCCATGGCTAATGCCGGTCCCAACACCAACGGCAGCCAGTTCTTCATCACTGTGGCGGCGACCGACTGGCTCAACAACCACCACACTATTTTCGGGGAAGTTGTGAAGGGCTACGACGTGGTCGAAAAAATCGCCAACGTCCCGCGCGACCGCAGCGACCGGCCATCAACCCCGGTCGTGATGAACGCTGTGAAAATCGTCGAAGTAAAATGACCCGATGGAATTTCTCGCGAACAGACCGTGGCTAAAGACGGCCTGGAAGGCGTTGCTGCCGGCGATTCTCCTGCTGTGGTGCGCCCGTCGAGCAAAACCGCAAGAATCAAACCCCGTCGTCGAGGACGTCAGCGAGGGAGCCGTGTTCCATTTCACCATTCATGCCGGCCTCGCGCCTCACACATTCAAACTAGTCGCCGATCCGGAGTTCAAGACCATTGACCACATCGAGGCTTTCATAGGATCTGAAGCGCGCCCTGTCCAGACGCTGACAGAATGCCAGATGGAGGAACAGCCCTATCGGGGCGCCGACTGGTTCCGGGCAGAGGACTTCAACTTCGACGGGTACAAAGACCTGCGGCTGCTCATTGCGTGGGGAGCCACCGGCAACGAGAATGCCTGCATCTGGCTATTCGATCCTCAGACTGGCCGGTTCGCCTTCAGTCCCGAATTCAGCGAGATTGGGACCTACAAGCTAAATGCCGCCGACAAGACGATCACGACAACCTCGGTGGGCGGGATGGCGGGAAGCATTCACGACTTCCGAACCTACAAGGTGACTGGCAACAGACCCCTCCTGATCGAAGAAGAAGAGCAGACGTGGGATAATCAAGCGTGTTCGCTGCTGCGGGTGGTGCGCAAACGCCAGGATGGCAAGCTCGTGGTTTTCAGTCGGGAACACGTGAAGGCGGACGCTGAGCTCATGCCCGCGGAATGCAGACCGCCAGATAGACCACGATAACACGGCGTTTTAGGGCGACCAGCAAGAGAGCGCGGATTCCTACACGCCGATGATATCGACGAGTTCTTTCACTGCCGCGGCGGATTTTTGCAGGGCGGCCTTTTCCTCGTCGGTGAGCTTGATTTCGATGATTTGTTCGATGCCCTTCGCGCCCAGTTTCACCGGCACACCAACGAAGAGTCCATTGATCCCGTACTCGCCTTCCAGGTAAGCGGCGCACGGCAGGATGCGTTTGCGGTCGTTGAAGATAGCGTCAGCCATCTCCGCCACAGCGGCTGACGGTGCGTAGAAGGCGCTCCCCGTCTTGAGCAGGTTGACGATTTCCCCGCCGCCTTTCGCCGTGCGCGCGATGATCTTGTCGAGCTGCTCCTTCGGCATCAACTGCGAAATCGGAATTCCCGCCACCGTGGTGTAGCTCGGCACGGGCACCATCGTGTCGCCGTGCCCGCCGAGGACCAGTCCCTGGATGTCGCGCACCGAGACGTTGAGCGCCTCGGCGAGGAACGTCCGGTAGCGCGCCGTGTCGAGCACGCCCGCCATGCCGATGACGCGGTTCTTTGAAAAGCCGCTGACTTTGTAGGCCGTTTGCGCCATGGCGTCGAGCGGGTTGGTCACCACAATCAAAATACAATCGGGTGAGTGCTTGACGACTTTCTCGGTGGTCGCCTTCACCACATCGTAGTTGGCCTTCAACAGGTCGTCGCGGCTCATCCCGGGCTTGCGGGGAAAACCCGCCGTCATCACCACGAGGTCGGAATTCGCCGTGTCCGCGTAGTCGTTCGTGCCCTTGATCCTGACGTCGTAGCCTTCGATGGGGCCGGATTCGAGCAGGTCCAGCCCTTTGCCTTGCGGAATACCCTCAAGAATATCGATAAGAACAATGTCGCCCAGTTGTCGATCGGCAAGCCGATGGGCCAGTGTCGCGCCCACATTCCCTGAACCTACCACCGTGATTTTTTTCCGCATATGATTCCCCCTCTGTGAATATCCGATGTGAATATCTCTAGCGGCGGGGTATCACCGCCAAAAAAGTTAAACGAACACCGGCAGCAATCAGGACATCGCCGCTACAGAGCCAGAAAAACTACGCCCCGGCACAGGCGGCTCGCATTCGGGCAAACCGTCCTGGTGCCGGGGCACCATTCGAGTTGAGAATGGGGCGAACCCATCATTCCGCCCCCTGGAGCAACTGCCGAGTCCTTCGTCCCCAACGGATCGGGATTCAGGATGATAAAGCAATCACGCCGCAGCCGCCTTCACCTTGTCCATGTTCTCGATGATGGCACTGCCGAAGGCGGTGGAACCCAGCTTTTGCACGTCCTTGATGCCTTCCATCTTCATCAGCCGCTCGAGGTCGTAGGTGACGCGGTGCTGCGCGATAGTTGCGGCCAGAGCGTTCTCGATCAGGTCGGCAACTTCCTGCCAGCCCATGAACTCGAACATCAGCACGCCCGAGCGGATGACCGCGCCGGGGTTGATGACGTCTTTGTCCGCGTACTTGGGGGCCGTGCCGTGCGTGGCTTCGAAGACGCCGAAACCATCGCCAATGTTGGCGCCCGGAGCAACGCCCAGCCCGCCGATTTGCGCCGCGCAGGCGTCGGAAAGGTAGTCGCCGTTCAGATTCGGCGTGCAGACGATCTGATATTCGTCGGCGCGTGTCTGGATCTGCTGCAGCATCGAATCCGCGATGCGGTCGTTCACCATGATCTTCTGCTTCCACTTGCCCTGGCCGTGCGTCGCGTAGATGGAATCGAGGCAGTCCTTCACTTCTTTGTACACCGCCTGCTTGAACGCCTCGTTGGCCATCTCGAGGCCGGGCTCGACCATCGCCGCGTTGGCTTCGATCGAGAGGTTGGGGTTCTTGTCTTTGTTGTCGATCGCCCAGCTCTCGCGCTCCGTCACAATCTGATTGCGAAATTCTTCCTTGGCGAGCGCGTAACCCCAATCGCGAAACGCGCCCTCGGTGAACTTCATGATGTTGCCTTTGTGAACCAGCGTCACGGTCTTGAGTCCATGATCGATGGCATAACGCAAGGCGCGGCGCACCAACTGCTTTGTCGCCGTGATCGAGATCGGCTTGATTCCCACACCGGCATCGGGCCGGATCTGCTTTTTGGCATTCTCATCGCGCAACATCTGATTAATCATCTCGATCACGCGCTTCGCCTGTGGAGAGCCTTCCGGCCATTCCATGCCGGCGTAGACGTCTTCCGTGTTCTCGCGGAAAATGATGATGTTCATGCGCTCGGGGTGCTTCACCGGCGAAGGGACGCCCGGGATGTACTTCACCGGCCGCCAGCAAGCGTAAAGGTTCAAGAGTTGGCGGAGCGCCACGTTCAAGCTGCGGATGCCGCCGCCGACTGGAGTCGTGAGCGGCCCCTTGATGGCAATCCGGAACTGCTTGATTGCGTCCAGCGTGCCTTGGGGCAGCCACTCGTTGAACTGTTTGAAGGCCTTCTCTCCCGCGAAGACCTCGTACCAGACAATTCGTCGCTTACCCTGAAAGACTTTTTGCACGGCCGCGTCAAAGACTCGCACTGACGCCTTCCAGATGTCTCGGCCGGTGCCATCGCCCTCGATGAATGGGATAACCGGAGTATCGGGAATGACAAACTTCCCGTCCGCGTATTCGATTGCCTTGCCCTCCGGGGGTACAGAAAGTCCGTTAAATGACAACATGGGTCAAAAAACCCTCCCGTCTATGGATTTCGTGTCGCTTCGGGCAATTTTGTCGCCACGCCGCACTGAACCAGTGACCTGCGGGCCCGGCGAATCTAAACTCTTCTGCTGTCAGGCCTTTAGTAGGGCCCGGAGCACGGTTGGCAGGATTCCGCCATTCCGATAGTAGTTCACATCCACGGGCGAATCGAGCCGCGCGATGGCTTTGAACGTCTTGCGCGAGCCGTCGGGCCCGACGGCCGTTACGGTGACCTCCGAACGCGGCTGGATGTGATCGCCCAGACCGGTGACGTCGAAAGACTCTTTCCCACTCAGGCCGAGTGACGCCGCGCTCTCGCCTTCCTTGAACTGTAGGGGCAGCACACCCATGCCGACCAGATTGGCGCGATGGATGCGCTCGTAGCTTTCCGCGAGCACGGCCTGGACGCCGAGCAGCAGCGTCCCTTTCGCCGCCCAATCGCGCGATGAGCCGGAACCGTACTCCTTCCCGGCCAGAATGACGAGGGGGACGCCTTCGGAGTGGTAGCGCACCGCAGCGTCGTAAATCGCCATCTTCTCGCCATCGGGGAAATGCACCGTGATGCCGCCCTCGGTGCCGGGCAGAAGCAGGTTTTTCAGGCGGATGTTGGCGAACGTCCCGCGCACCATCACGCGGTCGTTGCCGCGCCGCGAGCCGAAGGAATTGAAATCCTTTTTCGAAACGCCGTGCTCCACCAGGTAGCGTCCCGCGGGACCGCTCTCGGGAATATCACCGGCGGGCGATATGTGGTCGGTGGTAATCGAATCACCGAGCAGCGCCAGCACACGCGCGCCGCGGATGTCGCTGATCTTTGGTAGCTCCGCCGTCAACTCCGTGAAAAATGGCGGCTCCTGGATGTAGGTGGATTTGTCGCTCCAGCCATAAAGGACACCACCGGAATCCGGAATGGCGTTCCACTGCGGGTTGCCGTCCCAGACATTTCCATAGCTCCTGCGGAACATCTCCGGCCGCACGGCGCGGTTGACGGTCTGGGTGATCTCCTCCTGCGTCGGCCAGATGTCGCGGAGATAGACGGACTTTCCGTTCTCATCGCTTCCGATAGGCTCTTTCACAAGGTCGATATCGACCGTTCCGGCGAGCGCGTAGGCGACGACGAGTGGCGGCGAGGCCAGATAATTCGCGCGCACGAGCGGATGGACGCGGCCTTCGAAATTGCGATTGCCCGAGAGAACCGCGGCGGCCACCAGCTTGCCTTCGTTCACCGCCTTGGCAACGTTTTCCGGCAGCGGGCCGCTGTTGCCGATGCAGGTCGTGCAACCGTAGCCGACAAGATTGAACCGCTGCGCGGCAAGGTCGTCCAACAGCCCGGCTTCCTTCAGGTATTCCGTAACCACCTTCGATCCCGGCGCCAGGCTGGTTTTCACGAACGGTTTGGTCTTCAATCCGCGCTCGCGCGCTTTCTTCGCCACCAGGCCCGCGCCGAGCATGACGGAAGGGTTCGAAGTATTCGTGCAGGAAGTGATCGCCGCGATGACCACCGCGCCGTGGCCCACCGACGCCTGTGTGCCATTGAAGCCAACGCCCGCGGTGCGCGCGGTTTCCTCCCGGGTCAAACCAAAGCCTCGCTCCTTCACCGGAGCGGTCAGCGCCTGGCGGAATGACTCCTTCATCTTCGAAAGCACCACGCGGTCCTGAGGGCGCTTGGGACCGGCAAGACTCGGTTCGACCGTCGCCAAGTCAAGCTCGAGCGTGTCAGTGAACTCGGGATCGGGAGTCTGGTCGGTGCGGAAGATTCCCTGCTCTTTCGCATAGCGTTCGACGCGGTCGATCTCTTCTTCCGCGCGACCCGTCTGGCGCAGATAGCGAAGGGTCTCGCCGTCCACCGGGAAGAATCCCATCGTCGCGCCGTACTCGGGCGCCATGTTGGCCACGGTGGCGCGGTCGGCAAGCATCATCTGCGAAAGGCCGGGACCGTAGAATTCGACAAACTTGTCCACGACGCCCTTCTTGCGCAGCATTTGCGTGACGGTCAGAACGAGGTCGGTAGCGGTCACCCCCTCGGCGAGCTTTCCCTTCAACTTGAAGCCGATGACCTGAGGGGTCAGGAAGTAGTTTGGCTGGCCGAGCATTGCCGCTTCGGCCTCGATCCCGCCCACGCCCCAGCCGAGTACCCCGAGGCCATTGATCATGGTGGTGTGAGAATCGGTCCCCACCAACGTGTCGGGGATGAGAACCGTCTCGCCGTCTTCTTCGCGAGCAAGAACGACTTTGGCCAGGAATTCCAGATTGACCTGGTGCACAATTCCAGTGGCCGGAGGCACAACTCGAAAATTGCGGAACGCCTTCTGCCCCCAGCGAAGAAACTCATAGCGCTCGCGGTTGCGCTGGAATTCGATTTCGGCGTTGCGCTGCAAGGCTTCGGGGGTTCCGAAAATATCCACCTGCACAGAATGGTCAATGACCAAATCCACCGGCACAAGCGGGTTGATTTTGGCGGGGTCGCCGCCCAAGCGCTTCATGGCGGCGCGCATGGCGGCGAGGTCAACCACCGCCGGGACGCCAGTGAAATCCTGCAAAATCACGCGCGCGGGCTTGAAGGGGACTTCCCGCGCCACGGGCGATTTGGCATTCCATTGCGCGAGCGCGGTAACGTCGTCCTCTTTCACCAGGAAGCCGTCCACATTGCGCAGCACGGCTTCGAGAAGGACCTTAATCGAAAACGGAAGCCGCGACAGGCGTGCCAATCCCTCCTTCTCCAGTCCCGCCAGGCGGTAGATCACCGCGCGACCGGACGCCGTTTCAAGTTCGCTTCGAGTGCCAAAAGGATCAGGTTTGCCTGCCACAGTTCGCTCTCCCAGAGAAGTCCCGACAAAATTGCCGAACCAACCAAGATAACACCCGGTCCAAAGTCCATCAAGGTTTTTGACGCGAGTCAAATTCGTTTGCGGGCAGGCCGATTGGCAGCGTCAAGCTACTCCGCCCCGATCAGGCGGCGGTAGACGTATCGTATCTGCTGTTGGCCCTCGCGCAAACGGGAGGAGAGTGATTCGTCCGGCTGGATCAGTACCCATTGGCGCAGCAGGCGATCTGCCGCTTCAGCGTGGCCAACGCGCTCGGGCAAACCCTCGCTCGCTTTTCCCGTCACAAGTCGAATGGCATGATCCACCGAGCGGAGGAGCGAGGCGCCTTCGGTTAAGCTTGCGGCATCTTTCTCTCCGATAAGACCTGCTGAACGCAAGACTTGGATTTGCTGTGCGGTGTTTGCGCCCGCCGGCATCACGACCCGGTGACGCAACCGCAGGTACGACAGCGCAAAGTCAATGTCGTAGTAACCGCCCGGCGCGGTCTTGGTATTCGACGGCGGGACCAAAACTTCTCTTTCCAGCCGGCGGCGCATTTCCTGGAGTTCCAACTCCAACTGCCGGTGACCGGAAAAACGCTCCAGCACCGCCTCCCCCAGCCGCTTCACCATGCCGCCTGCCATTTCAACATCCCCCGCGACGGGGCAGGCTTTCAGGTAAGTCATCGCCTCCCAGACTTGCGCGGACTCCTGGACGTAGCTGAGAAGTCCGTCCTCGGTGACGACCAACTCACCTTCCTGGCCGCGCGGCCGCAGGCGCGTATCCACGGCAAAAACCGTGCCGTCGCGCGTGTAGCTGGAGAGAACCTCGATCGTTCTTTCCGCCAGGCGCGTCAGTTCCCCGATTACCTCTCGCGGAGTGCCGCGCGCGGCGACAAAGATCAGGTCCGCGTCCGAACCCAGGTCAAACTCCCTCAGCCCCAGGCGCCCGAGGCCCAGCACCATAAGCGGATGCGGGGAGTGCCCGCCGGGGAATCCGCCGTTGCGCTCACCGGCTCGTGAAGCAATCGCCAAGGCCGACGCCACCGCCCGGACTGCCAGCTCGGACCACCGGTTCACCGCCGCGAACACCGAGTGCATCCGCGCCAAATCTCCAGCGCCGAATTCCACCACCCGTGCCCGGTACGTCTGGCGCAGAAGGGCCATCTTCTCACGCACCCCGAGGCCCGCCTCCTCGACCCAGGGCCACGGCCGCAATTCGTCCTGAACGTCCATGCGCATGTCGATCTGGGCGGCGGCGCCGGTTTCGCAGGAAGCCGGCCGGGCGCTGTCCAATGCCGGCAGGTCCTCCGGGTGATGGATTAGAAGTTCGGCCAAGTATTCGCTTCCTTCCAGGACGTCCATCGCGCGTCGAAGCCTCTGCGGAGCTTCGCGCGCCAGTTCAAAGCGCTGGGAGGAGCCCAGGAGAGAGGCGAAAAAGCGTGCCGCGTTCCTTTGCGCCCGTTCGGAAAGCGGCGCTTCGCGCACACGCTCCGTCAACTCCGGCGCTTGTGCATCAAGGAAAGCCACCGCTGACTCGAAGGACGTAAAGCTGTAATCTCCTGGCACGCCCGGAAGGGCCTGGAGGTCAAACTCCGCGCCCGTTCCCGCCAAAGCCCGCGGATGCACAATGCGCTGGTAAATCTCGTCCACGCGCGCGAAGGCGTCGTCGACCAGGCGCGACAGCGTCCCGCCCGAAGTCTCTCCCGCCGCGGGCTCGACGCCGACCCGGCGCGCCAGCCGCTCGAGCGCTTCGCGCTCGGAGGGCAAGCGATGAGTCTGGTGCCCCATTTCGAGCTGAATGCGATGCTCCAGCTTCCGCAGGAATTCATAGGCTGAGGTCAGCGTTGCGTAGTCGCGGTCCGAAAGCCAGCTCTTGTCATTCAGCTTGCGGAGCGCGAAGAGAGTTCCGCCGGAGCGCACCCACGGGTCGCGGCCGCCGTGCAGGCGCTGCAAGCATTGCGTCAGGAACTCGATGTCGCGAATGCCGCCGCGGTGCAGCTTGACGTCGATGGCCTCGCCGCGGCTTTCACGCAGCTTCTGCGAGATCTTCTCGCGCGCCCACAACACGCTTTCGATGGCCTCGAAATCCGTGGGCGCGCGGTAGATGTGGGGCTCGACGGCATGCAGGAACTCGCGCGTCAGGTGAGCGTCGCCGGCCGAGTGGCGCGCCTTGATGAGCATCTGCAATTCCCATTCGCGCGCGCGGTGCTCGTAGTACTCCGCCGCCGACTTGAGCGAAATCGCCAGGTCGCCCTGCTCCCCCTCCGGCCGCAGCCGCAAGTCGACTCGAAACACCAAGCCCTGAGGAGTAACCTGGGTGATCGTTCGCGTGAGGGCGCGCGCCAGGTTGACAAAGTACTCCTTGTTCGAAATCACCGAATCGGGCTCGTTTCCCCCCGCCGTCTCGCCGTCGTGCGAATAGAGGAAAAGCAGGTCAACGTCCGAGCTGTAGTTCAGCTCGTTACCGCCCAGCTTCCCGAGCGAAAGGATGCTGAACCCGCTGCGCACGATGCGCCCCTGGGCGTCGCGGTACTGCGGGAAGCCGTAACGCTTTTCGAGTTCCTGGTCGCAGTAGAGGAGGGCGTTGTTCAAAATCACATCGGCGAGAGACGAGAGTTCGAGCGTCGTCTCGCCCAGCGTCGAGAGATGGAGAACGTCTTTGAGAACAATGCGCAGGTAGTTGCGGCGCTTGAAGCGCGCGAGCTGCGAGGAGAGCCAGTGGTCCGGGCTCGTCGTCGCGAAGCGCGCGAAGTCCTGCATCAGGTCTTCCTTCGACTTCAACTTGGTGAAGTTGCGGTCGCGCGCGAACTGCAGCGGGAGTTCGGCCTCCGCTAGAAACGTTTCGGCGAGAAACGCGCTGTGGCCGAAGATCGCCACGAGGTAGGTGAGTGCCGTGGGGTGGCGTGCGAGTTCACCGAGAACGTCGGACGGGGCGCCGGCCGCGTAGCGCTCGAGCAGGTTCAGCGCGCCGTCCGGGTCGGGCGATTCCGCGAGCAGCGAGGAAAGCGGCCCCACCAGCCCCGGCGCGAGCTGCTGCTCGAGGCGCGCGAGATTCGCCTCCGCCCGCGCCAAATCCGAGAACGGAATCGCGGAGAATTCCGGCCGCATCGCGAGGGATTATAGCAGTTGTCGGTTGTCAGTCGTGAGTTGTCAGTGGTTGGCTGTCGGTTGTGAGTTGTTGGTTGTTGCGACTAGAATCTCCGTGACTGGTCTTCCTGGAAAGCCAGAGGAAGGAGCCTTTGACCAAATGGAGCTTGAATGGCCCGTTCTCTCGATAGCCGGTCCGTCTTCCTCGAGAGCGGAAAGGATCATGGAACTCATCGGTCGCATGATGAAGAAGCGATGTATGGATGAGGGATACTACGAACTAGAGGACCTCATCATCATCACGCCTTTTCGCTGGCCGGCACTGGGTGAATGGCGCCAGAAATTCGAAAGCCTAAACTATGAGCCGCAGAATTGGACGGGGCAAGAAACTCTCGAGATCCCGCCCGACTTTTCCGAAGGCCTGGAATACCTCGGAAGGCTTCCGCTTGCCGATAGGAAGATGCTGTTGGACCCGCCGTATCCAATGCCAAAATCCCAATTTGTTGAGAAATTCGGCTCAGACACGCTCACCAGATGCCTCGCGACGGGAACAGTTCGAGAAGTCATGTCGCTCTCCGAGAAACTCCAGCATCTCCCCCTGGCCGAGCTTCGCGTTATGCAGAAGGCGCTGTCGTTGCGGGGAGGTCGCAGTCGCGCTGACGCTGCAAAGCAGCTAACTGGCGCATGCGACGAGGAAACTCTCCGCAGCGTCATTCCGCCTAGATATAGAGAGCCAATGATGGAGGTCGTGCCAAAAGCTGGCCTTCCCCCAAGAGACTGGATCTTTTCCAGGCGCATGCTAGCAAAGCTGTATTTAATCACTCTGTCTACATCATTCTGCTCAATGCGAAGCGCCGAGGCTTCACTGAGGCTGTCGATCCCCCTGAGGGTTCTCGACCAGAATTCCCACTGTCCGGTGTGCCGGCCAGTGCAAGGCAAGAAAGTTGAATTGCAAAGCGGTCTCCTTCCGCCCTACCATCCCGGCTGCAACTGCAACCTCTTTGTAGATGTGAAGCCGCCGAGCTAATCCCACCGTTCAGTAATCACCGAGGTGCGCACCCAATCGGTGTAGGGGGCACGAATGAGGCGACGCGGCTCGGAACAGGCAGCCCGAAAACGGACAGCCCATTCCGGCCTGCGACTGCCATTCGGCAATTCGGTTTCCAGGGGCAACCGACAACTCGCACCGGACGATTTCTAAATGTCGTAATACAGCGCGAACTCGTAAGGATGCGGGCGCTGGCCGACGGCCTGGACTTCGTTCTTCATCTTGTAATCAATCCAAGTCTCGATCAGTTCCTCACTGAAGACGTCGCCCTTGAGCAGGAAGTCGTGATCCCGCTCGAGCGCCTTGAGCGACTCTTCCAGCGAGCCCGGCAGCGACGGCACTTTCTTGAGTTCCTCTGGACCGAGATCGTAGATGTCCTTATCGAGCGGCTCGCCGGGGTCGATCTTGTTCTCGATTCCGTCGATTCCGGCCATCATCATCGCCGCGAAGGCCAGGTAGGGGTTGCACGACGGGTCGGGTGGGCGGAACTCGACCCGCTTGGCTTTGGGGCTGGCCGAGTACATCGGGATGCGGCAGGCGGCGCTGCGGTTGCGGCGCGAGTAGGCGAGGTTGACCGGCGCCTCGAAGCCGGGCACCAGCCGCTTGTAGGAGTTCGTCGTGGGCGCAATCAGCGCGGCGAGGGCGGGAGAGTGCTTGAGCAGCCCGCCAATGTACCATAGGGCCGTCTGGCTCATGCCGGCGTACTTGTCGCCCGCGAAGAGCGGCTTGCCGCCTTTCCACAGGCTTTGGTGGGTGTGCATGCCGGAGCCGTTGTCCTGGAAGAGAGGCTTGGGCATGAAGGTCACCGTCTTACCGTACTGGTGCGCCACGTTGCGGATGATGTACTTGTAGATCATCATCCCGTCGGCGGATTTCACCAGGGCGTTGAACCGCTGGTCGATTTCCGCCTGGCCACCCGTGGCCACCTCGTGGTGATGGCACTCGATGTTGAGCCCAGCCTTCTCCATGGCCAGGACCATCTCGGTGCGCAGATCCTGGTAGTGATCGGTGGGCGGAACCGGGAAGTAGCCTTCCTTGTAACGCGGCCGATAGCCCAGGTTGTCCTTTTCGCGGCCGGAATTCCAGCGGCCCTCCTCGGCGTCAATGAAGTAGTAGCCGTGCTGCTGCGCCTGGTCGAAGCGGACGTTGTCAAAAATGAAGAACTCGGCTTCCGCGCCGAAATAGGCGGTGTCGGCGATGCCGGTGTACGCCAGATAAGTCTCGGCTTTCTTGGCGATGTGGCGCGGGTCTTTCAGGTAATGCTGCTTGGTGATGGGGTCGGTGATGTCCCCGATCATGACCAGCGTCGGAACGTCGGTGAAAGGATCGAGCATGTACCAGCTCGGGTCGGGGACGAGGAGCATGTCGCTCTCGTGAATGGCAGCCCAGCCGCGGATGCTGGAGCCATCCATCCCAAACCCCTCTTCGAAGGAACTCTCGTCAACTTCGTGCAAGGGATACGAAACGTGATGCCAGATTCCGGGAAGGTCGGTAAAGCGAAGGTCAACGACCTTGACGTTGTTGGCGGCGGCAAATTCCAAGACGGCCTTCGGGTTCATGAAACCTCCATAAGTTTTTTTTGTGGACGCGATAAACCAATTCAGAAGCAGACGAAGCCAAAGCCGGACAGTCAACATAGCTTGCTGCCACAACTGTGTCAAGGCCCGCCAAATCCAGTATTCATGCTGGCGCGACGCGGGTCAGGAAGAGCTGCTCGGAAACATCTTTCCCGACGCCGCGACCCAAACGCGCGGCCCGAGAAATTCATTGACACTTTTCTCGGCTTTTTGTTACGTTACAAAACTCTCATCGGCGCTGGCTCAACTTCGGGAGGAAAAAAAGAGACCGGATGTTCGTACCCAAAAGGATGTTTCTGACCAAGGGTGTCGGGAAGCACCGCGAGAAACTGACCAGCTTCGAGTTGGCGCTGCGCTCCGCGGGAATCGCGTCGTGCAATCTGGTTCGAGTTTCCAGTATCTTTCCTCCGCGCTGCAAGCTCATTTCCCGCAGCGAGGGCAGCAAAGAGCTCAAGCCCGGACAGGTTACCTTCTGCGTGATGAGCGAGAACTCCACGCGCGAGCCGCACCGGCTGATCGCCGCCTCGGTGGGGGTTGCCATACCCACTGACCGGAACACCTTTGGTTACCTTTCCGAGCACCACTCTTTCGGCGAGACGGAAGAAGTGGCCGGTGAATACGCCGAGGAACTGGCCGCCGAGATGCTGGCGACGACCCAGGGCGTCGAATTCGATCCGGACCGGAGCTGGGATGAGAAGAAAGAAATCTACCGGATCTCCAACAAAATCGTCCGGACGATGCACATCACCCAGTCGGCGATTGGCGACAAGCGCGGGCTCTGGACGACCGTTCTCGCCGCGTCCATTCTCTTGGGCATCGGTGAGTAGTTCCTTCCGCGCGGGGCGGCTCCGCCCCGCACCGCGGCCGTCGCAGGAAGGCGGCCAATCCAGACTCAGCATGAAAGGCGCGAGTTAAATTCCGGGGGGTAGAATGCGCAAACAGAAAATCCTTTCCACGCCGACGCGGCCGCTGGCCATCGACGGCAAGAAGAATGTCGCGAGCCTGCTCGAAAAAATGCAGGGGATTTCTTTCCAGGGGCGCAATCTCGCCACGGCCTACCAGGTCTGGAAACGCATGCTGGGCGACCGCACCATGATCATGATGGGGATGTCGGGGGCCATGGTGCCAGCGGGCATGCGTCGCCTGGTCGTTTATCTGATCAAGAACCGCCTGATCGATTGCCTGGTCACGACGGGGGCCAACCTTTTCCACGACATTCATGAAACACTCGGCCGGTTTCATTTCCAGTGCTCCCCCAGCGTGGACGACGTGGCGCTGCAGCAGAACCTGATCGACCGGATGTACGACACACTGGCCGACGAGGAAGAATTCCGCGAGGAGGACGCCTTCATCGGGCGCTTTGCCTCGACGCTCGACCCGTCGCGCCCTTACACCACGCGCGAGTTCCTCAACCTTCTGGGGAGAGAGATCTCCAAACGCGCCAAGGAAGACGGAATCGTCACGGCGGCCTACAAAGCCGGGATCCCGCTCTACTGCCCCGCCATCGGCGACTCGTCGATCGGCATCGGGATCGCGGAAAACCGCTTCCTTGGTAAGAACCGTTTAACCTTCGACATCATTGGCGACGTCCTCGAGACCGCGCAACTGGCGGGGGAGTCCCCTTCGAGCGGAGTGATCTATTTCGGCGGCGGGACGCCCAAGAATTTCATCCAGCAGAGCGAAGTGACCGCAACTTTCATGCGCCAGGCGCACAACGGCCACAAATACGCGCTGCAGGTCGTCACCGACTCGCCTCACTGGGGCGGGCTTTCCGGCTGCACCTTCGAGGAAGCGCAGAGCTGGGGCAAGATCGCCCACGATGCCAGCCTCGCCACCGTCCACTGCGATTCCACCATCGCCATGCCGATCCTCGTCACCGCGCTTTCCGAAAACACCACGCTCATCCGCAAACGCAAAAGGCCGGCGTTCGACATGGGAAGCACGCTGAAATTCTCGTTTCCCAAATAGAGCGGCGGCGCTCCCGCCACGACGCGGTGTGCGGTGGTATCATTCGGATGCGCGGGCTGGCCGCGAATTCCGTACGGGAGGCGGACCTCCGCGTCAGAGTACTTGGGCGCAACGAGCGACAAACCTTGAATGAAGAAGCCGAACGCGCTCAGCAAGACTTCGAAGGCCACACCCTTGCCAAGCTGGGGGGGAAGTTCGATCGCCTCGTGTACCTTGCATCCCTCCGCGACCACAACACCGGCAGCTATCATCATTACGGCCTGGAACAGCGCTATTCTCCCGACGCTGTCGATAAGGCCCTGCGCCGGTGTCACGATCAGGTCTTCAGCGACCTCCTGGCGCTTCCCTTGCGCGATCAGACCCAGGATTTGATCCATTTTTTTGAGTCTCTCCGCGAGGACCGGGGGCGCCTCGTCGAGGTCTGGCAGCGGCTGCAGGCCTATCAGGTTCTTCCGCCTCAGGACTGCCACTCCCTGGCTCGACAGATGTTCAGCAGGAATGTGGAAGTCATGCTGAGGGTTCTGAAGGAAAGCGAACTCTGGGAGCTACTGGACGAGTCGCATGGCGACCCCGACAACCTGCCCTAGCACTTCGCCATCCGAGGGAATCCGAATCGTTCTCGGTGCGCAGGGCGAAAGGGGGTACGGAACGAGCGTCAATTCCTTGCCCTGCTGGTAGCACCAGCAGCATTCGTAGCTGTAGCGGAGCTCCAGGAAATAGATCGGCCGGTCGAATTCGTTCGCCCACCCATGGTTGACCACCCGCCGGCGGGTTTCGTCAATTTGCACGATCGATCCGGGACGCAACAGCGGCGCCATGGTTCGATCTTCGAGGCCGATGTAACCATACTGATATTTGCGAAGGTCCAGCGTCGCCAGCAAACCCGCCGGGACTTCTCCCCATTCTTCAATCACCCGTGAGAGGAAAACGGTTTCTCCAATCCGGAATCCCGGATCAAACCGGATGGGGAACCGAATCGGCCGGCTGGGATCGCCGATTTCCGCCGTCAGGCGGTGTGTCCGGGCCTGGCGTGATTTCAGGCGATGCTCCTCCATCTTTCCGACGTTGATGCCGTAGAACGACAGGACCTCTTCCAGACCCAGGCTGTAAATGACCGCCAGGCTGTAGAGTTTGTAGATGCTGGGAAGGGAGCCGTCATTCTCAATCTGATTGAGGCGGCCGACCGAGACGATGTACTCGGAACTGCGTTCGGCGTCGGAAATCTCCAGGCTGGCTTCCTCGACCGCGCGCAAGGTCAGATTCAGGCGCTCGCGAATTTGCCGCAAGCGCTGCCCCGCGCGGCTCGCGAGCGTTCCGGTTGGAGTGGAAGATGTGGGAACGAAACCTGTCGGTTCATCCATGGCGGTGGGGAATCAACCCTCAGGTAAGCTTTGTTCTGCGCCATCCAGAGGACGCGCGCCGGCCCCCGATAGTCTACTAAGTAACTTCGGCGATTGACAATATTTACTCTAATGGCAATAGAGCAAGGAAGCGCTGAGATACCAGATCACTTCCAGTCTTGGACGAGTGACGCCACTCTGCCTGCCGTTCGACAATCCTTCCTCGGCCTTCTGTCATATAATGGGCCGTCTGTGAAAGGAGACCAGGGTATTTCGATGCATCGTCATATTAAAGCCCGTAAAGACGGAAATTATCAGGAAATCGTTCCCACGGGAACCTTGCGTTTTCTCGACTTTGCGCGCCTTCAAGTCGGCCGTGGAGAGAAGCGCGACGCCGCCACCGGGGATCGAGAGTGCGTGATCGATGTTTTCTCCGGCAGCGCGTCTTTTCAAATCGTAGGAGCGGACGGAAAGAAGCAAGTGTTTGACAATGTGGGAACGCGACCGGACGTGTTCTCCGGGCCGCCGGTCATGGTCTATGTCCCGGCGCTCAGCCGGTATGAGGTGAAGGCCGAGTCGGGATCACTGGACCTGGGCATCTTTACCGCCCCATCGCGCGCCGCTGTGCCGCCGGCGTTGCTCACTGGTTCAAGCGTCGTGGCGAAAGAGGTGGGCCACGGCAACTGGCAGCGGACCGTCTACTCCGCCTTGGCCGAGAACGTGCCAGCCGAGCGGCTGCTCGCCGGCGAAACCTTGAATCCCCCGGGAAACTGGTCGAGCTATCCGCCCCACAAGCACGATCGCTCGAATCCGCCCAACGAGGCCGTTCTGGAGGAAATCTATTTCTTCCGCGTCAAGCCCGCGCAGGGTTATGGGTTCATCTGGACTTACACCGCGCCCGACGACCCCGAGGGATTTTCCACCGTCTTTGTGGTCGAGGACGGCGACACCGTGCTGCTGCCCAAGGGCTATCACCCGGTCGTCGCCGCGCCGGGCTACGAACTGCACTACACGTGGGTACTGGCCGGCGAAGAGCGCCGGTACGGCGCCTGGGCCGACGATCCGCGCCATGCCTGGGTGCGAAATCAGTGACGAGTGGCGAGTGACGAGTGACGAGAAGTCGAAAAGTTGAAAGTTGAGAAGTCCAAAAGGCAGACCGCCGGATTTCGCTTCACCGGGTTTAATCTGAGGACGAGTGAATAACAGCCCTACACCCGCCGCTGCTGGTTCCGTGGACCATTCCGGATTCAAGGTTCGCCATCTTCGCTGGTACATTTGCGCGATTCTGTTCTTCGCCACAACGGTCAACTACGTTGATCGCCAGACTCTCTCGAACCTGAAGCCCCACCTGCAGGAGGTATTGCACTGGTCCGAAAGCGACTACGGGTGGATTGTTTTTGCCTTCCAGATTTCCTATGCCGGCACGATGCTTGCCGCCGGCCCTGTCATTGATCATCTCGGGACGCGCCTGGGTTACGCCGTGGCCATCGCCTGGTGGTCCCTCGCCGGCATGGCGACGGCGCTGGCTCGCGGCGCCTTCTCCTTTGGCGTGGCGCGGTTCTTTCTGGGAGTCGGAGAGGCCGGCAACTTCCCTTCCGCAATTAAGGCCGTCGCGGAGTGGTTCCCCAAGAGAGAGCGCGCGCTGGCCACCGGCATTTTCAATGCCGGAACCAATGTCGGCGCCATGATTGCTCCGCCGATCGTGATCGGCATTACCCTGAAGTGGGGTTGGCAGTGGGCCTTCATCATCACCGGTGGCCTGGGCTCGGTCTGGGTAGTTCTTTGGTCGCTTTTCTACCGCACCCCGGCGCAACATCCGTACATTACGACGGACGAGCTCCAATACATCCAGGCCGTTGAACCCGGAGAATCGAGCGCCGATGAGCCCAAAATTTCCTACCGCAAGATCCTGACTTATCGTCAGGCCCGTGGGTTCATTCTCGGCAAATTCATGACGGACCCCATCTGGTGGTTCTACATCTTCTGGTTCCCGTCTTACCTCAATCAGGTGCGCGGCCTCTCGCTGGAAAAGCTCGCCTACTCCGCCTGGATTCCCTTCCTGGTCGCGGACATCGGGAGCATCGCGGGGGGCTGGCTGTCAGGCCACTGGATCAAGCGCGGTTGGACGGTCAGCCGGGCGCGAAAAGTCACCATGTTGATCTTTGCGCTTCTGATGCCCGTAGGGCTTCTGGTCAATCTCGCCCCCAACGCCTGGGTGGCGATGGCGTTCATCTCCACGGCGATGGCCGCCCACCAGGGGTGGTCGGCGAACATTTTCACCCTGGCCTCGGACATGTTCCCGAGAAAGGACGTGGGCACCATTGTAGGGTTGGGCGGCGGGGCGGGCGCCGTGGGAGGAATGATTATCGCGCCGCTGGCGGGATATATCCTGCAGTGGTTTCACACTTACGTGCCGCTGTTTGTCATCGCCGGCGTGATGCACCCGCTTGCCATCATCGTCATCCACCGCATGATTCCGAAGGTTCAGCCCGTACTGCAATCCGGGGGCAAGCCGTAGTATTTCGTCGCGTCACCGCAAGGACAGGATCGGGATGACTTCCTGCTGGATTTCTCCCGTCACCCGCGCGTCGCGCTCCTCGACATAGACATTCACTTCACTGCGCACGCCGAATTCCGGAAGGTAGATGCCCGGCTCAATCGAAAAGCACGTTCCCGCGATAATCCGCCGGTCGTCGTGCGTTTCGAAATTGTCCATGTTGGCCCCGTTGCCGTGAATGTCCTCGCCAATGGAATGGCCGGTGCGATGAATGAAAAACTCGCCGTAACCGTGCCGCGTGATGACGCCGCGCGCGGCGTCGTCCACCTGATAGCCGCGCAGCGGGCGGCCCTGGCGCATCGAATTCTGAATCAGGTTGATGGCCGCGTCGCGCGCCTCGCGGACCACGTCGAACACCTGCGTGTATTGAGCTGGTACCGTCTGGCCGACAAACCCCGTCCAGGTGATGTCGAAATAGACCGAGCCAGGCTTGCGGAATTTGGCAAAAATGTCGAGCAGAACAAAATCGCCCTTTCGAATCGGCTTGGAAACGGCTTGCGAGGGAGAGTAGTGCGGATTCGATGCATTTTCGTTCACGGCCACCAGCGGCGGATCGTCCGCCTCGAGATTGTGCGCTTCGAAGAAGCGCGCGATTTCCTGCTGGACGGCAAACTCGTCAATCGCCTTCCCAGCCTTGATCGCCTCGCGAATCGCGGCGAAACCCAACCCTACCGATTCGTGCACCAGCTTGCCAGCCTCCAGGTGCGAAGTCAGAGCCCCGGGCGACCAGCGCGCCTCAAAGTACTGGACCAACTCCGCCGACGATACCACCTCGACACCGAAGGTCTTGACGAGCTCCACCGTGCCGGCGTCCACCAGGCCGACGTAGGGAATGTCGTTCAAGTGGGAGTATTGCATCGCCACCGTCTCCTTGCCGGCCAGCATGGCTTTCAGTTTCTCGCGCTGCTCGGCCCAGGAGGAGTACAACTCCGTCAATCCAGGAGCGCCGTCCAGGTTGCCGCTCTCGATCCGATGCACCAGCTTGACGGGTTCGCCCTCGGCGGGAATCAGGTAGTACCACCGCCGCGTGCACATCACCGGAGCGATTCCCAGCACGCGATAGGCAATCGCATCACGGCGATGGTGGTCGTAGAAAAGCCATCCATCCAGTTTCGCCTCCCGCAACGTCGCTTGAATCTTCGCTAAATCCATCTTCCCTCCTGCTCGAGCGTGTCCTATTTTCCAGCCAGGCGCGAGATGAGTAAATCGATGAACCGCTCGGCGTCTATACCCACTGCCACGTGGGCGTTGGGCGTAAGCGGTTGAGATCCTTGAAATACCAGATGGTCGCCGCGCGGGACTTTAAGGTTGATGGCGTTCTGACGGTTTGCGACCGTCTCACCGCGCGTAAACTCGCCCCGCAATTCCACGTCGATGCGCATCAACCGGGTTGTGATCAGCGATCGGTCGATGACCGCTCCCATCGCCGTCGGATCATAGAGCGGCGCTCCGGGCAACCCGTACTTCTCATCCATCGCCACAAGATACTCGAGAACGCTGGCGGCAAAATCATTGACGGTTCCGCGCGTCGTCTTCAACCGCGCCAGATGCCGGCGGGTGAAATGCGCCTTGCGGCCGATTTCGAGCCCGACCATCGTCAGCGGCCAGCCCGCATTGAAAACCGCGCTCGCCGCCTCCGGATCGACATAGATATTGAACTCCGCAACGGCGTCCACATTCCCGCCGGCAATGGCCCCACCCATCAGCACAACCTCTTTCACCAATCCGGCGATGGAAGGGTCTTTCGAAAGCGCCAGGGCGATATTAGTAAGCGGGCCGATCGGCACGAGCGTCAGTTCCTGCGGGAATTTGTGAATGAGCTCGATGATGAGGTCGGGGCCAAAGCGCGGATCGGGAGTGGCCTTGGCGGGCGGCAAATCAATATTCGCGAGGCCATTCGTTCCGTGCGACTCCGCGGTGACCAACTGTTGGGCCAGCGGCTTGCGCGCGCCCAGGGCGACCGGAATGCCGGTCTGCCCCGCGAGAGAAACGAGCTTGAGCGCGTTCTCGAGCCCTTGCTCCGCCGGGACGTTCCCCGCCACAACGGTGAGCGCTTCAACCCGCAATTCCGGCGAATTGAGCGCCATGAGGATTGCCAGGGCGTCGTCTGTCCCCGGATCGGTGTCAATCAGGATGCGCTGCATCAATGGGTCTCTCCGGATTCGCCGGGCCTGAAGACGCGGTCGTAAATGACCATTAGAATTGTGCCGGCGAGCCCGACTCCCGACACCACCCACCACATCCGTTGCGGCTGATGAAGCACGTCGCCGAAATAGTGCAGGAGATACCCCCCCAACGGCCCGGCGATGAAATAGCCGATGGCGATGGGCAGGAACGCGTAGCCCATATAGAGCCCCTGCTGGCCCGAGGGCGCGAGGCGCGAGATGTATTCGTAATAGCGCGAGACCTGCGTGATTTCGCCGAGCGCAAGAAATACCAGCGCCACGATCATCCCCGCAGTGGTTGGATGGATCGCAACAATCAGCCACGAGAGGCTCGAAATCAGCAGCCCCAGCGTCATCGCGGTAAAGGCCCGGATCCGTCGCGTGAGGAAGCTGACCAGGATTTGAAAACAGATGACCGTCAGCGAATCGATGGAGAGGATCAGATCAGCGTTGGCGTTGGGATCGACGTAGCCGCGCAAAAACAGCGGCGCGGAAATGAACTCCTGCCAGAAGACCACGAAGAAGCTGGAGAAAATAAGCAGAAAAAGCACAAAGCGGAAATTCCCCAGAACCACAAACATGTTCCGGATGGCCGTGGCAACGCTCGCCACGGGTTGCTCGTCCGCGCGGCGAGGCTCGCGGAAAAAGAAAAACGTTACCAGAAACATGAGAAAAACACAGAGGGCCCCGACCCGAAAAACGTTTTCCATTCCCAGCCCCAGCGGCTTGCGGACCGCCCATGCCACGACCGGGCCGAGCATCCCCCCGATATTCACCACGGTGTAGTAAATCGAATAGCCGATGGAACGAACATTTTCGGCGGAGGCGCGCGCGGTCGTCCCCGCCACGCACGGCTTGACCACCGCCGGCCCCAGCGCCGGGATCATCAGAATCCCCAGCACCAGCCACCTGTCGCCGAGCGCGTGGCGGGCCGCTTGCATCCAGGGCGCGGAGAGCGAACCCAGTAGAAAATATCCAATCGTCATCACCAGGTAGGCAAAAAGCAGCGCGCGGCGGAATCCAAAGCGGTCCGCCAGTGTCCCGCCGAGCACCGGCAGGAACCACACGACGAAACCGAAAATGCCCGTAAGCCATCCGGTAAGTTCTTTGGTGAAATGCAGTTGCTCGTTGAGATAGATGGCGAGGACCGCGGTCGTGCCGTAATAAGCGACGCGCTCGAAGAGTTCGGTGAAATTCGCCACCCAGAAGGCGCGCGCGAAGCCCGTGCGGATTTCCGCCCATCGCCGGCTGAAGCTCACGCGATCTTCTTGTCCTTTCCAGGTCGGGCGGTTGCCCGCAGTTGCGCGATGGTCTCTTCCGCGGACCGGCCCGTAATCCGAATCAGTTTGCGGCGCGCTTTTTCTCCCGCCAGAATTGCCACGCAGGCTTGGGGAATCCGTAACGCGCGCGCGAAGAATCGCACGCACGCTTCGTTGGCCTGGCCCTCGGTCGGAGCCGCGTGCAGTTCCAGCCGAAGGTCCTTTGAGGCGTCGACCGTCAGCCGCTCGCGCGACGCGCGCGGCTTCACCTTCAACCAGAATGAAACGCTTGGGCCGCTGATTTGGAAATCCATTTCGAAAACAGTTCTGAGTTATCAGTTCCCAGTTGTCAGTTCCCAGATGAACACACGTGAAGATTTGCCGTGAATGATTTCCATTGCTCGGTTATTCGCCTTCGACTTTCGACCTTCGACGGTCAACTTTCGAGTTTTGATTTTTGTCTTTTGACTTTTGCCTTTTGATTTTCCTTACTGTCTTACCCCAAAGATCGCCGTCCCGACGCGAACCATCGTCGCACCTTCCTCAATGGCGACCTCGAAATCATGGCTCATCCCCATGGAAAGCTCTCGCATGGAAACTCCGGGGAAATCTCCGGCCTCGAGTTTGCCCGCCAGTTCCCGCAGCCGCCGAAAGTAAGGCCGCGCTTGTTCGGGATCCTCGAAGAACGGCGGAATTACCATCAGCCCCCGAATTTCCACCGTCGCAAGACGGCTAACCTCTTCCGCCAGATGCATAACTTCCATTTCGCGTACGCCCGACTTGCTCGCCTCTTCTCCCAGATTGACTTCGAGCAATACGGGCAGTCGCTCGCCGCTGCACGTGGCGGAATTGTCGAGCTTTTCCGCCAGACGCGGTGAATCAACCGAGTGAATCCAATGAAATAATTCCCGCGCCGCTTTCGCTTTGTTGGTCTGCAAATGCCCCACAAGGTGCCAGGTGACAGTCAAATCCGCGAGTGCGGGGCGCTTGGCCTCGGCCTCCTGGACGCGGTTTTCGCCGAAATCGCGCAAACCCGCTTCGTAGGCCTCCCGAATGCGTTCAGCGGGAAAAGTCTTCGAAATCGCGATGAGCTTCACATCCTCGGGGCGACGCCCGGAGCGGTGACACGCCGCGGCCATCCGCCCCCGGACGCGTTCGATATTTTCCCTGATGCTCTTTCCCATCCGGCCTTCCCTGCTTCGACGCGTCGCCATTGTATCATCCCGCGCCTTGTGACTCAGGATGACGGGGTGCTATTATTCAACGCTCCGATTCTTGCGCAGTCCACCTCACATCATTGAAGAAGCGCGGCATTTTCATCACGCTCGAAGGGATCGACGGCACGGGCAAGAGCACGCAGATGCGTCTCCTGGTGAAGCATCTTCGGGCGCGCGGGTTCCGGGTCGTCATGACGCGCGAGCCGGGGGGGACGAAGATCGGAGAGCGGATCCGCGCCATCTTGCTTGCCTCGCGAACCGGCCGCCTTGCCCCGCTTGCCGAATTGGCGCTCATCTATGCGGCGCGCGCGCAGCATCTGGAGGAAGTCGTGCGGCCGGCGCTCGCCCGGGGGGACCTCGTGGTGAGCGACCGCTTCAACGACGCCTCGCGGGCTTATCAAGGCCACGGCCGGCAGCTCGGTGAAGCCACGGTTCGCGCTTTCGACGAAATTGTCTGCGGGGAGATCCAGCCGCAACTCACGCTGCTCCTCGACCTCGATCCGCGTGTCGCTCTGGCGCGCGCCCAGGGGCGCGAAGTGCGCAGGAAATCCGCGCACAGCCGCTTTGAGTCGCAGGGTTTCAAATTCCACCAGCGCGTTCACGCCGGCTACCTCGCCATCGCGCGGCGCGAGCCCCGGCGCGTGAAAGTCGTGGATGCCAATCGCGCCATCGGGGAAGTTCAGTCTGAAATCCGGAGAATCGTCGATCACTTCGTCAGCCGTGCCCGACGCAGCATTCGCGTGTCGTCCAGAAGGAGGGCGTGACGATGGATGTCAGCATCTTTATAATTCATAATTCAGAATTCAGAATTCTTGAACATGGGCTTTGACTCCTTCATCGGCAACCCGAAAGCGGTCGAATCGGTTCGCGAGATGGTGGCCAGCGGCCGCGCGGGCGGGTCGCTTCTGTTCACCGGCCCCGACGGCGTGGGCAAGAAGACTCTGGCGCTGATGCTCGCCAAGGCGCTGAATTGTGACCGGCAGTCGGGCGATTTCTGCGGCGAGTGCGCGGCGTGCAGGAAAGGCGAGGAAATGCTTGCCGCGACCCGCGAGGACCTGGCTCGCCGCCGTGAATCGAAGGATTCCCAGCGCCGCGTGGAAGGCCTCGTCTACTTCGACCTGCAACTCATCGAGCCGATTACCCGCTATATCCTGATCGAGCAAATCCGCCAGTTGCGGGCGATCGCCTACACACGCCCCTTTGAGCTTCGCCGCCGGGTGTTCGTGATTGACGAAGCGCAATCCATCCACTGGCAGGCCATCGACCTCCTGCTCAAGGTTCTCGAAGAGCCTCCTGAAACGACGCTCCTGGTTCTCGTCTGTTCGAATGCCTACGAGCTTCGCCCCACCATCCGATCGCGATGCCGCCGAGTGGCGTTCCAGCCGGTTGAGGATTCGCTGATCAGCTCGCTCCTGGCCAGCGAAGGCCGCGTACCCGCCGCGCAGCGGGAACTGGTGGCGCGGATTGCCGCCGGGAGCATCGCCCGCGCCAAATCCTTCGATGCGGAAGAATTCGCGCGCCGGCGCCGACCGTGGCTGGATTTCTTTGACGCCATTACCAGCGGCGGGCGTGGCGACCCAACGCCCGATTGGAAGCGGTTGTTCGACTCCACGAAGGCTCTGGCGGAGGATCGAAACCAGTTCGAAGACACACTCAAGACGGGCTACTCACTGCTGCGGGATCTCCTGGAAGTGTCGGTATCCGGGCCGAACGCGAGAATTACCAACCTGGATCTTGCTCCACGCCTGAAATCCTGGTCAGGCCGGATCGGCGTGAAAAGGATCGCGATGCTCAAAGACGGCCTCGATCAGGCCTATCGGCTGCAAACGCGAAACGTCAACCAGCAGCTCGGCCTGGACGCGGCGGCCCTGGATTTCCTCTCCTCTCCTCCACCCTCTCCATAAAGACGCCACAGGCCGCGAGGCCAACTTCCCCGCTTGCCCTGGCAGGAAGAAACCGGCCAGCCGCATTCAGGCGACGCAGTAGGCCACGCCCGTCGAAACCCTTCTCAACTTGGGTACCCTGACGGGCAGAAGTTGCATCCAAAAAACTAGGGTAACAAGGCTGAAGCACGTTGAAATCGAAGCTCTTGGTGATGACGTCCTTGGACCACGCCCGTGGCAAGCGCGATTTCAAATGGCATTGCGGGAGGTGGAGGCGTGTGCTAGACTTTTTGCCAGCAGCAGCCAACATCTGTGCCCGGCTTATTTCAACAGGGATCAAGACCGTGGTGCCGAGAACTGCATCCCACGGCGGGGCGCTTCGGGACTGATACTTCATCGGCTGGGGCTTAAACCTCAGGCCCTCTGAAAAGGGCGCAAGGAGCATGAAATCGTGAATCGCAAACTCATTCGACCAACACTTTCTGAAATCCAGGATCAGATGGGGGGCCGCATGCAACGCAAAAAGCCCACTCCCCCCGACCAGACGAACGCCGAGAATTTCTACTACCTCAAGCAGATGCAATCACGAACTCCCATGGTGGTGGTCCTCGACGAGGGGGAAGTCATCCGCGGCGTAATCGAGTGGTACGACAAGGGCTGCATCAAGGTTCACCGGGCCAACGAGCCTAACCTCCTGATTATGAAATCATCGGTCCGGTACATGTACAAGGATGGCGAGGGGCGCGGAGGTGGAAACGGAAACGGCTTCCCGGACGTCGAATAGGGGCCGCGGGCGGCCATTTCCATCCCGCGTAACCTATCTCATACCGCAGGCTTTTCAGGCCTTCTACGATGAAGCAGGAGGCGCTTGACACCCGGTGATAGGCCTCCTAGTATGAGCTTGCACGATGGTGCGCACGAGGTGAACAGGATTTCCAATCCGCTTCACGGTCCGCAAGACGGTCTATCGACCCCCCGCCGACGGATTGCCCAACGGCCCGCCAATTTACGAACCCGGTTGCGGTTCGCCCTTGAAGTCCTGGCATTGGGATTATTCCTTTTCGGCGCCGCGCGGGCGGTTCCCGCCCAGGAAGAACGCGGGAGCCGTCTCCCTGTGCTGGGGAAGATCAGCGGCGGGACGAGCCATCAGGCCTTCAATGGGAAAGTCGAAAACCTCGACATGAAGCGCAATCTGCTCCGGGTGAACACCGTCGAAGGGAGCGCCACGGAGTTCTTCCCCATCAAGAAGAACGTCCCCGTCTCCAAGGCCAACGGCGAAAAAATAAAGATCCAGGACCTCGCGCCCGGGACCAACATCATCGTCTATTACGATCAGAAAGAAGATCGCCGGACGGTCTCCGAGATCATCGTTCTGGCGAGCGCCGAAGAAGCTAAAGGAAAAGAAGGCAAGTCGGAAAAGGAGAAGAAGAAGTCGCCTCCTCCCTCGTAATCCACGGCAAAATACAGCACGCCATCCTCAACGCGCATGAAAATCGGCATCACGTGTTATCCCACTTACGGCGGCAGCGGGGTCGTTGCCACGGAACTGGGATTGGAGCTCGCGGGCCGCGGCCATGAGATACACTTCATCAGCTATGCCGTGCCCGTGCGCATGACCGAGGCTTCCGAGCGCATCCACTTCCATGAAGTGGAGATGCTGAACTATCCCCTCTTCGACCATCCACCTTACGCCCTGGCGCTGGCCACACAGATGGCCAACGTGGCGCTGAACGAATCCCTTGACCTGCTGCACGTCCACTACGCGATCCCGCATTCCGTCAGCGCCTACCTGGCGCGCGCGATGCTCGCGCCCCGCAAGCTGCCGTTTGTCACCACGCTTCACGGCACCGATATCACGCTGGTGGGCATGGACCGGTCGTATCTTCCCATCACCCGGTTCTCGATCGAGCAGAGCGATGCCGTCACTGCGATTTCCAACTATCTTCGCCAGGTCACGGTGAATGAGTTCGACGTCCAGCGGCCCGTCGAGGTCATCCCCAATTTCGTGAACTGCGATGTCTTCCAGCCCATTGAGGCGCATCCGCGCCGCAAGGAGATCGCTCCCGGCGGCGAAAAGGTCCTGGTCCACCTCTCCAATTTCCGCCCCGTCAAGCGCGTTCCCGACGTGATCGAGATCTTCGCAATCGTTCGCAAACGAATTCCCGCCAAGCTGCTGATGATTGGCGATGGCCCGGACCGGACGACCGCCGAATGGATGGTGCGCGAAAAGGGCCTCGCCCGTGACGTCATTTTCATGGGGAAGCAGAACCAGGTTCAGGACCTGCTCTGCCTTGCGGACGTGATGCTGCTGCCGAGCGACCTCGAATCCTTCGGTCTGGCGGCGCTGGAAGGGATGGCGTGCGGCGTGCCGGCGGTCTGCTCGCGCATCGGAGGCGTGCCGGAAGTCGTCACGGACGGCGTGGAAGGATTCCTGGCGGAAGCGCGCGACGTTCAAACCATGGCCGCGCGGGCGCTCGAAATCCTTACCGACCCCGACCGTCACAAGGAAATGTCGGGAGCGGCGCGCCGCCGGGCGCTTTCACAATTCTGCGCGTCGAAAATCATCCCGCTTTACGAGAAGCTGTATGAGCGGGTCCTCGAGAAGAACTGATTCGGGATTCCGGCACGCTGGAATGCAGTGACCCCGCGCGCGTTCACGCCGTCGCCGGCCGCGTGGCGCGCGAAATCCAAACGGCAATTCCCCACACAATCAGCCCGGCGATCAATCCTTCGACGACTACCCCGCCCGCGATGAACCGCACCAGGCGGTACGCTACCTCGCCCTGCGAGGGGTCGAAGAAATGCGTCTTGTAGAACGGGACCAAGGCGCTGAGGATCGTGGCGAGAAGAATCCATAGACGCCAGGCAAAGGCAATCGCGAACGAGGGGACCAGAAGCTGCCGTCCGGTTCGCAGGCCGAGCGACGCTCCCTGGGCGCCAAGAAAGATCGCGCTCACAAATACGCCGACGGTGGAACTCCACGCGGCGGCATTGGCGGGCGGCGCGCCCATGGCTTCGACCCAATAGCGAATGATCACCAGCGCGCCCAGCAATGCTCCCGGGCCCACCGTCACCGGCCAGCGCCAGAGGGTTTGAATAATCGCCAGGATAATCAGGACGATTACGAAGAAAACGCCGATTTCGACGAAGTGGTCAAGGAGGTGGCGGCCGAGCTGTCCCCAGTTGCCGAAATCCTCCTTCGAGGCGAAGTGACTGCGCTCCAGGCGAAACACCGCCGATACGATCGTGGCCAGAATAATCCAACCGACCGTCCACGCCGAAAGAAGCAAGGCAGGAAGCAGGAGTTGGCGGAATTTCTGCATACCTCCCCGCAGCGGTCCAACGGCGCCCAAATAAATCGCCCCCAGGAAAAGACCGGCCGAACTGGAGAGCAGGCGCGTCGCCGACTCGGGCACGCCCGCCACTTCCAGCACGAACCGGGCGACAACAAGAACCGCCAGAAAGAGCAGCACACGCTGGAGAAGCTTTGTGTAAGGAGACATCTTGAAGAGGCTGGTCGTTCCTTCAGGCGACATGGCGACCTCCGCGGAAGGAGTCAGGATTCAGGAGTCAGGAGCCAGAATTCAGAATCAAGAATTCAGAATCGACTTGTCGTGTCTGAGCGTTTCCACCCGCCGGAATCGGACTCAACGGTAATGCGCGTCGCTCAAGTATAAGGGCATTCCTGCTTCTTCCTTCTTCCTTCTGGCTTCTGACTTCTTGCTTCTGACTTCTGGCTTCTGGCTTCTGAATTCTGCCCTTGTCACTTGCCACTTCCCACGGCCTTTTCCCGCGCCGCCTTGAATTCGCTGCCCGGCTTCCAGGCCGGCAAAGTCGAAGCGTTCGCCACGCGGTCGCCGACCTCGTACAAGAGTTGCAGATCCTCCACCGCCCCGGAAAGGTCCCAGTAAGGTTTAATCTGATCGGAAGGCTTATGGTAGTCCTCCGTGGTCCATTTCTCCCGCATCTTCAGGCCCCAGCCTTCGGGTTTGCCGATGAAATCGATTCCCGAGTCGGTGTCCAGCGCGGGCACGCCCTGCTTGGCGAAATTAAAATGGTCGGAGCGATAGTAGAAACCTTTTTCCGGCTCGGCGTCCGGCTTGACGACTCGGCCTTGCTCCTTGGCCACGGCTTGGACAAGGTCGTCAAGTGTGGACATTCCAAGGCCGATCACCACAAGGTCCTTCGTCCGACCAAGGGTATTGAGATTGTCCAGGTTGATGTTGGCCGCGGTCTTCGCCAGCGGATAGAGCGGGTGCGTGGCGTAGTATTCCGAGCCCAGCAACCCCTGCTCTTCGGCGGTCACAAACACGAAGAGAATCGAGCGCCGCGGCGGAGGCTGCGCTTTCTTGAAAGCCGCGGCGATTTCGAGCACGCCCGAGACTCCGGAAGCGTTGTCGGCGGCGCCGTGGTAAATCTTGTCGCCGTTGACCGGCTCACCGATTCCGAAGTGGTCCCAATGCGCGGTGTAAATCACATATTGATCGCGCAGCTTCGGATCGCTGCCTTCGATCTTCGCGACGGCGTTGGTGGACTCGATGGTGCGGATCTTGTTCTTGATGGTCAGCGACGCGCGGAAATTAAGCGGGACCGGGTGGAAATCCCGCCGCGCCGCGGCCTTCTTCAAAGCGTCGAAATCCTTGCCGGCCGCGGCGAATAAAGCGCGGGCCTTCTCCAGGGTAATCCAGGCGTCCACCTTGGCGTGCGAGGCGCCCCGGTCCGCGCTCATCAGGCTGAATTCTTCCCCCGAGTGGCCGCCCTTGACGACCGCCCAGGGATAGCCCGCGGGGCCCGTCTCATGCACGATCAGGCAGCCCGCCGCGCGCTTCTCGGCCGCGATTTCGTACTTATAGGTCCAGCGGCCATAGTAGGTCATGGCCCGGCCCTTGAACACCTTCTCGTCAAGTTTGGAAGGATTGCGCGGGTCCGGCACGGGCGGATCGTTAATGAGCATCACGACCAGCTTGTCTTTCACGTCCACGCCCTTGTAGTCGTCCCAATGGTACTCAGGCGCCACCACGCCGTAGCCGACAAATACCACGTCGGCGTCAATACTCACCGTGGGCTCGACGCGCTTGGTCTCCGCTACGAAATCGTCGCCGAACTTCAGGGCCATCGGGCTTCCACCGCCGCCCGGCGTGAGCACCAATTGCATATTCGGATCAGACGTGATTCCGACCATGGGAACTTTCTGAATGTATGTGCCGTCCGGGTTGCCGGGTAAAAGGCTCAGCTTCCTGAATTGGGATTCGAGAAAACCGATGGTCAACTCTTCGCCCCGGGTCCCCGGCGCCCGACCCTCGAATTCATCCGAGGAAAGTACGCGAATGTTTTCCAGCATGCGTTCCTTGTTGATCTCTCTCCAAGCGGCCTTCGTGGGAGCCGTCTGCGATTCAGCTCCGGGGAGAGCAAAGAAGGAACCAAATATCGCGACCAAGAATAGGGCAGGAATGGTGAGTCGTCCGCAACGATGGACAAGCAAGGATTCCGTGGGACTCATGAGCACATCTCCAAGATTTGTGAATGTCGTCCGCCGCTGCATATCCTACGGCAAACCGGGTCGTATGTGAAAGCGAGCATTGACCACCCTACGCCAGCACATCGGCGGTTGGCCGGCCACACCGGCGGGCATTCTGTCCGAGTCAAGGGAGCAGTAGTAGCTGGATTCCCGGACAGAATGCCCGAACCTCGTCGAAAACGGGCTACACCAGAAAGTAGAGTATTTTTTTCATAGCTCTGGCGCTTATCTTGTTGAAAACAAAGGATAGGCGTCCAGAAGCAAGGTCAAAACAAAGCTAGATTCCCGACCCAATTTCGTCCATTTCGAGGGGTTCCCGTGGACAGTCGGACCATGCCCTCTTACTCGGCCACGGTGGCCTCGAAGGGCGCGGTAAGCGCCAGATTGCCCCATGCCACTTTTATCGTTCCCTTCCGGGGATTCTCCTTGCCGTGAGAAAGGGTGATCGTCAGTTTCTCGGCCACGCCCTCCGGCTTGGCCGTAGTCATCGGGGCCATGAATTCCACTTTGGCCTTTTGAATCTCGAAGGCATCGGCGCGCGCGCTGCGGACCTTGGCGGGATCGATGAACGCCAGGCTCCAAAGGGCGCCGTCTGCCGATCGATGCAGGCCAAGATAGTAAGCGCCGACAGGAACGCTCTTGCCCGCAATTTTGAGCGGCACGGAAGTGTCCAGCGTCGTCCAGAAGTTGCTGCCCATTCGCCACACTTTCCCCTTGGTCATGCCATCGAATTTCGCGGCGTCCTCGTAGTCTTTCTTCCAGCCGGGACGGCCGAAGTTGATGGCGAATTGCCCGGCCGGACCATCCGCCTTGGTGTTCCAATAGAGCACACGTGTGGACCCATAATCATCCACACCGCCACCTTCGGCGACGATGGTGGGCTTGGTCTGCTGGGCAAAACCCATGGCGCCCAAGAGGAAGATTCCCAGCGCGAGCGACAGACGAGTCTTCATCATGATTCTCCTTTTTCGGGATTTTGGATTTGAGGTTCTCGGGTGCACAGCAATCCTGCTTCGGTTTGACGGGCTCGCATGAATTGGGATAGCCGGCCGGGCTGCCCGCGACCGTCCATTCCGCGCGAGCGTCTACTTCCCTTCCTGGATCGACGCCAGGAAGCGGCCCACCGCCTTCTCATACGGTTCTCTGGCCTGGTTGAATCCCTCCCCGTGCCGGGTCCCAGGGAGAATGAGAAGTTGTTTGCCGGGGCTTTGAGACCGGGCGAAGAGAGCGCGCGCAATCTGCGGGGGCATCCGCCGGTCGCCTTCGACTCCCACAAACAGGATCGGCCTTTGTCCGATGCGGTCCACGGCTTTTTCCAGGTCGAGGTCGGAAGGACGAAATCCGCCTCGCCACGCCGCCCAGTGGACCACTTCGTAAACAACGGGGAACGCCGGCAAATGCAGGAACAACCCCAGATGGTGGATGGCCGTGTCCTCCAACGACAGGAAGGTGCTGTCGGAAATCACGGCATCGATTTCAGATGAATCGGCCGCGGCCATCAGCGCCGCCGCCGCGCCCATGGAGACTCCCCAGGCGACGACGGGCTTTGGGGCCTTCAGTTCTCCTCTCACATAGCGCACCGCGCCTAACACGTCGAAGCGCTCCTGGTAGCCCAGGGTGGTAATGTTTCCTCCGCTCGAGCCGTGATGGCGGAAATCGAACAAGAGGGCGTCGTAGCCCAGCGCATGGGCGAACCCCGCCTTGGGCAACATCTCGATGCGCGTCCGGTTGAGGCCATGGCAGAGGATGATTGTTCCACGGGCTGGCCCGGCGGCGGGAATGAACCAGCCCTTCAGAGGGATGCCGTCGGTCGCGTGAAAGTCGACCCAGCGGAAATTCAGGCCATAGGAAACGGGCGACTTGCCGTCATTGGGGTCGGGATAATGAAAGCGTCCGCGGGTCACGATGTCGGTCAGGAACCACGGGACGAATCCGACGAAGAATACGATCACCAGGACGCCAAGAATGATGGCCCAGCGCAGGGCGATCCGCTTGAATTTTGTTGAGATTGGCAAGCCCCAGTCTCCAGCGTCCGACGACGCCCGGAAGTCTACCACCTCAGCTTAAAGGATGTTCGTTAACCGGTTGAGGTTCAACAATATGTGTGGCAAGCAGCACCGCCACGAGGATCGTCATGACCGCACAGAGGGTTGTCACGGCTATGTATCCCTGGCGCTGATAGAGCAATCCGCCTACAAGGGCTACAGCCCCAATCCCCAACTGAGAAGCGACGTTCCGGAGCGCGATAAAACTACCCCGCTGCACCCCCGGAACCAACTCGGTCATAAGTGCGGTAAGAGGCCCTTGGCGGAATGCCGCCCCGAGGCTTGTCCCGGCAAAGGCTACAAGGAGCCATAAGCCCCAGTGCAGGAAGGGGATAAGAGCAATGGACGCCGCCAGAATGATGTTGCTGGCGATGGAAACTGGCCGTTTGCCCAGCTTGTCCGAGAGCGTTCCTCCCAGCGGGGCGGTAGCCACTGCCACCACCCCGCCCAGCATGAAAACCCAACCAATTGTGCGGGTTGGAATATCGAAGTGGCTGTTGAGCCATTGCCCGATGTAAGTGATGAAGCCCACCAGGCCGCCCGAAACCAGGAAAGCGATCACCGCTGCCGCCACTGTATCGCGCCGGACAAGAAAAGACCGGAATGCCTGGACGGTAGCTCGAAGTTTCTCTGAGGAGCGATGGACGTCCAGCGTTTCGTTGGGGAGAGCCAAGGACGTGACCGCGACGACGAATGCCAATACGCCAAATAGAAGAAAAGCTTGCCTCCAACCGTACCGGTCGGCAATCTGGCTGGCGAGAGGCACACCGAGGATGGGGGCCGCGAAATAGGCCGTCGAGATCAGCCCAATCGCCCTGCCGCGGATGGCATAGGCGAACCAGTCCCCCGCGAACGCTATGGAGCACGTTGAGATCGTCCCGGCTGCCAGCCCGGTCAGGGCCCGAGCGAAGATCAGTTCTTCGTAGGTTTGGCTTTGGGACGAAAGCCAGGAGGCAAAGGCAAAGACCAGGACGCCCGCGAGGAGGAACCTGCGGCGGCCGTAGTGGTCAGAAAGCGAACCGGATACAAAGGCTGCCAGCGCGGCGGCTAGCGAGTAGACCGTTACCAGGAGGCCGGCGGCTCCCACGCTGATTTTCATGGATTGGACCAGGGAGGGCAGGAGGGCGGCGATCATCTGATTGTCGGCCACACCCAGGAACAGCAGCATGAACAGATTAGCGATTACGCGATAGTCCAATCGACCTGCTCCGGGGAATCGCTAAAGAGACGGCCGGTCCATTCGAAGGGTTCGAAACGGGCGAAGGCGCAGCCCATCGTGAACGCCGTCAGGCGAATCCGGCAGTCCCACTACTCGAAGTGGTGAAGGTCCAGCTTAATGGCCGCTTTGTCCGACTGGTCGAGGACGCTCGCTGCGGCAATCCCGATGGCGACGACGATGGCGTCGCTGACTTCTTCCTTGGTTGCCCCTATTTCAAGGGCCTTCTTGATGTGCCCCTCGATGCATCCCTCGCACTTGGCAATGAGGGAGCAACCAATCGCGATCAACTCCTTGGTTTTCAGATCCAATGCGCTAGGCTTAAAGTAGCTTTCCTTATAGAAGCCCATGTAGATATCGCGCAGCCGCCGTTCGATCATGCTCATCGAGCGCGGAGGACGTTTTGCCCGCTTTTGCTTCTTGACCGCCATAGTCGATCGTCACTCCCTCCAGGTTCTTGACCTGTGTGTACCAAATCGCGCCCTGACTGCCAAAGACGAATAGAAATAGTAACACAGCCGTAGGGTTAAAACGGACCAATGTACGGCGGCGGCAGGAATCGGCTGCCACCGACGCATCTGAAAGCGAGAGTCACGGTTCTATCGTTCCACTGGGGTCGGCTCCACAGAGACCGATTGCTCGGAGCTGGCTACCTCAGGGAATTCGAGCCGCATCGCCGTTCCCTTCCCCGGCTGGCTTTCAATCTTGAAGGCGAAATCCTGTCCGTAGAGTACTTTGAGGCGCTCGCGAACGTTGCGGATGCCGATTCCGGACTCGAAGACCTCCGGGCGCCTTTCATCAGGGATCCCCATGCCGTCGTCAATCACCTCGACAGCCAGTCGCCCATTGGCCCGCTGGGCACGTAGAGTGATCGTGCCTCCCTCGATTTTCGGGCCGATTCCGTGACGAATGGCATTCTCCACCAGAGGCTGAAGGATCATACTGGGGACCACCATGTCGAGCGTGTCCGGGTCGACTTCTTTACGGATCTGGAGCTTGTCGCGACCAAACCGCACGACTTCAATGTCCAGGTAATCGTCTATGAAGTCCAGTTCCTGTTTGAGCGGCAGAAAATGAACCTGAGTTTTGAGGCGTCTCCGCAGGATGTTGGAGAGTTTCAGGACCACAGTGCGGGCGGTGTCCGGATCGAACCGGACAAGCGATGAAACGGTATTCAGAGTGTTGAAAAGGAAATGCGGGTTGATCTGGCTGATGAGCGCGTCCACGCGCGCCTGCATCAGCATTCGCTCCTGCTCTTCGAGTTTGCGTTCGATGCGCGTGTTGTTCCAGATGCGGACCACCAGGCCGACTCCGATCACGGTGCCAAGGACGATCAATCCCTTTGTCCAGGGATTGGGCGAATCAAGGTAGAACAGCCTGCCATGCGCCATGCGTCCGATCGTGATCCTCGTGATCTCCAGAATCACGCAGATCAGGAAGAACAGCACCTGCCAGTCCATGGCCGGGTGTTTGAATCGTTGCTTGATGGATCGGTAGAGGCTGAGGTCGATGAAAGGAGTGAATTTCCAGACTTCTTCCTTGTCGGGGCAGACCCAGCGCGCCGACCCCGCCACCACGGCGTAAAGAACGGCCATCGGGGCGGCGAGAATTTCGTGGCGGATCAGCACGGCGGGCAGGCTGGTCATCATGCCCACCACCAGTCCCGCGATCGTTCCACCCAACAATCCCGCGAGCACCGTGATCTCCAGGCTCAAATCGATTCCGGGATAACGCGCCAGAAGACGGGTCAGCACGCCGAGCATGAAAGGCACGCCGAGGTACGCGGCGAACAACAACTTCTGCTTCGGGCCGCGCTGCTCGATGAAGATCAGGCGTCTGAAGTGGCCAAAGCGCGCGATGATGCTGGCCAGAGAGGCGATCACTCCCAGCTTGATGAGGAGCGTAACAAGTACCAGCAGGGGAGAATTTGGAATGCTGGGGTTCATAGATGAAGCAACCGTCGTGTCACCAACGCTGCCTTGATGGCCTGGCAACTGAGGCAGGCGATCCGCCGCCCACAAAGTGTACCACTTCCAGGCGGTCGCCCGCTGCCAGTGAGGTCTCTCTCCATCGGCTGCGCGGAACGATCTCGCGGTTGCGCTCGACGGCCACGCGGTCGGCGGGAAACTTCAGCCATTCCAGCAACGATGCCACACTTAAGCCTTCCGGCACTTCCCGAGGCTCGCCGTTTAACTGGATGGTGATCAAAATCGCGTCTCCACGTTAAGGGCGGGGCGCGGCAGGAGCGGGTGGGGAAATTTCACCGCCGCGGATTCTGGCAATAATCTGGCGATGCTGGTCTTCGAGGATGTGCTTCATCTTCTCGTCGCTATATTCGGGCGACCTGGTGAAGTCCAGATGAGAGGTCTTATAGGAATGAATCACGGCGCCGCGCACGTACACGGTCGTTTCGATTCCCCCCTCCTTCCGCGGCTCGGTCTGTATGTGGTACACAACCCCGTTGTGTTTGATGTCCGTGTTGAAACCCGTCACCATGGGTGATGACCCCGCCTGATACTGAAAAACCTTACCACTGTTTCGGGGAATGGTAGCGGCAAGGCACGCGCGGGGCAAGAAAAAACTTGACACTATTCTTTCCGGCTTCGTATAGTCACTACTTTAGAAATCCTGAGGGTATTCCGTAAGAGATTGAAATGCTGGGAGATTACCTTCCTGTCCTGATCCACGCCCTGATTGTCGTGGCGCTCGGGGCGGCGATGCTGGGCGTTTCAGCGTGGGTAGGTGTCAAGCGACCCTCGCGCGAGAAACTGGCCCCCTACGAATGTGGAATCCCCCCCGTGGGAACCGCCCGCGAGCGCTTCTCAATCAGCTTCTATCTGGTCGGAATGCTCTTCATTCTATTCGACGTTGAGGTGGCGTTTCTGTTCCCCTGGGCGGTGGTTGCCAAGAGCCTCAAGTGGTTTGGTTTCGTTGAGATGGCGTTGTATATTGGAATCCTCCTGGCGGGGTACGTTTATATTTGGAAAAAGGGCGCGCTTGACTGGAGCCGCTAGACCTCTCCTGTATGACCCATTCCTTCGCGACATGCCTTCAGAAACTCCGGGAGTTCGACGCTGAGGCCATTGAAGACACCCAAGAGTTCCGCGGCGAAATGGCGATCTACATCCGCAAGGACCGCCTGCGCGCCGTCTGCGAATTCCTGCGCGACACGCCGGAATTGAGCTTCAAGTACCTCTCCGATGTCACGGCGGTGGACAATTACCCCTCGGAGCCACGGTTCGAGGCCGTCTATCACCTCTACTCGATTGAACATAATCAGCGACTGCGCTTGAAAGTCCGCCTTCCCGGCGATGATCCCAGGATCGATTCGGTGGTTCCGATCTGGCCGGCGGCAAACGCCTTCGAACGCGAAGTCTTTGACCTTTTTGGAATCCGGTTCGAGGGTCATCCGTTCCTGCGGCGGATCATGATGCCGGAGGATTGGGAAGGCCATCCGTTGCGCAAAGACTATCCGACGACGGGATACCGCTAGATGCCCATCACGCTGGAAAAAATCCCGGGACAGGAAGAGCGAGTCATCTTAAGCCTGGGACCTCAGCACCCCTCCACCCACGGAGTCCTTCGTCTGGTGCTGGAGCTCGACGGCGAAACCGTCGTTCGCGCGCTCTTTGACATCGGCTATCTCCACACGGGCTTTGAAAAATCCTTCGAAGCGCTGACCTATTCTCAGGGAATCACTCTCACCGACCGGATGGATTACCTGGCGCCGCTCTCCAATAACCTGGGATATTGTCTGGCCATCGAGAAGCTCCTCGGCCTGGAAGCGCCGCCACGCGCGCAGTGGATTCGCGTCCTGCTGACCGAACTCACTCGCATCCAGAGCCACCTGGTCTGGCTCGGCACCCACGCCCTCGAACTGGGAGCGATGTCAGTCTTCCTCTATTGCTTCCGCGAGCGAGAGGAAGTTCTCCGTATTTTTGAACACGTCTCGGGCCAGCGAATGATGACCAGCTACTTCCGCGTCGGCGGGTTGGCGCTCGAGCCCCCGCTCGGCTGGCTGAAGCGAGTCGAGAAATTCACCAGGACCTTTCCGGCGCGCATCGAGGAGTACGAAACGCTTCTGACCAAAAACCCCATCTGGCTGCGCCGCACGGTGGGAGTTGGGCAGATTTCCGCACCCGATGCGGTGGCGCTGGGGCTTTCAGGCCCTGCTCTGCGCGCTTCCGGAGTCAAATGGGACATCAGAAAAGCCGAACCTTATTCGAGCTACGACAAATTCGATTTCAATATTCCCACGCGCCCCGAAGGGGATGTTTACGCTCGTTATCTCGTGCGCATGGACGAGATGCGCGAGTCGCTCAAGATCGTTCGCCAGGCGATGGAGGGCCTGCCCGAAGGCCCCGTCAAGGCCAACGCGCCGCATATCGTCCTCCCCGACCGCGAGAGCATGAAGACTTCCATCGAAGCGCTGATTTATCATTTCAAGCTTGTGACCGAAGGATTTCATCCGCCGGTGGGCGAGGTCTATCAGACCATTGAATCGCTAGGGTTTAGGGTTTAGGGTTTAGGGTTTAGGGTTTAGGGTTTAGGGTTTAGGGTTTAGAGTTTAGGGTTCTGGGTTTTGAGTCTCAGCTATTCGAATTTCGATTTTCGAGTTTCCAATTTCTAGTTTCCAGTTTCCAACTGTCATGTTGTCCGCCGCTCTCATAGAGAAATTCGAACGCGTCATCGCCCGCTATCCGCTCAAGCGGTCGGCGATCGTCCCCCTGTTGCTTTTCGCGCAGGATGAGATCGGATATGTGTCAGACGAAGCCATCGAAGAGATCGCTCGGCGCGTCGGCGTTCGGCCGATCGAGGTCGTCGAAGACATTTCGTATTATTCGATGCTCCACCGCCAGCGCATCGGCAAGTACAGTTTCCAGGTATGCACGAACATCTCGTGTATGCTCCGCGGGGGCGAAGAGATTTTCGAGCACTGCTCGAAGAAACTCGGCATCGGGCACAAGCAGACGACTCCGGATGGATTGTTCTCCCTGGAAGAGGTTGAATGCCTGGGCGCCTGCTGCGGCGCTCCCGCGATGCAGGTGAATTACGACTATTACGAGAACCTGACGCCGGAAAAGATTGATGCGTTGATCGAGGAGCTTAGAAAGAACGGGAAGTAGGGGTCAAGCCGGGGGTTGAGGGTTAAGAGTTGAGCGGTGCGCCGTTCGAGATGCTTCTCGATGGTCCGGCCACCCCCAAGGTTGATTTACCCTCGACTCTCGACCCTTAACGAATCAGGATGCCAGACTATCGCAACCCCATGCTCGGCAGCCCCCACGAGGTAAAGGTCCTCACCTCGCGGTTCGGAATCCCCAATTCCGCGTCCATCGACATGTACCTGGCACACGAGGGTTACGAAGGCTTGAAGAAGGCGCTGGGCATGAAGCCCGACGATGTCATCAATGAAGTTAAGAAATCCGCCCTGCGCGGGAGAGGCGGCGCGGGATTCAATGCCGGGATGAAGTGGAGTTTTGTTCCCAAGCAGACCAACAAGCCCAAGTATGTTGTCTGCAACGCCGACGAGAGCGAGCCGGGCACGTGCAAAGACCGCGTGCTGCTCGAATACGACCCCCACCAGTTGATTGAGGGCATCGTCATCGCCGGGCACGCGATCCAGTCTCGTCAAGGCTATATCTACATTCGAGGCGAGTATCGCTACCTGATGGACATCGTGGACCGCGCGATCGAGGAAGCTTATCGGCGCGGATTCCTGGGCAGGAACATCCTGAATTCAGGATTTGACTTCGAACTTTGCACCCACACGGGCGCGGGTGCTTACGAGTGCGGCGAAGAAACCGCGCTGCTCAATTCCCTCGAAGGTTTGCGCGGCTATCCGCGCGTCAAGCCGCCCTTTCCCGCGGTCGTGGGTCTGTATGGATGCCCCACCATCATCAACAATGTCGAGACGCTTTCGAATGTCTCGCATATCATCCTAAAGGGCGGAGAATGGTACGCCAAGCTGGGAACTCCCAATAATGGCGGCACCAGACTCTTTGCCTTGAGTGGGCACATCGAACGCCCCGGAATCTATGAACTCCCGATGGGGTTTCCGCTTCGCCGCATGATCGACGAAGTGGGCGGCGGCGTTTGGCGCGGGAAGAAACTCAAGTGCGTCATTCCTGGCGGATCTTCGTGTCCCGTATTGACCGCAGACGAAGTCGATGTGGCGATGGATTTTGACTCGCTGGCGAAAATCGGCTCGATGCTGGGCTCGGGAGGCGTGGTCGTCCTGGACGAGGATACCTGCATGGTGAAGGCCGCCTGGCGCATCATGAAATTCTACGCGCACGAGTCCTGCGGTTGGTGCATCCCCTGCCGCGAAGGGACGGCGTGGTTGAAATCTTTGCTGGAACGATTCCACGGAGGCGGCGGGTTGCCTGATGATCCCGACACCGCTCTCGATGTTTCTTACAACATCCTGGGCAAAACGCTTTGCCCACTGGGCGATGCCGCCGCCATGCCGACAATTAGTATTCTCAAGAAATTTCGCTACGAGTTTGAGGAACATCTGAAATTGGGGTTCTGCCCCTATGAAAAGAAGTCTGTTGGCGTGAGTTAAGCGATCTGAACCGCAAGAAACATGCCTGACCCGATCACACTGACGATTGACCATAAGCCGGTCACGGTCCCCGCCGGCACATTGCTGATCGAGGCCGCGAAACAGGTCGGGATCGAGGTACCTTCCTTCTGCTACTACCCTGGCCTGGCGTTGCAGGGCGCCTGCCGGATGTGTCTGGTGGCCATCGAGAAAATGCCCAAATTGCAGACCGCCTGCACCACGGTGGTGACGAACGGCATGGTCGTCCACACGGACACTCCGGAAGTGGTGAATGGCAGAAAAGCGATGCTGGAGTTTGTTCTCACCAACCACCCGCTCGACTGCCCCGTGTGCGATAAGGGCGGCGAATGCGAACTTCAGGACGCGGTCTTTCGCTACGGCGCCGCCGAATCGCGTTTCCTCGAAAGCAAGCTTCACGAGGAAGAGAGGAAATTTTCCAACCTGGTCTTCTACGACCGGCCGCGCTGCATTCTCTGCTACCGCTGCATCCGTGTTTGCGATGAAGGCATAGACGTCAACGCGTATGGAATCGGCTTCCGCGGCGCGCACAGCGAGATCATCCCCAACCGCGGCGACAAGCTGGAATGTGAAGAGTGCGGCGCCTGTATCGACATCTGCCCCGTCGGCGCACTGACGAGCGGAACTTATCGCTACAAAACGCGCCCATGGGAAGTCACCTACACGGGGACGATCTGCGGCCACTGCGGCGACGGCTGCAAGACCACGCTTTCGGTTCGCAACAATGAAATCATCCGCGCCAACAATCGTGACCATTCCGGCCTCAACAGCGAATTTCTCTGCGTGAAGGGCCGGTTCGGCTGGGATTTCGTCAACAGCAAACAGCGCCTGACAGCGCCGCTGCTCCGGACAGATGGAACGCAGGCCGAGACCACCTGGGAGCAAGCGCTGAGCCAAACCGTCGAGCGCTTGAAATCCGTCATCGCTCAACATGGCCCGCAGTCCGTGGCGGTTATCGGCTCCAATCGAACGACCAACGAGGAGAATTACCTTCTTGGCCGGTTCGCCCGCACCGTGCTCGGGACCAACAACCTTGACCATCACCGTACTGCGGACTTCCCTTCCCTGGTTCGTGCGCTGACAGCAGCAGGAGCGAACGATCGCTACGCGAAGATGGAGGACGCGTTCCGCGCGTCCAGTATTCTGTTGATTGGCAACGACCCCACTCACCAGCATCCACTGGTCGCCTATCAGATTCGCCAGGCGGTTCGGCAGCACGGCGCGCGGCTGTACGTCATCAACAGCCGGGAAATCAAACTCCGCCGCCAGGCTGCTCACTATCTGAAAGTTCGAACCGGCGGCGAAGGAGACGCCGTGCGTGTGCTGGCGGGGGGCGCCACGGCTCCCGAAGGCCTCTGCGATGGGGGCCAGAACGAGCTGAATGCCCTGCGGGAAAAGCTGGGGAAGGAGTCTGACACCCTTATCATCTTCGGCGATGAGATTCAGGGCGATGCCGTCGGGGCGCTCGTGCGATGGGGTCTGACCCTACCGGGCTCGACGCGCTTCGCGGCGCTCGGCGATTACGTCAACTCCCGCGGCGCCGCGGATATGGGGTTGCTCCCAAATGCTCTGCCCGGGTACTCCTCTACCTCGCAGGTTACAGCGCGCCATGCGTTCGAATCTGCGTGGGGGAATAAAATCCCTACGAATCCGGGGATGAATCTCCGGGAAATCGTTGACGGGATTCGTTCCGGCGGGATCCGGGCGCTGCTGGTCTTCGGATCAAATCCCGTAAGAACTCTGCGGCTCGGAAAGGAAGATCTCGGGAAGCTGGAGTTCCTTTTTGTGTCGGAACTCTTCCCCACCGAGACGACGCGACTCGCTGATGTGGTGGTGCCTGCTGCGAGCTTCGCCGAAAAATCGGGGACGGTCACCAACACTTTCGGCGAAGTGCAGGCTATCAGGAAAACCATGCGCAAAGCGGGAACTCGGAGCGACCTCGAAATCCTGCTCGCCCTGGCAGGACTGTTCGGGCAGAAGTGGTCCTATCAGTCGGCTGACGATGTGCTACGCGAAATCATTGCGCTGGTTCCGGGCTACGCGATTCCCCTTCCCGGCCTGCTGGTAGGGAGCGCGGTCAGCACTCAACCCCGGGGACTGCCGCCGGAACTCGAGCGGCCGGATTTGGTCTTTTCATCGCGCGATTCGCTGTTCACTTCCGGAGGTCTAAGTCAGTACAGTTGGGCGCTGAATTCGGTGGACGAAGCCAAGAAACCCTTTGGCCATGTCTTCTGAAATGATGGATTCAATCTTTTTCATTCTCGTCAGGATCGCCGTGGTTCTGGTCGCCCTGCTGACCACGGTCGCCTATGCGGTGTGGCTCGAACGCAAAGTCGTTGCGCGCATCCAGTCGCGTTGGGGACCTTATCTCGTCGGCCCGCACGGTCTGCTCCAGCCGCTGGCGGACGGGCTCAAGTTCCTTTTCAAAGAGGATTTCGTCCCCTCGGAAGTTGATCGCGTGGTCTTCTGGCTGGCGCCCTTCATGGCCTTCACCCTGGCGTTTCTCTCGATTGCGGTGATTCCCTTCGGCGAATCCATTACGATCGCCGGCGAAACATTGCGCTTTCAGATTACCGATCTGAACGTCGGGCTGCTCTTTGTTCTGGCGGTCACATCCCTGGGCGTTTACGGCGTGGCGTTGGCGGGTTGGTCGTCGAACAGCAAATACCCGCTGCTGGGCGGGCTGCGCTCTTCCGCGCAGATGATCAGCTACGAGCTTTCTCTCGGCCTCGGCCTGCTGGGCGTTGTGATGATCGCGGGCAGTCTCAGCTTGCGCGAGATCGTCGAGGGCCAGCGGGATCTCTGGAATATTGTCCGGCAACCTGTGGGTTTCCTCATCTACTTTACCGCTGCTGTGGCGGAAACCAACCGCGTGCCCTTCGACTTGCCCGAGGGCGAATCGGAATTGGTGGGAGGGTTTCACACCGAATACAGCAGCTTCAAGTTCGCCATGTTCTTCATCGCCGAGTACGCGAATATCGTAACGGTGTCGTGCCTGGCGACCCTGTTGTTTTTCGGAGGCTGGCTTGGACCGGTATTGGGGCCGCCGATTCTGCGTTCGCTGCTTCCCGTGGGCTGGTTTTGTCTTAAGGTCTTCTGCTTTCTCTTTGTCTACATCTGGATTCGCGGAACACTTCCGCGCTTCCGTTACGATCAATTGATGGCTTTCGGCTGGAAATTCCTGCTTCCCGTCGGTCTGTTGAATGTCTTAGTGACCGGCTTGGTTTTGGCGCTTCGCAGCTCCTAATTTCGATGGCAGCACTGTTCTACATCTTCGCCGCGGTCACGATCCTCGCGGGACTCAGTGTCATCCTGCAGAGAACCCCGGTGTACAGCGCGTTGTCGTTGATTGTGGTGTTGTGCTCGCTGGCGGTCGTCTATCTGCTTCTCGGCGCGGAATTCCTTGCCGTCGTCCAGGTCATCGTCTACGCCGGCGCGATCATGGTGCTGTTCGTTTTGGTGATCATGTTGCTGAACGCTCATCGAGAGGAGCCCACGGACCGGAGCCGGGTGGCCAAAATTCTCGGCGTGCCGCTCCTGGGTGTTTTCCTCTGCGAGGTTTTGTACGCCATCTGGCGGCATTTCCCGCCCGATCGGACAGTTGGCGCGCCGCACGCCGCCGGCGGCCCGCGCGCCATCGGCGAGTTACTGTTTCGCAATTACGTTTTGCCTTTTGAAGTGACGTCGATCCTGATACTGGTCGCCATTGTGGGCGCAATTGTCCTGGCGAAGAAACAAGCGTGAGGTCCTGATGACGGTTCCCCTCGCTCACATCCTGGCGCTCAGCGTGATCCTCTTCTCGCTGGGAGTGGCGGGTTTTATCATCCGGCGGAATATCATCACGATCTTCATGTGCATTGAGCTGATGCTGAACGCGGTGAACCTGGCGTTTGTCGCGTTTTCGCGCTTTCTCGGAAACCTGGACGGCCAGATCTTTGTCTTCTTCGTCATTGTGGTCGCGGCCTCCGAGGCGGCTGTCGGCCTGGCTATCATCATTGCCGTCCAGCGCAACCGCGGATCGCTCAGCATTGACGACCTGGACTCAATGAAGTTGTAAACGGCACGCCGCGGGCCTTTCCTGCCCGCCGGCGTGGTCAAACAATGGATCTTCTGCTTCTGCTCATTCTGCTTCCACCGCTTGCCGGGGCCGCCCTGAACGGCATCTTCGGACGGCGCTTTTCCCAGCCCGTCATTTCGACAATTGCCTGCGGTGCTTCGGGGCTCTCCTTGATCTTCGCCCTGGCTTCCGCATGGGTTTACTCGACCCTGGCGACAAATCCCGAGCCGTATATCCGGAAATACTTCCCATGGCTCGAGGCAGGCGCGTTTCGTGCCGACTTCGCGCTTTATTATGACCGCCTGACGCTGGTCATGACGGTAACCGTCGCGCTGGTTTCGTTTCTGATCCACCTCTACTCGCGCGGGTACATGGAGCATGAAGGCGGATATTACCGCTTCTTTGCCTATCTCAACTTGTTCCTCTTCATGATGCTGACGCTGGTCACGGCGGCGAACTACCCCTTGATGTTCGTCGGCTGGGAGGGCGTCGGCCTTTGTTCCTATTTGCTGATCGGATTTTATTTCCGCAAGAAGTCCGCCTCCGACGCCGGCAAAAAGGCGTTCATCGTTACCCGCATCGGCGACGTGGGGTTCACGCTGGCGGTGGCCCTCATTTTCTGGACGTTCGGTTCGGCGGATTTCCACTATGTTTTCGCGCGCGTTGGAGAGCTCCCTCCCGGACAGATGTCCGGCACGTTAAACGCAGTCGGATTGTTATTGTTTCTGGGGGCGGTGGGAAAATCCGCCCAGCTCCCGCTTTTCGTCTGGCTCCCCGACGCGATGGAGGGCCCGACTCCCGTCAGCGCCCTGATTCACGCCGCCACGATGGTGACCGCCGGCGTCTACCTGGTCGCGCGCTCGAACGTCATCTTCTCCCATGCCCCGGAAGCGCTTGGGACGGTTGCGATGATCGGATGCCTGACGGCGTTCTTTGCCGCCACCATTGCCCTGACGCAGAATGATCTCAAACGCATCCTCGCTTATTCCACGATCAGCCAGCTGGGTTACATGTTTGTGGGTTGCGGCGTGGGAGTGTTTTCCGCTGGGATCTTTCACCTGATGACGCACGCGTTCTTCAAGTCCCTGCTGTTTCTCGCCGCGGGCAGCGTGATGCACGCCTTGAGCGGCGAGCTCGATGTGCGAAAAATGGGCGGCCTGCGTCGCGTCATGAAAACCACCTGGGCCACATTCCTTGTTGCGACACTGGCGATCAGCGGGGTGCCGCTGCTTTCGGGCTTCTTCAGCAAGGACGCGATTCTCGCGGGAGCCTATGAAGGCCCGCTGGGCGGCCCCTGGTTCTTCTGGCTCGCCGCCCTGACCGCCGGCTTGACCGCGTTCTACATGTTTCGCGCGCTGCTCCTCACCTTTCACGGGCCGTCGCGGATGGAGCCCACCGTCGAGCATCACGCCCATGAAAGCGGCCGGAAGATGACCTGGCCGCTCGTGGCCTTGTCGTTCTTTTCGGTCGTCGTGGGTTACGCAGGCATACCGCCCGCGCTGGGTGGAAGCGACTGGTTTGGGCGCTACCTTGAACCGGTATTCGGCCCATCCGAGGCCCTGCTGCGCGCGTCGACATTGCGGCCCCGTACGGAGCAACTCAGTGCATTGGGCGTGATGGGAATCTCCGTTGCCATCGCGGCGGCGGGCATCCTGCTGGCCTGGTGGTTCTATGTGAAGTCCACGGGATGGCCCGACTATCTGGCCGGCCGCTTTGAGGGTGTCTACCAAGTCTTGATCCGGAAGTATTACGTGGATGAAATCTACGATTGGCTCTTTGTCGGACCGATCAAGCGGAGTTCCAACTCGCTGCTTTGGCGTGCGGCGGACGCCGGCGCGATAGACGGCGTATTGGTAAACGGCAGCGCTGAAGTGACCACCGGCGCCGGCGGAGTTTTGCGGCGAATTCAATCCGGCAACCTGCGCAGCTATGCGGCGTGGATATTGCTCGGTGCGGTTCTTTGGCTTGGCTACGTGCTTTTGCACTAGGACTTTAATACAAATTCAATTCGTCAAACGGCTTCTCAGATGATTCCCTGGCTGGCCACTCATACTCTGACCGTGCTCACCTTCCTGCCGCTGGCAGGGGCGGTCCTCATCACGTTCACGCGGCGTGAATCCCAGATCCGCCGAGTGGCATTGGGATCCTCGATCATTGTTTTGGCGCTCGCCATCTACATCTTTATCGGCTTCAGCGGCCATCAGCCGGGAATGCAGTTTGTCGAGCACCACCCGTGGATCAGCACGCCACCCATCAGTTACCACGTGGGCATCGATGGTCTGAGTCTTCTTCTTATTCTGTTAACCGCCTTCCTGACGCCGCTCGCGGTGCTCGCTTCGTGGACCAGCATTACGCGCCACGTTAAAGAATTCTTCCTCTTTCTTCTGGCCCTCGAAACCGGGATGATCGGAGTGTTCATTTCGCTGAACCTGTTTTTGTTTTTTGTCTTCTGGGAAGCAATGCTCATCCCCATGTATTTCCTGATCGGCGTGTGGGGCCACGAGCGACGAGTATACGCAGCAATCAAATTCATCCTATACACCATGCTCGGGTCCGCGCTGATGCTGGTGGGGATCCTGTACCTTTACAACGTTACGGGAACATTCGATCTCGAGATCATTACCCGTCAGCTTGCCGGAGGAGTGCAGATTCTTTCCGGGTCGGCGCAGACGTGGTTGTTCCTTGCGTTCTTCCTGGCCTTCGCCATTAAGGTCCCGATGTTCCCCTTCCACACCTGGCTCCCCGACGCGCACGTCGAGGCCCCAACGGCGGGCTCGGTGATCCTGGCCGGTGTGTTGCTGAAAATGGGCACTTACGGGATGCTGCGATTTTGCCTGCCGCTCTTTCCTGAAGCCTCCCAGGCCTTCGCGCCGTTCATCTGCATTCTCGCCATCATTGGCATTCTCTACGGGTCGCTCGTGGCGATGGTCCAGCCGGACATGAAAAAACTTGTGGCCTATTCCTCCGTCGCGCACCTGGGATTCGTGGTTCTCGGAATCTTTACATTCACCGCGACCGGCATGGAAGGCGCGATCTACCAGATGTGCAATCATGGAGTTTCAACCGGCGCGCTTTTCATCCTCGTAGGGATGCTCTACGACCGGCGGCACACGCGTTTGATTAAGGATTTCGGCGGTCTCGCGACGACGCTTCCGGTTTACAGCGCGTTCTTCATGATCGTCGCGCTTTCTTCACTCGGCCTTCCCATCCTCAACGGTTTTGTGGGAGAGTTCCTCATCATCATCGGGGCGTTTCGTGTCAGCGCGGTCTACGCAGCGCTGGCGGCCGTTGGAGTCGTGCTGGCAGCCGTTTACCTGCTCTGGATGTATCAGCGGGTGTTTTTTGGCGAAGTTACCGACGACAAGAATCGCAGCGTGCCTGACCTCACAGGTCGCGAGAAGCTTATCCTGGTCACGATTGTCCTCGTCATCCTGGGTATGGGTATCTATCCCCGGCTCTTCCTGCGGAAACTGGACCACAGTGTGGCACAGGTCATCTATCGGATTAAGAGCAGCGAACCATCTTTTGCGTTGATGGAGCCGTCCTCACCTCGGGAGGGAACCCGGTGATCACCGTTCAGCCGAGCGACCTCCTTCGAATTCTGCCGGAAATTGTCCTGGCCGGGTTCGCCATTCTGGTGATGGTTTTCGAACCGTTCCTGCCCCCCGGGCGCAAATCTTTGTTGGGTTGGTTCTCGCTATTTGCGGTTATCGCCGCGGGCGCCGCCACGGTCCGGATGTCTTACTCGCCCGGTATGGCTTTCGGCGGGGGCGTTGCCGCGGATCGCTTCAGCCTCTATTTCATCATGCTCTTCCTGCTCGTCGCTGGCCTCACACTTCTGGGTTCCTTCGATTACCTCGAACGCGACCATATCCATCATGGGGAGTTTTATGCGCTGGTTCTGATGGCCACGGTGGGAATGTGTTTCATGGCCTCCTCCACAGAGCTCATGATGATTTTCCTGGGCCTGGAGATTTCGTCGCTCTCGACCTATGTTTTGGCAGGTTTCAAGCGGCACGATGCGCTTGCTAACGAAGCTTCACTCAAATACTTCCTCCTCGGTTCATTTGCCACGGCGTTTTTTCTGTACGGGATTGCCTTCTTCTATGGCCTGACAGGAACCACCAATCTCCTCGTACTGCGCGAACGGCTGGCGAGCTACGAGGGAGGAGCCCACTGGCCGGAATTCGGCTGGGCGGCGTTGGTTCTGATATTCATCGGCATTGCCTTCAAAGTCTCCACTGTTCCTTTTCACGTCTGGACGCCGGACGTTTATCAGGGAGCGCCCGCGCCGGTCACCGCGTTCCTCTCCGTAGGCCCCAAAGCCGCCGCATTCGCCATCCTCGTCCGACTCTTCCTCGGCGCGTTTCCCTCGGCGGGATCAGTCGGTTTTTGGCTGATCTGGATTTCTGCGGTCCTGACGATCTGCATCGGCAATCTCGCGGCGCTATGGCAGGACAACGTCAAGCGCCTTCTCGCCTACTCCGCCATCGCGCACGCCGGATACCTTCTGGTGGGAATCGCGGCGGGACCGAAGGAAGGAACCATCCCGGTACTCTTCTATCTTACAGTCTACGCTCTGATGAACGCCGCCGCGTTCCTCCTCATTGCGCACCTTTCCGGAACGGGAGAACGGTGGACGCGCATCGAGGATTTCGCCGGGCTGGGTTACGAACGCCCGGGCGTTGCCGCCTGTTTGACCGTGTTGATGTTGTCGCTCGCAGGCTTTCCGACGACGGCGGGATTTTTCGGGAAGTTCTATCTCTTTCGCGCCGCTCTGCACGCGAATCTCGTAGGCCTGACGGTCATCGCGTTGCTCATGAGCGTGGTTTCGGTGTATTACTACTTTCGTTTAATCGTCGTGATGTATATGAGCGAAGGTCCCCCCCGAGCCCTCAGCGTGCCGCTGCCTTGGGCGTTGAGAGTGTCTCTGGCGGTCAGCATTGTGGGAATATTCTATCTGGGACTCTCCCCCGGCGATTTCCTCTTTCTCACGAGCCTTGCGGGCAATCCCCTGCCCTGAAGGTCATAACCTCGCCTCATCACAAACAAAGAAAATGGGGAGGCACAAGCCTCCCCGGAAGTGAAACTCCAGTGAATCAAAGTTACGAAGGAATCGTAACTTTGGCGAAGATGATGGCGAAGGTGTACAACGCCATCGACTCAATCAGCACCAGCGCCAGAATGAGCGAGAACTGAATGCCGGGCCTGGCCCCGGGATTGCGCGCCAACCCTTCGCATGCCGCGGCCGTTGCCTTCGACTGTGCGTAGCCGCACGCCGCGGAAGCGATCGCCATGGCGAACCCCGAAGTGATGGCCACCCACGTAGCGGTATCCATTCCGCTCGAGGCGGCTTTTCCAGGCTCGGCCTGGGCAAACACCGGAGCCGCCACCAAAAGTGCTCCGAGCAGTGTCATGAACATCCCAACGTACTTTCTCACAACCCCTCCTCTAGACTGGTCCGACGGACCGGGCCAGCCTCCCATGAATTCCGCCAGGAGGTGGTTTCCCGCCATCCCTCTTGCAGGCAGGACTCACGCTGACGGGTAGAACCAGAATTCAGAAGTCAGAATTCAGAAGCCAGAATGAAGGGCGTGAAGAATTCCGTGCCTATCCGCTATCGGCAAGCAAATGCGAAAAAGGCAGTCGCACGTCTGTTATTCTGAATTCTGACTCCTGACTTCTGAATTCTGCCCTTCAGTGTTCTTCCGCCACGGCCATGCTGATATACACCGCCGGCAGCAACATGAAGACGTAGGCCTGCAAGAGCGAAACGAACACGTGTAAGGCCATGAACGCCGCAGGTACGAGGATGGGGACCAGCCCGCCAAAGACCTTCTCCAGCAAGTCGCCCACCATCATGTTGGCATAAAGACGGACGCTGAGAGAAAGCAGCCGCCCGAAGTTCCCCACCACTTCTATGGGAAACATGATAATCGCGATCGCCATCATCGGCCCGCACAGGTGTTTCAGGTAGCCGACCAGCCCGTGCTGCCGGAAACCATGGAAGTTGTAATAGAGGAAGGCGGCAACCGCGCATCCCAGGGTTACCTGGATACTGGCCGTAGGAGTAGCAAGAGTCGGAACCAATCCCAATAGATTGCAGAGAGCGATGAAGATTCCCAGCGTGGCGATCATGGCGGCGTATCGCCGCCCGCCGTGGCCGATAATCTCGTCGGTCAGGCTCTGTACAAATTCCACGACGACTTCCATGGCATGCTGTAGCTTGCCGGGATTCTCGACCGAAAGGCAGCTTCTCAGGGCGAGTGCGCCAACGAAAATCACCAGCATGACGAAGATCTCCATCGCCACGTAGTTGGGGACCGGATGCGCTGCGTCCGCAGGCGCATAACCGATAGCGGCAAGCAGTGGAGAAACCACCCCCGCGAGCATTTTGTTCAACAAAGCCGTGAACCAGAGTTCGTGTTCCATATGTCAGTTGCCAGAAGCCAGTTGCCAGAGGTCCAGCGAAATCGCTACGAATTGCGCAGCCCGTCACGAATCTGGATGAGCGATTCGATGAGCACGCCACCGACCGGAACGAAGAGTCCAGCCAGAAGCCCCGGAAGACTGATCCATCCTGTCCGATAGAGCAGATAAACGCCGCCGATCAGCAGCGGATAGCGCAGCAAAAACTTGGCGACGAGAAGCTTCGGAACGCCTGCCGAGTGCGCCCCCATAAGGTGCTCAATCGCTTGATGCAGCCAAAAATAGTTCACCAATGCCAAACCGGCGCCGAGAATGAACCCAGCGGCGAACCGTGGCTGGCCGGCAGCCAACGCGGCCGCGGCGGTCAGCCCCGTCAGGCCGATCATCCATCGTGGGAGGCGAGCCTCAGCGCGGCTGGCTTCGCTTACCGGCATTGTTTCCAGCTTCACGTCTTTCCTCGCGCGCGATCAAGCGCAGGATCTCAACGAATCCCGCCACTGCTCCCAAGCCGGCTAAGAGCAGGGTCAATAGCGGCTTGGAATGTAGCTTCTCGTCAAGAAACCAGCCGAGCGCCAAGCCCCCCACCAACGCCCCGGGAAGGATAAAGCCCAGGCTGGAATAGAAAGCTACTTTCGCCCAGAGGTCCGGCTTCTTGCCCCCGCTGGGGGCCACGTTTCCTCCTGGCTAAGAAAAGAACGGCCGGACCGCCTCGCGCGCCATGACGATGAAAGGCTCGGGATAAATCCCCACAATCAGCGTCAGGCTAAGCGTCACGCCCAAGGCCACCGTCAAACCCGTGCCCGTGGCCAGAGGAATGGCGTCCGGCACCTTCTTCATGAACATCGCAACGACAATTCGGAAGTAATAGTACAGCGCCACGACCGCATAGGCGACAGCCAGGACGGCCAGCGAATAATGCCCGGTCTGGACCAGCGAAAGAAATATGAAATACTTCCCGATAAAACCCGCCGTGGGTGGAATACCGGCAAGCGACAGGAGGAAAATCAGCATCAGGATCGCCGGCCCCGGCGCGCGCGCCATCAGTCCGGAGAGGTCATCGATCTCGTCTCCGATGATCTCCTTGCGCCGCATCATCAGAATGACCGTGAAGGCGCCCAGGTTCATAAAAGCGTACACGAGAAGATAGATCGCAACTGCCGAGAGGCCTTCCGGATTGCCGTCGGCTGCGGCGATTAATCCCAGCAACAAATATCCGACGTGCGAAATCGTGGAGTAGCCGAAGAAGCGCTTGATGTTGGTCTGCGTGATGGCCGCGAGGTTGCCCAGCGTCATGGTCGCGATGGCCACGCCGACCATTAAGGCCTGCCACTCGGCGCGCATCGGCCAGAGCCCCGCCACCAGGATCCGGATCAGGATCGCGAACGATGCGGCCTTCGGCGCGACGGAGATGAATGCGGTGATGGAGGTGGGGGCGCCTTCATAGGCGTCGGGCGTCCATTGATGAAACGGAACCGCCGCGATCTTGAAAAACAACCCCGCCAGCAGGGTGATCATCGCCATCCACGAGAGCGCATCGGGAGAGGGCCGGTCCGCCAGCCGCTGGGCGATCACCGCCAAATTGGTTGAGTTGCTCAGTCCGTAAAGGAGCGACATCCCGTAGAGGAGCAACCCCGAAGAAAACGCGCCCAACAGGAAAAACTTCATCGCCGCTTCGTTCGAGCGACGATTCCCCCGCAGGAAACCGGTCAGCACGTACTCGCAAAGGGCCATCAGTTCGAGAGCGATGAAGAGAACGATCAAATCCCGTCCCGACGCCATGAACATCATTCCCACGGCCGAGAAAAGCAGGAGCGCGTAATATTCTCCAAAGTGAGCGTCTTCGGTCTCCAGGTATTTTGCCGAGAGCAACACAACGAGCGCGGTCGCGGCGAGAATGATCAGCTTGAAGTAGATGGCGAACGTATCGACCGCGAGGCTTCCGCCGAATCCGCTGTAGGGAATGGGAAGCAGGCCTCCACGCCAGAACCGCAGGAGCTGCACGCCCGCCATCGTCAGGCCGATCAGCGCCGTGACAGCGTTCAAGTAGCGATCACGCTTCTCTTTGATGAGGAAATCAATGAGCAGAATCCCCAGGCCGAACATCGTCACCACGATTTCGGGCGTAATGGCGACGTAATCACCGCGTTGAAAGAATGTGCTCCACATCAGTGCGCTACTCCCGGAGCGGGGGTCACCGCGCCCGGCACGCGTTCAGCCGCCGGGGAAGCGGGTGGTCGCGTCGCCGGTGTTATTGCGGCATTCGTGGGAGCGAAACCCGCATTAACCTGTCGGACGATTTCCGTGACCGGCTTCTCCAGGACCTTGAAATACGGCTTGGGGTAAAGGCCGATCCAAAAGGCCCAAATCACCAGCGGAACCAGCGTCATGATTTCGCGAAAGTTCAGATCTTTCAAAACCTGATTCTTGGGGTTATCGCACGTGCCGAACATGGTGCGCTGGTAAAGCCAGAGCATGTAAGCCGCGCCCAGAACGATTCCGCTCACCGCCCAGGCCGCCCAGCGCCAATTCACTTCGAAGGCTCCCTGGAGAATCGTGAATTCTCCGATGAAGCCGTTCAGCAACGGCAGGCCGATGGAAGAAAGCATGACGATCATGAAGAGTGTGGCGTAAACCGGCATCACATTGGAGAGCCCGCCGAATTCCTTGATCTCGCGCGTATGCCGCCGCTCGTAAATCAGGCCGACAATCAAAAACAGCGCGCCGGTTGAGATCCCGTGGTTAATCTGCTGGATCACGCTGCCGGACAGCCCGTGCGGATTGAGCGCAAAGATGCCCAGCGTGCAGAAGCCCAGGTGGCTGACCGAGGAATACGCGATCAGCTTCTTCATGTCGCGCTGCATCAGCGAGACGAGGGCGCCGTAAATGATGGCGATGATCGACAGCACGACCATCCATTTGACAACCGTGGGATGTGAGCTCGCCTGCGGCAGCAGGGGCAGCGAGAAGCGAATGAAACCGTACGTTCCCATTTTCAGCAGGACTCCGGCAAGGATCACCGAACCCGCCGTGGGCGCCTCGACGTGAGCATCCGGGAGCCAGGTATGGAACGGGAACATCGGCACCTTGATCGCAAAGCCGATGGCAAACGCGACGAACACCCAAATCTGCATATTAAGCGGCCAGGAGTTGGCGTGCTTCATCAGGTCTATCAGATTGAAGGTGTAAATCCCGGTGTCGGAATGATAGCGGAAATAGAGGGTCAGAATTCCGAGAAGCATCAGCACCGAACCGGCTAAGGTGTACAGGAAGAACTTGATCGCGGCATAAAGCTTCCGCGGGCCGCCCCAGACCCCGATGATGAAGTACATCGGAACCAGCATCACTTCCCAGAAGACGTAGAAGAGGAAAAAGTCCAGCGACATGAAAACGCCCAGCATGCCCGCCTGGAGAAGCAGGAACATCGCGTAGTATTCTTTCGTCCGCTCCTCGATCGCGGTCCAGGAAGAGAGCACTGACAGGAAGCCGAGGACTGTCGTCAGCATAATCAGCAGGAAGCTGATGCCGTCGATGCCCAGGTGATACTGCGCGCCGATGGAAGGAATCCAGTCGTACTGCTCAATAAACTTGAACTGCTGGTCGGGGTCCGTCGCCGAAAACATGAACACCAGTGGAAGCGAGACGAGGAAGCCCACGAACATGATGATGTTGCTCCACCATCGGATGGCCTTCTTGTTCTCGCCGGGAATGAAGAGGAGGGGAAAAATCCCCGCCACCGGCGTGAAGAGAATGATTGTTAGAATGTGCTTCTCAAAGAATTCCATCATTGACCTCGGTAGAGCAGTTCACAGTTGACAGTCAACAGTCGGCAGTCAACAACCCGCTAAAGCCACCATTACGAATACCTCGCCAGTCTCCAGTCCAAAATCCAAAATCAAAAATCCAAAATCTCAGAAGTGAAACAAGTAATACCCCATGAACACCAGCACGCCCAGCACGATGAACCACGCGTAAGTTTGTACGACGCCGGTTTGGAGAATGCGTGCTGGATAGCTCAGGACCTTCGTCACAAAAGCCAGGACATTTACCAGGCCGTCGATGACCCAGAGGTCCCAGAGGCGCGAGGCCTCCGCCGTCATGCGCGTTGTCCAGCCCGCGCCGTTGACCCCGCCGTCGATCACCGCCAGGTCGAATGCCCCTGCGGCATTGCCGATATCCTTCACGCGGTTCACGAAAAGCGCGTCGTAGAGTTCGTCCACGTAATACTTGTTCAGAACGGTCCGGTAAACCGGGCCTGCTGCGGCAGCCACGCGCTCGGGAATTCCCGGACGCTGGACATACCACCGGTAGGCGATGTAGAAGCCCGCCACCGCGACCAGCACCGAAAACAGCATCAAACCGAATTCCAGGCTCCAGGTGTGCTCCGCGCCTGGGCGCACTGCGGGGTTCTCGAAAATCGGTTCGAGAAATTGTTCGAAGTGGTTCGAGCCGCCGATGACTTTCGGCCAGCCGATCCACCCGGCTGCGACGGCGCCGGCAGCAAGAATCACCAGCGGCACGGTCATCGCGCGCGGCGATTCGTGGATATGATGCTCCACCTCGTGCGCGACGCGTGAATTACCCGCGAATGTCATGAAAAAGAGCCGGAACATATAGAACGCGGTCAGCCCCGCGGTCGCGACGGCAACCAGCCACAGGAGCTTGTTCCCGTACGGACTGGCGAATGACTGCCAGAGAATTTCATCCTTACTGAAGAAACCGGAAAGCAAAGGCGCGCCGCTGATGGCAAGTGTTCCGACCAGCATGGTTTTGGCCGTGGTGGGGATCTTTGCCCACAATGCGCCCATCTTGCGCATGTCCTGCTCGCCCGACATGGCGTGGATGACGCTGCCCGAACCGAGGAACAGGAGCGCCTTGAAGAACGCGTGAGTCATCAGATGGAACACGCCCGCGCCGAACGCTCCCACGCCGCAGGCCAGGAACATGTACCCTAACTGGCTCACGGTGGAGTACGCCAGCACGCGCTTGATATCGTTTTGCACCAAACCGATGGACGCCGCCCAAATCGCCGTTGCCGCGCCGATACCCGCCACCAGCCCCATCGCCGCAGGGGCCAGGATAAAGAGCGCGTTCGAGCGCGCCACCATATAGACGCCCGCGGTCACCATCGTGGCTGCGTGGATCAGGGCGCTGACCGGCGTCGGGCCTTCCATCGCGTCGGGCAGCCACACGTACAACGGGATCTGCGCCGACTTCCCTGTCGCGCCCACAAACAGCATGACGCAGATCGCGGTGATGACCGCATCACTGACTTGGAAACGCCCGCTTCGCGCCGCCTCGGTCACCTGGAGGTAGTTGAGGCTGCCAAACGTCACCGCAATCAACATAACGCCCAGCAGAAACCCGGCGTCCCCGATGCGGTTGACAATGAATGCTTTCTTTCCCGCGTCCGAAGCCGACTTGCGGTGAAAATAGAAGCCAATGAGCAGATAAGAGCACAGACCGACGCCTTCCCAGCCCACGAACATCATCAGGTAATTGTCCGCGAGGACCAGCACAAGCATCGAAAACATGAAGAGGTTCAGGTAGCCGAAGAAGCGGTAATACCCGCCCTCGTGGCCCATGTAACCGATCGAGTAGACGTGAATCAGAAACCCGACGCCCGTCACCACCAGCACCATGACCACCGAAAGCGGATCCAGTTGGAAACCGACATCCACACTGAACTGCGCGAGAGTACCGTCAGTCAGATGGAACGCTCCCGCTGGCAGCCACGTGTAGAGGACTTTGGTGAAGACGTGATGAGCTTCTTCGGGCAGCGAAAGGAACTGGAAGAAACAGCCAACCGCCCAGGCGAACGAAATGCCGGGAAGGCCAACCGACACTGCCGTCACATACTTGTTCGAGAGCTTGCGCCCCCACAAAAGCTGGATCAACGCGCCCAGCGCGGGAAGCAACGGTACTAACCAGATGTGGTCAAGCATGATCGACCAAAAGGTTAAGGTGTAAAGGCTAAAGGATAAAGTGCAAAAACCGTCTCATTATCGGGCTCTGCTTCGGCTTCACCATTTCAAAAGGTCAATCTCATCCGCGTTCACCGTTTCCTTGTTGCGGAAAAGCGCGATGATCAGGCCCAGGCCGACGGCCGCTTCCGCCGCGGCGTCGGTAATCACAAAGATCGCGAAGATCTGGCCGTCGATTGAGCGCAGGTGATCCGAGAAGGCGACCAGGTTGATGTTGACCGCGTTCAGAATCAGCTCGATCGACATCAGAATGACGATGACGTTCCGGCGCGTAAGGACCCCGACCACCCCAATGGTGAAAAGTCCCGCGCCCAGAAACAGGTAATAGTGCGTCGGAATCATTCGAACTTCCTTTTGGCCATGATGACCGCGCCCACCATCGCCACCAGCAACAGGATCGAGGCAATCTCGACCGGAAGCATGTAATCCTGATAGAGGGCCAAGGCCACAGCTTCGGTGTTCTTCAAAGGAACAGGCCCGGCAGCGGCTTCGGCGAGCGCAAACGCCCGATGGCCCTGGTAGACCCCGTACACCAACTCCGCGAGCAGAATGACCGCGGTCGCCAAGCCCACGTGCCACTGGCGGCTGAATTGCGCCTGTTTGAGCGAAACGTCGAGATTCACCAGCATCACGACGAACAGGAACAAGACCATGATGCCGCCGACGTAGAGAATGATCTGCACGGCGAAAAGGAACTGCGCGTTCAGCATCAGAAACACGCCGGCCACAGAAAACAGAGCCACGATCAGCCAGATCACACTATGGACGGCGTTGCGCCGTGTGATGACCATGACGCCCGAAATCAGCGCCACCGCAGCGAGAAAGAAAAACGCGATTTGTGGAAGCATGTTCACAACAGTTGCCAGTCGTCAGTTCCCGGTGGCCAGTAGCTCTCAGCTGTCAGCTTTCAGCAAAAGCCTATTTCAATAGAAGGCTCCTCGAAGGAGAGATGCCTTCTGCCTTCTGCCTTCTGCCTTCTGCCTTCTGCCTTCTGCCTTCTGCCTT
>JBHGBD010000015.1:0-103031 GCA_041946825.1 Terriglobia bacterium | reverse complement strand
TGCGCGGGCGTGTTTTTGGCAAGGCGATTTAAGCGGCCTCGAAAGCGTTCATCAAGTGCTGGCATACTTGGATTCCAATTCTTTCAGCCGATTTTCGATGCCTGCAAGTTCCAGCGCCCGCAGATAGGCGCGGTAAGCAGTGATGGCGGTCTGTCCGCGTTTCGCAGGGATCGTGCCATTTGCGATGTCCGCAGAGAGGCGGGCCAGGGCTTGCACGGCATCGGCGGCTGAGGTCGGCGGTCTATAGCGTCGGGCCTGTGTCGAGTGTCCGCCTTTAGACCTTGCCTCTTGCCCGCGCGCAGTATCGCCGGAATGAAAGACGCATGAATCAGAGCCTTTGACTGCGGGCGCTGTGCAAGGCGAGCGGTCTGCGGTTGTGTGCGAGCACTGGTTAGAAGTCATCGCTCATTTTGTGAAACGGCGCGACTGGCTTGCCTGCGCGCGATGCGTAAGCGCGGTTTTGAATGGTCTGGCGCAGTTGTGCAAGCGGCATGTTGTAAGCCTCAGTGATTACGCCCTCTGCGGTCTGCGGGCCGACAGGCGCGGCGGCATGGTCGGAATCACTGATACCGCTGCTTGCCGGTTTGCGCGGCGCTACAGGACGTGCGGGCGCTTTCTCGAATTGGTTTTCCAGGGCTTGATGTGCCTGTTCCAAGTTCTCGCGGGTCATGGGCAAGTTGTTTTCCTGCAAGAATCCGTCTATCAGTGCGAAGTTGCGCGGTGTCGGTGTGTAGTCGGCTTGATGCTCGGTAATGAATGACCGCGCGGCTTTCTCAGCACGCTTTTCCGCCACGATTTCCTTGATTTCTTCCGGTTCGGCCCCAAAGGTCTGCTTAACCCATTGGCGCTCGACTTCCTCATCTGACATTTCTTCGGCGCTCTTAACAGGTTGCGCTTGCGGAGTTGACTTTGGCGCAGGGGCGGGCGTTTCAAAGTCAAGGTCATTCATGGAGAGCGCATCGCCGGTCGTCTCAGTTCGGGCGGCACTCACTCTCATTTCGCCAGGTTCAAGCGAAGTCGAGCCGCCAGGGGTCGGATTCACAGGTTGGTTTTCATTCGGCATTTCAGTTCACCTCTTTGGTTTCAAAATCAGGTTGCAGAAGAATCGAGCTAGGCAAACTCCGACAAACGCGCCTAGCAATGTGAGCAATGGTTCATTCATGGTTCACCTTCACAATGGTCAGAAAGTCTCGAATGTCGCTCACGGTGATGTTGGGGTTTTCGCACAGCCGTGCGACTGCCTGTAATTTGTCGGCAGGGCTGGCAAGCGTTCCTGGGTCGAAGTCAAGGCAGTTGCTCGGGCTGAAAAGTATCGTCATGCGGCCTTCGTCAATCAGCCAGCGGCCTTGCGTTTTGAGTGTCGGCATGAGCGAGCACCTTTCTACGAAATTCGTGGGCGGGCGGGGCGGCCTTGCATGTCGCACAGGCGCTCTCCCTCAAACCCGCCTCTAATGTTTTCAATAACATAGCGTTCATCGCGGAATGTCTCTCTGGAGGGAGTGTGTAAGACTTTTGCAACCTTGCAAAACTACCCCCCGTATCCCTCAGTGACCTTGGCGAACCAAGGCGCATCCTTGGCAGCAATCCAATCAATTTGGAATGCCCTTTCATGTCCGATCATCTTCTGAATCAGAAAAGGCGATTCAGCCGAAATCATGGAATCGCCAGACCGCGCGGACACATGAAAACGCTTGTCCAACGCCGCGAGTAATTGCTGGCGGGTCAGAGGCTCGCGCAAAAGTAGATAGACAACAGGCGGAATGGAAATCAGGCGAAAGTCGGTAACGTCAAACCACAAAGGCACATCAGGCGGGCGATCTCCATGGCGAAACTTCGTAATACTCAGGACGGCCTCATTGATGCGCTTATCCTTCCGCGTGATTTGAAACAGCGCATCGGGCACGTCGCCAAATTGACTTGACCCCCGAATGTGTTCGGCAGAGTCCGACAGGGCATCTTCAAGTCTAGGCTTGCGGTCATGGCGGACGAATATCTTGAGAATGCCGGGAGCAGCTTCCAGCAAATCAAAGAAGTGACCTACATGCGCTTCCTCGTTTGCTGATTCCTTGCCCCTGAAAAACGGGTTGGCGGTGTCAATAATGACGACTTCCGCGCCGCAATCGTTGACCCATGAATTGAGCAGTTGAAATTTCTTATCGAGTCCGACCGCTCGGCGGAAGCAGCGCAATTCGGATTTACTGGCGAAGTAAACCCCGCTCGGCATTCGGCGCACGGCGTACATTCTGCGCAGGCGTTCTCCGACAGCTTCGGGCGACATTTCGGTTTCGAGCAAATACACAGAACGCGCTTGCGGCACTTTCCAAGTCCCTACAAACGGCACTCCGCTTGCGATGGCTTCGGCCAGTTCGAGGCAGAGCATGGTCTTGAAAACTTCGCGCGGGCCATGCAGTCCGACAATCTCGTGTTCGTTAAAAAGGCCCGTAATTACTGCTTTCGGCGGGTGTTTCTCCGCTGTTTCGATCATGGCCGCAATGTTGGTGATGTGGGGCGGCATTGCGGGAAAGTTACTTACTTGAACTGCGGTCATAGTTTCCTCTCTGGTACTCAGGTGGATTTGTCACAAACGGTGCCTTCATCGTCTGTGTCTTGCGAACTAAATTGATGCAGCCGTTCTGCATCTGGATTTCAACCGTCCCATAGAAATGCTCGGCGACTAGTTGATTAAGCAAGGCGATTATCTGTTCCATTGGATTGTTTCCTCTTTTGTTTTCTCGTACAGTTTGCGGGGAATCGCACCAAGGCGATAGAACAGCCGCGCAAACGGTCTATATCGCACGCGCGGGTAGGTGATTGGCCGCGCGATCTTCGACGGCAACGCATCGAGAAACGCCAGCCTTGGGCGCAATTCTGCCAGCATCAAAGCGCGCAGTTCATTGCGGTCTACAAGGCGGGTCTCGTTGTAGGTCTCAGCTTCTTGGATTGACTTCTTGCGCGGCATCTTCCTGCGACTTCGCTTCCTCTGAAACTTTGACGGGTTGTTCAACGGGGGGCTGTGTGGCTTGCTCTGCGGGCTTCTCGCCTACGCCGAATGCAAGGTCTTCGAGCCAGCGTTCAATGTCGTGCAGGCGGAAGTACAAGCGGTCTTGCTCGTCACGCCAGAAGCGCGGGCGAGTGGGATTGGATGGTTTGATCCAGGTATAGACTTGCTGAATGCTGACGTTCAAGAGTTCGGCCAGTTGTGCGGCAGGCATCAAGTCATGGTCGCCGCGATATGCCAACTTCGACCAAAAGTCTGATTCAGATTGTTCGGCGCGGGCGTGTTTGTATTCGGCAACGAGCGCGCGGAGGGCACCGTAGGGACTGCGTGGGCGCTTCGCCAAGGCATCGCGCACTCCCTCAACCTCAGCGCGTGACCAAACCCGCACCTTGCCGCGAGCCGTCTGGATGAATTGCTTGGGCGGTGGTATGAGGCCGTCTTTCTCCCTCGCGTACAGAGTCGCGGGACTAATGTCAAGTAACTTGGCGACCTCAGCGGCGGTAATAAACTCATTCTCCATTGAACTGCTCCCTTTCCTACCCTCTATAAGTCCAGTGTAACACAAAAACTTGGATGTTGTCAACCCCCTTTAGAAATCCTCACAGTATGACGGTACCACATCCAAGGTAGGGTTGTCAAGGCCAAATCTCTCATAGTCATAACGTTAGCACAAAGCAGATGGGGTTGTCAACAGCCAATCGCTTGCTTCCCCCCTCATATATGGTCTGAACGCAGATGTTTCATTAGAAATCTCCCTTCATATATGGTCTGAACACTCAGACTTGGCAGCATCGGACAGAATGAACCTAAACCGCAGTCTTTCTTCCCGCAACTCGATTTGCAACTAGGTTCGCCTTTTGTTCGCTGTCGCTTAAACGCGGTCAGCGCAAATGGTGCCAGTGCGTTGATCTTGGCGCGACCATCAGGCGCAATGCGTCTCCCCCTGCGCCGTAATCAACCCGTCGCAGCGGTAGGCGCTGCTCACCATCGTAAGGGACTTTTAGGAGCATGGCAGGCGCGCAGAATACACAGCCGCAATCAGTCGGGGCACGCGCGCGCGAGGGGCAGGCGATCTAGGGGGCTGCGATGACCGCGCAAGACTGCGCGGCCTGCGGGCAGCTAAAGCACGGCGCGGGCCATTGCAGGGGATCGAACGGCGTCAATCTGTGTCTGTTATGCGTCCCTATGCCCGAACGGTTGCGCGCGCCAAGTGCTTGCTGCTATGCCCAAACTATGCCCGAACCTTTGGGTTACAGCCCAAAGGACTGCGCGTAAGTCCTGTGCGGTCAACACTGGCAGCGAACTTGCTTGACCGAAGAATTACCTTTTGAGTCTCGTGCGTCTGCCAATTCCGCCACTCCAGCCCCAGACGGAATTCTAACAATGGACTTGCCACTCGGGCAAGCTACTTGTTCACCAAACTCTCGTCCACGTATGACGGACCGTCCGATGCCATCCGTGTGTACTGGAGAAAAATTGAGCGTGCGCCACCCTTTCAGAAAATCTTCAATTGCACCGTCAGGTACTTCTTGGGATTCTTCCTGAACTCGGTCAGGAATTCCCGCAGCGATTGGGAGCTCGTGCTCAAGTTGTTGTAGAGCGTCGGATCGGTGGAGAGCTTGCCGAGTGTTCCTTGGCCTTGCTCGATGCGCGTGGCGATGATGTTCATACGGTCGAAAGTCTCGTTCATGCGGTTGTAAAGTTGGGGATCGGTCGCGAGCTTGCCGAGCGTCCCTTTGCCGTTGTTGACGTTATCCACCATGGTGTTGGCGCGGGCGACGAGCTGGTGGACCTCGTTGTATACCGTCGGATCGTTGATGAATTTCGCCAGCGTTCCTTTTCCGTGCTGTACGTCGTCGAGGATCTGGTTCAGCCGATCGATGCTCGCCACCGTCCGCTGATAAAGCGTTTCGTCCTGCATTAGCTTGCCGATGGTCCCCTGGCCCTGCTCCAGGCGCGCCATGACCCGCTGCAGGTCTGTGCTCATTTCGTTCAACCGGTTGTAGAGCGACTGATCGTAGAGGAATTTTCCCATCGTGCCCTTGCCCGACTGCACCTGATTGGTGATGTCGTTAAGCTTGGAGCTCAGCACGCGCAGGTTGGAGATGACGTCGTTGGTATTCTGCACGATGCGCTTGATGTCGGCTTCCTCAACGCTCTTCACCTCGCCGTTATTCGGGACGGCCGGTTCAGCGGGCTGCCCACGGGTGATATCGACGAACGCCTCTCCCAGCAATCCGGCCGTGGCCAGGCGCGCCTCCGAGTCGGCGCGAATTTCGTCCCGGTAATCGACCGGCACTCGCATCAGGACCTCCACCGCCCGGGTGGGCTCCGTCGAGTCTGAAATGCGAATCCGCTGCACCACGCCCACGGGAATCCCTGCGATGCGGACCTGGGATCCTTCTCGGAGGCCGGAGGCCCCGGAGAAATAGGTCCTCAGCGTGTACTTGCGGGTGAAGAATCCTCCTCGCCCGCTGATGAAGAAGACACCCACGGCAAACACCACCAGGCTGGTCAGCACCAGCAAGCCCACACGTAACTGTGCCCAGGAGATTTGTTTGCGTTCAGGCATCGCGACCCTCCTTCTCAACCTGTAATGAACGTATTGTATGCCAACCAGGAAATGCAGGCGAAATCAGGCGAGGAATTTTCGGAGATAAGGATCTTGGGTGGCAGCCAGCTCTTCGGTCGGGCCCCAGAAGCACACGGCGCCGTCGCGGAGAACCAGGAAGCGCGTCGCGCCGCGAGGGCGCGCGCCGCCGTCGCTCTCGACCGGCACTAAATTCTGCTTCTCCGCCGAGTAGGCGAAATTCGCCAGAACGAATGCGTCGGCAAGCCGGTGCGTGACTACCACCGAGCTTACTCCCTGCGTCTCCCTGAGCTTGGCGATCAGGAGATTGATGGCGTGGGCGGTGACGGGGTCGAGGCCCGCGGTGGGGGAATCGTAGAGCATGATGGACGGCTTGCTGACAATGGTGCGCGCGATCGAAACGCGCCGCCTCATGCCTCCCGACAATTCCGCCGGCATCTTGTCCAGCGTGTGCTCGAGCTCGACGAAGCTCAGCACTTCGCGTACGCGCTCCTCGATCCGAGCCTCGTTCTTTTCCCCCTCTTCGCGCAGCCGGTAAGCGACGTTCTCATACACGGAGAGCGAATCGAATAACGCGCCTTCCTGGAAAACCATGCCCATGCGCCGGCGGAAGGGATAGAGTTCGGTTTCGGAAAGGGGAGTGAGGTCCTGCCCGCCCACGAGAATCTGTCCCGAGTCCGGCTTGATCAGACCCAGAATCAGCCTGAGCAGGACGGATTTGCCAGAGCCGGTCACGCCCAACAAAACCAGGGTGTCGCCGCTTCTGACGGTGAAGGAGACGCTGTCGAGAACCTGCTTGTCCTCGAACGAAATGGAGACGCTGCGTAATTCCAGTTCTGGAGCCGCGGAACCGCCCCGGTCGTCATTCTCTCGCGACGCGTCAGCCAGCCATGAACCCACGGAAGACACGACCCCCGCCTGCGGAAATCTTCGGCTGCTATTCTAGCTCCGGAAACAGGGGTTCACCTAGAAGAACCCGATGGAAATGAGGAATTTCGTGTAGAAGAAATCCAGAATCAGGACCAGGACACAGGCGACCACGACGGCCTCCGTCGTCGAGCGCCCTACGCCTTCGGTCCCGCCCTTGGTGTGAAGGCCGAAGTAACAACCGACAAGCGCGATGACCACTCCGAAGAAAAAAGGCTTGGTCAGACCTTGGACTACGTCTTCAAAATGCAGAGCCTGGTAGGCGGAGGTCCAATACTCCGCGCTGCTCAGCCGGGCGGTGGTCGTGCTGACGACGGCGCCACCCAGCATGCCGAAGAAGTCCGACAGGACGGTGAGCAGCGGCAACGTGAGCAATGAGGCGTAGAGCCTCGGCGTTACCAGCTTGCGCAGCGGGTCGGTGCCCAGGGCCCGCATGGCGTCAATCTGCTCGCTCACCAGCATCGAACCGATTTCCGACGCGATGCCGGAGCTGTTTCGCCCTGCCACCATCAAGGCGGTCAATACCGGTCCGAGTTCGCGCACCATGGAGAGCGCGACGACCTGACCGAGTAACCCGGTCTCCCCGAACGCGCTGAGCGTGCGATAGGTCTGCAGTGCCAAGACGCCGCCCGTGAAGAAGCCCGTGAGCAGGACAATGGGCAACGACCCGAAGCCGATCACGTCCATCTGCACCAGCGTGTCCACCAGGTAGCGCGGGCGGGTGAATGCGTGGCGCGCCGACGTGATGAGGAGTTCGCTGAACTCCTGAACGGCCAGCACCTTGCGCCTGAAGAATGTGTCGATGACGCCGTTCATTGCATACCAAGCTTAGCATTGCTAAGCTGGCGAACCTGCATAATTCTAAGCGCAATCTATCCGCGCGAGGCGATCGAAGTCAAGCGCCGCTCCGAAATCCAAAATACTTGGCGGCTCACGCGGATTCGTGTAGGCTTCTCTGCCATGGCGAACCCGCAGCGATTTCAAGTGGCGCTCGTGCAGATGGCTTGTTCGCCCGACCCTGAAGAGAATCTGCGCCGAGCTTCCACCCGCGTAGAGGAAGCCGCCGGAGGCGGCGCTCAAGTCGTTTGCCTGCCGGAACTATTCCGCTCGCAGTACTTCTGCCAGCGCGAGGACGCCGCGGCGTTTGATCTGGCGGAATCCGTGCCCGGTCCCACTACCGAATCTCTCGGAAAACTCGCCCGGCGCCTGAAGATCGTAATTGTTGCCCCGGTCTTCGAGCGGCGCGCGGCGGGTCTCTACCACAACAGTGCGGCGGTCATTGACGCCACGGGCGCGATCGCGGGTCTCTATCGCAAGATGCACATCCCCGACGATCCGGCCTATTACGAGAAATTCTATTTCACTCCTGGTGACCTGGGCTTTCGCGCCTTCGATACGCTGGCGGGTCGTCTCGGCGCGCTTATCTGCTGGGACCAATGGTACCCGGAGGGCGCGCGTCTGACTGCGCTCCAGGGCGCGAATATTCTTTTCTATCCCACCGCAATCGGCTGGCATCCGCAGGAGAAGGAGCAGTATGGCGCGGCGCAGCGCGACGCGTGGCGAACCATCCAGCGGGCGCATGCGATCGCGAACGGCGTGTACGTTGCCGCGGTCAATCGCGTCGGCCACGAAAGGCCGGCCGGCGGCGGACCCGGCATCGAGTTCTGGGGATCCTCGTTCTTCTGTGATCCATTTGGAGTTGTGATCGCCGAGGCTTCGACGGATCGCGAGGAAATTGTGCTCGGAGAAGTTGACTTGGCTCGCCTGGAGGAGGTGCGGCGCAACTGGCCGTTCCTGCGCGACCGGCGGATTGACTCGTACTCCGGGATCGAGCGTCGGTTCCTCGACAGGCCATTGGGCGACTGAGCGATTTAGTGATTTGGCGATTTCGCGAATTGTGAATGGTGAAAAGCGAAATCTAAGTCTGAGTAAGCGGCCAATCCCTTCCTCCATGTCACGACGCCATCAACGCATGAATCGCCAGATTGTTAAATCACAAAATCTCCCTATGACAAGCGCCGTTCCCGCCGCGCTTGGTTTCCGCCATCCCGCCGAGTGGGAGCCCCACGCAGCCACATGGATCGGCTGGCCGGCGAACCGCACTGACTGGCCGGGCAAGTTCGCGCCCATCCCCTGGGTTTACGGCGAGATCGTGCGCAAGCTTGTGGCCGGCGAAATCGTCAGAATCCTCGTCAACTCGAAGCCTCATGAAGCCTCGGCGCGGCGCGTTCTCAAGCGAGCCGGCGTTGACCCTGCGCGCGTCGAGTATTTCCGCTTTCCCACCAACCGCGGCTGGACACGCGATTCCGGACCCATTTTCGTCAGGCGCGAGAAGCCGAAGCCGGAAGTGGCGATTATTGGGTTCGGCTTCAACGCCTGGGCGAAATACCCGGACTGGCAGAAAGACGTCCGAGTTCCCTTGCGTGCTGCACGCGCCCTGGGGCTGCGGGTGTTGCCCGCCGAAGTGAACGGCCGCCCATTCATCATCGAAGGCGGCAGCATTGACGTGAACGGGCGAGGAACGCTCATCACGACGGAGGAGTGTCTGCTCGATCCCGCCGTCCAGGTCCGCAATCCCGGCCTCGGGCGCGCAGAAATCGAAAAGGCGCTACGCGCTTTTCTCGGCGTCAGGAACATTCTTTGGCTCGGGCGGGGGATTGCCGGCGACGACACGCACGGCCACGTGGATGATCTCTGCCGGTTCGTCGGACGGCGCACCGTCGTCCTCTGCCAGGATAAGAACCCGAGCGATCCCAACCATGGGGTTCTGAAAGAGAATCGCGAGCGCCTGGAAGGTATGCGCCTCGAAGACGGCTCGAAAATCGAGGTCGTCCCGCTCCCCATGCCCGCGCCGCTGCACTTCGATGGGCAGCGCGTTCCGGCAAGTTACGCGAACTTCTACATTTCCAACGCTGCGGTTCTCGTTCCCACCTTCAACGACCCGAACGATCGCATCGCGCTGGGAACTCTCGCGGAGCTCTTTCGCGACCGCGCCGTCGTCGGCATTCACGCGGTCGACCTCGTGTGGGGTCTGGGCACCTTGCACTGCCTCACCCACGAGCAACCCGCAGCCTAGCATCGCATGGTGCAATAAATCTTTCCTAGACTCAAGTTTCTCGACGGCAGGCCCGAAATCGGCTAAGGTCTGTCTGGCAACTAATCCTTGGAACGAGGTGAGGGACTTATATGGACTCGCATCTTTCTCGACGTGCATTCTTGGGCGGGGCGATGGCGGCCGCCGCGGTAAGCGTCAACCAGGCAAAGGTATCGCGAAATCCCGGCGCCGGCGCGGAGCCGTTCGATTTCCCGCTGATCGATTTTCATGCTCACGTGGAAGGGCCCTTCAGCCTGCTCGCAGCGCTCGACCAGGCGACCCGGCTGGGTGTGAAGCTCGGCCTGGCGGAGCACGGTGGCTGCCACGAGCCAATGAACAACGACGCGGCGCTGCGCAAATACCTCGCCAGCTTCGTCGGCCAGGATATCTACAAGGGGATGCAGGCCGATGGCGACGACTGGATGAAATGCTTCTCCAAGGAGGCGGTCGCGGAACTGGACTACGTTCTTTCCGACGCGTTGACTTTCCCCGAGAAGGACGGCCATTCCGTCCGCTTATGGACGCCGGAAATCAAGATCACCGATAAGCAGGATTTCATGGAGCGCTACACGGATTACAACGTCCGGGTCATCACGGAAGAACCGATCGACATCTTCGCCAATCCCACCTACCTGCCCGACGCCATTGTCAAGGAATACGATACGCTCTGGACCGAAAAGCGGATGCGGAAGATTATCGACGCGGCGGTGAAATACGGCGTCGCGATCGAGATCAATTCGCTCTACAACATTCCCAGTGCGAAGTTCCTGCGCATGGCGAAGGCGGCGGGCGCCAAGTTTTCCTTCGGCTCGAACGCCCACAACACCGGCGTCGGCAAGCTCGACTACTCCATCAAGATGGGCAAGGAACTCGGCCTGACGCGCCGGGATATGTTCATGCCCGCCCCGCGCGACCAGAAACCCATCCTGCGGCGAGGATGAGGGTGGTCCCAGAACCCCCCTCCCCCACCCTCGTTCCTCGGGTACCCTCTCCCCGAGGGAGAGGGCCACGATCCAGCGCGCGACTTTTGCCCTCTCCCGCCGGGAGAGGGTGTCCCGATGTAGTTCATCGGGACGAGGGAGGGGACGCTCCCTGGACTACTTGAGGTGTTTCTTCAGGAAAGCGATCACGGCCTCGAACGCCTGCGCGGCCTGGGGGTCGTCGGCGTTGCGGTCAAAGCCGTGCGGGCCGCCCTGGATGCGAATCAGGCGGTGCTCGACGCGGTGGCGCTTGAGCTCGCGCGCCATCAGTTCCGACTGCTCGAACGGCACGTCAGTGTCGGCGTCGCCGTGCAACAGCAACGTCGGCGGGAATTTCGCCGTCACGTTCCGCACCGGGCAGTAGAGGTCAAACTTGCGCGGCTCGGTGTCCGGGTCCCACCCGCCCACCATCTTCGGCCACAGACCCTGCTGGCGGCAATAGAGGTAGAAAAACCACCGGCTTTCTTCCGCACCCTCTGAAACTATCTCGTTGCCGACCGACAGCCTGGCTTTTTCGAGTGAAACCGCCGGCTCCTTCAGATAGAACGGGTCAGGGCGGCTGTACCAAGGGCCGACAATGTCGCCATAGCCGTAGAACGAGACCAGCGCGCGTGGAGGAGGATTGCATTGATATCCCGCCGAGAGCGTCAGATACCCGCCGGCGGAATGCCCGACCACGGCGATGCGGTTGGGATTGGCGCGAAAGAACTCGCGTCCCGCTGACCTTACCCACGCGTAGGCATCTTGCACGTCGGCGATGATTTCCGGCAGCTTGGTTTCAGGGGCCAGGCGGTAGTCAATCGAGACCACGACAAACCCTTCCTTGAGGTAGCGTCCCAGTTGCGCGTTGCGGATGTTGGTGCGGTCGCCAAAGATCAGAGCGCCGCCGTGAAGGAAGAGGATCACCGGCCGGACGCGATTGTCGGGTGGCCGGTAAACGTCGGCCTTGATCGCATGACCTCCGACTGTCTTGTAGGTATAAGTCGCCTTTGCGAACCGGATGTCTGGGTCAGACCCGAAAGCCTTTGAGAGCGTAAAGAGAATCGCCAGGCAGAGAAGTTTGTCGCGCAGCATGATTCACCTTTGGGGGAGCTCCGGAAATTCCCGCAGGGATTCTACCCCAGGAGCGGGCAGCGGGGCGGAAACTGATTTCCGGTTGCCGCTTCCTTGCCGTCCCCTTGCGTGCTATCCCACCGTAACGACCTTTTGTCTCTTAGCAAACCTAGGCAAATATGATAGCCTCACCGGTTTGATTTGGAGAGGCTAGACGTTGAAAACTGGAAACTGGAGACTCGAAACTCGAAACTCGGAATCCGGAATCCGTTATTCACTCGGAGGGTCCCGAAAGAGCGAAAAACAAAGTTACTTCAAAAAACGGAGAACGATGCCGGAATCTTATTGAAAACAAAGGATCGGGCTCGCAAAAGCATGGACCGACGCCGGAATCTCGTTGAAAATAAAGGATCAGACTTCGAAAGCCGGAATGTTAAAGAAAAGAAAGTTACTTAGCCGCAAAACCGGCTGTGCCGCATCGCGCTCTTGGGACAAATTCCGTCCCTAACTTGGCTTTAGTTGCTGGTCTGGGCGGGAGTATGCGGTCGCTAGACGGCGCCCAGGCCGCGCCCGGTCAATTCGGACGTATCCATCGTCCCGTCGGAAATGCGGAAGATGCCCGGGAATTTGGCTTCCCAAGCCTTGTTGGCGGCGGGGACATACTGGCGCGCGTTGGCCTCGATGGCAGCGACTCCGGGGACATGCGCGGCGAGCCCGGCGGAGTGGATGAGCGAAGCGCCGGGGCAGGTCAGGTCCTGGACGCAACGGAACATCCCGTACTTCTGCGCGGCGGCGGCCATCAAGAGCGCCTGCGACTGGCCTTTACAGGCCTTGAGAGCGACGCCCGAATAACCCATCTCGCGCGCCAAGAGCAGGTTTTCGAGGTCGGTGAGCGACTCGTCGATAACGATAGGTCGGAGCTTGGCGGCTTCATGCATGACGTTGGCGCGATGGGTCTTCAAGTCGCGCGCCGTGGGCTGCTCGATGTACTGAATGCGGTCGTAGCCGGCGGGAGTCTTCTCCTTGACCTGGTGGAGGAAGTCGAGCAAGTAGCCGACGTTGGCGCAGCGCTCGTTGAAATCGAGCGAATAGACCCACTGGCTGACGCCCCGTTTCTGCTGAGTCTCGGCGGCGGTGCGGTCGATGCGCACGACGCGCTCGACGTCCCAGGCGAGGTCGTCGCCATTCAGCTTGATCTTGAGATGCGTCAGCCCGTTGTAGTTAATCCACTCGGGCAGCGTCTCGGGCAGACCGTCGTTGATGCGCTTTTTGATGTCGGCGTCGGTGATGGGGTCGAGCGCGCCGATCAGGTGATAAAGCGGCATGCGCGGCTTGGGCTGCTCGGAAACGTAGCGATCGAGATATTCACCCTTGAACTCGGGGGTTAGGAAATGGCCAAGGTCGCGCGTCATAAACTCGCGGCCGTAAGTGTGATAGCAATTGAGCCCGTGCGCTTTGCCGTAGGCGTCGTGGAGGGCGGCGTCGAAGGGGCTCATGGTGACCAGCATGCAGAGCTTGGGAATCGGCTCGGCAAGGTTCAACTTTTTCGAAACTTCCGCCGCGGCTTGGAGGTAGGCGGGTTCGAGCGCGGCGTTGATGTCGATGGGATGGCCGGACTCTTTATAGCTGGCGGTGAGCTTGGAGATTTGCCCGGCGAGCGCCTTCATGGCGTTGAGTGTCGCGTCGTAGCTCATGACCCGCGACGGAAACGACCAGACGTTGCCGAGCGGCATGGAGCCGAAACCCTTGGCGGTCTTCCCGTCGGCGGTGCGCACGACGCAATCCACGTTCAGCAAGGTCACCCGGCCGACCGCGACACCGCCGAACTTGATGGGCGTGCGGTAGAGGAAATCCTCGTAGCCGTAAGTGACCTCTTCGATGCGAATAGCCTTTTTCGCGGGCCCGGTGAGGACAAACGGTGCGGCCTTTGCGCTCGCCGTGGGAAGGGAAGCGAGAAGTGAAGATGTGGCGACGCCTAAGAACTTTCTCCGGGAGCAACGCCTTCTGCTTGTCACTTGCCACTCCTCACTTGCCACTGGTGTCATATGCTTCCTTCACTCGCGCCTTTAGAAGTGCCAAGTCGCGCGCTGTGTCGGCAATCGTTTTGGGCTCGCGTTCCGAGGCGGGCATCTCCTCAGGTTCGTATTCGATGTGCAGGGAAATTGGCCCCTGGAAGTCGGCCTTGGCCAGGAGTCGCGCGAATTCCGCGAGGTCGACCATACCCTGGCCCAGCGGGCAAATGTCAACATGCCAGCCTTTGGGAGTTTTCTTCCACGTAAAATCCTTGACCGCCACCATTTTGACGCGCGGCCCGGCGAAGCACAAGGCGGACTTCCATCCCGCCAGGCCGCCCTCGGCGGTGGCGTGGCAGGGATCGAAATAGTAGCCGGCCCACTTGGGGTCGAGCGATTCGATGACGGGGGCGAAATCCCACACCGGCCCGCCGATATACTCGGAATGGTTGTGGTATCCAAGTTGGACGCCGGACTGCCTGGCCAGCTCCGCCAGGCCGCGCAGCTCCTTGCCGGCCCGCTGCTGCTCGGCACGAACGTCTTTATACTCGTAATAATAATATCCAGTTTTAAAATATTGAATTGAAAGCTTCCCGGCCGTGGAAAGAATGGGCCGCGCCGTCGGGTCTGAGGCGGAGACGAGCGCGGTCGTTACCATCGGGACTTCGAGCCCCGCGTCGCGAAGCGTGGCGACAGCCTTGGGCAGATCTTCGGCGGCGCGCTCGGGAGCGACGTGGCCGCCCTGGCGGACCGTGAGGTCCACGCCGTCGAAGCCCATCTGTTTGGTGGCCGCGGCGAGCCGCTTCCAGTCCATTGTCTGCAGCGCTTTGGAGAAGAAGCAGAATTTGCCGCGATAGGCGCCGGGCGCGGCGGCGCTCTCGGATGGTGCGCCGGTCACCGCCAGGGCTGCGGTGGCCGTGCCCAGAAATTCGCGACGCGAGAGGTGCGCGAGCGGTGAGGACGGATGACGATGACTCATGAGATTCTCCTGGTTCGGGCGACGGGCACGCCCGGGGCGTGCCCCTACATCAAACCTCGGGCAGCTTGTAGGGAGCGCGATACTGGTAGTTCAGGAGCTTGTTCGCTGCCGGGCTGTTGGTGAATCGCTCCGCCTTCGCGTCCCATTCGAGGTACGACTTCGTCTTTTGGGCGATGTTGGCGATGAGCGTCGTCGAAGTGCTGCGATGTCCCGTCTCGATGTCGCAGTTGCATTTCTGGCGGCTGCGCATGCAGTCGAGGAAATTGCGCGCGTGCAGCGCCGTCGCGTCTTCGCCCTCGGATTTGCGTGGCGGGATGACGGGCTTTCTCCCCGACGCGTATTCGCGGCTGAGCGAGCGATCGAGCGGCGAGAGGGCGGGAAATGCCTTGTCCGTGAGGTTTTCCGGCACGACCTCATAGCCGTTCCAGGTGAGGTAGAGCGTGCCTTTCGTGCCGCGGATTTCCATGGTGCTGCTGCGCAGGTCGGCGGGAGCGTCGCTGGCGTTGAATTGCGAGAAGGTCACGAGCGTGCCACCCGGATACGTCCAGATGGCTTCGAGCGTGTCGGGGATATCGCGGTTGTCTTCGATGGCAAGCTTTGCGCCCATCACCGTGACAGCCAGCGGAGCGTTCTGGCCGAGCGCCCAGTGGGCGAAGTCGAGATAGTGCGTGCCGAAGTTGGTGACCTGTCCGCCGGAGTAATCGTAGAACCAGCGGAAACGGTAGAAGGCCCGATTCCGGTTGTAGCGGACTTTGGGCGCGGGCCCGAGCCAGTTTTCCCAACTCAGGCCGGCGGGTGGGTCTTCGTCGGGAGGGTTGCCGATACCTTTCGGCCATTCGTTCTGAATGTGGAAGGAGCGAATGACGGTGATCTTTCCCAATTCGCCGGAGCGGATGAGGTCGACGGCTTCTTTGCACTGTGGCGACGAGCGCCGCATGATTCCGACCTGTGTGACGCGCTTGAGTTTCTTCGCCGCCTCGACCATCTTGCGGCCCTCGGCGACGCAAAGCGAAAGGGGCTTTTCAACGTAGACATCCTTGCCCGCCTGGAAAGCCTCGATCGTTTGAATCGCGTGCCAATGGTCGGGCGTCGCCACGACGGCGGCATCGACATCCTTCAACTCGATAACTCTTCTGTAGTCCTTGAACTGCTTGGGGTTGTTTCCGATTTTCTTGGCAGCGAAGTCGAGGTAAGGCTGGTAGAGATCGCAGATGGCGACGATTTCGCAATCCGGCTGCTTCAGGAATCCGTCGAGCACCTGGTCGCCGCGATTGCCCAAGCCGATGAAACCGACGCGGATGCGCTCGTTTGCTCCCATCACGCGGGCGGCGCCAAGCGCCGTGCCGACCCCCGCCGCGGCTAAGGTCTTGGCGAAGTCCCTCCTGGTAAGCTGGCTCATGATTTCTTCTCCCGGGCGTTCAGTCTATGAATCGGTTTGAATGCTGCGGGGAGTAGTATAGACGAAGAGGTCCGGACTTACACCGGAGTTTGATCTAAGGCAAATCGAACCACAAATCCAGCCGGCGACTGGGGCACGGTCGTGATCGGGCTATGGCGTGATCGGTCGGCGTCGGCGGCTATAGGTTGGGAATAAACTGTGGCTGGAAAAAAATAGAGGGGGAAGCTGCTCTCCCCCCTCCAAGCGTCGGGTGTTGGGTCGAAACTCTGAGTCTGACGCTAGTTATGGCTCCTTGCGGATCCAGACTACCGTCATCTCGGCTATGGTAGAGGCACGCGTGATACCAAACCTCTCCTGTCCTTTCTGTTCGTTCCATTGTGACATAACTGTTTGGTTTTCAGTGAGTCGGGGTAAATGCTGCGCAATCCAACATGCATGGACAGTTCGCCCGGCTCTACGGATTCTGGGAATTAGAACTTGGGAATACAGAATATTGCAGGGTCATCAAGTCAGCGGGCCAAGCAATCCGACCGGCCGCCAACTTGTCCGTTGCTTGGGTCAATCGGTGGCGCAAGTCGATATTCTCTTAGGAGAGGTCGGCACGACCAAGGTCAGGGAAACCTCACCCTTCGGCTTCTTAGTGGGTCGAGACAACGGCGAAGTCGCCTTAAGGAACGAACGGGCTCTTTTCCTCACCCACAGTCAGAGGCACTATGATGGAGGCGGCCGTAGCCCCGGCTATCGCTCCACCGACAATCGCCACGGATGCCCCGTGCGAAAGGCTGCCAATGTGGAATGTCCGGAGCTTCTCACCCAACGTCATTTTGCCATGGGCGCCGGTCCCGATCGGTTTGCTCCCTTGGGCTTGGGCGACGCGGGGATTGACGGTGATGATCTGGCCGGCGGACAACACAACCGGTTCGGCCCGCAGCTCGGCGATGGAGATTCTTCCGCGATGGACAGCCACGATCAGAGTACCGTCGCCTTTCATCGCGACTTCAGCCAAGGCAGGGAAGGTTCCAGTCGGTGAGAGTCGGAGGCCGTCGGCCCGAACGTGCAGCGCCTCTTGGTTGGCGAAAGATACGGTCAGTGTTCCGGCTTCCAGCCCGATCAGCGTGGCCGGGTGCGACCGCTCAAGGACCGCCTGGGAGTTTTGTCCAAGGACTGCCAGGGAGCCTTGCGGGAGCGACAGCGAAGCCCCATCCCCCTGGGTCTTGATCTGATCGCCCATGTAGACGACCGACTGTCCCTGGACCGCCTCGCCGTCCAGCAAGACCAGACCGGCAGACCGCATGGTCCCCAGGGCTAAGCGGCTGGCAGCACTAAGGGTAAATGCGGGAAGTACAAGCAGCAAGCAAAGTCCAACACAAGCGCCGCGCCTGACAGACGCGTGGTGCATGGATGCCTCCTTCTCCTCGTTGCGCGGGCTAACGGACGCGAACCACCTTCCCCTTCCTCTCTTCAATATCAGACTCGGTACCCCAATATCAAGAGAATTGTGAGGGTTGGGGCGGATGGGCGGGACAAATCCAATGCCCCCTCGACTGTACAGGCTTGTTTTCGAGGGCGAATCCTTTCACCCTGATGGCAAGACGAGGCGGATCCTGGGCCTGCTGACCGCACCATGGGGCTGATGGATGGAGCCGATGCGAACCACGCGCACCGAATCCGCGCCGCGAATGCGCTGGCCGGAGTAGGTTGTGCCGTAAAGCACGATTTCAGTCAGATCCCCCGCCTTCGCGGAGGACAACGCTGTCAAGTCCTGCGTGCGGAAGTGAAGGAGCAAGTCGGTGTAACCGTCGTGATTGAAGTCACCTTGAGCGGTCACGGCGCGGCCGCGGGGGTTCGTGGCCACGGGCGCGCCCGCCAAAGTCACCGTCGCCGGATCAACCGTCAGCGGATCGAACGTCGCCGAGCCCAGAATCGCCACCGGCACCGTCCCGGCAGATTTGAGGTTGATCGTGTTCGTCGCATCCCCCGGCTTAATGTCAATACCAACAAACAGGAACGGACTGAACGCTTCGTTGGCCGCGAGAAATGCCGGGCTCGCGTTGACATCGCCACCCCCGACCGCGTAGAGAACATCGGCCACTATTCCCACTGCCAGCTCCATGCGAGCCGTCGGCATACTAGGGCCAGACTTCCATGTGTCGGTCTTTGGGTCATATAATTCGACAGTGCTGAGAGCCTGATTCTCGAAACGACCCGTGCCGCCGCCCATCGCATAAAGGAGGCCGTCGACAACACCGACTGCCAAATACGCCCGCGGCGTTGGCATGGGCGCCTTGACCGTCCAGCTGTCGGTTTTGGGATCGTAAGCTTCCAATTCGTTCCGTGAAGGCCCGCCTCCAACAACATAGAGAATCCCGTCGATCACACCGGCAGCCGCACCGAAGCGCGGTGTCGGGATTGGAGCCTTTACGGTCCAGAGGTCACTCTTGGGGTCGTACGCCTGCACCTCGCGGCCCGTATGGCCGCCCCCTCCGACGATATAGAGGATCTGGCCCACGACTGCGGCAGCCGGAAAGCAGGCCGGGAAGGGCATCGGAGCCTTGGCTATCCAAGTGTCCGATTTCGGGTCATACGCCTCGACCTCTCGATCGACGTTGCCAGCGATGGATCCGCCTGCAATGTACACGACCCCATCAATGGCCCCAACAGCCATGCACTGCCGTTGGTGGAGGAGTGGGGACCTGGGTGTCCAAGCATCTGTTTTGGGGTCATAAGCTTCCACAGTCGACAGGATTCCAGCAGAAGGGCGGTAAAAGCCGCCTATTCCATAGAGCATCCCATCAACGACCCCTGCGCCCAACCTCGACCGAGCTACGTGCATGGGAGCCCTCTTCCTCCATGCGTCGCTTTGGGCAAACGACTCGACAGTCAACGATAGTGCGAGGAGCACACCCAGTGAACACGCCCACAGAATCTTCTTCAGGGCATTAGTCGTCGCAGCTCGCGCCTCGCGTGCGCTCCCCCTCTTCTTTGTCCATCGTTCTTGGTCACAATGCCGCCCACGCATCATTTATGTACCCCTGCATCTGGTTTACGGTGGTGTTGTATATGATCATCCCATTTACCGCTGTCATTGCGTCTCGCTGCGTTGTAGTCATCCGGGGCACGATTAGTGCACCAGTGTTAGAGGAAAGGTCGAGCAAGGCTGACGTAGCCGGGCTCCCGGTGCCGATCCCGACGTTTCCTTGGTCGGTCACGAATACCCTGACGTTCCCTGAAGAATCGTCGACTCGCAATAGTTGGTTGATCACTATCATCGATCCGGACGGCGAGCCCGAGAAAGCGCTATCAACGGTCAGAGATGTCTCGGAGCTCACACTGGTAACGGTTCGGGTCTGCCCAGAAATGGTAACCCTATCGCCTGGGTCCACTTCCTGTTTGAAGAGCGTGTTCGTCCCTGACACGCTGGTCCCACTGGCGGAGACCGTCCCGCTTGCCGTGAAAGATTCGCCCTTGACCGACAGTTTGGCCGGAGTATCCCGCGTCCCGATCCCGACTTTCCGGGTCGGGCGCACCACCAGGATGAATGTCCTGTCGGCTAGGGCTGGACCGTCAGCTTGGTCGATGACAAAATCGCGGTATTTTGCTGCGTCTATCGGCTGGCCCTGCGGGATCCGCTTCTGGATTCGAATGCCATATTGGGTCTCCTCGGAGTACCCGTTGTTGTAAAAGTCCATGAACTCTTCCTCGTTGTCCCCTCTCACCAATGCCAGGGTAGCTTCGCGGTCGTTCAGCACAGCGCCGGTTGGTGCCCAGATCCGCATGTTTGTATAAACTTGGCTCCAATTGCGCAGAACCGTGAAGTCTGCGGAGTCTTTGTAAATTACGTTACGGGCGCTCGTTCCACCCGGCGCCAGAAACGCCAGCCCTCCTCCTGCGGTGGGGTGCGGCTCAATCATGATATCCCCGCCTTTAACGTGCAGCGGAGCTTGGGGGTCGGTCCTGCCGATGCCGACGTTGCCGCCGGAGGGCTGCAAGGCAAGCGGGCGTTTCGTGCCCGCGTCGTCAACCTCGACCGCTCCGTAGCGATTGCCGGCGGTCGAATCCGTTTTGATTCCCGCTCGCAGTGTAAGCGGGTTCGACGAATCGTTGCTTGCGGCCTGGATGATGTTCTCGAATGACGCGGCTGTGGCTTTGGCGTTCGCTCCGCGCGCGTCGAGTTTCACAAGCGGGGAGGTCGTCCCGACACCGACGTTGCCGGAGGTGTCGATGGCCAGGCGGACGTTGCCTGCGGTCTCGTCGGCGATGGCAAAAATCCCATTCGGGCTTACCGTTGTGCCGTAGTTGCTGATAGTCCAATGCCGGCTGGTATTCTGCAGCCCGAAGCGAGTCAGCCCGCCGTCGCTCGCGTGGGAATAGATGCTCTGGTTATACCCGCCGCTTCCCGCCACGTCGAGCTTGTGGCCGGGCGAAGCCGTCCCTATGCCGACGTTGCCGCTGGGAAAATTCACGCTGCTGATGGCTGTTCCGGTCCCACGCTTGATGTGCAGCGCCGCGGTTTGGGCATCTTCGGCGTCGTTTAGGGCCCCAAGGAAAAGAGCGTTCGAGATCGCATCCGCATAAAGCTGCCAGGCTTTTTGGTCGGTTCCGCCATTGGTAACTTTCCAGGAGTGCTTGGCATAATTGGGAGCTTCGGAGCGGACATCGCTGATCCCGGAGCTGACGACGTGTAACGGGAAGGCGGGACTCGCCGTCCCGACGCCGACCCTGCCCCCACCGGCAAAATTGTAGTCGCCGCCATCCGAGTAGTTCGCTCCAAAGTTTCCGGAGGTGACGTCGGCTGCCGCGGTCATCACGCCGCCCTGCATGGGAAAGGCAGGCAGTGCCAGTCGCCTCACCATCAGACGTGCCAAGGCGGGGTCCTCCAGCACCTCGATCAGCAACTCGCGAACCTGGTCACGGGAAAGCGATGGCTTTGGCGGGGCGGGGAAAGTACAGAACCTTCTAAAGACTTTCCGAAAAAGCCAGGCGAAGGGATTTTGCATGGCGCCCTCCTCCAAATGGCCGAGTCGGATTCGCTCTGCTGTGGTCTGGCGCCAAGCGCTCCTGCCAGCAGAACAGGACAACACGCCACGTTAATCCTAAGACTTAGTTCAAAGTGGGTCAATGGCCCGAAGGTGCCCTCTTCGTCCTGCCGCGCAGCCCAAGGGATCGGGTCTTGCCTTGACGGAAGGCCAAACCCCAGAGTTAAATGCAGGAGCTTCGTTTTGCTTGAGAGGTGAATTCCTGCCCGACTTGGCTGGACGGGGCGAGACGCCGGCGATCGAGACGTCAGAGGCACGAGATGATCGACATTCACTGCCATCCGTTGTCGGGAGTTGATGACGGGGCTCGATCGTTCGAAATCTCCGTCCAGATGTGCAAGATGGCCGCCGCGGACGGTACGACGCATCTGGTGGCCACGCCCCACTGCAACTACAAGTACAAGTTCAATCCGGAAGTCAACCAAGCCCGGCTGGCGGATCTCCAGACGGCCGTCGGCCCGCAGCCACGATTGCTTCTGGGATGCGACTTCCATCTTTCTTATGACAACATCCGGCTTTTGATTGACGACCGCACGAATTTCACCATCAACCGGACGGATTACGTTCTGGTCGAGTTCGGCGAGCAGTTCATTCCCGACCAGATGGACCGAGTGTTTTATGAAATGCAGGTTGCCGGGCTGAACCCCATTCTGACTCACCCCGAGCGCAATCCGGTGTTCCAACGGCACCCGGACCTTCTCTACCGCTGGGTGACGCGCGGCTGCCTGGTTCAGGTCACCGCCAAGTCTTATACGGGCGGGTTCGGCCGGACGCCGATGCATTTCGCGGAACGATGGCTCGATCAGAATCTGATCCACTTTTTTGCCTCGGACGCCCACGACCCGCAGTACCGCCCGCCTATTCTGTCGGCCTGTTTTGACAAGGTCGCCGAGACTAAAGGCCAGCAGGTCGCCGACCGCCTGCTGACCGGGAATCCTCAGGCGGTTATCGAGGGCAAGCCTCTCCCTCCGGGCCCCGGACCCATCGAACCGGGCTCTTCCAAGCGCAAGCGAAGCTGGTTCGCATTCTGGCGCCGCTAATGGCGCTTCAGTTGGTACAAATCAGATGGTGAGGTTATATCGTTTTCCGAAGAGCTCGAAGCCCAGCTTTCCCGCATGCGGATCAACCTCGATGGGGCGGAAATCAACCTCGCTGCCAGGGACGAGGAGATATCCGCTCAACGATGACGGGGGTATGAATGTCCACTCCAAGTGGAGGGCGGCGGCGGGCATCTTGAAGCCAAAATCCGGGGAATACCAGGATGGGAATTCGGGATGATCGCCCTGAAAGGTGTTCATTTCGGGGCTGGTTGCACCAAGGGGAATGAGCGTGAAAGTGAGCGACCGGCTGCGCACCAGGACGCTCATTGCGCATCGATCGATTGAGAACGTGGGGTAGAAGTGGATCAGGCTCCTGTAACGATGCGGTTCGGAGGCCAGCAACCGGTCGAGAACCACCCAATACTGACCGTCCAGGCAATACCAGGCACGCACGTGGTCAAGACCCAGCGATTTGAAGCCTGAGTTCTCCGCTCGCAGGCTCGAACAATCAACTTGGGATTCATGAAGGATATGACCTCGCCACGCGGATCGGTCGGTTCCCCGGCCATCCACCAGAAGCGTGTTGTGAGCGAGCGGGCTCGGAAAGTAAGGGTTCCAGATTTCTCCCTCCGGAGAAAAAGCGCCGGAGTCCACCACCACACGCTGGCCACACGTGTAAAGGTCATAGCTGAGGAAGTCCTCGTGCGCGGGCGATTCGTCCGCCGGCGATTCTTTGACGAAGAGTTTGGAGAGGTCTTTTCCCGCCAGGCTATAGAGGCCACATTTGGGGCTGCAATGGACGTCAGGGTTTGCGGGCTGATGGGGCAGACTTTCAAAACACGCTTTCCCTTTTTCACCGATGAGCAAATAAGGGGCGACGCCAAAATCGCCGGCCAGGCTTTTCCAGTGCGGCTCCTCAAACATGATGGCGGCAATAGCGAAAAGGTTCGAGAGTCTTTCCGGTGCCGCCTCTGCAGACGGACCGAAAAGGGGCAGCGTGCCATCGGGCCAGAGCATTCCCTCGAGCGTCCGAAGGCTCTCCAGGAGTTCGGCCTTGAGCTGGTTGTGCAAATCAGTGTTCTCCGCGGGCGTGAAAAGCATGAAGTCTATAAGTGTCTCGGCGCGCCTTAGCTGGGAGGCTGGCCAGCGCTGATCACTTCGCGTACCAAGAACCATCCTGATGGCTTGGCTGGCAAGCTCCGTGGCGGCGTAACCCACAAAAAATCGGCCGGCGAGGTTTAAAGCCCCGGCGCAATCGAGATCTTCGGAGGCCGAGATGTCCGCCTCGCTTTGCTGGCTGAGATATGCGGTCTGAAGGGCAAGGCTCTCGACGACCAGCGAAAGGAAGATGGGGTCCTGTTGCCAGTCGTCGCGTGCCAGGTCGGCGGCAAGAACCCAGTTGCGAACACGCCGCGCCAGCGTCCGAGGATTCCAGCCGGAGCCTTGTCCGGGCGGATTCGCCGCAATCCACTCCGCCATAAGGTAGCGAAGGTGGCGCGCGTATCGCTCGTCGCGCGAGATGCGATAAGTCATCGCCAGATCAAGCCCGTAGTCGAAGGCGTGAAGCGAGGCGCGCCAGCCGGGACTTGGATGTTGCTCCCAATTGATCTCCGCGCCGAACTCTTCCGTCAGGTTGAAGAATGTGAAACGGTTGGCGAGGATCTGCTCGCTCCGCCCATAAAGGTCCAGGAGTTCGTCATTCGAATTGGGGCTGATTTGGCGAAGGTCGCGGGAAAAGAGTTCCGGGAGGTGTTCAAAGCGCAGCGCCGCGCCGCTTACCTCGAGCGCCAAACCCGCGAGGCCGGGGAACAATTCATACGCGAGCCGAGCTGCGGCGCCATGTAAGTTGCGCGGCCACCCACGCAACGAAGGTTTCCTGGCGCGCCATTCAAGGCGGCGATTAGGACTTCCGCTATTCAATTCTCGGTTCTCCCAAGCCCTGTTGGAATGATAAACCGAACTCACGCTTTGTAAACCCGCAAAAGCCCTCATTCGTGTAGCATTCCTCGGGCTTGCTCTTTTTGGGATGCGCGCTGGCTTGACGTTATAATCTTCAAGCTGCTTGAGCGGGACGGACATCGAGGTCTGATGTCTACACAATTGCCGCTGGCGTTGAGAGGCAGACCTGATGTTCGCACGAAAGGTTCAAGTTGAGGTTGAAGCGCCTGGTTCGCCGCGGCCGTGCCCTCTGGCCTGGTTGGACAGCTACTGCATGAGGAGCTTTACGGGCCGCTCGGCGTTCGACGAAACTCTACCGGTCGCGGACGGCAAGATGGAAGCCGGCTTTGGGGTGGACTTGGATGCCTTGCGCGTGGACATGGAAGACTGGATGACGAGGAAGTTCGGGGAAGGGCGGGCGGTAAAGCTACAATTCAGTGAACGGTGAACAGTGAATAGTGAACAGTGAATAGTGAGTGTTTGATAGGAGGAGTAGTCAAGCCCGCGATCGTTATCCTACGACCCGATCCCTAGTACCCAGCCACCAGCCTACGCCACCTTCACCACAATAACGACCTTGTCGTCGATGTGTGTGCCGTGGCGGGAGAATCGGGCGACATCGCCGCTCAAGGTCGAAACGATCTCCATCGCCTTCTTGTCGGCGGCGCCGCCGACGCACTGGACCATGCGCTCCGTGCCGTACTCTTCCTGCATCGTATCCATGGACTCCGTGATTCCGTCCGTGCAGAGAACAAGAATATCGCCCTTCTGGAGTCTGGTCTGCCCGCGCTGATACCGCGCATTCTCGAACAATCCGATGACCATGCCCCCCTCGGTCAGGTGAATGGTTTCCTGGCCGGGGCGGACGATGACCGGGGGGACGTGCCCGCAGTTGATGTAGTGCAGGCCTTTGCGCCGGATGTCGATCAACCCGATGAAGATACTGAGGTACTTCTGCGACCGGGTGTCCGTCAGGATCATGCGGTTCAGGCTCTCGGCAATCTCATCGAGCGAGTGGAGATGGAGGACCAGCGCACGCAGGGTGGCCTGCAGGTTCGACATCACCAGAGCCGAGCTGACGCCTTTGCCTTCGACGTCGGCGATCACCACAAGCAAGGTGTTCGGCCCCAGGTTGAGGAAGTCGTAGTAGTCGCCGCCCACGGCATAGCACGGCTCGTTGAGGATGGCGATGTCGAAGCCCTCGACCAGGGGCGCGGTGTCGGGCAGCAAGCTGCGCTGAATTCCCCGCGCGAGGGCCAGTTCCTTCTCCAGCCGCTCCTTATCGAGCAGGGCCTGGTGGAGCTGGGCGTTCTCCAGGGCCAGTGCCATGTGGCCGGAAAGGGTCAGAAGGAACTCGGAGTCTTCCTCGGTGAAAGGCCCGCGCTGCTTGTTGAGGAGCTGCAAGGCGGCGATGATCTTTCCCGTCTTGTTGCGAATCGGAAGACACAGGATGCTGCGCGTGCGGTATCCGGTCCGCTTGTCCACTTCGGGGTTGAAGCGTGGGTCGGAGTAAGCGTCAGGAATCAGGACGACTTCGCCGGTCTGGGCGACGTGGCCCGCAATGCCCTTGCCGATGGGCAGGCGAATCTCCTGCTTTTCCAGGCCGTGGGCGATCAGTGACCAGATCTCATTCGTCTTGTCGTCAACCAGGAAGAGCGTGCCACGCTCGGCCTCGGTGTGGGTTTTGGCCACTTCCAGGATACGCCCCAGCAACTCCGCCAAATCGAGGGTAGAGTTCAGCGCCTTGCTGGCTTCCACCAGGAAGCTGAGTTTGTTGAGCGTACGTTGCGTGGAGAAAAGGAGTTCGGCATCCCGTAGGGCCATCGACGCCAGCCGCGCATGGACCCGGAAGAGCGCCAGCAACGGCTTGGCCGGCAACTTCGTGCAGGCGACGAGCAAGACTCCCTGGACCTTGGAATCGTCGATGAGCGGGTAAGCCCCAAGGAAGCGGACGCGGTGCTGCTTGGCCCACCGCGAAAGCTGCTCCTCCTCGCCGTTCAGGCTCGTGACCGTTTGCGGGAGGCGATGACTAACCGCCCTTCCCAGAATGCTCTCGGCGCTGGGAGCTTTGGATATCTCGGCGGGGAGTTCCAAGCGGCCCGTCCGGCTTACCAGTTCCAGGGTCGAATCGTTCTCCTTGGCGACCCAGATAGCCGAAAGCGCTGCGCCGTAACGGTCCACCAGGCGGGCGGTGAGTGAATCCATCACCGTCTGCGGTTCAAAGACGTTGCTGAGCTCTCCGCCCAGGTCCTCGACTTCCTGAACCACGGACGCGGCGGTCAGAGGCACGCGTGGGCGTTTCAGTGTTTTGGGGGCTCGACCTGATTTGTCCACGGAATTTCCCGGGTGTACTCAATTTCCAGACGACTGCGTCAGTATATATTTCCTCAGTCCGCCTTGCAAACCGTTTCGATAGTGACGCCGCCCCAACGGAATCCGAGCCTTCCGATTTCTCAGTGGGTCTCAAGATAAGGAAGGGAGGAGCGGATATCGTGGTCACCCACGAACTACCCGCTCCCCCAGGTAGTCACAAGTGTTAGGTTACATTATTAGACGTTTCAGGAAGGCCGGAGGTTGCATTCTTTGTTGTCGCACGTCAAAAATTATGGAGGGCGACAACCACCGAATGTAGCGTGTTGCATTATAATGATTTGTAGTTTTCGAGACGCTGGGGCAGAATCCAGGAAATGAGTTATATTGTCACGCCATTTGAAATTCTCACTCGATCTGCACCCGAGCCCTTGCCGGTCCGCTTTGTCCATCTGCTTTCCGGCATCGCCACCCGTCACAGCGACACGATCGACTGCATTTTCCGGGTGGGCGGGCGGAAGGCGACCGTGGCCATCTCCTGCGCGACGCTTACCGAACTGCGAGAGCGCGAGGGCAAATACCTTAGGGACCAGCAACTGGCCGAAATCGCCGCGCTGCATTTGCGCCGCACGCTTCAGAACGGCTACGATGCCACCCTGGCGGAATTGTTCCTGGGTGGGGGCGAGTTCCGCGCTTTAGGCCGAGAACTGGGCTATATCTGAATCGCGGGGAGGCGGTTGCTGAAGCCGTGCGAAAACTTTGGTTCACTTTGAACTACACGGTTGCTTAACGACATTTACGAAATCGAGTGACAAGGCCGCTGCGTTCGCCGCCCTCACCCACCCCGATGAACTGCATCGGGGTTCCCCCTCTCCCTGCGGGCGAGGGCCATTTAACCATAGTCTCCGGCCCTCTCCCCGTGCGGGAGAGGGTGTCCCGTCCCGCTCGGAGCGGGATCGGGACGGGTGAGGGGAAGTTCGTGACTCTATTACGCAATACTCAGTAGGAAGCGGAGAGGGCAGGGAACGCCTATGTGCGGCATCGTCGCCTACGCCGGCCATCAATCAGCGCGTGAGATTCTGGTCGAAGGCCTGAAGCGGCTGGAATATCGCGGCTACGATTCGAGCGGCATCGCCATCCTCAACTCGCCTCCCTATCTGTGCAAGGCGGTCGGCAAGGTGGCGGCGCTCGAACAGCGCGTGTGGAAAGACACTCCCGGCGGCTCGGTCGGCATTGCCCACACGCGCTGGGCGACCCACGGCAAGCCCACCGAACCCAACGCGCATCCGCATCAGGACTGTTCCGGCCAGCTTTTCCTTGTTCACAACGGCATTATCGAAAACTATCTGGCCCTGAAGAAGCGGCTGAGCGCGGCGGGGCACCACTTCCGGTCGGAGACGGATACGGAAGTTCTGGCGCATCTGATTGAGGAAGCCTACCAGGGCAACATCGAGACCGCCGTCCAGAAAGCCCTCCTGCATGTTCAGGGGACTTACGGTATCGCCGTGGTGCATTCCGCCCACCCGCAGCAGATCATTGTGGCGCGCCGCGGAAGTCCGATCGTCCTGGGCATCGGGAAGGAGGAATCACTCGCCGCCTCCGACGTCTCCGCGCTTGCGCAGCATACCGACCAGGTCGTTTATCTCGAGGACAACGAAGTAGCGCGGCTCGAGCCGGGACAGTTTTCCATCACCACCCTCGACAATAAGACGGTGAGCCGCGGAACAACCCTCCTCGAAGTCGGGCCGGAAGCGATGGAGCGGGGAAAATTCCCGCACTTCATGCTGAAGGAGATCTTCGACCAGCCGGACGCTGTCGAAAACGCCCTGCGCGGGCGTATCAATCACTCGGAAGGTGTGGCGAAGCTGGGAGGTCTGGAATCCGTGATGGACCGCCTGCAGCAGGCGCGGCACCTTATCATCGTCAGTTGCGGCACCAGTTACTACGCCGGACTTTACGCGCGCTATGTCTTTGAGGCGCTGACGGATTTGACGGTCGAAACCGAACTGGCTTCCGAGTTTCGCTACCGCAAATTGAACCTTCGCCAGAATACCGTGGTTCTGGCGATCAGCCAGTCGGGCGAGACCGCGGACACGCTTGCCGCCCTGCGCGAGGCCAAGCGCAAGGGTGCGCTGGTGCTGGGGCTGGTGAACGTGGTGGGGAGTTCCATCGCCCGCGAGACGCATGCCGGAGTTTACTGTCACGCGGGAATTGAGGTCGGCGTCGCCTCAACGAAGTCTTTCACGTCGCAGTTGACCATCCTCGCCTTGATGGCGTTGCTGGTCGGCCGAGGCCGCGATCTCTCCTATGAGGAAGGGATGTCCATCCTCCATGGGCTGGAGAAAATCCCGGAGCAGATGCGCGAAGTTCTTGCCCAGTCGGACCTGGTCCGCAAGCTGGCGGAGAAATACTGCTCCGCGCACCATTTCCTCTATATCGGACGCAAGTATCAGTACCCGATTGCGCTCGAAGGCGCGCTCAAGCTCAAGGAGATCGCTTACATCCACGCGGAGGGCTACGCGGCGGGCGAAATGAAGCATGGCCCTATCGCCCTGATCGATCCGAAGTTTCCCACCATGGCGCTGGCCCCGGAGGATGGCTCCTACGAAAAAGTGATTTCGAATATCCAGGAAATCCGCGCGCGCGAGGGACGAATCGTGGCGGTGACTTCAGCCGGCAACAACAAGCTGGGCGCGCTTGTGGACGATATCATTGAAATTCCGCGCAACCATGAAGCCCTGACGCCGCTGCTGACGGTGCTTCCTCTCCAACTTTTCGCTTACCACTCTGCCGTGCTGCTTGGCCGCGACGTCGATAAGCCGCGCAACCTGGCGAAGAGCGTAACCGTTGAATAATTGAAAATTGAAAATTGATAATTGAAAATTGCAGGGCAGGCTAACGCGGCCGCGCGGTGGCGGCAGTTTCCTTCAATTCTCAATTTTCAATTGTCAATTTTCAATCTTGTCGGCCGTGCCATCGCCACGCGCTCTCCACGATTCGATCTAATCCGGGGCATTGTGGTTTCCAATCAAGAACACTCATCGCCCGTGATGGGTCGGCGACGAGCACCGGCGGGTCTCCCGGCCGGCGCGGGGCATCGCGCGTGGGCACTTGCCCGTTGGCGAGCCTTGCCACGGCGGCGATGACCTCGCGCACCGAGTGGCCTCTTCCTGTGCCGAGGTTGAGCGCTATGCTCTCGCCGCCGCGCGCCAGATACTGGAGCGCCTTTACATGAGCGTCCGCGAGGTCGCTGATGTGGATGTAATCGCGGATCGCCGTGCCATCCGGGGTTGCGTAATCGGTCCCAAATACCTCCACAAACGGTCGCTTCCCCAGCGCCGCCTTGATGACCAGCGGAATCAGGTGGGTTTCAGGCTCATGTTCTTCGCCGAGTTCGCCCTCGGCGTCGGCGCCCGCGGCGTTGAAGTAACGCAACGCCGCCCAGCGCAAGCCGTACGCCGCGCCGTAATGTTCGAGCGCGCGCTCCATCATCAGTTTGGTGTCGCCGTAAGGATTGACCGGGCGGGTGGGATGCTCTTCCGGGATAGGGACTTTTTCGGGTTTTCCGTAAACCGCCGCCGAGGACGAAAAGACGATGTGCGCAACGCCCGCTTCGAGCATTGCATCGAGCAGGCGGAGAGTATTGACGACGTTGTTCCAGAAATACTTCTTCGGGTCGCGGACCGACTCGCCTACCTGAATGCTGGCAGCGAAGTGCATAACCGCGTCGATGCCGTAAGCTTTCAACGCGGTTCTTAACACGGCCGCGTCCGCCAAGTCGCCTTCGACGCACGGTCCCCACTTTACCGCCCAGCGGTGGCCGCTGGAGAGATTGTCGAGCACGACGACTTCGTGCCCGGCCTTCGCCAGCGCCTTCGCCGTGTGGCTGCCGATGTAGCCCGCCCCGCCTGTCACTAAGACACGCATATCCTGAAACTCTTGGATGGTAACCGCCCAGGGCAGCGGATTCGTGCGGCCTACGCCTTGGGAGCGACGGCCGGAGTGTCTCCGGGTGGCGGCGTGCCGCCCAGGCGCGCCAGGAATACGGCGTAGACTTCGCTGATTTCTTCCACGGCCTCGACACCGATTTTATCGGTCGGCTTGCGACGGGTCACCTGGACGTTGACCTTGTCGTAGTAGATCCGGGTCAGGGTTGCGGCGGCGGCTTCTCTGCTCATGACTCCTCCTATCGGTCGGCTTGCGTCGCCAGAGTCTAGCATGAAACAGCTCTCTTACTGCTGGCGACACTGGAATGCCCAGCTTCGGCGTTGCCGTGCGATTGCGGGTGTCGCGGCTCGGACTTGGGAACTGGGCGAATGAAAGGGGGGCGCTCGCTGAGGACTCCGTCACCGTGCCTGGAAGTGGAGAGTGAAGCTGGCCTCGGTGGCGTTGGGGCGGCCATCGCACATGGCTGGTGTGAAGACCCACTGTTGAATCAAGCCAAGGGCTTCGCCATTCAAGTCGGGCCGGTCGTAGCTCTGCACCACGGCGTCCACTACGCGGCCGTCCTCGCCGATCAGGCCGCGCACCACGATGTCGTAGTCGGCCCCGCCGTTGCCGGGCTTGGGCTGCGGCATCGTTACTCCGAAGGCCCGGCGAAAGGTGGTGCAGCGCTGGCGAATCTCGGCGTTGGGCGGCGCGGCCAGGACGTTAGGAGTGACTTCTGTCAAGACAGTCATTGTCTGAGATATTTCCACCTTGGGAATACCCGCATACGAATAGCTGATACGAGCCGGGATAAGCGCTCCCGCGAAGGAGAAGAAGTCGCTGTTCTCGATGTAATCCTCGCCCAGTTTCTCCGTGACCAAGGTTCCATTTGCCGTGTCCATGCAAAGTTCGTTGTTGCTGCTCTTTTGTCCCGCCACGGTGTCGAACTGGATGCAGCGCAACTTCCGCCCGCCCTCCTGCCTATCGGTAATGCCCTGGATCACGTCTTCGCGGTCGAACCGGACGAGATAGATGGGGGTCAGGTGCATCACGTCATGGATTGCCGCTGGAGCCACTTCACTCGTCCGACGGGTGGCGAGCCGACCTCGCGTCCAGACGTCAATGACGTGATAGCTTCCGAAGGTTATTTCTTCCCGCCGCCCAGTGCCCTGAATGACGACTCGAGTGAAAGTTCCTTCTTGCGCTCCGGATGCCGAATCCAAAACGCGGAACGACACCGTGCGTTCCAAGTTGGGAGGGTTTGCCACCAGGCTGACGGCGTTAGCGCGCTCCAGTAAACGGACAGCTTCCTCGCGAACACGGATGTCCTCGGCAGGGCACCAAGCCACGACGCCCAAAATAGCCAGGAGCGTAAGAATCGCCTTCACCTGCTCACCTCCGGCGCATCCTGCGTTATTACGTTGTCGCCTAGCCCCGTTGAATGAAGTATACACCGGACAATCCCGATAGGGAATCCGGAAGCTTATGTCGTCCTGCGGGAACTTGCCACTCGTCACTTGCCACTTGTTACTGTTCTTTCGATGCGGGCTTTGAGGTCGAGGAAAATGAGGTGGGCGAGGATCAGATGCGCGTCCTCGGCGTGTTGCATGTGGTCGGAGGGAACGATGATGGCGCAATCGAGCAGGTCTTTCATCCTGCCGCCGCCACACCCGGCAAGGCCGATGGTTGTGGCGCCGACGCGACGCGCCAGCTCCAGCGCGCGCAAGATGTTCGCCGAGTTGCCGCTGCCGCTGATGCCGAACGCCACGTCGCCCCGCTGGATGAAGTTCTCCATCTGTCCCGCGAAAACGTTTTCGTAGCTCGTGTCATTTCCCCATGCCGTCAGCATGGGGGTGTTGTCGGCGAGCGACATCACCTTGAGCCGCTTAACGTTTTTCAATGATTCCGGGCCGGGCGAATGCGTTCCCTTGCCGAGATCGGTGGCCAAGTGCGACGCGAGCGCCGCGCTGCCGCCGTTGCCGAAGAGAAAAACGGTATGGTCGGTGTGGTAAGCCGCTTCGAGGATATCCACGGCGCGCCGGGCGGCTTCGAGAGGCAGACCTTCGAGTACGCTGCGATGTTCAGCGAGATATCGAGCGTATTCAAACGCCGGTCCCGCCACGATGCGTCTCCTTATCTGCCGCCGCTCGACGCCAATTCGGCCTGGTGCAGAACCGCCGCCACTTCCGGGCGGCTGAATTCGCGGGGAAGTTGCCCGCCCTCGCGCAGGGTGGTCCTGACCTGCGTGCCGCTCAAGATGACGCGGGCATCGGCGCCGTGGCCGCAAGTCTTGGGGGAAGCCATGCCTTCGCATTTGCGGCAGTAGAAAGTGTTCTCAAAAAAGAGCGGGGTGATGCCCAACTCATCGGGCCGGAATTCGTCGAAGATCTTCTGCGAATCGTAGGGGCCGTAGTAGTTGCCCACGCCCGCGTGGTCGCGCCCCACGATGAAATGCGTGCATCCGAAATTCTTGCGCACCAGCGCGTGAAAGATCGCTTCGCGCGGCCCCGCATAGCGCATCGATGCGGGGTTAAGCGCCAGCAAGACGCGGTCCCTGGGATAGTAGTTTTCGAGCAAGACTTCATAGCAGCGCAAGCGCACTTCGAGGCTGATGTCGTCGGACTTGGTTTCGCCGGCAATGGGATGGAGCAGCAGCCCGTCCACGATTTCCAGCGCCGTCTTCTGAATATATTCGTGCGCGCGGTGGACAGGGTTGCGCGTCTGGAAACCCACCACGGTGCGCCAGCCGCGCTCCGCAAAAATCCGCCGCGTATCCGCCGGGTCGAGGCGGTATTTTGCGAAGTCACCGGCCCCCGGACGACGGAAGACTTCGACGGCGCCACCCAGCAGAAACTCGCCACGCGAGCGGATATAAGCCACGCCGGGGTGTTTGGTCTCCGTCGTGCGAAAGACCGCGCGCGCTTCCGCCTCGCGGTCCCAGGCAAACAGATCCTCGACAATCAAAACTCCCAGGGGTTCGCCATCGCCGTCGGCCAGCGCCACCCGGGTCTCGCCGCGAAATCGCGCGGCTTCTTCCGAAGTAATCGCCAGGGTGATGGGCAAGGTCCAGGGCAGGCCATTTTCCAGCCGCATTTCACGCAGGACCGACTCGTAGTCGGGGCGCGTCAGAAAGCCCTCCAGCGGGCTGAAACCGCCAATCGCCAGCATCTCCAGGTCCGAGAGCTCGAAGGGACTCAGGCGCACGGAGGGCAGGGAACGAGCCTCGGCGGCGAGGTGCGCGGCCCGCTCGCCAGTTACCAGACGATTGATCAGTTTTCCGCCGTGAGCTTTATTCATCCTGCTATTTGCCGCTCCTTCCTCTCGATGCGATGTTCCCCTGTTGCCCCAAGATCACCCCGATGAAATATGCCAATTTAGCACGCGTCATGCATTTTGTCCAATTTCTCAGCGCCATGTAGAGGTGGCTTTACGCCGCCACTGCCCCAGCATGGCGGCAAGGTATTTCAGTGGCGAGGTAAACTCGCCGCTACTGGCCGAGCAGGGCAGCAAGGTTCTTCAGCACGCGCTCGACGTGCGAGCCTTGCCAATAGATGTGGCCGCAGTTCCGGCAACGGAAGAACTGGGAGTAAACCTCGAAGACCTTCGTCGGCACGAGACCTTCTATGGTGGCCTTCTCGGCTTTCTCGATCGTGCCATTGCACAGCGTGCAGCGCGTCCACAGGCCCGAGCGGGTGTCCAGCCTGAAGCGCTCGACGACCTCGCGAAGCTGCTCGGGAGCGAGTTCGCTCTTCACGCTGACGACGTTTGAAGTATCCGGGAAGCGCTTCTCTGCCTGGACGCGCGTCAGGACTACCCGCTCTCCATGCGCGGCAATCTCCCCCAGTCGCGCGCTTGTCATCTCCGGCGAATACTCCGTGTCGTAGCCGAGCAAGCGCAGCATCCTCGCCAGGCGGCCCAGCATCCTGTCGGCGGCGAATCTGACAACCATCGATCGATTTAGCGATTGTGTGATTTAGCCATCTGGTGATTTCTTCAAATCGCTGAATCGCCAAATCACCCGATCCTCCTCCCCCATCTGGCTTGCGCCGGCAACCAGAGCAGTCCGGGAAGCAGCAGGACGAGACCCAGCCCCATTGCCAGTTGCCGCGCGCTGAGTCCCCAAATGTCCAGGCCGACCCCCAGGACGTAGGTCGAGACCGCCGACATCAGCATATTAGCCCCATAATCGACGGCGAAGACGCGTCCGCGGAAGCGGTCTCCGGTGTGAATTTGCAGCAGGGCGGTCGAAACGACCCAGTTGTTGCTGCCGCCCATGTGCGCGCAAAACACACAGAGCATTGCGACCGCCAGACTCGGCGCGTGGCTGAAGGTGATATACGCCGCGCCCATGACGAAGAAGCTCAGGCCGATGCTTCTCCACATGCGGTGTTCGATCCCGCCTGTCAGGTGGTCACCGAGAATCGGCCCGACGCCCGCCCCTGCGCCGCGCGCGGCATAGAGCAGGCCCATCGCCAGCGCGCCCTCGCCGGCAACCGGAAAGATTCGCTCGCCGAAGACGGTCAAGAGTAACATCGCGCCACCCACAATCCCCAGACCCGCCTTCGCCGAAACGAGCACGGTGATTTTGGGGTTCTGGCGGAAGTAGGTCAGCCCCTCGCGCAGACTGGCCAAACCCGAACTCGCGGGCGATGCAGAACGGTCGCCGGAAATTGTGACGTGTGACTCCTTCACACGAATCCTTAAAATCAAGAGCGCCGAGGCAAAGAATGATAGCGAGTTTACGACAAACGCCACGTTCCGGCCGAGCAGTGCGGTTACGGCGCCGCCCAGCGCGCCGCCCATCGTCAGCGCGAACGACCACGTGGCGGAAGAAAGCGCGTTGGCGGGGAGGATTTCCGCCGGTGAGGTCAGATTGGGCAATAGGGCGTTGCGCGCCGGCTCGAAGACGGAGGCGAAGACCACCTCGATCACCAGCAGCAAGTAGACGATCCAGACGTCCGACGGCTCGCGAACCGTGAGCAGACCCAAGACCACGAATCCGCGTACGATGTCGGCCACGATCATCAATTGGCGGCGGGGAAAGCGATCGGCAAGAAAACCCGCCAGCGGCGTCATGAAGGACCAGGGGAGCAGTTGCAGGATGATCGCATAGCTCACCGCCTGGCCGCTGCCGGTCAGCTTGAGTAGGAGGTCGTAAATCGCCAGGCTGTAGAACCAATCGCCCAGTTCGCTGATAATCTGCGCCATCCAGAGGCGGCGGAAGTCGCGGTTGCTGCGCAGCAAACCAAAGTAACGCAGGTGCAGCGGCTCACGCTTTTCGGAGGGGCGCTCGGCAACGGGAATGGCGGAAGTCTCGGGGTCCATGCAATCGCGCCGGATTCTAGCATGGCCGATTAAGGGAAGGTTTCGCTCTGCATTAAGGGGGAAGAGGTTTTCGTCCTTTGGCGATTTTGCGATTTAGCGATTCCGTGATTTGACGCAATCGCTAAATCGCCAGATCACCAAATCGCCCAATGGCTTAATGACTTACTGACTCAATTCGGAAAAAGGGCAGACCCGTCCGGCTCAGGGCTTATGAGGCAGGATTGGGGTGTGTAATAGGTCCCGGACGGGTCGGTGGGCTTGTTGGTAGAACTGCTGCTGTGGCGGCCGATGGGCCGAGCCTCCCGCGGGCGGACCCCCTGCCGCCCTTTCTACCGAAACTGAATTCCAGGAATCCTGCTGCCAGGCGCCGGGATCATCACCTCGCCGGGAGCGGTGTCAGTTCGCGTCTGGTGCTTACGCGGGCCGACTCCCTGTGTCCCGCATCATTTTCCTGGCACGCCGGGGCAACGCATGCTTTTCCCTCGCCCCGCGAACGCGGCTGCCCACGATCTGACGGCCAGACCAGCAGGATTCCCTAAATCCCTCCTTGCGGCCCCTTAGACCACTGACACCGCTTTCACTCTAGGCTTCTTATCAGAAATGTCAAGGAGTTTGGGTCGCGCTCGACTTTTTTTAACATATATGTTAAGTTTTCTCCCGAAATGTAGAGCTCGGAGGCCCCATGAGCATCAATTCGCGCATTATCCAGGCCCGGAATCAGAAAGGGATAAGCCAGGAGGAACTCGGCCGTCGCGCGGGGCTAGCGGGGTCCTACATCTCGCGCATCGAAAACCGCAAGATCGATCCCCGGCCCACCACGCTGCGCAAGATCGCCGACGCTCTGGGAATTCCGCTTGCCGAACTCTTCCGCGAAGGCACGCCGACCGCGCCGCTCCCGCAATGCGTCATCACTTCGTCGGGGAACTGCATCATGGATCTGCTCAAGAACCGCTCGCGCCGGGGCGTGCTCCCAGGAACCGAGCACTACTCTCCCCGGCAGTTGCAATTGCTGCGCATGGCGAATTACTTGATCCAGAGCAGCGACACGCGCCTCCTCGAGACTCTCGACGTGCTGCTCAGTTCGCTGCTCGCCTCGTCGGGTGCCAAGCGGGCCGATGAGGGGTCGAGGGCGTCGTAACTCAACGAAGGCGAGCTTGCGTAGCCAGGAACCTCCTGGCTTGTTGGATTTCCGGTCGCGCGCCATCGCCGGCCTTGGTGAGTTCCACGAGTTTTGTGTAGAAATCCCGGGCCCGTTGCGATTCGTCGGCGAGTTCTGCCGAGCGGGCGGCGCCATACAGAGCGCGGAAACGATTCGGTGTGCTTGTGAGGACCGCCTCAAACTCTTTGGTGGCTTCTGACGGCCGATTCATTTTCAGGAGCATCTCGCCGAGCAATTCTCGCGCTGGAACGATAGGGCCCGGTGTGACAGGATGCTTTTCCGTCGCGTCCTCGAGAACGGCCGCTGCGCGCATCAACTTCAGGGCTTCCTCAGGCTGACCTTCAGAGAATGCAATCCAGGCCGCCACACTGCGGTGCTGAATCTCCACCTGGTTCGCCCAGTTGATTTCCTTTTCCTTGAGCAACACATCGCGAAGAATCTCGAGTCTGGCGAGCGCCGGTTTCGCTTCGCCGGGCTTGCCGATGCGCGCATTGCCCAAGCCCCGGGCGAAGTAGAAGTTCGCCTCCGCCCAGGAGTAACGTCCACCCGGGAGTCTTTCGACGGGCAGGTCGAGCGACGCCGCGTCCTTCCACTCCCGCCTCTCGATCGCGTAGCGGGCCGGCATGGCGGCGACGGCATGCACTCCCTGAAAATACGAGTAGGATGTTTCTGGCGGCAGGGTCAGGGACGCGAGGAGTTGCTTCGCCTTTGCATCTTGAGCGGTTTGCAGGTAGGCGTACATCAGGTAGTCCTTGGCGTGGAGTTCTTCGCCGGCGTCGCTTGCCTTGCGCGCCGCCGCGGCCGAATCAAGGTTCGAGGCGATGGAATCCTCCCACATCCCCAGCCGCGTAAAGATGTGCGACGGCATGTGCTGGGCGTGGGCGGAGTCGGGAGCGATTTTCGCGTAGCGGCGCGCCGCTTCCAGCGCCCGGTGGGCGAGCGGCGGATAGTCGCAGGCATGAATGATGTAGTGGGCCAGCCCGGGATGGTCCGGGTATTTCGCGAAAATAGGCTCGAGAATCTCGGCGGATTTTTTCTGCCTTACCAGGTTCTTGTCGGGCGGAAGGGCCGCGGCGGTACCCTGCAAAGCCAACGCATAGAAGATTGCCACTTCGCGATCCTGCGGATAGCGCTGGTGCAGGGCCTCCATCGCCTTTTCGTACGCTTCGACGCGTGTTACGTGATCCACCGTGGTGTAGTCCTTGTAGAAAACTTCGATAGCGGAGATCCAACTGCGCTCGCGATCTGTCCTCCCGCCGATGGCCACCGCCTTTTGGACAGCCTCCCAGGCGACCTCCAGGTCTTTGTCGCTTGGCCGCGCCCAGAGTGGATGGTAGCGAGACATCGCGATGCCCCAATACGCCATCGCGCAGCCGGGATCTGTCTTTGCCACGTCCGAGAATGCTTCTTCCGCCGCGGGGTACCAGAACGAATGGAGCATTGCCACGGCGGTGTTGAAGCGTGGCTGCACGGAATCGCGGCACGAGATTGCGAACTCAACCTTTCCTACGCGGTCGAGCTGGACGGGGCCGTGGTCGTGGACATGCGCTTCCTGCCCTGCGGCCGTGAGACCGGAGAAGATTAGGAACATCCCAAACAAAATTGCGCGGCTCATTGCGGCCTCCCGATTTGAAACTGAGCGGTGACTGGTCCGTTCAACCCATCACGCTCGGCCTTCTCCTTCATTGCGCGACGTGGGGGTCAGGCTCGGGGAAGGCGACGCGACCGGCGTTTTGTCAAGCCCCGACGAGCCGTTGGAAAACCTGGACTCAAGATAAGTGACGGGGATGTCGTAGAGCAGCACCTTGGGGGAATGGCGCAGGCTGTCGTGGATGAAGCAGACGTGGGTACACCAGCACTGGTCGCGGACGATTCGGTCGAGTTCGTCCTCCCTTGTTTGAACCTCCCAGAATTTAGAGAAGTCGCAGTCAAAATCGCGCAGATTCGCAAGCTTGCCGCGCAGCTCACAGGCCCGCACGTCGCCGTTGTAGTCAATGACAATGGCGGTTTCACCCGCCGTGCAGGGCATGGGCCAAGGATGCGGCGACTCGATATTCTCGAGTTGCACTTGGTTGTGAAACGCCAGCGTGCCCTGGTAATAGACCTCGGCGATTTCGCGCCGGATGCCGTTCGAGCGCTTCAGGACATTCGGCGCGTAGTGGGCGTAAACCTTTTCCAATTCCTTGTAAAGCGCGGGCAGACGCTCGGCGGGGATGCGTTTGAGCCCCACATCGGGAGCGTTGCCGCGAATGATGTTGAAGTAGTGGCCGTCCACGCGGCAATGCTGCTTGACGAAGTCGGCGATTTCGAGCACCGAATCAAAATTCTCCGCGCAAATCACCGTGTTGATGTTCACTCGCAGGTTGGGGAAATCGCGCCGGGCGGGTTGGATGGCCTCAAGAGTTTGGAGGGTCTTCTTGAAATTCCCCGGCACAGCACGGATCGAGTCCTGCATCTCGTGCAATCCATCCATCGCCACGTTCAAATCGAGATGCAGCTCAGGGTTCTCGCGGCAGATGCGTGTGACCCACTCCGCGGTGCGCTCGGGCAGCAGGCCGTTGGTGGGCAGGTTCACCCAGCGGATGCTGTTATTCAGGTAGAAGAGATGAACAATCTCGGTGAGCTCGCGGCGAAGCATCGGCTCGCCGCCGGAGAGCCAGAAATCCGGAAAGCGCGGCATGGTTTCCGAGAGCCGCTTGATTTCATCCCAGGTCAAGTCGCCGCGCTGGTTCAGTTCTTCCCAGTAAAAGCAGGTCCGGCACTTGGCGTTGCAGACGGAGGTGACGAAGAAAATCACCAGCCCCAGTCGCTTGCGCCGCGCCAGGGAGTGATAAAGCTTTCCGATTTCGGTTTTGTAATCGATCGGCATACCCGGCTGTAAACGCCTCGCGCGTTCATCCTGAGAAATCTCGCGTTTTTGATCGGGACCACGAAGGATCGCGGCAGTTTTCCAGCTTCGCAATGGATGCGCTGTTTCTGCCCGCACGAAATGAAAAAGACCCTTCGCTGCGCTCAGGATGACATGCCCCGCACCCGATTCTAACATGCGGCAAGCACGCCTGCCCGCTCGGCAATCATCAACCTTCAGCGATCGACAATCTTAGTAGACGATATCGAACCCGGCGTCGAAGAGGCGGTGCTGGAATCCCACGAACTCGCCGAAGTGGCTTGAGGCGATGTTGTTGTACACGTCGCGCGGGTTCTCATGGTTGGTGAGGTTATAGACGCGCAAGGCGCCGCGGAACTTGTGATTTTTGAGCCAGGGGACCCAGCCGACGGTGAAATCCTTGGTCAGCTGCAAATCCAGGGAAAGGAACATCGGGAAACGCCGACTGTTGGGAGCGCCCGCGTAGTTTTGCAGAACGTCCACGGCCGAGTAGGGAAAGCCGCTGTGCACATCGAGCAACGGGCTGATGGTGATTTCGCGCGGCATTTTGAAACGTCCCCAGGTGATGACGCGGTGCGGGACGTTCGACGGCAGGTCGGCGTAGAAATTCGGCCGAATCACCGGCTGCTCGAAGGGAACGTAAATCGAAGTCAGTGTATTCAGGTCGCCGCGCGCCAGGCTGCGGACGTAAGAAAAGTTCACGTCGGCCCGGTCGCTGGCGCGGAAGCGCAACGTGGACTCGAATTCGTGATAACGCATCCCGCCCGTGTTGGTGAGCAGGAGGATGGGGTTTCCGGTGTCGGGAACGAGGGGATTCACCACGAACATGTCGTAGGTGCGGCTGGAGAGATAGCTGAACCGAGCTACCAGGCGCGCGACGATCTCGCGGTTGACTTCCAGATTCCACGTGAGGTTGTAGGGCGTGCTTCCCAGATCCCGGCCGGGCGGAATAATTCGTTGTCCCTTTTCGTCGACCCTGACGTAGGCATTTTGGAAGACCAGCGGCGCGCCGGAGGGCAGCCCATTCTCGTCGAAGAACTGCACGGAACGCGTGGGATTCTTGGTGAAGTCACCGGCAAGCAGCGGGACGCGATCGTTGAAGATGCCGACGCCCGCACGGAAGATCGTCTTGCCTTCCTTGCCGGGGGAATAGACGAATCCCACCCGCGGGGCGAACAGGGCGGTCTCGCCGATGGTCTGGCCGGAATAGCGGAACCCGGCATCGACCGCCAACTGGTCGTTGAAGGCCCAGTGGTCCTGCACGAAGCCGGCAATTTCGGTGTCTTCGGCGTTCAGCGTCGAGGAGCCGGAGAAATCGATTTGTCCTGCCAGCGTCCCGTCAGGTCGCAGGAGTTGCACGGGCCGCGAGAGGCTCGTGCCCTCGTAGGAGCGATTGACGAAGTTGCCGCCCACCTTCACGGTGTGCTGGCCCAGCCAATGACGCCGCGGGAATTGGTAGTTCTGGAGTATTTCCTGTTGATGGCTGTTGCGCGACCAAGCGTTAAAGAAATTTCCGCCACGCCCGTCGGGGGTGAGGAGCATGTCTTCGGCGCCCTGGCCGTGGGAATAGCTGTCGAACTTCGTATATCGCACCAGGGTGGTCAGGATTCCCCCGGAATTGAACAGCCAGCGGTCGGTGGCGCCCACGCTGAACCCGCGCTGGCCATAGTCGGTGGAAGCCGTCTGGGGCACGAAAGAGTTGATGTCGGCGAATTGCCGGCGAGAGGGGAAGATGTTGATGCTCGCGCTCAGCAGGTGCTGGGGCGAAACGATGTATTGAAAACTCGTGAAGGAATTGTATCCCTGGCTCTTGATTTCATTGTGCGGCCATGCCAGGCCGCGCACCGGCTGCTTGACCAGGTCGTAGGTCATCGAATGGGAGAAGTTCAGCCGATTGTTCCAGAGCGGTCCGGTGATGGTAAAGCGCGGCTTGTTGTCGGCGATGCCCACCAGATGGCCGCTGCGAATGCGCGGGGTGGGGACGAAATCGTTCAGCTCGAAATGCCACTGGTTGGACGGTGCTTTGGTCTCGACGCGAGTCATGCCGCCGGAAAAACGCCCGTATTCAGCCTGGTAGGCCGTCTTGTGAACCTCCAGTGATTCGACGGCATCGAGGGGAACCTCAATCGCAAAGCTGCCGGTGACCGGATCAACCGTTTCCGCGGAGTCCACGAGCAGCATGCCCTGGGTCTCGACTTGGCCTTTGATGTTCATTTTGCCGTCGGGCGTGCGGACCACGCCCGGCACCAGCGGCAAAGCCGCCTTGAATTTCTGTTGCGTCAACGGAAGCGTGCGCAACTGCGGCGCGGTCAGCGTGGCGGGAGGAGTGGTCGTGGCTTCTTGTGCAACGCTCGGCGCCTTCTCGCGGACCTCGACTTTTTCGTGGACCACGATTTCGCTCGGCAGGACGACCTGGACGGAGGGTGCCTGGTCTTCGGTAACCTCGATTCCGCTCTTGACGATGGGCTGGTAGGTGACGGCGGCGCAAGTCAGGGCATAGCGGCCCGGCACCAGCCCCTGGAAATGGAACTCCCCTCCTTCTCCCGTGGTGTTGGAAAGGCCTTGTTCGGGGAGCACGGACCCCGTCAGCGTGCAGATGGCGCCGGCGATCGGCTCGCCCTTTTCGTTAACGACTTCTCCCTCAAGGTTTTGGGTCGGCGGCGCTGCGAGGGCGGCGAGGGGAAAAAGCGAACTCAGGCTGGCAACGAGCGCGGCAGACCGGATTACCGTCCCAAGAGCCATGAGTCTTATGATGCGCTCCCCCATCAATCCGACTTCCCATTCTACAGTCTCGTTGTAAAAAAAACGCAAACTTAGTTTTAATTCTTCATCACTCGCCGAATCGTCTGTCGAATCCCTGCTTTTTATTTTTTCTTGCGACGAAATTGCGCGCATTTGCGTCTAACAAGTAAGTAATACAGTTGGGGCAAGTGTGTGAATCGGAAATTCAGAATCGGAGCTTGGCTCATTGAGCCTGAGCTGAACGTCCTCTCAGGCGGCGGCAGATCGATCCATATCGAGCCGAAGGTGATGGAGGTTCTCGTCTGCCTGGCGGAGCGCCACGGGAAGGTGATCGGCAAGCAGGATCTCATCAGCACGGTCTGGTCGGACGCTTTTGTCACCGACGACGTCCTGATTCGCGCCATCTCCGAACTGCGCCGGGTTCTCGATGACGACCCCAGGCAGCCGCAGTTCATTGAAACCATCCCCAAGCGAGGTTACCGGCTGGTTTCACCGGTCCAGCCGGTGGAAGACAGCGGGGCAATGGGCAACGGTCACACCGGAAGTGATGACGCGGTGGCGGCCCGTTCCATCGAGACCGCCACGAGGACTCTGCCTGCGGGCCGGTCGGCCTATCTGGCTGTAGCGGGGTTGACGGTCGTCGCGGCGGCGGTTCTGGCCGGAAGCATTCTCTATGTCCGGAAGAAATCGGTCGAGCCGATTCACTCTCTCGCTGTCCTGCCCTTTGACGACGGCGCCACGGATTCGGACGATGACTACATCTACGACGGCATGACGGAGAGCCTGATCAACAGCCTCTCGCAGATTCCTTCACTCACCGTCAAGTCGCACCACTCCGTCGCGCATTACAAGGGCCGGGACGTGGACGCGCAAACGCTCGGGCGGGAGCTCAACGTGGACGCTGTCCTGCTCGGCCGTGTGACGAAACGTGGTTCCGACGTTCTCCTCAGCGTCGAGCTGGTGGACGCGCGGACCAACAACCACCTCTGGGGCGAGCACTTCACGCGCCCGCTTGCGGAGATCACGGCCCTCCAGGCGGACATCGCGGAGGGCATTTCCAGCCAGCTTCGCCTGGACCTCACGCGTCGCGACCGCGAGCGTCTGGCACGGCACTACACCGGCAATCCGCAGGCTTACCAGGCGTATTTGCGCGGGCGCTACTTCTGGAACAAGCGCACGGAGGCGGACTTCAGAAAGGGAATCGGATATTTCCAGCGCGCGATCCAGCTCGACCCGGACTGCGCGCCCGCCTACGCCGGGCTGGCGGATTCCTACATGCTGCTGGCGGACTACGAATTTCTTCCCTTGGCGGAGGCGCTGCCCCTGGCCAAAGATGCGGCCCTCAAAGCCCTGGCCCTGGATGACTCGCTGGCGGAGCCCCACGCCTCGCTGGGGCTGATCCGGCAGCTCGCCGACCACGATTACAACGGCGCCATCGTAGAATTGCGAAAGGCGATTGCCCTCAACCCCAACTATGCTCCGGCGCACCATTGGCTGGCGATCAACCTGGTCGAGAGTGGAAGGCTGGAGGAAGCCAGGGCGGAATCGCAACGGGCGGTTGAACTGGATCCTTATGCAACGGCCGTCAACCGCTGGGCGGGCGAAATCCTCTATTACCTGCGACGATATGACGAGGCGGAGGAACTGGCCCGCGCCGCCCGCGATCTCGACCCCGCCTCGAGCGAAGCGCATTACCTGCTCGGAGCGATCTACGACGCCAAGAAATTGCCCGAACAGGCCGTCGAGGAATACCTGATTGCGTGGAGGCTGATGACGCATGATACGGTCAAGGCCACGGCGCTCGAGCGCGCCTACGCTGCGAGCGGTAGCGATGGCTTCTGGCGCCAGGTGCTGGCACTTGAGAAGTCGAGCCCCAGGAAAGGTCATGTCGGGCCGTGGTTGCGCACCTGGGTTTACGCCAAACTGGGCGACAGCGAGAACGTGATCGCCCAGGCGCGAATCCTGGCGCGCGATTTCCCCGAGAAACTCATTATGTTGCGTCTCGACCCTGCCTACGACTCCTTGCGGTCGAATCCGCGTTTCCAGGCGGTAGTGGGGGGCAGGATGGGAGGGACGTAGCCGGCCGACGACACGAGAAGGAAAGCTTAACGAGGCCCCTGCAACTGAAAGGAGGAGAAGGTTGGCAAACGGATTCCGCCTGGGCCACTGGACGGTTGAGCCCAGTCTGAACAGTATCTCAAGCGCGGAACAAACCACTCGCGTGCAGCCCAAAACCATGCAGGTGCTGGTGCACCTCGCGGAGCGCCCCAGCGAAGTCGTCACGAAGGATGATTTGATGCGCGCCGTCTGGGCCGACACTTTCGTCACCGACGACGTCCTGACTCGAGCAATCTCCGAGTTGCGGCGGGTGTTCGGCGACGACTCGAAAGAGCCGCGCTTCATCGAAACCATACCCCGGAGCGGCTATCGCTTGATCGCTCCGGTCGAAAAGCATCTGCGGCATCCTCGGATCAGTTCCATGGCGGTTCTGCCTTTCGCGCATCGCGGCGGAGAACCCGAGCTCGAGTACTTGAGCGACGGGCTCACGGAGTGTCTGATCCATTTGCTCTCGCAATTCCCGGAGCTTCGCGTCCTGGCACGCAGCACGGTGTTTCGTTACAAGGGGCGTGAAATCGAGGCGCGCGACGTGGGGTGCGAACTCAAGGTTGACGCGGTGCTTTCCGGGCGCGTCGTCCAGCAAGGTGAGAACCTGAAGATCGTCGTTGATCTGGTGGATGTGCGGAACGGCTGGCTGCTCTGGGGAAAGCAACTGCCACTGCGGTGGGCGGAAATCCTTGAAACCGAAGAGGGAATCGCCGAAGAGATCGCCACGGCGCTGCGCTTGCGGCTGTTTGGCGGAGGCCGGAAAGCGAGTCCCCGGCGGCATACGCCCGACGTCGAGGCCTATCGCCTCTTCCTCCGCGCCCGTTATCTCTGGCACCAGGGGACGGAAGCTTTAGTGCGGCAAGCCATCGGCCTCTTCGAGCAGTCGATTGCCCGCGATTCCCATTTCGCGCTTGCCTATGCGGGCCTGGCGGAGTGCTATTCCTTCCTGGGATGTCAAATCGATTATGGCTCGCTCCCTCCCGTGGAGGCGGGACCCAAAGCCGAGGCGGCGGCGCGCAAGGCGCTCGAGTTGGATGACACTCTGGCCCCCGCGCACAGTTCGCTGGCCAGCGTTATGAAGAACTTCCATTGGAACTGGAAAGAAGCGGAGCGCGAATTCCGGCGTGCCAGCGCCCTCGCCCCGCACTACCCGAAGGCCCGGCAATCTTACGCGGACCTTATGGTGACTTTCGGAAGGATGGACGAGGCCATGGCGGCGATTGAGCGGGCGCATGAACTCGACCCGTTCTCCGCTACCATCAACACCGATGCCGGCAGCATCGCTTACCTGGCGCGCGATTATGACCGGGCCATTCAACGCCTGCGCCTGACACTCGATCTGCAGCCGGATTATGTCCCCGCGCACACGCTGCTGGGACTCGTTTACGAGCAGATGGGGAAATACGCGGAAGCGCGCGCGGAATTCGAAACGGCCCTCAGCCTTTGCCAGGACAACGAACTTCCCGCGGCGGTTGTCGGTCGCGCCCTGGCGGCGCGTAACTCGCTGAATCAAGGCGGGGTGGAAGAACTCCACAAACTCGCCGAGCGCCGCTACGTGCCCGCTTGCTGGTTTGCCGCGGCTTACATTCGTCTGGGCCAATTCGACGCGGCCTTCGAGTGGCTGGAGAAAGCCTACGCCGAAAAGTCCAACTGGCTGAATTACCTGCGCGTGGATCCTCTCTTTGACCCCCTGCGGGATGACCCGCGATTCCAGGAACTCGTGCGCCGCATGAATTTCCCGGCGTAGGGGCTCGCCACGGCGCGCCCCTACCCGCCGCCGGACACGTTGTCTCTTGACAGATCTAGCCAAAAAGATAGGCTCATATGCTTGTCTGGGAGAGGCTAGTTAGTGGGCGTTGGGGATTCGGGGTCTGGGGATGACGAAGGACCAAGGACGAAGGATGAAGGACAAAAAGCCCAACTCATCCCTGAAAAAACAAAGCTACTTCAAAAATGACGGAACGACGCCGGAATGTTATTGAAAACAATCAGTCCTGCAAAAAAACCGTCGGAACGACCCGGGAATCCTTTAGAAATCAGGCAACTTAAGGTCAATACCATGAAAGTACATTAAGGCTCAAAAGCTTAAAGGCAAAAAAGAGACAGAGTCACTGCCAAAAACGCCCCAAACGCCCCCAAATCGCCTCAGAAAGGTGACCTTACGACTGGTCTCCAGAATGCTTGGGGAATTGCCCTGTATAATCGTCGCCCCATGCGAAGCGCTCTCTTAATTCTCTCTTTGATGTTCTCGCCCCTTCTCGGCGTCGCTCAAACCACCGAGGGCGCCCGGCCTTCCAACGCCCAGGCCCAAAAGGAGCAGCCTGCCGCCACCGGCGCGACCTCTCAGGCTGGCGAAGGCGACGCAGCTCGCGAGCCTCAGGCGAGCGGTGGCGAGCGGCTCTCGAGCCGGGAGGTCTCGGAACTCCCCCTCAACAAGCGCGACTTCAGCCAGTTGCTTCTCCTGGCTGCCGGCACCATGACCGACGCCAACGGCGCGGCCAACTTTACTCAACAGTTTGCCGTCAACGGCCAGCGGGGCTCGACGACGGTCTTCGCGATGGACGGCGCGGATACGACCGACCCCGAAATGGGCGGGGCGACGTTTTCGAATTTCAACGTCGACGCCATTCAGGAAATTCAAGCCAGCTCGGGCGTGATGCCGGCAGAAATCGGCCACGGCGCGGCGAGCTTTACGAACATCATTACCAAGTCCGGAACCGACCGCCTGCACGGATCGGTCTTCGAGTTCGTCCGCAACGCGGCATTCGATGCGCGTAATTTCTTCGACCGGCGCAGCCTTGCCAGCCCGGGCCGCATTCCGCCCTTTGCGCGAAACGAATTCGGATTCACGCTGGGCGGGCCGGTAATTCTTCCGGGCCTTTATGACGGCCGTAAGCGCACCTACTTCTTCGGGCAATATCAGGGCTTCCGCCAGGTTTTGGGCACGACGCAGGTGTTCCCGGTCCCAACTGCCGAGGAGCGGCAGGGGATCGATCGCACGGCCTTCGCGGGAGATATCCTCTACGTTCCGGTCGATCCGCGGGTGGCGCCGATTTTGGCTCGCTATCCCTTGCCGAACGACCCTCAAGGTGCTTACGGAACTCGGACCTACGCCACCTCTTCCAAAGTCTCGACCGTGACGGACCAGTTTTCAGTGCGCATCGATCATCGTATTTCCGACCAGGCGGCGCTCTTCGCGCGCTTCAGCATGAACCAGGTGACCGGCCCGCTGACCAATCCCAGCCAGACCGCGATCGATCCCAGCTTTGCCGTGCGATATTTCGATCACCAGCGCAGCGCCGGGCTCCGCTACACTCGGACGGTCTCGCCGCATTTTGTGTTCGACACGATGCTCGGCTACCTGCGCAGCACGCCCAATTTCCCGACGATCAACCGCACGCAGCCCTCGATCTCGTTCGGCGACGGGCTTTATGAGCCCTTCAATTCCGCCGTGGGTTCCATCTTCGGTTCGTACGGGAATCTCTATCAGATGGCGCAGAACTATTCTCTCTCGCTCGGGAAGCACAGCCTGAAATGGGGGTGGGAGATTCGCGCCAACCGCGATTCGACGATTTTCGGCGTCAAGCCCAACGGCGCCTATCGTTTTGGCGGTGGCGTGGCATATGCCCAGGTGGAAATTCCCTCCGCCAGCGGCTTGAACGATATCCATGTTGGCGATCAATTGCCCGACAGCCTGACGGGTTTCCTGACCGCGACCCCCGAGTCATACAGCGTTTCGGTGGCGTCGCCGCTGGTGGGGCAGGGCGAGCGCTTTGACGAAGCCGCCGTCCGCCGCGATGCATTCAACTTCTATTTTCAGGACACCTGGGCGGTCTCTCCACGCTTCTCGTTGAGCTATGGACTCCGCTACGAGGTGAATGGCCGGATCTACGAGGGGGCAAACCGCACCCAGGCGTTGCTCTTCGTCGGCCCGGACGGGCGCGAAGTGCCGTTTTCAGAGCCCGGAGCGGCAGCCAAGATCATCGTCAATCCTCAGCCACCCTACGTGAAGGACTGGCGCGGCCTGGGTCCGAGGCTTTCCCTGGAATGGCGTCCGGCGGACAAAACCGTGTTCCGTGCGGGCGGCGCCATCTCGACCATTTTGACGAATCTCTGGCAGGACAATTTCGTGACGGGGGGCTTTCCGTTCTTGTTCGAGCCGTACTTTTACGCTTCCCCCGGCGCTGCCGTCCCGTTCGAGAATGCCGTAATGGCGTTTCCTTTCCCCCCGGTTTACACTCCGACGGGAGAGCTGATTTTCACGACCGGGCGAACGACCGACGTCGCTCCCAACACCCAAGCCGATCTCCAGCGCTTTCAGGACGACGTGGCGGCGATAACTCCCGGCAACCAGGTTCAGCCTCTCGCCATTTACGGGATCGCGCGGGATTTCCGGAACGGCTACATTGCCAGTTACACGGCGGGCCTGGAGCACGATCTTCGCGGCGTCAAAATCGGCGCCTCTTATGTGGCTACGATGGGAGTGAACCTGGCCAGCACCTTCTCGCCGAACGGCTACGGCGCGGCTGACGCGGCCGTCGCGCGCTTTACGAAGTTCGATGCTTCAGGCCGGGTGACGGGCGGACTGGGCCAGTCAACTCTGATGACCTCGCGTTCCCATTCCACCTACCACGCTTTGCAGGCCAGCGCGACCAAGAACATCTCGGACGCGGGCCTGGGCTTTCAGGCCAGCTACACTTTCAGTAAAGTGCTCGACGACACGAGCGCCGTTCTAGCCGGATTCTTCGGACAGGCCGGAACGGTGCTCCAGGCTTCGCCTCAAAATCCCTGGGATCTGCGGCCTGAAAAGGGACCGGCGACTTTCGACGTTGCGCATGTCTTCACCTTAAGCTTATTTCAGGCCTTGCCCTTCGATCGTATCGCCGCCCTGCGACCGCTGGGGAAGCCTCTGACCTCCGGCTGGCAGATTCTTAACATCACCACGCTTATGAGCGGCTCGCCGTTTTCCGTCTATTCAGGCGTGCAACAGACAGGCTTTGGCCAGGGAGGGGCCGACCGGCCCGACCAGGTCGGCCAACCCGTCTTTTCGACCGACCGTAAAGTCCGGGAGGACTATTTCGGGCAAGGCGCCGAGAACACCGCGTTCTTCTATATCCCTATCGGCATTCCCGGCGGCACAGGCCCCAAGAGTGGACGCATCGGCACGCTGGGACGTAGTACCTTCCGCGGCCCGGGATTCCGGAACTTCGATTTGGCCGTCATTAAAGACACGCCCTTCGGCCGACGAGGGAACGCGGAAGCCGTGACGCTGCAGTTTCGCGCCGAGTTCTTCAATGTCTTTAACCTGGTCAACTTCGGCTTGCCTTCCAACATCGTTCGCGGGTCCGGGTTCGGGATCATCAACCGAACCGCCGGGACCTCTCGCCAGATTCAGTTTTCGCTCAAATTGATCTTCTGATAGCGGTGTAAGCGATTGATAAAACAGCATTTATGGTCATCGGTTTACCCTCAGGGAAACTTCCCCTGAACTTAAGCCCGACCACAGGACTTCCTCAGGGCCGGCAGGCAATCCTCGACGCGTATGCATCTTCGCCGAGGATTGGGCTTGCAAGACTGGAGACGTGGCAGCTTAGGTCTGGCGGCCTTACTGCTTTCGACGGGCCTGGCCGCGAAGGACTTGCAGCGCCAAGTTCCGTTCAAGCTCTACCACGGCTATACGGTCGTCGCGCAAGGGTCGATCGGCGACGTGCGCCATCTGAACTTTCTGATCGACACGGGCGCCGTTCCGAGTGTCATAGACGAGCGATTGGCGCGCCGGCTGAGGCTGTCGGGTGAGGCCGAGCAACTCTCGGTCTTCAATCGGACTCTGCAGGCGCGTCGTGTAATCGTTCCGGAACTGCAACTGGGTCCCGTGCGCGCCGAAGCGCTTCCGGTCCTCGTGCGCGATCTCTCCTTCGTCGAAGATGGAATCGGCGTGAGAGTCGATGGCATGATCGGGCTGGACGTTCTGAAGGGAGAGAACTTCACCATTGACTACGAAACAAAGAAGCTCCTCTTCGGCGAGCGTGATGCCTTTGAATCCAGCGCCGCGCTGGTCGCCGGGCCCGGATACGTTGCCGTGCAGATGTTGGTGAATGGCCAGCCGGTTCACCTGATGGTGGATACCGGCGCCAAGGATTTGATTCTCTTCGGACCGATGCTGCGCGGTCGGCTGCCGGGAGCACGCATCGAGGGCGCCAAACAATCTGAAAACATGAGCGGCGCTGTCCCGCTCAAGCGGGTGAGTCTTCCTGCGACACGCTTGGGCAACGATGAACTGGGCAGCGTGACCGGCTTCCTGATGGAAACGCTGCCGGCTGGCCTCCCCGGTTTCGATGGCTTGCTGGGCGTTACCTCGCTGGGAGCGCGGCGAGTAAATTTCGACTTTGGCACTCGGACCATCCGATGGGAAAAGCGCCGGCGTTAGCGTCGGATGCCCGGGACATTGTGTTGTCCTGAACTCCGCAACGAATCACATCCCAACCTTGGAGAGTGCAGGTATAATCCGCCTGCCATGAAAATCCCCTCACGTTGGTTTGCTACCCTCGTCCATTGCCATTTCCTTAGTTCGGATGTTGGTCGGAAGTCTTGCCTTTCCTGTATTCCGCCTTCTGCCCACTACGTTCTGTTCTCTGCCTTCTGCCTGCTGCTTTCTGCCTCCTCTTTTGGTCAGGAATCGGAGCGCGGCAAGGCCGAAGCCTTGGGCAGTCTGAGAGTCAGCATCATTGACCACGACACAGGCAGAATGGTTCCGGCTCGATGCTACCTAACCGATCCGACTGACCAATTCTGGTCGCCGGTGGGCGCAATCAACTACGTCAAGCCGCCGGAGCGAAATTTCGTCACCGGCGGCGAGTTCAAGATCGCGCTGCCGCCACGAACATACAAACTCGTGGTGGAGCGCGGGCCGGAATATCGCGCCATAACAAAGCAGGTCGTGATTCAGTCCGGCGAGTCGCGCGAAGAGAGGATCGAGCTCCAGCGCTGGGTCAACATGAACGCCCGCGGCTGGTATTCGGGCGACCTTCACAATCACCGCGATGTGGGCGACATGGATCAATTGATGCTGGCCGAGGATTTGAATATCGCGCCGACGCTCACCGAATGGGTTTGGGAAGACAGTCACATCTCGCGCGCGCCGAAAACGTCGACGAAAGCGTTGGCCATCAGGCGCATTGACGACACACACGTTTATTCCACCCAAGACACCGAGATTGAGCGGCTGCGCGAGGGTCCTGGAGCGGTGGACTTGGTCGGTCTCAATGCGCCGATCAGCTTCAGCGGATATCGACTCTTTCCACCCAGCGATGTCTTTACGAAGGCGACACATGCCCGGCAAGGCTGGGTGGACGCTGAGAAGATCACCTGGCGCGACGGTGCGGCGCTCATGGCGCTGGGCCAAGTGGACTTTGCCGGAATCGTTCACAATCACTTCAACCGCCACGGCGTCGAAACCGAAACGGCGCCGTGGGGAATGATTCCGAAAGGCAAGCCCGAATACGAAACACCGCTGGGTATGGCGCTGTGGACGATGGACGTGTATTACAAATTCCTGAACTGCGGCTTCAAGCTGGCGGTTTCCGCAGGTAGCGCTTCGGGAGTGAAGCCCGCTCCGTTGGGCTTCAACCGCGTGTATGTTCACATGACAGAGAAGTTCGGGTATCGGCCGTGGTTTCGTGCCCTCAAGGCAGGGCACAGCTTTGGCACGAATGGCCCAATGCTGTTCCTCACCGTGAACGGCAAAGAGCCAGGCGAGACGATCGTGGTGCCGGGTGGGGCAGGGAAATCATCGAAGACCCTCAAAGTCCACGTCGAAGCCAGCACCGCTGGCCAACTGGAAAAGCTCGAGATTCTCTGGAAAGGCCAGGTCGTGAAGTACGTCGTATCAAGCGAGACAGGCTCGATCCTCATTGGCGACGCGGAAATCGAGGTCAACGATACCGGCTGGATTGCCGCGCGAGCGTTCGAGAAATCTTCCCCGAGCATCCGCTTCGCGCAAACGAGCCCGGTATACGTTCAGGTTGGATCTTCCCGCGGGATCGTTGCCGGGGATGTGAAGTTCTTCCTCGAATGGATGGACAGCGAAATCGCTTACTATAGGAGCCAAGTGGGTTTCAAGAGCGAGTCCGATCGTCAGGCGATGCTCGACTTCTTTCGCGGCGCTCGTGCTGTGTTCGAGCGGCAAGAGGCCCGTGGCGAAACCCTTGAGTGCCGCGCAGAGAGGAAGGAGCGCGAGGCGAAACGCCTGGAGACTTCCGCCGGCGCGGCGACCACGCCCAAATAGCAACGCAACGGAGTCTTCAGGCTAGTGCATTGCGGGGCGAAACCACTGCATGATGTCATCCCGCCATTGATGGTCGGAAGTGATCCAGGATCCGTCTTCGCGGTCAGGCGAGTTGGGGAAGTTGGTGCGGCAATACCCTCGCCGCGCGACAAAATTGAATGCTGCGTGGGGATAGTTGTTGATGAGCAAGGCGCATTTCATTCCGTCTTCCGACCACAGGAGTGATACTCGGGAGGGAACGTCCCGATCGTTGACGTTCGCCACGTTGTAAATGTGGACCGCGTCCAGGATGCGGCCGTCAGGGTGCAAGGGGCGTTCCAGCGCATAGAAATATCCCGTGTCACCATCGTCTTCGAAAACGACGCCGAAATCGGCGGTCGGCGAGACGCTACTGACCACGGTCTCAGATCCCACTCGAAATGTAGTTTCTCCGGTTTCGTTCACGCCTGAGATGCCATGAAGTCTGTACTTGATGTTACCACGGTGAGAACCGTCCGGGATATTGGTTGACACTGAGGGCAATGGGAAGTGAAACTAGAGCGACATTCCGCGACTTGGGGGCAGAGGGGAGTCCATGCGCGTTGAATCGCAGGTTACGCGGCGCCCGCTGGAGCAGGAACTGATATCGCGCGGTGTCCGTATGACCCACCAGCGGCGGCTGCTGGTGCAGATTATTCAGGGTGCTGACCGGCATCTGGACGCTTTGGACTTGTGGGAGAAGGCGCGCCAGCAGGACCCGACGTTGAACAAAGTCACTGTTTACCGTACGCTGGCCCTGCTCAAGAAACACCGCCTCGTGGACGAACTCGATCTGATGCACCTGCAGGGCGGGCGCCACTATTACGAGGCGCGTACGACGCGCGACCACATCCACCTAGCCTGCCTGAAGTGCGGGCGCATCCAGGAATTTGAAAGCTCTCTCTTCGAGAAATTGAAAGGTCAGATCGAGCGCGAGCGGCGATTCCGCATCGCGGTGGTGCGGGTCGAGGCGGGCGGCTACTGCGACAAGTGCCAGGAATGAATTGATAATTGAAAATTGAGAATTGAAAACTAAAAACTGAACAACATTGAGCCAATCGCAATTGGCAATTATCAATCTTCAATTTTCAATTCACGCGTACTGTCCCCCAACAAAAACCGCTGGGATGTGATCGGCCTCCATGTTCTGATGGCGCAGTCGCCCACTCAGGATACGGAAGATCGCGAAGGCGATGTTCGGGCGCTCCAGGATCAGCTCGCGGAAGCTGTCGCGGTCGATTTTCAGGACGGTCGTGGGCTCGGCGGCGCGCACGGAAGCCGACCGAGGCTGATCGTCGAGAATCGCCATTTCACCGAAGCACTCCTTCTCTCCCAGAAAAGCCAGCGGGCGCTCCGTGGAATCGACTCGGAGGAAGACCTCGACCTTGCCCTGCACCACGACGTACAAATGATGCGGCGCCTGGCCTTCCTCAAAGATGATCTCCCCGGCTTCGTATGTGTGTTCGAGCGCGATGTCCGCAAGGGCAGCGAGTTCTTCGCCCTCAACCGCCGAAAAGAGTGGTGCGGATTTCAGAAACAGGACTTTCTCGACAGAGAAGAGCATAGTCTGATCCTTATCTGGAGATTTGCCGCCGGGATTCCCCGCCCGGGTGAGAATTCTCCGCGCGGCCTGGGCCAGCGGGGCGTCGGAGGATTGAGTCGCCACTTCGATCTGCGGCTTCCATGATTCTCCCCCGCGTTTCCAACCCGCGTAAAGAGCCGTCTCGCGGACCAGCGGCGCGCGGTCGGCAAGCAACGTCAGAAGCAGTGTGTCACGGTCGCTGTTGGGATGATGGCCGAGATAGAAAGCCGTGCACGCACGGATCCACGCTTTGGGGTGTTTGGCGAGCGCCTCAAGATAGGGGTAGGCCGGCGGAGCAGTGGCGCCCCTGGCAACCGGGGCGGGCTCAAGCAACCCCAAGACCTCGCGCGCGATGACCTTCGGTGCGAGTGTTTCCAGCGCCTCCAGGGCGTCGGCGCGCAAGCGCGAATCCTTGGACTGCAGCTTCTCAAAGATCGCCAGCATGCGGTCTCGCCCGCACAAGATCCCGAGCATGTGAAAGACGCGCTCCTGGATTTTCAAGCGATCCTCTTCGAGGGCAAGGCTGAGCAGGCGGTCGGCTTCGGCGGCCGGTTGCGGCACGAGGGTCTGAGTCGCAAGCATACTTTGCCGGAACGCTCCGAGCTCGGAATGGGCGTAGTCGAAGAGCGCCGCCCGGGCCCCTTCCGGGAGTTTCAGATCCCGCGCCAGCTTTTCAAAGGACTTCAATACCTTCCAGCGCACCCGCCATTCGGGATCCTTCAAGAGTTCCACGAGCGGTTCGATCACCTTGGGGTTCTTCAGTCGCCCCAGCACGTCCGCCAACTCACTGCGAATCTCGACGCGCTCGGAGTTCAGCGCCGCGTCGACCATCTCGCGGATGCAGGACTCGCCGCAGCGGGTCAGAATGGCGGCCAGTGCCCGGCGCACGTCGTGGCGTAGCTCGGCCGGCCCGGCCAACGATTCAATCAGCGGCGAGATGACTCGCGGTGTGCCAATTCTCCCTAACGCCTGTGCTGCCTCACAGCGGATACGCAATTCGCGGTCATGGAGCAACTCCACAAGTAAATCCATGGAATCGTCAAGCGGAAGGCGCCCCAGCGCGAAGGTGGCCGTGGACCGCGCCTGCTTGTCCCCGCGCGCCAGTTCACGGATCATCGGGAGAGATTCGGCGGCCGCGTTTGTCCCCTGGATCGCCGCGATGGTCAGCACGGTATTGACGCGCGTGCGAGTCGAGGGGTCGTTCAGGAGCGGCTGGAGCTTTTCTGGCAGGGCCGGGTCTCGCGTCGCGGCCAACGCTTCAACGACGTTGGCGCGGACTCGCGGGTCCGAATCGTTTAAGAGTGACGTCACGCGGTCGACGTAGCTTGCACCGCCGCGCCGGCCCAGCGCGCTGACTGCGGTGGCACGCACGCGCGGGTCGGCGTGCGTGAGGAGCGCGACGAGGGAATTGTTTACCTGTTCGCCCGGGAAATTCTCCAGGAAATGAATCGCCGCCATAACGCGGTCCGCGTTCGCGCCGCGGAGGGTCTCGGTGACAATAGCCAGGCTCGACGGATCCTGCATCTTCCTCAGGGCGGTCGCCGCCGCCTGGCGAAGCGCCAGGCTGCCCGTCTGCAAGTTCTGGAGCAGAGCGCGTATGTAACCCTTATTGGCTGTCAACGCCACGCCCAACCACATCAGACTGAGAACCGCCGCCCCCCAGGAAAGTTGCTGGCCAACGCTGATTTCCCGCCCTGAAATCAGCACGATGGGTTTGAGGTAGGCGTTGCCCAGGAGAATCAGCCCGCCGGCAGCGGCGAGAGAAAGCGGCCGGATGTAACCTTCGATGAAACCGCGCACGCGCGGGCGGCGATCGAGTGGGACGGGATTGTAGAGCAATTGATAAGACGAATCCGAAAACGTGTAAAGCATCGACGCGTCGCCCAGCTTCGTGGTCAGGACTGACGGATAGCCGTACTGCGCGCTCATCCAGGCCGTACCTGCGACGAGGAACCCGGGATGAAAGCTGATCGTCTTGCCCACGCCCAACCGGCTGATAACCGGCCGCACCAGAAGTAACTGAATAGCCAGGCACAGAAATCCCTGGACACCGATGAAGATGCCGAAGAAGGTCGTCAGGTCGTTAGGGTTGGGGTAGCGCGCTCGCATGGTCTTGTTGAAGCAGAAATCCACGACCGCGTACACGGTCCACATCAGCAGAATATAGCCGGCCATCGACCGAAGCAGCGGTTCCCGTCCCACCTCGCGAAAGCCGTCGCGGATCTTCTGCCACTCGGATGGCTTGACGGCCTTGGGAGTCGATGCCGCATCGCGAACTCCGGGCTCACGCGTCGGCCTATGCCGTTGATAGATATAAGCGGCAAGCGCCGTCGCTGCGAAGATCAATCCTGCCCACACCAGAAGCAGGTTTTCCGTCCCCAGAGTCCGAACCAGTTGCTTGCTGAAGAGTCCGACGCTTACCATGCCGAGCAGTGCGCCGACGGCCAGGAAGGGAAAGATGCGTTTGGCCTGACGAGTATCGAACAAGTCTCCGACGAATGTCCAGAACTGCATCAGGGAGAAGTACCAGATGACTTGCGAGGCCATGTAAAGGACGGGGAAGAACCAGCTGTGTTCCTTCTGGGTGAGTCCGGCCAGGACCATACGGCTGGCAACGAGACTGGCGATGAAAAGCAGCGAAATGCCACCCAGGAATTTCCCGCGCTCGAATCGGTCCACCAGGGTCGTGTAGGCAAGTGAACACACGATAAGCGAGGCGGCATTGGCGAAATACATGTAGGGTAAATATTGGACGCCAAAGTACACGAGGAAGAGCGAGTCACGGGAGTTGCGACCGAACATGATCCCGGTCACCACCAGGAAGTTCACGGCAAGACAGAGTAACGTGACGCGGCCTTCGCCCGGGTAGATGGGCGCCAGGCGCGTGAGCCACTGCTTCAGACGGGAGGATTCCACCGGGTCACCTGACTTCGGCCGCGCGGGCCGCCTCGCACGGAAATGAAGTCTCACAGTACCGTCTTCCAACCTTAGAGCGGCGTTATGGGTCCGGTTTGGGCGCAGGCATTCTACCGCAACTCATACTGCCGTCCACGGCGATTGTTGGGGGCAAGGGACGGCCATGGTCCCCGTCTATACTGTGAGGACACAGTTCAGCTGCGGTCACCAGAGCGGGGCGGAGTCTTGTCTCAGAGCAAACTGCCCACTCTGCTCGTGGGTTGGCCGCCTTCATTTCGCTGGAAGCACCGGGAAGCCAGTCTGTTGCTGCGAGCTTCAGTCCCGGCAGCAGGGGCAGTCACAGCCGGCGCAGCCGTGTTGGCGGCCAGCGCCATGATGCATACCGCGTCCCGCCATTGTCCGCGGCCCACCGCCCGCCGGACCGGCGGCAAACCCCGAGGGAGGAGGAACTGCCACGCCCGCCGAGCGCAGTGACCTGCGAAGCTGGCGGTACTCCGCACGGTGTTTTTCGAGCTTCTGTTGTGCCGCGTCCGTTTGCTCACTATCCCACCCGGACTGAGTGATGGCCTGGTGAAGTTCGTCGCGATCCTTCTGAAGCTGAACATCCAGCCGCATGAGCTCGTCCAGTTGTTTCTGCTGTCCGATGTTAGCCTTGGGCGTCGCCTGGGTATTATTCGTTTGGCCTGAGGCGGACGTGCTTGGGCCTGCTATAAGGACCAGTAATCCTACCAGTAAGACTGGCAAAGACCAGAGTAAGTTCTTCTTCATGTCATCCTCCAAGTAAGAGACAGGGGCGCGTGGTTCGCGCCCCCAACTCGAAATTCAGAACGTGGTTACCGAGGTCCTCGTCCGCCACGCCCGCCGCCGGAACCGCCGGGACCGCCCATCCCGCCACTCCGTTCGCCACGCTGGCCGTATCCCACCTTCGTGCCGGAGCCAAGATCGGCGCCACCAGCCTGCTCGCGTTGTTCAATCCGCTTCTGCTCTCGCATTTGTGCTTCTACGCGTTTTCGTTCCTGCTTGGCGGCCTGAAGTTGCTCTCGAGTACGCGTAAGTTGCTCGCGGGCTTGTTGTGCCTGACCGCTATCCTTCCCGTACGTCCGCGTAGCCTTTCGTAGACGGTCTTGATCCACCCTCCTGGTCTGTTCGAGGTCGCGAATCCGATCTCGGACCCGGTCACGGTCTTGGCTCAGGACTCTGTCTTGAACCTGCTGCTCAGTTCTGATGCGGTCGCGATCCTGGTTCGGAGTTGGTGCTTGTGCCTTGGCCGATAGTGCCGCACCGAGACTCAAAAGCGTGACGGCGGTCAAAACAATTCCTGATCTTGCCGCGATTTGGACGATTGATAATCGGTTGTTCATGCTCCCTCCTGAAACCTCATGAGTTATCACTCTTCTTTTCATACAGACGCGAGGGCCAGACATCAGGCTCACTCCGGTCTGTGCACACGGCGTGCCATGGGTGAAAAAGACCTGCCTCAGGATTCCCCAATAAATCAATGGATTAGAAGAAAAAGATAGCCAGACAAATAGTCTAGGTCGCAAGGCTGGTGGCCTTGGGCCAGAAATGGCCGATTTCGGCCAGCGGGAATTTAGCTTTCATCCAAAAGGTCCGAATCAATCGCTGACCGGCCACTTGGCCTTCAGGGGGGCGGGGCGACTTACGAGTGGCAGGTATGCCGCGCACCACTACCCGAGAACTGCTGCGGCCATTCCTTATTCGTCTTTGATGGCCGATTTAACCATGGCAAGAATGGATGGTGGGATACTTGACGCGTGGACTCCGTGGTCCTTCTCGGCATGTTCGGCGGCGAGCTTCATAAGTTCGTCTTCTGTCTCGGCGCGAATCTCTTTAGAGCAACTCATTCCCAGGTCCCGGCATCGCAGCACCTTGGCCATTTTGGCCTCCTAGGGGTCTAATCGGATCGTGCCGGCATTCTACCACTGAGGTGCTTTCGGTGGTCAGTTTCCTTACGGTTCGTTTGCAAGACTATTTCTGCGAGGGAGCCTTATGGTGGTCGCAGTCCCGCTCGGCCCTGACGGGGCTGACACCTGTCATCTCATATTCGGTTGACATTGGATGACCAACAAGTATGATACGCGCCTATGGGTGGAGGAGGGATAGAGAAGCGAAGATATCCGCGCTATTCTTGCGATCTCCGAGTGACCGTGTACACAGATTCGGGGGTCGTGCAAAGCCGCATCTCGCAACTGAGTCGCGGAGGCTGCCTGCTGTTTCCACTCCTCCCGGCGCTAAAATCTCCGGAGGTCAAGATCTCTTTCGGCCTGGTGGAAGGCGATCCGCCGATTAACTGCAAGGGCGAGGTCGTTTACAGCATCAAGGACCGAGGCACGGGAGTAGCCTTCAGTGAGATCTCAATTTACAATCAGGACCGCATCACAGAGCATTTCGAAAAGGCCCAACCGGCGGGAAAATCCGCTTCCGTCTGATCCCAGTGCAGTTCCAGGTTTCAGGACGGCCTCCCGGTCATTTTCTCCGTGATATCTTATTCTGAAACCCGCATACGTGGGCATGTTGCTCGTGCGGAAAATCCTTGTCGTGTCGCCAGCTTTGAGTCGTATTATGGTGAGAAATTCTGGCCACCTGGGCCATCAGGGTAGGGGGACGGATTGCCATCGGCAGCGGAACCGAGAGGTTATTTTGACCGGTTGAAAACACCGCATGTTACCGGCGAAGCGCAGCAAATTGAGCGCACGCTGGCAGTCGCCCGCGCCTTCCTTGCAGTCAGTTCTCTCATCGCCATCGTTTTGGATCCCACGCGCCCGGGAGGATTCGCCGCCCTCACCATCACCTTGATGGTGATCTTTGTCATCCACAGCCTCCTGATCCTGGCATTGGTCCGAATTCGGAGCGAATCCACTCCCGCTTTCAGATTCATCGTTCACGCCATCGACATTCTCTGGCCGGCGGTCATCTCAATCTTCACAACCGGCCCCAATAGCCCATTCTTCGTCGTGAACGTTTTTGTCCTTCTGGCGGCCGCCTATCGTTGGGGATTTCAGGAAACCCTTGCTACGTCGGGAGCGGCTATTCTTCTGTTCTTCTTTCAAGTGATTCTGGTGGGTTCAGTGGATCCCAGCTTTCAGTCGATCCTGGTTGGCAGGTTTGAGCTGAATAACTTTATCATGCGCGGGTTGTATTTGCTTATTACCGGATACCTTTTAGGATACCTTGGCGAGGAAGAGAAACAATTGCGCACCGAGATGACGGGTATCGCCCGCATTATCTCGAAGGCCCAGGCGGAGGTCGGCCTGCGAGGAGCGCTGCGTGCGGTGCTCGGGGACATCCTTCAGGTATTTGGGTCGCGCCACGCCATACTCGCCTTGGAGGAGATGGCCACCGGCAAGGCTTACCTTTGGGAAGTCCGCATGGACCCCGGCAGTCCCGAGATAGACCTGATCCTTACGGAAGTGCCCTCCAGCGACAAGCCTACCTACCTTTTCAAGCCTCCTGGTCATGCCTGGCATGCGTTCCGCGAGCGAAAGGAACGGGGGATCGGAGTGCTCGACCTCTACGCGCTGGACGAGAGCGGGCACAAGCTCCCTGACGCTCCATGGGTTCCCCCCAGAGCTTTCGAGGCCCTTTATGATTTCCGCCACATTTTGGCGGTTACCATGAACTTCGGAAATGATTGGTCCGGCCAACTGTGTTTATTGAACCCCTCCGCGAGTTCCAGCCGGGAGGCGGCGGTCCGATATCTGCAGACAATTTCCAAGCAAGTCAGTCCGGCGATTTACAGCGTGTTTCTCGTGCGACGGCTGCGCGCGCGTGCGGGGGCTCTGGAGAGAGCGCGAGTCGCGCGCGAGCTCCACGACGGGGTGATCCAGTCGTTGATAGGCCTGGAGATGCAAGTCGACGTGCTGCGGCGGCAGCCGGCGGCGTCGCAAGGTCACATGGCCGATGAGCTGGCGCGCATTCAGGAACTTCTTCGCGAGGAGGTGATTAACCTCCGCGAGTTGATGCAGCAGATGCGGCCCATCAATCTGGGACCCAAGCAGCTTCTGGACTATCTGGCCTCCACCGTTGACCGGTTTCGGCGGGACACGGGGATTGCGGCGCGATTCGTTACCCCGCTCGAAGAGGTTTCCATTCCTTCGCGCGTCTGCAACGAGGTAGCGCGGATCGTCCAGGAGGCCCTCGTCAATGTTCGTAAGCATAGCGGCGCCCGCAACGTCATGGTGCGCTTTGATTCCCAGAACGGAGATTGGAGGCTGGTCATTGACGATGACGGCCGGGGTTTTGATTTTGCCGGACGCCTGAACCACAACGAATTGGAGAATTCTCGGAAAGGTCCTCTGGTCATAAAAGAAAGAGTTCGTTCCATTGGGGGCGAACTCGCGATAGAATCCGGCTCCGGGCGCGGCGCGCGCCTGGAAATCATATTCCCGCAGAAGGCCTATGGATAAACCTCACAAGAACATCCGAATTCTGATTGCCGATGATCACCCCATTTTCCGCGACGGCTTGCGCAAGCTCCTGGAGGCCGAGCCCGGCCTCAAAGTCGTGGGAGAAGCCTCTGATGGCGGGGAAGCCGTAGTCCTGGCGCGCCAGCTCAATCCTGACATCCTGCTGCTCGACCTCGCCATGCCTCGCCTGCCCGGGATCGACGCGCTGCGCGAGTTGGTGAGCACACCTACGCCCGTGCGGACCATTCTGTTGACTGCGGCCATCGAACGTGCGCAAATCGTCGAGGCCCTGCAGCTCGGCGCGCGCGGCGTCGTCCTCAAGGAGTCTGCGACACAGATGCTTCTGCGCAGCATCCGGACGGTCATGGCCGGCCAATACTGGGTGGGGCGGGAGAGCGTTTCGGATCTGGTGGCCACCCTGCGCGACCTGATGCCGAGCGGCGCCGAGCAAGAAAAGAAGAAATCATTTGGCCTCACGCCTCGTGAACTTGAGATCGTGTCGGCAATAGTCGCCGGCTATACCAACAAGGACATTGCGCAGAAATATTCCATCAGCGAGCAGACGGTCAAACACCACCTGACGAATATTTTCGACAAGCTGGGAGTTTCGACCCGCCTCGAACTCGCCCTCTTCGCCGTCAACCACCAGCTCTTTACTGAAATGGTTTGACGCCTACGGTCATTCCTGTAGCACTTTTGTGCCGTAATGACTCTACCCAGGGGCCATTGGCACCCTTCATTCTCTTGGTATCCTTAATCCTGAGGCGAAATCACGACCGGGGCAGGTGCGCGTGATGTCGCTTCATCAGCGTCTAGGGTTAGTAGGGGACGTACAATGAACTGGTATGGGGATGACAGTACCTTGAGCTCCCTCGAGCGTGCTCCGCGGTACGGAATGCAGATGGGGATCCGTTACCGCGCCGCCGGGCAATCCCAATGGCGTGACGCTAAAACCGAAAATATCAGCCGCTCGGGAGTCCTGTTTCGAGTTGCTGAGGCTCTGAAGGTGAGCGACCTGATCGAAATGCGCTTCATGTTCCCGCCGGGTATGGCCGGCAAGTCGGGCACAGAAGTCCTGTGCCAAGGCTGGGTTGTACGCTCCTCCCCTCCGGTCGCCGGCGAAACGCTGCACTTGCTGGCTGCCAAGATTCTCGATTACCGGTTCGTACGCGATCTCGAAGCGCGCGAAGTTTGCGACGCCGTCCGGGAGCGATGAGCAGAACCGGAACTAGTTGGGGGGCGTGAAAGCGTCCAGTCAATAAAACGTGTTGTGACCTCATAATCCCTGCGAAGGGTCTCCTGACAAGAAAGAACACCAGGTGAAAGGTCCAAGCCTAAGCCGTACCGCATGATGAGGTGTCGGTTTCCAACCGAAATCCGAAACGGTACTTCCGACTCAAATTGCTGCTAACCTGAAGACCGGATCAGCGGGCCATATCCGACACGGGTTGTTATTACAGGCGAGCGGTCGAGTCTTTGTCCCACTCGGAGCGAGAGAGTCTCCATCCCTGGTTGGACCAGTTTACTTGTGCCAACCTCCTCGTGAATTTTCGGCTGTTTGCGCCCTAATGAAATAGCGAACCCGCCCTTTCACTGGCGAATCCGTTCGGCATCCACTCTTTGAGTGCGCTGTGAGGGCAACTCTTATTGTATTCCTTGCGCCTAGTCTGCACGGTCAATCAAGTTCCGGTCAAGGTCGCGACCCAGCGGGCATTCAGGCATACGGCTCGGAAGGCGCCCTTATACAACTCCGGGAAAGCATTTTCCCGCTACAAGGACTCCCACGTCGGTTTGCCTCACTACTTCTATTCCGCAGCAAAGACCTTCCGCTTCGCGGCAAAACCTCTTCCTCGACTCCTAGGTTTGGCTGGAAACCAACGCTCCCCGTGAATTGAAGAAATCGGGGACGGCCAGTATCCGACCATCCCCTACAGATACGAGAAGCAATGCCCGATGCCCCGACGACTGGGGGAAGAAGGCAAATGCCAGTTCACGGCGCTTGGCGCCAGCGTGTGACTCTCCAATTGTGACCCCTGACACGTGTCGTTAATCGTGATATAACATCCCATGCTGGTTCTGACTGGGTGGGGGACTCCGCCCCGGGTGTCGCTTTCTGAGAGAGCAGATGGATTCGTCCGCACGTCGGTGGAGATGGGTAAGCGCGGCCTTGGCGGTGTTGTGCGCACTGCTGCTCGTGGAGACAGTGAGGCGCGAGGCGAATGACAGAATTCAGAAATCAGAAGATAGAAGCCATGATGGAGAGGTCGGCAGTCGAAAGTCGAAAGTCGAAAGTGTGACGGAAAACATCAGTCAGGATTCACGGGCCAGAAGTCAGGACGAGCAAGCCGAAAGCCGAAAGTTGAAAGTTGAAGGCCGGACTGAAAACAGGAGTCCGGAGTCCGGAGGCGGGAGTCAGGAAGATCAGGCCGAGGGTCGACAGTCGCAACTTGAGGGCTCACAGGAACCCGCGAGCAGCCAACGCGCAAATCAAGATTTACAAATCACAAAATCTCTCCGGCCGCTGGGTTACGTCGAGAAATCCGGGGGGCAGGTTGAGGCGGTGGTTGAGGAAGGCGGAGAGATTCACCTCGTCCACCTCGGCGACTCGTGGGGTGATAACTACAAGGTTGTGGCAATCTCGCGGGAGGAAGTGAGAATCCAAGATTCAGAACCGGGGAGGCAGGGGGCAGCAGTCAGTAAAGAGCCAGTCGAAAGGCGAGCGTTGAAGATCGAGAGTTCCTGGGGAAGTTCTACTGACGCGGCCGGTCAAATCGGAAATCAGAAGTCTCAAATTGCTGATTCACCCCAGACGCTCGGCTACGTCGAGCGGACTGCAGGGCGAGTCGAGGCCGTCGTCGCCGACGGCGAGCGGGTTCGACTGGTAAGAGGAGAACCAACGGTTCTGGCGGGACTCGGGAGTCGCGAGACTGCGGAAGGCGGGATCCGGAAACCGGATGCCGGAACTCAGAAGGAGGTTGGCGATCGAGAGGCCAGAGTCGAATCAGCAAGAGCCGGAAGCGGGGGCGAGATTGCTGCTCTCCCACGGCCAGCAATTCAGGATGCCAGGACCCTGAGCGCATATCAACCCAGGCAAATCCAAAATCCAGAGTCCATGATTCCATCTGGCACGAATGACTTTGGGTTGACGGACCCTCTTGAACCTGAAGTGCTCGGGCACTTCGGCGGCACTAATACGCATTCTCCCTTGCACTATATGAAGGATGAGCCTCCTCTGGCCGATCTCGGGACCGAGCAGACGTCTGAGCCGGGCGAGGAAGAATCAGTCGCCCAAGCCGAGACCGTACTGCCAGAAAATTCTTGCACCTCGGATGTCAGCCCACCGATCCCTCAGCAGGTTGGCTACCTGGAGCTGGCGGGTGGGCAACCCCAGGCCATCGTTGCTTTGGGCGATGACGTGTACTTTGTTCGGGAAGGCGAAGTTTTTGCCGGCCACTTCCGGGCGCTCAGCGTTTCGTCCTCCTGGGCCGAGATCGAGGAGTTGCCTCTCAAGCGCGAGCCCTCGCCCGACCTTTGCCTAGTCTCGAGGCCGGAACCCGCAAGGGAACCCAATTCAAGGGGCTCGCCTTCTGCCATTATAGATGAGTCGGCGCAGGCCGGGGGGACAGGGGCGGTTGGAGCCGGGTCTCCCGGAGAGAGGCCGCCGCCCAATTCTCAGCGACCACCTCCGCGCGCTGCTCCCGGTGGCATGGATTCGATTGGGATGCGGGCAAATGCTCGCGTTGGGCCTAATAACAGTCGTGCGGAACCTGCCGTAAGGTGGATCACGCTCAGACCATTGGGCTTGGCGGTGGCCAGTGACGGAAGAACCACCGCATTCGTCGCGGTCGGAGGAGAAGTGTTGCTGGCTCGCGAGGGCGAGACACTCCCAGCCGGCTTTCGCGTATCGAGAGTGACCGCAACAACCGTCGAACTCGTTGCCGACTCTCTCCCTCGCGGGGCGGAGGTCGCTCGGCGGTCGCTGGGGGGACCGACAGGCAAACCGAGTTCACCAGCGGCATCTAAGGATGGTGAGCCGGCTTTGAGGGGCTCAACTACCTTGGAAGGAACCAGAACCCCGGACACGGCTCCCGATACAGGCTCCGCCCTTTTGCGTAGCGGCAGTGAGTCGTCACTAAGCGGGCTCGCGCAAGAGGGCTTGCCCTCGCGGGTGGGGATGCTCGATAATCCTGGTCAATGAAATGAGCAGAGGACAAATGATGTTGGGTAAACAGCTCCAACGAGTGGCGGCGGCGGGGCTCGGATTGGCATTAGTGAGTTGCGGAGGAGGGAGTTCAGCCTTCCGGGAAGCTCGTAAGGCTGAGCTGCGCAAGGATTGGGATACCGCTCTGGTGAAATACGAGAAGGCCCTCCAGGCCGAGCCGGAGAACGCTAAGTACCTTATTCATGAGAAGGTTGTACGCTCTCAGGCCGGAATTTTCCACGTCAAGCAGGGAAGGAGACTCCTCGCCTCCGGACGCGAAGATGAGGCGGCCGGGGAGTTCCAAAAAGCCGTCAATATCGACCCCACTAACGAGGCCGCGGCCCAGGAACTGAGTCGGCTTTTAGCCCATCAGGCCGCCGACAAGAAAGCTCGGGAGGAGGCTCTCCAGGCGGCACTTAAGGCACGTGAGCAATCAGCGACCTCTACCGGGGTCAAGCTAAAGCCTTTGCCTCCTGAGCCTTTGGCGCGCTTCCGAATTACAGCCGATACCAAGAGGGTCTACGAAACGTTGGGCAAGCTGGCCGATCTCAACGTGGCGTTCACGACCGATATTCGCCCCCAGAACATTTCGGTTGACCTCTCCAACATCAAGATCGAGGACGCCTTGAGGGTGGTTGCATTTCAGACCAAGACTTTCTGGCGACCGATCACTTCGAATACCATCCTGGTTGTAAATGACACGCCCACCAACCGCAGGGACTACGACGAAGAGGTTCTGAAGACGATATACATCACCAATCCGCTGGCCGCCGCCGACCGGACGGCAATCACCACGGCCTTGAAGCAGGTGCTCGGGCTGCAAAGAATTGTCGATAATCCTGATTCCAACGCCATCATTGTTCGCGATACTCCTGCGAAAGTGGCAGCAGCGGAGAAGATGATACGCGACCTCGACCGAGGGAAAGCCGAGATTCTCTTGGAAGTCGCCGTGGTCGAGGCAGACCGCGACCGCGTTCGCGACCTGGGGCTGACCCTGGCGACAATCAATCCAGCGACCGGGAACATTACATCCGGGCTGCAGGGTGGGCTGGTCTTCGCGCCTGGAACTACGACGACTGACTCGAACACTACTCAGAATACGTCAATTGGACTGGGAGGTATCAGCTACCGGAACTACGCCGTCGTGCTTCCTGGCGCCACGGCGAGCGCCGTCATGAACGACTCCCGCACGCATGTGCTGCAGAACCCGCAAGTGCGTGTGACCGACGGCATGACAGCCAAGCTGCGTATTGGAACGCGCATTCCTTATGCCACCGGCAGTTTCCTCCCGTCACTGGGAGGGACGACGAGCACGGCTGGCGGGGGATTTGGACTGCTGGCCAGCACGCAGTTCCAATATCAAGACGTTGGGGTAAACCTGGACATCACGCCGCGGCTGATGGCTAATGGCGAAGTGAATCTCCACGCAACGATTGAGATCTCGTCTCTGGGCTCCCCTATTGCGATCGGTGGCTTCAGCCAGCCGACGTTTGGGCAGCGCAAGATCGAGCATGACATCAGGCTGAAGGAAGGTGAAGTGAATCTCCTCGGTGGGTTGATTCAAACCACCGAAACCCAGACTCAGGCGGGAGTACCCGGCCTGGCGGACGTCCCGTTCTTGAAGTATTTCTTCTCCTCGAACAAGCGCGAACGGATTGAGACTGAAGTTTTAGTGATGCTGACTCCCCGGGTCATTCGACTTCCCGACGTGCCAATCGAGAGTGGAACGGAAGTGGCAGTGCCAGGAGGTGAGGCACGCCCGACAGGGATCATGCCGCCCCCGGCGGAAGCGATGCCCCAGCCGCCCACAACGCCCACCACGCCGGAGGCGCCTCCGGAGGCACCGGGTCAGCCGCCGCAATGAAACGCAAGACTTTCTCGCAGTTTAGGGAATTGAATGTGAGCCGCGGGTTCACTCTGGTCGAGCTCATCGCGGCCATCACGATCTTGTTGCTCCTCACAACCATGGCCCTGCCGCTGGCGCGTGTGCAGATTCAGCGCACGCGTGAAGCGGAACTCCGCCAGGCACTGCGCGACCTTCGGCAGGCCATCGACCGCTACAAAGACTTTTCGGACCGCGGGATGATCCCGATGAAAGCCGAGAGCTTCGGGTATCCGCCGGACCTTGCGACCCTGGTAAACGGCGTGCCCCTGAAGGGTGCGGCCACGGCCAAATACAAGTTCCTGCGACGCATCCCGGTGGATCCCATGACCGGCTCCACTGACTGGGGATTGCGCTCCATGCAGGACGATCCTGATTCACGCAGCTGGAGCGGCAATAACGTCTTCGACGTGTATTCAAAGAGCCAGGGGACGGCCCTGGACGGAACACGATATGCGGACTGGTAAGAAAACCGAAATCGTGCCTGGGCCAGCGTCGCGGCGCAGTTGTCAGTTGCAGGTTGCCGGTTGCCAGTGGCCCACGACGAAGGACGAAGGACCAGGGACCAAGGACCAGCGGGCGTCGGGCTTCACGCTTCTTGAGCTCATGGTGGTTATCACCCTGATCATTGTTCTGGCGTCGGCAATCTTTCCCACTTACGAAGTGGCGGTTCGGCGGGCTCGCGAGGCGGTATTGCGCGACGACCTCTTCACGATGCGTAAGCTGATCGACCAATACACTCTCGACAAGCAGCGACCGCCGCAATCCCTGGAAGAACTGGTTGACGGTGGGTACCTGCGTGGTGGTGTGCCGGAGGACCCCATCACTCGCTCCAATCAGACTTGGCAGGTGGATATCGAGGACGTGGTCATCAGCGGCAGCCAGGCCGTGCCCGGCATCGTCGATGTGCACAGCGGGTCGGATGAGATATCGCTCGACGAAACGCCGTATAACACGTGGTAGGGAAGAGCAGTCGAAAAAGTCGCAAGTCGAAAGTTAAAAGTCAAAAGTCAAATGTCGAGGGTTAAGGGGCGAAAGAGTAGAAGGCAATGAGTTGAAAGTTAAAGGTCGAAAACAACGGCCCATGGCTGACGGTCGAGAGTCGAGACGTGGGGACGGCTCTTCCCGAAGCCCAAGCACCGAGTCTCGCCTTTGGACTTTCAACTTTGAATTCTGAACTAGCCATGGAATTCATCTGCAAACTCGGCACCGATGCAGGGCGCGTTCTGACACAGACGGAAGAAGCGCTTTCCGAGTCAGAGTTGCGTCAACGGCTGGCGGCACAGGGATTCTTTATTTTTTCGGTTCAGCCCAAGCAAGCGCTGCGGGCGCGTGCCCATGAACTACGGAAGGGCCGAATTCGCGCTGACGATTTTATGATTTTCAATCAGCAGTTCCTGACCCTGTCCAAATCCGGCCTGCCGCTGCAAAAATCACTCGACCTGCTGGCCCGCCAGACGCGTAGTGCGGAACTGCGGGCCGCCATCGAGGACGTGCGTGAGCGTGTACGCTCGGGAGCGCTGCTGTCGGAAGCTTTTGAAGCTTTAGGGAAATTTCCCAAGATCTACTGTGCTACGTTACGTGCCGGCGAGCGAAGCGGCAGCCTCGACAAGGTCCTCGCGCAATATCTCACCTACCAGAAAACCACCCGCACGTTTCGGAAGAAGTTTCTGGCGGCGCTCATCTATCCGGCGTTTCTGCTCATCTTCCTGGGTGCCTTGATTTCCTTCATTATCAGCTTCATTGTCCCGCGATTCGCGCAACTCTACGCTGAACTTCACGTGCAAATGCCGCCCCTGACCCTGTTCGTCATTGAACTCTCCCTGGGTGTCAAGCGCGTGGGAGCGTTCGCGCTGGCCGCCATCGCCGGCGGGGTGCTGCTCGGGCGGGGCGCGTGGAAGTCCCAGCGGACGCGCCTGGCGTGGGACAAGTTGAAATTTCGCGTGCCGGTGGTCGGGAAACTCCTGCTTAAATTTTCCGTGGCGGAGTTTGCGCGAACGCTGGGGACGCTTATGCAAGGTGGCATCCCCATCGTCTCGGCACTCGAGACCTCCAAGGAATCCGTCAGCAGCCCGCTCCTATCCCAGGCCATTGGGCACGCCCAGGTGGAGGTCACATCCGGAAAGGCTCTTAGCGCCAGCTTGAGGAATACTGGCTTCTTCCCGCCGATAGCCCTCGACATGCTCGAAGTGGGCGAGGCCACGGGCGCTCTACCGACCATGCTGGAAGCGCTGGCGGAGTTTTTCGAGGAAGATGTCAATATCGACCTCGCGACGCTGGTGGCGCTCGTCGACCCTCTGATGATCGCTTCTATTGCCATCGTGGTGGCATTTGTGCTGGTGGCGTTCTATCTGCCATTGTTTTCCATGGCAGCGCAGGTGCATTGAGAAGGGCTCGATGCCGGGGTGCGCGCGCATCCTGCCCGTCGGCAGGCCGCATTCCCACCGGAATCGGAGCGAACTGGAACGGGGAATAAGCAATGCCCGATACATCTCCTGACATGCAGGCGGAATTAAAGCTGGCTCAGCGTCTGGCCGAGCGCTACCAATTCGACTTTGTGGATTTGCGCGACTGCCGCCCCGACATGGACCTGCTGCGCTCCATCCCGCTGGAAGTCATGCTGCGCTACGAATTCCTCCCATTGGAAATGCAGGACGGACAACTGGTGGTGGCGGTAAGCGACCCCACCGACCTGGCGCGCCTGGACGAATTGGAGATGAAACTCGACCGGCGACTGATCATTCGCGTCGCGGCCGCGACCCAGGTCAGGGATTTCCTGAAGAAAACGGAGCCGTCCCAACGCGTCCTGGAGGAAGCAACGGAGGAGTTCCGGCTGGATGTGATTCGCGACGAAGACAGCGCGGAGGAAGGTCTTTCACTCGAACACCTGGTGGAGGAACGTGCCGCCAGTCCCATGATCCGCCTGGTGGACTCGATTATCTTTGCGGGACTCGAGAGGCGGGCGAGCGACGTTCACATCGAAAGTCGTGACAACTCGGTGGTAGTGAAGTACCGAATTGACGGTGTGCTGCAGCAGGCCATGGCGCCGCTGGCCCGCGAGTTTCAGTCGAACCTCATCACGCGTATCAAGGTCATGGCGGAGCTCGACATTGCCGAGCGGCGCGTGCCCCAGGATGGGCGCTTCCGAGTGCGGTATCGCGGCCGGCCCATCGACTTCCGCGTGTCGATCATGCCTTCTATTCACGGCGAAGACGCCGTGCTCCGCATCCTGGACAAGGAGTCGCTGCACGAGAAATTCCGCCAGCTGCGGCTTGACGTGCTCGGCTTGGCCGACCGTGAAATCCGTCGCCTGCGGCGCTTCATCCGCGAACCATACGGCATGGTTCTCGTCACCGGCCCCACGGGCAGCGGCAAGACGACCACGCTCTACGCCGCGCTCTCCGAGATCAAGACCGATGAGGACAAGATTATCACCATCGAGGACCCAGTCGAATATCAGCTTCGCGGCATCACGCAGATTCCCGTCAACGAAAAGAAGGGACTGACATTTGCGCGCGGCCTGCGCTCCATCCTGCGCCACGACCCGGACAAAATCATGGTCGGCGAAATCCGTGACAATGAGACGGCCCAGATCGCCATCCAGTCGGCGCTCACCGGCCACCTGGTTTTCACCACCGTGCACGCCAATAACGTAGTGGACGTTCTTGGCCGCTTCTTGAACATGGGCGTTGAGCCTTACAACTTTGTTTCGGCGCTGAACTGCATCCTGGCCCAGCGGCTGGTACGAACGATTTGTGAGAGCTGCAAGCGCCCCGTCGAGCTCCCACCGGAGTTGCTCGACGAGTCAGGGCTCGATCGGAACGTGTGGGGCGAGGTCGCGTTTTACGAGGGTGCGGGGTGCGAGCGTTGCAGCCAGACCGGATTCCGCGGGCGCACCGCCATCGGCGAATTGCTCGCGCTTTCCGACCGCATTCGCGAACTGATTCTCGACAAGCGGCCCTCCTCGGAAATCAAGCGCGTGGCCAAGCTGGAAGGCATGATAACCTTGAGAGAGACGGCGCTTGAGAAGGTCCAGCTGGGTGTCACGACCTTAAGAGAGGTAAATAAGGTTACGTTCGTCGAGTAAGGGCGGGGCGCGGGAGAATGGACTGGAGCTTCCTCACAAAGCGGATCGTTTTGACCCACCACAGCAGCGTGGCGCAGTTTGCGATGCCCACCGTGGTGTTCGAGGCCGAGCCGGAATTCGTCCTTGGCGCACGGTTGTTAAGCCCGTCACGACAGACACGCCGGCTGGGTCGCGTGGGGGTCCGGCGTCTCGATCCCGGAGCGCTCAATCCGCACGCGGGCAAAGCCAACATCGCGAATCTCGAAGCGTTCCGCCGTGCCATCAATGAGGTTGCGGATATCATCGGCAATGGCTCGGGGCGCTTCGGCCTGGTTCTTCCGGACGGAGCGGCCCGCGTCTCGATTCTCAACTTTGAAACGCTTCCTGACGATCCGGCGGAAACAGAGACGCTGGTGCGCTGGAAGATGCGAGAGAAGCTGCCGTTCGCTCCCGAAGAAGCCCGCATCTCGATTCAGATTCTGGCGCGCGAGCCAGGACACGTCGAGGTTCTGGCGGTGGCCGCCCGTGGCGCGGTTCTCTCGGAATATGAATCCGCGATTGAAGCAGCCAACGGCGGTATGGTATTGCTGCTTCCCGCGACGGTCACGCTATTGCCGCTGCTACCGGAAAAGGAACCGCGTGGCCAGCTCCTATTACACGTCTGTTCGCGCTGGATGACGAGTGTCGTGGTCGTCGGGTCGCGGCCGTGCTACTGGCGCACGCGCGACCTGGACTCGGACACGCCGGAAGAGGTGGCGCGCGAAGTAGCCGGCGAAGCAGCGCGAATTCTCGCCAGCACGCGCGACCGGCTGCACGCTGACTTGGGGCGCGCGTGGCTTTGCGCCCGGCCCGCCGCCAGCACGGAAATGGCGGCGGCGATCGCCGCGGCGGTCTCGCACGAGGTTGAAATCCTGACGCCGCGGCCGGAGCTGGGCGGGGATCTCTCGGCCGAGGAGCGCACGCTTTTCGCACAGTTCGGCGCCACCGTGGCGGGGATCATTTCGAACTCCGGAAAGACCGAATGAGAATTAACGTCAATCTGACGATTGCTCCCAGCGCGCGTGAACGTTACGCGCTGGCGTGGGCCATTCCAACGGGTGTCATCGCCGCCGCGGGTTTGGTGCTGCTGAGCATCCTTGCGGTAAGGAACTACCGCGAATATCGCCGGGCGCATCAGGCGCTGGTCGAACTGCAGCAAATTGAAGCCACGATGCGCGACCAGGAAGCGGCGATTAAGAAGGATCTCGAGCGCCCGCAACTGGACGCCATGCTTCGCCAGGCGCAGTTTGTCAACGGCGTCATTGACCGACGGCGATTCTCGCTGACCGAATTGGTCGAAAAGGTTACGAAACTCCTTCCCGGCCAGGCTCGCTTGGATTCGTTCGCGCTGACCCAGGCGGGGACGGCCTCCTCGGTGAGGCTGTCAGTGGCGGCGAAGAAAGATGAAGACATGGAGAAATTCTTGGAGAATCTGGAGGACTCTCCCGATTTTGTGGATGTGTCCGTGCTCAGTCAGGGAGTTGGCGATGAGTCCGCGGAAGGGGGCCCGTCGCCGGTAACCGTAGTTTGTACGGCCCGATACGTGGGCGGGGATGCGCCCTGAGGCGTGACGGGGAATTATGAGCAAGAGCCGTCGAAAAACCATCGTGAGGATCATCGAAGCCACGGCGCTGGCGCTGGTGCTTCTCGACGTGACTCTCTATTTTGCACTCGTGCGTCCCCTGCGAGTGATGCGTACGCGAGAAGAGGCGAGCTACGCGGCGGCGCGTGAACGGGTTCGCGACCTTAGGGTGCGAGCAGCGCAACTCGAGAAGTATCGGACTGCGGTGCCCGAGGCGGAACGAGAGCTCGCGGATTTTCTCAAAGAACATCTCCCTTCACGACGCCAGGGATTTTCCCGGGCTGTGCGGATGGTGCGGGAGCTGACGGACAACTCGAACCTCCACCTGGCGAGTGTCGCCTACAAATTAGAATCGTCCAAAGAGGATCCTTTCGAACGGTTGGCGGTGGATCTGGATGTGGAGGGTCCGTACGCGAATCTGATCGGTTTCGCGCACGCGCTCGAAACTTCAAGTGATCTCATCGTCTTGCGGGATTTCAGCATCGAGCCCACGGAGGGGCAAGGGCTGGCGCTGCGATTGGTCGCGAACCTCTATTTGAAACCATGACGTCGGGCAGCCAATTCGAGAAATGGGTGGCGGGATTTCTGGGTATTGTGTGCGTCGCCTTGGTATTGAACATGTTCCTTCGAAGCGGCGCGAGGGCGGGGGCTACGCGCGCACCCGCCGGAACCAAGCCCCCGGCAACGCGCGTACGCAGCGGGTCGTCGCCGTCACGCGCTACGAATGAACTTGCCCGCTATGACCCGAGGGTACAGCTGGATGTTTTCGAGAAGATTCAGAAGCGGCCGCGGTCCAAACCGTCGCGCAATCCTTTCGAGTTCGAGGCCCCGCCGGCGCCGCTGGTGCGAGCAAGGACCGACGCTCCGGCCGTCCCTTCCGCTCCCCCCAAGCCTCCGCCCCCGCCGCTGAAAGCTGTCGGCGTCACGCAGAAAGGTGGGGGAATCAACGAGGCGATCGTCTCCGACGATCAGGAGATTTACATCGTCCATGAGGGCGAGACCTTCGCGAAGCGCTTTCGTGTGCGCAAGATTACCCCCTCGCAGGTCGAAGTCGATGACGAAACGACTCACGACACAATTCGTCTTCCCATCGCTCCATAGGCCCGGGAATCGCGTCGAAGTCTCCACGGGAAACGACCGCGGATGGGCGCTCGTCATTCTGATGATGATGACCGTGCTTATTCTGATCTCACTGACCGCGGCGGTGCCTAGTGTCTACACTGCCGGTATGCGCGAGCGCGAAGAAGAACTAATCTTTCGGGGCAACGAATACGCCCGCGCCATTGTGCTCTTCCGCCGCCAATTTCGCCGCTATCCAACTTCTGTAAAAGAACTGCTCGAAACCAACGGGATCCATTTCCTCCGCCGCGAGTATTCAGACCCCATGACGGCGAAAGGGAAGTGGCGGTTTATCCACGCCGACGCCGCTGGCACCCCGCTTGACTCTCGGACCCTGGCGCGGCCCAAGCCCCCGTCAGCGTTGGGCTCCGACAGTTCCTCTTCCCAGGAAAAGAAACAAGAAGCGCCGTCGGCGGGGAAGATCGGTCGATTCGAATCGGGAGAGGAAGGCCAACCCAAGGAAACTTCCGCGTTCTTCGATAAGGGGGTTCAAGGCGCGTTCATCATCGGTGTGGCAAGCATGAGCAACAAGCAGTCGATCCGCGTCTGGAACAATAAGACTCGCTATAGCGATTGGGAGTTTATCGGCGTTGACACGCCCGGCGGGGGGGCGGTGCCGGGGCAGGCGAATCCTCCGCCCGGCGGAGGCCAGCAACCGCCATCCATCTTCGGACCAGGCGGTCGGGGCGACCGTACGTTTCCCACCATGCCTCCGCTTACCGGGCCAGCCGAGACCCAGTGAGTCTCCCCCCTCGTAAAGGCTCTCTTGCCGGCGGGATAAGATCCAAAACCGATGTCACAGCGGCCCTCTTCGGGCCTTGTGTCAGACCGTAAGGGGCAGAGCGGCTCGAATGGACACCTCTCCTGCGGGCTTCACTATTCTGCAGGCAATTGCGAAATGGTTTTAGTTGGAGACTTTGACTCGCGCTTTGGCGGCCGCTGTGGCAGCCTTTGCAAGCGGCAAGGGGATCTCACCCGGAGCGGGACTCGTCTTGGACGCTCGCCGGTGATCCGCCAGGATCGCAAGCAGGGAGCTGCGTTCCACTTTTTCGCAATTCACCGTGCAAAGCGATAGCGCACCCAGCGAACGGGCAAAATCATGGATTCGACGCTGGTGCTCAAAGATAATCGCTTGTGGAATCCCGTTGGAATAAGCCCACGACCAGTCGGTGACCCAGCGCATCACGGAGACGGTTCGGCGGAGAGGGCCGCGTTGAAGGATTTTCTCGGGTTCGGAAATCTGCGCTAGACACTCCGGCGCGGTCAGGAAGACCAAGCGGCTGTTGCGTAGCAAGGTGTCTGGACGAAGACCGCTCTCGGTAAGATTCCTCGCGAGATCTGTCAGGCAGCTGGGGCCGGCTACGACGACGACCTGTTGTCCAATCTCGAGTCCGGAAATAACAAAATGGAGGACTTCACCCGGCGCCTTATCTCTTCGAACAACCAAACGACATGCAGCTTCCGGCGGCATAGCGCCGTTTACGACGCTCAAGTTTTGACCCATAGCTGTATGTTGACGAAAACCGCGCTCTATGTCAACGGCGCGGGCGGAAAAAAAGCGGCGAGGAATCAGGGCATTTTTGACGCTTTCGCCTTGTTTTCGCTTTACAATTTGGTTGGATTTTGCATGCGCATTCCTGCCTTAGCAGGTCTTCACAGCGGCTTTTTGGTTCGCTGCGGCGAGTACTTTGTCAGCACCGCGATGAATGGTTGGGCTTCCGCAGGGACTTCCGCCTTGCCGTCAATCAAAAGATCGCGGGCTTCGATTCTCCGCCGGTAGAGAAATCGATTGCCGTCGCGGTCTTGTTTCAGGACGGCGCCCTTCAATTCCGCCCCCGCAAAGACCCCGCGGCTGCGCGAGTAAGTCAGGATTTTGGCATTCAGCAGCGCATCGGTCTCTGCCGTTGCGGCGCGGCCGACCGGACCCGCAGCGGCAGAAAGGTCCCCACCCACTGTGAATTTGCTCTTAAGCAATTTCTCGACGCCTGATGGGTTCATTACGAGCATGATGACGTCCACCGCAGCGCCGCCGATTTGCGCTCCAAAACTCCCCCCACCCAGCGTCACCATGGCGGGCGGGCCCCACGGGCCGACGCCTGCGTTCTTGCGGCAGGAGACTACGCCCTTCCCGTAGCGACCACCAAACACGAATCCACCCTTGATCATCGAAGGGATCACGACAACGCAATGGGCGCGTTCGAGGAGATCCTCCGGCACGCTGCTGTCGGGGGCGTTCATAATCTCTCCGAACACTTCCGCCGCCCGGTTCAGGCGTTCGGCCTCCTTGCTTTGCGGGGCTGTCGATTGCGCCGTTTGACCCGCCGCGAGTGAAGCCACCAGGACATTGGCAAAAACAAATGGGAGGAGATGAGGGCGCACGGTCTGCTCCGGATTCTGAGGTTACTGGCTGTTCTGTCGATCCTGAAGAGAAGCGTTAATTGCCGTCCAGCGTCACGGCAAACGTCGCGCGGCATTCGTTCGCCGGATCGTGAATGATCGATTTGGATTTTTCACCGTGTGTGATTTTGAATTCCAGCAACTTCTTCACTTTTTGTGGAAGCCCTTCCATTCGCGCCTTGCCGTCACTGTTGGTCCCGACTTCGAGCTCCGTTTTCCTCTTGTTCATGAACCCGTAGACAATTTTCACATGAACCTTCGCGTCGAAGATCGGCTTGCCGGCGCTGTCGCTCACAGTGAAGTCCGCGGAGCAGGGCCCCAGGTCCGCTTTGACGACCGGCACCTCGGCGGCGACAGAGGGAATTAGACTGAATGCCAGCATGAAGATCAGAGCCGTGAGGTTCCATAGCGACCATAAATGGTTATGACGCGGGGGTCTTTGTCGATCCTGCGTCAAGCCCGTTGCAATTAAATCCAAACGGTCGACCATCTCACCATCCCTCCACACACGAAATGCGAGAGAGCATTATAAGTCGCTACAACATGGTGGCGTCAACTTGAGCTTTTCCCGGTTGAGTAAAAATGAGTGGGAAGGGTGCGATAGAAACCTCCAAGTCTCGTCGGGTCGAGTTCCCGGCGAGACCTGGATTGGAGTCAAGAAATCAGCGAGCTTAGGGCGTGGCTGCCAGGGCCGCGTCCGCCTGGACGAGGCCCGCACCGACCGGGTCGCATGGCTCACCGGCGCAGTCAGTGTCCCAGGAAGGTGTGAAAAAAGTTCCGAAGAGGAGTGGTTCCAGAACTCCCGTCCGAGTGTCGTCTCCTGCCATGGGAAGAGCTGTGGACTTAAGAATGCTCTCCACGGTTCCTTGCACCAAAGCCGGGTTCTTTTCCAGCATCAGCGCAGCCACGCCGGCGGTGAGTGGGGTCGAGAAGCTGGTTCCCGACCAAAAGAAGTAGCCGGCGGTCGGCCCATGAGAGCCAGGAGCTACTGTCCAGACTCCCGGTGCGAGCACATCGAGCTCCTGCGGATCCGTTCCGAAGGCCGTCCCGAGAGAGGGAATCGCGCGGCTGCTGAAGTCTGCAACGTAAGCCTCCGTTTCCTCCGAGGCGCCGCTTCCATCCGGATCGTTTCCGACATCTTGGTTCCACCAGAAAGAGGAGTTCGGGGCAGAGGGACTGCCCGGAAGGAACTGTCGAGTCCATCCCACGGCGCCCGCCGAAATGACTTCCGGAAACGCGGCGGGCCATCCCATACCCTGTTCACCTTGGTTGCCAGCCGAGGTTACGACGATCACGCCGGCGTTGATGGCATCATCAATGGCGATCCGCTCCAGATATCCCGGGGCGCCGCCGCTGATGCTCATGCTGACCACCATGGGGCCGATCCCGTTCTCCTTGAGTGCCGTCGTATACGCGAAGGCGGCGATGATGCGTGAACTCCAGGTGAATGCCTCGCCATTCGGGAAGACCTTCATCGGGATAATCTTGGCGCCCGGGGCAACGCCGTCCACAACCTGCGCTCCGACTTTGAACCCGATAACGTGGGAGGCGGTCGCCAGACCGTGGCTGTTTGTATCTCGCTCCCAGAGGTTCGTGGGGTTCGAGATATTGAATTCGTCGGCGGACACGAAGTTTTCAGCGACCGCGCCTCCCCCCATAAAGGCGCGAGCGAGATCGGCACGAACCCGCCCTGCGATCAGGAAATCCCGCCAGTTCTTAACCAGCCCCGTGTCAATTAAGGCCACATGAACACCGGCTCCCGTGTAGGATACTTCGCGTGGGTCGGGGTCGCCCACAAGCCCGGACTCCTGTACATCGACGACATCCATGATGTCGCGGTCCCACGAGCCGACATCCGTCAGGTAGCGCGGCAGGTCAGACTCCACTAATGCCACGAATGATAGACGCGTGAGAGCAGTCCGCGCGGCCGGACTTCGGGGAGTGAGAGCAACAAGGTTGTAGCGGCGGATGACGCCGTGAATGGTGGCGTAGTTCTTCAATATAGCAAGGGTTGAATCAGTGACGGGACCTTTGGTTACCAGCATCATGCGCCCGCCCCTGGGCGCCGGCCCCTGGTTGTCCAACGTTAGCGGAGGATTGAAATTTTTGACCTCGGCAGTGCCTTGCTTCGGACTGGCGGCCGAGATATTCCGAATTTGCGCGAGGCCAGCCGTCAACAGGACCGTCAGAGATAGAGCCCCGAAGATCACTGGCCGTGTCATTACTTTCGAATGCATAGATTTCCCTCCCTCATGATCGTTCTCTGACCCAAAGGCGGGTCAAGCGGCCTCTCACAGTTCGGGCCCCGATTGGCGAGGGAGGCAACCATGGCCCAACGGAGTGAATCCCGCTCTTACTTCAACCACGGGATGCCGGAAGGCTAGCAAATCAAATAATTGAAAGCAAGGTCGAGCTGAGGACGAGGGGTCGCGGAAAATGGATCCTTGCTGATGCGGCAGGGCCCAGTTCCCCCAAACTTAGCGGCTGGGGAACATATAAGCCTCGAGCATGTCGGCCCGCGCTTTCTGATCGGATGCGATTACCTTCAGAAGGTCCTGCACGGAGATCAAACCGCGAAAGCCTTTCGCGGGATCCACCACGGCGAGGTGGAAGATGCCGTGTTTGTCCATCAGCCGCGCACATTCCTCGAGCGGAGTTTCCGGCGAGATCGTCACAGGCCGCGTACTCATGATTTCCGTGACGCGAGTCCATGCGGGGCATTTGTTCTCTGCCGCGACTTTGTCGGAGATATCGCTCTGCGAAATGACTCCCACCAGCTTGGAGTGGGCATCCAGAATCCCCGCCGAGCGAATCTGTTTTTCGCGCAGGTACTTCGCCGCGTCATGGACCGTCGCTTCGATGCGGATCGAAAAAACCTCGGTTCGGTTGGCAATAAGGTCGGTGACATTCATGGCGCCTCTCCGGAATGGATCTGCCTTCGCGTATAGTAGGACGATTTGTCTGGCCGTTGCAAGCGAAACAATGTCCTTCTGCGTGGTGGCGATTTGACTGTCCTCAATTTCCGCCTGGAGATTGACGATTGGCGTTCAGCGATGCTGCACGACGAAACTGACATTTTGTTTGAGTGGACTCGCCGGTTTGGCATTGCCGTCCGACTTGCCCGATTAACACTGAACACCAGGAAGGCGGATTGCGTTGACATTAGAAAGTGCGCCGCCTAAGATGGCGCGCAGCGGAAGGGGGTATTGCCATTATGCAGCTCACCATTAATACTCAGGAGAAGCAGGGCGCAGTCGTTATGACGTTAAATGGGCGGTTTGTTTCCGGCGAAGAATGTGAGGCTTTCCGGACGAAGATCAAGGGTTTCTTGGCTAACAATCAGACGCGAATCGTTCTCGATTTAGCCGAGGTTGTCCGGGTTGACAGCACCGGCATCGGCGCTTCGGTAGAGGCCGTAATCCTCACGGCCCGCGCCGGTGGGCAGCTCAAGCTGACGCGGGTCCCGCGCCTGATTCGTAATATTCTTTCCACACACAGACTCCTGCAGGCGTTTGAGATCTACGACACCGAAGACGCCGCGCTCGCCAGCTTCGACGCTCCAGCCCACCAAGCTGCGAGCTAAGCGGCCTTCCCATTGTTCCGCCCGCCGCGCTACACGACGGCTCTTTTTCATGCCCATGCAGTTGGACGGGGGAAGGCTTCATTGGGCTCAGTGCACTCCCGCGTGTCCAGTGGCTTGGGGCCTGGCGGCCTTCATGAAAAACAGCAGGGGGATCATCGCGAGGAAGGTCAAGCCCAGGAGCCAGAAGGTGTCAACAAAAGCCTGCATGGTGGCCTGACGAACGATGTCGCCGTAGACGAGCCCCTGAGCCTGATGAAGGGCTTGAGTGGTGTTGGAACCTTGCTGGGTCAGAAAACTACCGGCCCCGGAGAGTGCCGTTTGGTAAGGGGCGTCGAGTGGTGTCACGTGGCTGACCAGAACTTGTTGATGAACCTGCGCCCGTCGCGCCAGCATGCTGGTGACGTTAGCGATGCCGACGCTGCCGCCGATATTCCGAGCCAGGTTGATGATGCCTGTGGCGTTATTCATTTTCGCTTTGGGAATGTAGTAGAACGCCATGACGTTGATGGGGACAAAGAGGAAAGCCAGTCCCGTACGGGAAATCGTCCACGCGCCCAGGGCGGTCCAGAAATCGATGTAGAGGTTGAACTTTGCCATTCGGAAGAGCGCGAAGCCGGTAATCATCATTCCGACCGCGACCAGCCATCGAGCTTCAATTTTCTGTGATAGCCGACCGACGATAGGAAGCGCCAGGAGTGTGACCAATCCTCCCGGTGAAAGCACCAATCCACTCAACATCGCCGTGTATCCCATTAACGTCTGCAGCATGATCGGAAGCAGGACAGTGCTTCCGTAAAGGACAAAGCCCAGCATGAACATAGTGAAGGTGGCGATGGCGAAATTGCGCTCTTTGAGCATGCGGAAATCGATGATGGGATCATCCTTGGAAAGTTCCCAGAGGAGCGCGCCCACCAGCCCCACGACCCCGACAATCGTGCACCAGACGATGAAACTCGAGCCGAACCAGTCCTCGCGCTGTCCTTTGTCGAGCACAACCTGGAGAAACCCCAATCCGACAGCAAGAAATCCGAGGCCCACGTAGTCAATCTTCATACCCTTGAGCGAGCGGCGAACGAGGTACGTGGGATCGTGGATAAGCACAGAGCTCAGCAGCAGAGACAGCACGCCCACGGGGATGTTGATGAAAAATATCCAATGCCAACTGTAATTGTCGGTAATCCAGCCGCCCAGCGTGGGCCCAATGATGGGTGCTACCACGACCCCCATCCCATAGACCGCCATTGCCATGCCTTGCTTGTTCCTGGGGAAGCTCTCCACAAGAATCGCTTGGGAAATCGGCTGTAGCGCGCCGCCGCCCGCCCCTTGGAAAACTCGGAACAGCACCAGCAAACCGAGATTTGGAGCCACGCCGCAGAGGAACGAGCTGACCACGAACATCGCGACGCAGGCCATGTAGAAACGCTTGCGGCCAAAGATCGACGAGAGCCAACCGGTCAGCGGGAGCACGATGGCGTTCGAAACGAGATAAGAAGTCAGCACCCAGGTACTTTCATCGACGCCCGCCGACAGGTCGCCGGCGATGTGCGGCAACGCCACGTTGGCGACGCTGGTATCCAGCACCTCCATGAACGTGGCGAGCATCACCGTCAGCGCGATTACCCAGGGATTGGTGACTCCATCTTTCCGAACTCGTGCAAGAAGTGTCTTCATCTCAGTTCAATGCCCAGCGTCCTGCGCTTTCGCCCAATGGCGAGACCGCGAAGGCGGGGGCGTTCCTTGCCCCTGTCTTGCCCGGCTTTTGTTTTTCTTACTCGCCCCGAATCAGTGAATCCCAAACTTCCTGGTTCCTCCATTATTGCCCCGACCCCTCGAGGCAAGATGGAGGCGTCCGACCGCTAGTGAGCTCCCACTGGGGCTCGCTGCGGCCTCGACTTCTTCATCAAAAACATCAAGGGAACAATACCCATAAACAATACCCCCAGCAGCCAGAAATTATCCACGAAGGCCTGCATAGCGGCCTGGCGCTGAACTATCCCATAGAGCAGACCATGGGCCTGATTGGCGGCTTGAACCGGATCCGACCCCTGTTGCGTGATCATGGGCGAGGCGCCCGCGACCATGGCGCGGTAGCTCCAGTCGAGCGGTGTCACATGTCCTGCCAGAACCGTTTGATGAAATTGCGCGCGGCGCGCCAGCAACGTTGTGACCGTCGCGATGCCGGAACTTCCCCCGATGTTTCGTGCCAGATTGATCAGGCCTGTGGCGTCGTTGATGCGGTGCTGCGCGATGAAATAAAAGGCCATGGTATTAATGGGCACAAAAAGGAAAGCCAATCCCGCCGACTGGAAGATTCGGGCCATCATGGCAGTGTGGAAGTCGAGGTTGAGGTTGAAGTGCGCCATGTGGAAGAGCGACAGGGAAGTCACCGTCACGCCATAGACCACCAGCCAGCGCGCTTCGAGTTTTGTCAGCAGCGTTCCGACAATGGGTAGCAGGAGGACGACCAGGAATCCACCCGGAGAAAGTACCAGCCCGCTTAACATCGCGGTGTATCCAAGGAGCGTCTGCAGCATCATGGGGAGCAGCATTGTGCTGGCGTAGAGCACGAATCCCAGCATGAACATGGTGAGCGTCGCGAGGCCGAAGTTGCGCTCCTTGAGCAGGCGGAAATCGACGATGGGATCTCTCCGAGTGAGTTCCCACATGAGAGCTCCCACCAGCCCTACGGCGGCAAGAATCGTGCAACCGATGATGAAGTTGGAGCCGAACCAGTCATCGCGCTGGCCCTTGTCGAGCACGACTTGGAGGAACCCCAGCCCGAGACTCAGCAACCCCAATCCGATGTAATCGATCTTCATTCCCTCCCGGAAGCTTCTGCGCGCCAGATAAGGGGGATCAAAAACCAGCCACCGGGTCATGAGCAGGGAAAACAGGCCGAAGGGGATATTGATTAAGAAGATCCAATGCCAGCTGTAGTTGTCAGTAATCCAGCCGCCCAGGGTGGGGCCGATGATGGGCGCGAAGACTACACCGATGCCGAATATGGCCATCGCCATGCCGCGTTTTTCGCGCGGGAAAGTCTCGACGAGAATGGCCTGAGAAATCGGCTGCATGGCGCCGCCGCCCGCTCCCTGGAGAACCCGGAAGAGCACCAGAAATCCGAGACTGTGAGAAAGCCCACAGAGAAACGAGCTGAGCGTGAACATCCCCACGCACCACATATAGAACCGCTTGCGTCCGAAAAGCGACGTGAACCATCCCGTCAGCGGCAGGACGATGGCGTTGGAGACCAGGTAAGACGTCAGCACCCAGGTGCTCTCGTCAACACCCGCGGAAAGATCCCCCGCGATCTGAGGCAAGGACACATTCGCCACACTCGTGTCGAGAACTTCCATGAAAACGGGCAACACAACGGTGGCGGCAACCGCCCAGGGATGCGTTTCGCCGTTTTGCCGCGTGCGCGCGAGAAGTTCTTTCATCGCTTCGGTACGCCTTGATTGCCGGTGAGTTCTTTCTCTCGGCTCAAATCCATTGCCCCCAGGATGATCGATACCGCCGCCTCTTCTCCCATGCTCGAGCAGAGCATGAGATGGTACAGGTGGGGGTTGGTCCAGTCCTGCCCGTAAATCTGACGAACGTGGTCAGCGCGCTCGCGGTCGCGCGCTTCGAGAGCCGCCTCCGCATCTTCTGGCGTCGGATGCCGCTGTCGGAGTCGGTTGAGTCGCTCCTGACGCGGCGCGTAGATGAAAGTGTGAAAGACATTGTTGCGGCGCTGGAGAATGCATTGACTTCCGCGTCCCACGATCACGCAGTTGCCGATTCTGGCCGCCTCCTCAATCACCTGCCTGGTCACGGAGGCCAGGGCCTTGGTGTCGAGGACGTCGGGCTGTCCGCCGGGAAGATAGGTGGAATATTGCGTGAATGCCTGAGTCAATTGGGTCAGCCAGGGATCGGGGTGCTCATCGAGTTCCACGACAATGGACGGGTCCACGTGAGCCCGTTTTGCGATCGTCTCGATCAAGCACCGGTCAAGCAGCTTCCATCCCAGACGGTCGGCGAGCATCTGGGCGATTTGCGCCCCGCCGCTTCCGTACTCCCTCGCGACTGTGATGATGTTGAACATCGAACCCTCTACTTCGTGAAGATCGTCGCCACCACGTTCATCCCCGGCCGGAGGATCGCCTTCTCGGGCGGAATGGGGTCAAGGACAATCTTGACGGGAATCCGTTGCACGACCTTAACGAAGTTCCCCGTGGCGTTTTCGGGGGGCAGCAAACTAAGCCGTGTTCCTGTGGCGCCGGCAATCGAATCGACGTGCCCGGAAAACGTCTTTCCGTACATGTCCACTTTGACTTCTGCCTTCTGCCCTGGCCGCACATCCTCCAGTTGTGTCTCTTTGAAGTTCGCAGTTACCCAGACGTCATGGAGGGGGATCAGGACCAGGAGCCCCTGCCCGGGCTGCACGACTTGCCCAGTCTCGACGCTCTTCTTGGTCACAACGCCGTCGATCGGCGCAACGATTTTCGTGTAGCTCAACTGTAATTCCGCCGCTTCGAGATTGGCTTTTGCCTGCGCAACCGCCGCGACAGCGGAGAGGGCATCCGCCTGGCGGATGCTCACCTGCCTGTGGTTGGCCCTCGCTTGCTCGACCGCGGCGCGCGCCTGCTCCACCTTCGCTTGCTTTGCCAGCATCGCCGACCTGGCAACATCCGCGCTCTTCTGCGCCGCCGCCAGACGCTCTTTGGCCGCCGCTAATTCGCTTTCGGCCACGCGTGCCGCGGCGAGAAAGGCGTCATACTGCTGCTGGGAGATCTCCGCCTTGGCGAGCAGCGGCTTCATGCGGGCCAGGTCCGCCTGGGCGCGGTCGAAATTGGCTTGACGCGCGTCTACATTGGCGCGCGCATAAGCGAGTTCGGCCGTCGAAGCTTGCTGATAGGCAGCTTGCTTCTCTTCGAACTCGGCCTGCGCCGCAGCAAGTTGCGCCTCCGCGCCGGAAGTCCCGCTGGCGGTGGTCTCCTGCGTCCAAGGCACGCCCACGTCCGCGGCGCGCGCCTGACTTTCGGCGAGTGCCAGGGCGGCTTTGGCCTGGTCAAACTTCGCCTGATAGTCGCGCGGATCGATGCGCACCAAGACCTGGCCGGCCTTGACCTGCTGGTTGTCGTTCACCAGCACTTCGGCGACATTTCCGTAAATCTTGGAAGCCACCGGAGTGATGTGCCCGTCTACCTGAGCGTCATCGGTCGTGATGCGGTTGTGGTAGAAGTAGAGCAGCGCGAGCGTGACGACGACAACAGCCGCTGCAACACCTGCGATCCTGCGCCGGAATTTCGCGCTGGCGAAACGGTCCACCAGCCCGTTGCCGGACGGACCCGGCTCCGCCGGCGGAGGCGCAACGGCCTTCAATTCCTTTTCCATTTCCGCAATGTTCGGTTCCATGTGAGCCATCCTCACTTCGAGTAGAGCGATTCAATCTGGCCCGTCGCGCGCGCCAAGTCGGCGCGCGACTGGTTGTAGCGATAAAGCGCGGCGATCTGGTTGTCGTTGGCGCGCGCGAAGGCGTCCTGGGCGCTGACCACTTCGATGTTGTTTGCCACGCCAGCCTGAAAACGGTCGCGGGCCTGGTTCACTTCTTCCTCCGCCAGCTTCACTCCCAGAGTGGCAACATCCACTTCGTGCCGTGCCGCCTGGAGCTGGGCCAGAGCGGTTTGCACTTCCAGCGCCACGCGGTTCCTTTGTTCCTCTTTCTCTTGTTCCACTTTTCTCAGCTCCAGGTCGGCTTTGGCTATCTCGGCGCGAATGCGACCGCTGGTGAAAAGCGGCATTTCCACGGTCCCCTGATAGACGTAGGCGGGGATGGACGTCGGCAGCGAGAGACCCTGATATCCCCAGGTGCCGTTGAACATGACGCGGGGCAGGCGCGAGGCGCTTGCGGCCTTCTTCTGGGCCAGAACCGCCTGCTCCCTGGCCGCGATGGCCTTCATCTCCGGCCGCGCAGCGTACGCCTGCTGGAGGTTCTCATCCGCCCCGAATTCCGGAGTTTCGAAAAAGCTCATGACGTCCGACAATTCGAGAGGCTGGCTGGGATCGAGGTTCAGCAGCCGCGACAGGCCAAAGAGCGAAGTCTTCAATTGCGTTTCTGCAACGATCAGGCGCTGTTTCTCGTTTTGCAGCTGCACGTTGGCGCGCAGAGTGTCGAGCCCCGTTCCGACGCCGTGCTGCTGCAAGTCAGCCGCCTGATCGTGCAGGGCCTGAGCCAGCGCGACGCGTGATTGCGCAGCGCGGACATCGGCCGCAGCGCGCAGCCCGCCGAGATATTGCGAGGCCACGAGGAGCACAATCTCTTCATGAACCGATTGTTCTTGCGCCTGCGCGGCGGTGACCGCATGACGCGAGGCCTGCAGCCGCCGCCACAGAGTCAGGTCGAAGATCGGCATGGAGAAGACGGGTCCCGCCTGGAAGGTTTGAAACGGCCCGGCATGTTGCGGCGTGTTGGGGAAACGCGAGCCGATGAAGGCTTCGAGATTGAACCGCTGCGCTTTGTCCGTGACCTCCATTCCTGCCTGCGGCAGAAGCGCAGCGCGCGCGATGGTGCGATCTTCGCTGCTTTGTGCGGCATTCAGGCTGGCAATTTGCACCTGCGGGTTCTGTTTGAGGGCGAGCTGGACGGCGTCCCGAAGTGTCAGTTTGAGTGGCGGTTTCCCTTGCGCCTGCAGCTGTGAAAGGGTACCGAGGCCGGCCAAAATCACAAGCGCCAGAAAGCGCGCAGTCTTTGCCCCGGTCCTCGACGGTTTCCCATTCTGCTTTGCCGATTCCTCGTTGATTTCTTCTACCAACCAGCGCGGGAAAATCCCCGTACCTTCCAGACGCGTCCCTTCAAGACCGATGGAACGCAGCAGGGCCTTCCCGGACGTGTCAGCGAATGTGAGTCCCGTGAGGTCCACGATCAGTAGATGCTCGTGGTACATTTCTTTTGTCAGGGTCCAGGAACGCCTGAATTCCTCGACCCAAGGGCCGGAAAGCTTTCCTTCCAGTTTGAGCCTCACCTCCTGGCCCTGGAAATCGGTTGTCACCCTCAGCATAACGGACCTCCAACCGTCTACCATAGCAATTCGAAGACCCCCGTGACGAATGGCGGTCATCTTGTATCCGTACTATTTACAGATGATTATCGGGAGGAGTTAGTTGCGAGGGGGCGGGTTTATAGATTCATATGCCGAAATATCGTCATATGACGAATTATCGTCGCCCGGAGTGTCGGGAGATCCCAAGTTTCTTCAGTTTAGACTGGAGGGTAGTGCGTTTCATCCCCAGACGTGATGCTGCCCCCTCCGGGCCCGCGATGACCCACCGTGTCTTTTCGAGGGTTCGAAGGATGTGTGCGCGCTCGGCGGCTTCGAGCGTGGTGGCGGGGGAGATAGCTCCTGACTGGATCGTGAGTGGTTCTTCCGGGATTCGCAAGGCAGGCCCGGGGGAGAGAATCACCGCGCGCTCAATGAGGTTTTCCAACTCGCGTGCATTTCCCGGCCAGCCATAACGAACGAGAGCCTCCATATCTTCGGCAGCGATACTGTCAATCATCTTGTTCATGCGCCGGGCGTACTTCTGGACGAAGTAGCGGACCAGGAGAGGAATATCCTCTTTCCGGTCTCGCAGGGCGGGGACGTGAATCGGGAACACGTTCAGTCGATAGTAAAGGTCGCTGCGGAATTCGCCTTCCGCGACTTGGCGCGCGAGGGCGCGATTGGTGGCGGCGACCAGCCGCACGTCAACTCGGATCGTCCTCGTGCCTCCCAGTCTCTCGAACTCCCTTTCCTGAAGCACGCGCAGCAGCTTGGGCTGCAGTTCGAGGGGGATGTCGCCCACCTCGTCGAGGAAGAGCGTTCCCTCATGGGCGAGTTCGAATCGTCCGGCTTTTTGGGAGATGGCGCCGGTGAAGGCGCCTCTTTCATGGCCAAACAGCTCGCTTTCCAACAGCCCTGTGGGGATGGCCGCGCAATTCACTTTGACGAATGTGCGGTCGCGGCGGCGGCTTAGGTTGTGAATAGCACGTGCTATCAGTTCCTTCCCCGTGCCGGTCTCCCCTTGAATAAGGACCGTCGAGTCGGTGGGCGCGACCGTCTCCACCTGGCTCAGGACGCGCTTCAGCGCCATGCTCTCACCGACGATCTCCTCGAAGTTGTGTTCCGTACGAATTTCCTCTTCGAGGTAGAGCTTCTCTTCTGCCAGCTTGTTCTTGAGCTCCTCGATTTCGAGGAAGGCGAGGGCGTTCTCGACGGCGATGGCCACCTGGTTGGCGACCTGAGTCAGGAGATCCACGTCCTCCTGCGTGAAGGCGCCTTCGCGCAGGCTGGCCAGACTCAGCGTCCCCAAAGCCCGATTGGAACTGATGAGGGGGAGAATGCAAGCGGACTTCAACCCTTCGTCCACAAACCTGCGAGCGATGTCGGCATGGAATCGGCCGTAGTTGGACGGGCTGACGAGGAGCGGCTGGCGTGTGCGGAACGATTCCCCTGCTGCAGTGCCCTCCAGCGGGAGCAGCATCGTTTCCTGCAGCAGGCCCTTCCCCCGGGGGAAATCGAGCGCGTGCAGGCGCAACTGACGGGTCGGGGGATCGTAGAGCGCGAGGCCGGTGAATTCGTGATGCATCACGCGCTCCAGACAGGAGGCGATAACTTTGAGCAGCTCGCGCAAGTCGAGCTTGGCCACCAGGGTATTCGTCACGTCCAGCAGAACCCGCAGCCGGTCGCGTTCGTGACTTAACTGATGCTGATAGGACTGCGCCTTCTGGAAGTTGAGGGCGTTGTCCACGGCCACGGCCACCTGCGTCGCCACACGGCCCAGGAATTCGAGATCCGCTTCCTGATAGGCCGCGAGTTGCACGCTGCCAAAACCCAGAACTCCCACGCGCCGGTGTGCCGTCGTGAGTGGCAATCCGCAGAAGGATCGGACGTTGTTTTCACGGAGCATGCGGAGAATTTCCGGGAAGCGCGTTTCCTGGCTGATGTCATGGACCACCAGTGGCCTTTGCGTCTCGACCACATACCCGGCTGGTGATTCTCCCGCGGGCAGCTCCAGCCCGACTTCCGCGTGCGGCGGGATCGAACTCTCCAGGACGTGAAGCCGCATCGTGTGCTGCGCCGAGTCGTAAAGGATCAGCGTCAGGAACTCGAAATTCACCACGCCGTGGAGGGAGCGGGCCAGATCCTGGAAGAGGGCAGGGAGTTCCCGGTGAACGGCAATCGCCTCAGAAACCTCCAGCAAGGCGCGATACCGCCCGGCAAGTGAGTCCGATTCACGCTCTCCGCTAGTGTTCACGGTTTCGAGCATAACATTGCGCTCGAAGGGTACTCAAGCCACGCTTCCAGCTCGGTGAAGCGTAGATTGTCAGGTCTTACTGATTGCTTGCGCGGCCCGGCTTCCCACGCTGTATGTCCATCATCCGGAAATTGTGAGAGAATCTCGCTCGCTGAAGAAACATGCAGCATCCAGACCTATCGCGTAAGGAGGCGTGAATGTCCGAACTCTCGAGAAGGGATTTCTTCAAGAAAGCGTCTACAAGTGCCGCTGTCGCGGGTTTCCTATCCACCGGCACTCATCTGCTCCGCGCCAATCCCCTGGGCATGCCCATTGGTTGTCAGACGTGGCCGGTCAGGAAAATGATCTCCGAGGATTTTACCGGCACGATCAAACATCTCGCCGCGGCCGGCTTCAAAACGATTGAGTTGTGCTCGCCGGTTGGTTACGACGATTCGGGATTTGGCGGCCTTGCCAAATACTCGGGCGCGGAGCTTCGGAAAATCCTGGCTGACGCGGGCGTCAGTTGCATCAGCTCTCACTTCGGCATTGATGAGCTGAGAAAGGACCAAGACGCCCGAATTGCCTGGGCCAAGGACGTCGGCCTGACGCAGATGATCGTGCCAAGCCTCGACGGCCCTAAGAATCCGACCCTGGACGACGTGAAGCGGGCCGCCGACGAGTACAACCGCATGGGCGAAAAGGCGGTTAAAGCGGGCATCATTCAGGCCCTTCACAACGAAGATTTTGAAGTCTCCACGGTCAACGGCCAGCGGACCTACGACTTGCTGCTCAAACTCCTCGACGCGAAACTTGTTCATTTCCAGTTCCAGGTCTCCACGATCGCCCAAGGGTTCGACGCGGCGGAGTATTTCACCAAATACCCGGGCCGCTTCGTTTCGATGCACGTTCAGGGCTGGTCGGCCAAGACCCGGAAGATCGTTCCGGTGGGGCAGGGCACGCTCGACTGGAGGAAGATCTTCACCGCGGCAAAGACCGGCGGCGTCAAGAATTACTTCGTCGAAATGAATCTGGAAATGATGAAAGCCAGCGTCCCTTACCTGAAGAGCCTTGAGGTCTAGGAGGAGTCCAAGGTAGCGACGGCCCCATGGGGTGTCTCCCGCCGCAGACGCCGCCCTCGGGCGTCTCTGCTGGGCAGGGACAGGCGCTGCCTCCTCTCACCCGTCCCCGACGCGTCGGGGCCACCCTCTCCCAGCGGGGGAGGGCCAAGTACTTTTGCCTCTCGCCCTCGCCCTTCGGGAGAGGGGCAGGGGTGAGGGTGCAGAGCCTGCCCCTACGGCCAATAGCGGGCCGCGCCGAAGTTGTAGCCCGTGCCGTTGGTGTCGACGGTACCCACAACGACGATCTTGCCGTCGGACTGGATCACCCCCTTATATGCATACTCCCCGCCTGGTCCAAAGTCGGTAACGACTACTCCCCCCGACCCGAACGTTGTGTCGAGCGTGCCATCGATATGGAACCGCACCAAGCCAAAGTAGTTCTGGTTGGCGGCGCTGCCAGTCACGATGGCTTTCCCGTCAGTTTGGAGCAACAGTCCGTGGGGGTTGGAATCCCCCGCCATCAAGCTGACGATTGTCCTACCTGGCTGGTTCGTCCCCGAGTCGGGGTCGCCATATGTAGCGTCAAGAATTCCGTTCGGCGAATACCTTGCTACGGCGTAATTCCACGGACCACCCAAGTTGGAGACTCCACCAGCGATGATATTACCCGCGGCGTCCTGGGCCAGTCCCTCGATATGATCGGTATTGCCGCAGAAGTCGGTCATCGTCATTCCGGTCCCTGATGGGCCGAAGGTTGTGTCGAGGCTTCCTGAGGGCGTTAAGCGCATGACGCCAAAGTCGTTGTCTTCGTTGGGCCACGACGTCGGCATCAGAGAACCTCCCGCAAGAATCCACTCCTCAATGGCTTCTCCTACCTGCACGCGCTGAAGTGCCACGGCAGCAACGCTGCCACCATTAACTTGCGGCGCGAACCTTCCTCCGGTGCCAAATGTCGGGTCCAACGTGCCGCCGGGATTCAGGCGCTGTATCGCCCAGCCGATCCATGATGTTGTTCCAACCAAAACAATCTTTCCGTCGCTCTGGATGACGAACTCGCTGATAGACATGTCCAGCATTTGGCCGGGTTTGCCTTTCCGACCGGACGGAAAAGTTGTCACGACGACACCCCCACTCCCGAAACTGGTGTCAAAGGTTCCGTCGGGATTCAAGCGGGCAATTCGCGAGCCACCTGCCATGATGATCTTTCCGTCGGACTGGATCGCAACTGTCCGCGCCCATGCGTAGGGGTCGTAAAGCCTCGTGATACCGTTTGTTCCAAAGCTGAGATCGAGCGTGCCATCAGGGGTGTATCGAACAACTGCCATGTTGTTCAACCCAGCTGTGTCCCGAGAGCCACCTGCAACGATGAGTTTGCCGTCGCTCTGTATCGCCACCGCTTTCGCGATGTCGATGTCGTTCATCGTCGGCAAACTTCCAGACGTGTTGGTGATGACGAGGCCGTCGTTGCCAAACGTCGTGTCCTGGCAACCTGAAGCTCCCGGCAAGAGGCAACTCCACGGCGCGGCCAAGATCGGTGTTGGCGCGGTGCAGCCCGTGCTCCCCTTCTTGATGACGCTGAAGAGCTCGATGCCTTTGCCCGTGCGACCGCCAGTGAGCGTCACCTTGATGTCGTACTTCTTCTCCGTCTGCGCCTCGCCCGCGATCGTGATATTGGCCAGCAGTTCATTGGAATTCACGAAGGCCGTCGAATTCACCGTCACGCCACCGGTGTCGGTCTCGCTGCCGGTAACGAGCCACTTGGCGATAGCGCCTTTCTTGAAGCCGTTGCCTTTCACCTGAACGTTCAGGCTGACCATTCCCTGTGGGGCCTGGTCGGGGATTGCCTGAGTGACGATCACGTCCTGCGCCTGCGCGGTTGGCGGGGCGGCCGTCACCAAGAAGATGGAAGAGAGGAAGAAGAGAACGAGAAGTCCTCGGAACTTTCGGAAGCTGGTCATGGGGATTGCCCTCCCAATTTCTGCGGCCGGGCCCAACCGTATCCTGGGTTCGGTCTGAAGATCGTTCTGCTTCTCTTACACGGACACGCGCGGCGTTTTTCCGAAAAATATTTGTAGGGGCGCTCCTGGTGGGCGCCCGCCCTGTAGTGCCGGGCCCCCGCCTTCGCGGGGATGACCGGCGCTATGCGTTTCTCCCGAAAGAAGTAAGCAGCTAAGAGTGCGGATGAATGCTCTGATCCCGTTCTTACGCCGATCCTGAGGGATGGTCAAGAACTGATTGAGGGATTTATCTATCGTATATCCGTAGTATAGTTATCAGTCATCTGGAGTCGGTCATGCCGTCGCGGCGAGAGCGACCGAAAGTCGCCTCAGCCCCCTTCGTGAAATGCGGTGCCGATCAGCGGGTGGGATGCCGGGTCTGCCGCGTGGGTCGAAGACCGCGAGAAAAGCGGATAGGCTAGATCCATTTCGCGTTGGAATTGGCCGCGGAGCGTGGGACCGAAGCCCACGATGTGGGATACCCCTGACAGAGGTCAGCTTGGGTTCCTCCGGGTCACGCTTCCTTCTTGCCTAATTCGGGTGATTCACTATATTTTGGCAGAGGCGGGTTTTTGGCCGCCGGGCGGGGAGGGAGAAGAGGAAACCCGAAACCGGCCTTTCATCATCAGACCGAGAAGGCTCCTCAATTCGCGTCGAGACTGGCAGCCGATCGGTCGCGAGGCGGGATCAGGTTCGCAGGGAGAAATGATGCTCAAACGGAAGCTCATGGTTGGGCTGGCTTTGGGGCTATGCGCGGCGACCTTTTTGAGCTGCGGCGGTGGCAACGGGCCGACCATCAAGCCCATCGAGCGAGGCGCGCTTTACACTTTCCTGGGCGACACTCCGGTATCGGATGTGCTGTCTTTTCGTGCCAACGTCACGGCGATCACCCTCAAGCAAACCGGCGTCGACAATACGGTCACCGTATGCCCGGCCAGCGCCTCGGCCTTGTGCCGGAAGCAGGTGGATTTCGCCGCCCTCCGCGATTTCTCCACCATCCTCGACCTGGCCAGCGTGGCGGCGGTGGATTACGAGCGGGTTGACCTTGGCATCTCCTCGGGGCAACTGGTCGTTTACGATCCCACGAGCGACCCGCCCATCAAGAAGATACCCGTAAAACTCTCGACTTCGACGCCGCAAATCCCCATCCAGCCTGGCTTCTCCCTGGTGAAGAATCAGGTTAATGCCCTGCGTCTGGATCTCGACATGCTCCGGTCCATTCAGGTGGACGCGGAGGGGCAGGTGACCGGCGACGTCACCCCGACCTTCAAGGCGACTCCGGTGGTGGCCAGCGATACGCAGGGCTTTGGCGTGTTTGACGACCTGGTGGGATTCGTACGCAGCGTACAGCCCTTTCCCATCGGCGGGAATTTCATCGGGTCAATAAACCTGCAATTGCTTGCGGGAAGCGGCCCGGCTCTGTCGGTCAATTTTGTTTCCACCACCCAACTCTACGGTGTAGCGGCGCTCAATTTGCTTGAGACCGGCCGGGTGGCGGAAGTGGGCGCCATGATCGACAAGAATGGCAACGTCGTCGCGGACGTCGTGGAACTGGAAGACCGCGCGGTCGTGGAAGAAAAGAAGCTCGCTTTCCTGGGCGTGGTGCTGTCGGTCGCGAAGGACGACGCCGGGAACGTCACGCAGTTCCGTTTCTATGTGCGCGAAGAGGAACCCGACGTCAGCACGACCGTCCCGCTCGACTCGGTGGTGACGGTTAATGTCCTGCCGGAGACGACGATGCAGTTCTCCGCGCGGCCCACCAACTTCGACCCCGCCCTGCCCTTTGACGCCAAGGCGATCACGGTCGGGCAGGAGCTGATTGTCAACGGTGTCTACACCGTGGTGACTGACCAGCCGACGACTGTGGACGCCAGTTCCATCTTCCTGAAGCTTCAGACCATCCAGGGCAGCCTCAGTTCCATCGCCCAGCTTGGCAACGATGGCCGGAGCGGAGCATTCTGGTTGGCTCCCGATGCGACCTTGCTCGCCGGGTCGCCCATCCTAGTCTTTGCCAACAGTAACACCGCCTATCTGAACCTCCTGGGTTTGGCCGACATCACTCCGCGAGCCACGCTTCTGGTGAGAGGGTTGCCCTTCTACCAGACCGGGGCCACCACGATTAACGGCGTTGCAATTCCTGCCGGCACGCTGGTGGTCAAGGCGCGCCAGATCCATCAGCTTGATTAAGCAACCTTCGGTCTCCGTGTTCTCTGTGGAAAAAAGGATGTCAACACAGAGATCACAGAGACCCTCCGTGCCCTCTGTGTTCAAGCCTGAGACGCACGGAGATCACGGAGAATTCTCCTCCGGCTGCAATGTTCTGTAAGAACCTAGCTCAGATGGCAGGGAGCCGCCGCACTCGTGCCGGCTGCGGCTGCTGTTTGGGAAGGTGTGTGAACTTCAGGTCCCGCCGCCGCCTCATTTTTGTGATGAGAATGATCTGGCCGGCGTGGTAGGCGAAGTGTTCGGTGACGTGATAGAGGGCCTGGAAGCCGGTCACGCGGTAGCCTTGAATCATGCGGGGGCGGGCAAGGTCCTTCGGCGTGGCCCGAGCGACGATACGGCAGGCTTCGTTAACCGTCTTGCGCAGCCGGCCTACCAACTCTCGGCGGGGCAGGGGGCCTCGGGCCGCGAACTCTGTATCACGCTGGCGGCGGTCGGGCGCGCCGCCCACGCCGGCAATGATCCACTGCCGCACGTTTCCCTCGAGATGCAGCACAAGATTGCCGACGCTATTGGACGTGGCGTGCGGCCGCCACCAGACTTCCTTCTCCGAAAGCAGCGCCAGGCAGCGCGCGATGCGGGGCAGATATACTTCGCCCAGCACGTGTCGAGTGTGTTGCAGAAATGGTTTGGTGAGTCGGTCGCTCCCGCGTCGCGCCATGGCTACTCCACGGCGCCAATCAGGCGGCGAAACTCCGGATCATCGTGGAGACAGGCGAGGTCAGGGTCGCGCGCCGCCCATTCCAGATTGACGTAGCCGGCTTCCCAGGCCTTCTTGAGATGGTCCAGCGCTTCAGATTTCTTGGTCAGGATGCCGTACGTGCAGGCGGCATTGTAGAGGACGTTGGGGTCTTCAGGGCGCAACGCGACCGCCCGGCGAAGTTCGCGCGTGGCGCCCTCCTCGTTTCCGACCGAAGCATAGTTTCCCGCCAGCAGGATACGCGCGCGGACGTCATCCGGGACGGTCTCGAGTTGGCGTTCAAGCGTCCGGATATGTTGCTCGCGCAGACGGCCGGCGGCATCCTTCTGCCCCAGCCGGCTCAAGGCCAGTTCGTAGGGAACATAAACGTTGTAATCGTCGCCGCTGGCCTTGACGGCGCGCTCGGCCAGTTCCGCCGCCTCGTCCAGGCGGTCGGCCTGGAACAAGGCGCGGCCCAGGGCGTAATAGGCCCCCTCGCAATCGGGCTTCCGGTCGATGGCGCGGCGCGCGAAGTTGATGGCCTCGTCGTGCTTACCCTGGGCGTAGGCGATCAGGGCGCGGGCAGCCAATCCCTCCGCGATCTGCGAATCGATCTTGAGCGCCCGCTCGCAGGCGGCAAGGCCTTTCTGAATCCACCTGGCTTGCGGCTCGTGGAAATAGTGGAAGAGCGCGCAGGTGTGGGCGATGCCGGCGTGGGCCAGGGCGAAGCCGGGATCCATCGAAACGGCTTTCTCGAACATCTGCAGGGCGAATTCCAGGTCGGCGCGCGTGCCGCGCCGCGCGAAGCTCCGCCCGCGCAGGAAATAATCGTAGGCCTGGGCGTTTTCGGTGGGCTTCTGCGCGATGGCCTTTTCTTCCTGGGGGGAAAGCGCCACGCGCAGCGCCTGCGTGATGCTGCGCGCGATTTCGTCCTGGAGCTCGAAAACGTCCTGCATCTCGCGGTCAAAACGCTCCGCCCAGAGGGGGAAATCCGTGCGCGTGTCGATGAGCTGCGCGGTGACGCGGATGCGGTTTCCGGCGCGCCGGATGCTGCCCTGCAGCACGTGCGAGGCGTTCAATTCCTGCCCGATTTGCTTGGCGGTGGTCGGTTTATCGCGATAATTCAAAATCGTGGGGCGGGAGAAGACCTTCAAGTCTTTGGCCTTGGAAAGCTCGGTGATGATGTCCTCGGTCATGCCGTCGCGGAAATATTCGTCATCCTTGGCGCCGCTGAGATTTTCGAAATAGAGGACGGCGACGGACTTCTCGGCGTGCGGCTGGGCCGCGACCTCGCGGGGCCCGGCCGCCGCGGCGCGGCCCGAATCGGTGTCGCGCTTCAGGCGCTTCAAGTCGGCGAGAATTTCGACGGCGCTTTGATAACGCAGCTCGGGGTTCTTTTCGAGCGCCTTGTTGATGACGCGCTCGAGCTCGGGCGGCGTATCGGGATTGGTCCGAACGGGCGAGGCCGGGGCGCGGTTCAGAATAGCGTCAAAAATCGCCGCCGAGGTGCTCCCCGAAAATGCCTGGCGCCCCGTCGCCATTTCATAGAGCACCACGCCGAAGCTGAAGAGGTCGGAGCGCGCGTCCACTTCCTGGCCCAGCGCCTGCTCGGGCGACATGTAGGCCACGGTGCCGAGCGCCGCGCCCGGGCTGGTCAGGTTCTGGTCCAGGGTTTCAGTCGCCGAAGCGCCCACGGCTTCCGCCACGCGTTCGCGCTTCGCCGCCAGCTTCGCCAGGCCGAAGTCGAGAATCTTGGCATCGCCGCGCTGCATGATGAAGATGTTGGCCGGCTTGATGTCGCGATGCACGATCCCCTTGGCGTGCGCCGCCACCAGCGCATCCGCGACGTCGATGCCGATTTCGAGCAGGCGCTCGACCATCAGCCGCTGCGTGGAGAGCAGGTGTTTCAACGTCTGGCCTTCCAGCAGCTCCATGGCGATGAAGTGCCGGCCTTCGTGTTCGCCGATGTCGTAAAGGGTGCAGATGTGGGGATGGCTGAGCGCGGAAGCGGCGCGCGCCTCGCGTTGGAAGCGCTCGATCGCCTGCCGGTCCTGCGAATACTCTTCGGGCAGAAACTTCAGCGCGACGTTGCGGCCCAGGCGCGTGTCTTCAGCCTTGAAGACCACACCCATGCCCCCGCCGCCTAACTTGTCGACCACGCGATAGTGCGAGACGGTTGACCCAATCATGAAAGGGGAGTTTTTTCTGCCGATGAAATCTTATGTTCCCCGGCCAATTTAGTCAATGACCGATTGCGCGTCGCGCTGTCGCGGCGATGTCCTCATCGCCGCCTTTCCTCCCTACCGAAGACGTGGCCGAGAAGCGGCCGGCGGTAAGACACCGCCGCTACAAGGCGCTACGTCGGCGTTGCACGCGCAATTCCTCCGCCAATCGTGATTTCCATTCGGCGTTTTCCCAGAAGGTCAGCCAGAGATAGAACGTCGCGTAGCTGCGCCAGCCGGCCCAGCGGCGCGCCAGCTTTTCGACGCGCGCCGGCGTGGGCTGCTTGCGCAGTCCGTAAAAGCGCTGGATGGCTCTCTGCAATCCGACATCGGCGGCGGGCAGGCAGTCCAGATGGCCCAGGGCGCGGAGCCCGATGTACTGCGCCGTCCAGGATCCGACCCCCTTGTGCTGTTGAAGCTTCGCGTCGGCCGCGGCGGCATCCAGCGCGCGCAGTCCCTCGAGGTCGAGGCTGCCATCGAGCACCGCTCGCGAGATGGCGATGATGTAGCGCGCCTTGGGGCCCGAAACTTGAATTCGCCGCAACTGGCGCGGCGTCGTGATGGCCAGCGCCGCGGGCTCCGGGAAAGCGTGGTACCGGCGACCTTCGAATTCCACATGCTGCCCGTAAGTTTCAATCAGCGCCTTCTTCACCTGATGCGCGAAGCTCAGATTGACTTGCTTCTCGATGATCGCTGAAACCAGCGTCTCGAATATGTTCGCTGACTGCGGAATCCTCATGCCGCAAAAGTGCGTGGTCAGCTTCGCGAGCACCGGATCCGACGCAGCCAGGCGATAGAAGGAATTAAGATCCAGGTTCGCCGCGAACTGACGCTCGGCCATGTTAGTGATTCGCTGCATCGCGGGCGGCGTGGCCGGCCCCGCCAAAACGCGCAAGCGCAAGCGCGTGGCGCTGCCGTGCGGCTCTTCGCGCACTCCGTAGAGCGTCGGCTGGCCGTCGATGTCTTCGACGCGGCGATATTCGCCCTCCTCAAAATGGTCGAGCAGGGGAGCGAATTTGCGGCCGTTCAAAAGCGCCGGCGGGCTGAGAATGAATCTCAGCGTGTGTGCGAAGCTGAATGGCTCGCGCGGAGTGATGAGCATTACATTTAGTTTCCTTGTTTGCCCTTACGAATTTGTCGCGAACCAGCTATCCTAGCATACGGCTTCCGCGTCGTGCCGGACTGAGTGTTTCGCTCTGCAAGCGACGCCTTCAGTGGAAGCCCGTCCAGCTGGCCACGTTTGGGCTTTTGAGGAGACGACGGATGCCGTCGAGCGAAGAAGAGCCATTATCAAAACGGAAGTGGCGGTTACCAGCCTCCGCTATGATAATTATCAGCGGTTTAGACGTTTGCTACGGCTACCGCCACCCTTAGTCGATTCTCTTTGACTTGTTCTTGGTTGGGCCTTTCTCGTGTCTTGGCAGTCTAAAAGGGGATGAATCGCCGGCCCACAATGACGCTTGACACTTGACGGAATCTAGTCTATAGTTGTAGTCGCTTTTTCAGCCGGTGGGGGAACGTGCGGCGGAGGGTGCGGGGCGGTTGAACACAAGTTTCGACGGCAGCGGCGGAACGGCCTCGGTGAGGGATCTGTGAAATGAGCCGTGAAGGGGCCATAAGGCGGAGGCGAAGAGGAAAGTGAGCGAGTCAGGCCTTATATAGGTGTTTTTTGCCCTGGGAATTTCGTATCGCATTGAAAACAAATGACTTGTTAGCTTTGGCCAGGAAAACGAACCTGCTGCGGATATCACCTTTAGAATGTGTTCGATAGGTCCGAAAATGAGCCTGAAAGCAGGCAAGATTCGATACGCGTTGTTGGCTTCGTCCTCGGAGTCGCGGGGGCGGTCGACGAACCGTAACCAAGTTGCGCCGGCGGCATCGAATAGTTGGAAGTCGGTTGTGTTTCCTGAGCCATTCGCTAACCAACCTGGCTGCTGAGCTATCCGGGACGCGGAGTGTGTCGCCGCACAGTCAATCGGAGTACGCATGGCGGAATTGCCGCAGGTTGCCGAGCGCAAAGATGACTCCGTGTTGGTGACGGAGGCGAAGGCGGGGAGTTATCCGGCCTTCGAGGAGCTCGTCAACCGTTATGAAAACAAGATCTACCGCCTCGGCTTGAACCTGACGGGCAGCCCCGAAGACGCCGAGGATGTCCTTCAGGAAGCGTTCCTCAAGGCCTTCCTGCATCTTCCCGACTTCCGCGAGGATTCGCGCTTCTATACGTGGCTGGTGCGCATCGCCATCAACGAAGGCTTGATGAAGCTGCGCAAGCAACGCGCCGACAAGTCCGTGCCCATTGAGGACGCCACGGGCGAAGAAGGCGAGGTTCTGCCGCGCGAGTTCGCCGACTGGAAACCGAATCCCGAGGAGCAGTACAAGCAGGCGGAGATTGAGACGATTCTGCAGAAGGCCGCGCAATCACTTTCGCCCGGCTTCCGCGCGGTTTTCCTGTTGCGCGATGTGGAGGGGCTGTCGACGCAGGAAACGGCGCAGTTGCTGGGGCTGACGGAAGGCGCGGTCAAGGCGCGGCTCTTCCGCGCGCGCCTGCAATTACGTGAAGAATTAAGTCAGGTCTTTAAGCGAGGGTAAACCAAGTGCACTGTACCGAATGCCTGGAACAGATTTCAAACTACCTGGACGGCGCAATCGACCCCGAGCTGAAGCGCACGCTCGAGCAGCATCTGCGCGACTGCCATCACTGCGAGGTCGTCTTCGATTCGTGCCGGAAGACGATCGAGCTCTATTGTGACGGAGAGCTTTTCCAGCTCCCCACTTCAACGCGCGATCGGCTGCACGCGGCGCTGCGGCGGCGTTGCCAGGAAAAGGCCGGATAGCACCCCCCTCGCTGCAAGATGGGTTCACACCGCTCACGGGCGGCGGGCTCTCCCGGCGGGAAGTTCTTCCCAATCGTCTCACCGCGGTTCAAACAACTCGCAACGCTTGACGGGCATCAAGGATGGAGGGCGTGAAACCGGCCGGAAGGGAATCGGCGCGCCGGGATTCGAGCGAGGTTAACCTTGACAGCTTGGAGGGTCGTTCTTAAAATGGTACGTTTACGAATCCCCGGCTGCGCCGACAAGGTAGGTCATGGACAAGAAGAAAGCGGAAATCTACAAGAAGCGTTTGCTCGCCAAGCAGGAAGAATTGCTGCGCCAGGTTTCGAAGTCCGAGCAGGATGGTCGTCAGATCGATGAGGACACCACCCAGGACATTGCCGACAAAGCTGCCAATTCCTACACCAAAGAGTTTCTTTTCCACCAGAGTGATGACAATCGGCGCATCCTGCAACTGGTCCACGATGCCCTGGAGCGCCTTAAGAGCGGCTCCTACGGGCTCTGCGTGGCCTGCCAGGAGGAAGTCCAGGTGAAGCGCCTGGAAGCAGTGCCTTGGGCCCGGCACTGCATCGAATGCCAGGAGAAACAGGAACAGGGCCTTCTGTAGCCAGGAGAAAAGCGAGGTTCGTCTTCCCTTCCACGGAGCCTGCGAGTCCGCTGCCCGCCCTCCCACAAGAACTTGCCGGTAGTTTGTTTTCAGTAGTCTTTCCGTCATGCTGTTCACTATGCAGGCAAGAGCTCTGCGAGCCTTGCCTGACCGGCATCTGCCACGCCTGCTGGGAGAGCCTGGAACCCTGGAGCGGCCCCGCTTGCGCGCGCTGCGGCCTGCCGTTTGCTTCGGCGTTCGCGCTCGACTTTGAGCCGGGGATGTGCGGCCTCTGCCGCCAGGAAGAATATGGGTTCGACTGCGCGCGCAGCTACGGGGTCTACGGAGGAAACTTGCGCGCCGCGATCCTGCTGCTGAAATTCCAAAGGCGTGAACGGCTGGGCACGCGCCTGGGAGCGTTGATGGCGTCGGCATGGGACGACCTGGAAAAAGCCGTCGGAAGTGATCCGATATGGCTCGTGCCCGTGCCGCTCCACTCCAGCCGCGAGCGCGAGCGCGGATTCAACCAAGCGCATTTGCTGGCCAGGGGTCTGAGCGCGGCGCTGGGGAAAAGGCCCGTCGGAGGCGCGCCGCGGGTCGAGGGGCGCATCTTGCGCCGTACTCGCGCCACGCCGCCGCAGACCGGGCTGAGTTTAAGGGAGCGGCGCGAGAATGTGCGCGGAGTTTTCGCCGTTTCCGACGCGGCACGAGTTCGAGATCGCGCCCTCGTTCTGGTGGACGACGTCATGACCACGGGCGCGACGCTGTCGGAGTGCGCGACGGCTTTGAAACACGCGGGCGCAGGCGTGGTGGCGGCCTTGACCCTGGCTCGCGCCACGCCGCAGTTTGGGGATTCCGGCGCGGGTAATGACGGCCCGATAGTTGACGGTTTCGCGCCCCCAACGCGATAATGTAATTCAGGGAGGGCCGCGGGCTCTTCGAGGGATATTCCGATGTCGGAGGATAACCAACGACTGCTGCAGATGCCGGTGCTCGTGTTGAACGCCACCTACGAGCCCATCAACGTCACCGCCGTGCGCCGGGCCATTGTGCTGGTGTTGAAAGGCGTCGCGACCACCGAAGAGGTGAATGGCGGTTACGTGCACGCCACGCGCATGGCGTTTCGGATGCCCTCCGTCATCCGGCTGATCACCTTCCACCGCATTCCGTACCAGACGCGCGCTCTTTCGCGGAAGAATATCCTGCTGCGTGACCGGCACACCTGCCAGTTCTGCGGGCGCGTGTTTCCTGCCGCCGACCTGACCCTCGACCACGTCATCCCGCGCTCGCGCGGCGGACACACTGACTGGGACAATCTCGTCGCCTGCTGCCACCGATGCAACAACCTGAAAGGCGACCGTCTGCCGGAAGAGTCGGGGTTGCGCCTGTTGCGTGCGCCCCGGCCATTCACCCTTCACACCAGCCGCCAACTCATGCGCATGATGGGCAGCTCGGATGAGCGCTGGCGGAAATACCTCTTCTACTAGAAGCTGTTACCAAACCCGGTTTAATCCCTTGTCAGGGCCCCGATTTATCGGGGCCGAACCGATGTCTTCACGGCAGCGGCTTCAGCCGC